>NZ_CP059569.1:1202249-2404499 GCF_014054985.1 Kingella oralis
TATTGCTGCTGGACGAACCCACCAACCACCTAGACATCGACGCGATTATCTGGCTGGAAAACCTGCTGCGCGGCTTTTCAGGCAGCCTCATCGTCATCACCCACGACCGCCGCTTTTTGGACAACATCGCCACCCGCATCGTCGAACTGGACCGCGGCACGCTGCGCTCGTATGACGGCAGCTTCGCCAAATACAGCGAGAAAAAAGCGCAAGAACTCGCCGTAGAAGCCGAACACAACCGCCTGTTTGACAAATTTCACGCGCAAGAAGAAGCATGGATACGCAAAGGCATAGAAGCGCGCCGCACCCGCAACGAAGGGCGCGTTAAACGCTTGGAAGAATTGCGAAAACAACGCGCCGCCCGCCGCGAGCGGCAAGGGCAAGTGTCGTTCCAGCTTAACGCGGGCGAAAAAAGCGGCAAAATCGTCGTCGAGCTGGAACACGCCTCGTTCCAATACGACAACAAACTGATTATGAACGACTTTTCCGCTATCATCCAACGCGGCGACAAAATCGGCTTAATCGGCGCCAACGGCATCGGCAAAACCACCTTTCTCAAACTCATCCTCGGCGAATTGCAGCCTACGCGTGGCAAAATCCGCATCGGCAGCAAGCAAGAAGTCGCCTATTTTGACCAATTTCGCAGCGCGTTAAACGAGCAAGACACCGTGTTCTACACCATCGGGCAAGGCAACGATTTTGTGGAAATCGGCGGCAAAAAACGCCATGTGATGAGCTACTTGGAAGACTTTTTATTCCACCCCGCCCGCGCCCAATCGCCCGTGTCCTCGCTATCAGGCGGCGAGCGCAACCGCCTGCTGCTTGCCAAGCTGTTCACCCGCACCGCCAATATTTTGGTGCTAGACGAGCCCACCAACGACTTGGACATCGACACGCAAGAATTGCTGGAAGACCTGCTGCGCGACTACACGGGCACGGTGTTCCTCGTCAGCCACGACCGTATGTTTCTAGACAACGTCATCACGCAAAGCATAGTGTTCGAGGGCAACGGCAGCCTGAAAGAATACATCGGCGGCTATCAGGATTATGTGGACGCCAAAGCGCGCGAAAGCAAAATTCAGGCTGCCCCCGCCGCCGCGCAGGAAAAGCAGCCTGAAAAAGAAAAACCCAAAGCCAACCGCACGGTGAAACTATCGTACAAAGAACAGCGCGAACTGGACGCACTGCCCGACGAAATCGCCGCGCTGGAAGCCGAGCAGGCCGAAATCAACGCCGCGCTTTCCCATCCCGACATCTTTAAGGACTACGAACAAGCAGGCGCATTGCAAGCGCGCGCGGAAGAAATCGAGCTGGCGTTGTTGGAGAAATTGGAACGCTGGGAAATGCTGGAAGCGAAGCAAAGCGGCAGCGCATAACAAAATAGAAACCTTTGCCAAGCCCCGAGGCAGCCTGAAAGACATAGATGCCGCCATTCCAGCTCAGGCGGGAATGACGGAGGTGGATACAGCCGTTGTTTGCCAAAACTTCACAAAACCAAAGGCAGCCTGAAAATCCCGTTTCAGGCTGCCTTTTCTTGTTCGCGTTGTCATTTAATCAACAACCCAATTTCGGATTGCCAATCAAAGCGCGCACGGCTTCTTGGTCTTTTTTGCGAATTTGCTCCGCCAGCGTAAACAGGCGGTGGGTTAATTCCGCGTCGTCTTGTGCGCTGGATTTGGCGGAAATCAAAATCGCCGCCAACTGCATGGCTTGGAATTTATCCAAATATTGCGTGTCTTGCATGGTAACGTCCTTTCATTGCACGTTCGAACCTGTATTCACTACTCTCATAGGCAGCCTGAAAACGGAAAACACGTTTTCAGGCTGCCCCAGGGCGTGTCGGCATTCAACTTTTGCAGCGGATTTTGCATCATAAAATGGCAGATGCAAGGCAAAAATGCGAGCCTACGTTGTCCATAGGCGAGTATTTTTAACGCAGCAGATGCCGTTTTAGGGCGAAAAAGCCGCCAAAATGTTGATTGTCAACACGCCCTAATGATTATTCGGGCTTGTTGCCCCCGCCGCGACGGCGCAGCACCGCAGGCGTTTCAAAATCATCAATCACCGATTGGCTGGCAAAATCCGCCGCCACCAAATTCGCGCTGTGCACATCGCGCGCCGAACGGAAAATGCTGTTCATTTTGTGACTGTAATCAGGCTCAACGGGCGCAGCCGCATGGCGGTGCGTGGTTAAGCTGGATTCGTTTTTCTCTTTCAAACCCGTGGCGATAATGGTGATGCGAATCACATCTTCTGCCATGGATTCATCTTCGGCAGTACCGAATTTCAGCTCGGCATCGGGCGAAGCGTATTCGTTCACCACCGCCATGATTTCTTCGTATTCGTCCAAAATAAACGCATCGGGCGCGGTGGTAATGTTCACCAACACGCCGCGCGCGCCGCTCAGGCTCACATCGTCCAGCAAGGGGCTGGAAATGGCTTGCTCCACGGCGATGCGGGCGCGGTCTGTGCCTTTGGATTCGCCGATGCCCATCATCGCCATGCCTGTGATGCTCATCATGTTTTTCACATCGGCAAAGTCCAAGTTAATCAAACCTGGGCTGGTAATCATCTCGGAAATGCCCGCCACGCCGTTGCGCAGCACGTTGTTTGCCGCGCGGAACGCCTCGCGCACGGTAACGCCCTTGCCCAACGCGGTGAGCAATTTATCATTGGGCACAACAATTAAAGAATCCACATGTTGTTTCAACAAATCAATGCCTTGCTGCGCCACAATGCCGCGTTTGCCTTCGTGTTTGAACGGGCGCGTTACCACGGCAACGGTCAAAATGCCCATTTCTTTGGCGATTTCGGCAATCACAGGGGCTGCACCTGTGCCTGTGCCGCCGCCCATGCCTGTGGTGATGAACAACATGTTCGCGCCGCTGATGGCTGCGGAAATCGCCTCGCGGTCTTCCAACGCGGCATCGCGCCCCACATCGGGGTTTGCGCCCGCGCCCAAGCCGCGCGTCAAACTGGCACCGAGCTGGATTTTGTTGGCGGCGTTGTTGTTTGCCAATGATTGGGCATCGGTGTTCGCGCTGATGTATTCCACGCCCTGAATCGGGTTGTCAATCATGTTGTTGATGGCATTGCAACCGCCGCCGCCCACCCCGATGACTTTAATCACGGCGGGTCCGGTGTTGCCTTCGGCTAAGTTGTAAACAGAATGGTTGTTCATAGAGTTAAGCTCCAAAATGCGCTTGTCGTTATTGTGAAAATGGATTTTCAGGCTGCCTCATGCGGTTTCAAACGGGGATAGGCAGCCTGAAAAAAGATTAGAGATTGTTTTTCATCCAATTAATCGTTCTGCTTATCCAGCTTGGCTTGCGCGGTATCGGCTCGGGCGGCAGCAGCAAATCATTGGGTTCGTTGTCTTCGCGTGGCGAGGGCGTGGGGCGTTTTTCGTTTTTGCTGATAACGGGCTTCTCGGCAACGGTGTTGCTGGTGCGGCGATTGGGTTTACCCGCGCTGATGCCGTTTTGCTGGGCGCGTTTTTTCGCGGCGTGCAGCAAGCCGATTACCGTGGCATAGCGCGGATTGCGGATGCGGTCGGATAAGGTGCCCACTTCTTGCGGCACGCCAATGCGCGCGGGCAAGTTGAACACATCTTCTGCCAGTTCCACCACACCACGCAGCAAAGATGCGCCGCCTGTCAGCACGATGCCCGAAGTTAAAACTTCTTCGGGGAAGCCCGCACGGCGCAGTTCGTTTAACGTGAGCTCCAAAATTTCTTCCACGCGCGGTCCAATCACGCTGGCGAGCGTGCGGCGCGAGATTTGGCGTGGCAAACGGTCGCCCACGCTGGGCACTTCCACCATTTCATCCAAGCCTTCCAAGTTTTCCAAAGCCACGCCGTGGAAAATTTTGATGCGCTCGGCAGCGGTGTAAGGCGTGCGCAGGGCTTGCGCCAAATCGCGGGTAATCAAATCGCCCGCAATCGGGATAACGGCGGTGTGGCGAATCGCGCCGTTGGTGTAAACGGCGATGTCGGTTGTGCCACCGCCGATGTCAATCACGCAAACGCCCAGTTCTTTTTCGTCTTCGGTGAGCACCGCATCGGCGGAAACCAGCGGTTGCAGCATGATTTCGTCTACTTTCAAGCCACAGCGCTCAATGCATTTTTGCACGTTTTGCAAGGCAGTTACTGCGCCTGTGATGATGTGCACGCGCGTATCCAAGCGCACGCCACTCATGCCAATGGGCTCGCGCACGCCCGGTTGGTTGTCGATGATGTATTCTTGCACCACGGTGTGCAAAATTTGGTGGTCGGGGGGGATGTTCACCGCTTTGGCGGTGTCTTTGGCGCGTTCAATGTCGGCTTTGGTTACTTCGCCGTCTTTGATTTTGACCACGCCTTGCGAATTAAGGCTGCGAATGTGGTTGCCTGATATGCCTGTTACCACACTGGTAATTTTGCATTCCGCCATGCGCTCGGCTTCACTCATTGCTTGATGGATGGCTTGGGCAGTGGCATCAATGTTGGTAACCATGCCTGCTTTTAAGCCGCGAGATTCGGCTAATCCCATACCTACGATGTTGATTTCATCCGCCACCACTTCGCCAATTAAGGCGATGACTTTTGATGTACCGACATCTAGTGCGCTAACGTATTGCTTATTTTCAGCCATATTTTTGTTCCAGTTTATTGTTTTTTGGGTTTGGTTTTTGCTTGAATTTTGGCGATGTTTTTCTTGGGTTTATCGCTTTGTTTGGGGGAAGATTGATTGCTGGGGGCAGTGATAAGTTCATCATCCAGCATCATGTCTTCAATATTGGGCTCGGGCGGCGGGGCATCGGAGCGCAGCCGTGTGGCAAATGCGTCTTGATAGCGCATATCCACATAATCAATATATTGCGCTCTGGCTTGCAAATAGCGGGGAAACGATTGCACAAACCGCGCCATGCGTGTGCTGGTTTCGTCTTTGCCGAGGCGAACTTCTATGCCGTTGTTGAGCATCATCGACCATGCACCGCGCGGGCTATATTGTAAACGGATAATCCTTAATCGCAAAGGTTTGAGTTGATTATTAAAATTTTCGTATTGTTCAAACATCACTTTTTGTTCGTTCACATCGCCGTCAAACTCGGGCAATTCTTCGGCATAGGCAGCCTGAAACACCTCGCCTTTGGTGGAGACCAGCCCCGCTTGCTCGCCGTTGCGTATCCAGCGGGCGGCGGGTTCGTATTCGTCTATGGTTACTTTGATTTGGGCGGGGGGAATGCGGTCAATTTTCACGCTGCGCACCCAGTCTAATTTGCTGGCGGCGCGTTGGGCTTCGTGTAGGTTTACGTTGAAAAAGCTGCCTGTTAAATAGGGGCGCATGGTTTCAAACAGCCGTTTTTTATCGGCATGGTGCAGTTTTTCTGAACCATCGGGAGTAACGATGGTGATTTCGGCGATTTGAAAATAGGGCTGGCGTGAGAGCCAAATGCCGCCTGTCATCAGCAGGAATAGGAGCGTCAGGTAAAGCAAAAATCTCACGGCGGCTTCCTATTTGCTGAACGCGGTTTGCAAAATGGCAACGCATAAATCGGCAAATCCGATGCCTTTTTGTTGCGCGGCTTTGGGGATGAGGCTGTGGCCGGTCATGCCGGGGAGGGTGTTGACTTCTAAGATATAGATTTTGCCCGCTGCGTCTTTCAGAAAATCCACGCGCCCGCAGGTGTTGCCGCCGCCGATGGCGGCAAAGGCTTGCCGGGCGAGGCTTTGCATAAGCTGCTCATCCTCTGCGCTTAAATCGGAGGGGCAAAGGTAAACGGTGTCGTTGCGTTGGTATTTGGCTTCCCAGTCGTAAAAATCGTTTTGCGGGATGATGCGGATGCTGGGCAGGGCTTGTTGGTTGAGCACGCCGCAGGTGTATTCGCCGCCCGACATAAATTGTTCGGCAAGGATTTCGCCGTGTAGGTTTTCGCGGCGCAGTTGGCGGTAGATTTGGGCGAGTTCGCCTGCTTGGCAGACTTTGTGCACGCCTACGCTGCTGCCTTCGGCGGCGGGTTTGATAAACAGGGGTAAGCCAAGTTGTTGTTCTACGGCGGTGAAGTCGCTATCGTCGTGCAATACGGCAAAGGCGGGGATGGGCAAGCCGAGTGCCTGCCAGATGAGTTTGCAGCGGTATTTATCCATGCCGAGCGCGGAGGCGAGCACGCCGCAGCCTGTGTAGGGGATGCCGAGCGCTTCGAGCGCGCCTTGCACGGTGCCGTCTTCGCCGTAGGTGCCGTGTAGGATGTTAAAGGCAGCTTGAAAACCTTGGGTTTTAAGTTCGGCGAGGTTGGTTTCGGCGGGGTCAAACGGGTGGGCATCAATGCCTTTGCTTTGCAGGGCGGCGAGGATGGCTTTGCCGCTGGCAAGGGAGATTTCGCGTTCTGATGAGAAGCCGCCCATTAGGACGGCGATTTTGCCGAAGGATTGGGGTGATTGCATGATGGATGGGGCTTTCTTGCTGCGGGGGTGAGTTTCAGGCTGCCTTTGGGGTGGGGTTTATTTGTTTTCAGGCTGCCTTGAGTGTTTGTAACGATGGTGATGGTGGAGTGTTTGCGGTGGTGCGTGGCGAAGCCACATACCCTACTTGCTAAACGATGTTTCAGGCTGCCTTTATGTTTTGGCTATTTTGGCGACGAGCCGTCGCCGTTCCATATATTTTATTTCAGGCTGCCTTTTGCTGCGCCAAATCCACCAAGCCTTGCGCCACGCGGTTGATGCTGCCCGCGCCCATGGTGAGCACCACATCGCCGTCTTGCAACACGTTGTGCAACAGGGTTTCGGGCACGGCGTTCACATCGGCGCAGTAGATGGGTTCCAGCTTGCCATGCACGCGCACGGCGCGGGTGAGCGCGCGGCTATCGGCGGCGACAATCGGCTCTTCGCCTGCGGCGTAAACATCGGTTAAAACAAGCGCGTCCACGCTGTTGAGAATGGTAACAAAATCTTCAAACAAATCGCGGGTGCGGGTGTAGCGATGCGGCTGGAAGGCAAGCACTAGGCGGTTATTGGGGAACGCGCCGCGCGCGGCGGACAACGTGGCTTGCATTTCCACGGGGTGATGCCCGTAATCGTCGATAACGAGCGCTTTGCCGCCTTGGGGTAGGTTGATTTCGCCGTAGCTTTGGAAGCGGCGCCCTACTCCGCCAAAGGTTGCCAAGCCTTGTTGGATGGCTTCAACAGGAGCTTTGCATTCTAGTGCCACGCCGATGCTGGCGAGCGCGTTGAGCACGTTGTGTCGCCCTGCGCAGTTGAGCGTTACATCAAATGTTTGCACGCTGTTATCGGCGTGTTTGCGGTTTACAGTGAACTGCATTTGCGCGTCGTGGGTGCGCACGTTGCTTGCCCAGAGGTCGGCGGTTTCGTCGTCGATGGCGTAGGTGGCGAAGGGTTTTTGGATTTTGGGCAGGATGGCGCGAACATTGGCGCTATCTATGCACAAAAAGGCTTTGCCGTAAAACGGCATGCGGTGCACGAAGTCAATAAACGCTTGGCGCAGTTTGTCGGCATCGTGGTTGTAGGTGTCCATGTGGTCTTCGTCGATATTGGTGATGACGGTGAACACGGGCGATAGATATAAAAACGATGCATCGCTTTCGTCGGCTTCGGCAACCATCCATGTGCCTTTGCCCAGCTTGGCGTTGGTGCCTGCGGCGGTGAGTTTGCCGCCGATGATGAAGGTGGGGTCTAGCCCTGCTGCGCCCAAAATGGATGCGGTGAGACTGGTGGTGGTGGTTTTGCCGTGCGTGCCTGCGATGGCGATGCTTTCGCGAAAGCGCATGATTTCTGCCAACATCATGGCGCGGGGGATAACGGGAATATGGCGGGCGATGGCAGCCTGAATTTCGGGATTGTCTTGCTTGATGGCGGTGGAGGCGACCACCACTTCTGCGCCGTCAATGTGCTCGGCGGTGTGCCCAGGGAATACGCGCACGCCGAGGCTGCTGAGATGGCGCGTGGTGGCGCTTTGCGCTTGGTCTGACCCCGACACGTTAAAGCCTAGATTGTGTAGCACTTCGGCGATGCCGCACATGCCTGAACCGCCGATGCCGACGAAGTGGATATTTTTGACTCTGTTTTTCATGTTGATGGGCTTTCGTGTGGGAGTTTGGGGCGCAAAAAAGGGCGTATTTTAAAGTGTGTTAAGAAATTGTGCTATGCGCTTTGCATATTTTTTCAGGCTGCCTTTGTTTACACGATTAAGGCAGTCTGAAAGTGGGCGTGGCAATGGCTTGTCGCCAAGCGTGTGTTGAATTGGGTGGGGTGGATTGCCAAGATGTCGGCGAGCCGTCGCTCGCTCCATTTTAAATTTCAGGCTGCCTTTGTTCGCACGATTAGGCAGCCTGAAAAACAATCTATTCAGCAAAAATCATTGGGTAAAACGCCAAGCGATTTTGCTTTTTCAGGCTGCCTCAAATTGGGCGAGCCATTCAAGGATGATTTCGCGGTTGGACGGCGAGAACACTTTGTCGGCGGCTTCCCGCGCGGGCAGCCATGCGTAGGCGGAATGTTCGCTTAATATGGGCGCGCTGCCTGCGGGGATTTGGGCGGAGAACCAATGCTCGGTGTTGCGGGTGATGCCTGCGGGGTAGCGGTGTCGCCAATGGGGGTAGATTTCGTATTCTACGCTGCGATGCCAGTCGCGCAGTTGGTTCGGATGCAGCCTGAAACCTGTTTCTTCGGCGACTTCGCGCAAGGCAGCCTGAAACGGGGGTTCGTTGGGCGTGTTCAGGCTGCCTGTGATGGATTGCCAAAAGCCGTCGGGGTTGAGGCGGTTAAACAGAAGTACGTTGCCTGCGTTGTCGTGCAGCAGGATAAGCACGGAGATGGGGATTTTTTTGGACATGGTGGGGTGGTGGGGTTGAGGCAGCCTGAAAGTGGGGTTAGTGAGGCTGGGCGTGTTTTCAGGCTGCCTATTTTGTGGTTGGCGGTCTATGGGCTTGGTGGGCAAGCGTGGTTTATTTGGCTTGGGTTTGATTTGGCGACGAGCCGTTGTTGCTCCATTGGGTTACTGAATTTGCTTATAGTCGCTCCAATTAAGCCTTATACAGCGTTGGCTCGCCTTGCTGTACTACTTGTACTATCTGCGGCTCGCCGCCTTGTATAAGACTTAATTGGAGCGACTATAGTTTTGAGGATGGGGGGTTTGCAAACTATTGGAGGCAGCCTGAAACATGGTTTGGCGTAGTCCAAAGCAAACTGATGTGGAGATGGTAATAGTTGGAGCAACGTTGTATTACATTTTCAAGCTGCCTTGGTTGCCATAGAGGCAGCCTGAAAATCCATCAGGCAAGGTTGTACTCATTTTCAGGCTGCCTCTGTTTACAAGGCTGGCTGGGTTAAAACCGCCGTTTCAGTTTGCACGCTTGCAGAATTTCCACGGCAAGTTCTTCCACGGATTTATGCGTGGTGTTGGCAAATGGGATGGCGTGGCGGCGGTAGATGGCTTGCGCGTCGGCGATTTCTTGTTTGCAGGTGTTGAGGTGGGCGTAGGTGGAATTGGGGCGGCGTTCTTGGCGGATGTGGTGCAGGCGGCTGGGTTCTATGGTGAGCCCGAATAGTTTGCTGCGATAGGGTTTGACCATGCGCGGTAGGTCGTCGCTGTCTAGGTCGTCTGGCGTGAGCGGGTAGTTGGCGGCGCGGATGCCGTATTGCAGGGCGAGATACAGGCAGGTGGGGGTTTTGCCGCTGCGCGATACGCCCAGCAGAATCACATCGGCTTCTTGCAGCTCGCGGTCGGACACGCCGTCGTCGTGGTTTAGGGCGAAATTGACGGCTTCCATGCGGGCATCGTAGCGGACTACGTCGTCGGCGCGGCTGCGCACGGTGTGGCGGGCGGGTTTGTCTAGCTCTTGTTCTAGCTGCCCCAAAAAAGCATCAAAAAAGCTGAAATGGGCAGCGGTGGCGGTTTTGACGATGGCGCGGATTTCGTTGTTGACCACGCTGGAAAACACCAGCGGATGAATGTTCTCGCGCTCGGCGGTGGCGTTGATTTGCGCAACAAGGGCGTGGGCTTTTTCGGGGCTGTCAATAAAGGGATGGGTGCTGCGCTTGAACGCAAGTTCGCTAAATTGTTCCAGCAGGGCGTTGCCCATGTTTTCGGAGGTGAGACCGGTGCGGTCGGAGACGAAGAAGACGGAGCGGGGGGCGGACATGGCGGTTTCCTTTGTGGACTGTGGATGGGATAAACGGCTGCGGCAAATGCGCGGGATAGGCGAATTATAGTTTGAATGGGCGTTTGAGGCAGCCTGAAAACGAACGAAGTGAGTTTCGGCGAAGCCAAAACGAGTGTACAGGCTTTTGCGAAGACAAAACGAGTTTGCAGGTTTTGAAATTGAACGGCGTTTCAGCCTGCCTCTGCCTGTTGCAGCCGAATGCTGCGGTCAAACAGCGCCTTCACGCCGCTTTGGTGGCTGATGCCGACCACCAGCGTGTCGGGCAGCGCGGTTTTCAGCATCTGCATCAGGGCCAGCGAGGCTTGGTCGTCGAGCTGGTTGGTGGCTTCGTCGAGAAACAGGATGGACGGGCGGGCGGCGAGGGCGCGGGCGAGGCTGAGACGTTGCTGTTCGCCGCCGGAGAGGCGGCTGTGCCATTCGGACGCTTCGTCCAAACGGTTTTTCAGGCTGCCTAAGCCGACCTGTTGCAAAATGTCGTGCAAAACGCTGTCGGCAAGGCGGCAAGGGTGCGGATAGCTGACGGTGTCGCGCAGGCTGCCGTAGGGCAGGTAGGGGCGTTGCGGCAGGAACAGGCGGCTGCCTTCGATGCGGTACTGCCCGCCGTAATACGGCCACAAGCCGGCGAGCACGCGCAGGAGCGTGGACTTGCCGATGCCGCTTTTGCCTTCGAGCAGCAGCCATTCGGGCGCGGCGGCGGTGAGGCTGACGGGGCGCAGCATGGCGCGTCCTGCGGGGGTGTGGACGGTGGTTTGGGCGAGGATAAGGGCGGGGCGGGGTTCGGACGGCTGCGGCTCGGCAGGTTGCCCCCACCCCAGCCCTCCCCCGCAAGCGGAAGAGGGAGCAGATGGGCTGATGGGATGGGCGGTTTCAGGCTGCCTTTGGGTTGCGTCGGATTCAAGAATCCGACCTACGGCGGCTTTCAGGCTGCCTTTGGAGGCGTCTGAAACCTGCTCCTGCGTGGAGGAAGATTCGGGAGGGGGTGCGGGTTCGGTAGAAACGGAATGGGCGGAGGTTTCAGGTGTCTGCCCCCACCCCAGCCCTCCCCCGTAAGCGTGAGAGGGGACGGACGGACTGTTGGGGTGGGCGTTTTCAGGCTGCCCGTCCGCCCTGTCCAAGGCAGCCTGAAAGCCGCCTAGGCGTTCCACCACCGCCGCCCATTCGACGAGGCGGCGGTAGGAGTCGGTGAACCAGCCGAAGCTGTCCTGCACGCGGGCGAAGGAGGTGCGCGTCTGCATCATGTCGCCGAAGGTGAGCGTTTTGGCGAGATACATCGGCAGGGTGGCGATGATGGGGATGAAAATGCTGATGCGCACATACGCCGCCCAAAAGGTTTCTTGGCGGAATTCGCAGTTGGTGAGCCTGCGCCAGTTGTCGAGAATGCGGCGGTAGCGCTGTTGCAGGCGGCCTTGTTCGGCATCTGCGCCCTGATAAAACGCCACCTGCTCGGCATGGTCGCGCACGCGCAACAGGGCGGCGCGGTAGTCGGCTTCGCGGTGCTGGCGGTCGATGTTGAGGTCTTTGAGTTTGCGCCCGACCAGATGGGCAAGTAGCGTGCTGGCGGCGGAATACGCCAGCGCCACCCACACCAGATAGCCACGCACGGTAAAGCCGTGCTCCCAAAGCGTGAAATGCTGCACGCCCGACAAGCCCCACAATACGCCGACAAACGCGCTGAATTTGGCGATGTTGTTGATAAACGAACGAAACAGCACGATGCTTTTGTCGGCAAGCTGGTAGATGTCGTCGGCGATGCGCTGGTCGGGGTTGTCGGGCTCGCCGGCCAGTTGCAGGCGGTAGTGTTTGTGGCCGCCGAGCCAGTTTTGCTGGAAGCGTTCGGTGAGGTGGGTGCGCCAGCGGAAAACCAGCCGTTTTTGCAGCCAGTCGCCGCAGACGATGCAGCCGATAATTAGCCCCATATAGCCGCAGTATTCCACAATCAGCGCGGGCATGGCTTTGCCGTTGAACGTGGCGAGCGCGTCATAAAAACGCTTGTCCCACGCGGCGATTTTCACGCTCATGAAAATGGAAAACAGCGTGAAGCCGATGATAGACGCAAGCAGCAGCCACTCGCGCCATTGGGTTTTGCCACCCCAAAACGGGCGGGCGAGGTGGAGGAATTGTTTGAGTAATGCCATTTTTTCCTTTCGGTAGGCTGAAATCATCTATATCGTCATTTCCGCCTGTACAGGAATGACGATGTTTGGGCGGATTTAGCGGTTGCCAAATCTTTCTGACACACCAAAGGCAGCCTGAAAAGCGTTTTCAGGCTGCCTTATCGGGTTTAAATCAAACCACCTTACATTTTCCATTTAAAACCAAGCAGCACGTTGCGCGGTTCGCCGTAGAAATTGCCGCTATTAAAGCTGCGGCTGTATTGGTTGGCATAGTAGCGTTTATCGGTGAGGTTGTTCACAGCAAGGCTCAACTGTATCTGCTTGGTGGGGCGGTATTGCAGATTGGCGTTCCACACGGTGTAGCCGCCTTGGCGGATGGTGCCGCCGCTGGTGCTGGATTTGCTGCTGCTGTTGATGCCGAGACCAACTGTCCATTTGTCGCTGTCAAAGGGCAGCGTGTAGCTGGTGTAAAGGCGGAACATATGCTTGGGCGTGTGGCTGCTGAAATTGTAGCCCGCCTGCCTGCTGGCGATGTTTTCCTGAATGGTGTTGCGGTTGGTGCTGCGATTGAAGGTGTAGCCAGCAAAGATGTTCCAGCGGTCGGTGATGCTGCCTGAAATTTCAGCTTCCACACCTTTGCTGCGCTGGTCAAGCGAAGTCCAATAGGCTTGGCGACCGCTGCCTGCAGGCGGGTTGACGCGCTGGTTGTTGTTGTCTTTGTCGGTGAGGTAGGCGGCGAGTGATGTGTTCAGGCGGCCTCCGTTCCATGTGCCTTTCCAGCCGATTTCGTAGTTTTTGCCCATAATCGGCGGCAGCAGGCTGTCGTCAGCGCGGCGGTTCATGGTTTGTTTGAAAATGGAGGTGTAGGCGGCATACAGGCTTTGGTTAGGTGTCAGGTCAAACGTGATGCCTGCGTAGGGCACAAAGCGGTTGCGTTTGAGCTCCTGCGTGGTGGCGGGAGTGCGGTCTTTGAGGTTTCTGTCCCAGTCAAGGGCGCGATACCAGCGGGTATAACGACCGCCTACAATAATGTGCAGATTGTCTAGCGGGTTGATACGGAAACCTGCGCCGAAAGAATGGGTTTTGTAACGGCCTTCGCCGCCGCGTGCGCTGTTTCCCGCTGCGTCCCAATCGGGTTTGGCGATTTCGCTGCCGTTGAATGTGTTTACATTAAATTTGCGGCGATCGCTTGCAGGCCAGCGGTTAAGCGAGGTGTCTTTTTCTTGCGCGAAAGTGTGGGCGAAAAAGATGTCGTGGCTGCGACCAAAGGCTTGGAAGCGACCAGTAAGGTTGTTTTGAAAGGTGAACAGACGGCTGCTGCTGTCGTAGCGGTCAAAGCTGTTGTTCCCAGCAAGGTTGTCTGCGCCGATGCCACGGTTGCCGCCGCCCAGCGTGTAATACTCTTTATAACCGCGTGTTTTGCGCCAGTCTAGTTTGCTGTCCAGTTTCCAGTTGTCGTTGAAATAGTGTTCGTATTCGGCAAACAGCGTGTCTTTTTTCTGACGTTCGGTGTTCCAATCTGCGCCCAAATAGCGTTTGCGCTCAAAGCCACTGCCATCGGCAAACAGCGGCAGGCCGTCGGGGTCGGGGCGGCTCATCTGGTCAAGGTGGCTTGCGCTTAACGTGAGCTTGCCTGTGTCGCCGAAGTCTTTTTCCAAAATGCCGTACAGCATATAGTCGCGGCCGTGCGAGCCTTCTTGGAAAGTTTTGTTGCGTGTTACCGAGCCAACGAAGCGTCCGCGCAGGCCGTTTTCTGGTGAGAGCGAGCCCGAAGCATCAAACACGCCGTTGATTTTGCCGAAGCGGTCGGCGAGAAGATCGGCGGAAATCTGCGTTTGCACGGTCGGTTTTTTACGCACGAGATTGACCGTTCCGCCCGGCTCGTTGTTCGCCTGCGTTAGCCCTGCCGCGCCGCGCACGATTTCTACGCGGTCATACATCGCCAAGTCGGTGGCGGTGGTCGGGTCGCCCGAGGGGCCGCCGAGACCGAAGCCACCTGGTGAGCCAGTTTGCGCGGCAATGCCGTCTTCTTCAATCTGCTCAATAAAATAGCCGCGCGACATAAAATGCGTGCGCGTGCCCGATTTGAATACATTGATGCCTGTGGCGGTTTTCAGCGCATCTTCAAGGCGCATGATGCCTTGGTCTTCAAGCTGCTTTTTAGTCAGCACGGTTACCGATTGCGGAACTTCGCGCGGTGAAAGCACCAAGCCTGTGGTGGAGCGCAGCGCGCCCACGCCGTAGCTGTTGCGGTTTTCTGTTTTCAGGCTGCGTTTTTTGGCGGTTACGGTAATGTTTTCCAATTCGGTTGCGGTGTTGCCATCTTCGGCAAAGGCGGCAGCGGGCAGCGCGGCAAGGCACAGCGCGAGCGTGCGGATTTTGTGGTGGTGTTTGGAGCGCATGGATGTTGTTCCTTTTTAAAAAATGCCTGCGAACCCTGTTTATTAGGCTGGTTACAGGCAGTGTTGTGATGTAAAGAAACGTAAGATTATATAAAAATCATCCATATCCGCAGATAGGTTTGACGGCTAGGCAACGATACGGTTTTTTGGTTAGGGGGTATCGTTCTAAATGCTGAATGGTGTGTTTTGGGTTGGTGTATAAGCGGGCGGCGAAAGGAGGAGCGGGGAGCATTATCGGTGGGGTAATGATTGCGTTGTCTATTTATAAAAGGCAGCCTGAAAACGGGGAAATCCCTTTTCAGGCTGCCTTAGCCATTTTATTTTTAGCAGCTTTTGAATAAGCATTTGAGGCAGCCCGAAAACCCGCTTTACCCGTTTTCAGGCTGCCTTTCGTCCACGCAAAACAGCACGCCTTGGGTGGTGAAGGCAAACACAATCCGTTCGGCGGCGATGTCGTCCAGCAGACTTTGTGCGATGGTGCGAATTTTGGCTTGCTTTTCGGGCGAAAGCGGCGTGCGGTAGTCGTCGGCAAACCAGTCTTGCATCTCGTCCGTCAAGTCGTACAAAAAAGGGAAATGCTGCGCGCCATCCAGCAGGCGTTCAAACGCCAAGGTATCGTTGGGCTGCGCCGCAAGCCGCCGCAGAGAGTGAAGCACTTCGCGCATGGGCGCACCGTCTGCAAAGCGTTGGTAGGCTTGGCTGTCGCGCTGCACATAATCGCCCATCAGTTTTTCAACTTCGTGCAACGCCCATTTGTCGGCGAAATCCAGCGAAATCAAATCCAGATAGACATCATCGGGCAGCAGGGCTTCCAGCTCGGCATCGTGCGCGTAAATCCATTGCGCTAACTCGGCGGGCGGCACTTCGCCTGCAAACGCGCGCCAGAACATTTCGCAGGTGTCGATCGGCAAAACAATCATCGGTGTTACTCCTAGTCAAAAGGCAGCCTAAAACGCGGTCAATCTATTTTCAGGCTGCCTCTGATGGTTGGCAGCAAATCAGTTTTTCATGCTCTGCACAGGCGCGGGAATGCGCCCGCCTCGGTTCACAAACGCTTCGCAGCTCCCTGCTTTGGTCGGCATAATCGGCGCGTAGCCCAGCAGCCCGCCAAATTCCACGCGCTCGCCCACGCCTTTGCCTGTAACGGGAATAATCCGCACGGCGGTGGTTTTGCTGTTAATCATGCCGATGGCGGCTTCGTCGGCGATGATGCCTGCGATTGTGCTGGCGGGGGTATCGCCCGCCACGGCAACCATATCCAAGCCCACCGAGCAAACTGCGGTCATCGCTTCCAGCTTGTCCAGCGTGAGCACGCCGCTTTGCGCCGCGGCAATCATGCCTTCGTCTTCCGACACGGGGATAAACGCGCCGCTTAGCCCGCCCACCGCGCTGGAAGCCATCATGCCGCCTTTTTTCACTGCGTCGTTGAGCAACGCCAGCGCGGCGGTGGTGCCGTGCGTGCCGCACACCGATAAGCCCATGCTTTCCAAAATCCGCGCCACGCTGTCGCCCATGGCAGGCGTGGGCGCGAGCGATAAATCCAAAATGCCAAACGGAATGCCGAGCATTTTCGCCGCTTCTTGCCCAATCAGCTCGCCCACGCGGGTGATTTTGAACGCGGTTTTTTTCACGATTTCGGCGATTTCGGTGAGATTTTGGCTGGCGCAATCTTTTAAGGCAGCCTGAACCACGCCCGGCCCCGACACGCCCACGTTAATCACCGCGTCTGCCTCGCCCGCGCCGTGGAACGCACCCGCCATAAACGGGTTGTCTTCCACCGCGTTGCAAAACACCACGATTTTGGCGCAGCCGAAGCCTTCGGGCGTGATGTCGGCGGTTTGCTTGATGATTTCGCCAGCCAGCTTCACCGCATCCATATTGATACCCGCGCGGGTGGAGCCGATGTTGATGGAGCTGCACACGATGTCTGTCGTTTTCATCGCTTCGGGGATGGAGCGAATCAGCACTTCGTCGGCGGGCGACATGCCTTTTTGCACCAGCGCGGAAAAGCCGCCGATAAACGACACGCCGATGGCTTTGGCGGCGCGGTCAAGCGTTTGCGCGATGCTCACATAGCTTTCCGCACCCGTGGCGGCGGCGATTTGCGCGATGGGCGTTACCGAGATGCGCTGGTTCACAATCGGCACGCCGTATTTAGCGGAAAGATGCTGCGCGGTGGCGACCAAATCTTTGCCGATGCGGGTGATTTTGTTGTAGATGTTTTGGTTGAGCGTGTGGATGTCGGGCGAGATGCAGTCGTGCAGGTCGATGCCGATGGTGATGGTGCGCACGTCGAAGTTTTGGTCGGACACCATGCGGATGGTTTCTAGGATTTCGGTGGATTGTAGGGTGTTCATAGGAGTTTCCGTGAAAGAGGCAGCCTGAAAGCCGTTGCTACGCCGTTTCAGGCTGCCTTTGGCTGGGATAAAACAAAGATGGCGACAGGCAGCCTGAAAGTGGGTTTCGCCGTTTCAGGCTGCCGCAATAATCAGGGATTGACGCGATGCACTTTAAACGTGCCTTTTTCAATCGCTTCCAACAGCACGCGGGCGCGCTCGTCTTGCGGGTGATTTTTCTGATGGGTTTGCAAATGTTTCACTGCTTCGGCTTGCCTGCCTTTCATCAGATACGCCATGCCCAGCGGCAGATGGGCGTTGGTATCGCCGCCTTTAATCGCTTGCTGCAACAGCGGCATGGCGCGGTCGATGCGGTTGCTGCCCACCAAAAACGCGCCGTATTCGCCTTGGGCGCGGGCTTTTTCTTTGGGCTTGTTGTTCAACAGCTTAATCATTTCTTGAAAATAGCGGTCGGCTTGGGCGGCGGCGTTGGGCATGTCCATGTTGTGCGCCATCGCGTTCAGCCGCGCGAGGCGGTAGAGCACGTTGATGTATTTTTCAGGCTGCTGCGGGGTAACGGCTTTCACTTTGATGATGCCTGCAAACAGGCGGTTGAGCTGCGCGGCTTCGGCTTGGGCGCGTTGCCGGTCAGCATCGTTGTCAAAGCGCGGCGGATAGTTGCCCGCGTGGTCATACAAATCGCTCATCACTTTGTCGGCAAGCGGCATGTCAATATGGTCGAGCCGGACGATGCTCATGATGTCGTGCGGCGGATAGGGCGCGGCTTGGGCGGCTGGGCTGGCGATTGCGCCCAACGCGGCGAGCAAGGCGGCAAACAGGGCTTTTTTCATTTTCAGGCTGCCTTTGGGGAAAGATGGGGTTGCAATAAGGCAGCCTAAAAACAGGTTGCCGTTTCAGGCTGCCCGATGGCTCAAATGCGGTGCATGGCGTGAAAAATCTCTTCGTTTTGAATGCGGATTTCCAGCGATAATTTTTTGCCCTCTGCGGCAAACAGCTCCGCCAGCTGCGGCGGCGTTTTGCTGCATTGGCGGGTGTCCACCAGAATAATCATGGTGAAAAATTCGCCCATCAGCTGCTGGCTGATATTCACAATATTGATTTGATTTTCCGCGAGCAGCTTGGATACGTTGTACACGATGCCCACGCGGTCTTTGCCAATCACGCTGATAATGGATTGCGACATGATGCGCCTTTCAATGCGATGTTTACAGAAAGGCGCATTGTAGCCCAAACCCCGCGTTCAGGCAGCCTGAAACGCATCATTGCTTGCCCCTCCATTTCAGGCTGCCTAAAATCACAGCTTTTTATTTACCCGCACAACCACCATGCTCCCCATCCACGCCCACATCGCCGAACAAATGGACAGCCGCCTTTTGCTGCTGCGCCGCGAACCCAAAACCATTCTGCTGCATGGCGCCGACAACGACATCAGCCGCCGCCTGCTCGCCGCACGCTATCCCCACGCCACATTCAGCGAACACGACCACCGCGAAAAATGGCTGCAACAAGCCGCGCAAAGCCGCCGCGCCCAAAGCGGCTGGCTGGGCAAAATATCAGGCAAAGGGCAAATCCCGCAAACCCAGCTATCGCCCGCTTTCAGGCTGCCTGAAAACGGCGCCGAAATGCTGTGGAGCAACCTGATGCTGCACCATGCCGACAACATCGGCGACACCCTCGCCAACTGGTCGCAAGCCCTGCACGATAACGGGCTGCTCTTTTTCAGCCATCTGGGCAACCAAAGCCTGCCCGAGCTGCGCCAAATTCTGCAAGACCACCAACTGCCCTGCCCCGCCCCCACGCTGGTAGATATGCACGACCTGGGCGATGCCCTGCTGGAACATCATTTTTATGACCCCATCGTGGACACCATCAGCCTCACGCTCGATTACCAAAGCCCCAGCGCCCTGCTGCAAGACATCGCCGAACTCGGCATCTGGCAAGCCCTGCGCCCTAGCGACGAAACCGCCGCGCAAGAAATCGTGCAACAAGCATGGCAACAAGGCAGCCTGAAAACGCTCACGCTGGAAATTATCCAAGGGCACGCGCTACGCAAAACATTGTTGCCAGAGAATACGTATTTGGTGCAGTTTTTGCCGCGCAAGCAGTAGGCAATAGTATGCAGTCTGAAATTACCAAAATTGAGTCAATTACACCACAAGGATTTAATTAAATATGGAAAATAATAAGCAAGATTTAATTAACAAAATAAGAAAAAATGTGCAAATAGGAATATTTGCTATTGCGATTATTATTAATGGAGTATTATTGTTTTATTTTTCAGCATTATTTCTTATCCCTCCCCAAATCGCCTACTTTAAAAGTAAAAATATTAATAATATAAAAGAAGGCTGCTTATATTTTGTAGGAGATGATTTTAAAAATAGACCTATACATAGAATAAATGGATATAATGGAAGTTTATTTGGTGATTTATTGATTACCGATTCTCCTGCATCTATAAAATTTAAAAACAGGAATAGAGGCACTGCCCTATATGGTAATAATGAAATATGGGAGAAGAATTATTGTTACAAAGTAAAATATGTGCCTGTTCATTTTTTAAATGAAGATTCTAGTTATATTTATGATTTTATTTACTGAATTTTATATAATTACTTCCTATACTTTAAAAACAAGCATGGCAACAAGGCAGCCTGAAAACGCTCACGCTGGAAATCATCCAAGGGCACGCGCTACGCAAAACATTGTTGCCAGAGAATACGTATTTGGTGCAGTTTTTGCCGCGCAAGCAGTAGGCGAGAGTAGGCAGCCTGAAAAATGATGACACCTCAATCGTTATGAATTTTACTAATTATGAAAACAAGCAAGCCCGATATAATTGACAACATACGCGCTTCTATACTTATCGCAATTAGCATTGTATTGCTTATATACACACTCTATCTTATGGCTTTGCTAACCATCCCAAAAGACATCGCTTATTGGAAAAGCAGAGAAGCAAAAAATATACAGATAGGATGCTTGTATTTTTTAGGTTCGCAACGTAGAGGGGCTATTTACAAAATAGATAATTATAGTGCTAGAATTGAAGATTTAATAATTGACAAATCTCCTGCCTATTTTAAATATAAGA
The DNA here is from genome assembly GCF_014054985.1 of Kingella oralis. Taxonomy (NCBI): domain Bacteria; kingdom Pseudomonadati; phylum Pseudomonadota; class Betaproteobacteria; order Neisseriales; family Neisseriaceae; genus Kingella; species Kingella oralis. Next base: position 1,222,375 of record NZ_CP059569.1, read on the forward strand.
ATAGCTTAAATAGAAATAAAGATTGGGGCGTTAAAAAGAAGTATTGTTACAAAATAAAAAAAGTAAAAGTTTATTTTCTTCACAATGAGTTTAATTATATTTATGATTTCATTGACTAGCGGCAGCCTGAAAAAAAAAAGGGGGGGGTAAGCAGATTTTTAGTGCATTGACAAATAAGTTAATATGATTTACTCATTTAACTCACACAATTTAAAAAACAAACATTGAAAGAAAACAATGGATAAAAATACAGATGAAGATGAAGAAGGTACTTTTACCAAAATAACAGGAAATTTTTTAATATTTTGCACTATATTGCAAATTTCTTACTTAATTTTAGATACTTATATTCTTCCAGAAATGGCTATCCATATCTATAAGAAAAATAAAAAAACGGAAATAGCTTGCGCCCATTATTATTTGGGTACAGGAAAAAAAGGAAACTATTTCAAAATAAATGGAAAATCTTATTTTGCAATAGATGTAACAATTAACAATTGGTTAAATCGCCAAAAAAACGATTTCCCCATTGAGTTAAAGAAAAAACAATTTATACGAGATAGAGACGTTGCTCGTGAACAGCATAAATGCTTATTTGTGGAATATATTACGGTTATAGACTTACCGTTTTGGAAGCAAATTTATTTTTATGACTATTCATTTAACCCTGCTGACTTAAAGAACAATCACAACAAATAAAATATAAAACACAAAAAACGCTAAAATTCAAATTCCCCATTCTTAAATCCAGCATCTCTCAGCAGCCTGAACCCCAATTTTAGGCTGCTCTTTTGCTACAATACGCGCACTTTTGCCAACCGTTTTCAGGCTGCCTTTTATGCGCCCCACATCCACCCTCCTCCTGCTCCCCCTGCTTACCGCCTGCCAAGCCCTCCCCGACCTCGCCCAGCGCGAGCCCTCCATCTACATCCCCACCGTTCACAGCCCCCAGCTAGAACGCGCGCTAAATCTCCCGCCCAACAGCGACCCCGCGCCCGCCAACTCGCCGCCCGAACCCAAGCCCCAGCAGCTTGATGAGCCGATTTTCAACGCCCACACCCACATCATCGACCAAGCCAACCAAGCCTACGCCCTACGCGCCAGCCTAATTGACCACGCCAGCGTGTCCATCGACGCGCAATACTACATCTGGCACAACGACACCACAGGCAAGCAGCTGCTGCGCAAGCTGCTCCAAGCCGCCCAGCGCGGGGTGCGCGTGCGCCTCTTGCTGGACGACAACAACACCAACGGCACGGACGACATCCTCACCGCGCTCAACGTCCATCCCAACATCCAAATCCGCCTGTTCAACCCCTTTCTCATCCGCAAATGGCGCGCGCTGGGCTACCTTGCCGACTTCCCCCGCGTAAACCGCCGTATGCACAACAAAACCCTCACCGCCGACAACCGCGCCAGCATCATCGGCGGGCGCAACATCGGCGACGAATACCTCACCGACAGCGCGCAAAAAACCACCTTCGCCGATATGGACGTTTTAGTGAGCGGCAGCATCGTAACCCGCATTTCGCAAGAATTTGACCGCTATTGGCGCAGCGACTCCGCCTACCCGCTGGAAACCATCATCAAGCCCACCGCCCGCCGCATCGCCCAAGGCAACGTCCAGCTCAGCGCCAACGGCAGCGACCCCGCGCCCGAACCGCCCCCCCAAGGCAGCCTGAAATACTACCCCAGCCAAATCCAGCTCGTTAGCGACGACCCCGCCAAAGCCCTAGACCGCAAAGTGCGCGTCAACGTGTGGAGTGAAATCCAAAAAGCCCTTGGCACGCCCCAGCGCGAACTCTATCTCGTCAGCCCCTATTTCGTGCCCACGCGCACAGGCGCAGACATCATGCAAACCATCACCCAATCGGGCATCCACACCACCATACTCACCAACTCCCTCGCCGCCACCGATGTTGCCCCCGTGCATTCAGGCTATATGCGCTACCGCAAACCCCTGCTACGCGCAGGCGTGGAACTCTACGAACTCAAAGCCGAAAGCAACGACAAAAAACGCAAGCTCAAAGACCGCGGGCTAACCGGCAATTCCGGCACCAGCCTGCACGCCAAAACCTTTATCGTCGACAAACAGCGCGTGTTCGTCGGCTCGTTCAACTTAGACCCCCGCAGCGCGCGGCTCAACACCGAAATGGGCGTAGTCATCCAAAGCCCCGAACTTGCCCAAACCTTGCAACAGCAGCTGCACCAACAAGCCCAACACGAAGCCTACCGCGTAACCCTAAGCGACAAGGGCAAAGTGCAATGGCAAGACCCCGACCACCCCGAGCAGCCCCCCGCCACCACCGAACCACAAGCCAGCCTATTTAAACGCGCCCTCAGCAAATTTTTATCATGGCTACCGATTGAACGGCTGTTGTGATGCGGTTTTAGGGTTTCAGGCTGCCTTAGCGGTTGCCATAATAGGCAGCCTGAAACCTTAGCAAAACCCCAACGGCAGCCTGAAACGCAACAACTGCCGTCATTCTCGCGTAGGCGGGGATGAAAGATATATTGGAATGGGGGCAGAAAGCCGCTGCAAAAGGGTATTACAAATACACAAATCAAGGAAAAGACCGATACAGCGAATATTTTAATGGTATTAAATTTAGAGTTTATGTAGATAAAAACACAGGAGTAGTTAGAAATGTTCATCCAGAATGAAGATTTACCATCATACAATCCAACAAAATCAGACACATTTAGTTTTTTTTATTCGGTAAACCATTTTATGGATAATCCGGACAGGACTATAAAATTATGTTTTAGCATCTTTTATAATGATGGTGTATTTTTAAAAGCAATTTACTATATTCTAGCAAAGCATGATACATTTTTTGTAGAGGGAACTTATTGTTTCTATCCAGATTTTAATAGCCCAGATCCTAGGGATCACTTTCTAGGTATTGAATTTGCCAGTGGCTTTGATGACCCAGAATGGACGGTTTATGTTCCCGAAAAAGTTTGTTTTGCTTACGCCAAGAAAGCCTGCGAGCGGTTTTTAGAACTCCATCCTGAGCAAAAATACCGCGATTTCTTAAATCAGATTTTAGATAATTGGCAACCGCTTGGGGTAGATGAGTTTCCAGCTGAATATCACCCTCTTGAATGATGTTACTCCATTTAGGCAGCCTGAAAACTCTCAATTTAGGCTTTTCAGGCTGCCTATTGTGATTTTTTGAAAAATTTAGGGTTTATGTAGATAAAAACACAGGAGTGATAAATAATGTGCATCCAGAATAAAGATATTCCTATTTACAATCCAATAGAACCAGATAATTTTGATTTTTTTTTATCCAAATACCAATTATATGGAAAATCCAGAAAGAACAATTAAATATTGTTTTAGTGTTTTTTACCATGATGGCGTATTTTTAGAGGCAATTTATTGTATCTTGGTAGAGCGCGATACATTTTTTGTGGAAGGAACTTATTGTTCCTATCCAGATTTTAATAGTCCAGATCCCGAAGATTATTTCCTAGGTGTTGAATTTGTGTGGGGATTTGACTTACCCGATTGGGTAGTTCATGTTCCCGAGAGTGTTTGTTTTGCTTACGCCAAGCAAGCCTGCGAGCGGTTTTTAGAACTCCATCCTGAGCAAAAATACCGCGATTTCTTAAATCAGATTTTAGATAATTGGCAACCGATTGGGGTAGATGAGTTTCCAGCTGAATATAAACCTCTTGAATGATGTTACCCCATTTAGGCAGCCTGAAAACACTAAATTCCATTTTCAGGCTGCCTATGGTGATTTTTTGAGAAATTTAGACCAATCCCGATTCCGCACTCTCAACACATCTTTCTTATCATCATAAGTCAGTCGGTAATCGGGCAAATCATTGCTGGCGACCAATGAACGAACGGCACGGCGAAACTCTCGTAGCGTAGCCATGCTGCCCGATTTTTTATGCAACGTTCCCAGAGAAATGTGCCATTCTTTTTGCTTCCCGCAATGTTTAGCACATAGCTCAGTCTGAAAATCTTGCCCAACTGCCATCCGCGCATGAAGCATTGGCAGCACGACGACATCTTGGCAACCAACGCACAGCCCCACGATAAATTTCAGGCTGCCCCAGCCATCCCCTTATAATAGGCAGCCTTGCCCCTTTGTCCAAATCTTTGATTTGGGTATAAGTGAGCATCTAAATCTTTGATTTAGCCATGCGAACTTATGCAAAGCCAAAGGGGTATACCGCAGCGCAACGCGCAAGGTTGAAAACACCTTCCCCCTTTAACCCCCACGCCCCCCACGCCAAAGGAGCACCCCATGACCACCTACCTCATCACCGGCGCAAACGGACAAGTCGGCAGCCAGCTCGTGCGCCAACTGCAAGCCCGGCCCGACGCCACCGTCATCGCCGCCGACCGCGACACGCTGGACATCACCGACCGCGCCGCCGTGTTTCAGGCTGCCCAAACTCACCGCCCCCACATCATCATCAACGCCGCCGCCCACACCGCCGTTGATAAAGCCGAAAGCGAGCCCGAACTCGCCCGCGCCATCAACGTGGACGGCACACGCCACCTAGCCGAAGCCGCCCAAGCCATCAGCGCAGCGTTTTTGCACATCTCCACCGACTATGTGTTTGACGGCAAAGGCGAAGCCCCCTACCGCGAAACCGACTCCACCGCCCCGCAAAGCGTGTACGGGCAAACCAAGCTGGACGGCGAAACCGCCGCGCTCGCCGCCTGCCCGCGCACCATCGTCTTGCGCACTGCATGGGTGTTTGGCGAACACGGTAACAATTTCGTGAAAACCATGCTGCGGCTCGGACGCGAACGCGACACGCTCGGCATCGTTGCCGACCAATTCGGCGCGCCCACCTACGCAGGCGACATCGCCGCCGCGCTCATCCAAATCGCCCGACACATCGCCGCAGGGCAGCCCGTCGAATACGGCGTGTACCACTTTTCAGGCAGCCCCTACACCAGCTGGCACGGCTTTGCCGGCGAAATCTTCCGCCGCGCCGCCGAGCAAAACCTGCTGCCGCGCATTCCCACGCTCAACGCCATCGCCACCGCCGACTACCCCACCCCCGCCCGCCGCCCCGCTAACTCGCGCCTCGATTGCAGCAAAATCCAAGCCGCCTTCGGCATCGCCCCCAGCGACTGGCAAGCCGCATTAGGCAGCCTGAAAGACTATGTTTAAGCGGGTTTCAGGCTGCCTTGGTTGTCGTTGTGCAATCAAGCGTTGCCGCCATCGGGCAAACGCCGTCCATCTGATGTAAACAAACGCCGCAGGTCAATAGGACGACCTGCGGCGTTTTTTGGATTGGGGATGGGCAAAGGCAGCCTGAAAAGCTAATAAATGGTGCAGCGATGGCTTGTTACCAAATGGGCGGGTGTGGGTGTGTGAACTGGTTCACGCACTATTTGCTGCGCTTATTGGCAAGTTGCCAGCGAAATATTGGCGAGCCGCCGATGCGCCACTTTCAGGCTGCCTTATCGCCTGCTTACTGCGCCCATTGGTTATGGCGTAGTTTTTGGTCGGCGGTTTGGATGCGCCATTGCTCGTATTGCCAATCTTGCTGCCATGCGCTGCTGTCGTTGCTGTCTAGCGTTTTGGCTTCGCCGACACTCATTGCATTCGTTTTCAGGCTGCCTGGGGCGAGCGGGGCGATGCCGTTGGAGCTGAGGATGTAGGCATCGTCGCCGTGGTTGAGCATCAGCGGCAGTTCGTTGGCGCGTGTTTGCCGGTTGGCAAGGCTGCGCCCGAAGGTGTACACGGGCTGCTGGATGCCGAGCCAGTCGGCTAGAGTGGGCAGGATGTCGTATTGGCTGGCGAGTTCGGGATGTTTTTCAGGCTGCCATTGCGGGTGGTACACAATCAGCGGGATGTGGTATTGCTCGCGCACGCTGTCGCTGCGGATGGGTTCGTTGCGGGTGTGGTCGGCCATAAAGATGTAGATGGTGTTGTTGTGCCACGGCTGCTGGGCGGCGTATTGCATAAATTGGGCGACCGACCAATCGCTGTATTGCAGGGTGTTAAGAAAGCCGTTTTCACCTGTTTCGGCGTGGGGGCGGGTGTCGAATTCTTTGCCGCTGCGGGCGTAGGGTTCGTGGGTGGTGCCGCTGAAAAAGAAGGCGAAAAAGGGTTCGGGCTTGCTGCTGATTTGTTTGCCGAAATACATCAGGCTGTCGTAGTCCCAGCCAAAGGGCGGCGGGTCTTGCGGGTAGGCGCGGATGATGGGTACGTCTTCTTTGCCGTAGTATTCTTGGAAGCCGATGGCTTTGGCTACGCCGTCGATGTGGAATGAGCGGCGGTTGGATGTTTGCAGCATCAGGGTGCGGTAGCCTTGTTGCTGCGCGAGTTCGGCGATGCGGCTCATGTTGTTGAGTTCTAGCCCGAAGCCGATGGGCTGGCGGTTGGGCAGGGCGGGCACGGAAGTCAGGCTGGCTTGGATGCCGATGATGCTGCGCTGCCCTGCGGCGTAGAAGTTCGTCCACACTTGGCTTTGGGCGATGAGCGCGTCCATGTGTGGCGTGGCGCGGTAGCCTTTGCCTGCCAGCGCGTCTATGTATTTGTAGCTCCAGCTTTCCAGCAAAATGATGACTACGTTTTTGCGGCTGGGCGGATTGCTGGTTTGATAACGGAAGGGATGGGGATGCGCGGCGGCGATGCGCTGGGCGGTGGCGTCGTCCAGATAGCGCAACGGCGCGGCGGCGCGGCGGTCGTTGAGCGCTTGCAGGGTAACGAGTGCGCCGTTGAGCGTGAGGTTGGCTTGGCTTTGCCCGTTGCCGTTGAAGGCATCTATGCTGTTCAGCGGTTTGCCTGTTAGCACCATGCCGCGGGCAAGGAACACATAGCCCATCAGCAAAACAAGGCTTTGCGGGATGATGCTTTTCAGGCTGCCTTTAATCGGCGCGCGGGCGATGCGGATAACGCTGCGTTGCCAGCAATACGCCAGCGCGGCAAAGGCAGCCAGCGCAGCCAGCGTGTAAATAAGGCGCGAACCGAAGGCGATGCCGATGATGCTGCCGATGTCGCCGCCGATGTTGAGCAAATCGCTGCCGATGTGGCGGCTGACTTCGCCAAAGTATGCCAAATCGGCGATGCCCAAGCCGAGCAACACAACCAGCAGCGCAAAGGCGAGCCATGCCGTTGCCACACGGGCGCGGCGGGTGGGCACAAGCCACCACAAGCAGGCAAGGGGCAAGGGCGATAACGGCGAGTTTTAGGTCAAAGCGCGCGCCTGTGAGCAAGGCGGGCAGCAGGTGGGTATCGGCGAAATAGTGCGGATAGGCGGCGCGTAGGGCGAGGCGCAGGGCGGCGAAAACCAGCGCGGCAAGGGCGAGTACGAGCAGGGGGAGTTGCCATAGGGGGCGGGGAGTGTGGGAGTGCATGATGGGGGATGGTGAGAGAGTTGTTGGGGAGGGGTGATTTGGGTTTTCAGGCTGCCTTTGGGGGTAAGTTGAGGCAGCCTGAAAATTTAAAATGGCGTGGCGATGGCTTGTTGCTAAATGGCACGATTTAACAGAGCTTGATGGGTTGGAGCAATGTCGGCGAGCCGCCGACGCTCCATTTTAGGTTTCAGGCTGCCTTTACTGTTTGCGCTGTTGAACCATGCGCGGAGGGTTGGGCTGCGGGGCGTGGGTGTGGCGGCAAGACGCCACGCTTATGGGCAAAGATAAGCGGATGTTGAGGCAGCCTGAAAACGGTTTTTCCCATTTTCAGGCTGCCTTTATGAACCTTGCGCCTGCCTTTTGCGCTCGGCTTTGCGTGCTTCGCGTTCGGCTTTGCGCTCGGCTTCTTTTTTGCGGGCGGCTTTGAGCCATGTTTCCCATTGGTTGGGCGTTTCCAGCGTGATGCGCCCGATTTTGCCTTCCCGAAAGTCGGTGAGAATAAGCTCGGCGGCTTTTTGGTAGTTGATGCGGTTGCCGCTTAATACGGCGCCGCGTTTTTGTGCAACCCATTCTAGCCATGCGGTGTCGTTCCAATGGCTGCTGGGGTCTTTGTCGGCGCTGTATCGCGCTTGCAGTAGGAGCAGGTAGTGGCGGCGCAGGTAGTCCAGCAGTTCCAGCGCGACTTCTTCTTCATCCAGCGCGTTGCGCCCGATGGCGCCGCTGGCGGCGAGGTTGTAGCCCGATTCTTCTACGATAATCTTGGGCCAGAGCATGCCGGGGGTGTCGTAGAGCCAAAAGTCGTCCGCCAAAAATAGGCATTGTTCGGCTTTGGTGATGCCTGGTTCGTTGCCTGTTTTGGCGGATTTTTTGCCGATCATGCCGTTGATGAGCGTGGATTTGCCCACGTTGGGGATGCCGCAAATCAGCACGCGCAGGGGTTTGTCTATGCCTTTGCGGTTGGGCATTAGGCTGCGGCAGGCGGCGGTGATTTTGGGAGCGGCGGCTTTTTCGGAGCTGTCTAGCGCGATGGCTTGGGTTTGCTCTTGCGCGGTAAAGTAATCCAGCCAGATGGCGGTGCGCTCGGGGTCGGCAAGGTCTTGTTTGTTGAGAATTTTGAGCTTGGGTTTGCCTTTGGCGAGTTGGGCGAGCAGGGGGTTTTCGCTGGATGCGGGCAGACGTGCGTCAAGCATTTCTATCACCATGTCTACGCTTTTAAGGCGCTCGGCGATGGCTTTTTTTGCTTTGTTCATGTGGCCGGGAAACCATTGGATTGCCATGTTGGGGTGCTTTCGTGTTGGGGGTTGGGTGATTGGGATGGGGCAGCCTGAAATTTGGTGGGGCTTTGAGGCAGCCTGAAAACAAAAAATACCGTCATTCCCGCGCAGGCGGGAATCTTATTGGCTATTCTGGAATGATTGTTAAAACAAACCGTTGTTTAAGTTCAACCAAGATTCCCGCCTGCGCGGGAATGACGGTAATTTAATATTTTTTGTTTGATTTTAGGGTTTACAAAGGTTGCAGCCTGAAATGGGGGTAGATAGGCTTGTAAACGGTTTTTCAGGCTGCCTTTGTTGTTCTTGTAAACAAGATAAGGCAGCCTGAAAACGGTGTGGATTATATCATTTTATGTTTTCCCACCAGTCGCTGGTTGGCGTGTTGAGCGTGAACACTTGCCCGAGCGTGGGGGTGAGCGTGGCGATGTTTTGCGCACGAATCAGCGGGAGACTGCGGCGCACGGGTTCATCCCACGGGTGCATGGCGAGGCTAAACATGCCCCAGTGTATCGGCATAAAGCGTTGGGGGCGCAGGTCGGCGGCGGCTTGGGCGGTTTCTTCGGGGTGCATGTGGTTGTCGCGCCAGCTGGCGTTGTATTGCCCGTTTTCAACGAGGGCGAGGTCTATTTTGGGGAAGCGTTGCCCGATTTGGCGGTAGTGGCTGCCGTAGCTGCTGTCGCCCGAAAAATAGACGGTGTGCTGCGGGGTTTGGATAACGTAGCCTGCCCACAGGGTTTTGTTGAAGTCTCCCCAGCCGCGGCTGCTGTTGTGCCGCGCGGGCACGGCGTGGATTTTCAGGCTGCCGATGGCGGTGTGTTGCCACCAATCCAGCTCGATGATGCGCGCGGGCGGGATGCCCCATTTTTGCAGCAGCGTGCCCAGATTGAGCGGCACGATAAATTGGGTATCGCTGTCGATGTGGTGCCGCACGGTGAGCTTGTCCAGGTGGTCGTAGTGGTTGTGGCTGTATAGAATGTAGTCCATGGGCGGCAGTTGGCTAAGGCTGGCGGGCGGGGCTTGATAGCGGCGCGAGATAAGCGGGATGGGCGAGGCGTGTCGGCTGAACACGGGGTCCAGCAGCAGGGTTTTGCCGCCGATGCGGATAAACACGGTGCTGTGCCCAAACCAAACGAAGCGCGGCTGGTCGTCTTGCAAAAAGGTTGCCCAATCGGGTATTTGGCTGGGCAGCGGCGCGGGCGGGGCGTATTTGGGCGCATCGAAGGTCATGGCTTTGAGCCAGCGCAGCACGGTTTTAATGCCGCCCTGCACGGGCTGCTGCGGCGGGGTTACATAGAATTTTTGGCTGATGGGATGGTAGTGGTCGCTGGCGGGGCGGATGGGATAGCGCATGGTTGTGTGGTGGGATGAAAAGGATGGGATGATACGGGGTTTAGGCAGCCTGAAACAGGGGGCGGGGGATTTTTCAGGCTGCCTATGCCGTGCAAACTCGCTATAATCCGCCGCTTGATTAACCCCGCTTTTAAGGAAAAACCATGAGCGAAAACACCATTCAAGTAAACGATGTCAACGAGCAAAAAGACGCGCCCGCCAAAGAGGTGGAATTGCCCGTTTTGAACAACGAGAAAAAAGACGAACACGGCAAAAGCGGTTGCTGCGGCGTGTGCGGCGGCTGAGGCAGCCTGAAAACGTGCAAACCTGTATTCGCCATGCTGTTGGTGGATGCAGGTTTTTTAGTGCGCAAATCACACCAGCATATTATTTCAGGCTGCCGTATGGTTTTACAAAAACAAGGCAAAAATTTACAAAACGGCATCGTTCTTACTGCGTTTTTTGATACGATTCAATTTTACCTAGCCGCAAACATTCGTTTTTCAATTTTTGATTAGGGTTGCAACATGAAAAAGCACTATTGGTTCTTGCCGCTGCTGGCACTTTGTTTAACAGGCTGTTTAAACGATAAAAAAATGACAACAGCATCATCGCGCGCATCATCCAACAAAAATGCGCACATAATAACGACTAAGAAAAACAGAAACTCCAGCACTCATCCCACAGACCCAAACAGAAACAACAATCCCCCCGCGCCCCCACCGCCATCCAATAACAACGGCAACGGCACCCATATCCCGCCCGACAACAGCAACAACAATGGCAACAATGCGCCATCTGCGCCCGCACCTACCCCTGCGCCCGATAACTCCAATTCAGGCGCAAATGGTCATAACACTACACAAAATCACAACAATATACATAATCCATCCTCTACTCTAAATAATATAGGTATTCAGCCAACCAACCCTTTTTGGGGAAGCAATTTAGAGAAAGCAGAGATTTCATATAAACGCGCTGCCGAATTAGGTGTTACATGGGTACGCATAATTGCTTCATGGCATCGCATTCAGCCAAAAGAAAATGGTACATACGATTGGTCTGATACTGATGCAGCTGTGCAACTAGCAAAAAAATATGGCATGAAAGTTCTCATGCAAGTTAGCGGCACACCAGAATGGGCAAGCGATGCCAACAAGTTATCTAATACTGAAAAAGAAATATGGGAAACCAATGGGATGTATATAGCGTCATTTGCGCCCAAAGCTGCTTATTATGCTGATTTTGCTAAATTTATGGGAGATGTGGTACATCGCTATGCGCCACAAGGAATATCCAATTTTGAAGTATGGAATGAGCCTGGCAATCCTGGTTTCTGGCATGACAGCTTAACGAACCCTAAACCAAACCCTGAAAATTATACACATTTGCTTAAACTAGCTTATATCGCTGCGCACAAAGCAAATCCCAATGTAAATATTTTAGCGGGAGGCATGACAGTGGGGGATTCACGCCCCTATAGCGATGGTTACATTTCACCATTTGAGTTTCTAAACCGTATGTATGCAGCAGGTGCAAAAGGTTATTTTGATACGCTTTCACACCATCCATATGGGATTACGGGCAAAGAATGGCGTACCAATGGCTGGGCAATTATGTATGGCGACAAAGTTCATATTGATCTTGCGCCTCAAGCAGCTAACGAAAAAACCTTATATCAGATTATGGCTGATAACGGCGATGCTAAAGAAATTTGGGCAACAGAAGTGGGCGTACCCGCTATGTATGAAGGGCTAGATGAAGAAAAACAAGCCAATACTATTCGCTTGCTATTGGAAACGGCTGAAAAAAGCAAAAATTATAAAGGACCAATCATTTTATATAATGGTGAAAATGATCGTAAACCATATGTTTTAGGAATCATCAGCCAAGATGCCAATAATGACAAAATATTAGATGTGAATATTGACACCGATAATGATGGTAAACCTGATGCAAATTTAGATACTGACCATAATGGCAAAGCTGATGCATTAGAGCTTACTACAGCAGAGGATTATTTTGGTTTGTGGCGTAATAATGGCACAGAAAAAATGGCAGTAAATGTGTTGCGAAAAATGATTAAAAAATAATTAATTAATATTTCGGAATAAGAACCTGTATTCACTATTTGCATAGGTAGATTTGATGACATAAAAGATACCGATGAGAATAGTGAATACAGGTTCTTAATACATTCCACAACCAATTTTCAGGCTGCCTTTGCATCACTCAAAGGCAGCCTGAAACACAACACAGCGGGCATTATGCGGTAAGCGTCCCCTTGGTAGAAGGCATTTTGCCTGCCATGCGCTCGTCGTATTCCACCGCCATCCGCAGCGAGCGCCCGAAGGCTTTGAACACGGTTTCGGCTTGGTGGTGGGCGTTTTTGCCGCGCAGGTTGTCAATATGCAGCGTGATCATGGCGTGGTTTACCAGCCCGTGAAAAAACTCGCTAAACAAATCCACGTCAAACTTGCCGATGGTGGCGCGGGTGAAGTCAATGTGGTATTCCAGCCCTGCGCGCCCTGATAAATCCAGCACCACGCGGCTTAATGCTTCATCCAGCGGCACATAGCTGTGCCCATAGCGGCGGATGCCGATTTTGTCGCCCAGCGCGGCTTTGAGCGCTTGCCCGAGCGTGATGCCGATGTCTTCCACGCTGTGGTGGTCGTCGATGTGCAAATCGCCTTTGCACACGATGTCTAGGTCTATTAAGCCGTGGCGGGCGATTTGGTCTAGCATGTGTTCCAAAAAGGGAATGCCCGTGTCAAAGCGGGCTTTGCCTGTGCCATCCAGATTAAGGGAAACGGTGATTTGGGTTTCGCTGGTGTTGCGGGTGATGGTGGCGGTTCGCATGGGGTGTCCTTGTGGTTGTGTTTGAAAATGGGGAGAAAATGGGATTGAGGCAGCCTGAAACGGCTTTTGATGCGTTTCAGGCTGCCTTTGGGGTTATTTACAACGGATTACAACGGAGAGCGCATGATTGCCATCAGCGCACGGCAAGCGTGGTATGCGGCGCAACGCATGAAATGGCAACCTTTGGGCTGCGCTAAAACGATTTTCAGGCTGCCTCAACCTACTCAATTCGGCTAAATCGCCACCACCAAATCGCTGAAATAATGGCTGCACAAATAAATGCTCATCAGCGAGAACAGCACCACCGCCAGCAACACGCCTTTAATCATGCCTGCGTTGAGCCGCGCGATGGCATCGGCGTTGGCATAAAAGCCGCTTTGTTTGGCGCGGATATGGTCGGCAATCACGTTTGCCAGCACGCGCAGCACTTGGTCGTTTTCCTCGGGCGTGCCGATGGTGAGGCGCAGGCAGTTTTGCAGCAGGGGATGCGCGCCGTGCAGGTTTTTCACCAAAATCTTGTTGTCTTTGAGCGTGTGAAACGCCAGCGGCGCATCGGGCAGGCGCACGGTTACAAAATTGGCTTCGCTGGGGAACACGGTTACGTCTTCCAACTCTGCCAGCGCGTTGGCAACGCGGGCGCGTTCGTTTTTCAGCGTTTCTATGTTTTGCATAAACGCTTCGGCATGGCGCAGGGCGAAGGCGGCGGCGGCAAGGCTAAGCTGGTTCATGTTGTAAGGCGGCATGATTTTTGCTAACTCGCCCATCACGGCGGGGCTGCCCACGGCGTAGCCCACGCGCAAGCCTGCAAAGCCTATTTTGCTTAATGTGCGCATCACCACGAGGTTTTCAGGCTGCCCTGCTTGGGCGATAAAGCTGTCGTGGCTAAACGCGCCGTAGGCTTCGTCAATCACCACAATGCCTGTGGCGGCTTGGATAATGGCTTCCACGGCTTCGCGGCTAAACGGCACACCGGTGGGATTGTTGGGATAGGCAAGGAAAATCAGCGCGGGTTTGTGCTGCTGGATGGCGTGAAGCGTGGCTTCTAAATTGAGCGTGAAATCGGGGTTGAGCGGCACGCCGATGTAGTTCAAGCCAAACAATTCGGCGTTGCGGCGATACATCACAAAGCTGGGTTCAACCGCCAACACGCTGGCGTTGGCTTGGGCAACCAGCAGCGTGATGAATTGGATGATTTCGTCCGAGCCGTTGCCCAGCACGATTTGCGCGCCTTCGGAGATGGCAAAGGTGTCGCGCAGCAGCTGTGGCAAGGGGCTAGCGGCGATGTTGGGATAGCGGTTAATCGGCGCGGCAGCCAGCTCGGCGGCTAATTCGGCGCGCAAGTTTTCAGGCAAGGGATACGGCACTTCCATCGCATCCAGCTTGATGAAATCGGCGGGAACATCGGCAACGGCATAAGCGGTTTGGGCGAGAATATCGGGACGGATAACAGATGTAGGCATGGTTTGCGCTCTCGTGAAAAGTTTGAATTAAATATTTGAATTGTTTGGCTGAAACGGTGCTAAATGTATCACAAAATGGGAAACGCCCCCAAGCGAAGTTTCCCATTTTCAGGCTGCATGAGCGCGCGTTAAGGCAGCCTGAAAATGCTTTTGTTTGGCACAGCGCACCGCCTTTTCAGGCTGCCGAATAAGCCCAAATTTGCTATCATAGCTCCCTTTCAACCCCATTCGTTTTCAGGCTGCCCCATGTCCGTTTACACCAGCGTTTCCGACGACGAAATGCGCCAACTGCTCACCCGATACAATCTTGGCGAATTTCAATCCCTGCAAGGCATCGCCCAAGGCGTAACCAACAGCAATTATTTTTTGCACACCCAAAGCGGCAGCTATGTGCTCACCGTGTTTGAAACCCTGAAAGCGCACGAAGTCCCGTTTTTCATGGAGCTCACCCGACACCTGAGCGCCAACGGCGTTGCCTGCCCCGCCCCCATCGCCCAGCGCAACGGCGCACTCACCGCCACCCTTGCCAACAAGCCCGCCTGCATCGTAGAAAAACTCAACGGCAGCGACGTTGCCTATCCCACCGCCGCCCAATGCCGCAACACCGGCGCCATGCTCGCCCAAATGCACCTTGCAGGCGCAACCTTCCCCCAAACCATGCCCAACCCCCGCCACGCCAAATGGTGGACAGACAGCGTCCAACAGCTTATCCCCCACCTAGAACCCCAAGACGCGCAATTATTGCAAGACGAAATCGCCTATCTCGCCCAACACCCCGATACCGATTTGCCCAGCGGCATCATCCACGCCGATTTATTCAAAGACAACGTATTGCTCAACGGCGACCAAGTCGCAGGCTTTATAGATTTTTACTACGCCTGCAACGGCAGCTTTGTTTACGACATCGCCATCGCCATCAACGACTGGGCGCGCACCGCCAACAACCACATAGACCCCACCCTGCAACACGCCTTCCTAAACGGCTACCAAAGCATCCGCCGCCTAACCCCCGCCGAACAAGACTACCTGCCCACTGCCTACCGCGCAGGCTGCGTCCGCTTCTGGGTATCGCGCCTGTTGGATTACCACTTCCCCGCCGAGGGCGAAATGACCTTTATCAAAGACCCCAACGTATTCCGCAATTTATTACTCGCCTACCGCAGCGCGTAAACAAAGGCAGCCTGAAACGGATTTTGTGTTTCAGGCTGCCTATTGTTTTTCTGCCCACAATGGAACGGCGACGGCTCATCGCCATAAACGCTAACCATCCAGCCACCTCATCAACCCAACCGCCCATGTCGGCGAGCCGCCGACGCTCTATCAATAGGCAGCCTGAAAACCCCAAAAGGACACCCCATGCTATTCACTCCACCCCTATCCCAAATCACCACCATAGAAGACCTGCGCCAAATCGCCCGCCGCAAGCTACCCAAAATGTTCTACGAATACGCCGACACAGGCTCGTGGACACAAACCACCTACCACGCCAACGCCGCTGATTTTGCCCCCATCCAATTTCGCCAGCGCGTGCTGGTGGATATGGAAAACCGCAGCCTGAAAACCCAAATGCTCGGGCAAGAAGTCAAAATGCCGCTTGCCATCGCCCCCACAGGGCTAACAGGCATGTTCCACGCCGATGGCGAAATCCTTGCCGCACGCGCCTGCGAAAAATTCGGCATCCCCTACACCCTATCCACCATGTCCATCTGCTCCATCGAAGACGTCGCCGAAAACACCACCGCCCCATTCTGGTTTCAACTTTATGTGATGCGCGACCGCGAATTCATGGCAGACCTCATCCGCCGCGCCAAAGCTGCCCAATGCAGCGCGCTCGTGCTCACCGCCGACTTGCAAATCGTCGGGCAACGCCATCGCGACATCAAAAACGGGCTCACCGTCCCCCCGCGCCCCACCCTCGCCAACCTCATCAACCTTGCCACCAAAATCGAATGGGGGCTGAAAATGCTCAACACCCGGCGGCGCACCTTCCGCAACATCGCAGGGCACGCCAAAGACGTAACCAATCTATCCGAACTCATGCCTTGGGTTGCCAAACAATTTGACCCCAAACTCAGCTGGGACGACATCGCCCACATCAAAGACCTATGGGGCGGCAAACTCATCATCAAAGGCATCCTAGACCCCGAAGACGCCGAAAAAGCCGTGCAACACGGTGCGGATGCCATCATCGTCTCCAACCACGGCGGCAGGCAGCTAGACGGCGCACCATCCAGCATCCGCGCCCTGCCCGCCATCATCCAAGCCGTGGGCAGCCAAACCGAAGTCTGGCTAGACGGCGGCATCCGCACAGGGCAAGACATCCTAAAAGCATGGGCGCTCGGCGCACGCGGCACATTCATCGGCCGCCCCTACCTCTACGGGCTCGCCGCCTACGGCGAAGCAGGCGTAACCCGCGCGCTGGAAATCCTGTACAACGAAATGGATTTGAGCATGGCGTTCACAGGACACCGCGACATCCAAAACGTAACCCGCGAGATATTGGTTAAAGGCAGCTACCCCGAGGCAGCCTGAAAACAGGTAAAGCATTTTCAGGCTGCCCCAACCCTTGATGCAGCCTGAAACAGAACGTGGCGTATCGCCGCCACACCCACTCCATAACCCCAGCCCAAGCCCACCCATTTCAGACTACCCCAAACATCGCAATCCAGCGCAGCAAAGACAGCCTTGCCCCTTTGTTCAAATCTTTGATTTCGCCATGCGAACTTATGCACAGCCAAAGGCGTATATCGCCGCGCAAAGCGCAAGATTGAAACCCCATCCCCAGCCCTTTCTGGCTGCCCATTCCCCCAACCACCCCAAAGAAAGCCTAACCATGACCACCATCCCCCTCAAAAAACTCTACTCCGGCAAAGTCCGCGACCTCTACGAAATCAACGAGCAAACCATGCTTATCGTCGCCAGCGACCGCCTCTCCGCGTTTGATGTCATCCTCAACGAACCCATCCCCCACAAAGGCGAAATCCTCACCCAAATCTCCAACTTCTGGTTCAACAAACTCGCCCACATCATGCCCAACCACTTCACAGGGCAAACCGTGCACGACATCCTGCCCGAAGCAACCGCCCGCGCCATCGCCCAACGCGCCGTCGTCGCCAAACGGCTCACCCCCGTCAAAATAGAAGCCGTGGTGCGCGGCTACCTCAGCGGCAGCGGCTGGAAAGCCTACCAAGCCACAGGCGAAATCTGTGGCATCCAACTGCCCGCTCACCTGCACGAAGCCGAAAAACTGCCCGAAGTCATTTTCACCCCCTCCACCAAAGCCGCAGTGGGCGACCACGACGAAAACATCAGCTTTGAGCGTTGCGCCGACCTAATCGGCAGCGAACTTGCCCAGCAAGTACGCGCCAAAGCCATCCAACTCTACACCGAAGCCGCTGCCTACGCTGCCACCCGCGGCATCATCATCGCCGACACCAAATTTGAATTCGGGCTGGATGCCAACGGCACGCTCACCCTGATGGACGAAGTGCTCACCCCCGATTCCAGCCGCTTCTGGGCGGCGCAAAGCTACCAAGTCGGCAGCAATCCCCCGTCGTTTGACAAACAATTTATCCGCGACTGGCTGGAACGCAGCGGCTGGAACAAACAGCCCCCCGCCCCCGCTATCCCCGAAGATGTGCTGGCAAAAACCGTTGCCAAGTATCAAGAAGCCCTACGGTTGCTTACGGCGTAATAATTTTCAGGCTGCCTTTGATGTTTCGCAAAGGCAGCCTGAAACGCTTGTAGAACCTAAGTAGGTTGGGCATTTATGCCCGACGTTTTTAGTGGCGTATTATAGTCGTCCCAATTAAGCCTTATACAGCGTTGGCTCGCCTTGCTGTACTACTTGTACTATCTGCGGCTCACCGCCTTGTCTAAGTCTTAATTGGAACGACTATAGATAAATAGGTCAGCGTTTGTCGGGCATAAATGCCCGACCTACCAACTGGGCATGGTGTTCATGGGGGCTTTCGGGTGGTTTCAGGCTGCCTAGTGCAAAAAAATGACTGCTGGATTATAGCAGTCATTTTTTTGCAATTAGATTTCACTAATAGGCAGCCTGGAAATAGAGTAAATCCATTTTCAGGCTGCCTAAGAATTTAAGGCTAATGCTAAAATACCACTCTTTTATGTATTTAGGATAGAACTATGGCACCCAGCACCCAGCACCCAGCACCCAGCACCCAGCACCCAGCACCCAGCACCCAGCACCCAGCACCCAGCACCCAGCACCCAGCACCCAGCACCCAGCAATTTTAATTTAAAATCAAATACTTGTCAAGTTAAAACAGCAGACGGGGGTGTGAAATGACTGCCCGCGACGATCTGTTTTCCCGCTCTGCTCCAAGCGAGGAGCGTCTTTATCTGCTCAAACGGCAGTTTCCCGAATGTTTCGACAAAAACGGCGCGTTTGTGCCCGAACGGCTGGCCGAGAGCCTGCGTTCGGACGGACTGCCCGTGCAGAAAGAATATTATTCCCTCAACTGGCTGGGCAAATCCTACGCCAAAGCCCTGCGCGACGCGCCGCCCGAAACGCTGCTGGCGGAAGACGTCGCCCACAATAGGCAGTCTGAAAACGCCGCCAGCCAAAACCTGCTGCTCAAAGGCGACAACCTTGAAATCCTCAAACACCTGAAACACGCCTATGCCGGCGCGGTGAAGATGATTTACATCGACCCGCCCTACAACACGGGCAGCGACGGCTTTGTGTATCAGGACGACCGCCGGTTCACGCCCGAACAGCTTGCCCGTTTGGGCGGCATGGATTTGGACGAAGCCTGCCGCGTGCTGGAATTTACCGCGAAAAAATCCAATTCCCACAGCGCGTGGCTCACCTTTATGTATCCGCGCCTCTACATCGCCCGCGAGCTTTTGCGCGAAGACGGCGTGATTTTTATCTCCATCGACGACAATGAACAGGCGCAGTTGAAGATTTTGTGTGATGAGGTGTTTGGGGAGGAGAATTTTGTATCTACTGCAATCAGAAGAGCGAAAGTAGGTGGCGGTTCTGATAACAAGCAATTTGCTACTGAAGCAGATTATTTGTTGGTGTATGCAAAAAATAAAAATATGCTTAACACATTTTACACACCGCATACCGAACAAGATTTAAAGCGATATTCAGAAACGGACAAAGAAGGGAAGTTTTTTTGGGATACTTACAGTCGCGCAGGATTAGCTTCTGACGAAGACGAAGATGAGGATAGCCTGTATTACTCAATTACATTTCCTGATGGCTCAATCAAAAGTGAACGTTGGAGGCGTTCTCAAGAAAGATTGAAAAAGGATTTAGATGATGGAGAAGCAAAATTTATAGAAACAAAAAACGGTTGGAATGTTCATTTTAAGCAAAGGCTACCTGAATTAGGAAAACGCCCCAGACAAATTCTTTTTAATGGATTTAACAATGCCCTAGGTACTGAAGAACTTGCCAATCTATTCAAACAAAAGAATATTTTTAAATACCCTAAATACACTGGCTTTATCGAATTTCTAATTGAAATATGCACGCAAAAAGATGATCTAATCTTAGATTTTTTTGCGGGAAGTGGAACAACCGCCCATGCTGTCATGAATATAAATGCAAACTATCCTTATAAATTAAGAAAGTACATATGCATTCAAATTGCAGACATTCTAAGTGCAAAAAAGAAAGAGCATAAAGCAGCCTATAACGCCGGTTACAGAACCATCTTCCAAATCACCCAAGCCCGTTTGGAAAAAGCCGCCGCGAAAATCCGCGCCGACTATCCCCATTACACGGGCGATTTGGGCTTCAAAATTTTCACCACCGTGCCGCGTTTTCAGGCTGCCTCGGATGAAGCGTTTGACCCGCAGCAGCCGCTGCTGCCCGAAAGTGTCCGCGCCGATTTGAACTCCGAACAGCTTGATACGCTGCTTACCACTTGGCGCGTGTACGACGGCTGCCCGCTTACCGCGCCGGTGCGTCCGTTGGATTTGGCGGGCTATACGGCGCATTTGTGCGGCGGCAATGTGTATTTCATGGCGGCAGGCTGCACTTCGCAAACGGTAAAAGCCCTGATTGAAAAACTGGACAGCGACGCGGATTTCGCGCCCGAGCGGGTGATTTTCTACGGCGCGAACATGGCAAGCGCGATGCAGCGCGAGCTGGCGCAGGCGGTGGAGGGCTATGCCAACAAAAAATCCTTGAAATTAAACGTGCTGGCGAGGTATTGAAATGGCGGGCTTTACTTACGAAAAAAATCTGCCGCATCAGGAATCCGCCATCCGCGCGGTTTTGGGCGTGTTCGACCGTGCGTCGGCAAACATCAGCGGGCGCGGCGAAAACCCCGAAATCGTGTTTTCAGACGGCCTCTTGCAACGCAATATCGCAAGCCTGCAAAGGCTGAACAATATTGATGGCGCGCCGCCCGCTGCGGGCAACATCATCGATATTCAGATGGAAACGGGCACGGGCAAAACCTACACCTACGCCAAAACCATGTATGAGCTGCACCGCACGCTGGGCGTGTTCAAATTCGTGGTCGTCGTGCCGACGCTTTCCATCAAGGCGGGCACGAAAAAATTTCTGGCGGGCGAAGCGTTGAAACAGCATTTCCGCACCGATTTTGAAGGCGTTTACGGCGATGTCCAAATCGAGCTTTATACGGTGGAAAGCGCGAAACCGGGCAAGGGCAAAAAGAGCTTTGTGCCGTCTGAAATCATCCGTTTCGTGCAAACCGACGATGCCAAGAAAATCCATGTGCTGCTGATTAACGCGGGCATGGTCAATTCCGACACGATGGCGGGCACCACGCAGGCCAACGACGGCAGCCGCCTGATTAAAGACACGTTTTCCAAGCCGTTTGAAGCGGTGGCTTCGGTAAAGCCCTTTGTGATTGTCGATGAGCCGCACAAATTCCCCACCGAAAAGAAAACCTGGGCCAACCTGCTGAAACTCGCGCCCCAGTTTGTTTTGCGCTACGGCGCAACCTTTAACGGGCGGTTTGAAAATCTGGTTTACCGCTTAACGGCTGTGGACGCGTTTAACGACGATTTGGTCAAAGGCATCCGCGTGTTCGCTGAAGAGACCGACGGCGATAACGGCGCACGCATTACGCTGGCGGATTTGGACAACGGCGAAGCAGTATTTAAATCGGGCGGCAAAACCTACCGCCTGGGCAAGGAAGGCAGCCTGAAAACCATCCACGGCGCAATCGAAGATTTGTTTGTGGCGGAGATGAACAAAACCACGCTGGTGTTGAGCAACGGCGTGGAACTCAAACGCGGCGGCAGCATCAGCCCGTATTCCTACTGCAACACGGTGCGCGACAAAATGATGCGGCAGGCGGTAAAGAAACATTTTGATTTGGAAGCGGAACTGCTCACCCGCAGCGGCGGGCGCATCAAACCGCTCACGCTGTTTTTTATCGACGACATCGCCGGCTACCGCGAAAAAAACGCCCTTGCAGGCAGCCTGAAAACTCTGTTTGAGCAAATGGTAACGGCCGAGCTGCAAGGTCGTCTGAAAAACGAAAACAACGCCTTTTTACGCAGCTACTGGCAAACCGCGCTGAACGACGTATCCGCCACCCACGGCGGCTATTTCTCGCAGGACAACAGCGGCAAAGACGAAAAAATCGAACAGGAAGTCAGCGAAATCCTGCACGACAAAGAAACGCTGCTCTCCCTAAACAACCCGCGCCGCTTTATTTTTTCCAAATGGACGCTGCGCGAGGGCTGGGACAATCCCAACGTGTTCCAAATCTGCAAGCTGCGTTCCAGCGGCAGCGAAACCAGCAAATTGCAGGAAGTCGGGCGCGGCCTGCGCCTGCCGGTAAACGAATACATGGCGCGGGTAAAGGAACAGGCGTTTTTCCTGAATTACTTTGTGGACGGCAGCGAGCGCGATTTTGTGGAGAAACTCACGGGCGAAGTAAACAGCACGCTGGTTCGCCTGACGGTGTTTGACAAGCTGGACGACGAACTGCTGGACAAAATCATCGCCGCCTACCCGACGGAAACGAAAAAAAGCATCCGCAGCAGACTGGCAGATTTTACCGACGACAACGATGTGTTTTCAGCAAACGGCTTTGCCGAAACGAAAAAACAGTTTCCACGCGCATTCGCCGTTTCAGATGGCCTCAAAAAAGGCAAAATCGACCATGCGGGCGCAAAACGGCAAACCGTCAAAATGCGCGTCGGCAAATACGATGAACTGAAAACCCTGTGGGAAGCCATCAACCGCAAAGCGTTTCTGCAATACAAAATCGACAGCGAAGAAGCGTTTTTACAACTGTTTACGCAGTTTCTGCGAGACAAAGCCGAAAAATTCGCCCCTGCGGGCATCCGCACCGTGCAAAACGAAATCCGCGTGCAAAACGGCCTGCTTGCCGCCGTGCGCCAAGACAGCTTGGAAGACGCTTTCGAGCCGCTGGTAAATATGACTTATCGGGATTTTTTGGAAAAGCTGGCGCAAAGCACACTGATTCGGCAAGACACGCTGCACTGCGCCTTTTACGCCGTGCGCGACTGTTTTGAAGTGGAAAAATACCTCAACTTCCAAACCATCCGCGCCATCAAAGTCGGCTTTTCCCGCTGGCTGTTGCTCCACTCGTTCCACGAATTTCAAATAGCCTACCAAAGCATCGGCGGCAGCGTGCACCCTACCCTGTTTACCGACGAAAACGGCCGCCCGAAACCCGAAGTGGACGCGGTTTTCGGCACCATGCACGACACGCAGCACGAGCCGCTGGCACAGTTTCTGTTTGACAGCGTGTTTTACGACAGCCCGCTGGAACAGGACAACATCACCGGCTGCGGCAGCGGCGGCGAAGTGCGCGAAGTGGTGGTGTTTGCCAAAATCCCGAAAAACGCCATCAAAATCCCCGTGGCCGGCGGCGGCACCTACTCGCCCGATTTCGCCTATTTCGTCAAAACCGATACCGGCGAAACGCTGAATCTGGTGCTGGAAAGTAAAAAAGTGGAAGACAGCGACGATTTGCGCCAAGAAGAAAACCAGAAAATCGAACACGCGCAAAAAATGTTCGACGCACTTGGCCGCCAAAGCGGCGTGAAGATTTTGTTCAGTAAGCAGTTTGAAAGCGACAGAGTGGCGGGGGTGATACGCAGGTGTTTGGGGCAGGAGGGGAGCTAAAAAAAGGCAGCCTGAAAACGGTTTATCCCATTTTCAGGCTGCTCATTCATGCCAACAAAATTATTTTTGATGCTGCTTCAACGCCGCTTTCACAAACGCGGTAAACAGCGGATGCCCTTTGCGCGGATTGGATGTGAACTCGGGGTGGAACTGGCAGGCGAAGAACCACGGATGGTTGGGGATTTCAATCGTTTCCACCAGCCGCTCGCGCCCTGCCGACACGCCGCCAATCACCAAGCCTGCGGCTTCAAGCTGCGGCACATAATGGTTGTTCACTTCATAGCGATGGCGATGGCGCTCGCGGATTTGGGTTGCGCCGTAGATTTTGGCGGCAAGGCTGCCCTGCTTCAATTCCACTTCTTGCGCGCCCAAGCGCATGGTGCCGCCCAAATCGGCGTTTTCGTCGCGCGTTTCCACGCTGCCATCGGCGGTTTGCCATTCGTCAATCAGCGCGATAACGGGGTGGGCGGCTTTCAAGTCAAACTCGGTGGAATTGGCACCTGCCAAGCCTGCTACGTCGCGGGCGTATTCAATCAGCGCGATTTGCATCCCCAAGCAGATGCCCAAATAGGGGATGTTGTGCTCGCGGGCAAAACGGGCGGCGGCAATTTTGCCTTCCACGCCACGCGAACCAAAGCCACCCGGCACAAGGATGGCATCAAAGTTTTTCAGGCTGCTTGTGCCGTCTTGTTCCAGCGTTTCGCTGTCAATATATGTGATATTGACATCGGTTTGCGTGTGGATGCCCGCATGGCGCAGGGCTTCGGTGAGCGATTTGTAGGACTCGGTTAAATCCACATATTTGCCCACCATGGCGATGTTTACTTTGTGCTGCGGGTTTTCAATCGCATACACAATTTTTTTCCACTCGGTTAAATCGGCTTGGCGCACATTCAGCTGCAACTGCTCGCAAATAATGGTGTCAATGCCTTGATTGTGCAGCATTTCTGGCACTTCGTAGATGCTTTTGGCATCGTAGCTGCCCACCACGGCGCGTTCTTCCACGTTGCAAAACAGCGCGATTTTGCGGCGTTCTTCATCGGGCAGGATTCTGTCCATGCGGCAGATGAGAATGTCGGGCTGCAAGCCGATGCTGAGCATTTCTTTCACGGTGTGCTGCGTGGGCTTGGTTTTGATTTCGCCTGCGGCGGCGATGTAGGGCACAAAAGACAGGTGCACAAACAAGGTGTTGGCGCGACCAAGCTGGCTGCGCATTTGGCGGATGGCTTCCAAAAACGGCAGCGATTCAATGTCGCCCACCGTGCCGCCGATTTCCACAATCGCTACGTCTTTGCCTGCCGCGCCTTCGTGGATGCGGCGTTTGATTTCGTCGGTGATGTGGGGGATGACTTGCACCGTGCCGCCCAAATAGTCGCCGCGCCGCTCTTTGGCGATGACGTTTTCATACACTTGCCCCGAGCTGAAACTGTTGGCGCGTGTGAGCGTGGCGTGGATAAAGCGTTCGTAATGCCCGAGGTCTAAATCGGTTTCTGCGCCATCGTCGGTTACAAACACTTCGCCGTGCTGAAACGGGCTCATCGTGCCTGGGTCTACGTTGATGTAGGGGTCTAGTTTGAGCATGGTTACGTTTAGCCCGCGCGATTCTAGGATGGCGGCAATAGAAGCGGCGGCGATGCCTTTACCCAATGAAGAAACAACGCCGCCCGTTACGAATATGAATTTTGTCATGATGGTGATACCTGTGTTGGAATGCGCGATTTTAACGCAAATTGGTGGTAAGTAAAAGTTTGTGGGCGGGTGGTAAATAGGGTGTGGCAACGCCAAATGAATTTTTGCCAGAACGTGCGTTGCGCCGCACACCACGCTTTGGGTTGGTGCTTTGTGGTTGGCTTTGGGTGTAGCTTTAACCATGCGCTTCATGCCAGCGGGGCACTTACTTTTCTTTGCTTCGCCAAAGATGGGAACCTGTATTCGCTATCTGCACGGCTGCTTTTGCATTCATTGAATACGCCTACTGCGTTGCCAAGCCAAGCTAATAGTCTCGCTATTAACTTGGCTTGTCGCCTTGTATTCGTATTCACTGAATACAAAATCCGCTCGCGCAGATAACGAATACAGGTTCTGGCAAAAGAAAGGCGACCCCGACGTGCAGGTTTGGCTGCGCCAAACTCCCCTCTCTCCGCATCCTTTTTTCGGCGCGTGCGAACTAGCCGCACTTCGTGCGTCGTCGGACAAGCGCACGCTTGTTTCCGAAAAAAGAATGCTGCGTTCGGCTGGACGTAGGGGAATGGGCAGTTGTATTAACCATTCGTGAATAGTTAGGCAGCCTGAAAGGCAATCTATTCAGTAAAAATGGAATGGTGCAATGCCCAAGCGGTTTTGTGTTTTCAGGCTGCCTTTGCATTGCCCAAAGACAGCCTGAAACGTTTGCGCTACGGCAATGGAAAGAGTGGGTATGGCGGCGATACGCCATGTTCTGTTTCAGGCTGCATCAATGCTTGGGCAGCCTGAAAAGCTATTCCCGCCCTGTTTTCGCTTTCAACGCCGCCAGCATATTGCCCAGCCGCTCGCGCCCCTCTTCTTTGGACACAATCGGCTTGCCGCCCTTGCGCCCCAAAATATCCAAATCGCTTTGCGGCATTTCGTTGATAAAACGGCTTGGCTCGGGGAACACAAACGTGCCCTGCCGCTTGCGCTTGATGCAATGCGTGAGCGTGAGCTGCTGTTTGGCGCGCGTGATGCCCACATACATCAGCCGCCGCTCTTCTTCCAACGCGCCTGCTTCCACGCTGTCGGCGTGGGGAAACAGCCCTTCCTCGCAGCCCACCAAATACACAAACGGATATTCCAAGCCTTTGGATGCGTGCAAGGTGGACATTTTCACCGCGTCCACTTCGCCGTCATCGCGCCCTTCCAGCAGCGTCATCAGCGCGATGGTTTGCGTGAGTTCAATCAAATTTTTCTCGCCCTCTTCGCCCTTTTTCGCTAGCCAACCTGCTAAATCCTGCACATTTTGCCAACGCATTTCCGCTGCCTTGCCGCCCTCATCTGCGCCTGCCAAATAGGATTCGTATTCAATCTCTTGCAACAAATTTTGCACCACTTCGCCCGCGTCGTCCGCCGCCGCTCGCGCTTGATAATCCTGCATCAAATATACAAATTGCTGCACCGCCTCGCGGTTTTTCGCGCTCAACGCCGCCAACGCCTCCATGCTTTGGGCAGCCTGAAACAAGCTGCATTCATGTTGCTTGGCGTAATCGTTGAGCTTGCCCAGCGTGGTGTCGCCAATGCCGCGCTTGGGCGTGGTTGCCGCGCGTAAAAACGCGGGGTCGTCGTCGGGGTTCGCCAGCAGGCGCAGATACGACAACACGTCTTTAATCTCCGCCTTGTCGTAAAAACTTTGCCCGCCCGAAATCTGATAGGGAATCCGCGCCGAACGCAGCGCATCTTCAAACAGCCGCGCTTGGTGGTTGCCGCGGTACAAAATGGCAAAATCGGCAAAATTTGCACCATAAATCAGCTTGTTGCGCGCAATCTGCTGCGCCACAAATTCCGCCTCGTGCGTTTCGCTTTGGCACGCCACCACGCGCACCACTTCGCCCTCGCCCAGCTGCGACCACAAAGTTTTCGGAAACAGCTTGGGATTGTTGGCAATCACATGGTTCGCCACCTTCAAAATCCGCGCGGTGGAGCGATAATTCTGTTCCAATTTGATGATTTTTATCTGCGGATAATCCTCTTGTAAACGACGCAAATTCTCCATATTCGCCCCGCGCCAAGCGTAAATCGACTGGTCGTCATCGCCCACCGCGGTAAACCGCCCCTCCAAGCCCACCAGCGCACGCATCAGCGCATACTGGCAAGCGTTGGTGTCTTGGCATTCGTCAATCAGCAAATAGTGCAAACGCTGCTGCCACTTCAAGCGCGCTTCCGCATTTTGCTGCAACAGCAGCGTGGGCAGCCGAATTAAATCATCAAAATCAACCGCTTGATAATGCGCCAACGTGGTTTGATACGCGGCATACACCTGCGCGATTTGCTTTGCCCAATCGTCATCGGCAACCTGAAAAGCCGCTTCGGGCGTTTGCAAATTGTTTTTCCACAGCGAAATCTGGTGTTGCGCTTTAAACACAGCTTCGCGCCCCGAGCTGCCCAGCAATTCGCCGATAATCCGCGCGCTGTCGGACGCATCCAAAATGGAGAAATTCTTTTTATAGCCAACGTGTTGCGCTTCCTCGCGCAAAATCCGCATCCCCAGCGAATGAAACGTGCACACGGTCAAGCCGCGCGTTTGCTCGCGCCCCAGCCGCGCCGACACGCGCTCTTGCATCTCTTTTGCCGCCTTGTTGGTAAACGTAATCGCGGCGATGTGGTGCGGCTTATAGCCCGCCTGCGTAATCATGTAGGCGATTTTTTCGGTGATGACGCGCGTTTTGCCACTGCCCGCGCCCGCAAGCACAAATAATGCGCCGCCCAAATATTCCACGGCGGCTTGTTGTTCGGGGTTAAGTTTCATGGTTTTGCTTTTGCCTAAATGATGACAGCCTGCGTAGCGAAGCGGAGTTACGAAGCTAAAATAGATACGATGCGATTGTATTCACCCAAACGCGCTTTACTCGTTTTCAGTCTGCCTTATAGTGTTGATTAAGTTAATTTTTTGTTTTGCGGTTTGGTGCGTGGCGCATACATCGGCAGCCTGAAAATGCTTCACTCAATCCAGCGAAACATCCCTGCCACATAGCGAAACGTCCCATCCAACGCCTGCTGCATGCTGGCGGGCAATGTCTCGCGCGTCTCTTGCCAATAGCGCTCTGCCGCCATGTCCAAATCGGGCGACAGTTGCCTGTGATGCACCGCCGTTTGCAGCAAAATCAACACGCTAATCGTGTACGCTTGGGCATGCTCGGGATAATACAGCGCATATTCCAACAGCTCGGCGGGGTAATACGCGCTGCTTTGTTCGCGCGACAAATAGCCGTTTTGCTGGGTAAGAATTTGCCGCAACACCGCCGCGTGTTCGGCGCGTTCATCGGGCGAAATTGCCAGCGCGGTTAAACTGGCGATGCTTTGCGCGCCTGTTTGCGCAAGATAGGGGAACAATGGCGATGGGAAGGTCATGTAGGCAGCCTGAAAGTCGTTGCGATTAAAAATTATAAGCCAAATAACAAAAACAATTTGGTAAAAGCAGCGGTTTGAATTACAATTCAAATCCTTTACGGCTGGGCGTTTGCGCCTGTTTTTAGAACCTGAAAATAGGTTCTCAATAATCATAACATTGGAGTTTAATAACAATGACAACCAAAGGACAACTTCTACAAGACCCTTTCTTGAATGCTTTACGCCGCGAACACGTTCCCGTTTCCATTTATTTGGTAAACGGTATTAAATTGCAAGGGCAAGTGGAATCGTTTGACCAATATGTGGTGCTGCTGCGCAACACGGCGGTTACGCAAATGGTGTACAAACATGCCATTTCTACCATTGTTCCCGCCCGCGCGGTGAGCGTGCAACACGACGGCAACAGCAACAAACCTGCGTTGCAACAAGTGGAAACGACTGCGCCCGCTGCGGAATGATGCGAACGCGGTAAGCGCAAGATGATTTTAGCTTCGCAACTCCGCTTCACTACGCAGGCTGCCTTGATAATGATAGGCAGCCTGAAATGTTTTTGGGGGCGGGAAATGGCGCATCGCGTTAACGGCAATGCAGCGCATACACGATGAGGCAGCCTGAAAACCGTTTGGCATGGTTTTCAGGCTGCCTCAAGCCACCTCACACCCGCGTAACCTTGCGCACCTGCGGAATCTGATGCAACGCCGCCATCACCGCGTTCAAATGCGCCAAATCGCGCACGTTCAAGTTAAAGCGGAACGCCACAAAACCTTCCGTGCCGCTTTGCGATTTGGACAGCGTGTCCACCGAGGCGATGTCTGCGCCGTTGTCGGAAATGGCGGAAGTAATCGCCGCCAGCAGCGCGTGCGCATCCAGCGACGAAACCACCACCGCCGCGTCATACGTTCTGCTGGCGTTGTTGGGCAGCATGCCCCAGTCGGCATCAAGCTGGTGTTCGCTGTCGGTTTTCAGCAGCGTGGCGCAGTTGTCGCGGTGGATGATGACCCCTTGGTCGGCAACGATTACGGCGCGCACGCTATCGCCCGGTAAAGGCAAGCAGCATTTGCCCAAGTGAACGTGTGGCATATCGTTGCCGTTCACTTGAATCGGGCTTAATTTCACTTCACCGCCCCAATGCTCGCCCGCCAAATCGGCAATTTCCATCGCCACGGATACGGGCAGCAACCGCCCCATGCCCACTTGATACAACACGTCTTCAAACGTTTGTTTTTTCTCTTCCAACGATTGCAGATATTTGTCTTTCAGCGTTTCAGATTGTGCCACTTTTTTCGGCAGCAAGCTGTTTAACGCGCGCGCGAGCAGGCGTTCGCCCAAGGCAATCGCATCGGCATGGTTGGTGTTTTTGATGTAGCTGCGGATGGCGCTGCGGGCGCGGCTGGACTTGGCGAAATTGAGCCAAGCGGGGTTGGGCTTGCCCTGCGCAGAGGTGATGATTTCCACCGTGTCGCCCGTTTTAAGCGTGGTGTTGAGCGGCACGGCAACGCGGTTCACGCGCGCGCCCACGCAACGGTGCCCGATGTCGGTGTGGATGGTGTAGGCAAAATCAATCGGCGTGGCACCGCGCGGCAGCGTGATGATTCTGCCTTTGGGCGTAACGATATAGACCTCGTTGGGGAACAAATCCACTTTAACGTGTTCCAAAAATTCCATCGCGTTGGCACTGCGCGCTTGCAAGTCCAAAATGTTTTGCAGCCATTGGTTGGTGCGCTGCGTGGCTTCGTCTTCCTTGCCGGATTTGGATTTGTATGCCCAATGGCTGGCCACGCCCACTTCGGCGACGGCGTGCATTTCGCGCGTGCGGATTTGCACTTCAATCGGCAAGCCGTACGGGCCGTTGAGCGTGGTGTGCAGCGATTTGTAGCCGTTGGATTTGGGGATGGCGATGTAGTCTTTGATTTTACCAGGGCGCGGTTGATACAAGCTGTGCAACGCGCCCAAGGCGGCATAGCAGGCGGGGATACTGTTCACAATCACGCGAAAGCCGTAGATGTCCAACACTTCTTCAAATTTGAGTTTTTTGGACAGCATTTTTTGATGAATGTTGTAGAGATTTTTCTCGCGCCCGCGAATTTGCGCTTCAATGTTGCAGGCAACCAAGCGCAGGTTGATGTCGCGCAACACGCGGTCTATCACGTCGTGGCGATTTTTTTTGAACGCGGTCATGGCGCGTTTGAGAATTTCGTAGCGTTTGGGGTGCATGGCGTGAAACGACAAGTCTTGCAGTTCACGGTAAACGTGGTTGAGCCCCAAGCGGTTGGCGATGGGGGCATAGACTTCTAGCGTTTCGGTGGCGATGCGGCGGCGGCTGGCGGGGCTTTTTCCGCCGAGGGTGCGCATATTGTGCAGGCGGTCAGATAGTTTGACGATAATCACGCGCACGTCTTTGGTCATCGCTAAAATCAGTTTGCGAAAGCTCTCGGCTTGCTGCTCGGCTTGGCTGTCAAATTTCAGGTTTTCTAATTTGGACAAACCGTCCACCATTTCGGCGATGGTGTCGCCAAAATCGGTTGCCATTTGCGCTTTGGTTACGGGCGTGTCTTCCAACACGTCGTGCATCAAACCTGCGCTGAGTGTTTGGATGTCCATGTGCCAACGGGCGAGCTCGGTGGCGACGGCGATGGGGTGGGTGATGTAGGGTTCGCCGCTTTTGCGCGTTTGCCCGTCGTGAGCGCGAAAGGCGTAGGCGCAGGCGGTTTCAAGCTGCCGTTGCTCGGCATCGGAAAGATAGCCGGCTTCGCGAAACAGCTTGTTGCGGTAATCGGCGGTGAGCGGGTCGTAAGAGGCTTGGGGAGAGGGAATGGGCATGGGGGTGTTGGGACTTGATTAACTTGCGTGTTGCGCTGCGGTATGCCCTTTTATACTCAGGGCAAAGGTGCAAGGCTGCCTTTGCGCGTGAGTTTAGGCAGCCTGAAAAAGGCATCATGCGTTTTGCGCATGGCCGACGCTTAAAGCAATCCGGCAGCCTGAAAACCGTGCAGCGGGCATGCGTGTTGAACACGGCAAACAGGTTTTCAGGCTGCCTTAATGCAACTATTCATACTTGCGAAACAGCTTGTCGATTTCTGCATCAAAATTCGCGCAGAAATTGGGCGCGCCGGCTTTTTTCAAATATTTGGCTTTCAGCGCTTCGGTGTTTTGGTTCAGCTTGGCGATGTTTTTTTCGTTGTATTGGGCGCAGTTATGCTTATTCAGCGCCTGCGTTAAGCGCGGTTCGTATTTTTGCCGCATGGCTTCGGCGGATACGCCGCATTGCCCCAAATACAAGCCTGTGGCAAAGCCTGCTTCGTAAAGATTGCCGCAGCGGCGCTCTTCCAACCAAGATGCGTTTGCCAACACGGGGGCAATCAGGGCGAGCAAAACCAATTTTTTTAACATGATGATTCCTTCCAGTTATAAGAACCTGTATCCATTATTTACATAGGTAGATTTTATGACATAAAAGCGCGGGTACAAGACAAAAAGCGCAGCAAGGTCGGACACCTTGCGAGCATTTTTAACGCGGTAGCCGCGTTTTTAGGGCATAAAAGATGCCTATGTAAATAGTGAATGCAGGTTCTAAACATTTCAGGCTGCCCAACGCGCAAGCAAACGCAATAGGCAGCCTGAAAACCATTATTTAACGCGCGACAACATCTCTTCGCTGGTAACCTGCCCGGCGGCGATTTCGCGTAACGCCGTTACCGTAGGCTTGTCGTGGCGGATATCCTCCACCAAAGGCGTGGTGCCGTTTTCAAGCTGGCGGGCACGGCGCGCGGCGGCAAGGGTCAAATCAAAATGATTAGGGATTTTTTCAATGCATTCTTCAACGGTGATACGGGCCATGTTGCTTATTTCCTTGTTGCGGGTGGGTTTGAGGCAGCCTGCGTAGCGAAGCTAAAATATAAGGCAGCCTGAAAATTGTTAAGAATTGAATTTTAAAGATTTTGCAATATTTTTTCAACGTTTAACGTTTGATTACGCAGCAATAGGCGTTGCGCCTTAAAAATATGCAGCAAATCGCTCTCCGCCTGCACCAAATCGTTGTTCACCACAATATAGTCAAACGCAAACGCATAGCGGATTTCCTGCTCCGCTTCGCTCAGCCGCCGCGCAATAACCTCCTCGCTGTCGGTTTGGCGGTTGCGCAAACGCTGCTCCAACACCGCAAGCGAGGGCGGCAGAATAAAAATGCTCACCGCTTCGGGCAACGCCTTGCGCACTTGCTCCGCGCCTTGCACATCAATTTCCAAAATCACATCCAAGCCTTGCGCGCACATTTCCTGCACCGCCGCCGCGCTGGTGCCATACAAATTGCCAAACACTTCGGCATGCTCCAAAAACGCGCCCTGCCCCACCAATTCGGTGAAATGCTCGCGCGTGGTGAAATAATAATGCTTGCCGTGCTGCTCGTTCTCACGCGGCGCGCGCGTGGTGTGCGAAACGGACACGCGAATGTTCGGATTGTGTGCGGTCAAACGCGAAACCAACGTGGTTTTGCCCGTGCCCGATGCGGCAGAGATAACGAATACATTGCCTTTGGCGGTTGTCATGGTGTTTACCTTTTATTACAAAATCACACACAATTATGCCATAGTTTTCAGGCTGCCTACTGCGGAAATTAACAGCATGGTTCGCGCTTTTGGGATTTCAGATGAAGACGACATCCGCTCAACCTTCATGCCGTTAAGACGCAAAAAAACAGCCGTTTCAGGCTGCTTTTTGAGTGTGGTGCGGATGGAGGGCAACTCTAAACGCCCATTAATCCTACACAAATAACCCATAATTCCCGATAAAACAACGGACTATAAAAATAAATCTCCGCCAAGCCTACACAAAAAACCACTTTTAACCGATAATGATTGCACCAAAAATTACACCAAAAACATCATGGCAACCATTATCCAACGCGGCGACAAATGGCGCGTCCAAATCAGGATGCGGGGCGTTTCGCGTTCAGCCACCTTTGAGCGGCATTCCGATGCCAAAGCATGGGCGGCGCGTGTAGAGACCGAAATCCGAGACGGGCTGCAAGGCAACCAAAGCCGCAACGTTTTCTTTGGCGACATTTTAGAGCGGTATCTGGCAACCGAAACCGTCAAAAAACGCGGCAAACGCTCCGAAACCTACCGCATCAACGGCATTTTAAAATCATCGCTGGCGCACATCCGCTTGGAAAATCTGCGTCCGCAAGATTTCGCCGACTGGCGCGATGCCCGCTTGGAGCAAGTATCAGGAGACAGCGTCAACCGCGAATTATCCACCCTTTCCGCCGTTTGCGAACACGCCATGAAAGAATGGGGGCTGTTGCGCGAAAACCCCGTGCGCAAAATCAGCAAACCCCAAGCATCCAAAGAACGCACCCGCCGCCCCAGTGCACAAGAAATCCAGCAAATCTGCGAAGCCCTGCATTACAGCGAAAGCGAGCCACCCCGCCTGATTACCCAACGTTGCGCCATCGCCCTACTCTTCGCCGTAGAAACCGCCATGCGGGCAGGCGAAATTTGCGCGCTCAAATGGGAAAACATCCACTTTGACCGCCGCATTGCCCACGTTGCCCAAAGCAAAAACGGGCATCCGCGCGATGTCCCCCTAACCAAACGCGCCATCGCCCTCTTGGAAAAACTGCGCACCATTGACCCGATTAGCGTGTTCAAAATCCAAGCGCACAGCCTAGACGTGCTGTTTCGCCGCGCCCGCGACAACTGCGGAATCACAGACCTGCATTTCCACGACAGCCGCCGTGAAGCCTTAACGCGCCTATCCAAAAAAGTACCCGTGGAAACGCTGGCAAAAATATCAGGGCACCGCAGCCTGAATATCTTGCTCAACGTATACTACCGCCCCGATATGGCGGAGATTGCCAATATGCTGGATTAAGGCAGCCTGAAAACACAATAGTTTATCGTTTTGAGTCGCAAACCCGCCGCGCAAAAGTCTTGATGTCAGGACTTTTGCGCGGCGGTTCTTTTTTAACAAAATAAATTCACAATAAAATCAATAATATCACCATCTTTTGCAAAATAAATGCAAAAAGTGCTTGCATAAATATCCCAATGGGATATAATACACACATCGCAGCACAGCGCGATAAACAACCGATTAACCAACTGACCGCCTGTGGGCGGATAGGAGCAAAAAATGTGTGATTACAAAAACACCGATATTACTGTTTTACAGGCAAAAATGGATAGAGAGGCAGCCATCGCCCGCGAATTGTGTGCGTCTCCTATTACGGAGGGCAGCCAAAAGCAGATTGATTGGGCAGAGGACATCAGATGGCGCAAAGCTGAAACAGCAGCAAATGTTATCCGCCAAATCGAAGACAATAAATTAGATGACCCGGAAATGACGGCAAAACAGCGAAAAATTATTGATTTTTACAAACAAACATTTGCCAATAACGGTGCGCGGTTTTGGATTGACAATGACTGCACATCATTTGATGCACACTGGATACAAGCCCACCAAGCCGAGATTTTTAAATAACTAACTGAGGCATGGCGTGAATTATCGTCGTAAGTATTGACGGGGCAGATGAAAAGGCGTAAAGTCTGCCCTGTTGTTTCAGCCGCCGCAAGCGGCTGTTGTATTGAAACTATAATGCCATTTTCATATTCTCGCCCGCAAGGTCGCGTGTTGAAACCATAGGGCTATTTTAGTAGCCAGTACGAGAAAACGCCTGATTTTTCAGGCGTTTTTGTTTTTTTGAGGGATAAATATATGAGTAAAAGAACCAGCATCACCGAGCGCTTGAAAAAAAGCCGCAATCGTCAAACCCGCCTGAATTTTGCCCACGAATGGGCGGACCGGTGGGAGGACGAATATGTTACTTTGATTGAGCGGCTCAAACGCGCAGTGGCCGCACAGGACGATGGCCGCATTGCCGAGTTGTTCGGCGATTTGGGCGGGCTGAACCGTCCCAAGTTTGCCGCGCTGCACAATGTCATTGACGAGCTGGACACCCCGACAAGAGAGCTGGAGGATTGACTGTGGCCGACAAAACCCCACTGCAAAAAGCCCGCGCCAAATACGCGGCCAAAAGCACCAACAAGACGGTTTCTTTCAACCGCGACACCGAGCAGGCACTACTGGACTTTGCCCAATCCCTGCCCAACTTCGGCAGTTGGGTCAAAGAGCAAATTAAATCCAAATTAAAACAAAGCAATAAATAATTTTGACAAAAAAAGTGCAAAAAGTGCTTGCATAAATATCCCAATGGGATATAATACACACATCGCAGCACAGCGCGATAAACAACCGATTAACCAACTGACCGCCTGCGGGCGGATAGGAGCAAAAAATGAAACTCTTCTTCAAAGAAACCGGCGTAATCGAAACTTTGGCCATCATTGACCCCAGAACAGGTTGCGATTATATTTTTGATTTTATGGGCAACACCGGCGCGTTTACCCGCGAGTTTGAAAAAACCGATGAAAACGCTGATTTTGCCATCAGCCAAGCCGATTATGACTGGTGGGCGAAAGTGGTTGCCGACAACCAAGCCCTAGAAAACCGCATTGCCGAACTGGCGGCAGAGCACGGATATGACCGTGTAATGGATGTGGTAATAAGCATCAGCTGCGACTTAGAAGACTACGCTGCGGCCGCCAACGCCGCGCTCTATGAAGAGTTTGGCAGCTGAGTAAGAAACCGCCCGAGAGGGCGGTTTTGTGTTATGGTATCACCGCCTTAATGATTGACATCTATATATAGGTGTCACACGCCAAGCGGTTGCGGCAACGGCGGCGGGCGGCAAACGCGGCACCGGTGGGGAATACTGCAACGCCGCAAACGGACTGCAATACGCCGCGCGGACGGGGAAAAAATGGAAAGGATGGGATGCGGAGATTATCAGCGACCACCCAGCAGATTAAGCAGCCTGAAAACAAAAAATACCCCCTGAAACGATGCAATACCGTTTCAGGGGCTATTCTATTGCAGTTCTGATACCACTTCCCCCCAAGCCTGCCAGCGCGCCAAATCATCGCGCTGCCCATCCGCTATTTCAGCCATTGCTGCATAGCGTTTGCCGCACTCTCCGAGTAAAACCCAGCCTTGGGCAGCGTTTTGATGGGCGGATGCGCGGGCGGTTTGGGACACGTTTTTAACACTTCCGCCTTGATTTGCTTGGGCGGAGACACGTTGCTGCAAGCGGTCAAGCTCACGGCGCAAAGCAAGATTAGCATTTTGTGCATCTTGTTTCTCCTGTTCAATGGTTTGCAATTTTGCCGCGTAGGTTTGCGCGGTTTGCTGTTCGGTTTGGCGCACGGCGTTGATACGCGCATTTTCCGCTGCCAACGCCTGTTTTTCGTAGTGGGCTGTTGCCGCTGCGTGTCCGCGCCGATATTCCTGCCGCCCATACATCAGGCAGCCTGAAACCAGCGCGGAGAATACCGCAAATGCCAGCCCACATTTCCAGTAAAGCTTCATCGTTATTCCACCCGTACCCAATCTTCCGCTTCCTTTTCAGGCTGCCACAATGCTTTCTGATGATAACCTTCCAACTGCCAAAGTTTCTCAAGCGCATTGTCATAGGCAATTTTGCGTCCGATTTCTGCGTCAAAATTATCATGGTTTAAACACGCGCTTTCGCCCGTTACAACAAATCCGCTGTTCAGCGTTAAAACGCAAATCGTCAGCGTAGAGTTTTCATGGCGGATATATTCCGCATTTTTAATCAAAGTTTCCAAATAAGTTTTAGTTAATGCTTTCATGGTTAATCTCCAAAAGTTGCTTAAACATCACTCAATCTTGCTTACCAAAATTAAGCCATTGATTTAAAAATATTTAATAAATATCTAACCACCTTGCTTAACGGCGGTTAGATATTTCAGGCTGCCAACTCAAAATGCGGTCCATCCATAAACGCCTTTTTCCCCGCCGCCCGCCGTGCTGCTGAATAATCCGCCACCAACTCTTGCGCGGGTTTAGTGGTGTCGTTTAAACATTGCCAACAGCCGCCCCAGCGCACGCGCACGCCCAATTCCTTGGCGGCGGCTCGCATCGCTTCGGCGATGGGGTAAAAATGCCCCCAATGCCAGCTAATTTCCGATGTGCCGTTGCCATCAAAATCGCCCCACGGCACCAAATCCACCGCGTGCCCCAAGCCATCCGCTTGTTTCAGATGCTTGCTGTTCAAGGTTTGCGATGCGCCCGAAGCCACAAGGCGGCGTTGGCGTTCCAATGTGCGCAAGCCCTCGTTTACAGCGAAATCCTGCGCGGTGATTTCAATCGCGCGTTGCACCACTTTAACCAAGTTCGGATGCACGCCGACAAGGCGTTGTTGGCTGGTATTGCCTAATTTATAGCTCATAGTTCACTCCATAAAAAACGCGCCGCATGGGCGCAAAAAAAGGCAGCCTGAAAAGCCGCCAAAATCATCCTTCATGCTGCCGCATCCGCCGCTGCATCTGCCAAATCTTCCACGTCTGCGCCATAAAATACGCCGCCACGCCCAGCCGAAACAGCACCGCTTCCATCGGCACATCTTCGCGTTGTGCCACAATCGCCACCGCGCTGCCAATCAGCACTAAATGCGCCCAAAATTCCAAATCATGCCAACGCCAGCAACGTCCACCCAAACGGCACGCGCAATAAACAAAAATAACCATGCCGCAAATCATGTCCAAATACTCGTTCATTGACCGTCTCCCTTTTTAAAGATTTTCTGCAACCACGCTTCTGCCAACACGGTTAGCTTGGGCAAAAACCATTGCCACGTCGCCCCGATGGCAAACGGCACAAAGGCTTTGAGCAGCGCCGCATCACTCAAATGCAGATAATGCGCGCCCATTTCCACCACCAGCGGCGATGCCGTCCCCGCCAACATCATGCTGGCAATCAAGCCCGAAACTGCCTGCCGCCGTCCGCTCGGTTCGCTGCGTCCAAGTGCCACCGCGCCGCCCACCGCGCCCAGCACCAACGCCTCAATCGGCATGCCCAAAAACGTCCCCGCGATGCCGATTGCGCTAATGTTGACCGCTGCAGCGGTGTTGATTGTGTTTACTGGCATTGCCGCTCCTTTCTGCCATTTAAATCCATGCTTTTCTCCATAAAAAAAGGCAGCCTGAAAATGGCTGCCTTGATGATTAAGATTTCTGCCCTGATGCTCTTAGCAACATATCCAACATATTTTGTTTGCTTTGCTGGGCGATACTCTTTTTAAAATCGTCCCAAGTTGGCACCTCTATTTCGGGATACTTTTCTTTCATTTTCTCCGCAAACTCCTTGCAGACATCATTAAATCCCTCGGGCGTTACCTTCACCCAACCCCTTTTTTCAAGCTCCTTTACACGTTCTTCAGTGCTGATAACGCCTCGTTCAATAAAAAGCCGAACCAATTCGTCGTTTTCCATGCTTATTCTCCAAAAAGTGATAAAAACAAGATTTTAAACCACTATTTGAATTGTTTGGCTTTTATTCAGGCTGCCGCAGCCAGTTTGCCAACGCCTGCGGGCTGTATCTATCAGGATATTGCAGCCCAAGTGCCGCCGCGCACCATTCCGAGCAAAACCACTTTTTCAGGCTGCCTTTAATGCCGAGAATAACGCCGCACGCACCGATAAAGTCATACGGTTTGCCGCGCGTTTGGGCAAAATAGTTCAGCACATCAATGTAGGCATCTTGCTGATTGACGGGGATTAAATCCCACTTATCCGCAGGCAGCGGCATGGTTTTCATGCGCACGCCGCCGTCGCGCAGGCTGGCGGAATAGCAGTCGTATTGCCCATTTCCCTTATTTACGGCGATTTCGCAATGGCTGTAAGGGCTGCGTGTGAATTTTCGTATCAACCAGTCGCCCAGCCGCGCTTGTAGCACGCTGGGGCTGTACCACTTGCCGCTGCGGTTGCCTTTGTACAACGCCAAAACAATGCGGTTATCCATGTTGCACCTCCTTGTCCATTAACTCGGCTGC
The DNA here is from genome assembly GCF_014054985.1 of Kingella oralis. Classification (NCBI taxonomy): domain Bacteria; kingdom Pseudomonadati; phylum Pseudomonadota; class Betaproteobacteria; order Neisseriales; family Neisseriaceae; genus Kingella; species Kingella oralis. The sequence continues at coordinate 1,261,748 of NZ_CP059569.1, forward strand.
GCTCCACCCGCTTGAATAGTCGTATTCCAGCGGGTTTTCTGCTTTCAGCATGGCAGCTTTATGCCGCTCGGCGTTTTGAAAATCGTGCTGCTCATCGGCAATCAGTTTTAAGCTCAACTCGTCCAGCAGCTCGCGCGTCATAGGCACAAAGCTGTTGTCTAGGGTTTTCCATACTAGGTCTTCGGGCAGCTTATTCAGCGTGCGCAAAAAGGTGTATTGCTGGCGGCTGTCTAGGTCGCTGTGCATCCATTTTTTGATGGAGTTAATGTAAATGCCCGCATGGCAGGATTGGGCGCGTTTGGCTTTAATCCGCTCCCACATTTCAGCCTGCTGCTCAGCTTTAACGGCTGCGGCGGCTTCTTTGCTTAACGTCCATGCTTTGCCATTCCATTGATGCAATTCGCTCGGCGGCGCAATCAGGGTTAAATACGCGGGCAGTTCGCCCACTATCTGCATGGTTTCAGGCTGCCCATTGTCGGTGCGATAAGCGGTTTTGCCGCGATAATCGGGCAAGTATTGCCATGCCTTTTTTTCAGGCTGCCATTTCGCTGCCTGCTCGGGTTTGACTTCGGGCGGCTCGGCTTCAATGCAGCCCGCGGGGATGAGCCAGTTTTCGGGCTGCATTGGGTCTTGGTCGGCAACGGTTTGATGCAGGTAAAAGCCATCCGCATCCAGTTGGCATACAGGTTTGGTTTTGGGTAATTCACTCATCGTTTTGCTCCTTTCAGATTAAATTTTGATGCACGCCAACAAAGCAATATTGCGCGGTCGGTTTTCGTGAGCGGTGGGGACGACTTTGGACGCGTCCAGCCAAAAATCCATCACCACGCCCGCATTGTTGTCGTTGCGCGACCATACCAGCCCGCGCTCGCCCTGCTTGCGGAAGCCGAACGCGCCTTGGCTGCTTGAGCCATCTTGGCCGTACAGGTACATCTGCGCGGTGATGTTGCGGATGGCGTCGCTCTGCCAACTGCCCAGCACGCGCCCCGCATCCACCCCGCGCCCATCGTCCCAAAAGCGCGGAAATTCCCCGCGCAAATCGGGCAGGTTAAACGTGCTGTGCCCGTCGCCTGCGCCAAAGCGCGTGCCAATCGCGGCAAACAGATTGGTATACACCGTGCGCGACAACACCGCGCCGTTGGCTTTGAGCCAGCCAGTAGGGGCGTAGTCCGTTGCAAACAGCCCGATTTGCCCGCTGGGGCAATAGCTGTTTGCGGTGTAGCCCGTCAGCAGCGCATTAAGCGCAGCAATCGCATCGTTTAACGCCTTGCCCTGCGCGGCGGAGAGCGCGGCATCGGTGGCGGTGCTGCCCAGCGTATTCAACACCTTCATTATCCCCGCCGTTTGCGATGATGCCTTTGTTTCGCCAATCGTTGTCTTGATAATTTCGCGAATACTCTCGGTCAGCAGCGACGCGACCTCCGTTTCCGTGTATTGTTTGCCCGCTGCCGCCACCACATCCGCCAGTTGGCGATACAAAAAATTCGCCTTTTCGTCTTGCAAATAATGCAGCGCGTTAAACTGCTCCACACTTGGCGGCACATCGCCAATCGTTGCCCAGCCCTGCCGATATTGCGCCGGCTGCCAATCAAACCGCCCGCCGTTCTCGCCCCAAGCCATGTTAAAGCTATTTAAGGTACTTATTGCCATATACATCTCCATAAAAAAAGACGGCTTTCGCCGTCATCACACAATCCGTCGCACTAGTTTTCCGATGCCAAAGCCATACAATTTTTGCGACACAAAGCCAAACGCCTTATCCGCCTTTGGCGCAACCACCACCTCAATCCCCACCCCGCCCGCGCGCGGAATCCAACGCGCCGCATCGGTCAAAATCGCCGCAGGCGTTGCCGCCGATTTTTGAAACCACACGCGGATTTTTGCATTGCCCCTATCCTGCACCCGCACTTCTTCCGCCAAAAACACCGCCTTAACCGCCGCCGCAATTTCCAGCGCCGAGCCGCAACCATTGTTTGCCGCAATTTTCCAATGTAACAAGCGGCGATACTGCCCATCGTCCAGCACAATACCGCCCTGCACATTCTTTTCGTGCTCCCGCCGAATCCGCGCCTTATTAAAGCTCAAAATCCCGCTTTGCCCATCAAAACCAAAAAACTGGGCAAACAACACCGCATCCACCTCGCGCGGCAAGCCCACAATCTGCCCAATGCCATCAAGCTGCACGCCCTCGGCTTTATCTAAATGGCGCACCGTCAGCAAATCATCATAAGCCGTTTGCAGCGCATTGAGCGGCGCATACAAACTGCGCACCAACGCTTCCAATTTCAGGCTGCCTGAAAACTGCGCCAAACAATGCCCCCAAGCAATCTCATCATGTTTCATTTAGGACACCTCTATGCGCGATGCGCTGAAATACGCCTTGGCAAATGGGTCAATGGTCAGATTGGCAGCCTGAAAAGCCGAATCAGCAGGTTTTTCAGTCGGCTTCGCGCTGCGGGCGATTTTCAAATCCACCGTTGCCACCCCCGCCGTGCGGAACACCGCGTAATACAGCTTTTGATACAACACATCATCGCCCAGCCCAAACACATCCGCCGCTTGCAACAAACTTTCCCGAATTTGCGCAAAGCCCGCCGCAGGGAATGCCTGCTCCGTTTCAGGCAGCAGCGTAATCTGCGCCTTAATCCACACATAAACAGGCGCAATGCGGTCAAAGCGCACCGTTTGCCGCCCAAATTCCGTCTGCACTTCCTGCACAATCTGCCCATGCGTATCAATACCCGCCGCCTTATATGTCCAAATCGCCCGCGCAATCGCCTCCACATCGCCGCCGTCTGCCACCACATGCACCGAATGCGGCAATCGCCCATAAGCGTCCACCGCATCGCCGCTGTTGGCAAACACCCCAATCTCCCTAATCTGCGGCACATCCGCGCGAATATTCGCCGCCAGCGCAGGCAACGTCGCCCGCCCCAGCCGATAAACCGCCATGCCATGCCGATAAGCTAATTCCGCATCCGTTTCCGCCGCCCGCCCAGTTATCGCCGCCATAGGATTACCCACACGGCTTAATCCCGCCACAGGCTCAACCAAACGGTTAATCTCGCCTGCCGCCGCCGTAGCTTCATTGTCGCTTGCCGTTGCTGCCACCGCTGCACCTATTTCCAGCACCCGCACGCCCAGCAAATCGCTAAAACGGCGGTTCACACCATCCCCTGCCGTCAAAGTCAAATTCACACCATCATAATTTGCCAACAAGCCAGAGCCTTCAAACTTCGCCGCCAAGCCAGCCAAAGGCTGCTTGCCCGTAAAACGATACACCACCCCATTACACGTCAAGCCCACTTCATCGCCCGTTGCCTGCAACACCAAACCCGCCGCCGCACTTGCCATAATGCTCACCGCATCATCCGTTGCCCACAACGAGCCGTTTTCCGCCGAAGCCTGCGCCCCTTTCGGAATAAGCGTTCCCTTTGCCCCCCAAAAAATTAGCCGCGTGTAAGCCTTTTGCGCGCCCAATCGCGCCACCCCAGCCAACGACACCGCACGGTCAAGCGAGACCCCCGCCGCCGTTTGCGGATACATCGCGTTGTAAACCGCTTCCGCGTTCTCCCACAACGCCGCTTCCCGCTCCGCAAACGTATCAATCAGCATCCCCAACACACTATCAGGGCGCGTTTCAATATTGCCGTCCAGCCCCGCTGCCATTAAACGGTTTTTCAAATCATCCGCGATTGCCCGCCGAATTTCAGGCAGCCGCATTTTCACAAAACCATAAGGCGTAACCCCGCTCATAGCTTAATCTCCGTTTCAATCCGTCCACTATCCGTTTCAATTTCAAACACCGTTGCCAGCGAGCGCGTCGGGTGGTTCAACAACAACCGCATTTTCGGCACGCCCACCACATTAGGCACCGCCTTAATTTTCGCCCGCAAAATCGCTTCCACTTCCGCACGATTCGGATTCTTAACCAAAATATTCTCCAAATACGGCACCCCATGCGTATTGTCCAAAAACCACTCGCCCAAAAACGTTTTCAGCGTAACCACCACCTGCTGCCGAATCCGCGTCTCGCCCGCCACAAAATGCAACCGCCCATCCGAAAAATCCAAATCATGCGAAGCATCTAATTTCAAATCCACACTCATTGCGCCGCTCCTGTCGTTCCGCCGCTATCGCCCCGATGCGTATGCCATTTATGCGAAATACCATCCGCCACCACATCGCCGCCCACAATCTCAAAGCCACCACGACACGCCACCGCCCCGCCTGCTTCATTGTTCATACCTTGGTTAATGCTCACTAAGCCATTATTGATAACAGGCGCGTTAATCGTAACCTTGGGCGCAGCAATCGTGATTTCCCCCGATGGCGCAATTTTCAGACTGCCTGCGCCAAACGATAGCGACACATTCTCCGTATCCGCCGCGCCCACCGTAGGGCGCAACACAGGCGAAGCAAAGCAATCGCTCAAATCAAAGCGGCGCGGGTCGTCAGGCGCAGCGTCCGAACCCGAAAGCCAAGCATCAATTGCCGTTTCCGCAAAATGCAGCAACACATCATCGCCCACCGCCAGCGGCACGCTTATCATCGCAGCCCCGCCCGCCCCAACAGGAAAACACACAGGCACAGACACAATCTGCGGCGCAGGCAAAGCCGTGCCATCACGCATCGCACGCGGCAGCGCAGGGCGCACCACCGCCCGCGAGCCATCCCACGACACAATCTTGCCCGCCAGCGTCGTATGCACCGCCTCCAATTCCGTTTGCATCATCTCGCGCAAATCTGAAATATCCATTGCCATTTCCCTATAAAAAAAGCCGCCAAAGCGGGATTATTTTTTATTCGCCTGTTTCGCCGCAGGCGGCTCATTCAAATCAAACAACTCAAATTCGCTCACCCAATCGCCGCCATCAAACCCGCCCGAATGCTTCACACTCTCCACCCGAAAAAACCCATTCGCCTGCCGCGATTCCAGCTTCAACACATCGCTCGGGTTCACTTGCGGCAGCAGCAGCGACTTCACTTTCCAGCCATAGCGTTTTTTCTCCGCCGCCCCCTTTTCGCCCTTGCCCTTAGCCGCCTTACCCGTTGCTGCTTGGGCAAAGCGTTCAGGAAAGCCCACCAAGCCGCTATCCGCCGCCAGCACCACCGCGCGGCGTGGCGTAGTGCCATGCTTTTTAACCACCCGCAACACCTGATTTTGGATAGACCACGCCAACCCAGCCGCAGCCGTTGCCTTGCCCAGCGCAATCCGTGCCGCGCCATGATGCGAAAAGCCATGCTGCCAAACATGGTCGGGCAAATCCGCCGCCATTTCCAAAACCAGCCCCATTTGCCGCGCAATATCCCGAATCACCGCGTGCGCCGAAGCCCCTGCTGCATAGCCCAACGACACATAACAATCGCGCAACTCCACCCAGCCATCCGCCAATTCCAGCGCCGTTACCACATTTTGCCCATCAAACGCCGTAATGCACTCAATCACCGCGCCCGCCGCCAACACCACCGCGCCCGCGTTTTCGCCATACCCCGCATACAACACCGCAAACGCATCAGGTTTTTCCAGGGCACGGCGCGTGTCAGGCTTCAAATTGTAAATTTTCACTTGGCACTTATTCGGGTCTTCCTTCGCTGTTTTCTCAACAGAAAACTCAATATGAAAAGGCGGCGCAATTTCCACCCCCTTTTTGCCTGCTTCACCCACCACCAAGCGATAAGTCCGGTCAAACAAAAACATCATCCGCTCCAGCGTAAATCATCTGCGCCCGCTCATCCACAAACGCCATGCGGTCAGGCTCGCCATCGCAAAACAACACCCCTTGCGGCACATCCAAATAGCGCAAACCTGCCAAAATATCCACATTCGGGCAAATGCGCAGCCCTTCAAACTGCATCACACCATCAGCATTTTCCAAGCCCAACGCCCAATAACTGTTTTCATCGTTCCAAGCAAAATGCAACGCATATTCCGCACCGTCCAATTCCGCTTCTATCACAAAATCATTCGCATCTGCCAAAGTCAAAGCCAGCATAAAATCTCCTAATACGTTATTTTGTGCAACTGGCTGCGCCGCGTTTCAGGCTGCCTTGCTTGGGTCGGCTGCGATACAGGTTTACCAGCAGGCTGCGCCGTTTTCGGCACAGACGATTTGCGCGCCGTTTTGCCCGCCGTTTTGCCCTTGCGCGCGCCCGTTTCCCCTGCCTTACCCTTAGCCTTGCCACTCGCCTTTTGCGGCGGCACGTCCGCTTCACGCGGCTGCGCCTTGCGAATCTTAATCAGCGACATCTCCACATCCAGCTTCTCGCCATCCGCTCCGCGCCGAATCGTGCAACTGGTAATCGCGTAATCCGAGTAAAAATCCAAACCCGACACAATGGTAATCGGCTCGCGCTTTTCGTGCATTTGTCGCAGCAGCGCCTTAGCCTGCACCAGCTTAGACTTGCCCGAATCGCCAAACAACACCACGCTCGCCCCCGATACCACCCCGCTCAACGACAGCCGCTCTGATTCCACGCCGATATGGTCGGCAATCGGCGCGCCTTCTTCCACCGCATACTGGGTAACATTTGCCGAAAGCTCTGTGGTTTCTTCAATCAGCGCGTCCAACTGCAACGCACCCACCGTTGTCCCACCGATGCCAAACACCATGTTCACCAGCTTGTTTACCTTGCCCGCTGCATTTTTCACGCCATCATAGGCAGCCTGAAAAGCCATCACGAAGCCCCTTTCAACACATAAGCATTACGCCCCATTTGCGCCGCCGCACGCGCAGGATTTTGCACGCCATTTGCCGTAATGTTTTGCGTAACATTATTCACCACGCTGCCCGCGCGCACACCGACTCCCGCGCCCGTCATCGCCGCCGCGCTCACCGTATGGTTCACATTGATGCTGCCGCCACCCAAGCCCGGTATCCAATCAAACCAACCGCGCACCGCCGCAACCGCCGCTGCCCACTTATCTTTAAAATACCCAATCGCCGTATCCCAAAGACCGTTTACCGTGCTGATGATGCCACCCCAAATACTGCTTGCGCTGCTGCTAATCGCCTGCCAAGCACCAATTGCCTTTTGCTGGATGCTGTTCCACATTTGCGCCGCAGATTGCCAAACCGCATTCCACGCCGCCAAGCAAGCTGCTTTAATCCGCTCCCAAGTAGCCAGCGCCCAAGCCGTAATCGCCTGCCATGCCGCCGATGCTTTGGCTTTCACCCAATCCCACGCCGCCAGCAAATACGCCACCACCGTGTCCCAGTTGTTATACAGCAGCCAAATAGCCGCGATTATTGCCATAATTACCAGCAAAATCGGATTAGCAGCCATTGCCGCCGTAATCAAGCGGATGCCCAGCGCAATAAATTTCGTTGCCCCATACAACAGCATAAACACCTTAAACACCGCCATGCCCACCGCCACCAACGCCACAATTTTCATCAACCATTTGCCCGTGGTTTGCCCCGCGCCGCCCAAAGCATCCTTAATCGCCCCCAGCTTTTCCCAAACCCAGCCTAGCTTCTCTTTCACCCAATCAATCTGCGTTTTCCATTCGCTCGACGCGCCCACCAAACGCCCCAACACCGACTGCCCACCGTTCAGCCACACGATAATATCGTCCACAATCAAGTAGATGCCATACAGCACCGCCGCGATTTTCAAAAATGGCAGCAGCGACGCTTTCGCGCTCATCCCAATGCCCTGCAACAACGTTTTCAGGCTGCCTGCGCTGCAGATTGCGCCAAGCAAAGCATTATTCAAGCGATAAACACCATACGCCGCGCCCAAAAACGCCGCCGCCTTGCCGATTTCCGTCAAAGCGCGCGCAAAGGCTTTCAAATCATCCGCGCTCAACTGCCCCAAATAATCCACCAAGCCTTTTAACGCCCGTTTCGCCCCATCAAACAACCCAGCCTTGCCGATTTCCCGCTTCAAACTTTGCCAGTTATCCGCCAAGTTAGACGTTAAACCCTCCCAAGTATTAGAGAGCTTGTCCATTGCTCCCTTGTATTTCTGGTTGAAAATCGTCTGCAAAGTCGCCTGAATTTCCGCGCGGTTATCCGCCGAAGCCTGCAAAGTTTGCTGCTTGCCCTCGCTATCGGTAAAGCTATACGCAATCTGCCCGCCTTTTTTAGACGCTTTCACGCCAAATTCTTTTAAGCGTTCATTCTCACCTGTTACCGCATCCGCAATCGCCTCCACCATTTGCATCACAGGCTTGCCCATTGCCGCCGCCGTATCGCCCAGCGTTTGCATCAAGCCGTCTTTCATTGGGTCAAGCCCATAGGCTTTCAGCTTCACAAATGCTTCCGTTACTTCCGAAAGCTCATAAGGCGTTCGCTTGGCAAAATCCGCCACCCAATCCATCGCCGCACGCGCTTTTTCGCTGCTGCCTTCAATCGTGCCCAACACCGTTTCATAGCGTTCAAACTCCGCGCTGGTATCAATAATAGATTTCACGCCTGCGCCCACAGCCGCTGCGCCCAGCCATTTGCCTAACCCACCAAGCAAATTGCTGCTACCACCGTTCAGTTCCCCGCGTAGCTCGCGAATCCGCGCACGCGTGTTTGCCCAAGCGCGGTCAAGCTCCGCATGGGTTGCCATGCCCGTGCGCCGAAACGCCGCATAAGCCAATTGCGCCCTGCGGATGTCTGCGTAAATCTGCCTATCCGAGCGAATGCCCAACCTATCCAGCGAGCGGTTGTAAATCGCCCCGCTGCCGCGCTGCTGCAAACGCATACTGGCAAAACTGCGCCGAATATCATTCGCCGCCGCCTGCGCCCGTGTTCGCGCTTGGTTCAAACCATTTAAAAACTGGTTTAAACCCGCCCTTTCCATTCTAAAACGCAGCAGCGTAACCAATTCTCTTGCAATCATGGCAAAACCTTTCAGGCATAAAAAAACCGCCCAATGGGCGGCTATCACATCATTCTGATAATTGCTGCATTACAGCACTTTTTTGCATTTCATTTGTGCGCGGTTTAGCATGATTAAACCAATACAACGCCATACCAACAAACAATAAAAACAAAACTGCTTTCCCCACTTTCATCCATCTGGTTTTTTGGATTTGCGCCGCAGTTTTAGCAGGATTTTTCAATTTTCTCTCTGCGCATTGTTGCTGACGTATTGCAAAATCCTGTGGTGAATGGATATTTTCTAAACACTTTGCCAAGATTCTTTCGTAGGTCTTGCTGTCCGTTTTAGCAATCATTTTGCGTCCATCAACAAATGTACACACAAACATTACTTCCTTAGCTTTCCCGCCACGCAGCAATCCTGCCAACATACCCACCCCACCAAAAGCCAGCGACCCAGCCAACCCCCAGCCGACTGCACCGCCTAGCCGTGTAATAGATTCCTCTGTTGCTTTCTCCATCTCTGCGATTTCAGCAAATGGGATGAATTCATATTCAATATCGTCCAGCCAACTAAGAAAAACCGATAACCAGCTATCAATTTTCGGTTGCGGTCGTAACATTTTAAATTGCCCGAACATCACCTCATGAAAACCACCATTAGTAAAATCTCCTGCCAATACTTCTAATTTTGCCACGATAAACTCCTAAAAACAATTTATATTTCAATACATTAAACACAAAACAAGTTTGACTTATTTTGTAATATGTAATACAATTATTTTGTTGTGGAGAACAACAAAGGAAAAACCCCCAAACCTGATAATTCGGGGGTGTTACACAGGAAGGATTACCCGATGAGTACCGTCATCAAAGTAATTTTTCTGGTGTTATTCTTGCTGATGTCGCAATCAGCTTGGTAACGTAGTACCAGACAGGGGGAGTTACCGCTTCCCCTGCTTCCTACTACTATACAAAATCTCTCCATCAAAATCAAGGAGTTTTATTATGGCGCAATCACAAACCGAGCGTACCCGCAAATACCACGAGAAAAACGGCATCCGCCAAAAAACCTTTGCCCTAGATACCGACACCATCGCGCTGTTGGAGCGGCTGGCTGCCGAGCGCGGCGAATCGCAAACCACCGTGTTCAAAGCAGCGTTACGCTTGTTGGCGGCAACGGAATAAATCACTTCCATCTCTCCGCTTCCCGCGCTTCCGCCTCGTCTTGCATATCCAAAATCGCATTGATTTTCAGTAAGTCCACCAAATCAGCCGTGCCGTTTTTCACTTCGGCAAGGCTGATTTTTCGCGCCAACACAGGTCGCCAAATCAAAAATTCCGCTTCCAAATCGGCGCGAAAACGCCCTACGGTTTCGCTTTTTCGGCTAAACCCGCCAGTCCAGAAAGGTTTAGCCAGCGCGTCAAAGGGGCAGCGAAATTCTCTTTAATCACCACCGCCAAAAGCTGCAACACTTCGGCAAAATCATCAAAGATATGCCCATCTCGCGCCAACTTAAAGCGCACCGCTTCGCCGTTTTCGTCCTCATAGGCAATATGCCCGCTATCCAACAAGCGCGTTGCCCAGCGTTCCAGCGATTTGCCGTCAAGCTGCGCCGATAGCTTTTCCACCGCCTTTTCCAAATCCGCGTTGTTCACATCTTTCAGGCTGCCTTCTGGCTCATCTTTCAGGCTGCCTTCTTGCTTGCTGTCTTTCAGGCTGCCGAGCAACGCGCCCAGCGCAGGCAGCAATTCCTTTTGCAAATCGCCAAACACAGGCAAGGCTTCAAAAGCATTCATTTTGGTAACAAAAAATGTGTTTTTGCCCACTTTAATTTCAACCGTTTGGCTCATCAGTTATTCCCTCCCACGGTAAAGGCAGCGCGTGCCGTTTCAATCACCCATTCACGGTTGCCCAATTCCTTGCCAAATTCCACCGTGGGGCGGTTCACAATCCAAGCGGCATCGGTGGCAACCAATGTTGTGCCGCGTAAATCCGTCAGCATCAACGGAAACGGCTTATCGCCGCCGCTCAAATGGTCAATAGACAGCAGCGTGTTCAACACATCATTGCTGCGGCTGGTTTGTTGCAAAGTCAGCGTGATTTTCACGCGCTTATCCGCACTCATCACGCGCGCCACTTCGCCATCCGCACCTGCCTGCGATGTGATGCCATCGCCCAAAGGCTCAATGCTCACAAACGTGCCATCTGCATAGCCCGTTACCGAATGCACGCCCACCACCAATTTCACACGGTCGGGCGAATAAGTTTTTACTGCACTCATCGTTTATCCTTTCATTCATAGCCTAAGCTAAATTTAATGTTCACCACATGAATCGCCCCCGCCAAACGCGCCGAGCCGCCCAAATCGTTCAACACGCGGCTTGCCTTGTTGTTGGGCGAAATCTGCGACGCTTTCGGCTTCTTAATCGTGTAGCTGGGGACAACCTTATCGTTCTCGTCCAACTCCTCGGGCGCAATGCCGCCGCGGCGCACGCCAAGCTGCAAAGATTTCTGCATCGCATTGGCTAAAATGGTAATGCCCTCATCGGTGTAGGGGATTTTGCCGTCGCCGTTAATCAGCGCAAACGCCACATCTGCCTGCATTTCATTATGCAACCAATCGCGGAAACGAATCACATCAATCCATTCACCCGCCGCCGTTTTGCCGCCTTGCGTCAGCGCAAACGATTTAAACATTTCAAACGTGGTGCAATTTTTTTCGCTGGCGGCAATGTATTCGCCTTCCGCTAAACGGTCGGCAGTAATGCCTGCAAGGCGTTTGTTCGCCCACGTCTCACCGCCTGGGTAAAAAGTAAAACACTTCGCCATCAACGCCGCTTCGTTAAATTCCGTTGCCGCTTCGCGGTCAAATACCACAAACGTGCGGAAATACTGCTTATCCATCAGTTTGGCAGCAATGTCGGTGCGTACTGCGCCATTCAACACTTTCACATCATCGGTTGCTGTGCCAAACAGCTTCACATTAGCTTCTGCCCACGCCGCCACTTCTAACACCACGCTTTCCGTGCGGTCAGCCACCACTAAGCCATACCACGAACCGCCCGCCTTGATGATTTCGTTCAGCGCGTCGGTGTAGCTTTCCGTTGCGCTCAATGCCATTGTGCCGCGTGTGGGCTTTACCGCAATATCTGCTGCTTCAGCAATCGTCAGCGTGTCGCCGCTTGCCGTTGCTTTCAGCGATGCAGGCAAAGCTGCCGCGCCTTGCGCCGCTGTACCATCAATATCCAATACTTCGCCGCTGGGCAGCGTGATTTTGGCGGTAATCTGCTCGCCCGATAGCGTGATTTTGCTTGCCGCGCGTCGCCCGATATACACTTTCGCCAGCGTCGGCGTTTGCGAAAACGCCGCCAATGCTGCCTTGTAAATCGGGTCGCTTGCCGATAAACCCATATCCAGCAACTCACCCGCCGAAGTAATCGCCGCCATGCGTGCCGTGGTTGCCGCGTGCAAGCCCACAATCATCATATCGCTAAAACTTTCCGTGGCGATTGCCGTCGTGTTTAGCGAAATGTTTAACTTAACCAATCGGTCTAATTTTGCCATGTCAAAACTCCATAAAAAAAGCGGCTACTGCCGCGTGGTTACATCTAAAACTGCTTTTTCAATTACAGGCACCGTCTCATCCATAGCCGCCATATAGCGATAACGAAACGACAACACCGCCTGCTCGTGATACTGCGCTTCAAACAGCTTGGGCACAGATTGCACCCGCTCTATATCAAACACCGCCGCATTCGCTGCATCCAGCGCATCGGCTGCCGCTTCGGTTTGCAATGCCATTGCCAACGCGTCCAAAATCTCAAACGCGCCATCGCCATAGCATTGCACCGTTACCGCCGCTTCACGCACCGCCGATAATGCACGGCTGCCGCTTTCGCTAATCGGCGCACGCAGCACAGGTAAACTGGCATCCGCCGAGCGCACGTCCAGCGCGGCAAACACGTTTTCAGGCTGCCTGCCGTTTTCATACGCCCAAATCAGCGGCACAGGCAACAACGCTGCCAAAATATCGTACAAATACTCTTTCATGGCTGCTCCGATACCGCGTAATAGCGGTAATGGCTGATGATGCCCATTTGAAACCGCGCCTGCGCGATGATGCGGTATTCCGTCCCCAGCCACAGCAACACATCGCCCATGTTGTCGTCCACCCGCAGCAGCGCATCGGTATAAATCTTAACCGCTCGCCCCATGCGTTTGCCCTCGGGCAAATTCTCCCGCTCATCGTTGCGTATCGGCTGCACCGAAGCGGCGATAACCAACGTTTGCGTTTCCGTGCCTTGTTGCCAGCGCCCCTTGATATACGCCCCATCGGCAAAACGGCGAATGGTGTGTTGTTTTCTTAATCCCATTTCAGGCTGCCTTTAATCGTTTTCTTTGTGCCAAAATACATATCTCAAAAATGTACCCAGCACAGCGAGTAAGAAATACAACTTTACTAATGCCCAGAAAAAGTCCCAGCCGTTTAATGACAAAAACCATTCCAATGTTTCCATAACTTTGTTCCCGTGGTGTGGCAGCCTGAAAACTACACTACCTCATATTCCACCGAATGAACCAACTGCCCCGTATCAATCAACGGTCGGTCAGACCCCTTGCGCTTAATCGTTGCAGGCGCATTCGGTGTCCAATTGCCATTGCGAATGTGCGCCCTTTGCACATCACGATACCAGTTGCCCAGTTGATGCAGCATCGCTTCCGCATCCGCCCCTTCCAGCACGCGATACACCACTCGCCGCTGCGCTTCGCTAATCTGCGCTGCGTTCTGCTCCGCACAATCCGCCATAAATGGGCGCGGCGGAATGTGGCGCGTGCCAAAGTGGTTGTAAATAGCAATGTCCACCATATCATCATGCGAGCCGCCTTGAATACCCACCTTAACCACCCGTCCATTCAGCCTTTGCGTGTTGCCGATAATATCATCCAAGCCAAAATCGTTAATTTCCACATCCACAGCCGCCACCATATTGCGACACAATAATCGCACCGCGTTTGCACAAATCCGCCAGCTTTTGATACTGCGCCAAATAACCGCAAGGGTCGCCGCCATTATTGCCATAGCTGCGCGACAAATCGCCCTCACGCTCCGACACTACGCCCACAGGCACAACCACCGCCCCTTGCGCTGCTGCCGAAAGTGCGTTTACCGCTAAATAGCCCGCGTAATACAACACCGCGCGTTCTTTCAACTTGTCGGATAAGCAAGGCGGCGCAAACTCCGCCGCCAAAATCAGCATCTTTTCCAATAACGCATCATCCGCAGCAGCAACATAAGGGCAAAGCAAACGCAGCTTATCAATCAGCGGGTTCATTGTGCGCCTGCCAATGCCAGCAAATTCTCTTTCTTGGCATCGCTGGCAAATTCAACGCCTTTTTCCGTCAAATACTGGCGCAACTGCTCCACTGTCATCTTGGTTACATCTTCTTGCTTGGGTGGTTCTGACTTAGGCTGTTCTAACACTTCCAAATGCCCGCTTTCAACCAAGCTCAATACGCCCGCATCGTTATCCGCCACTTCGGCTTCCTGCATCGGCGCAAGCACCGTCATGCCATTCAATACCACCACAGCGGGTTTAATGTTTTTGATTAACATAGATTTTCTCCATAAAAAAGGCTGCCGAAGCAGCCCTGTATAACCCAAATTTTCAGCCAGCCTAAGCCGCCGCAATCTCACACTTAGAAAACGCCAGCGGATAATGCACCACTACGCCCGCCGTGCGTGCGTAGCAAGGCACAACCACTTCCAAGCCGCGCGCCTGCGCTTCCATTTGGTTAAACGCCATCGGCAACTCATGGCTCATGTTTTCCGCGTCAAATTCGCCGATAAACAGCAAATGCTTGCCGCCTGCGCCCGCGCCGTCAAATTCGGGCGCTTCCACCAATTGCAGCGAAGGATGTTTCTTGCCAAAAAACTCCCACACCGTAATGCCGTGCGCTTCGGTGTAGATTTTGGAAGTCAATAGCGCGTGCAATGTGCTGGCAACCACCAGGCGGTTCGGCGTATGCACCCCTTTGCTTTGCAAGCGCACCGCATTCCACAGCGCGTCCAAATCGGCGATGATTTCCGCGCCTGTTGCCTGCGCCCAAGCCTTGCCGCTAGGCAGCGTGGTAACACCGATATTTGGGTGGGTGGTCATGCCATACAAGCCATATTCCGCATCGCCCACCATCGCCACTTTGTTCAGCTTCACTTCAATCGCACGGCGAGCAGCCTCGCCTTTGCGGGTGGGTAGGTTGGTGCCTAATCCCGCCGATGCTTTCAGTTCCATGATGTTAAAGCCGTAGGAATCGGCAACGGTTTTCACGCGCACGGTGTGTTCTGTCCCAAGTACATCTGCGCGGGGCAAATCATCGGCATAATTTGCCACAATCTTTGCCATGCCCACAGTGTCATAGGTTTTATAGACCACCGTTTCGGCGTATTCAGGCACATCAGAAGCAATCGGAACAAGCCCCAAGCCCAACATCGGCGGGCGTTTTTTCTCATAGATTTTGGCTTTCACAAAATCCAATTCACGCGCGGCAAACACGCTTTCGTCTTCGCGCATTGCGTTGCCCGTAGATTGCGCAAATTGCGCGATAACAGATTTTTCCGCTTCATCATAGTGCAAATGTTTTTGCATCATCATTTCCTTTCATTAAGCTGTTGGTGCGTGCAGCTCAACGCAAGCAATCTTGCCACCTGCCACGCTTTTCACATCGCGGATAACCGCATTTTTCAGGCTGTCGGCTGCCGAATTATCCAGCAGCCCCGCCGCGTTAAACTTCACCGCTTCGCCTTTGGCAACGGTTTTGCCTGCCGCCACTTTTACCCAGCAAAGCCCGCGCGTCATCACCGAAACGCAATCGCCTTGTTTATAGGGAGCAAGCGGCGTGTGCGAATGAATCACCACGCCCACGGCTTTTGTGCCTTTGCCCGCTACCGCCGCGCCGTTGGCATCCATGCCCACAATCACGCCTGCGGTTAAACCATCTGCGGCAACCGCATAGCTTTCCACGCGGTCAAAGCCGCTGTCTGCTTTCATGCCGGCAAACGCCGCATCCATTTGGTCGTCATACATAGCCATTATTCAGCCCCTTTCAAATTTGATTTGTATTGCTCACGCGCCTGCGCCGCCGATACGCCGCCCGCGCCATCCTTATCCGCCATATCTTGACGCTGCCCCGCCAAGGCTTTGTTTTTCGCCTGCTCGTCATGCGCCGCCAACGCCATATCAAACGCCGCCGCCACATAATCATCGGTTTTGCCGTCCAACACGAGCGCATCGCCGCGAATGGCTTTAATCACCGCTACTTTAATCTCGCGCGCGGCGGTGTCTTCTTTAAAGTCCACGCCATGCGTTTTGGCGACTGCTTCCAGTTGCAAACGTTCGCGCGCTTCTTTTAGCGCATCTTGCTTGATTTGCGGCTGCTTGTCTTGCAACGCCTTCAAATCGGCTTCTGCGCTATCGGCGCGGGCTTCGGCTTGGGCAAGTTTGATTTTGCCCGCCGCCTCATCCTGCTTTAATTGATTAAACGCCTGAATCACTTCGGGCGCGGCATCGTATTCAATGCCGTTATCCAAACAGATTTTTGTCATCGTTTCGTCCTTATCATCCACGGCTTCGTTGCCGTCCATATTCAACCGCGCATTGCCTGCGCGTCCCTTGCTCACAATCGCTAAGTGGTTGGGGCGGATATTGCGCTGTATCGCATCGTAGCGTTCGCCTTCGGGCGTGATGCCAGCGGTTTCCTCCAAATCCAACTCATAGCCGACTGAAAGTTCTTTGTTGCCCGCGTTAATCGCTGCGGGGTTGTGAATCACAATATCGGCAATCAGGTTATTGCCGTCTTGCCTTGCCTCACCCAGCACCGCGCCTATCGTATGATTGGCGGCATTGGCACTGGTTACCAATCCGGGATGGCCGTTTGTAATTGGCAGCCCTTTGTAGCCTTTCAGACTGTCCGCGCGGAATACCTCTTCAGGCGGGCGATATTCGCGCCGCTCGCTGCCATCTGCATTGCGATAAACAAAAACGCCCGTTCGCGTGAGAACAGGCGTGTCGTGAATAAAACCATCTTGATTGCGCCGCGCTTTCATTTCCGCGCGGTCATAGCGGATGACGCTCATAAACCATTCCTTTCAAATCAGCAAAATCAGGGTAAATGCCTTCTGCGCTGCATCGGCATTGAATCGGCTCGCTTGGGTGTCCGTCTGATGGCGGATTATCCCAAGCAAACACTTTACCTTCGCGCTCGCGGTGTTCATGGCGCACGCGCTCATCCAGCGAAGTGCGCCAAACGTATTGCGTAACGCCAATGCCGCGTTGCCGCTCCATCGTAAGCTGCCCATTGAGTTTGCCGATTTGGTCGCGGGCAATCAAGCGCGCGCGGCTTTTGGGCAGCGCATAAGTCTCACGGATAAAATCCGCAAGCTGCGAATGGGGCATACCCGCGCGAACCGCCGCCACAATCTTGCCGTGCAGCGTTTCCAAATACTGCGCAGGTATCGATTTAATCAAACGGATATTCTCCGCTTCAAACTGTTTCATCACATCCAACAACCACGGCTCATGCGCGAACACATCCACCGCAAACACCGAGCGCACCACCGCTTGAAACTGCCGCGCGTTAAAACGATTCACTTCGCGCAATAAGCCCAACGCCCCCGCAATCGTTTTTTCAGGCTGCCTAAACACATCGGCAATGCCCACTACCCACCGCCGCAGCCGCTCATACCAACCGCTGCTTTCAGGGATGTCATCCAGCGCGTCTTGGCGCAAATCCAACAAAGGCAGTTGCCGCTCAATTTCCGCCGCAATGCTATCGGCAAAAACCAGCAGCAGCCGCTCATATTCGCGCTCCGTGGCGTGCGGATACAACCAGCGCTTAGGTTTTCGCCGCGTAGTCTTGGGCATCTGCGCCATCGTGTACCTCACGTTTCAAACCAAATTGCTCTCGCTGGGCGAAATAATCCGCCGCCTGCGTCTCGCTTACTGCACCAATAGACACCGCCTGCGCCACCGCATCAACTTCGGTTTTCAGCGTATCTACTGCCAGTTTCGCCATGTCCGCCTGCTCGCGTGCTGTTGGCACATACAACGGCGACCACTTAATGCGCCAGCCATCAGGGATTTTGCCCTTGATGCCGTTTTGCAATACCAACAGCGCAATCAGCCGCTCCAACATATTGCCCACACGCACCCGCTCCGCTTCCACCAATTCATGGAAATTGCGCAAATCGCCTTCACCCGTGGCAGATAGCCCACTCGCCGATTGCCCAAACAACTGCGCCAGCGGAATACCCGTCTCCGCCGAAATCACTTGCTCAAACTTGCCGATGATGTCAGTCAGCCCGCTCACATTCATATCGTTTACGGTGTAGCTATCCTCGCCATCCACCGCCACCGTGTTCAGTACCCCGCGCGAAGCATCCACCGCCTGAATGCGCTGCTGCACCGAATTCTCCATGCCACCATCAATCAAATCAGCCAAGCCCTTCATGGCGTAAACAGGCTGCTGCTTGCGGTCTAAAATCTGCTTGGTGCGCTCGCGCGTGGTTTCCCAATCCAAAATAGCCTTGTAAGCACAGTCAACCGCATTGCCACCTTGCCAATAAATGCGCGTGTCTTTCAGCATTTCAGGCAGCCTGAAACCGTGAATCGGAAACACACGGCTTTCATGTACCACAAACTGCTTTTCGCGCGACGAAATACGGTAAAACTCCGGCTCGCCGAAATTCTTTTGCGTGGCATCGCCATACAGCGCCCCTTCCACCGACACCTGATTGATGCCGAACACCCGCAATTCCACCACTTCCACATCGCGCGACACATCCAACGGCTCGTTCAACCCTTTGCCGTCTGCCACCAACGGAACAACGCACGCGCCGCCAAACAAACGCGCCAGCTTCAACGCATAAGCCGCCGTTTCAAACACATTCAAACGGTCAAGCTCAGATGCCAGCAGATTGTCCGCATCACCCTCAATCTCAAATCCACCTGATAATGCCTTATCAGCGGGCAAATCCACCACGCGGCGAAAAATACCGCCCTGCGCATACAAAAAAGGCGCGGAAACCGAAGTAACCCGCGCCGGCGATTTACCGCCCAACACCGCCTGCAAAAAACCATCCACCCTAAACTGCTTACTCATAATGACAAAGCCTTAAATCGTTTCATCGCGTCCATACTGCCAATCAGCGGCTCAATGGCATAACGCACCGCGTCAATGTAATGGTTATGCTCATCCAACAGCACAGGCAACACATCCCCGCTCAAACGGTCAATCTTGTAGCTATACAGCCGAAACTCCTGCGCCGTGTTCTCGCAACGCGGGTGGATAACCACTTTCTCAAACGACTTGATAAATTCAATACCGTCTTCCACGCTGCCCTTGCCCTTAACGGCACCCACGATGCGAGGCAAACCATGCCGCCGCAAATAACTGATGCTTTCAGGTCGCGCACTATCCGCCCGCACCACATAGCGCCCAATATCAGGCATCGCTGCCTGCAATACCGCCGCAGTGTCGTCCAATTCAATGCCCACGCCGCCTGCTTCACGCTCAATATACAGTTTGTTGTCGTGTATCCAACATTGCACCGCTGCCGTAGGGTCTTGTGAAAAGCCAAAGTCCAAGCCGAAATATGCGCCGTCCCAATTTTCGCCCGGCACAAACTCCGCAATCTCATACTTGCCGCGAAACACCTGCGCCTCGCTCTGCTCGTAATACGCGCCTTCCCAAATCCACGCATAGCGGGCAGGGTCAAGCGTTTGCTGCTGATGCCGCCGCAACTCTTCCAATTCAGGTGGGAAAAACGGATTGTCGCCGTAATTCATCTCCATAATGCACGAACGTGGCGGCGGATTTTTACGAAAACGCCTATCCGTCGCGCTGTTTTCCTGCTTTGGATTCCAAATCACCCAAATTTCCGACTTCGGCGCACGAATGGTCGGCTCCAACACTTCCCACGCCGCTTCCGAGATGTCTTCCGCTTCTTCCACGATGCACACATCAATTTTCGCCAACGACTTCACCGACTGGATATTGTTGCGCAGCCCTTTAAACAGAAACTCCGTACCGTTGCGCCCGCGTATATAGTCCACGCCCACATCGTAAGCCACTTCCAACCACGGTTCGGATGCAATCGCCGCCTTCAACTCCGCGTAAAACGACTCCTTGATGGAATTCTGAAATTCCCGCGTACACAAAAAACGCAGCGGCTCAACAAGGCCCCATATCGCCGCCATCTTGGCAAAGTTAAACGACTTGCCCGACCCACGCCCGCCCCACGACCCGCGAAAACGCAACGCCCCGCGCGGCAGCCTGAAAATCCTTTTGATTTTAGGCGGCAGCTTAACCTGTACTCTCATCATCGCCCACCGCCACCAGTTCAATCACCGTAGGGGTCATGCTGCCGTCCGAACTGGTAATATCCAACTTCATCCCGTTAATCAGCTTCTGCCGCGTCAGCGTCAGCGACTCAATCCGCCCTAACAGCCGCTGGATAATCGGCTCATAATCCTTACGCACAAACGTCTTTTGCTGCACAGGCGGCACATCAGGGTCATCCGTAATCGGCACACCGCCCACTATCGCAGGCGTTTCCACAATACGCTCCAACTCCAGCGCTTCTGCCGCCTGCTCCGCTTCCAGTTTCAAAGCCCGATTCAAACGGATTTTGCACAAACGCAATTCCGCATCAATACTTTCAAGCTCCAACTCCTCCGCCAGCAGCTTTTCATCGTCCGTGTAGTAATTGGAATAAAGCGCGCCCGCTTTGGCTTGGCTGCCTTTGGGCGCGCCTTTATTTGTCCCGCCGTGCATTCGGCACCTGCCATTAGGCATCGCTTTGGAACGGCAAGGCTCGCCCGAACGGGTCTTTGCCCCACAAAGTTTAGCCATTCAAACACCTATTGCATGGGATTATGTTTCAAATCAAGACCCGGAGCGGCGACTTTGGTTCGCATTCGCCTTTCCACGCCCGCCACCACGTTTCACATTGTAAATATGCGGCTTACCCGCAACAGGGACTTTACGCATAACGCGCTCCTCTCAAAAAACCTATCGGCATACAAAAAAAGCCGCAGATATACCCATCGGCGGCCATCCAAAAACCAACAAAAAAACCGCCCAAACTACGGGCGGCAATCATCACAGCTTAATCATCAGCATCAACAAACGATGCCCAAACCTTATCAATCCTCGGCTCATCCACATAAGGCACAACATCATCAGGCAAC
Source organism: Kingella oralis (assembly GCF_014054985.1). Taxonomy (NCBI): domain Bacteria; kingdom Pseudomonadati; phylum Pseudomonadota; class Betaproteobacteria; order Neisseriales; family Neisseriaceae; genus Kingella; species Kingella oralis. The sequence continues at coordinate 1,282,813 of NZ_CP059569.1, forward strand.
TCAATACCCATCATCTTAGCAATTTTCACTCCATCCAAATACTTATCGCCAAACTTACGCCAACCAATCTCGCGCAGAAACGCCTCCGATTGCGCGCGGCTCTGAAAGCAAACGCAAAACCAATGCTCGCTATCGGTCGCATCCACCTTACGCCTATTCTCCGCTTTCAGGCGGTCGCGGAACCCCTTTTTAACCGCATCCAAATCAGCTTTGCTATCCACTTCTGCATCGCCAGTTAATTCAGGCATCTGCACCAGCGGCTTCTGCTTGCGCTTCCACTGGTTCACTTTGGCTTTCGCCTCCGCCTTTTTATCAGCAATTTGCTGTTTTAAATCATCAGTGTTTGCCATTTGCGCACTCCCATCTAAAAATCTCCAAATCCGCCATCGGGATTAGCTCCAAAATCCGCTGATAGTCCCGCGGATAATGCTTTTTAATCGGCAGCAAAAAGCGCAAGTCCAAACCATCAAACGAGCGCCCAAACACCTTGTAATCACTCCCAAGCTGCACATTATGCTTTTTAAAGCACGCTACCAAGTCCGCCTTTTTCCAGTCCCAAATCGGATGATATTTAAGCAGATTGTAAGAGATGCTCCCATGTGACTGTATCGCAATACGGCGCATCGGGCTATCCGCCGCCCGCACACCATCGGCAACCAAAGTATCCTTCGGCAAGCCGAACTTGCCCACCATCGCAGCTTGGATGTCGGTATAGTCAAAATCAGGCAATCCTGCATCCTCAATCACCGCACAATTCTGCGGCGGTTGGCACATAAAGCTATTGAGCCAACGATACAGCGACGGATGCGGCAGTTGAGTGATTTTAAAACCAAACTGCCGCTCATACATATCCAACTGCGCATCCACAAACTCCAAGCCCGGGACCAGATACAAATAATAAGGGATAACCTCATCAAAATGCTCGCGAATAGCCAGATAAGCCGCCACCGCATCCTTGCCGCCGCTAAACGCCAGCAAAGTCTTGCGCTGCATCTTGGCAACCTGCTTGATAGTCTCAATGCCCGATAATGCCGCCATAGCACCTCCAAAATGTGTTAATATGCCTAGCATTATATAGATATATTATCCATTATGCAAGACCACAAAACAACATTAGACAACCTGCTCGCGCAAACCAACCTCACACGCGCCGAGCTAGCCCGCATCTTCCAAATCGCCCCGCGTAACATCAGCCGTTGGAATACCCACGGCATTCCCCAATACGCCATCGCCTACCTGCAACTCAAAGCCGAAAACATCAAACTCCAAGAGCAAATCCAAGCGTACAAAGTCATCATCAAGGCATGAAAAAACCACCCTCCAAGGTGGCTTCATAAATCAAGCAACGGCAAACTGAAACGACAACGCCTGCCCCAGTTGCGCATTAATATTCACCAGCGCGTCCAATGAAAATTTATCAATGCGCCCGTTCAATAAATCGTTAATGCGCGGCTGCGTCAAACCGCAACGGCTCGCCGCCTGCTTCTGCGTCCAGCCGTTTTGCTTGATGATGTCCGAAATGTGCATCATCAAATCCGCGCGCAATTTCAAATTCGCCGCTTCAATTGGCGTGTCGCACAAAGCATCAAAAGCGGAAGTGTAAGTTTTATCCATGATTTAACTCCTGTATCAAGGCAAGATAGCGTCTTTTGGCAACATCCAAATCAGGCTTGGCGGTGCGCTGCGTTTTCTTTTGAAACGCATGCAGCACATACACCGCATCGCCAAATTTTGCGACATACATCACGCGGTAAATGCCCGTTTCGTCTTTTAAGCGGATTTCCACCACGCCGCTGCCTACCGTTGTCATAATTTTAAAATCATTCGGCATCTCGCCGCATTGGACACGGTGCAACTGATACCCGGCCGCCTGCTTCATGCCGTCAGGAAAATCGCGTATGCAATCCAAAGAATCGCCAAGAAAAGTTAGTGTTTTCATGGAATGAATTATATCAAAACCGATATAATTCTGCAACTAAAAAAGGAGAAAGCCGCCTAAACGCAACTTTCTCCGAAATATAGCAAAATTATACTTAAAAACTCACACCTAATCAATGATTTTTCGCTCTTTAAAGCACGTTTGCAGCTTAAATCTCGCTTCCTGTTCCCAAGCCGCCAAATGCTTGCGAATACGGTCCCGCTTGCGCTGAAACGTCATATCGTGCAAACCGTATTTATCCATAATCGCCACCCGCTTAGGCATCTCGCTGTAAATATGGCGCAACATATCCGCTGCCAGATACACATCATCGCAAATCTTTTCCGCCACCAGCACGCCAGCAATAATCAGTAAGCCGTCCAATTTGCCGTATTCGCATTCCACCACGGCAACCAACAACGGGCTATTCAGGCAGCCTGAAACCTGCGAGCGTATCATCGCCGCGTTGGCGTGCCATTCCGCCTGTGTTAAACCGCTACTGCTGGGGCAATCGCCCTGAATATGGCTAATCACGCTTGCCGTGTTACCGCGTGGCTCAATCATCACGCTGCTGATTTTGTACACCTGCGATAGGCACTCATCCAAATTACGATACATTCCGTTCCTTTCTCCAACGTTCCCAATACTCATCCGCTTTCGCTTCAAACCAAGCCGCCGCATCCTCGGCAATAATTCCATTGGCTGCCAACACATACGCTTCGCCGTGCTGATGCTGCATGGCATGTTCCGCGTGCGTCAGCGGCACCCCCGAAAACGCTGGTTTGATTCCCACGCCGCTGCCGCGCGACACACGGCGCACATGGGCAAACTCGCAGCGCCCTTCTCCATCCACCCATTCCGAAAAGCAGCCTGAAATACAACTCGGCTGCCGCCGCACCCATGCCTGAAAATCTTTATCAGTATTCAAAAATCACTCCTTGCTCTGCTGCCCATGCTTCAATCCGCGTTTGGTAATCCGCCATCTGTTGCGTGTTCAGCTTGGTTGTTGATAATCCGATTTTTTGGATTTCGCCGCTGGGCAACACCCGCTCATCGCAGCCGATAAATTGCTGCTTAAAATATTCGTGCCATGTGTCCGCATCGTATCGCCGCCCATCCAGCCAAACCTGCTCGGCAATTTGGCTGTACAAGCTCCACAAGCGGCGGTTTTGCTCGTAGCTGCGCTTGGCTTTGTAGGGGCGTATTGTGATTTCCAAATCGCCGTGCGCCGCCAGTAGCTCGGGAACAATGTTTTTGTATAGGTTTTCAAACAAAGGGCGTTGATTGGACACTTGGCAGCGGAATTTGCGTTCATTCATTTTCAGGCTGCCCCATCAATTCAATCTCCACCCGCGCATCCTTTCTGCTTTCCGCCTTAACCTTGTCAATCAGCAGCGGGCGAAACTGCGCATCGTCTACGCCGATTGCTTTTGCCATGCCGTCCAAAGCGGGCTTCATGGCGGCGAGTAGGTTGTCCAAATCACGTTTTCTTGCGTCTGGCGTGTAAAACGTGATTTTCAAGCCGCCGCCTGTGTAATTCAGGCTGCCTGAAAGCAAAAAGGCTTCTTGGCGGGCTTTCACTTTTGCCTGTTGCACGCTTGCCCAATGCCGTCCGTGTTTGCGGTTGGGCATTAGGACGGGGTTAGGGTAAGGAAGGATGATTTTGTTCTGTTTCATTTTTGTTTTTCCTGCGCCGTGTTCAGTATTTAAATAATCCTTAAATACTGCTTTCAGGCTGCCATTTTTCAATCTGCCAGTTTCCCGATTTCAAATCGGGAAATTCCAACCGTGGTCATCATGCCCACAGTTCACAAACCCTTTGCAACAATCCCAAAACCGCCTATCCAACAAATCCCCCACTTCGCAATCCAACCAATCCGCCAATGCCTGCACCGTCCCCCATTTGGGCAGCCGCTCGCCGTTTAACCAATCCTGCACCGCGATGACGCTCACCAGCACTTGCGAATTGCTGCGCTGCCACGCGCTTAACACGTCGCTCGCTGCGGCATAAATCTTTGTAGCGTTGGGGTTGGCGATTAAGCCCTTTTCGCCCAGCAAGGCGCGAAACCGCCACATAAAATCGTCCTGCGCCGCGCGTTGGCGATACATAGCATTTAGTCCCATCCCAACTTCTCCACATACGCCCGCCGCTTGGCGACAACTTCGCCATCGGCAGCCTGAAAACGCCCATTGCTGCATTCGCTGTGACACGGGATAAACCGCCACGCTTCCCCCTTTTTGCACACCACCGATGCCGATTTCCAGCCCCAGTAATCCGCTGCGGCGCGAAAGTCGGCGTGTTGGCAGTTGAGACAAGTTTCAGATGTCATAAACACTCTCCCTTTGTGCCTGTTCATCCAAATTCTGCGGTGCAGCCAGCGGGTCAAAATCGTTGGTAAATTTCTGATACTCGCCGCGAAAGCCGATGTGCAGCGTGCCACGCATCCCGTCGCGGTTTTTCGCCAAAATCAATTCCGCTTTGGTGGGGTTTTCGCTGTTGTCGTAGTAAGCGGGGCGATAAGGAAAAATCACCAGATTGGCGTTTTGCTCAATGCCGCCGCTGCCGCGAATATCCGACATGGTGGGGCGCGTTTCCAACGCTTTCTCTTTGCCACGGTTCAACTGCGCCACGGCAATCACATGGATGTCTAACTCAATGGCCAGCCGTTTCAGTTTCGCCGTGATTTCGTCCAACTCGCGCACTTCGTTGCGCACGTCTTGCAAGGGCATTAAGTGGATGTGGTCCACCACCAGCAAATCCAAACCGTGCTGCTGTTTTTGGATGCGGCACTCGGCGACCAGTTCGTCGATGTTCAGGCTTTCGCTGTCCACGCTTAAATTCCAGCCTGAAAGCTCGTTGATGTAGTCGTTCAGCAAATCCACTTCGCCTGCCGTCATCCGCCCGCGCCGCGCGTTGCCGTAATCCACTTCCTTATCCGCCGCGCAGCCGCGAATCGCCAAATCCTTTGCTCCCATCTCGTAGCTTTGGATGCGCACCGCCAAGCCCTTCTTGGCGTTGTGGCGGGCGATGTTTTCGGCAAGAATGGATTTACCCATGCTGGGTCGCCCACCAATCACGCTCAAATCGCCGCGCCGCAAGCCCTGTGTGGTGGCATCCAAGGCTTTCAAACCTGTGGAAAAGCCCAGCATCGCGCCGTTGGGCATCTGCATAATCTGGTCGTAGTAGGCGATGAGGTCTTGCACAATCTCGCCCGCAAATTTCACTTTGCTTGCCCCTTGCGTCGCCCGCGATGCTTGGGCAACCAGTTCAACCGCCTTGGCTTGCATCTCGGGCAACGTCAAATCATCGTTTCGCATCTCGGCGATTTGTTGCCCTGCGCCCAGCAGTTCGCGCATACCGTAGCGGTCGCGCACAATCTGCGCATAGCGGGCAATGTTGGCAGCCGACGGCGTGTGTTGCGCAAGGGTGACCAGGTAATCCATGCCTCCCACGGTCTCCAATGCGCCGCGCTGTTCCAGCTTCTCGCCCACGGTAACGATGTCGGCAGGCTCATGGTTCGCCAGCATCGCCGATAGCGTGTCAAACAAGATTTTGTGTTGGTGGTTGGCAAACATCTCGGCTTTCAGGCTGCCTATCTTGGCAAAGGCGGCGTTTTCCAGCAGCAAACCGCCTAACAGCGATTGTTCCGCTTCCATGCTGGCAAAATTCATTTCGGTCTCCATTCCAAAATTCGCAAGAAATTATCGGGCTTCAAAATCCAATCCAAATCCGCCCGCCAGCCCCTATCGTTTTCACCCAACCAATGCGGATTCATGGCAACCTTGGCAAAGAATTTAGCAAACCATGCCAAGCCCGAAGCCGTGTCGGTAAAACGCACCTTGCCACTGGGGTCTTTGCTGTTCAGCATCTCTTTCCAACGCCCCGCAATCACGCGCTTACGCTTGTCGTTCAGCAATTGCGCATTGGGCAACCTGCCGCCCAAAACTTCGTTGTAGGTCTGCAAGACTTGCTGCACGGGGACTGGGGCTATCGCCTTTCTCTTCGGGCTGCCAGAGTGTGCCGCTGCATCATTTTCAGCAAGGCTTGCAGGGTTAGAGGGTTGGTCTGCAATGTCTGCAAGACTTTCCAAATCGCCGCCCCCCGTTGTCGCGTTAGCGGCAACAAGCGCGTCAGCGCAATTTTCGTCGGCAGCGCTTGGGGGTAAGGGGGTATTGTTATTATTCAGTTCTTGTTTAGATTCAGTATTTATTAATACGTCAGGCTTTTCCTGATTAGGCTTTTCCTGATTAGGCTTTTCCTGATTAGGCTTTTCCTGATTAGGCTTTTCCTGATTAGGCTTTTCCTGATTAGGCTTTTTGGTTTGTGGCACATCAAAAACAAAATAATCCGCTTCGCCAGTCTTTTGTTTTTTCATCACTAAAAAACCTACTTCGCGCAACTCTTTAAGTAAATTATGTACAGCATTTATCCCGCTTTCCTTTGCTGTATCTTCCGTTACAGTAGTCAAATGCTGCGCTGAAACAGCCCAGTTATCAGGCTTACTCAACAAATAGCACAACAAACCGATTGCAGCGAAACTTAACTGTTTGTCAGCAAAAACACAGTTATCAATTACTGTGAAATTTCTATCGCGTTTTGCTCGGATAATTGCCATTTTTTACCCCTGCTTCTGTTCAAAGAAAAATAATTCAGGTTCAACTTTCAACACCGTTAATACGTTTTTTTCTTTAAGAAAATTTATTTGGTCTGCTGTAAATTTAATTCCATTTGTTTTTTTGTGGACGGCAACACGAAGCCTAAACGTTTCTAAATCGCTTGTTCCTTTGGTGCTATTGCAGCTTCTGCAACTCGGCATTAAATTTTCCAAATGATTACTGCCACCTTTTGCTTTTGGTAAAAAATGGTCTATACACATTGTTTCCAAATCAAGTTCGCAGCCACAGTAAGCGCATCGCCAATTACATTTTTCGGCTACCTTTATTTTCTTTTGTGTTGATGTTTTTTTACTCATCGCCTATATCCTTTACCACTCGTTTCCATTCATCAAACACTGCCTGGGCGCGGCTCACATCTTCCGTTTGCATCGCTGCCAACGCTTCCATGCGCAGCGTGTATAACGCCTTATCGCGGTCAATCAGCCATTGCTTGCTCATGCCACTACCTCCAACTTCTGCGCCAGTTTCTGCAAGCCCAGCGGCGTAACCATCACTTGCTTAAATGCGTGCCCGTTTTTCTCATCGGTCCGATACTCAAACCAGCCACGCCCCAAATATTCCTGATACACGCACAACTGCTTGCCCGCATCACGAAACAGCATCTTTTTAACCAGCAGCCAATCAATAAAAGGCGTTTGCTGCCACTTCAACAGCTTCGCGCTTTCGCGTAAGCATTGCGAGCCTTTGGCTGCTCCCAAACGGGTTAAAGCCCCGCCCGCAATCTGCAACTTACGCTCCGCATCGCGCCGCGCCGTTTCCGCTTCAATAAACGCCTTGGCTGCCTGCAAGGGATCGTTAAAATCAACTTTCAGGCTGCCTGAAAGGCGTTTCTCGCAGTCAATGAAGTATTGCCGCGCCTGTTTGCCTTTAGCGTTGCGCTCCACCATGCTTAATTCTTTTGCCATGTCTAGCGACAAAAAGTAGTCAATGCGCGGTCTGCCTTGGGTTTTTGATAAATTTGTCAAAAAGTCCACGCCGTCTAAAAAGCCGTAATCTTCAATGCGATTTTTTATCCAGTTTGAAAATTCCTGTTTGCTTTCCAAAAACGCATGAAGCTCACGCGCGTTTACCGTTTGTTGCGCTTGCCCTGCTACGGGGCGATTGACGAGTACAAATAATTCGGTCATAATCAAATCTCCGTTTATCAAATATGTAAGTAATTCAGTCATTGCCCACGTTTGCCGCGTGGGCTTTTTCTTTACCGCTTTATCCAAGCGATAAAACGTTGAAACCAAGCTGCTTTGACGGGTATATAAATGTTTGCCATAATTTCCCCGTCATATTCTGCGTGCGCGACTGCCTTGATTTTTTCCTTAGCTTCATCAGGCGATGCCGCAAAAATATTGACTGCCCATTTTTTGCCGCCGAAGTGGTAAGAGAATTGGTATTCTTTTAATTTCATTGGAGGGTTTCCCTATGTATTTCACAATCTACAAAGATACCGCTGGTCAATGGCGTTGGAATTTAAAAGCCGCCAACCATGAAATCATCGCGTATGGCGAAAGCTACACAACCAAGCAAAACTGCCTTCATGCGATTGAGTTAATCAAAAGCACAAACGCCAATACGCAAGTTGTTGAAGTGTGATGTGCAAGCCCTATGCTTTTGCGTAGGGCTTTTTTCTTTTTAGTCATATCAGTCTCCTAAAAATGCCCGTCTGTCCGAGCCGCCAAGCGTCTATTCCGCTTTGCCAAATCCGTGCTACGATTGAGTTTCCACACAACAACCTGCCACGGATAAAACCATGCTGCCTGAATTTCTATCAGCCACATCAGCTATCAAATCCAGTCTTGAAATCATTAAAGCCATCCAAGAAATCAAAGATACAAGCCAAATTCAGCAGAAAACCATTGAACTCAATTCAATCATCCTTGATTTGCAAAACAGCCTGTTTTCTTTGCGCGATGCCCATGCGGACATCACAAATCGTCATGCCGAGTTGGAAAAAGAAATGCGAAACATCCGCGAGCAAAAAACTCAATTTAAGCGTTATGTTTTGCACCAATTGCCAATGGGTGGCTTTGTGTATCGCTACCAACCAACGAGAAACGACCACACTCCCGCGCACGACATTTGCACAAACTGCATGAGCAATGGCAAAAAATCCATCTTGCAAAAAGAGACGCGCTGCTTTGCGGCGTTTGGCGATGAAACCATTTCGTCCGAATATCTGGTTTGTCCTATGTGTAAACATGAAATTCTCTCCTCAAAAACTTAATCCTCATCCGCTATCGCCTGATAATGCTCAACCATCTTTTCCGCCATAAACTTGCGTTCCGCGCGGGTAACAATCGCCGCATCGGCAGGCACTAACTTCAAATCCAGCGCAGCCAAAGCCGCGCAATACTTTTCCAAATCGCCATCTTTCAGGCGGCTTAATCTTGTTTCCGAAATGCCCGATAAATCTGCAACACGCTTTTGCGATACCACCGCAAGCGCGTGCAATATTGCGCGTTCATTCTTGCGGGCGTTTTCTTGTTGGGCGGGGGATAATTCAGTCATCGGATGGCTTTCGGGGTAGGAAAACGGCGTATCTCTTTGGCTACCAGCTTTCCATCTTCTTCACTGATAACAATGTTTCTGTTGCAACGAATAGCCTTTGTGATAGCAGGCGCAGTAACGCCAAGCTCTTGCGCCGTTTTCTTTACGCCATTTTGTTTAACGTAATCAGATAGGTGCATTTCCATTCCTAAAAACAAAAGATAACCAAATTATAACCATTCATGTTTTTATTGTAAATACCAATGGTTAAACACGAAAGCAAACCAACGGTTTATAATTCTGTTTTTGAAAGGGTTTTTGTTATGAAAAAAACGAAATTGACGGATGGTCGTGAAAAAGAAAATGAAGCGTTAAAAGGAATTTTTAACAAAAAAAAGAAAGAATTAGGCTTAACGCAAGCCATTCTTGCGGAGAAACTAGACGTATCGCAGGGCGCGGTAAATATGTATCTGAATGGCATTAACCCATTAAACACACCTATTGCCAGTAGATTTGCGGAACTACTTAATGTTCCTGTTTCAGATTTCAGCCCCCGCCTTGCTGCGGAGATTGGGCGCATGGCGCAAACCATAGCATCAACCACTATGCAAGTTTCTCACTCTACGCTGAAAGACCGTTTAATTTATGCGAGAGAACAAAAGGGAATAAGCCAAGAACAGCTTGGGAAAGCAATCAACAAATCGCAATCCGCCATTGCTGCGCTCGAAACTGGACGAAATCAAGGCTCAACTAATATTGCGAAAATTGCGGAAGTTTTGGGCGTATCAGCCATTTGGCTAGAAACAGGTCAAGGCGAGATGTATCCGCAGTCCACCACCCCGCGCATCAACGAAATAACCGACATCCACCGCCCGATACTATGGAGCAGCAACACCCCACTGCCCGAAGATGATTATGTATTCGTGCCGTTTTTAAAAGAAACCGAACTTAGGGGCGGCGCGGGCTCGTTTGAAATCCCCGACTACAACGGTTTCAGGCTGCCTTTTGGCAAATCCACCCTACACCGCAAAGGCATCATGCCCGACAACGTAATCTGCTGCACGCTCACAGGCGACAGCATGGAGCCGCGCATCCCCGAATACGCCACTATTGCCGTGGATAAAGGCATAGAACGCATTAGAGACGGCAAAATCTACGCCTTTCAACACGACGATTTATTCCGCGTAAAATATCTTTATCGCTTACCAGGCAACAAAGTGCGCATCCGCAGCGACAACGAGAACTACGAGGACGAGATAGTGAGCGGCGAAGAAATCCGCGTCATTGGGCGCGTGTTTTGGTGGAGCGTGCTGGATTAACATTTGGAGAATAAAAAATCATGACACCGAGCGAAGCGCAGGCCATTATTGCCATACCAAAAGAAACTGCCAGCCCCATGCAATGGCAGCAAAAACCAGCCAAATTTATTCCATCATTTGTGCAATATGCCAGCGTATTAAAAATTCACAACGAAGTGCGCGAAGATTTGTATTTCCGCGCCCTATATCGCGCATCTCATTACGAAGAAAAATACGGCGCAATCCTATGGCAAGACGAAAGCATCGCCGTAGGGCTGTTTGCAGGAAACAATCGCATAGCAGCCATAGATTACGACAACAACAAACCACACCGAAATCAAAAAGGCGAGAATCTGCCCTATTTCGGCAAAACGCTGATAGGCTTGCATCGCCATATTTGGACAGCAGACGGCTATGGTTATGCCGAGCCGTTAGAATTGACGGAGCGCAGTTTAGAAACCATAATTACCCTATTCGCGCAGGAAAACCACCTTACCATACAAGGCGGCTATATTCATCCATTTGCTCAACAACTGGACTTATTCACATGATGATTTCCGACCATTTACAAACACTCACCACATGGCAAGTTATCCAAGCAGGGGAAAACGCCGTGCGGATTGCTTCGCCTTTTACCTACGGCGATGATGGCGCGTGCATCACATTTTCTATATTCCAACCCAGCCCCAACAGTTTCTTTTTGTCCGATGATGGTGCAAGCATCATGCAAGCAGCCATATTTGGCACAGAAATGGACAAAAAAAAGCTACTATCGCTCAACCAAACAGCAGGCGTACACTACGCACAATTTGCCGAAAATGGCGAAATCCAAGCATCAGGAAGCTGGCAAGTATTGCAATTTGCCCTATTTGATGCAGCAAAACTTGCCCTAGCCCTATCATTTCGCCTGCCTAAATGGCTGCCTAAATTCAACCAAATGCGCTTTCGCAGCCTAGTGGAAAGCACCCTACGCCGCGACATTCCCGCCCAAAACATTGTTAAAGACTACAAAACAACAGGCATCAGTGGGCATCAACTTGTTTTCCCTTTTGCACTAACCACCCCCGAGCGCAACGTATTGATTGAACCCATCGCTCTAAAAGACGGCAAAATAGATTGGGCAAGCGTTTATCAAGCACACGGCAAATTCAGCGACCTGAAACGCCTAGACACCCACAATAAACGCCTAGCCATTCTTGAAGGAGACGAAACCAGTGAATACGGCGCAGCCGCCACCGTATTAGGTGATTCATGCCACGTCCGCACGCTCAACACCACAGAAAGCTGGCAACTGCAACGCATCATTCATTAACCGCCCCATTCGGGCGGTTTTTTTGCATCAACCATCAGTCAATAAATCATTAACCATCAACAAAACCAAATCAACCAAGAAAACCAAAACCGCAAGCAAAGTTTGCGGTTTTTTTGCGCCTTGTGAAAACTTTGTTTTATTTAAAAACAAGGAGATAGTGGATTTATTGCAAATAAATTAACCAATGGTATTTACAATATTATTAACCATTGGTATTATTCACTCATCGCAACAAACAACGGAGCAACAAAATGACCCTAGCCGAAGCCCTAGCCAAGCTAGACCAAATGTACAAAGACCAGCCCAAGCAGCCCAAACAAGATTACCACCCCCAACCCAAACAAACCCGCAACCAAGCCCGCGCCCAATACAACTTTATGCGCGGGATGCCATAAAGGAACGCCACCATGTATTCAAGTCCAGCCAACACAGGCTACGCCGACAACTACTGGAGCTGCCAAGACCCAAGCTACTACGACGAGCCAACCAACCGCCATGGCGAACTATACGGCGAATGGCAAGCAAGGATAGAACGCAACTACCGCGCCGCCGCCATCGCCCAAATACGCTACGAGCTAGAACGCTACGGCGATTGCCAGCAAGAACTAGCCGAGCTAGCAGCCGCCGAAGCAGGCAACGGTGATGCCGACACCGAGCAATACATTTGGGAAATGATTTTAGAAATCGCCAAAGCCAACCACGACACCTTTTAAGGAAAGCACCATGAACACAGAAATTCAAGCATTAAGCCAAGCACTAGCCTACACGTACAGAAAAATCCACAAGCTAGCAAACCTATGCCAGCAATACGGCCCCGGCAGCTACTTGCAAAAATGCCAAGACAACAAAGGGCTATTTGCTATCACGCTACACATTCGCCAAACAAGCGGACACTACGAACACGCAGATTTTGGCATAGAACCCGCCGATTTAACCGCCGCCAAAGCATGGATTAAATGGCATCTCAAACACAAAAATGTATCCCCAAACCACCCCATTTGACGGCAAAACCACCTTGCTGATTAACAGCGGCAGGCGCACCGAGCCGCTGCCTAAAATCAAAGCACCCAAAAGCAACGCCGCATTCGGCAAGGCGGAAAGAACACAAGTTACTTGGCTATTCCGCCAAGCATGGCGAGAAGCACAAGCCAGCCACGACACGCAAGCCAGCATCATCTTTACCCAAGCATGGCAACGCAGCCTAACCAGTAAAGCAAGCAAACTCAACAGGCACAACTGCACGCCAGCAGATTGGAATTTAGCCATTGACTATCTTTTTGGCACGGAGTGCATCAGAAACCCCGACCCACTTTTTACCACAACGAAAGAAATACCATGACCGTCATCACCCTCAAAGACACCGACCCCATAGAAGCCCACCTAGGTAGCCTGAAAACATGGAAGCGCGATGCCAAAAAGTTCAAGCAAACCGCCACCTACGACCTAGCAAGCGACAGCATCAACATCATCAACAAGCTACGCAAAGAAAACGAAGCACTGCGAAAAGGCGCGCCCGCAGTCGGCAACTTCACCCGCACCCCCGCCGATTTAGCCTTTTCCAACTACATCCGCGCCCGCGCAGGCTACCGCTGCCAACGCTGCGGCACACAATACCCGCCCAAATCCAACGGCTTGCAATGCAGCCACAACTTCTCACGGCGATACTACAACATCCGTTTCCACCCCGATAACGCCCTCGCCCTCTGCCACAACTGCCACAACTACTGGTTTAGCAAAGACATAACCAAAGCAGCGCGATTTTTGGAAGAGACCGTCGGCAAAAACAAACTCGCCGAACTAGAACGGCTCAAAAAACAACCCGATGCCACCAAAAGGCCCCCGCAAAGCGAGCTAGATGCCATCGCCGAACACTATCAGCAATTGATTAAAACCATTCAGGCAGCCTGAAATGAAATACTTTTACCCCCAACAGGAAACCACCCCCATGAAAACCCGCATCACCGCAGCCCTAATTTTCGGCTTTGTCTTGGGCGCATTCAGCGCCGCCCAAGCCACCAAACCCGAAACACAACCCAAACCGCAGCCCGTCATCAAAACCTACGACTGCGACACGCTGGGCGACATCCCGAGCGACTTGTACTTTGAGCCATCCGCCGCCCATCCCATCCAACGCCTGCGCGACCAATGCGAGCAGCAACGCAATGCACTTATGCTGCAAAAAACATGGGACAAAGACCCCACCGCAGGCGTGGTTTTGGAAGAAACGGAGTAAAAAAATGGATTTTTACATTAAGGTAATACGCTACCTAACACTTGGCGGCGAAAAAGGGAAAAAATTTATTTTTGTTGTGAATGATGAAGAAAAATTTGAAGAAAGTTTCTCAAACAAAGAAATAGACGAGCTCAATATTGATAACCCACATCAAATGTTAGCAGGCGATTGGGTAAATGCAATCAATTCAAAAAATTGGTTTTTGTCAAAAGAAGATAAGGCATTTTTGGCTTTTTTGGACGAAAACGAAGAAAAAATAAACGATGCTATTGCCAGAGCGAATATATCCAAGTTGCAGCGCGAACTTAAATCTTGGGAGAGGTATCTATTGGGGCAAGACCATGAATAGCTGGACACGCCTACTTACCCCAACCGAGCTAGAAAAAACCTTCAAACCAGTGGGCAACAAAGTGCCCCACTACAAAAAAACCGTAGAAATCCGCGCCCCCAACGGCGAAATCCAACGCTTTGACAGCGCCATGCAAGCAGCGAAAAACACAGGCATCAACCACACCACCATCGCCAAACGCTGCCGCACCCACCACACCGACAAACAAGGCAACCAATACCGCTACATCTAGGAGCAAACCATGAACAATTTTCTAACCCAACGCAAAAAAGGCATCGGCGGCAGCGACATCGCCGCCATTATCGGCGTATCCCAATTCAAAACCGCCCTAGATGTGTACCTATCCAAAACCACCGAACAGCCCGAACAGCAAGGCGAACATCTGTATTGGGGGCACGCCCTAGAAAACCCCATCATCGACCGCTTTATCCGAGACACAGGCGCAAACGTCATCAGGCAGCCTGAAATGCGCCGACACCCGCAGCACCAATGGGCAATCGCCAACGCCGACGCGCTCATTATGAACGGCGACACCATAGAAGCCATCCTAGAAATCAAAACCAGCAGCGCATTCAAAAGCCGCGAATGGGGCGTAGACGACACCGACGAAGTGCCGATTGAATACATCGCCCAAGTGCAATGGTATATGTGGATTTACAACGTACAAGAAGCCTATTTAGCCGCGCTGATTGGCGGCAACCAATACCGCCAATACCACATCAAACGCGATGACGAACTGATTGCCATACTCGCCGAAAAAGCCCAAGCCTTTTGGCAAAACCACGTTATCCCCCGCATTCCGCCCGAACCACAAAACGGCGAAGACGCGCAAAAGCTGTATCCACACGACAACGGCAACACCGCCCAAGCCGACAGCGACACCCTAACCGCCTACGCCGAGCTCAAAGAACTCAAAGCACAGGAAAAAGAACTCAAAGCACAAATTGCCGCCCGCGAAGACTTGCTCAAAATCAAAATCGGCGAATATTCCACCATGCAAGCAGGCGACAACACCCTATTCACATGGAAAGCCCAACAAAGCAACCGATTTGACAGCAAAGCCTTTCAGGCAGCCCACCCCGATTTATATCAGCAATACAGCAAGCAAAGCGAAACCCGCGTATTGCGCCTGAAATAAAAAAGGCAGCCTGAAAAGACTGCCCCAGCAAACTAAACTAACCGAATATCACGCCAAGGCACAAAATCCAGCCCCAGCTTATCCGCCAACTGCCGCGCCTGAATAATCCCATCCTGAAAACGGTCATGCGTTTTAAACACCAATTCAGGACACAGCGAAAACACCGCCTTTTCAGTCGCCCGAAAATAAGCCATCTGATACGGCAAATGACGCAACAGCGAAGCAATCACACGCAACACATCATCAGGCAATGCGCCCACAGTTAAACGATGCACATATTCCACCGCAGCGGGCAGCACATCCGCAGGGATTTCCTCGATTGCCGCCACGCCAAAACGCTGATGCACCATTTTGTAAGCATCCGAATAACTGATGCCCCGCAGCCCAACAAGGGCAGAAACAGCTTGACGCAATGGCGTGCGCTGGTCCGCGGAAGTTTGAGAAGAAAGTTTCAGGCTGCCTGAAAGGATTTGCTCAATTTGCTCATCGCACCAAACAGCAAAGCGGGGGTCTAGCCAGCGGGCGAAGTGGATAGCAAGTTTTGGGTGTAGCCAAGTGCCGCCACCGTTTGCAGGCGAACCTTTTTTAACAATAACTAATTGATTTTTATCAAAGACGATTTTTAGGGTTTTTGACAAATGCTCCGCCAAATCAGAGATATATTCTTGATTTTGTTCTGTTTTAAGAAAATCAGGAACACGCTTGCCAAAATGGGCAGCAATAGCGGAAGCATTAAGAAATCCGTCATTACGGAATGAAACGGCGATGTCGCCAAAAGATTTGATTACGTTCATGTTGAACACCTCATAGTTTTAAGTTTAAGGAATCGCCCATTTGGGCGGGGTTGTCCTAACGCACTATGAGTAGCGTCCGGGTCGTTACCGATACCCGCAACCCCAAACTTTTAGGCAGCCTGAAAAGGTCAAGCCGCCCCGCTTTCGGGGTGTGATGCAAATGAAAAAACACGTCTGCCAACGTGATTTTCTCTCATAGTTTGTTAGGAACCCACATCATACCCCACCCCTTAACCTTTATCAACAGGAGACCCACCATGTCCACCCAAGCACTAAAAAACGCCATCACCCCCGCAAAAGCCAAACCGCTTTCCGAGCGCACCATCGCCGACCTGATGAGCGATGCCAAAATCAAAGCGCAAATGGCATTGGCCCTACCCAAACACATGACCGCCGACCGCCTGGCCCGCATCGCCACCACCGAAATGCGCCGCGTGCCCGCCTTGGCAAATTGCAGCCCCGAAAGTTTCCTAGGCGCAATCATGCAATGCGCCCAACTCGGCATAGAACCCAGCAACAGCCTAGGGCACGCCTACCTCATCCCCTTTGGCAACGGCAAAGACAAACAAGGACGCGCCAACGTGCAACTCATCATCGGCTATCGCGGCATGATAGACCTTGCCCGCCGCAGCGGACAAATCGTCAGCCTATCCGCCCGCGCCGTATATGAAAACGACGAGTTCAGCTACGAATACGGCTTGCATGAAGATTTAACCCACAAGCCCAGCGAAGACGGCAACACAGGCAGCCTAACCCACGTTTACGCCGTCGCCCGCCTGAAAGACGGCGGCATCCAGTTTGAAGTCATGAGCCGCGCCCAAGTAGATGCCATCCGCGCCCAAAGCAAAGCAGGCAACAGCGGACCGTGGCAAACGCACTACGAAGAAATGGCGAAAAAAACCGTTATCCGCCGTTTATTTAAATACCTGCCTGTATCGATTGAAATCCAAAAAGCCGTCGGGCTGGACGAACAAGCCGAAGCAGGCATAGACCAACAAAACGCCGCCTTTGCTTATGGCGAAATCATTGAAGCCGATTACAACGTCGTGCCGGCGGAGCCTGAAGCGCAGCCTGAAAAACCCACGCTAAACGAAGCCGAATTCAACGCCATCGCCGAACAAGTCAAAACAGGCGATGCCGAATACGACCAAATCATCGCCCAATATGATTTGACCGCCGAGCAAAAAGATTTGCTGGATAAATTGTAATGCCTGAAAGGCAGCCTGAAATCCGAAGCATAGGAACCCCGCAATGACCGTTATCACTGTTAAAGACCAAAGCCCCACCGAGCAAATCCTAAGCAGCCTGAAAACATGGCAGCGCGACGCCAAAAAATTCAAGCAGACCGCCCTGTACGACCTGTTGGTTGAAACCGCCGCCCACATCAAAAAGCAGGAAAAAGCCCTAAATGACGAAGGCAAAAAAGTGTTTGAAGAATTTACCCGCACCCCCGCCGACGCCGCCTTTTCCAACTACATCCGCGCCCGCGCAGGCTACCGGTGCGAGCGCTGCGGCAAACAGTACAAAGCCAAAAGCACCGGCCTGCAATGCAGCCACCACTTTTCCCGCCGCCACTACAACATCCGCTTCGACCCCGACAACGCCGCCGCCCTGTGCCACCACTGCCACAACTACTGGTATTCCAAAGACGTCCCCGAAGCCGCCCGCTGGCTTGAAGATAAAATCGGCCAAGAGCGAGTAAACCGCCTGATTGCCCTGAAAAACCAAAAACAAAGCAAACCCACCGCCAGCGAAGAAGCCGCCATCGCCGAAAAATACCGCCAACTGAAGGAGCAGCTATGAGCATCGCCCGCCTCACCGACGCCCTGTTCGACCAACTCGACCGCCTCGAAAGGCTCGACCCAGAAGACACCGAACGCATGAATGCCGAAATCGAACGCGCCCGCGCCGTCCACCTCGTCAGCGGCGACATCATCGAAACCGGTCGTCTCACCCTTGCCGCCGCCGAAATGGTCGGGCGCGGCATCAACAGCCCGCTATTGGAGAAACTCGAATGAACGCTGGTCAATTCAAAAAAGGGCAAATCCCTTGGAACAAAGGCACCAAAGGCATCATGCCCAAACCCGTCAACGGCTTTCAAAAAGGCAACAAATGCTGGAAAGAGCGCCCCGTCGGCAGCGAACGCAAAACCCGAGACGGCATCGAAGTCAAAACCGAAAACGGTTGGATACCGCGCGGTCGCCTTGTTCTGGGCACCTTTCCCATCGGATACGTTGTCCTGCACATCGACGGCGACCGCTACAACGACGCCCCCGACAACCTGATAGCCATCCCCCGCGCCGTATCCGTAACCCTAAACCGATGGGGCTACAAACACCAACCCCCGAGCCTGCGCCGCGCCTTTATCGCCCGCGCCATGCTCAACCACAGGATAAAGCAATGCAAATCATCGAAATCTACCGCCGCCTGAACCAATACCCCAAACGCCTGCAAAAACCCATGCGCGCCCAACTCAAAGCCCTGGTACTCAAGCAGCGCAAAACCATTCACGAAACAGGAGAACCCAAATGACCCAACAATTTAAATTCGGCGACCGCGTGCGCATAAAAGATGAACCGTTAACACCGTGGGAAAACGCGGGAATTATCTTTGCCATCTATGGAGATGAGAAGCGTGGATATTATGCAGCAGTTTGCTTTCAAGAATCTGGCGATTTTCAAGATGTTCCACTTGATGAAATAGAACGCGTCCCCCACCCCGACACCGCGAGGCTGGATTGGCTGATAGAAAACCAAGCCTATGTTGTGCACGAACTGCCTGATGAAGATTGCGCCTATTTCTCCGTCTCGCTTAACGCAGGAGGGCAAATAGCCGCAAATAGCACTGCCCGCCAAGCCATCGACAACGCCATGCGCGAAAAGGCAGCCTGAAATGCGCCACGGCAGCCTGTGCAGCGGCATTGAAGCCGCATCCGTGGCGCGGGAAACCTGCCGAGCAATGCCCCGACGCGCCGAGATACAAAGCAATCTGGAACAGTATGGCTGTGCCGGTGATGCGTTGGATAGGGCAACGGATTAAAGATTTTTTTTGAGACCGAAAGAAAACAACATGACACCCGAACTGACACCCGAACAAATCGAGAAAGAACGCGCCGCGTTTGAGGCGTGGATGGCTGAACTGTATCCAACCAACCAGCAAACGGAACGAGTGGGCGACGAATACAGCCGCCTTGGTACACAGTACAAATGGGAAGGCTGGCAAGCCAAAGCCGCGCAATCCGAATGGATAAGCGTGGAGGACAGGCTGCCTGAATTAAACAAAGAAGTATTGGTTGTATGGACGGATGGTGTATTTGGTTTTGCAACACGCATTGAGACAAAATATCACGAAGAAAGGTGGAATTGGGAAACAGCAGCGCTTGTCGAAACAATTACACACTGGCAACCCCTGATCGAACCACCCAAGGCAGCCTGAAAGGACACCCCGTGAAATCCCCAGCCACTCGTTACTGCATCCGCAAGATAGACGGCAACTGGCACGGCTGCACGCTCAACCACTTGCCACCCGACTACAATCACCAACCCAACAGAGCCAACCGCCGTTTGCCTCGCTACACCGAGCTAAAAAAATTCCCCAACCTGCAAGACGCGCAGCAATGGCTGGATGAACAAACAACCGAGGAGCAAGAATGAAACAATCCGAGACCAACGATGAATTATTGACGCCGGAAGACGTTGCCAAGATGCTATGCCTTTCCAAGCGAACTGTTTTAGAGCGTTATGCTATTCGTCCTGATTTCCCCGGTCGTATCGCCATATCCAAACGTAAATTTTGGTGGAAACGAAGTGAAGTGATGATATGGCTGGAACGAAACAAAGAAAAGCGCGCGGCAACATGAAAAAAGGAGCATTCCATCTTGGATGCTCCTTTTACTGAAAAACATACTTGCACCAAACTTACACCAAGCTACTTGCAAATTATTGTTTATATTAAATATCTTGGTGCGGATGGAGAGACTCGAACTCTCACACCTTGCGGCGCCAGAACCTAAATCTGGTGCGTCTACCAATTTCGCCACATCCGCGTTTCGTGTGAAAGCGCGGATTATACGGCTTTGCGGCAGAATTGCAAGCGGTTTTTGGCGGCGGGACGGGGTGTAGGCGGCGCGGTTAAAAGCGTTCGTTCGCTTGTAGATAGCGCCATTTTCCCTGCGGCAATGCGCCCAGTTTGATGCGCCCGACGCGGATGCGTTTTAAGCCGACCACGCGCAGCCCCACCAGTTCGCACATGCGGCGGATTTGGCGTTTTTTTCCTTGTTTCAACACGAAGCGCAGCTGGTCTTGGTTTTGCCAGCTTACTTGGGCGGGGCGCAGTTTTTCGCCGTCCAAGCTTAATCCGTGGTTAAGCAGGGCAAGCCCGTTCTCTTTCAGGCTGCCTTTCACGCGCACAAGGTATTCTTTTTCGCTGTTGCCGTTGTCGCCGATGAGCTGTTTGGCGATGCGCCCGTCTTGGGTGAGCACCAGCAAGCCGACCGAATCGATGTCCAGCCTGCCTGCGGGGGCGAGATTGCGGGTGTGGCTGGGGTGGAAGGCGATGCGGCTGGTGTCGCCTTCCCATTGGTTTTCGGCGGTGATGAGCTCAACGGCGGCGCGGTAGTCTTTTTCAGGCTGCCCGCTCACGAAGCCGACGGGTTTGTTCAACAAAATGGTTACGCGGTTGGCTTGTTGTTCGTGGGCTTGTTTGTTGAGGTCTATGCGGTCGGCGGGGCTGACTTTTTGCCCGAGCACGGCGGGGATGCCGTTTACGCGCACCCAGCCTTTTTCTATGTAGCTGTCGGCTTCGCGGCGTGAGCAGATGCCGAGTTCTGCCATGCGTTTGGATAGGCGGACGGGGTCGGTCATGGGGATTCCTTTTTGCGGGATGAGGCAGCCTGAAAACGGGGTTGAATGGTGTTTGCTTGGCTGGACTGGTTTTCAGGCTACCTTTGGGGTTGTGGCAAACTCGGGCTTGTTTATTGCAAGAGTGCGTTGTTGCTGCGCTAAACGGCGTTTCGGGCTGAAACCTTTGCAAAACCTACAACCGATAGCCTGTCGGCGGCTCGCCGACATCTTGGCAAACCAGTCATGCTTTGTTTAATCAGCCATTTGACGGCGAGCCGCCACCGTTCCATTTTAGATTTCAGGCTGCCTTTGGGGTTTTGCAGAGGTTTCAGGCTGCCTTACTGCGCCGTGTGATGCGTTTAACGTTTTCAGGCTGCCTCATCTTCCATAGGCAGCCTGAAACGCGGTTGGGCGATGCGAAAACGGTTTACGCTATTCTTCGCTAATGCTGTCCAACGCCAAACGGCGCTGCTCTTGCGCGGCATCCGGGCGCGATGAATGGTCGTACACTTTTGCCAGCACCAGGCGCGTTTGCGGCGCGGGATGCAGGGAAAGGCTGGCTTCCAGATAGCCTTGGGCTTTGCCCCACAGTTGTTTTTGCGCGGCAAGTTCGCCCAGATACATCAGCAGGCGTGCGTCTTTGGGGTTGTCTTTGAGCCATGCGTCGCCCGTGTCAATGGCTTTTTGCTGGCGGCGGTCGTCCAAATAACGCACGCTGGCAACGAATGGCGGCAGCAAGTTGGCATCGCGCGTGGCGGGGTAATGGGTGTTTACCCATGCGATGGCTTGGTCGTATAAACCCAACTCGTTGTATTTTCTGGCGATGGCAACGTTCAGGGCGTTGTTGCGCAGGGTTTCGGGGATGCGTTTGAGGCAGGCTTTCATGCCCACGGCATCGGTCGCCAAATCCAGCAGTTTGCGGTAGGCGACTTCGGCGGTTTGTTGCGCTTCGGTTTCGTTCATCGCACCCGCGCGGTGCAGTTTTTCGGTTTTGTCCAAAATATCCAGCGCGTCGCCCTTGTCTAACGCCATGCGCAGTTGCAAGCGCGCCAAGCGGGTAAGGCGCGGGTTGATTTGGGCGGCGGCGGTGAGATGGGTGTTGGCGGTGTCATAATCTTGTTGATTCAGCGCGCTTTCAGCCAGCAGCAAATGGCGCGATAGCTGGGCTTTGCCGGGCAGCTGGGCGATGTCGTTCAGATATTGGTCGCGCGCTTCGGTGTTGTGGCTTTGGTCGGCGGCGTGCGCGGCAAGCATCAGGGCAAGCATGCGATTGTCGCCCGCCTGTTTGTTTGCCAGTACTTTATCGGCGTGTTGCGCGGCTTCTTGGAACTTGCCTTCAAAATATGCCAAGCCTGCGGCGTTGAGCTCCTGCACGGCTTTACGGCTGCGGCGCGATGCGCCGAATTGGCTTAACCGGTGCGGCGTGCCGAAAATGCTCACCAACAATTTAATCAGCAAATACCACACGAATACGCTCAGCAAAGCAGCAATGATGAAGAAGTTCAGGTTCATCCGCAGCGAATAGCCCTCCACCACGAAATAAACGTTGCCGGTGTAGGTTTTGGCGAGCATGGCAAGCCCGATGGCGCAGAGAAATAGGAAGATTATCCAAATGAGCTGTTTCATGCTTTGGCTCCTTTGGTTTCGCTGGCGGGTTTAGCCACCGGCTCGGAGGCGGATGGTTTGGATGCAGGCTGGCTGGCGGCTTTGCTGTCTGCTTTTTCGGATTTGGGTTCGGATGCGGCTGGCGTAGTTGGGGTTGGAGCTGCGGGCGCGGGTTGCGATGCCGCTTTGGGCGCGGATGCCGCTTGCGCAACAGGCGCGGCAGGCTTGCTTTCAGGCAGCACCACAGGCAACGCGGTGCGCACGTTGTTTTGATAATCGCGCACGGCGGCAAGGCTGGCTTTGAGCGATTCGTCTGAAATCATGCGGATTTCTACCGATTTGAGCTCGCCCACTTCTTTGAGCCATGTTTGGGTGTTGGGCGATTGCACGTCAAAATAGCGTTTAACGGTTTCTTCGATGGCGGCAAGGTCGTTTTGATAGACTTCGCTGTTGTGTTGCAACAGGGCAAGCCGCGCGTCTAACAGGCGCATGCGCAGGTTTTCGCGCAGGTAGAACACTTGTTCCGAGCCGATGAGCATGGCATCGTTGTTATCCAGCTTGCGCACTTCCACCATGCTTTTCACCAGCTCGCTGGTGTTGTCCCATGCGCGTGTCCAGAAGCTGCCTGCTTTGGATGTGGGCGCGGGCTCGGCGTTTTGGGCGTTCATGGTGCTGTCCACCAGCAGCGGCAGGCTGTCCACCGCGCTTTCCAAGCGGTCTAGGCGCAGGGCGGTGGCGGAAACGTTGAGATAGGGGCGGTTTTTCAGCGCGGCCAAATCTTGGCTGATGGCTTGTTTGATGGGCAGCAATTCAGGCTGCTCAAAGCGGCTGAGGCGTTGTTCAACGTTTTCCAACACGGCGGTGGCAACGGGCACATTGCCCGATAGCAAAAGCTGTTGCGATGCGGTGTTGAGCGTTACTTCAATTTCGTCCACCAGCCAGTTTACGCGCCCTTTGAGCAGCTCGGCGTAGGCGCGGTGGATGCCGTCTAGCGTTTGCGCGGTGTCGCCTTCGTTTTGCAGGATTTTGCTTAACTGTGCGTCTAGCTCGGCTTGTTTGGCGAGGGTGGATTGCAGCAGCGCGGCGTTTTCGCTGTTGCCCAGCGCGGCTTTGTTTAAATCTTGCCCAATACGCATTTCTTGTTGTTTGAGCACGTTTTGCCCTTGCACGAATAAAAAGCCGCTTGCGCCCAGTGCAATCAGCGAGAGCACGAGCGCGCCTGTGGCGATGCCGCGCCCGCCGCTGCTTTTTTGTTGGATGACGATGGGTTGTGGTTGCGGCGCGGGTTCCGGTTGTTTTACGGGCTGTTTTACGGATTGTTGTGCCGGCTGTTTTTCAGGCTGCTTTTGCGGAGCAGATTGGGCAACGGGTTCGGCGGGTTTTTCAGGCTGCGTTTGGGGTTCGGTTGTTTGGGTTTCAATGGCTGGTTCGCTGCGGGCAGCTTGGTTTTCAGGCTGCCGGTTGGGTGTGTTGTCGGTCATTTGGGAATGCTCCGTGATGAAAAATGGTGAAGCGCATCGCTGAGTCGGGCTACGGTGTGAACGTGGCTTGCGCCGAGCGCGGTTAGGGTTTGGGCGATGCGCATGTGTTGTGTGAAGTATAGCAAGGATTTGAGATTTTGCGTAAACGCTTGCGGGCATTGCGTAAACAGCTCTTGGGCGAGCTGCGATGAGGTTACCCATGCGGCTTGGGCTTGGGCAGCCTGAAAAGTTTGCCAGTTGAGCGGTTGGGGAATGCGTTGGTAGCATTCGGCGTATTGCACGGCGAAGCCGCGTTGGTGCAGGGTTTGGGCGAGGTGTTCGCGCCCGCCCTGCCCACGGATGATGACGATGGTGCCGCCTTGGGGCAGCGTGTGCCAGATGGGTAAGGCGAGGGCGGCTTCGCTGTCGTTGCCGTTTTGCGGGGCGTGGATGTTGGCAAAGCCTTGTTGGCGCAGGGCTTGGGCGGTTTGGCTGCCGACGGCGATGTGTGGGATTTTTGTTTTCAGGCTGCCTATATGGGGTGCGGCGATTTCTGCGGCGGTGGGGCTCACCCAAAACAGGGCTTGGGCGGGGGCGATGGTTTGCGGCAGCCTGAAAAGGGTGTCGGGGATGGGCGCGATGCGGATGGGGGCAAAGGGGACGGCTTGCCAGCCTGCGGCGGTGCAGGCGGCGATGTCGGCGGCGAGGCGGTTTTCGGGGCGGATGAGGAGGATGGCGGGCATGGTGGGATGATTGGAATTGGGTGGCTGTTTCAGGCTGCCTATTGGGGGCTGTTTATTGGGTTGTGAGGCAGCCTGAAAACTAAAATGGAACAGCAACGGTTAGTTGCTAAATGGTGTGTTTAATCGGGTTGGGGAAATGTTGGCGAGCCGCTGACGCCCCATTGGGTTGCGGGCTTGGCAAAGGTTTCTGTAAGCGCCATTGGTTGTGGGTTTCAGGCTGAAACCTTTGAAAAATTTGCAACCGATGGGGCATTGGCGGCTCGCCGATATTTGGGTAAAGCAGCGATGCTCTGTGTTAATAAGCCATTTGGTAGCGAACTGCCGCTGTTCCCTTTTAGATTTCAGGCTGCCGTTGGGGTTTTGCAAAGGTTTTAGGCTGCCTCATATCCCACTAAACAGTTTCTACTCCAATAGGCAGCCTGAAAATGGACAAGGAATGGTTAATGCTGCATGGGGTGCAGGGGCTTGCCCCTGCTCGTGGTAGGCGGCGAAACGCCTGCTCTAGCAAAAAATAGGCAAAAGGTAGCCTGAAAGCAGGTGGGCATTATAGATGTTTATGTTAAAAAGCGTAATTTTATGCTAAATTGGAGCTGGGTTTTAGCTTCGCAACTCCGCTTCGCTACGCAGGCTGCCTGATATTGCTGCTGTTGCGGCTGGAATTTTTTAGAGACAAGGAGATTAAAATGACAACGGAATCATTGGAAAACAACGCATTAGCAAAAAAAGTGATATTGGTAACGGGCGCATCGCAGGGCTTGGGCGCGGAAGTGGCGAAGTCTTGCGCGGCGGCGGGGGCAACGGTGGTGTTGCTGGGGCGCAGCCAGAAGAAATTGGAAAAAGTGTATGACGAAGTGATGGCGGCGGGCGATGCCGAGCCGTTTGCCATTTGCTTTGACATGATGGGCGCAGAGGAGCTGGAATTTGAACAACTGGTGCGCACGTTGGCAGACGCGACGCAGGGTAAATTGGATGGGGTGATTCATTGCGCGAGCTATTTTTACGCGCTTTCGCCGTTGGATTTTCAAACGGTGGCGGAGTGGGTGAACCAATATCGCATCAACACGGTGGCGCCGATGGCTTTAACGCGGGCGGTGTTGCCGCTGCTGAAAGAATCGCCCGATGCTTCGGTGATTTTTGTGGGCGAAAGCCACGGCGAAGCGCCGCAGGCGTATTGGGGCGGCTTTGGCGCGAGCAAGGCGGCGCTGAATTATCTGTGCAAGGTGGCGGCGGACGAATGGGAGCGTTTCCCCAATTTGCGCGCGAACGTGCTGGTGCCGGGGTCTATTAACTCGCCGCAGCGCATCAAAACCCACCCCGGGGAAACGGCGGCGGAGCGCAAGGATATGGCGGACATTACGCCTGATTTTGTGTGGTGGGCGAGCGAGCAAAGCAAGGGGCGCAGCGGGGAGATTGTTTACTTATAGCCATTGCATAGATTGAGGCAGCCTGAAAATGGGTAGAACCGTTTTCAGGCTGCCTTTTTTGTGGTGTAGATGAATGCCCTACTCTATTGTCGCTTCCGCAAGAATGAACGTTCCACACCAAAATAAGTAGTACACGACAGCAATAACACCAGCACAAAAATCAGCGGGAATGTTGCTATATAAACCAACAAACCATGCGCTTGGAAATTAAACCAACCGCCCAACACAAACACGCTATACAACACCACGCCATGCGTTAAATAAATGCTGTAACTCATATCACCCAACATTTTCATGCCGTGATGTCGCAAAATGCCGCCAAAATCGTAACCACCCGCCAGCATAACAAACAGCAATGCCACCAAAATGCGGTTAAGCGGTGTGTAAGGCGGAAATAAAAATGCCGTTGCCAATAGCAAAAGCGGCACTGCCACATTCAGCCATTTTTTATATTGTTGTATCCATGGCAACAACACATCGCTTAAACTCACCGCCGCAGCGGAGAGCACAAATTGCCAATAATGGTGGGTATCGGTTTGCGTGATAATCCAAACAAACAATGCGCCGCATAATGCCATCACGCCCCATTGTTTTTTATTGCTCGCAGGCAATTGGTGCATTGCCGTATGAATAAACGGCAGGCTGAAATAAAACCCCCATTCATAAAGCAACGTCCATTGCACGCCTGCATTGGAAACAAAGCTGATAAAGCCATTGAGTGGCTGATAGCGAAAAGTTGCCCAGTGAAAAAGCCAATCTGCACCATCCCAAAACGCCACATTTTCCACACCCACTGCTTTAAAGCTGGCATACACCACAAACAGTAGCGACAGCAGATACAACGGCATAATCCGCCGAATGCGCGCGATGTATAAGTTTTTCCAATTGATTTCTTTTTGTTTGAGTTTATTAAGAAAAAGAAAGCCTGTAATCATAAAAAACAGGCTAACGGGAATCGCGCCAAGGTTTTGTGCAAAATACATCCAATGCAAGCCAAAGTTATCAGCAACAGCCCACTCTCCTTGCAAACTCCAACGATGCAGCAAATAAAAATGATGAGCGAACACAAAAGTTGCCAACACGCCGCGCAAACCATCCAATGGTGAATCACGGTGGGTGGAATCAAATTTTTCACTGATTTTTTGCGGCATTCGCGCCAATAAAAATGCCACCAATGCCATGGATAGCATTACCAAAAAAGTCAATAAAACCAACGCTAATCTAGGCTCTCTCATAACCCCAACTCATTCAAAAACCGCACATCATCCGCCCACCCCGATTTCACCTTCACCCAAACCTTCAAGAAAATCTTGCAGTCAAACAGCTTTTCCATATCCAGCCGCGCTTCGGTGGAGATTTTTTTCAGCTTTTCGCCGCCCTTGCCAATCACAATCGGCTTTTGGTTTTCCTTATCCACCAACACGGCAACATAAATATGATAAATGCCCTCGCCCGCGTCAAACTTTTCCACTTCCACGTTCATCGCGTAAGGCAGCTCTTCGCCCAGATAGCGAAACAGCTTTTCGCGCACGATTTCCGCCGCCAAAAAACGGCTGGATTTATCGGTAATCATGTCTTCGGGGTACATCGGCACGCTTTCGGGCAGATAGCTTTTCAGCTTCGCCAGCAAGTTGGCAATGCGTAGCCCATGCTTGGCGCTCACCACTTCATAGCCTGCAAAATCAAATTCTTGCATCACTTCGGCGATGAATGCATCAAGCGTTGCGGCATCTTTGGCTTTGTTTTTGTCAATTTTGTTTACCACCAGCATCACAGGCGTGTTTTTGGGCAATTGTTTCAGCACAATGCGGTCGGCATCGGAAAAACGCAGCGCTTCCACCACAAAAACAATCACGTCCACGCCGCTCACGGCTTCGGTTACGTTTAAATTTAAGCGGTCGTTCAAGGCGTTGCGATGGTAGGTTTGGAAGCCTGGGGTGTCCACGAAAACAAATTGCGCGGTGTCGTCGGTATAGATACCCGTTACTCGGTTGCGCGTGGTTTGGGCTTTTTTGCTGGTGATGCTGATTTTTTGCCCAATCAGGTGGTTCATCAGCGTGGATTTGCCCACGTTGGGCCGCCCCACAATGGCGATAAAGCCGCAGCGATAGCCTTCGGCGGCGGTTTTTTCGTTGGCTAAAAATTCTTCTAGGTTCATGGCTGGGCTTTCTTGGGTAATGGGGTTGATGATGGGTAAACAGAAATACGATTTTCAGGCTGCCTCAACGTATTAGGCAGCCTGAAAGTCATTCTTTGGGCAGCTTCTGCTGCACCCTATTTAAAAATCCACGCAAAATATCAATGTCTTCCGTGGTGGTGTCGGCACGGTTAAACAGCGAATGCAGGCGGCGCATCATGCGCTCTTGGTTGCGGCGGCGGAAAAAATCCAGTTGCACCATGGTATCTTCCAAATGCTGCACCATGCCCGCCACTTGCTCGGCGGTGGCGAGATTGCGCTCGGGAATCAGGTGGCTCATGTCCATGTTTACATGGCTAAACAGCTCGTAGCACACCACTTGCACGGCTTGGGCAAGGTTGAGCGAGAAGTAATCGGGGTTACCCGAAATGGTCATCAGGCGGTTGCATTGTTGCACTTCGTCTATGCTGAGCCCATAAGTTTCGTTGCCAAACACCAGCGCGATTTGCTGCCCTACTTGGGCGGCGGCAAGCAGGCTGGGGGCGAGTTGGCGCGGGGTTTGCAGCGGCGTGGTCAGCTCGCGGCGGCGGCTGGTGAGGGCGCAGCTTAATGTTGTGCCTGCTAACGCTTCGGGCAGCGTGGCGACGATTTTGGCGCGTTCCAGCACGTCTCTTGCGCCTGATGACAGCACAAAGCTCTCTTCGGGTAGCCTGAAATCGGCGGCTTGCTCGGCGATAAAGGCGGGCGGCTCGGGGGTCATCGGCGTTGCCATGATGTTGGGGGCAACGAGGGTGAGCCGGGTTAAGCCCATGGTTTTCATGGCGCGGGCGGCGGCGCCAATGTTGGCGGGGTGGCTGGTGCGCGAGAGGACGATACGGATGTTGGCAAGATAGGCGGGGAGCGTGGGCATGATGATGGTGTGAGGATGGTTTTCAGGCTGCCTATTATACAAGAGTAGGCAGCCTGAAAATGGGTTGCGGGTGAACTTTATGATGCGTGTTGGCTGGTTGCGTGGCAATTATATGCGGCTGAAATAGGCAGCCTGAAAACCCTTACTCCCAAACAGCAGCCTGAAATTTAAAATGGAGCGGCGGCTCGCCGCCAAATGACTGATGAAACACAGCATTACAGGTTTACCCAAATGTCGGCGAGCCGCCGACGCTCCATCGGTTGCAGGCTCTACAAAGGTTTCAGCCTGAAACGCACTTTGCCCGCTGGTGGGCGCATCTTGCGTGTAAAATCCCGCCTTGCCGCGTGGCAATCGCCCGCGCCGTTGCCCCCCGATAAACAGCCTGCGTAGCGCAGCGAAGTTGTGAAGCTAAAACCCTTTCCCCCGATTGATTATGACCCTATCCATCGTTACTGCCCTCCCCCTGCCCGATTATCTTGCCCACGCCACCGCCATCAGGCAGCCTGAAAACCCCGTTTACCTGCGCTACGACGAGCGCGGTTTGTGCCTGTGCCAACAAGGCGAAAAAGGCGTGGTGCAAGTGGATTTTGCGGGCGGCGCAGCGCAGCATCGGCGCACCCAAGGCGGCGGCGAATTGATTGCCAAAGCCGTGCAGCATACCGCGCGCCCCGTGGTGTGGGACGCAACGGGCGGCTTGGGGCGCGACAGCTTTGTGTTGGCGAGTTTGAACCTTGCCGTGCACACGTTTGAACAGCATCCCGCCGTGTTCGCGCTGCTGCAAGACGGTTTGCACCGCGCCGCGCAGTCGCCCGAAATCGCCACCATCGCCGCACGCATCACACTGCATCAGGGCAACGCCGCCGAGCTGATGCCCGCGCTTGCCGCGCAAACGGGCCAGCCCGATGTGGTTTATTTAGACCCGATGTATCCCGAGCGGCAAAAATCCGCCGCCGTTAAAAAAGAAATGGCGTATTTCCACGCGCTGATTGGGCAGCCTGAAAACGAGTTCAGCGCATTTTCCGCCAACGATGCCGCGCTGTTTCAGGCTGCCCGCGCGGTTGCCAAAAAACGCATCGTGGTGAAACGCCCGCGCTTGGGCGCGTTTTTGTGCGGCGAAAAGCCTGCGTATCAGTATGCGGGCAAATCCACGCGGTTTGATGTTTATTTGCCGAGGGCAGGTTGATGCGCGCCACACAAGCCAAATCAGCCCTGCCAATAGAATAAGCAAACGCAGCCTGAAACCCGCCCCCGCAGTTTTCAGGCTGCCCTTATTTCGTTTAAAATACGCCACTTTTTCATGCCCTTAAAACCGATGTTCAACCCCAGCCAAAACACGCTTAATCTCGCCCAATACGCCGAACGCGCCTACCTAGAATACGCCATGAGCGTGGTCAAAGGGCGCGCCCTGCCCGCCGTGCAAGACGGGCAAAAACCCGTGCAACGGCGCATCCTGTTCGCCATGAAAGACATGGGCTTAACCCACGGCGCAAAGCCCGTTAAATCTGCCCGCGTGGTCGGCGAGATTTTGGGCAAATATCATCCGCATGGCGACAGCTCCGCATACGAAGCGATGGTGCGCATGGCGCAAGATTTCACGCTGCGCTATCCGCTGATTGACGGCATCGGCAATTTTGGCTCACGCGATGGCGACGGCGCGGCGGCGATGCGTTACACCGAAGCGCGTTTAACCCCGCTTGCCGAGCTGCTATTGAGCGAAATCAACCAAGGCACGGTGGACTTTATCCCCAACTATGACGGTGCGTTTGAAGAGCCCGAATCGCTGCCCGCGCGGCTGCCGATGGTGCTGCTCAACGGCGCAAGCGGCATCGCCGTGGGCATGGCAACCGAAATCCCCTCGCACAATCTGGGCGAAGTGGCGCAAGCGGCGGTGGCGTTGCTGAAAAATCCCGCGCTCACCACCGCCGATTTGCATCACCACATCCCCGCGCCCGATTTTGCAGGCGGCGCACACATCATTACCCCCGCCAAAGACATCGCGCAAATTTACGAAACAGGCAAAGGCAGCATCCGCGTGCGCGCGCGTTATGACGTGGAAAAGCTGGCGCGTGGGCAATGGCGCGTGGTTGTAAGCGAGTTGCCGCCCAACACTTCCTCCGCCAAAATCTTGGCAGAAATTGAAGAGCAAACCAATCCCAAGCCCAAAGCGGGCAAAAAACAGCTTAACCAAGACCAGCTCAACACCAAAAAGCTGATGCTGGATTTGCTGGAAAAAGTGCGCGACGAAAGCGACGGCGAACACCCCGTACGCCTTGTGTTTGAGCCAAAATCCAGCCGAATGCAGCCTGAAACGTTTATCAACACGCTGATGGCGCAAACCAGCATGGAAGGCAATGTTTCTGTAAACCTTGTGATGATGGGGCTGGACAATCGCCCCGCGCAAAAAAACCTGAAAACCATTTTGCAAGAATGGCTGGACTACCGCACCGCCACGGTAACGCGCCGCTTGCAGCACCGCTTGGATGCCGTGGAAAAGCGCATCCATATTTTAGACGGGCGCATGATTGCGTTTTTGCATATTGACCAAGTGATTAAAGTGATCCGCGAAGCAGACGAGCCCAAGCCCGAATTGATGGCGGCGTTTCAGCTTACCGAAATCCAAGCCGAAGACATTTTAGAAATCCGCCTGCGCCAGCTTGCCCGCTTGGAAGGCATTAAAATTGAACGCGAACTCAACGAGTTGCGCGAAGAAGCAGGCAGCCTGAAAACGCTGTTGGGCGATGAAAACGAAAAGCGCAAGCTCATCATCAAAGAAATCCAAGCCGATGCCAAGCAATTTGGCGATGCACGGCGCACGTTGGTGGAAGCCGCCGAACGCGCCACGCTCACGCAAACCACCGCCGATGAACCCATCACGCTGATTTTGTCGCAACAAGGCTGGCTACGCGCCCGTGCAGGGCATGGCGTGGATGCCGCACAAATTGCGTTTAAAGAAGGCGATGCCTTGCAGCAAG
This sequence comes from Kingella oralis, assembly GCF_014054985.1. Lineage (NCBI taxonomy): Bacteria > Pseudomonadati > Pseudomonadota > Betaproteobacteria > Neisseriales > Neisseriaceae > Kingella > Kingella oralis. The sequence continues at coordinate 1,315,105 of NZ_CP059569.1, forward strand.
TGCTGGAAACGCGCACCGTGCAGCCTGTGGTGGTGTGGGATTCGCATGGGCGCAGCTACACGCTGGATGCCGCCGAAATCCCCAAAGGGCGCGGCGACGGCGTGCCGATTGCTTCGTTGATTGAATTGCCCAGCCAAGCCAGCGTGGTTGCGCTGTTGGCGGGCGCGGCGGATGATTATTATCTGCTTTCAGGCTGCCACGGCTACGGCTTTATCGCCAAGCTGGAAGATTTGTTCACGCGCCAAAAAGCAGGCAAAGCCGTGCTCACGCTGGATGATAACGAAACCGCCCTGCCGCCCGTTCGCATTGCGAATGATTGGCTGATTGCGCCCGATAGCCGCATCGTGCTGGCAAGTGCCAACAAACGCCTGCTCGCCTTCCCCGTGAGCGAAATGAAAATCATGGCAAAAGGGCGCGGCTTGCAACTCATCAAGCTATCAGACGGCGACACGCTTGCCCTTGCCAGCGCGCTCACCAGCGAACACTACACGCTGCACATCATCGGCAAGCGCGGCGCAATCCACCAAGAAACGCTGCGCATCGCCGATATTGCCGGCAAACGCGCCGGCAAAGGCAAGCTGCTGGATATTTCAGGCAGCCTGAAAGCGATTGAAGCGCGGTAGGCAGCCTGAAAAGCATAACAGCACGACATTTTTCGACACCTGAGGCAGCCTGAAACGAAGAACGTAACTAAAAACGCATCAACGCAACACAGTTCCCCCCTCCCTCCAACCCCAAAGGCAGCCTGAAACGAAGCCCCACCCCGAAAGCCCCCTATGGCAGCACTCAACGAAAAAGACATCGGCATCCTCGACGACTGGGACGAGCAAAGCAAGCGCGTTATCAACATGATAAACATCGCAAGGATTTCCATCTTCTGCTCCCTGCTTATCTTCCTCGCCGTTATCCACAACATTCGCGGCACCGAGCAAACCCTCGCCGCCTATGCCCCCATGGTGCAAAACGAAGGCTGGCTGCAAATCTGGTGCACCGTGTATGGCGCCATCATCATGTTCAGCCTTGCCAACCCCAAATGGCAGCTGCAACCCAAAACCCGCACGCTGCCCAACGCCAGCGCGGTGTTTGACATCACCATGATGGGCATACTCACTGCCCTTGCCGGCGGCGTATCCTCTGGCTTCGGCATCCTCGCCCTGCCCTTTCTCGCCACCGCCTGCGTGCTCAGCTACGGGCGCTATCCCCTGCTCTACGGCAGCTACGCCGCCTTGCTGATTACCGGCGACATCCTGTGGAAATTCTATCCGTTCAGCATGGACATCATCCGCGGCAACCTTTCGCTGCTCACCGGGCAAATCCTGCTGATGGTAGCCTGCTACATCGTCCCCCTGCTCACCTCGTTTTCCGCCCGCTACCTCGTAACCGCCGACGATTCCATCCGCACCCACCGCACCGCTTTCGAGCGGCTGAGCGCGTTAAACAAAATCGTGCTCAACCGCATTCAAGAAGCCGTGATTGTGGTGGATCAGGATTGCCTGGTGTGGACATACAACCGCCAAGCCAAGCAATATTTCTCCGAACTAGAAAGTAACGAGCTTGCCCCCTTTTTAAGCGGTCTAGTCAAAACATGGCGGCTCAAACCCGAAGAATCCTTTTCCAATCTATCGCCGATTAACTCCACGCTGATGTATGTTCGCGCCATCCCCATTATCCAAGAAGACACCGAGCTGCTGATGCTGTTTGCCCGCGCCGAACGCGAACGCCAAGCCGAAGCGCAAACGCTCAAACTCACCGCGCTGGGCTTGCTCACCGCCAATCTGGCGCACGAAATCCGCAACCCGCTCTCTGCCATGCGCCAAGCCAGCGGCCTAATCCAAGAAACCGCCGAAGAAGACGCAAACCCGATGTACCGCAAACTCAGCGACATCATCGAAAAAAACATCACCCGCATCGACAAAATGCTGGAAGACATCACCTCGCTCAACCGCAGCGACCGCATCGACACCAAAGGCATCCACCTCACCCAATTCTGGCTCAGCTTCATCCAAGAGTTTTACCTCACCAATCCCGAGGCTAAAAACTGCCTGCGCCTTGACGTGCCCAACGGTTCCAGCTTCATCGCCCTGTTTGATGCCGCCCACCTGCAACAAATCATGTGGAACCTCTGCAACAACGCATGGCGGCATTGCCGCAAGCAAAAAGGCAGCATCGTGGTGAGCCTGCGCGTGTTTGGCAAAAACAACATCAGCCTGCGCGTGTGGGACGATGGACCGGGCGTATCCGAAACCATCCGCGAGCATCTATTTGAACCATTTAACACTTCCGAAGCCGAAGGCACAGGCTTAGGGCTATACGTTGCCCGCGAGCTGGCGCACGCCAACAACGGCGACCTATGCTATGTGCCGCACGCCAAATCCTTTGAACTTATCCTACCGAGAGCCCCCAAATGAGCACCAACAACCTAAACCGCCCCGTATTAGTCGTTGACGACGAAGCCGACATCCGCGATTTGATGGAAATGACCCTGATGAAAATGGGCTTGCGCGTAGACACCGCCGAGGGCGTGCGCGCCGCGTTAAGCAAACTGAGCAGCAACAAATACTCCCTCGTGCTCACCGATATGCGTATGCCCGACGGTTCGGGCTTGGAAGTGGTGCAACACATCAACCAGCAGCAGCTGGATGTGCCCGTTGCCGTGATTACCGCGTTCGGCAGCGCCGTGCAAGCGTTAAAAGAAGGCGCATTTGACTATCTGCAAAAACCCATCACGCTGGCGCAACTGCGCACGCTGGTGAAATCCGCCATCAAGGTGCAAGAAGACAACAGCGCGCCGCCAGCCGCTGCCGAACCCGAGCCGCAAGCCGCCCCGCCCCAATCGCCGCCCGTTATCATCGATATCGATGACGAAGACGATTTTCAGGCTGCCGCAACACCCGCCGCCCAACCCATCGCCAAACAACCCGAAACCATCAGGCAGCCTGAAAACGCAGCCGGCGAATTGCCGCGCAGCCCCGCCAAAGCCGCCGCCGGCAAACCCGCCGTGCCCGTAAACGAGAGCAAGCTCAAAATGGAAGCCGACCTGCCGCGCCTGCTCGGCTCGTCGCCGCAAATTGAAACCGTGCGCAACCTTATCCGCAAGCTCGCCCCCGCCAACGTGCCCGTTTACATTTCGGGCGAAAGCGGCTCGGGTAAAGAACAAGCCGCGCGCAGCATCCACGAACTCTCGCCGCGCAAAGACGGCCCGTTCATCGCCGTAAACTGTGGCGCCATCCCAGAAAACCTGATGGAAAGCGAATTCTTCGGCTACAAAAAAGGCAGCTTCACAGGCGCCGACCAAGACCGTCTCGGCTTCTTCCAACACGCCCACGGCGGCACCTTATTCTTGGACGAAGTCGCCGACCTGCCGCTTGCCATGCAAGTCAAACTCTTGCGCGCCATCCAAGAAAAAGCCGTGCGCCGCATTGGCGATGCGCAAGAAGTGAAAGTGGACGTGCGCATCATTTCCGCCACCCACAAAAATCTCCCCGCGCTGGTGGAAAGCGGCGCCTTCCGCCAAGACTTGTTCTACCGTCTTAACGTGGTAACGCTGCACATGCCCGCCCTGCGCGAAATGCACGAAGACCTCGCCAACCTTATCGCCCATCTTTTACGCAAACACCACAGCGGCGACATCAACATGACCCCCGCCGCCCGCGAAGCCCTGCTGCGCTACAACTACCCCGGCAACTTCCGCGAACTAGAAAACATCCTAGAACGCGCCGTCGCCCTCGCCAGCAACCACACCATAGACGTGGACGATTTGCAAATCACCACCGACCCGCTTGGTGGCGGCAGCGCAGCCGTAGAACTGGAAGGCACCAGCCAACACCAAATCGTCAACGGCTTGCCCAACTTCCAAATGGGCACCACCCAAATCCAAGATTATCTGGACGACATCGAACGCCAAATTTTGGAATACGCCCTGCGTCTCACCCAAGGCAACCGCACGCAAGCCGCCAAAACACTCGGCATCAGCTTCCGCTCCATGCGCTATCGCCTAGAACGGCTAAACATTGATTTAGGCGCGTAACATGGTTTTCAGGCTGCCTATCTCAACAATAGGCAGCCTGAAACCTTTGCCAAAACTGACCGATGAGACATCGGCGGCCCGCAAGCATCTTTGCAACCGTCCTGTTGAATATGCCATTTGGCAACGAGCCGTCGCCGCTCCATTTCAGATTTCAGGCTGCCTCTGAGCCTTTACAAAGCGCTCAGCCTGAAAAGCAAAATCAACATGAGGCCGCAACGGCTCATCACCAATATGCTTGCTGAACCCGCCCGAATTGGCAAAACACCCGCACACCGTTTTCAGGCTGCCTCAACACATTGGGCAGCCTGAAAAGCACAAGCAAAACAAAAAACCGATGATTTTCCCCATCATCGGTTTCCCATGTTGTATTAAGCAATCAATCTTCAATCACATCATCCGCATTTTCCGCCAACAGTGCGCGCAATTTTTGCATCGCCTTCGCCTCAATCTGGCGAATTCGCTCCGCAGAAACACCAAATTCCGCCGCCAGCTCATGCAGCGTCAAACCGCCGTCATCCTGCAACCATCGCGTTTCCACAATACGGCGGCTGCGTTCGTCCAACTGTGAAAGCGCATTGCGCAAGCCCTCGGTTTGCAACGCATAATGCGCTTTTTTCGCCAACTGCTGGCTCGGCTCGCTGCTGTCATCGCTCAGCCAGTCAATCGGCGCGAAATTGTTGTCGTCATCATCGCTGTTGTCTGCCAACAAAGCCACATCATTGCCCGTCATGCGCTGTTCCATTTCCAGCACATCCGAGAGCTTCACGCCCAAATCGTCCGCAATATCCTGCGCCTCTTTCGGGCTCAACGCGCTCAAACTTTTGCGCATGCTGCGCAAATTGAAAAACAACTTGCGCTGCGGTTTCGTGGTGGCAATCCGCACCAAACGCCAGTTGCGCAAAATAAATTCGTGAATTTCCGCCTTAATCCAATGCACCGCAAACGAAAACAAACGCGCACCATGCGTTGGTTCAAAGCGTTTCACCGCCTTCATCAAGCCCACATTGCCCTCTTGAATCAAATCCGCCTGATTCAAACCATAGCCATCATAACCGCGCGCAATCGACACCACCACGCGCAAATGCGACAAAATCAGCTGTTTTGCCGCTTCCAAATCGCCGCGCAATTGGCGTTGCGCCAGCGAAGTCTCCTCTTCCAATGTCAGCATCGGGATGCTGTTTACCGTGTGAATATATTGCTCCAAGCTACCATGACCGCTTGGAACCGATAGTGCAAAAGCGTTGTTCATCTAATTATTTTTCCTTCTCTTAAATCATACTGGTTTACTCGGATTTAGGCAGATTATACGCTAATTTGCCATATAGATTGAATTTTTAAATCGTTAAACCGCGTAAAAAGCAGAATTTTTATCATGCCCACTTTTCAGGCTGCCTCAACGCCGCAGCCTGAAAAACGCTTGCAGCTGCTGTTTCGCTTCATCCGCCAACAGCCCGCCCAACATGGCAGTATGTTGATTTAATTGATTGTTTGAAAACAGATTTAACACACTCCCCGCCGCCCCCGTTTTGGGCTCATGCGCCGCAAACACCACCCGTGCCACCCGCGCCTGAATCATCGCACTCGCGCACATCGCGCACGGCTCCAACGACACATACACATCGCATTCATTCAAGCGATAATTGCCCAGCACCTGACCCGCCGCCGCCAGCGCCTGAATCTCCGCATGATGGCTGATGCTGCAATCCGCCACGCAGCGGTTATGCGCCTGCGCAATGATTTCGCCACGATGCACCACCACCGCGCCCACAGGCACTTCGCCCAATTTCGCCGCTTCGGCAGCCTGAAAAAGCGCAGCGCGCATCCATCGTTCCATCTCGTCTTGCGGCGGAAACAGCGCAACGGGCGGCATTTGGCGCAATTGTTGCATCCAATATTCGCGCTCCTGCTGCGAAAGCTGCCGCACCGTTTTCAGGCTGCCTACCGCCACCAGCTGCCAAAACACACTGCGGGTTACGCTTAACCCCGATTGCTTCAACAACAAAAAAACACGGCAAGGATTCATCGCCTGCACATCCTGCACGGTATGCACATTCAATCGGGCTAATGCTTGGATAACTTTGGGCGCAAGCGGCGGCGTGGTGAGCTTCATAAAAGGCAGCCTGAAAACAAAAACAAGGAAACCTGCCAAACAGATTTCCTTGTTTTCTTATTTAAATTAAGCCAAAGCAGCTTTCGCTTTTTCAACCAATTGAGCAAAGGCAGCTTTGTCAAACACAGCCAAATCAGCCAATACTTTGCGGTCCAGTTCAATCGCAGCGCGTTTCAAGCCGTTCATGAATTTGCTGTAAGACAAACCGTTCAAGCGGGCACCTGCATTGATACGCGCAATCCACAATTGGCGGAATTGGCGTTTGCGTTGGCGACGGTCGCGGTATGCGTATTGACCGGCTTTCATCACCGCCTGTTTGGCGATGCGATAGACATTTTTGCGACGACCGCGATAGCCTTTGGCTAACGCAATCACTTTTTTATGACGAGCACGAGCGGTAACACCGCGTTTTACGCGTGGCATAGTTTAACTCCTTTAAGCGTAAGGTAACATTTTAGCAACGGAAGCCATATCGCGTTCGTTCACCATGGCGGTGCCGCGCAATTGGCGTTTAGTTTTAGTGGTTTTTTTGGTCAGGATATGACTTTTGAACGCATGACCGCGTTTTACACCACCGTTACCCAGTACTTTGAAGCGTTTTTTCGCGCTAGACTTGGTTTTCATTTTAGGCATGGGAAAACTCCATTCATTTTTAAGATAAGGCATCGGGCGTTTGCCATACAGCAATGCTTAAAACCCGAAACCACGGTTTTGTGCCGCTAGAAAAAACATTTTCCTGACGCGGCGTGTATCAGGAAAACGCGGGATTATACGGTTATTTCTTCTTGGGCGCAAGCATCATCACCATTTGGCGACCTTCCAGCTTGGGGAAGGATTCGATTTGCGCTTCTTCCGCCACATCGGCTTTCACACGTTCCAAAAGCTGCGCGCCGATTTGTTGGTGCGCCATTTCGCGCCCACGAAAACGCAGCGTGATTTTGACTTTATCGCCATCGGTTAAAAATTCGCGCACTTTTCGCATTTTGATGTTGTAGTCGCCATCGTCTGTGCCGGGGCGGAATTTGATTTCTTTGATTTGGACTTGCTTCTGCTTTTTCTTGGCTTCGTCGCGTTTTTTGGATTGTTCGTATTTGTATTTGCCAAAGTCCATCAGTTTGCAAACAGGCGGCTTGGCAGTGGGGGAAATTTCTACCAAATCCACGTCTTGTTCTTCTGCCATAGACATGGCTTCTTTTAGGCTCACAACGCCAAGTTGTTCGCCGTCGCCACTGATTAAGCGCACTTCTTTGGCGGTGATTTCGCCGTTGATTCGTGCTTCGCGTTCTTGCTGTGCGATGATGAATGCTCCTATAAAAATTGATGTTTCAGGCTGCCTCTATGCCCTAGCGCAACCCGCTGAATGAAAGGGCGTATTTTAAACGTTTTGTATGGGGTTTGTGAAGTTTGTTTAAGATTTTTGTCGCCATGAGCAGCCTGAAAAACGCCTTTTCAGGCTGCCTCAATATTCAAAGCGCTTAAAACTCGGTTTTCATTTCTTCCAGCAGCCGTTCAATAAAATCTTCCACTTTCAGGCTGCCTAAGTCTTCGGCTTTTTTGCGCACGGCAACTTGCCCGTTTTCCATTTCTTTGTCGCCCACTACGATTTGGTACGGATAGCGTTGCGAGCTGTTGTCGCGGATTTTGTAGCCGATTTTTTCGTTGCGCAAATCCAACTCGGCGCGGAAGCCTGCGGCTTGCAGTTTGGCAACCACTTCGCGGCAGTAGTCGGCTTGTTTTTCGGTGATGTTCATCACCACCATTTGCACGGGGGCAAGCCACAGCGGGAACGAGCCTGCGTGTTGTTCAATCAGGATGCCGATAAAGCGTTCCAGCGAGCCCAATATAGCGCGGTGCAGCATCACGGGGCGGGCGCGGTTGTTGTCGCGGGTAACGTATTCGGCATCCAGTCGTTCGGGCAACACGAAATCAAGCTGAATCGTGCCGCATTGCCATGAGCGTCCGAGCGCGTCTTTGATGTGGTATTCCACTTTGGGCCCGTAAAACGCGCCTTCGCCTGGCAATTCCTGCCATGTTACGCCACACGCGGTGAGCGCATCGCGCAAGCCTTGTTCGGCCTTGTCCCAAATTTCGTCGCTGCCGGCGCGTTTTTCGGGGCGCAGCGAGAGTTTGATGCTGACATCGTGGAAGCCAAATTGGCGGTAGATTTTCATCACCAGCTGGTTAAACGCGCGGGTTTCTTCGGCGATTTGGTCTTCGGTGCAGAAAATGTGGGCATCGTCTTGCACGAAACCGCGCACGCGCATCAGGCCGTGCAATGCGCCGCTGGGTTCGTTACGGTGGCATGAGCCGAACTCTGCTAGGCGCATGGGCAAATCGTTGTAGGAACGCAAGCCGTGGTTGAAAATTTGTACATGGCCTGGGCAGTTCATCGGTTTAACGGCGTAGTCGCGTTTTTCGGACGATGTTAAGAACATATTGTCTTTGTAGTTTGCCCAATGCCCTGATTTTTCCCAAAAAGTTTTATCCATGATTTGCGGGGTTTTGACTTCTTGGTAGCCTGCGGCGGTGAGTTCGCGGCGCATGTGTTGTTCGATGACTTGCCACAGCGTCCAGCCGCGCGGATGCCAGAACACCATGCCGGGGGCTTCGTCTTGCAGGTGGAACAGATCTAGCTGTTTGCCCAGCTTGCGGTGATCGCGTTTTTCGGCTTCTTCAATGCGCGTGATGTAGGCTTTGAGATCGTCTTTGTTTGCCCATGCTGTGCCGTAGATGCGTTGCAATTGCTCGTTGTTGCTATCGCCGCGCCAGTATGCGCCCGACACTTTGGTGAGCTTGAAATTTTTGAGGAAACGGGTGTTGGGAACGTGCGGCCCGCGGCACATATCCACATATTCTTGGTGGTAATACATGCCCATGGCGGTGATGTCGTCTGCCATGTCGTCAATCAGGCGCAGTTTGTAGTCTTCGCCGCGTTGTTTAAAGATTTCAATCACTTCGGCGCGCGGCGTCATTTTTTTGATGACATCGTAGTCTTGGTTAATCAGCTCTTTCATGCGCGTTTCAATGGCGGCGATGTCTTCGGGCGTGAACGGTTTTTCGCTGAAAATGTCGTAGTAAAAGCCGTCTTCGATCACAGGACCGATGACCATTTTGACGCTGGGGAACAGTTGTTTCACCGCATGCCCAACCAAGTGCGCACAAGAGTGGCGGATGATTTCTACGCCTTCGGGGTCTTTGGGGGTGATGATTTGCACGCTGGCGTCTTCGGTAATCGGGTCGCTGGCATCGCGCAAAATGCCGTTTACTTTGCCTGCTACGGTGGCTTTTGCCAGCCCTGCGCCGATGTCGGCGGCAATTTGGGCGATGGTGGTGGGGGATTCGTATTGGCGGACGCTGCCGTCGGGTAGGGTGATGTTGAGTTGAGACATGGTTGCTCCGAAATTGGGTATATAACGTTTTCAGGCTGCCTAAACCGCTTTTAGACTGTCTAAACCGCGCCCAAAAACGCGAAATTATAGAGATGATGGGCTTGATAAACAAGGCAAACGGGGTTTTCAGGCTGCCTAAAATACGGTTTGCGGGTAAAACCGTTATAATCGTGGCTTTTATTTTCAGGCTGCCTGAAAACACAGAAAGACCTTTATGCTCAACTTCACCCTACACAAAAAAGACGGCTACGCCCGCCGCGCCACGGTAGAACTCAACCATGGCAAAATAGAAACCCCCGTGTTTATGCCCGTGGGCACATATGGCTCAGTAAAAGCCATGACCCCGCAAAACCTGCACGACATCAACGCGCAAATCATCCTGGGCAACACCTACCATCTCTGGCTGCGCCCCGGCTTGGAAGTGATTGAACAATTTGGCGGGCTGCACGACTTTATCGGCTGGAACAAACCCATCTTAACCGACTCGGGCGGCTTCCAAGTATTTTCGCTATCCGATATGCGCAAGCTCACCGAAGAAGGCTGCACCTTCAAAAGCCCGATTAACGGCGACAAATTATTCCTATCACCCGAAATTTCCATGCAAATCCAAACCGTGCTCAATTCCGACATCGTGATGCAGTTAGACGAATGCACCGAGGGCAACGCCAGCCACGCCGAAGCGCAAAAATCGCTGCAAATGAGCCTGCGCTGGGCGGAACGCAGCAAGCGCGCGTTTGAAGATTTGCGCAACCCCAACGCCCTGTTCGGCATCATTCAAGGCGCGATGTATGAAGATTTGCGCGAAGAATCGCTGCGCGGTTTGGAAGACATCGGCTTTAAAGGCATTGCCATCGGCGGTTTGAGCGTGGGCGAGCCCAAGCCCGAAATGTATCGCATGCTGCGCGCGCTTGCGCCGATGCTGCCTGAAAACAAGCCGCATTATTTGATGGGCGTGGGCACGCCCGAAGATTTGGTTTACGGCGTGGCGCACGGCGTGGATATGTTTGACTGCGTGATGCCCACACGCAACGCGCGCAACGGCTGGCTGTTCACCCGCTTTGGCGACATCAAAATCAAAAACGCCAAGCATCGCCACGACAAACGCCCGCTAGACGAAAGCTGCACCTGCTACGCCTGCACCCATTTTAGCCGCGCCTATTTGTATCACCTGCACAAAGTGGGCGAGATTTTGGGCGCACAACTCAACACCATACACAATCTGCATTTTTATCAAGTGATTATGCAAGAAATGCGCGATGCAATTGACGCGGGGCGGTTTGCCGATTGGCAGGCGCAGTTCCACGAAAACCGCGCGCGCGGCACGGATTGATTTACCAACAAGGCAGCCTGAAACCAAGTTAAAACCCATTCCACAAACCACGTTATCCATAATAAAAAAGCATTTTCAGGCTGCCTTTGCCCCTTCCCCAACCACACTACAAAACAGGAGAGCATCATGTCTGATAGCGACAAAAAAAGCCAAACAGGCCATCACTTTCTCGCCAGTCTCGGCAAAACCCGCCTGCGCCCTGGTGGGCGACGCGCAACGGATTGGCTGATTGAGCAAGCGCAGTTCACGCCGCAAACGCAGGTGCTTGAAGTCGCGTGCAATATGGCGACCACCGCCATCGGCTTGGCGCAACGCTTCGGCTGCCACATCAACGGCGTGGATTTGGATCACCACGCGCTGGAAAAAGCCGAGCGCAACATCGCCGCTGCGGGTTTGTCGTCGCTGATTCAAGTGCAACACGCCAACGCCACCGCGCTGCCCTTCCCCGACAACAGCTTTGATGTGGTCATCAACGAAGCCATGCTCACCATGCTGCCCGTTGCCAACAAGCAGGCGGCGATTGCCGAATATTTCCGCGTGCTCAAACCTGGCGGCGTGCTGCTCACGCATGATGTGGTGGTGAGCGACACCGATAGCGAAGCGGCGGTGGAACGCCTGCGCGACACGATTAAAGTGAAAGTTACCCCGCTCACCGAAGGCGGCTGGCAAGATTTGTTCCGACAAGGCGGTTTTGCCGATTTGAAAACGCTGCGCGGCGGCATGACGCTGCTCTCGCCCGCAGGTTTGATTCACGATGAAGGCTGGCTGCGCACGTTCAAAATCATCCGCAACGCCTTGAAAGCGGAAAACCGCGCAACGTTCAAACGCATGTTCCGCACGTTTAACGATCCCGCGCAGAGCATGGGGTTTATTGCCGTGTGTAGCAGAAAACCCAGTTAAACAATAAGATAGAGGCAGCCTGAAAACCACTTTCAGGCTGCCCAAACATACAAAATCCATCATGCCAACGATTGATGCCACCATTCACCATCTAGCCAAGCAACTGCTTACCCAGCGCGAAAGCCGAGAAACCATCGCCACCCGAGCCGCGCAGCTTATCAAACAAATTGAGCGCGATGATACCGCCGTTAGCCCGCCCATGTTTTCCTTTTTGCAGTATTTGGCAGGATTTGATACGCTCGATTTTAGCCGAGACTATCTGTTTTCATTAGACGATTTGCAACGAGAATACAGCAAAATCCAACATCCCTAATCAAAGGCAGCCTGAAAGCGAGCTTGCGAGCTTCTGCGAAGCTAAAACCCTAAAACCCATTTTCAGGCTGTCTCCCTCTACCCCTAACCAAAGGCAGCCTGAAAATGGAACACGCAAACACAGACAACACCCCCGCCATCGAATCCCTCCCCTTCCCGCCCTTTCTGCCGCCGCACGCCACGGTGATGCTGATGGGCACCTTCCCCCCGCCCGCCGACAAACGCAGCATGGCGTTTCACTATCCCAATTTTCAAAACGACATGTGGCGCGTGTATGGCATCGTGTTTTTTGACGACCCCAGCCATTTTCAGGCTGCCTCAGGCAAGCATTTTGATGCCGACAAAATCAAAGATTTTCTATGGCAACGCGGCATCGCCTCCTGCCCCACTGTGTTCAAAGCCATCCGTGGGCACGGCAACGCCTCGGACGATTTTTTGCAGATTGTGGAAAGCGTGGATTTGCCCGCCATCCTCGCGCAAATGCCCAAGGTGCAGCGCATCGGCACCACAGGCGGCAAAGCCACCGAAGTGCTCATCGGCAAGCTGCCCGGCAAAACCAAGCTGCCCAAAACAGGCGAAACCATCGCCTACCCCTGCGGCGAGCGGCAGTTGCAACTCACCCGCCTGCCCTCCACCTCGCGCGCCTATCCGTTAAGCCTTGCCAAAAAAGCCGAAGCCTATCGCCGCTTTTTTCAGGCTGCTGGGCTGGTTGAATAGCCGCCATACAAAGGCAGCCTGAAATTTGCTTCACTCGTTTTCAGGCTGCCCTTAATAAAAATTTACGTTACAATTCCTGCCAGTTTACATTTCCCCACAACCTAGCAAAGGACGCATTACATGTATTCCAAAAGCCTTACCATCGCCAAATACGACCCCGAACTCGCCGCCGCCATCGCCGCCGAAGTAGAACGCCAGCAAGACCACATTGAGCTTATCGCATCCGAAAACTACGTCAGCTGCGCCGTGATGGAAGCCCAAGGCAGCCAATTAACCAACAAATACGCCGAAGGTTACCCTGGCAAACGCTACTACGGCGGCTGCGAACACGTGGACGTTGCCGAGCAGCTCGCCATTGACCGCGTGAAAAAACTATTCGGCGCAGAATACGCCAACGTGCAGCCCCATTCGGGCAGCCAAGCCAACCAAGCCGTGTACGCCAGCGTGCTCAAACCGGGCGACACCATACTCGGCATGAGCTTAGCGCACGGCGGGCACTTAACCCACGGCGCAAGCGTGAACATCTCAGGCAAACTCTACAACGCCATTACCTACGGCTTGGACGAAAACGAAGTGCTGGACTACGCCGAAGTAGAACGCCTTGCGCTGGAACACAAGCCCAAAATGATTGTCGCCGGCGCATCCGCCTACGCCCTGCAAATTGACTGGGCAAAATTCCGCGAAATCGCCGACAAAGTGGGCGCGTATTTATTCGTGGACATGGCGCACTACGCAGGCTTGGTGGCTGGCGGCGAATACCCCAACCCCGTGCCCTTTGCCGATTTCGTTACCACCACCACCCACAAAACCCTGCGCGGCCCACGCGGCGGCGTAATCCTGTGCCGCGACAACACGCACGAAAAAGCCCTCAACTCCGCCATTTTCCCCAGCCTGCAAGGCGGGCCATTGATGCACGTCATCGCCGCCAAAGCCGTAGCGTTTAAAGAAGCGTTAGAACCCGAGTTCAAACAATACGCCAAACAAGTGAAAATCAACGCGCAAGCGATGGCGGAAGAATTGGTGAAACGCGGCTTGCGCATCGTGTCTGGTCGCACCGAAAGCCATGTTTTCTTGGTAGATTTGCGCCCCAAAAACATCACCGGCAAAGCCGCCGAAGAAGCCTTGGGCAAGGCGCACATCACCATCAACAAAAACGCCATCCCCAACGACCCCGAAAAACCCTTCGTAACCAGCGGCATCCGCGTGGGCGCAGCCGCCATCACCACCCGCGGCTTCACCGAAGCCGATGTGCGCGAATTGGCAAACCTGCTGGCAGACGTGTTGGACAACCCCAACGATGAAGCGAACTTGGCAGCCGTGGCAGCCAAAGCCCAAGCCTTGTGCGCGAAAAACCCTGTTTACGGCGCGTGATTGAATTGCGCGTATAGATAGTAAGGCAGCCTGAAAACGGGTTTTCCCAATTTCAGGCTGCCTTAACCCATTCTTTACCCGCCGCCCACCCATTTTTGCACAAACCCGCTATACGCCGCCCGCGCCATCTCGTATAACGCCGCCTTTTTCACCGCAAGGAGCGACACATGATTTCCCGCAAACACATCATCAGCATCGGCATCGCCGCCACCCTGCTTTCAGGCTGCGCGGTAAGCGAAGGCTTGAGCAACGCAGGCTTCCACGCCCGTTATTCCGCAGGCGAAATGCGCCGCGAACACGCCGATATGCACCGCGAGGGAGAACAGCGCATGCAAGAGCATCATCAGCGCATGGAACACGGGCAAACCTTGGAACAGCGCATGCAGCGCGACCGCGAACAAATGGGGCAACGATCGCGCCAATTCGAGCGCAACGACCGCACCGAGCAACGCTTCGGCTACCAAGAGCGCACTTCCGAGCGCGGCGGCTACACGCACATCCGCGTGCCCAGTCCTTGGCGCGATTAACCCGCAGATAAAAGGCAGCCTGAAACGCACATTTAGCCGTTTCAGGCTGCCTTTTGCCGCGCCGGCACAAACCTTGCCAACCATATCTATTTATCATGCCTGCCAGCCCTGTTGTGATAATCAAACATCAGGCAGCCTGAAACCGTTAAAAAAGCGTTTCAGGCTGCCTTTTTTGTTAAAATCCGTTTACGTTCAAAGCAGCAGCCAACCAACCCATCGGGCAGCCATGCCCGAATTTTCATGCGCCGGCTTCCCGTTTTCAGGCTGCCTGAAACGTAAATCTTTGTTTGCATCCCGTAAAATCACTTGATTTCACCATTAGGAACATAATCGTGCCAACCAACCAACGCAGCGCATAGCCTATCCCGCTGACTATATCCCCTACCCCGTCCGCGCCCAAATCACCCAAATCGACCCCAAACTCGATGTCTTTTGGCAACAACACCTGCATGAAGTGTTCGCCACGCTCTCGCCGCAAGACCGCAGCAATGTTATCCAGCAGCTATTAAGCCGCATGGGCATCACATGGCACGCCGAAGCCAAAAAATTTATTTTTCAAGATGCCAATGAGCAAACCTTTGAGCAATTTGTCGCCAGCATTCCCGCCAAGCTCAAAATCGTCAAAATTTTGGGCGTAAACATCCAAAACAGCATGGAAAAACTGCGCGGCTATGCCGAAACCGTCAAAATTGCCGATTTTTTAGAAAACATTTTGGAACAAATCGCCGAAGCCAACACCCGTGGCGATTTGGAACAACAAAAATGGAAACAAAAGCTGCACAGCGCGTTTATCTACGCCGCTGCCGATGAAATCCGCCGCAAAAAAGAGCTTATCCTGCCCGAAAACGCCCGCAAGCTGCACACCAACGCGGTTAAAGTCTTTATCAACGAAATTTATCTGAAACAACAACTGCTGGGCTTTTGGTTTAAAACCATGCGCAACCGCCAGCTTGCCGAATCGCCCGTTCCCCTTATCCACGATCTGGATAAGCTGTTCAAACGCAAAGCCAAACAAATTGAAAAATTGGACGAGATGCGGCTAGAACGCAATCGCCTGCTGTATGCCGCTTACGATAAATTGATAAAACTACCCGATGAAGTCAAAACGCAAGTGGTGCACATGGAATTTGATACCCAAATCATCCACCGCAGCAACAGCCGCAGCTATGCCTATCCCAACGGCGAAAACGGCATTTCCGAGCTGCCGATTATTTTCAGACTGCCTGAAAACCGCGCCGAGCTGGATTTAAACCAGCTAGCCGAGCAAATGGCGGCGCGTGAAATAGACGATGCGGATGATATGGATGATAACGAATAAGCACGTTTTGTAAAAAATTGCTAAAATCGTGCCCACTTTCAGGCTGCCTTAAACGCTGAGGCAGCCTGAAAACGTTTTGACTACCACAAGGAAGCCCCATGTCATCCCCATCCAACTGGACATCCAAAATCGGTTTCATTCTCGCCGCCGCAGGTTCTGCCATCGGTTTAGGCGCAATCTGGAAATTCCCCTACACCGCAGGCACCAACGGCGGCGCGGTGTTTTTTCTGATTTTTCTGTTGTTTACCCTGCTCGTGGGCTTGCCCGTGCTGTTGTCCGAATTTTTTATCGGGCGCAAAACGGGCAAAAACCCTGTGAACGCGCTTAAAGAAATCGCGCCGCATCCCGCTTGGGCGTGGATTGGGCGCATGGGCATGGCGGCGTGTTTCGTGCTGCTGTCGTTTTACAGCGTGGTGGGCGGCTGGGTGTTTGCCTACGTTTGGCACGCCATCAGCGGCGCGATTACGCCCACCACCGATTTTGCCGCGCTGTTTGGCAGCACCATCAGCAATCCCGCGATGGTTTTGGGGTTTCAGGCTGCCTTTATGCTGGTAACCATTTGGGTGGTGCAAAACGGCGTATCATCTGGCATTGAACGCGCCAATAAATACCTGATGCCCTTGTTATTTATCATGTTTTTGGTGTTAGCCGTGCGCTCGCTCACGCTGCCCAACGCGATGGTGGGCGTGAAATTTTTGCTGCAACCCGATTTCAGCGCAGTAACCCCCGCCACATGGCTCACCGCGCTGGGGCAAGCGTTTTTCGCGCTCAGCCTAGGCGTGTCCACCATGATGACTTACGCTTCGTATTTGGATAACAAGCAAGACCTGTTCCGCTCGGCAAACAGCATTATGTGGTTGAATATGCTGGTTTCTTTGCTGGCGGGCTTGGTGATTTTCCCCGCCGTGTTCGCGCTGGGCTTCAAGCCCGATGCCGGCCCCAGCTTGATTTTTATCGTGCTGCCCGCCGTGTTCCAAAAAATGCCGTTTGGCACGCTGCTGTTTGCCGTGTTTATGGTGCTGGTGGCGTTTGCCACGCTCACATCCGCATTTTCCATGCTGGAAACCGCCATCGCTTATTTTGTGCAAAAGCAGCCGCATTGCCGCCGCCGCATTTCGTGGATGGCGGGCGTGGCGATTTTTATCATGGGCATCCCTTCCGCGCTGTCGTTTGGCGCGCTAGCGGAGTTTAAAATCATCGGCAAAACGGTGTTTGATTTGTGGGATTACTTGATTACGTCGTGGATTATGCCGCTCAGCTCGCTGGCGGTGTGTGTGCTGGTGGGCTGGGTGTTGAAACGCGATGGCGTGTTGCAACACATGATGCTCGGCAGCGATTTTTCGCCCGTTATCGCCCGCATTTGGCGCACCGCCGTGCGCTATGTTGCGCCGATTGCGATTTTGCTGGTGTTTGCGAATACGTTGGGGTGGATTTAAGTTTCAGGCTGCCTTGGGCGATTAAGGCAGCCTGAAATTTATGGTTAAACAGAACAATCGTAGGGTGTGCAGCTTTGCTGCGCACGCCGTTTAAGGCAGCCTGAAACTCAATCCACTCAACAAAAATACCCAACACTCCCTACCCGTTCCATATTTTCAGGCTGCCTTAACAGCCTAAGGCAGCCTGAAAAATAAAACCGTTTAGCGTTCTGCTAAACAGTTTTTTAATGGATAGATTGGGTTTCAGGCTGCTTAATCCCATCATATTTGGTTGATGCTACTACCATCTCCCCTACGTCCAGCCGAACGAAGCATCCTTTTTTCGGGAAAAAGCGTGCGCTTGTTCGACGACGCACGAAGTGCGGCTAGTTCGCACGCGCCGAAAAAAGGATGCGGAGTAAGGGAAGTTTGGCGTAGCCAAACCTGCACGTCGGGGTCGCCTTTCTTTTGCTTCCTTTTCTTTGGCGAAGCAAAGAAAAGTAAGTGCCCCGCTGGCATGAAGCGCATGGTTAAGACTACGCAAATACCAACCACAAAGCACCAACCAAACTTTCAGGCTGCCTAACCGCGAGCACAAATGCTTGGGCAGCCTGAAACGCCAATCCGCGCCCCCTACGGCTTGCTTGCAAGCCGTGCACTGGCTGGAATAAAAAGGCAGCCTAAAACACATCCCAACCCATTTTCAGGCTGCCCACCCCAAAAGCAGCCTGAAACCTTTGCACCCCCCTTCACAAAACATTACAATCCCCCATCCCACCATCTTGCAAACACCCCATCCCGCCGTGCAACAAACCGCCTTCGATTTCAACGACCCCGCCTATCCCCGCTTTGACAAACTACTCGGCACCGCCAACGCCGAGCTTATCTACATCCTGCAACAAGAGCACGACCAATTCCTCTACATCTGGGGCGAGCAAGGCTCAGGCAAAAGCCACATCCTGCAAGCATGGGTGGGGCAAGCCCTGCAAAACTGGCAAACCGCCGTATACATCGACGCAGGCACCACCCCGCTCACCGACAGCGCCGTGCAAGCCGATTTCGTCGCCATCGACCAAATAGAAAAACTCAACGATGCCGAGCAAGCCACCCTGTTCTACATCTTCAACCACTTTCGCAACAGCAAACACGGGCATCTGCTGCTTTCCGCCGACACCCCGCCCAGCAAACTCCACCTGCGCGAAGATTTGCGTACCCGCATGGCATACTGCCTCGCCTATGAAGTCAAATCGCTCAGCCGCGAAGAAAAAATTACCGCGCTCACCAACATGGCAAAAACCCGCCAGCTCAACATCGACCCCGGCATCTACCAATACCTGCTAGACCATTGGCGGCAAGATCTCGGCAGCCTAATCACCATGTTCAACGACCTTGCCAATTATTCCATCAGCCAAGGCAAGCCCATCACCCTACCCCTGCTGCGCCGCCTGCTCAAACAACAGAAAACCCGCCCATGAAAAACCTCGCCATCTTTGACCTCGACCACACCCTAATCCACACCGACAGCGACAACGCCTTCCCCAAATTCCTGATTGAACAAGGCTTGCTGGATGCCGACTACGCCGCCGCGCAAAACGAAAAATTCTATCAAGACTATCTTTCAGGCTGCCTGAATGTTGCCGATTTCGTCCGCTTTCAAATCAGCCCCATCGCCCATCTCACCCCCGCCCAGCGCAACGAATTGCACCAACAATTCCAAGCGCAATACATCGCCCCCCATGCCAGCCAAGCCGCCAAAGACCTCGTAAACCGACACCACCGCGCAGGCGACGAACTGCTGGTTATCTCGTCCACCAACGAATACATCATCGCCCCCATCTGCCAACAAATCTTCGGCATTGATAACATCATCGGCACGCAGCTAGAAACCGATGCCAACGGCTTGTTTACAGGCAACATCGTTGGCACGCCCAGCCTGCAAGAAGGCAAAATCACACGGCTCAACCAATGGCTCGCCGCGCGGGGCGAAACCCTTGCCAGCTACGGCAAAACCTATTTTTACAGCGATTCGCAAAACGACTTGCCGCTGCTGAACCTTGTGGACGAACCCGTTGCCGTTAATCCCGACGCAACCTTGCTGGCACACGCCCAAGCGCACGGGTGGGCGGTATTGCGGTTTGATGAGGCAGCCTGAAAACCCGCGCTGTGCGAAAACCGGCGCCATTCTGAAAAAGCAAAACCGTTTGGTGGCCTGCCAAACGGTTTCTTGCCGGATGATTGAGTTTTCAGGCTGCCTTCCCCCGCATAGGCAGCCTGAAAACAAAAAAAGGCAGCTCAAAAAGAGCTGCCACAAATACCTCAATCAGAGATTTTACGCTTCACAAACAATGCAGGCTCTCGCCTGCCCCTGCCATGCTGCCCGAAAGGAGAGAAAAAGCAGCACAGCAAAGCGATTTAGCACACAGTTTCGCTTGCACGAAACCCCGCACCGAATAGGTTGAATATTTCTCGTCTGTTATTTTTGTAATTCAATGTAAGCCGAATTCTATTCCTGCTTACAAATCTTGACAAGCCAAAATAGCAAGCAGCCATTTAATTTTAAAAATTAATGGATTTAAAACAAAAAACGCCAATAATCAGCAAATTTCAAAATCAATTTCTAAAACTTTTATTCCAATCGCTGCGCCACGCAACAGCGCAGCCACAAAAAAATTGCCCCACGTTTTTCAACGGGGGCACAAAAGGAACACAAACCACTACCAAATGGACTACACAGCAGCAAAGTTTGTGAACAATTTCTGTTGCCGTGTAGCTGGTGAAACGAATAGTACGCTTTTTCGTTTTTTTATGCAAATGATAGTTATTATTATTTTGTAAAATAAATACAATCTTTTGATTTTAAAAGAAACTAATTTTGGGAAATTTTAAAACAAACAAGAATAAAAAATCTAAAAACAGCGAATTGGGCATTTTCAATACCCAGGCAAAGCCTTGGCGAAACTTCGGCGGCAGCCTGAAAATCATCCCTGCCCATTGTTTTGGCTTCGCTGAAACTCGCGTTGCTCGTTTTAACTTTGTTGAAGCCTTCGGCTTTCAGGCTGCCTCATTGCCGCTATTTGTAAACCCATTTGTAAAAATGCGATAATGAGCCTTTCTTTTTACGACAACGAAAGCAACCCCATGACGGCTCAAATCATCAACGGCAAAGAAGTTTCCGAGCAATGCTTGCAACGCGTCCGCGAGCAAGTGCAGCAACGCCAGACCGAGGGCAAACGCGCCCCAGGTTTGGCGGTTATTTTGGTGGGCGAAAATCCTGCCAGCGCGGTTTATGTTCGCAATAAGCAACGCGCCTGCGACAAGGTGGGCTTTCAATCGTTTTCGCATATTTTGCCCGAGCACACCAGCGAAGCGGAACTGCTGGCGTTGATTGACACGTTGAACGCGCAAGATGATGTGGATGGGATTTTGGTGCAGCTGCCTTTGCCGCCGCATATCAACAGCCAAGAGGTTTTGGAGCGCATTCATCCCGATAAGGATGTGGACGGTTTTCATCCTTACAACGTGGGGCGGTTGCTGCAACGGATGCCCACGCTGCGCCCGTGCACGCCCAAGGGGGTGATTACGCTGCTCAATGCGTATCAAATTCCGGTGAAAGGCAAAAAGGTTACGATTGTGGGCGCGTCGAATATTGTGGGGCGGCCGATGGCGTTGGAGATTATGCTGGCGGGCGGCACGCCTACGGTTTGCCACCGTTTTACGGAAAATTTGGCGCTGGAAGTGGCAACGGCGGATATTTTGATTGTGGCGGTGGGCAAGCCGAATTTTATTAAAGGCGCGTGGATTAAGCCGAATGCGACGGTGATTGACGTGGGCATCAATCGTTTGGACGATGGCTCGCTATGCGGCGATGTGGAATTTGCGGCGGCGAAAGAACGCGCGTTTGCGATTACGCCTGTACCCGGTGGGGTGGGCCCGATGACGATTGCGAGTTTGTTGGAGAATACGTTGCAGGCGGCGCAAACGCATGAGGCAGCCTGAAAACAAGATTAAAACGGGGCAAGCGCGTTTGGCGCAGCCCAAATAAAAAACGGCACAGGATGAATTCTGTGCCGTTTTGGGTTTTCAGGCTGCCTATTTTTTCTTTTTCACAAGGGTGATTTTGCCATTGACCATTTTGAGCGTGCCCGTGGCGGATGAGGCGGGCGCGGCTTGGTTTTGGGCTTGGCGCGGTTTGCCCGTTTTCACTTCGCTGGAGCCTTCGGTTTTAGCTTCGCTGAAACCCGCGTTGCTCGTTTTCAGGCTGCCTTTGCCTTTGCGCGATTGCTTTTGTTGGGCGGGTTCAATCTTTTCAACGGGTGCGTCAGCGGCTGAGGTGGCAACGGACGCGGCGGCTTTTTTGCCTTTTTTACGCGATTGGGGTTTCGCGGCGGCGGCTTTTTCACCGGCGGCAGGGTTGGCATTGCTATGCGCTGCTTTCAGGCTGCCTGAATCCTTTGCTGTGGCTTGCTTTTTGCCTTTGCGCGATGGGCTTGGCTTGGCGGGTTGTTTGGCTTGGTTTGCCTTCGCATCCGCTGTTTTTGCTTGGTTCGTTTTGGCTTCGCTGAAACCCGCCTCGCTTGTTTTCGCTTCGTTGGCGCCTTCGGTTTTAGCTTCGCTGAAACTCGCGTTGCTCGTTTTCAGGCTGCCTTTGGCTTTGCGTGATTTCTTGCCCGCGCTGCCTTCAATAGGTGCAGCCGCAGTTTCCGCCGCTTTCTTGCCGCGTGCCTTTTTCAGGCTGCCGCTATCGTTCGCCGCTTGTTTTTTCGCTTTGCGCGATGAGCGCGATTCGCCGCCCGACACCAGCACTAAATCAATCTTGCTGGTGTCCAAATCGGCGCGGGCCACTTTGATGACTACGCGGTCGCCCATTTTAAACTGCACGCCGCTGCGCTCGCCTATCATCGACAGCGTTTCGGGGTGGTAGTTGAAATAATCCTCGCCTAAATCACTCACGTGCACCATGCCTTCGATGTGGATGTCGTCCAGCGTAACAAAAATGCCGAAGTTTGCCATGCCGCTGATTTTGCCTGCGAAGACTTCGCCCACTTTGTCGCGCATATAGTAGGTTTTGAGCCAGTTTTCCACGTCGCGGCTGGCATCGTCGGCGCGGCGTTCGCAATGCGACGAATGCGCACCGAGTGCTTGCCAGTCGGCTTGGTATTGTGTGCCCGCCAACACGGCTTTGATGGCGCGGTGCACCAGCAAATCGGGATAGCGGCGGATGGGCGAGGTGAAATGGGTGTAGTGCTCATACGCCAGCCCAAAATGCCCTGCGTTGTGCGGCTCGTATTGGGCTTGCTGCATGGAGCGCAGCAGCATGGTTTGCAGCAATTCGCGGTCGTCGCGCTCGGCGATTTGGTCGGCAAGGGCGGCATAATCTTTGGGCGTGGGGTTATCGCCGCCGCCCAGTTTCAAGCCCAGCAAGCCCAGTTGTTCGCGCAGCGCGGCTAGTTTTTCGGGCGTAGGACCAGCATGATTGCGATAGAGGGCGGGATGCTTGTTTTTTAACAGAAAATCCGCCGCGCACACGTTCGCCGCCAGCATACATTCTTCAATCAATTTATGCGCATCGTTGCGCACCACGGGGATGATGCGGTCAATTTTGCCGTTGTCGTTGAACAGCATTTGCGTTTCGCTGGTTTCAAATTCCATCGCGCCGCGTGCATGGCGTTTTTTCTGCAATATTTTGAATAATTTGTATAAAGTGTTGAGCTGCTCGCTGTATGGATTTTGCGTTTTTTGGCTAATCCATTCCCACACTTGGTTATAGGTAAGCCTGCCGTGCGATTTCATCACGGCGGGGTAGAAGCGATACGATTTGATGTTGCCCGCAAACGTGATTTCAATGTCGCACACCATGCACAGCCGCTCCACATCGGGGTTGAGCGAGCAGATGCCGTTGGACAGGTTTTCAGGCAGCATCGGGATGACGCGGCGCGGGAAATACACGCTGGTGGCGCGTTCTTGCGCGTCTTGGTCTATGGCATCGTCGGGCTTCACATAATGGCTCACATCGGCGATGGCAACGACAAGGCGATAGTTGCGTCCGATTTTTTCGGCGAAAACTGCGTCGTCAAAATCGCGCGAGGTTTCGCCGTCTATGGTTACTAGCGGCAAATCGCGCAAATCCACGCGGTTTTTGCGATCGCTGGCGCGCACTTTTTCGGGGATTTTTGCGGCGGCTTTCAGGCAGCCTGCGCTGAATTCGTGCGGCAATTTGTGTTTGCGCAGCGCGATTTCAATTTCCATGCCGCTGTCGGCATAATCGCCCAACACTTCGGTGATGCGGGCAACGGCGGGGCGGTGGTTTTCGGGATAGGCGGTGATTTCCGCCACCACCACCTGCCCTTCGCCGGGGGCAAATTGCGCCACGCTGTCGGGCTCCAAAATCACGTTTTGCGTGAGGCGTTTGTCTTCGGGGTCTAGCACGGCGATGCCGCGTTCCAAGTAAAACCGCCCCACGATAGACGTTTGGGCGCGTTCGATGATGTCTAAAATCTGCCCTTCGCGCCGCCCGCGTCGGTCTAGTCCCAAGGGGCGCACGGTTACGATGTCGCCGTTCATCACACCGCGCGTTTGCCGTTCATACAGCACCAAATCGCCCTCGCCCGTGGGGATGAGCGGCACGGCGAAACCGAAGCCGTCTTTGTGCATTTCCACGCGACATTTGACGATTTCCAATTTTTCGGCGGCGCACACAAGATTGCGGCGGTTAATCAGAATTTGCCCGTCGCGCGCCATGGCTTTGAGGCGGCGTTCAAAAAATTCGTATTCGCTATCGGCAATGGATAACTGCTTGGCGAGGCTGGGTATTTTTTGCGGCACGCCTGTGGTTTCTAAAAGCTGGATTATCCATTCGCGGCTGGGCAAGGGGTGGGGGTATTTTTGTTGTTCACGCGCCAGATAGGGGTCTTGGGCGCGCAGGCTGGTGTTTTTGCTTTTGGTTGTTTTGCTTGTTTTACTTGTTTTGTTTTTGGTTTTTGCCATTTCGGTGTAAATCCTTGTTGTGATTATGGGTTTTTGTCAGATGTGTACTTTAACGGAAAATGGGATGCGGGGGAAGTTTCAGGCTGCCTGAATAGGGGAATTGGGGGCGGAGTGTGGTTTTTGCGGGATGAGGCAGCCTGAAAACTAGACATAGTGTGTTTTCGGCTTGCCGATGTTGCAGCCTGTGCCGTTTTATGCGCCGTTTGGCGACAAGCCGCCGCCGCTCCATATTTGGGTTTTAGCTTCGCAACTCCGCTTCGCTACGCAGGCTGCCTATGCGCGATAAGGCAGCCTGCGTAGCGAAGCTAAAACGCCGGTTTGCGGCTAAAACGTGGCGCACACAATCACGCCGCCCATGCCTGCTTGCGGCGACAGGTGGAAAATCTGCCAGTTTTCACCGCTGTGGATGTAATACGACAGATTGGGAAAATCGGCGGCGATGCGCGGGGGCAGCGAGGTGAGGTCGTATTCGTATAAATCAAACAAAATGTTGTGCGGATAAAAGCCGTTAAGCGAAAAATCCACCACGCCGGTGAACTCGCAGTCTTCGTGTTCGTCAAAGCTCAAAATCAGTTTGTCTTCGTGCGGGATATGGCGGATGGCGGTGAGGCGGGCGTTGGCGTAGCGTCGGGTGGCGGTCATGTTAGGCGGTTAGGCGTGTGAACGAAAGGCGGCATTGTAGCCTGAAACTTTTGCGCGCGGCAGTTTTTCGCCCTACAATCGGTGCGTTTTTGGTTTTGCAAACAGGATGAAATGGCTAAAAAAATACTGGTTTTGTCGCCGTCGTGGATTGGCGATTGCGTGATGACGCAGCCGATGTTGCGCCGCTTGCGCGAATTGCATCCCGATTGCGTGATTGATGTGTTTGCACCCAAGTGGTCGCAAGCGGTGTATCGGCGCATGGACGAGGTGAACGAGATTTTGGACAACCCGTTCGGGCACGGCGCGTTGCAACTGCGCGAGCGTTGGCGCGTGGGGCGGATGCTGGGCAAGCGCGATTACGACCAAGTCATCGCCACCGCAGGCAGCCTGAAAATGGGTTTTTTGGCGTTTGCCACGGGCATCAGACAGCGCACGGGCTATGTGGGCGAGCAGCGTTATGGGCTGCTGAACGACATCCGCAAGCTGGATAAGGCGGCGTTGCCGCTGATGGTGGACCGGTACACCGCGCTGGCGCATCCATCGCAGGCGGCGTTTGACGGGCATTCTTCGCAGCCCAGTTTTACCATTAGCGCGGCAAGCCAAGCGGCGGCGTTGGCAGCGCATGGGCTGGATTTGGACAAGCCTGTGATTGCGTTTTGCCACGGCGCGGAATACGGCGTGGCGAAGCGTTGGCTGCCGCGCCATTTTGCCGCCACGGCGCAGCATTACGCGCAACGCGGTTATCAGATTTGGCTGTTTGGCTCTCACAAAGATTTTGACTTGGGCGAGGAGATTAACCGGCTTTCAGGCTGCCTATGCACCAATTTATGCGGCAAAACGAGCTTGGACGAGGCGATTGATTTGCTCGCCTGCGCCGACACCGTGTTTTGCAACGACAGCGGCTTGATGCACCTTGCGGCGGCGGTGGGCTGCAAATTGGTGGCGATTTACGGCTCGTCCAGCCCCGAGCACACGCCGCCGTTGAGCGACAAAGCCAAGATTGCCACGCTCAATTTGGCTTGCAGCCCGTGTTTCAAGCGCGAATGCCCGCTGGGGCATTTTGATTGCATGACGAAACTGCTGCCGGAGAAGGTGATTGCGATTGCTCAGGAGTAGGTTTCAGGCTGCCTGACGGTTTAAGAGCAGCCTGAAAACGAGCAAGGCAAATTTCAACAAAGCGAAAACCATGTTTCAATCAAAAGGCAGCCTGAAAGCGGGTTTTACGAGCTTCTGCGAAGCTAAAACGCCATTTCTACGCTTTCAGACTGCCTATTTTTATTCAGATACTACTGCTTACTGCTGCGGTTGAACCAGCTTAATCAAGCCGTCGCCCAAATAACCGCCTTGCTCAAAGCCGGGCAGCACAAAGAAATAGCCGCCGCCAAACGGCTTGATGTACTCTTCCAGCGGCTCGCCGTTAAGCAGACTTTGCACAAAAATAAAGCCGTCTGCCAAATTCGCCTGATACATGGTCAAAATCAAGCCCACATCCAGCTGCTTGGCGCTGGACAAGCCCAGCGAGTAGTTGTAGGGGCGGCGGTAAAGCTGGTGTCGTTTTAAAAACTCGGGGTCGCGCGGGTTGGCAAGGCGCATATGGCTGTCTTTGGGTATGCGTTTGCCGTCTGGGTCGCTGGCGTAGTCGGGGGCATCGTGTTCGTGTTTTTTGCCCAGCGGTGCGGCGGAATATTTGGCGCGCCCGAAGATGTCTTGCTGTTCTTGCAACGGCGTTCTGTCCCAAAATTCAACCATTTGGCGGATGATACGGATGGCTTGGTAGGTGCCGTTTTTCGTCCATGCGGGTTCGTCTTGGCTGTTTTCGGTGATGCCTGTCCACAGCATAGTATCGGCGACTTTGGGGTCGCGGATATTGGGGTTGCCTGTGCCGTCGCGGAAGCCAAATAGGTTGCGGGCGGCGGCATCGGGGGCTTCGGTTTTGGGTGCCCAGCCGTCGATGGACCAGCGGATGGTGGCGACGTGGCTGGTGTTTTTGATGATGTCGCGCAGCGCGTTTTGGCAGGTTTCGGGGCTGAACGCGCTGATTTGCAGGCTGATGTCGCCGTCGCACCAATCGGCAACCAATTTGTCGTTGGGAAAATCGCGCATTTCTTCCAAGCGCAGCGGTTTGTGTTTTGCCAAGCCAAAACGGTTGTCAAACAAGCTCACACCCACGCCAACGGTAATCGTTAAACCGTCGGGCGGCACTTGTTTGCCCAAAATGCCGCTGCTGGGCGGGGGCAGTTTGTCGTCAATATCGGCGATTTCGCCGCCTTGAGTGAGAAACTCTATGCGGGCGGTAAGCGTGCGGAAGAAGTTTTCCAGCTCTTTGGGCGTTTTGGCGAGCACGTCAAAGGCGCAGAGCGTGCCGAAGGGCTGTTCTTTATCGGGGGTAACGATGCCTGCTTGGTGCGCGCCGTGGCAGGGAATGCTGGTGTTGGAGTGTCCGCTGCCGCCGCAAGCGTCGTTAGCCGCGGGGGTTGTGGCGGGGGTTGATGCACTGCCGGCGGAATTGGCGGCTTGCTGTTGGCAGGCGACCAGGCTGCCTGCGGCAAAGGTTGCACCCACAGCGGCGGCGGTTTTAAACAGGGCGCGTTTGCTGGGGGATTGGAGTTGTTCGCTCATGGTGGGTTTCCTTTATTGCTTTTGGGGTTGGCTTTGGTAGAAGCTCGTTTGCTGGTTTTCAGGCTGCCTTTAATGTGTTGCGATGCTGAAAACGCGGGCGCGAATAGCGGGGCAGCCTGAAAATGGTATTCGCGTTTCTACGGCTTGCTGGCAAGCCGTGCGCCGGATAGCGACTGACAGCATTTTTTTCAAATGTGAAAAGGCAGCCTGAAAAGCGATTGTGGGCTTTTCAGGCTGCCTCTATCGGCTTATTTCAAGCCCAATGTGCCGCGCAGTTGCGCTAGGTCTTCTGCCAGTGCGTTGATGGGCACTTGCAGCGCGTTGCGGTCTTCTTTGGTGAGTTTTTCGTAATCAGCGTAGCTGCCGTCTGCGTTTTTGTATTTCGCCAAAATGTCGTTGACGGTTTTGAAGTTCGCGTCCACTTTATCCAGCAAGGCTTTGTTTTTCTCGGCGATTTGTGGGCGGAACAGCTCTACGATTTTTTGTGAGCCGTCCACGTTGGCTTGGAAGTCGCTCAAATCGGTGTGGCTGTAACGGTCTTCTTCGCCTGTGATTTTGCTGCTGGCCACTTCTTCAATCAGGGCTGCTGCGCCGCCAACCACTTTTCCGGGTGGGAAGGAAAGCGCGTCAATTTCGGCCTGCAGTTTTTTCACGTCTTCCAACAGTTTATCGGCGGTGGCTTGCACGTCTTTCACGTCTTTTTGCACCCACAGCGCGTGTTCAATGCGGTGGAAGCCGGTAAAGGCGGAATCTTTCGCGCCCATTTTGAAGTCGTCTTCGCGCGCATCGATGGCGGGGTCCAGCTCGTTAAACAATTCGGCAATCGGCTCTACGCGCTCGTAGTGAACGCGGGTGGCGGCAAATTGCGATTTAGCTTTTTCAATGTCGCCCGCTTTCACTGCGGCTACGAACGCTTCGGTTTTGGCTACGAGTTCTTTGGCTTCGCCTTGAACGTATTTTTTGTAATCGCCCAAAGGTTGCGCCAATTTTTCCAACGCCGCTTCATCGGTGGTGTCTTTAAAGCCGCTGTCGGTTACAACCAGTTTGCCGCGCGGGTTGGTGAGCAGGCCGCAAGTCATTTCGTATTCGCCGGGCAACAGGGTAACGGTCATTTTGTCAGACAGCGATGGCGCGATGTTTTCGCGTTCGTCCACCACCATCACGCCTTTTAGGATTTCCCATTCCAGCTTGCGGGTGCTGTCGTTTTTGATTTGGAACACGGTTTGACCGCTGGGCACGGTGATTTGCATTGGTTCGCAAGCGTGGTCGTTCACAGCAACGGAAATGCTGCCATCGGCATTGCGAGGGGTTTCGCCAGCGGGCGCAGAAGCAGCAGCTTGGGAAGCCGCGCCAGGCGCAGGCTCGGATTTTTTGCTTTCGGGCGGTTGGCAAGCGGTCAAAGCAACCAAGGCAGCCAAAGTTACAACGGATAAATATTTTGCTTTCATAAAACATTCCTTTAAGAAAATAAAACAAACAAAGGTTTCAGGCTGCCTTTTGCTGCCTGAAAAACAAGTACAACACAGTAATCAAATACGCAAAGTACAAGACCAAATCGCTCACAACAGGGTGGTCGGTGTAGCCGAAAAAGCCGCCCATCAACACGCCCATCACGCTGTCGTTGTGCAAAATATGCGAGCTGTCAAACACAATAGTTTGCCCGATATTCCACACACCCGCTTCATGCAGCGCACGGAATGCGCCCGCCAGCAATCCTGCGGCGACAAAAATCAGCAGCACGCCCGTCCATTGGAAAAACTTGCCCAAGTTGATTTTCACGCCGCCTTTGTAAATCAAATAACCAATCACAGCCGCCGCCACCAAGCCCAACACCGCGCCAAGCGGCATTTCGGCGGTGGGCGCTTGGTTAAACACCGCAATCAGGAAAAACACGCTTTCCAAGCCTTCGCGGGCAACCGCCAAAAACGCCATGCCCACCAACGCCCAGCCATGCCCGTTGCCGCGCTGCAATGCGCTGCTCACCGATTGCTGCAAAGACTGTTTCAGGCTGCGTGAAGCTTTTTTCATCCACAGCACCATGTAAGTGAGCATCGCAACGGCAAACAAGCCCAGCGCACCCACCACAAATTCCTGTTGTTTTTGCGGGATTTCGCCTGTTTTATTGTGAATCCACAAGCCCAACCCCAAACACATCAGCGCGGCGGCAACCACGCCAATCCACACTTTGGGCATCATGTGCGAATAGCCGGACTGCTTTAAAAAGCCCGCCACGATGCCCACGATTAATGCCGCTTCAATTCCTTCGCGCAGCATAATCAAAAACGCTACTAACATTTCTTTTCCTATTCTTACAAAAATAGCAAAGCGCGGATTATACGAAGATTAAATAGCAAATACAAATCGTTATTACTATCTCCAAAAAGACACGACCCAACACAACATACCGCTTTGTTTTGCATCAGTATATTTTTTGAGCCGCCATTTTTATTTCAGCGCAAGATACAAACGCGCCACGTTTTCCGCCGCCGATTGCAAATTCGCCCCGCCCTGCTGCAAGATGGCTTCCAAGCTATCCAATTGGCGGACGATGGGGAAAACCGCGTCAATGCCGCAATCGTAAACAGCCGCATAATCGGCGCGCAGGCAGCCCACCAAGGCAATCACGGGCTTGCCAAACTGTTTTGCCACACGCGCCACGCCAACAGGCGTTTTGCCGTGCACACTTTGCGCGTCCATGCGCCCCTCACCCGTAATCACCCAATCGGCATCGCGGATTTGGTCGGCCAGTTGCACATAATCAATCACAATTTGCACGCCCGATTTTAGCTCGGCACGCGGCAGCAGCAACACGCCGCCGCCCATGCCGCCTGCCGCGCCTGTGCCCGCGCCGCTGGCGATGTCTTTGCTTGCATCGCGCTGGATGATTTGGGCAAAGTGCGCCAGATTGGCATCCAGCGTTGGTACCATAGCGGGCGTTGCACCTTTTTGCGGCGCAAACACCGCCGCCGCGCCTTTTTCGCCACACAGCGGATTGTTCACATCGCAAGCCACTTCCAGCGCAACCTGCTGCAACCGCGCATCCAAGCGGGAAAAATCGGCGCGGGCTAATTGGGCGAGGCTGCCGCCGCCGTAGCCGATGGCTGCGCCGTGTTCATCCAGCAAATCCGCGCCCAGCGCTTGCAGCATCCCCGCGCCGCCATCGTTGGTTGCGCTGCCGCCGATGCCGAGCAGGATTTTTTCCACGCCGTGGTTTAACGCCGCCAAAATCAATTCGCCTGTGCCATAGCTGGTGGTGATGAGCGGATTACGCTCGCTGGGCGGCACCAGATGCAAGCCCGAAGCGGCTGCCATTTCAATAATCGCGGTTTTGCCGTCGCCCGAAATGCCATATTGCGCGGCAACGCGGTTGCCCAGCGGCGCGGTTACTTCGGCGGTGTGCAACGTGCCATCGGTGGCATCAATCAGCGATTGCACCGTGCCTTCGCCGCCATCCGCCATCGGGATTTTCACGCATTCGGCGTGCGGCAACACGGCTTTTAAGCCCGCTTCAATCGCCTCGGCGACTTCCAGCGCGGTGAGGCTTTCTTTGAAGGAATCGGGCGCGATGATGATTTTCATGGGGGGTGTCCTTGTTGGTTTTGGGAAAAGCGCACGGCTTGCGAGCAAGCCGTAGGGGCGCGGGGTGGTGTTTTAGCTTCGCAACTCCGCTTCGCTACGCAGGCTGCCTTATGTTGCGCTCGCGTTTGGGCGGGGCGGGGGGTAGGCAGCTTGAAAAAGGATTTTGGGCATGTAGGGTGGGCGACTGGTTGCCCATCCTACGCGCTTGTTACAAACAGCCCTAGCCACACGCCCTACATCAACTGGTGGTATCCTAAAAAATATGCTGGCTTGATTGCTGTTAATAAACAAGCCGTATGAATTAGAAATTCTGAAATCTGTTCCTTCCCCCGCTGGCGGGGGAACGACAGTGCAGCATACTTTTTGGAACACTCTACAACAGTTTAGAGCGCGAAACGGTATTTTCAGGCTGCCTCAATGTTTTCGCTTGCGTTTGAGGCAGCCTGAAAAACGATTGCTGCTCTTTTGCCAAGCTGTGCCATTGTTCAGCGTGTTAGTTGGCGACGAGCCGTTGCCGCTCCATTGTGTTTCAGGCTGCCTTATCTTGCGTCTGCATTTGGGCAAGCAAGTTAGAGTGTAGTTTGTCATGCACCGTTTAGCCATGCTGAATAAATGGTACGTGGCACAGCCACACACCCTACGCCAACTTGGCGTGCAAAGCGGCGTTTTCAGGCTGCCTCAATACTTGCGCTGCTTTGAGGCAGCCTGAAAAATGGTTTTGCGCCCTACGGCTAAACGCGGACACAATGGTTATGCAGCCTGAAAACTGTCCCCGCGCCATTACGGCTTGCTGGCAAGCCGTGCACCGGCTAAACATAGCTGAGGCAGCCTGAAAATGGGCGATACCGTTTTAACTTCGTTGAAGCCTTCGGCTTTCAGGCTGCCTCTGTGTCTACGCATTAGGGCAGCCTGAAAACGCTTAGCCAAACCAGCGAAACACGCCAAAAATCAGCGTAGAAACCACGGTCATAATCAAGCCAATCGCGGTTTCGTATGGGATGACTTTCAGCCGCTCCTTAATCGCCATGCCCACGCTGCCGCCTGTGGCGTGGAAGAACGAACCGTGCGGCATGTGGTCAAACACGGTTGCGCCCGCGTGTATCATCGCTGCGCCCGCCAAGCTGCTGATGCCCAAATCCAGCAGCGTGCCGCTGAACACCTTGGAGGCAACGGCGGTGCCTGCGGTGGTGGAGGCGGTTGCCAGCGACATCAGGCTGCCTGAAACGGGTGCGAGCAGATAAGCGGGCAAGCCCAAGGCGGTGAGCGAATCAATCAACACGTCTTTCAAACCCGAATTGCCAATAATCCCCGCCAGCGCGCCCGTGCCCAGCAGCATAATCGCCACGCCCGACATTTTGCCCAAGCCGCTCACGGCGTAATCGTTGATTTTGCTAAACCGCCCCATGATGATTGCGCCCACCAAGCCGCCCACGGGCAAGGCAATCAGCGGGTCAATTTTAATATCGGCAATCGGGCGCAACGCCAGTAACACAATAGCCACCACGGGCGCAGCAATCGCCGCGATAAAAGAGGGATAGTGCCCATCGGGCGTATGCGCGGCGACTTCTTCGGGGGCGACGGCGGTGCCTGTTTTGGTTAAGCGTTTGGCGAGAAAATAGGTGAGCGCCAGCCCAAAGATGGCGGGAATAATGCCCGCCACCATCACCGAAGTGAGCGGGATTTTGAAGGTGTCGGAAGCGGCGATGGCGTTGGGGTTGGGCGACATCAGATTGCCCGCTTTGCCGCCGCCTACCATCGCCACCAAAATCGCCATTTTGGACAAATCCACCCGCTGCGCCAAAGCCAGCGCAATCGGCGACACGGTAATCACGGCAACGTCAATAAACACACCCACCGCCGTTAAAATCAGCGTGGCAACGGCTAATGCCAGCAAGGCGCGGGTTTCGCCCAGCTTTTTCACAATGGTTTCGGCAATCACGGTGGCCGCGCCTGATTCAATCAACACGCCTGCCAACACGCCTGCCGCCAAAATTCGCATCACGGCGGTGGTGATGCCTTTGGCGCCGTCGATCATCAGCGTAACGGTTTGCACCAAATCCGCACCGCCCACCAAGCCGCCGACCAGCGCGCCCACCATCATGCCGTAAACAGGCGGCACTTTTCGCAAAATCAAACCAATCGCCACCACCAATGCCACGATTGCGCCCAATGCGCTTACAGAAACATCCATTTATTTTCTCCTTAGTCTGTATGTAGTGAGATGTAGTCGCGTATGTTAAGGATGTGTAAGCGTGTGTGTCAAATGCTTTACAAAAAAAGGATGACTAAAATATTTAGTCATCCTGATTTTGCTGTAAACAGCGCGGCAAAGCGTGGTTTTAGCCATTATTCAATCGTGTATTGAATCGTTACCACCAGCCGCACTTTTTTCTCTATGGTGCTGGTGCTGTAACTGCCGCCGTAGCTGTCGTCGCCGTCTTCATCGGTTACGCCTGCGGCTTTGATGTCAAACGAGCCTTGCGAGGCGGAAGTCATCGCGCCTACGCGGGCATTGCCTGTTTTGGCGAACTCATCGGCACGCACTTTCGCGTCTTGCGTAGCTTTGGCGATTAAATCGCGCTTGATGGTTTCCAAATTGTCCAAAAAGTATTTGGGCTCGCCAAAGGTGATGTTTTCATTTTCGGCGCGCAAGCCTTGGATGGCGGACAGGGCTTTTTGCAGCGCGGCGAGGTCTTTGGTGGTTACGGTGATGTAGCGCGTGGCATCGTAGCCGTTTTTGCGCGTGCGCTCGCGTCCGTTGTCATCGTAATAGCTTTCGCTGTGGCCGGATACGTCCACTTCCCCCAGCTGCAAGGCATCATCGGGGAACCCTTGCTTTTTCAAAAAGCCTTGGAGCACGGCAAGGTTTTTCTTGTTGGCTTTAAGCGCGGCGGCATAATCCTGCCCCCATGCTTCCACGCCCACGCGCCATGTGCCGAGTGTGGCGTTGTGTTGCGCTTCGGCTAACCCTTTCACGGTAATCGTGCCGGGTTGGCGCAGGTTTTTGAATTGCGCCCCCAGCAGCCCTGCGCCTGATGGGATGCCCGCGGCGAGAATAATGGCGGGGAGAATTTTGTTGTCGCTCATCGTGCTATCCTTTCACAAAAAAAACACACAAAAAACAATCAATACGCCGCTATTATGCGCTTTTCAGGCTGCCTCTATCAACCACTCTGCGGCTT
Source organism: Kingella oralis (assembly GCF_014054985.1). NCBI lineage: Bacteria > Pseudomonadati > Pseudomonadota > Betaproteobacteria > Neisseriales > Neisseriaceae > Kingella > Kingella oralis. Next base: position 1,349,527 of record NZ_CP059569.1, read on the forward strand.
TAGCTAACCGCTGCGGCACATCATCAAAATGCCCGCCTGCATTGATTTCCAGCGTGGTGGGGCAGGCGTATTGCTGCCAACAGGCGAACACGGCTTCGGTGGCGGTTTGCACGGCGGCCATACGCGGGTTGCGGCTTTGCGCTTCTTTGTCGCCCAGCGAAAAATACACGGCTTGCGGCAGCGCGGCGGGCGTGTGCGCGGCGGCGAAATCGCCCCAGCCGTCAAACCAGAGGCTACCTGAAACGCTGGCGATGCGTTGGAAATAACCGCTGCGGTAGGCGGCATAGAGCGCGAACAGCCCCGCCAGCGAGTAGCCGAGCAAGCCGCGCCATTGCGGCTGCAATCCCAGTTCGCGCTCGGCTTCGGGCAGGATTTGTTCGGTTAATTGGCGCAGGGTTTCGTCTGCGCCGCCGCCAAAATCTGCGCCTTTGGCAAACAGCTTGGGCGCGCGCCACGGGGTGAAGGCGTGTTCCCAGTGGGCTTCGGGCAGGGCAAGTAGTGCGATGTAGTCGGGCAGCAGGGCAGCGAGCGCGTCGGCTTCGGCGGGGCTGTCGGAGAACACCAGCAGCGTGGGGGCATCGGGGCGGTGGCGGGCGGGGAGGTAGGCGGTGAGTTCGCGGTTTTGCAGGGTGAGGGTGTGTTTGGTCATGGCGGGCTATCGGTTGAAATAGAAAAGGCAGCCTGAAAACGGCTTGGGGTTATTGGGGCTTTTTGAACACGTTAACAGCAATCAAAAGCATCACAATAAACCACAGCAGCAGCGATGTGGGTAATTCGCCCGTGCGTTGCCACGCTAAAATCAGGCTCAACAGCGGCGGAAAAATGGCAACGGCAAATGCTGCCTGTTTCCAGCGTTTCAAATGGCGGGCTTGCCGAGCGCGTTGCGCGCGTTCTTGTTGCTGCGCGGCTTGGAGAACAGGGGCGGAGTCGTGAGTTGGATGGGGCATTGGAAATTCCTAAAAAGGCAGCCTGAAAACGTGTTGCGCCGTTGATTGGGGCTTGGTTGAAACCGTTTTATCCGTTTCAGGCTGCCTATGTTGAACGGGCATCAGCAGCCATGCCTGACGCTTAACTGAACTTTCGCAATTTTAATCTGCATTCAAATATGTTAAAAGCTGCTTAACCCATGCCCACCAACTTCGCCATGTTCACCGACACCCACACCCACCTCACCCACCCCGCCCTGTTTTTTAGGCTGCCTCAAATCATCGCCCAAGCCCGCGCCGCGCAGGTTAGCCAGTTTATCGTGCCAACCGCCGAACATGCCGATTGGGCGCACGCACTCGCGCTGCTGGGGCAGCCTGAAATCCGCGCCATCGCGCTGGGCATCCACCCGTGGCACGCCGAGCAAGCCAGCGATAGCGTGTTGCACGAATTGGCGCAGCATTTGGCGCAACAGCCTGCGCTGCTGGTGGGCGAAATCGGCTTGGATTTTTACGACAAAACCGAGCCGCCCGCACGCCGCGCCGCGCAAATCCAAGCCTTCCAAGCCCAGCTTGCGCTTGCCCAGCAATATCGCCGCCCGATTATTCTGCACAATCTGCGCGCCACCGCCGCCATCGTCCAAGCCATCCAGTCGGCAAAATTCACGCAAGGCGGCATCGCCCACGCCTTTTCAGGCAGCTTGGAAGAAGCGCAGCTGCTCATCAGGCACGGTTTCAAAATCGGCATCGGCTCGCTGCTGCTCAACCCGCGCGCCAAAAAAGCCCGCATTGCCGCGCAGCAGTTGCCGTTGGACACTTTGTTATTGGAAACCGACAGCCCGTTTGGGCAGCCTGAAAAGCAAAACACGCCTGCCAACGTGTTGCGCGTTGCCCAAATCGTTGCCGAATTGCGTGGCATGACGCTGGATGAACTGGCGGGCGCGTGTGAACAGAATTTGGTGGGGCTGTTGGAGCGATAGGCAGCCTGAAACACAAAATGGAGCGGCGACGGCTCGTCGCCAAAGAGCATGTTTAATGTGTAACAGCTTTACGGGTTGGCACCATGTCGACGAGCCGCCGACGCTCCATTGATTACAGCTCTTACAAAGACGGCAGCCTGAAATAATAGGCAGCCTGAAAATTAAGCGCAGCCACGCCATCCTTGCAAAACTTAACACGCCGCGCCTACAATCCCCACCATTTCCCCACCCCAAAAAGGAACGCCCACCATGCCCGTTTACAATTTTTCATCAGGCCCCGCCACCCTGCCCGAAAGCGTATTGCGCACCGCCCAGCAAGAAATGCTGGACTACAACGGCACAGGCATATCCGTGATGACGATGTCGCACCGCTCCGATGCCTTTCTCAGCATCCTGCACCACGCCGAGCAAGACCTGCGCAGCCTGATGAACATTCCCAGCAACTACAAAATCCTGTTTTTGCAAGGTGGCGCATTGGCGCAGTTCACCCAAGTCGCCCTCAACCTCGCGCAAAACCATCAGCGCGTAGATGCCGTGATTACAGGCAACTGGTCGCGCATCGCCGCCGAGCAAATGGGCAAACTCTCGCCGTATCTCAATGTGCACATCGCCGCGCACGGAGGCGAACAGTTCAACTACACCAACCTGCCCGCGCCCGAAACGTGGGACATCAGCCGCGAATCCGCCTTTGTGCATTATGTCATCAACGAAACTGCCAACGGCGTGCAATACCACCCCGTTCCCAAGCTCGGCAGCGACGCGCCGCCCGTGGTGTGCGACTTTTCCTCCGAAATCCTGTCGCGCCCGATTAACGTGTCCGACTTCGGCGTGATTTACGCCGGCGCGCAAAAAAACATCGGCATGGCGGGCGCAACCGTGGTCATCATCCGCGAAGACCTGCTACAACGCTGCACCGACCGCATCCCCAACGTGTGGAACTACCAAGTCCACCTAGACCGCAACGGCATGTACAACACCCCCTGCACCTACGCCATCTACATCGCAGGGCTCGTATTCCGCTGGCTGCAAACCCAAGGCGGCGTGGCAAAAATCGCCGCCCTCAACGAACGCAAAGCCGCCCTGCTCTACCAAACCATAGACCAAAGCGGCGGCTTCTACCGCAACCCCATCGCCCCCGCCGCCCGCTCGCGCATGAACGTGATTTTCAGCACGGGCAACCCCGAGCTAGACGCGCGTTTCATCCAAGAAGCCGCGCTCAACGGCATGCAATCGCTTGCAGGCTACAAAACCCTAGGCGGCATGCGCGCCAGCATCTACAACGCCATGCCCCTCGCAGGCGTGGAAACGCTGGCGAGCTTTATGCGCGAGTTTCAGCGCAAGAACGGGTGAGGGTGATTTTAGCTGCGCTGAACTGCGTTTCAGGCTGCCTCAATGGAACAGCGACGGCTCGTTAAACAGTATTACGCTTACAACAAATAGGCAGCCTGAAAATGCAAAACCGCTTGGTGTTCAGCCAAACGGTTTTTTTTACTGGATAGATTAACTTTCAGGCTGCCTAGTCCATCGCATCCGTTTACCACGGCCACCCTCTCCCCTACGTCCAGCCGAACGTAGCATTCTTTTTTCGGGAAAAAGCGTGCGCTTGTCCGACGACGTGCGCAGCACGGCTAGTTCGCACGCGCCGAAAAAAGGATGCGCAGTGAGGGAAATCTGCGAAGCAGACCTGCACGTCGGGGTCGCCTTTCTTTTGCTTACTTTTCTTTGGCGAAGCAAAGAAAAGGAAGTGCCCCGTCGGCACGAGACGCATGGTTAAAACTACACCCAAAGCTAACCACAAAGCACCAATCATTTTCAGGCTGCCTTTAAGTAAACAAAGGCAGCCTGAAAACCATCCCCAGCACAAAAAACATTTCAGGCTGCCTTATGGAACAAACCCAAAGGCAGCCTGAAAACATCCGTCAATGCTTACGCTTCAACGCTTTGCAACAATTCCTGCAATTCCCCCGCCTCAAACATTTCCGCCAAAATATCCGCCCCGCCGATAAATTCACCTTTCACATAAAGCTGCGGAATCGTAGGCCAGTTGCTAAATTCCTTAATGCCTTGGCGCACTTCATCGTTTTCCAACACGTTCACCGTGGCAAAGCTCTCGCAGCCTGCCGCTTTCAAAATTTGCACCGCGCGAGAAGAAAACCCACATTGCGGAAACTGCTTCGTGCCTTTCATAAATAAAACAATCGGATGCGTGGTAACCACTTCTTTAATCTGCTCTTGAATGCTCATTGTTGTGTCCTTTGATAGGGTGTGAAAAAACCGCGATTATAGCGATTTTTCAGGCTGCCTGTGTTAAGATTTGCCCCCTCTTTTTAACACAACGAGCATCCCCATGACCCACCGCATTCTCACGGGCGTAACCACCACAGGCATCCCCCATCTGGGCAACTATGTAGGCGCAATTCGCCCCGCCATCCGCGCCGCCGCGCAAGACAACGCCCAATCCTACCTCTTTCTCGCCAACTACCACGGCATCATCAAATGCCACGACCCAGCGATGATAGCCGAATCCACCCGCGCCGTCGCCGCCACATGGCTCGCCTGCGGTTTAGACACCGAACGCACCACGTTTTACCGCCAATCCGACATCCCCGAAATCCTAGAACTGAACTGGATTTTAACCTGCATCACCGCCAAAGGCTTGATGAACCGCGCCCATGCCTACAAAGCCGCTGTGGACAAAAATATCGCCGAAAATCAAGACCCTGATTACGAAATTGAAATGGGCTTATACAGCTACCCCATCCTGATGACCGCCGATATTCTGATGTTCAAAGCCAACAGCGTGCCCGTCGGGCGCGACCAAATCCAACACGTTGAAATGGCGCGCGACATCGCCCAACGCTTTAACCACCGCTTTGGCAAAGAAATTTTCGTGTTGCCCGAAGCAGCGATTGATGAAAACGTGCAACTGCTGGTGGGGCTGGATGGGCGCAAAATGTCCAAATCCTACGGCAACACCATCCCGCTGTTTCAAACGCCCAAGCAACGGCAAAAATCGGTGAACAAAATCGTAACCAACCTGAAAGAACCGGGCGAGCCCAAGCAAAAAGACGAAAGCCCGCTGTTTGAAATCTACCAAGCGTTCAGCACGCCCGAAGAAACGCGCGAATTTGAAAAAATGCTCAACGAGGGCTTGGCTTGGGGCGAAGCCAAAAAACTGCTCGCTGCCAAAATCGGTGCAGAGCTAGACGACAAAACCGATGTGTACAACGATTTGATTGCCCACCCCTCTCGCATTGAAGACATTTTGCAAGCGGGCGCAGCCAAAGCCCGTGCCGAAGCCAAAGAATTGCTGGCAGAAGCCAAAGACGCAGTGGGCATTCGCACACTGAAATAGTGTTAAGCTCCTGCTAGGCAGTGCGCTTGTTTTTACCCATGCTTGCCCCATTTTCAGGCTGCCTCTGGCTAATGCAATAGGCAGCCTGAAACCCTAAACCTCACATTCATAAGGAAAAACCAAAATGGATCAACATCACAAACTCATTATTCTCGGCTCCGGCCCCGCCGGCTACACCGCCGCCATCTACGCCGCGCGCGCCAATTTGCAGCCCGTTATCATCACAGGCATGGCGCAAGGCGGGCAGCTGATGACCACCACCGAAGTGGACAACTACCCACCGTTTCCCGATGGTGTGCAAGGGCCTGAATTGATGGAGCAATTTTTGAAACACGCTGAACGTTTCGGCACGCAAATTGTGTTTGACCAAATCAACAGCGTGGACTTGCAACGCCGCCCGTTCACGCTCAAAGGCGACATGGGCGAATACACTTGCGATGCGCTGATTGTGGCAACGGGTGCGTCTGCCAAATATTTGGGGTTGCCCAGCGAAGAGACTTTTGCAGGGCGCGGTGTTTCCGCTTGCGCCACTTGCGATGGCTTTTTCTATAAAGGTCAAGACGTTGCCGTGGTGGGCGGCGGCAATACGGCGGTGGAAGAAGCCTTGTATCTTGCCAACATCGCCCGCAGCGTTACCCTAATCCACCGCCGCGACACGTTCCGCGCGGAAAAAATCATGGTAGAAAAACTGATGAAGCGCGTTGCCGAGGGCAAAATTATCCTGAAAACCAACGCGCAGCTTGCCGAGATTTTGGGCGACGACGCGGGCGTAACAGGCGCGCGCTTGCAAAACAACGATGGCAGCAGCGAAGACATCGCGGTGAAAGGCGTATTCATCGCCATTGGACACCAGCCAAACACCGAAATCTTCAAAGGGCAGCTAGACATGGATGCCACGGGCTACCTGATTACGCGCGGCGGCAACGAGGGCAACACAGGCGCCACCAATATTGAAGGCGTTTGGGCGGCGGGCGATGTGAAAGACCATGTGTATCGCCAAGCGATTACCAGCGCGGCAAGCGGTTGCCAAGCGGCGTTGGATGCGGAACGCTGGCTGGATAGTCAGGCATAAGCGCACAGGCAGCCTGAAAACCATTTTTGCGGTTTCGGGCTGCCTTAGCGTTTTAAATATACGGCGTAGAGTGCATGGCAAAAAATCATGCGCCCTTGTTTGCCAACCCCAAAGGCAGCCTGAAACGCCCTATCCCTTTTCAGGCTGCCTATTCCCCAAAATCCGAAACCTTCGCCAACCCTGCAACCGATGGAGCGTCAGCAGCTTACCGACCTATTTTCAATCAACCCAATCATGTTGAATCAACTATTTGGCGACGAGCCGTCGCCGCTCCATGTTAGATTTCAGGCTGCCTCATCCCCGCAATCCCTTCATACCCATCATGCCCCAAACCCTTATCCTGCAATCGCCCCACCTCGCCCGCGCCGCGCTGCCCATCAGCCGCCACTATTTTGACCTGCCCGCCACGCTGCCTAACGACATCCTGCGCCTGCCCACTCATGGCGATTACCCCCGTCTGCCCGCCGCAGCCGCCGCTGAATTTCAGCAACAGCAAATTGACTACGCCCTAATCCCCGACACGCCGTTTGCCGCGTTAAAACTGGTAGTCAGCGATATGGACAGCACCTTGATTACCATTGAGTGCATTGACGAAATCGCCGCGAGCGCGGGGCTCAAAGACCAAATCGCCGAAATCACCGAACGCGCCATGCAAGGCGAATTGGACTTTGAACAATCGCTGCGCCATCGCGTCGCCCTGCTCAAAGGGCAGCCTGAAAACCAGCTTGCCGAAGTGTATGAACACAAGCTTGCGCTCGCGCAAGGCGCGGAAGAATTTATCCGCGATTGCCAAGCGCACGGCATCAAATTTTTGCTGGTGTCGGGCGGTTTCACTTATTTCACCGAGCGCCTGAAAACGCGCTTGGGGCTGGATTGGGCGTTTGCCAACCAGTTGGAAATTGCCGATGGCAAGCTCACGGGCAAGGTGTTGGGCGATGTGATTGACGCGCAAGCCAAAGCCAATTTGCTCAACCAATACCGCCAAGCCATCGGCGCAACGCGCGAGCAGGTTTTGGCGATTGGCGATGGCGCAAACGACATCCCGATGCTGCAAGCGGCAGGCTTTGGCATTGCCTATCACGCCAAGCCCAAAACCCAAGCCGCTGCCAGCGCGGCGATTAGCCATCACGGCTGGGAAGCGGTGCGGCGGTTGTTTACATGATTTCGCATGTTAAGGCAGCCTGAAACGAAGTTCAGCGTAGCTAAAACACCCATAACGTCATCCCCCATCTCTTAACCATCAAAAGCAGCCTGAAACCATGACCCGTCTCGCTTACTACCGCCGCCAAATCCGCCAACTCCTTATCCTGTGGGCAAGCATTGTTGTCCTGTTCTCCGCCGAACGCGCCTTGATGTTCCTGCATTTTGTGCCCAGCAGCATCCGCAGCCAGCCGAATCTGGAAACTGCGGCGCTGTTTAGCAAGGGCTTGCTGTTTGATATTAAAGTCGCCAGCATCACCATTGCGCTGCCGTTTTTGCTTGGGCTATTGAGCCTGCTGCATCCCGCTGCCAGCCGCCTGTGGCAACGTTTTCAGGCTGCCTTATTGGCGGTGCTGTTCGCCATCGTTGCCGCCGCCGCGATAGGCAACTGGTTCTATTTTTCGGTGTACGGGCATCAGTTTGACGTGTTTATGTTTGGCTTGTTTGACGAAGACACCCGCGCCGTGGTCAAAACCATGTGGTCGGACTACCCCATTATCCGCGGCTTCATCGGCTTAGCCGCCGCCATCGCGCTGTTTGCATGGCTGCTCAAACGCAGCACCCGCCGCATCAACCCGCAAGCCGCCGCGAGCAAAGGCGTATGGTTTGCCGCCGTTTTGTTGCCGATTATCGCGCTGGCCATCGGCATTCGCGGCTCATTTGGCAAATTTCCGCTGCGCCAATCCGCCGTGTATATTTCCGCCGTGCAGCAAATCAACAAGCTCGTGCCCAACGCGCTCACGTCTATCAGCTGGGCATGGAACGACTACCGCAACAGCAGCCATTTTGCCCCCGTGTCCGAAGCCGATGGCGCGCAAATCATCAGCCAGCTCATCGGCAAAACCAGCAACGCCGATTTAAACCAATTCATCCACACCACGCCGAAAAACCCTGCCGTGGAGCAGCATCAGCCCAACGTGGTCTTCGCCGTGATGGAAAGTATGAGCGCGCATCTATTGGCGTTTGACAGCCCCGAGCGCAACCTATTAGGCAGCCTGAAAAACCATTTTCAGCAAGATTGGGTGTACCACAAATTCGTTTCCGAAGGCGATGGCACCAGCGACAGCCTGCACCGCTTCTTTATCCGCTCGCCGCGCAACAACATCAGCCAATCGCTCGCCAAAAACAAACCCTTCCCCACCAACCTGTTCACGCCCTACAAAAAAGCAGGCTACCGCATTGTCTACATCACCGCAGGCAACGGCGGCTGGCGCGATTTTGACAACTTTATCCGCAACCTAGGCGCAGACGAAATCGTTGACGAAAACAGCATCAAAACCCGCTATCCGCAAGCCGTTTCCGCCACATGGGGCATCCCCGACGAATACATGTTCCGCTACGCCGCCGATGAACTCAAACGCGCCGAACAAGACGGCAAGCCCGTGTTTATCATGCTGCTTTCCATCACCAACCACCCGCCCTACCAACTGCCCGCCCCGCATCAACGCCAAAACTTCCACCTCACCGCCCAAGAGCAAAGCCGCCTATCCAGCCTAGCCCAAGGCGACACCCTCAACGAAGTGTTCAACACCTACAAATACAGCAACGACCAGCTGGGCAACTTCGTCAGCCAAGTGAAACAAAACAGCCCGCACACCATCATCGCCGCCACGGGCGACCACAACATGCGCGCCATCAGCTATCCCGCCTTGCAAGACACCGCACTGGGGCACGGCGTGCCGTTTTACCTGTACGTTCCCCCAGAATACCGCGCAGGGGCGCAATACCAACCCGAGCGCGCAGGCTCACACAAAGACATCGTCCCCACGCTGTACGCGCTCAGCCTGTCGCAAGCCCAGTATTACCAAACAGGCTGCAATCTGACCGCCCCCGCCGAAACCGCCGACAACCCATTCTGCGGCTACGGCTACAACCCCGAAGTCATCCTCACCGACCACGGCTTTTACAACACCAAAAACCAGCAATACCGCACATGGCAAAACGGCGACACCCTAACCGCCAACGCCCAGCCCAGCACCCCCAGCGCCGCCGACCAGCAAATCATCCAGCAAGCCATCGCCAACAGCCCATTTTTGGAATGGCAGCTAAACCGCATTGTGGCAGGGACAAAATAGCGCGGGGGCTACGCTTGTTGATTTGGCACACAAGCAAGGCAGCCTGAAAACAAAATGGAGCGTCGGCGGCTCGCCGACAAAACCATCCAAGCAGTAAACACCATTTTCAGACTGCCCAAATGGCTTGGCTTAATACCCCCCTTATTCCATACAACAACGGCAGCCTGAAAACCCATCCCCCATCCCCCCGTTTTCAGGCTGCCCCAACATCCCCCAAAGGACCCCCATGAACATCAAACTCATCGTCGGGCTGGGCAACCCCACCGCCGAATACGAACACACCCGCCACAACGCAGGCTTCTGGTTTATCGACGAACTGGCATGGCAATGGAAAGCCCAGCTCAAAAGCGAAAAAAAATTCCACGGCGACATCGCCCGCGTCGCCCAGCCCCAAGGCGACGTGTGGCTGCTCAAACCCGACACCTACATGAACCTATCAGGCAAAGCCGTCGCCGCGCTTGTCCAGTTCTACAAAATCCAACCCGAAGAAATCCTAGTCGTCCACGACGAGCTGGACATCCCCTGCGGGCAAATCCGCTACAAACTCGGCGGCGGCAACGGCGGGCACAACGGCTTAAAAGACATCCAAGCCAAACTGGGCACCCCCAATTTCTACCGCCTACGCCTCGGCATCGGACACCCAGGCGATCGCAACCTTGTGGTCGGTTTCGTGCTTAGCAAACCCCCAGCTTCTGAACGCCAACTGATAGACAACGCCATCGCCAAATCCCTCCAAGCCATGCCCGACATTATGGCAGGCGATTTAGAAAAAACCGTGCGCCATTTGCACAGCAAGTAACGGCGGTAAGGCAGCCTGAAACCCAGTTTAGCGAAGCGAAAACCGCTTCCAAACCAGCGTTTCAGGCTGCCATTAACATTCCCACAATGGAGTGGCAACGGCTCGTCGCCCAATCCGCCAAACAATATCGCCATTTAGCTTTTCAGGCTGCCCTCCCATCCACCCGCCACCACAAAGGAAAAACCATGCCCCTCACCGACACCGAAACCGCCGGTCTGCTTGCCGTCAAAGGCGTGGGCAAAACCGTGCTACAACGCTTACAATAAATGGGCTTGGACGATGTAGCCAAGCTGGCTGCGGCAAACCCCGCCGATATTTTGCAGCAGGGCGCGGCAATCACAGGTTCAAGCTGCTGGAAAAACAGCCCGCAAGCCAAAGCCGCCATCACCGCCGCCGTGGCTTGGGCGCAGGCACAGCAAGGTAATAAGGCAGCCTGAAACGAAGTTCAAACCGCATCCAAACAACCGTTTCAGGCTGCCGCTAACACGCCCACAATGAAACGGCGACGGCTCGTCGCCCAATCCATCATTTAGATTTTCAGGCTGCCTTTGGAGAATGAGGCAGCCTGAAAAAACAAAACCGCTTGGTGTTCTACCATGCGGTTTTTTACTAAATCTAGATAGATTGAATTTCAGGCTGCCTAATCCATCGCAAATGTTGGATGCTACTGCCCCTCCCCTACGTCCAGCCGAACGCAGTATCCTTTTTTCGGGAACAAGCATGCGCTTGTCCGACGACGCGCAAAGCGCGGCTAGTTCGCACGCGCCGAAAAAAGGATGCGCAGTGAGGGAAGTTTGGCGTAGCCAAACCTTCACGTCGGGGTCGCCTTTCTTTTGCTTACTTTTCTTTGGCGAGGCAAAGAAAAGGAAGTGCCCCGTCGGCATGAGACGCATGGTTAAAGCCAAACGAATGCTAACCACAAAGCACCAAACCAAAGCATGATGTGCGGAGCAACGCCCTTTCCAACAAAATCCATTCAAACTTCGTCAAACTTCATTTCACCCAGCCTCATCCCACCCCCCAACCCCTACAAAATCCCCCTGAAACCCTGTAAAATCCGCCCTTTCCACACATCGCAACTCTCTTAAATATCATGTACTTCATCCTCATCCTGATTTTAATTGCCGCCCTCGTCTATCTTGTTTACAAACAAACCCAAAGCGAACGCCAATGGCAAGCCGAGCTTGAACAACACCAAAAAAACCAACCGCGCTACAAAATCATCGACGGCTACCAACCCGAACCGCAGCCCGAGCAGCTGGAACTCCCCGTAGAAATCGAACCCGAGCCGGAAGCCCAACCCGCGCCCACCCTCCCCAACAACGGCATCGCCTTCACCCTTATCGACGATGCCGCCGAAGCCTCCGCGCCCGCCGCCGAGCAAACACCCCCCGCGCAACAGCCCGAAAACGTCATCACACTGGAAGAAGCCACCCGCAACATGCTGCGCGCCGCTGCCACCCAAGCCGCCGAGCAGCCCGAAATCCTGATTGACCACCGCTTCCAGCACGCCGAACCCAACGAAACCGCCGAACACAACCACCCGCACGAACCGCAAACGCAGCCTGAAAACCCGCAAGACGAAGAAATCCACCTAGATTTCAGCGCCCTGCACACCTATGCCCAACCGCACGCGCAGCCTGAAACCCAGCCCGCCCGCGCCGCCGAAATCATCACCGCGCAAGAAGCCACCCGCCTGCACCATCACACCCTAAGCGCAAGCGAAAACCCCGTCGCCCCCGATGTAACCGTCATCGAAGACAACCGCACCCCGCAAGACGAAGTGAACCGCCTGCTGGAAAACAACTTTATCGCCGCCAGCCAAACGCAGCCTGAAAACGAACAAAGCGCGCTTTCGCACAACCCGAACCACGGCGAAACCGAAATCATCCTGCCCGCCGCCAATTTGGAAACCATCGATTTCAGCGACATCCAAGACAGCCTCGCCAAACAGCAAACCGCCCGCCGGTTAAAACAACAAGCCGAGCAAAACGCCCTTGCCGGCAACCTCGCCCCCCTGCCCGAGCCGCAACCGTGGGCAAGCACGTTTGACGACAAACGCAGCCTGAAAACCATCCCCGAGCGCGAAATCTGGGCAAACCTCTCCCACACCGATACCCCCGCCGCGCGCAAACATCAAGCCGAAAATGCCCCCCGTTTCACTACCCAAGCCAACCGCCTGCCGCTGCCTGTTGCTGAAAAAAGCCAAGTCGCATTTCAGGCTGCCTCTGCACCCATCGCCAGCGTTGCCATCCCCGCGCCCACCATCGTTGAGCCCAGCCCGCTGCCCGCGCCCGAAATCATAGAACCCGCCAATTTTTACCAAGCGCAAGCCGCCGAAACCCGCAAGCCCGAAGAACCCGAAGCATTCGCCGGCCGCTTCTGCGCGCCCGATGCAGCCAACTATCCCGCCCGCCATGCAAACCCAAGCGAAGCAAGCCTCACCGAAGCCGACTTCGCCGCCTACTACGCCCAACAAGAGCAGCCTGAAATCGACCCCGACCAAGGCTATGTGCTGCCCCCGCTCAGCCTGCTTTCCCCCGCGCAACACAACCCCGAAGCCGTGCAATCGCAAGAAGAACTGCTGGAAAACAGCATCACCATAGAAGAAAAGCTGGGCGAGTATCGCGTGAAAGTCAAAGTGCTGGATGCCTACGCGGGCCCTGTGATTACGCGCTACGAAATCGAGCCCGACGTGGGCGTGCGCGGCAGCTCGGTAACCAATTTGGAAAAAGATTTGGCGCGCAGCCTAGGCGTAACCGCCATCCGCGTGGTGGAAACCATCCCAGGCAAAACCTGCATGGGGCTGGAATTGCCCAACCCCAAACGCCAAACCATCCGCCTGCGCGAAGTGTTTGACTCGCCCGCGTTTGCCAGCAGCCACAGCAAACTCACCCTTGCGCTGGGCGAAGACATCACGGGCGAGCCCGTGGTAACCGACCTTGCCAAAGCCCCGCATCTGCTGGTGGCGGGCACCACAGGATCGGGCAAATCGGTGGGCGTAAACAGCATGATTTTGTCCATGCTCTACAAAGCCACGCCCGAAGACGTGCGCCTGATTATGATAGACCCGAAAATGCTGGAACTTTCGGTGTACCAAGACATCCCGCACCTGCTCGCCCCCGTGGTAACCGATATGAAACACGCCGCCAACGCGCTCAATTGGTGCGTAAACGAAATGGAAAAACGCTATCGCCTGATGAGCCATGTGGGCGTGCGCAACCTGGCGGGCTATAACGAAAAAATCACCGAAGCCGCCGCGCGAGGCGAAAAAATCGCCAACCCGTTCAGCTTCACGCCCAACGACCCCGAGCCGTTGGAAAAACTGCCGTTTATCGTGGTGGTGGTGGACGAGTTCGCCGATTTGATGATGGTGGCGGGCAAACAAATTGAGCAGCTCATCGCCCGCTTGGCGCAAAAAGCCCGCGCCGCCGGCATACACCTGATTTTGGCCACGCAACGCCCCAGCGTGGACGTCATCACCGGCTTAATCAAGGCCAACATCCCCACCCGCATCGCATTCCAAGTGTCCAGCAAAATCGACAGCCGCACCGTGTTAGACCAAATGGGCGCGGAAAACCTGCTGGGGCAAGGAGACATGCTGTTCCTGCCCCCCGGCACAGGCTATCCGCAGCGCGTGCACGGCGCATTTGTCGCCGACGAAGAAGTGCACCGCGTGGTGGATTATTTGAAACAGTTTGGCGAGCCCGATTACGTGGAAGAAATCCTGTCGCCCGAGCAAGCCGAGTTCAACTTTGACGGCAGCCCCAACGGCAGCGGCAGCAGCGAAAAAGACCCGCTGTTTGACCAAGCCGTCGAAGTCATCGTGCGCACGCAAAAAGCCACCATTTCCTCGCTGCAACGCCATTTGCGCATCGGCTACAACAAAGCCGCCACCATCATTGACCAACTGGAAGCCGAAGGCATCGTTTCCGCCGCCGACCATGCGGGCAAACGCAAGATTTTGGCGCGCAAAGGCGATGATTGACGGGATAGGCAACCTGAAAACGCTTTTTGTTTGAGCTTCGCTCGTTTTCAGGCTGCCTCACTTTATTAAACAAAGGAACGCCAAATGCCCAAATTTCTCAATACCAGCGCCACATCCTATTATTTAGAAGAGTTAATCAAGCAAGCCAAAGAACGCCTGTGGTTAATTAGCCCTTATCTCAAATTCAGCGACCGTATCAAAGAACTGTTGGAAGACAAAAACCGCATGAAAATTGACATACGGATTGTGTACGGCAAAAGCGAATTACAGCCTGCCGAAGCCAACTGGTTGAAAACTCTTGATTACGTTCGTACCAGCTACTGCGCCAATTTGCACGCCAAATGCTACATCAGCGAAGGGGCGTGCATCATTACCAGCCTTAACCTCTACGAGTTCAGCCAAATCAACAACAACGAAATGGGCATTTTGCTCATCCGCCGCGATGATGCCACCACTTACAAAGAAGCCTACGACGAAGCGCAACGCATCATCCGCATCAGTGAAGAAGTCAAAATTTCATTGGATGTGGTAGAAAAAACCGAAGAATTTGCCGAAGAAAGCAGCGACAAGCAATACAACCACCTAACCGCCGCCAAACTTGCCGAAAAATGGGGTATAGATACCGCCGAATGCAACAAACGCCTCTGCGCCGCAGGCTTGCAAGAGCTACAAGGCAAGTCCTATCACCTCACCGAAAAAGGCAAAACCGTAGGCGGCATCGTTAAAAAAGGCAAGTTTGGTTATTTCATTGTTTATCCAGAAGATTTAACTCTATAATCCTTTTCAGGCTGCCTCCCCATTATCCCCCAAAGGCAGCCTGAAAACCACCTCACTCACACCACCACATGAAAACACCCTTCACCCTCCTCACCCTAGCCACCCTCACCGCCTGCCACCCCCAATCCCACGCCCCCAACGCTGCCTCCACCGCCATCGCCAGCAGCACCGCCCCCGCCCACAAACCTTGCGGCAGCCTGAAAACCGTGCAAACCGCCGACGAGCTATTGCAGCAAATCCGCGGCGAACTGGGCAGCAGCTGCCTGTTTGACCTCTCCGCCGCCGAGCTGGAAGCCGCGTGGGGCTTGAAAGTGTTTGACTACCGCAACCAAAGCGAAGAACAGCGCGACGCGCAGTTTGAAGCAATGCTCGCCTACGACCAAACCCAAACCGCGCTCTACATCAAACGCCTGCCGCCCAGCCCCAACGACTTCACCTACAACCACACCGACGAAATCCAAATAGCCAAAAGCAGCGGCAAACGCTACAACCTCGGCGGCGACAGCAATCAATACGCCCTGCCCGCAGGCTTCCCCCCGCCCAACGATACCCGCCGCCCCGAAGAAATCAAACCCACCTTGTGCGCGCAAAAATCGCCCAAGCCCAGCGATTACCAGCCCTTCGCCTTCCATATCTGGACCAACCCCGAACACCGCGCCGACCTGCCCCAGCTGGTGATTTTCGCCGACGGCTGCGGCGCGCCCGAAACCATCACCGTCTATCGCCAAGCCCTGTCAGGCACCTACCCGTTTTACTGCACCGATTTGGCGCAATGCACCTCTCCCGCCGCCAGCGAAGCCGCAAGCAATACCGGCGCGCCCTAATTTTTGTTTGCACAGCATTTCAGGCTGCCCCAGCAATCGCCAAGGCAGCCTGAAATCTATGCAAAATCGGCAACCGATGGCATTTCGGCGGCCCGCCGATGTTGCCACCCCGCAAAACCCTGTCGGGCACACCATCTGGCAATCAATCGTTGCCGCTCCATTATTTAAATTTCAGGCTGCCCTAGAACACGCTAAGGGCAGCCTGAAACGCATTTTATGTACGATTCGTACACGGCGAACATTGCCGCCCTATCTTATTTTTTATTTTAATCAAGCATTAAGCGCGATTAGCGATATTCCGCCGTCCAGCGAATCGCATCAATCGCCGCGCCAATATTGGCAACGGGTTCGCGGTTCAGCCCTTGCTCCAACGCGCATTGCGCCACGGCACGCGCCACGGTTTGCGAAAACTCGGTTAATTGCGCAACAGGAGGCAGTACCGCCGCGCCGGCAACATCGGGGTTCACCAAGCCGCTGAGTGAATGGGCGGCGCGGGAAATCATTTCATCGCTCACGCGCCGTGCATTGGCGGCGAGTACGCCCAAGCCCAAACCGGGGTAGATGAGCGCGTTGTTGGCTTGCCCGATGGTGTAGTGCACGCCGTTGAAGAACACGGGGTCGGCGGGAATGCCCGTTGCCACAAGGGCTTTGCCTTGCGACCATGCGATGAGGTTGGCGGCGGCGGCTTCGGCGAGCTTGGTGGGGTTGCTCAATGGGAAGATGATGGGGCGCGCGGTGTGCGCGGTCATGGTTTCTATGATTTCTTGGGTGAAGGTGTTGGGGCGGGTGGAGGTACCGACCAAGATAGTGGGCTTGATGGTTTTGACCACGGCGGTGAGGTTGGTGAGCTCGGCGGCGTTGGCAAATTCGCTGCGGCGGCGGGCGAAGGGGCGTTGCTCGGGGGTAAGGTCGTTCATGTCGTCAAACAGCA
Source organism: Kingella oralis (assembly GCF_014054985.1). Lineage (NCBI taxonomy): Bacteria > Pseudomonadati > Pseudomonadota > Betaproteobacteria > Neisseriales > Neisseriaceae > Kingella > Kingella oralis. The sequence continues at coordinate 1,366,451 of NZ_CP059569.1, forward strand.
AGCCTTGTTTGTCCACCAGATAGAAGCGGGCGCGGGCTTCGTTTTCAGGCAGCCCTTGGTGCAGCATTTCGGTATAGACGCGGTGGGCGATGCCGCAGCCTGCCGTGCCTGCGCCAAAGCATACATAGGTTTGGTCGGCAAGTTTTTCTTTGCTGATGGCAAGTGCGCCGAGTATGCCTGCGAGGGTGATGATGCCTGTGCCTTGGATGTCGTCGTTGAAGGTGGCGATGCGGTCTTGGTAGGTGTGCAGCACGTTGGCGGCGTTGCTGCGCCCGAAGTCTTCCCAATGCAAATAGGGTTGGTGGAACACGCGCTCGGCGGCGTTCACAAAGGCATCGACAAATTGGTAATACGCTTCGCCGCGCAGGCGTTTTTGGCGGTTGCCCAGATAGAGCGGATTATCCAGCAGGGCTTGGCGGTCGGTGCCGACATCTAGTACTACGGGCAGCACGCTTTCGGGCGGGATGCCTGCGGCGGCGGTATAGACCATAAGTTTGCCGACGGCGATGTCTACGCCGTTGCAGCCCCAATCGCCGATGCCTAAGATGCCTTCGGCATCAGTGGCGACGATGAGGCGGATTTTGCGCCCGTCTGCGGCGCGGGTGAGAATATCGGCGATGTCGGCTTGGTTGTCGGGCGACAGGTAAACGGCGTTTTGCGGGTTCACAAACAATTCGCTATATTGTTCAATGCTTTGGGCGATAACGGGGTCGTACACAATCGGCATCATTTCTACGATGTGTTGCCCGAATAGGTGGTAGAACAGGGTGCGATTGGTGTTGAAAATTTCCATCAGGAATTGGCGTTTTTCCAGCAGCGTGGGCTTTTGGTTGTAGTGCGCATAGGCTTGTTGCGATTGCTGGTCTATGGTTTGCACGGCGTGGGGCAGCAAACCTGTTAGCCCGAGGCGTTGGCGTTCTTCGTGGGTAAAAGCGGTGCCTTTGTTGAGAAAGGGGTTGTTGAGGATTTCGTAGGCGGATTTCATGGGACGCTCCTTGCGTGGTGGTTGGATTGCCGATTGGCGCGGGGATTATAGCGCGGGGCGGAGCGGGGGAATGTTAAGGCAGCCTGAAAACGTATAAACCCGTTTTCAGGCTGCCTTTGGCTTTGCTGGCTTAGGTCAAATGCCCGTTGTGCGGTTGCAGAGCGGGCGGCACTTGGGCGACGTTGAGCGCGGTCAGAATTTCGCGCTCCACGAGGCGCACCAGCGAATCGAGCGGCAGGTTGTTGTCTTGCCGGCCGAACGGGTCTTCCAGCTGGGCGCTGAGCATATCCAGCCCAAGGAACATATACACCAGCCATGCCACCATCAGCGGTGTCCACAGCCCGAGCGCGGCTTCTAGCCCAAAGGGGAGCATGATGCAGAAGCTGTGAATGGCGCGGTGCAGCAGCACGGAGTAGGCAAAGGGCACGGGGGTGCTGGCGATGCGGTCGCACCCTGCTTGTATCATGCCGAGGGTGTTGAGATGGGCGGAGAGATGGGTGTAGGTGATGTCGCTGATTTCGTGTTGGCGGTGGGCTTGGATAAGGTCGTATTGGATGTGTTCCAGCGCGTATTGCGGCGGGTTGATGTGGGTGGCGAAGGCTTCGATTTGGTCGGCTTGCATTTGCCCGTATTCCAGAAACAGCTCGGGGTGGGCGGTTTGGTAGCGCAGGCGGTCGCGCAGCAGGTGGGTGAACACGATGACTTGGCGCAGGATGAGCTCGCGGCGGGCGTTGGGCAGGATTTGGCTTTCGCGGATAAGGTGGCGTTGGGTGGCGATGAGTTGCCCCCAGAGTTTGCGCCCTTCCCACCAGCGGTCGTAGCTGGCGTTGTTGCGAAAGCCGAGAAATAGGGAGAGGACGATGCCGAAGATGGTGAAGCCGACTACGGGCGGGGTGGGCAGGTGAAACCAATGGTTGTGCGCGCCGATGCCCAGCAAGAGCGACACGCTCGACAGCAGCAGCATGGCGGGCAAAACTTTGGGGAAGATGGTGCCGCGCCATGCGAATAGGAGGGCGAGGGTGTTGGTTTTTTTGCGGATAATCATGGTGGTTTGTAAAGTGTGGGGGATGGGTTTTGGTTTTATTGAGGCAGCCTGAAAATTAAATTGTGAGCTGCTGATGTGCTGTTTTGGGTTTCAGGCTGCCTTTGGGATAACGGTATCAAATCAAACGGCGTGCGCAGCGAGGCTGCACACCCTACGCGCTTTCTCCGGCAGCCGAACAGGTCGATTCTGATGCCATCAGCAGACGGGACGGGATGCAGGATCTGAATTGGTCGCCATTCATTGCCTATCCTTGCACTTCAATACCTTTACTGCGCAGATTTGCCAAGCATTCGGCAAGGTAATCATCATCGTGTTCGGCATAAATCGGGCTGCCGATAGGTTCTTCCGCCAAATCGGCATATGGCGGGCAAGTGTTGCCGCGATGGTTTTTATCGTGCCATGCGGGATCAGGCCGGTAGCCGCGCCGCTGCATTTCGTCCATGATGAGGACGTGATAGGCATAAAGCAGATAGGGGCTGTGGGTGAAGACGTAGTTCACGGTGGCGTGCGGCCGGCCCCAGCCGTTACCGCGCAGGGCGGCGCATTCTCGGTGTTGGCCGAGCAGTTGGGCACGTGGGAGTTGGGGGATAAGGGTTTGATGCCATAGGCGCATGATGGAGTCTCCGTAAAAAGTGCAGGCTGCTTTTGGGTAATGGAAAAGCAGCCTGCACATCGAAATATGCAGGTTGCCTGTCGTTTCAGCCGTTGAACAGCCAAGGTTGGCTTTGACGGCGCTGCCCAGCAAGAGCGACACGCTCGACAGCAGCATGGCGGGCAGGACTTTGGGGAAGATGGTGCCGCCTCATGCGAACAGTAGGGCGAGGGTGTTGGTTTTTTTGCGGATAATCATGGTGGTTTGTGGGGTGGGAAATGGATTTCAGGCTGCCTTAGTTTGCACACGTTAAGGCAGCCTGAAAACGTGTTTGCGTGCTTTGCGCCAAGCCTAATCAATGACGGCTGCTTTTGCCGTAGCGGCGTTGGTCGGTTTGGTCGGAATAGCTGCCGTCTTTGATGCGCACGCGGCTGTTGCTGGGCGTGCTGCTGGCGTTGGGCGTGAGTTCTTTGCCGTAGTCGCGGAATTGTTGCACTTTGCGGTCTATGTTTTCTTTGACCACTTCGCTGTCGTCGCGGTCGTCGTAACTGCCTTTGAGGCGGCGGATTTGCGCTTCGGGCGAGTTTTTGTCGATATCTATGCCTTGCTTGGCGGCGGTGCGGTTCACAAGGGTGCGCACGGCGGGGATTTGGTACGCGCCAAACAGGGCGATGGCGATGAGAACGAGCCAGATTAGGGTTTTGATTTTTTGTGGGATGTACATGGGGATTCCTTTGGGGGTGGGGATGGGTTTAGTGTGGCACGCGGGGGGTTGTGTGGTTTTCAGGCTGCCTTTTGGGAAAGCCTAAGCCTATGGTGCATTTCATTCAATGAGGCTGTGCGGGTTGGCAGGGTGTCGGCGAGCCGCCGACGTTTCATTTTCAGGCTGCCTTTGGGCAAGGCTTATAGGCAGCCTGAAAAGCTATCCGCCCTTCTATTGCCAAGCTATGCCGTATTGTTCGCCGCGCTTTTTGGCGACGAGCCGTCGCCGCTCCATTTCGTTTCAGGCTGCCTGAATGCTAACCGGCGGCTGCGGCGTGTGCCTTTGCGCGCGCTCTAACTGGCGATGCAGCGCAGTGTGGCATTCGGGCAGCAGCTCGCGCATCATGTTCAGCTGGCGGGTGAGCACTTGGGCTTGAGTGGCGTGGCTGTCGCATTCGGCGGCGGCTTGCAACTGCGCCAGTTGGTTGTCCAGCGTGTTTAAGGCAGCCTGAAATTGGCTTTCGCTGCTCTCGGCGATATTTTGCAGGATTTGGGCGATTTGGTTGGCGGCGGGGTAGAACGCGGCGAGAAATTGCTGTGTGGCTTCGCTGTCGGTTTGGATTTTGTCGCGGTAGGCGCCCAGTGCGGAAATGTAGCTAATCAGGGAATAGTTGATTTTCAGCAGCATAAAGCCGTCTTCCAGCTTGTCGCGGTGTTTATCGGCTTCGCTGGACATATCGGATAACACGCTCGACAGCGCGGCGGCTTTGTCGTGGCTGGTGCGGCGGGCGGCGCGGTAGGCGATGTCTTCGCGGATGCCGTGTTGCAGCTCGTCCAACACGGCGGTGAGGTAGCCCGCGTTGCTTTGGATGGCTTCGGTGCTGGTTTTTTCCAGCGAGATGTATTTCCAATCGGGCCACAGGCAATACACGGCAACGCCTGAAATCAACGCGCCGAGAATGGTGTCGATGATGCGCGGCACAAAAAAGCCTGCCACGTCAAAGCCCATAATGGCAAAGTTCATCATGGCTTGGATGGTGATGAAAAAGATGGAATAGCTGTATTTGTTGGTGCGCGAGTAGAAAAACAGGCTCACAAAAATCACCGCGATGGCGAGCTTGTCCACCAGCGTGAGCGCGAACACGGGCAAAATTGAGCCAACAAGCACACCGCCGAGTGTGCCGATAATGCGGTGCAGCAGGCGGCTTTTGGTGGCGGAATAGTTGGGCTGGCACACGAACACGGCGGTAAGCAATATCCAATAACCGAGGCTTAAATCGTTGTCGTTTAGATGCTGGCTGTTGATAAGGTGCACCACAATGCAGCACACGCAGGCAATCACCGCCATGCGCACGGAATGGCGGAAAACGGGCGATTGCGGTGTGAGCTGTTGTTTAAAAATTTGCCATGCGGTTTTGAAATTGTTGTTGTCCAACGCTTGAATGCGGGTTTGCTCGGTGGAGGTGGTAAGGTCGCGCACATCGGGGTTGCCGAGTTGGGCGAATTGCTGGCTGATGCGGGAAAGGTTGTCTAGCAGGCGTTGCACGCTGTATGGCGATGCGCCGTTGCCCGTATCGTGCGCGGCGTAGTAATCCAGCGATTGAATCGCACCTTGGGTGGCGCGGGCGAGTTTGGGGAAGTCGGTGTATTCGGTGTTGCGGCGCAGGTTTTGGGCAAATTGTTGGCAGGCTTGGGCTTGCAGGCGGATGAGCCGTTGAATGCGGTAGATTAGGTCGGTGTGGCTCATTTGCTGCGTGAAGGTTTGGTAGTGCATATGGCTGGCGGACATCCGCTCGTGGATGTCTTGGGCGATAAAGTAATAGCGCAGCATTTTGGCGGTGCGCGGATGGCGGTGCTGCCCGCGCATACGGTAAAACAGCGCGTTGCGGCAAAGGTTGAAGCTGCTGATAACACGGCTGTTGGTCATGGCTAGCTGGATTTGCTGTTGGTCGTGTTCGCCGATTTCATCGGGGTCAAAAAAGCTGGCTTTGCTGTTCAGGTAATCGGCAAGGGCATCGTAGGCTTGGGCGATGTTTTCTTGCACGGGGCGATGGGGGAACACAAGATGCGCGAGCAGGGTAAACAGCGTGTAAAGCAGCGTGCCGATGATGATGAGCAGCGTGTTGAGATAGGGCGCGGCGTGCGGGTCGTGGGTGAGCGTGGTGTAGATGGCAACGGCAAGCGTGCCAAAGGATACGGTGCGATAGCGCGTACCCGCTGCGCCCAATAGGGTGAACACAAACGCAATGGCGGTGAACGCGATGGGCAGGGCGATGGGGTTGTTAAACGTGAACTGCACCGAAAGGGAGCTAATGGCAAACGCTATCACGGCAAACATCACGTTTTTAAACTTGCCTGTGAGCCCGTTATCCAAATCCACCAAGCCGCCTGCGATGATGCCGAGAATCAGCGCGGCGAAATATTGTTCCTTGTTAAACCGCCATACAAAATAGGCGCACAGGCTCGCGCTGATTAACACGGGCAGGGTGTTGATAATTTTGGTGTTAATGGCAGGGGTTTTCATGGCGGGAATGGAGACGAATAGAAAGCGTGTTAAAAAAGGTAAGCATTTTAACGCTAAATAACACGAGTAGGCAGCCTGAAAATGCAACTCCCCCGTTTCAGGCTGCCTCTATTTGATTTAAAACATGGCAGGCAAACATAGGCAGCCTGAAAACCATCGTTTCCTTTAAAATCAAATTTTTATGCAAAGGAAGCCATATGATCCCCAACACCGCCACCCAAATCGCAGGGCGCGCTTTTGCCAACTGCATCATGAACGCCGCAGGTGTGTGCGACTACACCCGCGCCGATTTGGACGCGATGCAAAATTCATCCGCCGCCAGCTTCGTTACCAAATCCGCCACCGTGTCGCCGCGCGAGGGCAACCCCGAGCCGCGCTACCGCGACACCGCTTGGGGCAGCATCAATTCCATGGGTCTGCCCAATTTCGGACTGTCCTATTATTTGAGCTACGTTTCGCAAGCGCAGCAAGAGCAGCCTGAAAAAACCTATTTCGTATCCATTTCGGGGTTTAGCGCGGAAGACGATGTTGCGCTGCTAAACCAGATTTATCAGTCTGATTTTAATGGCATCATCGAGCTGAACTTATCCTGCCCCAACGTGGTCGGCAAACCGCAAACGGGCTACGACTTTGAAACCGTGGCGCACGTGCTGGACACCGTGTTCGCCCAATTCACGCGCCTGCCTTTGGGCGTGAAGCTGCCGCCGTATTTTGATTTGGTGCATTTTGACCAAATGGCGGCGATTTTGAACCGCTATCCGCTGGCGTATGTCAATTCGGTAAACAGCATCGGCAACGGCTTGCTGGTGAACCCGCACAGCGAAACGGTGCTGATTAAGCCCAAACACGGCTTGGGCGGCATCGGTGGCGCGTATTTGAAGCCCACCGCGCTGGCAAACGTGTTTGCCTTCCGCCAGCGGCTGAAACCCGAAATCCAAATCATCGGTACAGGCGGCGTGCAAAGCGGCGTGGACGTGTTTGAGCATATTTTGTGCGGCGCGGATATGGTGCAGGTGGGCACGGCGCTGCATCAGGAAGGCGTGGCGGTGTTTGAGCGCCTAACCCGCGAGCTGCGCAATATTATGGCGGGCAAAGGCTACCGCAAAATTGACGATTTTAAAGGCAAGTTGAAAACCTTGGATTGATGCGGGGATGGGGTGAGGCAGCCTGAAAACGGATTTGTGGTTTTCAGGCTGCCTTGATGCGCGTGGGGCAAAGGCAGCCTGAAACGGTATTTTCATTTCAGGCTGCCTGCGTATTTTTAGCCAGCGCACGGCTTGCCGGCAAGCCGTAGGGTGGACAACTCGTTTGCCCACCATGGTTCGCACACTATATTTTGATGGGCAAGCCATTTGTCCCCACCCTGTTTAGCGTTTTCAGGCTACCTTGATGTGAATGCGCAAAGGCAGCCTGAAACCACAATGGAACGGCAACGGCTCGTCGCCGACGCTCCATGGGTTACAGGTTTGGCAAAGGTTTTCAGGCTGCCTAACCCCCCGCCGCGTGTTAAAATCGCGCCTTTTCATTCAACCCATTAACCGCCCCGTTATCGCCCGCCATGTCCCGAATCACCCTCACCCCCAGCCAAACCCAATTTGAAACCCAAGCCGATGAAACCATCCTAGAAGCCGCGTTGCGCCAAGGTTACAACCTGCCCAACGCCTGCCAAAGCGGTATGTGCGGAACGTGCGTTGCCCAAGTGGTGTCGGGCGAAGTGCAAATGGGCGAGTATGACGACTGCGCGCTCACCGATGAAGACGCGGCGGCGGGCATGGTGCTGCTGTGCGCCTGCCACGCGCAAGGCGATGTGGTGCTGGATTTGCCCGCCTACGAGGGCGCGAAAGCCATTGCCCCGCGCACCATGCCCGCGCGGGTGGCGCATATTGATGTGCGCGGCAAAATGGCGCTGCTGCGGCTGGTGTTGCCCAAATCGCCGCCGTTTAAATTTTACGCGGGGCAATATGCCGATATTTTGTATAAAGGCACGGTGCGCAGCTATTCGCTTGCCAACGCGCCCAGCGACAACGGCGTGATGGAGTTTCATGTGCGTCTGCGCGAGGGCGGCGTGTTTTCGCCCGCGCTGTTTTCAGGCAGCCTGAAAGTGGGCGACGTGCTGCGCGTGCGTGCGCCGCTGGGCGCGTTTACGCTCAACGAAAACAGCGATAAACCTTTGATTTTTATTGCCACGGGCACAGGCTTTGCGCCGATTAAATCGCTGCTGCACCACCTGCGCGACACCCAGCCCAGCCGCAGCGTGCACCTCTACCACGGCGCGCGCGATGCCGCTGGTTTGTATGACGAAGCCGCCCTGCGCGAATTGCTGTATCAGCTGCCCAACGCACGTTACACCCCCGTGCTATCCCGCGCCGACGATGCTTGGCAAGGCGCGCGCGGCTACATCACGGAACACGTTTTGCAGGATTACGCCGATTTGTCGGGCTACGAGGTTTACGCCTGCGGCTCAATGGACATGATTCGCGGCAGCAAGCAGGCGTTTGTTGAACAGCGCGGTCTGCCCGAAACCGCGTTTTACAGCGATGCGTTTACGCCGTATGTAGCCAGAACGGTTGAGGCAGGCTGAAAAGGGTTGCCCATGCTGTTTCGGCTAACTTATTTTAGCTTCGCAACTCCGCTTCGCTACGCAGGCTGCCTTTGGCGTTTGCAAAAATTGTAGGCAGCCTGAAAATGCAAAACCGTTTGGTGTTCTGCCAAGCGATTTTTTACTGGATAGATTGAATTTCAGGCTGCCTAACCCATCGCATCTGCTTACTACTGCCACCCCTCTCCCCTACGTTCAGCCGAACGGAGCATTCTTTTTTCGGGAAAAAGCGTGTGCTTGTCCGACGACGCACGAAGTGCGGCTAGTTCGCACGCGCCGAAAAAAGGATGCAGCCTTCGGGAAGTTTGGCGTAGCCAAACCTGCACGTCGGGGTCGCCTTTCTTTTGCTTGCTGTTCTTTGGCGAAGCAAAGAAAAGTAAGTGCCCCGTCGGCACAAGACGCATGGTTAAAGCTACACTCAAAGCTAACCACAAAGCCCCAACCCATTTTTCAGGCTGCCCCCACCATTTCACAAAAATCCCCCTCACCTAAAAACATCCCCCCCACCCCCCACCATGCTCACCAAAAAATCCGCCACCCACATCGCCTACCTGCGCGTACTCGCCTTTGCCATCGCCGCCTTTGTCGTCAATACCACCGAGTTCATCCCCGTTGCCATGCTCACCGACATCGGCAAAGGCTTCAACCAATCCGCCGCCGACACAGGCATGATGATTACCGTGTACGCATGGATAGTCTCGCTTTCCTCGCTGCCGCTGATGCTGCTGTTTGCCCCAATGGAACGGCGCAAGCTGCTGTTGGGCTTGTTCACCGTATTTATCGCGGGGCACGCGCTGTCGGTTGCCGCGTGGAGTTTCCCCGTGCTGCTGCTATCGCGCGTGATGATTGCGCTCACCCACGCGCTGTTTTGGTCGATTACCGCCGTGCTGGTGATGCGCGTTGCCCCGCGCGGCAAACGCCAGCAAGCCCTCGGCTGGATGTCGCTGGGCTCGGCGATGGCAACCGTGTTGGGGCTGCCGCTGGGGCGCATCATTGGGCAGGCGTTGGGCTGGCGCACCACCTTTGCCCTGATTGGCGTGCTTGCCGTCGGCGTGATGGTTCTGCTGATGAAAATCCTGCCGCGGCTGGAAAGCAAAAATTCAGGCTCGCTCGAGAGCCTGCCGCTGCTGGCGAAACGTCCGCACCTGCTCGGCTTATACGCGCTCACCATCATGATGGCAACCGCGCATTTCACCGCATACAGCTACATTGAACCCTACGCGCTCACCATCACGCAGCTTTCGGAGCAAATGACCACTTGGGTGCTGCTGTTGTTCGGCGTGTCGGGCATGGTGGCGAGCATGCTGTTTGCCCGCTTTTATCCGCGCCATCCCAACCCCACGCTGCTTGTCTCGGGCGCAATCGTGCTGCTGTCGCTGCTGCTGCTCAAACCGCTGGGGCACCACCCCGCCGCACTGTTTGCGCTGATTTTCGCGTGGGGCATCGGCATCGCCTGCGTGAGTTTGAGCATGATTGGTCATGTGATGCGCTATGCGCCCGATGCCGCCGATGTCGCCAATTCCATCTACTCCGCCTGCTACAACGTGGGCATCGGCGGCGGCGCGTTGCTCGGCGGCATGGTGATGCGCGCGCCCGCGCTGGGGCTAGCAAGCGTGGGCTGGGTGGGCGCGGCGTTGGCGGCGTGTGCACTCGCGCTGTTTGTGTGGACGCAGAAGCGGTTTCAGGCTGCCTCGGATAGCGATAGCGATACGGATGCGCCAAAGGCAGCCTGAAACGCAGTCCAATCAAACCAACGCCCTAATGGAGCGGCGACGGCTCGTCGCCAAAAAAACGCTTGCCGCCCCGCCCCAATTATTTTCAGGCTGCCTCAAATAATGATGCCGATACCCCAAAGGCAGCCTGAAACGGAACAACCCTATGAAAATCATCAGCAAATTTAAAGATTTCTACGATTTCAACGTCGCCAAATACGGCGTAGACCCGATTTTGATTTTTGACCGCCGCGCCCGCGCCGATTTGCCCGCGCCCAAGCAGCTGCCCGACCGCATCAAAATCGCCGGCAAAGGCTTTGACGCCAAGCGCTCGTTTCGCCCCAAAATGAAAAAATAGCCCAAAGGCAGCCTGAAAAAAGCAAACCGTTTCGCGTGCTACCAAACGCTTTTTTACCGGATAGATTGGCTTTCAGGCTGCCCAACAAAAATCAGCGCAAAACAAAAAAGCCGCCCATCCGGGGCAGCTTGGTTTACCGTTTACCGCAATCGCTCACTCACACTTCAACTTCCGCGCAATATCGCCAAAATGCTTATCCGCGTAAACGCACATTTCCTCGCGCTGTTTCTGCGTAGCATCGTGCAGCGAATGCTTCAAAACCATCGTGTTGGTGGCATGAAACGAAGAAGGCGACTCGCCCGCCTTGGCAAAACACGCATCCGCGCGTTTAAAATACGCCTCGCAGCTGGCAGGCAAATTGTTCAAATGATGCCCGCCATGCTCATGCCCCTCGTGCGCCCAAGCTGAAGCCGTTGCCAAAGCCAACACAACAGCGGTTAAAGATACTTTTTTCATTTCTCACACTCCATTTAATCGTTAAAAATCAGTTGTTATAAAAACCTTGCCAAATCTCCGAAAAACACCGCTTGTTAAGAATATTTCTCAAAAACCCAGCCGCGCCATCATAAAGAACCTTATCCCTGCTGTAAAGAGTAATAGCTTGATTGACAATGTAAAAACGATTACGGCAGCCTGAAACCGAGTATGCAAAATGATAGACCTCCACACCCATTCCACCATCTCCGACGGCGCACTCACGCCTACGCAACTGGTGCAAGCCGCCGCACAAAACGGCTGCCGCCTGCTCGCCCTCACCGACCACGACCACACAGGCGGGCTTGCCGAAGCCCGCGCCGAAGCCGCCCGCCACCGCATCCAGTTTATCAACGGCGCGGAAATCTCGGTAACATGGCGGCACCGCACCATCCACATCGTCGCGCTAGACTTTGACGAACACAACAGCCGCCTGCAAACCCTGCTCGCCCAAGTGCGCCAAGGGCGCATAGCACGCCTGCACCAAATCGCCGCCAAACTCGCCAAACACGGCATCGCAGGCGCAGCCGAAGGCGCGCTCGCCCTTGCCGCCAACCCCGCAATGGTCTCGCGCACCCACATCGCCGACTGGCTGGTGCAACAAGGACACGCCCGCACCAAACAACAAGCCTTCACCCGCTATTTGGGCGACGGCAAACGCGCGTCCGTGCGCCACCAATGGGCAGAACTCCCCGCTGTTATCGCCGCCATCCAAGCAGCAGGCGGCATCGCCGTGATTGCCCACCCCATGCGCTACGACCTTTCCGCCACCGCACGGCGCAATCTGTTTGACGAATTTCGCGCCCTCGGCGGGCAAGGCATGGAAGTGCACAGCGGCTCATGCAGCCCGAACGACCGCCTCAACTACGCCCAAGCCGCCGCCCGCCACAGCTTGCTCGCCAGCGCAGGCAGCGATTTCCACCGCCCGCACGATTACAGCGGCGGCGTGCTGGGCGCTTGCCCCGAATTGCCCGGCATCTGCCAACCCGTTTGGGAACACTTCAAACAGCCGTTTCGGCAGCCTGCGTAGCGAAGCGGCGTTGTGAAGCTAAAACGGGTAACCGCGCAACGCCAAAGGCAGCCTGAAAACCCATTCAGCCCGCCGCCCAATCCCCTATAATCCCCTTTTCCATTCAACATCCCCCACAGAAAGCCTCACCATGTCCACCCAAACCGTCAAACACCTCACCGACTACCGCCCCCTCGCCCACCGCATCCCCCAAGTCAAACTCACCTTCACCCTCTCCCCCACCGCCACCACCGTAGAAGCCGAGTTGCACGTCATCCCCCAGCCCAACGCCCCGCAAAGCCTCACGCTCGACGGCAACGCCACCCTGCTCGCCCTATCGCTCAACGGCGAAAGGCAGCCTGAAACCGCCTACACCCAAACCGCCGAAAATCTCACGCTCCACCGCGTACCAGCCGAGCCGTTTGTGCTTCACATCACCACCCAAATCAACCCCGAAGCCAACCAAACCCTCAACGGCTTATACGCCTCAGGCGGCAATCTCTACACCCAATGCGAGCCCGAAGGCTTTCGCACCATGACTTATTACCTAGACCGCCCCGACAACATGGCGGTGTTTACCACCAAAATCATCGCCGATGCCGCGCAATACCCCGTGTTGCTGTCCAACGGCAATCTGGTGGATTCAGGCAGCCTGAAAAACGGGCAACACTACGCCGTGTGGCACGACCCCTTTGCCAAGCCATCCTATTTATTCGCGCTGGTGGCGGGCGATTTAGCCGTCAACCGCAGCAGCTTCACCACCCAAAGCGGGCGCGAAGTCGCCATCCAGTTCTACACCCGCGCCGAAGATGCGGGCAAAGTCGCCCACGCCATGCAATCGCTCAAACACGCGATGCGCTGGGACGAAACCCGCTTTGGCTTGGAATACGATTTAGACGTGTTTATGGTCGTTGCCGTGGGCGATTTCAACATGGGCGCAATGGAAAACAAAGGCTTAAACATCTTCAACACCAAATATGTGCTGGCGGATGCGCACACCGCCACCGATGCCGATTTTGAAGGCGTAGAAAGCGTGATTGGACACGAATACTTCCACAACTGGACAGGCAACCGCGTAACCTGCCGTGACTGGTTTCAGCTCTCGCTCAAAGAAGGCTTAACCGTGTTCCGCGACCAAGAATTTTCGGGTGACCGAGCCAGCAGAGCCGTGCGCCGCATAGAAAACGTGCAAACCCTGCGCCAATTTCAGTTTGCCGAAGATGCCAGCCCGATGGCGCATCCCGTGCGCCCCGCCAGCTATGTGGAAATGAACAATTTTTACACCGCCACCGTGTATGAAAAAGGCGCGGAAGTGGTGCGCATGTATCACACCCTGTTGGGCGAAGCGGGCTTCCAGCGCGGCATGAAGCTCTATTTTGAACGCCACGACGGGCAAGCCGTTACCTGCGACGATTTTCGCGCCGCAATGGCGGATGCCAACGGCGTGGACCTAGACCAATTTGCCCTGTGGTACAGCCAAGCCGGCACGCCCACGCTCGACGTTTCAGGCAGCCTGAAAGCCAACGGCGACTACGTTTTGCACATCAAGCAAACCCTGCCCGACACCCCCGATATGCCCGCCCACGCCAAACAGCCGATGATGATACCCGTCAAAACCGCCCTATTTAACGAACACGGCGAGCAAGTAGCGTTTAGGCAGCCTGAAAGTAGTCAAACCAACGTTTCAGGCTGCCTCAACACAGCGGGCACACAAGGGCAGCCTGAAACCGTGCTTATCCTCACCCAAGCCGAGCAAACCTTCGTGTTGCAGCCTGAAACGCCCGCCCAAAGCATCACCCCCTCGCTGCTGCGCGGCTTCTCCGCCCCCGTGCACCTCAATTTTGACTACACCGACGCCCAACTCGCCCTGCTGCTTGCCCACGACACCGACCCCTACGCCCGCTGGGAAGCCGCGCAAACCCTATACCGCCGCGCCATCGCCGCCAACGAAGCCGCGCTGGCGCACGGCACGCCGCCCGCCCAGCCCGTCGCCCTCATCAACGCCCTGCGCCAAGCCATCAGCGATGCCGCGCTAGACCCAGCCTTCAAAGCCCTGCTGCTCAAAGTCCCCGCCGAAAGCGAGCTATGGAGCGAGCGCGAACACATCAACCCCGTGCAAACCACCGCCGCCCGCGAAGCCCTGCTGGACGCGCTCGCCCACAGCCTGCACGGCGAGCTGCTTGCCGCCGCGCTCAACGCCCGCGAAGCCGAGCAAGCCGACAAACGCGGCAAACAAATCGCCGTGTACGAATACACCCCCGAAGATGCCGCTCAACGCGCCCTGCAATACGCCAGCTTCAACCTCATCTGCCGCTACGACGAACAAGCCACCATAGAGCAAGTGTTTGAACACTACGACGAAATGGCACGCAAAAACATGACCCACGAATGGGGCATCCTCTCCGCCATCAACCACAACCCCGACGACAAACGCAACCAACTGCTCGCCCGCTTCGCCGCCAAATTCGCCGACCAACCCCTAGTGATGGACAAATATTTCAGCCTGATTGCATCCAGCCGCCGCAGCGACACCCTCGCCCAAGTGCAAGCCGCCCTGCACCACCCGCAATTTGCCCTCACCAACCCCAACAAAGTGCGCGCCCTCATCGGCACATTTGCCCGCAACACCCCGTATTTTCACGCCGCCGATGGCTCGGGCTACGCCTTTGTTGCGCAAAAAATCTGCGAAATCAACGCCTTCAATCCGCAAATCGCCGCAGGGCTGGCGCGCGCGTTCAATTTGCTCAAACGCTTGGAACCGCACCGCCAAAACCTGATGCGCAACGAACTGACCAAACTCGCCGCGATGGAAAGTTTGTCCAAAGACGTGCGCGAAATTGTGGAGAAAATTTTGGGCTAGACAGCCAGAAACATGTTGAACTGCACGTTTTAGCTTTGCTGAAACTCGCTTCGCTCATTTTCAGGCTGCCTAATCGCTTTTGCAAAGGCAGCCTGAAACCTTATCCGCCCAATAAAAACCGTTTGGCTTAACACCAAACGGTTTGGTTTGTCGGGCGGAAATCTTTGCAAAACGGCAACTGATGGAGCGTCGGCGGCTCGCCGATATTTTGACGAACCCGTGATGCGATGTTTAATAAGCCGTTAGCGACGAGCCACTGCCGTTCTATTTTGCTTTTCAGGCTGCCTCAACGCGGGCGGGATGCTGAGGCAGCCTGAAAACTGTATCCGCGCTTTCTACGGCTTGCTGGCAAGCCGTGCGCTGGCTAAGCATTTTCAGGCTGCCTGTTGCAATGAATGAGCAGCCTGAAACGTGTTGAACCGCACGTTTTCAGGCTGCCTCTAATCAGCAAATTACCGCCCCGCCCCGCTCGCGCTCATCTCATCAAACTTCGGCATCAGCATGGTGGCATTGCCCGCTTTCGGCTCCCATTTGCTTTCCACGCGCCATTTGCCTTGCGTGTCTTCCAGCCGCAAATACCAATGCACGGCGGGCGGCAAGGCGTTGAACGCGGCGGTGTATTCGGTTTTATCGCCCGATGGCGGCGCGTTGCTGGCTTTGAGCGGCACAGTTTGGTCGTAGGCTTTTTTGGCGGGGTGCAGCAGCAACAGTTGCATGGGCACGTTTTTGTCAAAATCGCCGCTGATAAAGATTTTGGCGGCGGTGCCATCGTGGTTAAACAACACTTGCGCTTGGATGCGGCGTTGGGCGGCGGCTTCATCGCGCTCAATCTGCATATTGATGTATTTGCCTTCTTTGTAGTAATCGTCGGTTACCATTTCGTCGGCGTGCGTTTTGGCAAGGTAAAACGTGTAAAACCCCGCCACCACCACGGCGGCAGGCCCGCTCATCAGTATCCACGGCCAGCGGTGTTTGTACCACGGGGCGGGTTTGGTGGGCTGCGGCGTGATGGTTTGCTGTGGACCGGTCATGCTTATTCTCCGATGAAAATGGATTTTTCCTGCAACACGCGCGCTTCGTTTTCAGGCTGCCCTGCCACGCGGTATTTGAAAGTGAACTGGATGGGATGGCTGCCTTTTTCGGCGTATTCAGGCTGCGTTGCCACTTGCACGGGCACGGTGATGATGTCGCCGCCTTTGATGCTGATGCCGTTTTCAGGCAGCCCTGTGAGGCGGATGTCGTCCAGCCCCGACACGCTGGCTTGGATGATTTGCGTTTGTTCGCTGGCGTTGCTGATGCTCAGGTTGTAGCTGTTTTCCAGCAAGCCTTCTTTGTTTTCGCGCACCATCACGCCACGGTCTTTAATCACGTCAATTTGCACGGTGGCGCGGGTTGCTAGCCCCACACATAGACCAATTACCGCCACCAGCAACACAACGCCGTAGCCCACCACTTTCGGGCGCAGCAGGCGTTTTTTCACATCGGCATCGGTGTATTCGTGTTTGAGCACGGCTTCGGTGGTGTAGCGGATTAAGCCGCGCGGGTAGCCCATTTTGTCCATGATTTCGTCGCAGGCATCAATGCAGGCGGCGCAACCGATGCATTGGTATTGCAGGCCGTCGCGGATGTCGATGCCTGTAGGGCACACTTGCACGCACATGGTGCAGTTGATGCAATCGCCCAGCTGGGTATCTTCTTTGCTGGCGTTTTTTTTGCGCGCGCCGCGTGGTTCGCCGCGCTCCACATCGTAGGAAATCACCAGCGTGTCGTGGTCAAACATCGCGCTTTGGAAGCGGGCGTAGGGGCACATATGCAGGCACACTTTTTCGCGCAAAATATGCCCAAACAGCCAGGTTACGAAACCGTAAAAAGCGGCGGTGCCCAGCGCAACGCTGCCTGCTGTGCCTGCAAAAATAGCAGGCACAAATTGGCGAATCGGCACGAACCAACCTGAAAACGTAATCCCCGTCCACGCGGCAACGATAAAGATAACGAGGTATTTCAGCGCCTTGATGCGGATTTTGTGGAAATTCCACGGCTCTTTGTCCAGTTTCAGGCGTTTGTTGCGGTCGCCCTCAACCAAATGGTCTATCCACAGCATGATTTCGGTGTACACGGTTTGCGGGCAAGAATAGCCGCACCACAGCCGCCCTGCGATGGTGGTCCACCAAAACAGTCCGAAGGCGGACACAATCATCAAGCCCGCCAGATAAAGCATATCGGCGGGTTCCAGCACCATGCTGAACAGGTAAAAATGGCGCTCTTCGATGTTGAACAACACGGCTTGCCGCCCGTGCCACATAATCCACGGCATGCCGTAGAAAAAAAGCTGGGTGGCGACAATCATCAACACGCGCAGGTTGGCAAATTTGCCGATGGCGCGCTTGGGGTGGATGCGTTTGCTGCTGTGGAACTGGATGACTTGTTCTTTGACTGCGGGCTTGGTGGCGGCTTTGGGAGCAGGTTGCGGGATTTCAGGCTGCCCTTGTGGGTGGGATGGCATGGTTGTGTTTCCTTTTGGGTATTTTTTGGTTTTGTTTGATTTTATTGATTATACGAGTAAACGTGATTGATGGGGTTTGCGGTGGGAATAGCTTTTAACAAAAAGCAGCCTGAAAGCAGGGCTAAAACCTACAAACTTTTCAGGCTGCCTATCGGTTATCTCCAATAGGCAGCCTGAAAACGGTTTACGTGGATGGTTACATCATTTGCAGCCGTGCGATGCGGTTATCCAGCGAGGGATGGGTGCTCAACAGCGAATCTTTGGCTTCGCTGGCGATGCCCATTGCGGTCATGTCTTTGGGCAGGTCGCTGCTGTGCCCTTTTAGGCGTTGCAGGGCGGCGATCATTTTGGGCGCGCCCACCAATTTGGCTGCGCCTGCGTCGGCGCGGTATTCGCGTTGGCGGCTAAACCACATCACGATAAAGCTGGCCAGGAAGCCAAACAGCAGTTGCAACACAAAGTTCACTGCCAAATAAATGCCGTTGTTGCTGGATTCGCTGTCGCCGCGCCCTTGCGCCACCACGCTGGCGATGATGCGGGCGAAGAAGACAACAAACGTGTTCACCACGCCTTGAATCAGCGTGAGCGTTACCATGTCACCGTTGCCGACGTGTGCCATTTCGTGCGCCAACACGGCTTCCACTTCGTCGCGCGTCATGCTGTTGAGCAAGCCTGTGGACACAGCAACCAGCGAGCTGTTGCGGGTTGCGCCTGTGGCGAAGGCGTTGGGTTCGGGCGATTGGTAGATGGCGACTTCGGGCGTTTTCAAGTTCCATTGCTGGGCTTGGTTTTGCACGGTTTGCAGCAGCCATGCTTCCACTTCGCTGCGCGGCGTGGTGATGACTTGCGCGCCCACGGAGTGCTTCGCCATGGTTTTGGACAACAGCAGGGAAATGATGGAGCCGGTGAAGCCGACTACGGCGGCGTAGGCGAGCATTTGTCCCATACCGCCGCTGCGGGAGTTGATGCCCAGCACGCTTAACACGATGCTGATAACGAGGATGACGGCAAGGTTGGTGGCAAGAAAAAGGGCGATGCGTTTCATGTGTGTTCCTTTGTGGGTGGTGGTTTTAACTTCGTTGGCGCCTTGGGTTTCAGGCTGCCTTGGGTGGCTTGTTCGGGTGCGGTGTAAAAAGGGCGGATAGTAATGGATATGCGGCGTTTGTCAAAGTGGGGGGATGTGAAAAACTATGCAAAGAGCGGGATGGATTGAGGCAGCCTGAAACGCAATCGATGGAGCGGCGAGAGTTCGTTACCAAATAGTGTATTAAAACGGCACAGGTTGAGCCCTTTGCAAAACCTCTAAGGCAGCCTGAAATCTAAAAGGGAAACGGCAGCGGCTCGCAATCAAAATAGCCTGAAACCTTTATAAAACGCTTCAACTTATCCAACGTCATTCCCGCCTGCGCGGGAATGACGGCATTTTTTGTTTTTCAGGCTGCCACTAGGGTTTTGCAAAGCGTTCAGCCTATTCTATTAAAGCGGGTCGCCGACGCGCCATCGGTTGCAGGTTTGGCAAAGGTTTCAGCTTGGCAACATCGACGAGCATTTTCGTTTTCAGGCTGCCTGAAAGCGTGCCAACGCTTCGCTGTGCAGCATCGCGCCTTGCAGGCAGGCATCGGAGCGGATGTTGGCCACGGCAATGCAGCGGTTTTGGCTGTCGGCGATAACTGCCCATGCGGGGCGCAGGGCGGGCGGAACGCCGTGTTCTTGCAGCAGTTGGAACACGTTTTTATGCCCGCGCCCATGCGGCAGGGCGATGCTGTCGTGTTTGCTGGCGCATCGGAGGCAGCCTGAAAGCGTGCGCACGGCATCGTTTTCAGGCTGCCATGTCAAGCCTGCTTGTGCGGCAATGGTTTTCAGGCTGCCGATTTGTGGCTGCTGCCATGCAAGGCTGTTGAACAGGCGGTTGGGCAGCGGGAACAGGATT
Organism: Kingella oralis; assembly: GCF_014054985.1. Taxonomy (NCBI): domain Bacteria; kingdom Pseudomonadati; phylum Pseudomonadota; class Betaproteobacteria; order Neisseriales; family Neisseriaceae; genus Kingella; species Kingella oralis. The sequence continues at coordinate 1,385,744 of NZ_CP059569.1, forward strand.
TGGCGGTGCAACAGCGCTTTGCCGTGCGGCAGCTGCCATGTGGCGCTGTGGGCGGCTTGGTCTAGCACGCGGGCGAAGTCGGCAAGGCTGCGTTTGCTGGGCGTGCCTAGGTTGTGCACATGGGCGAAGCGGTGCAGCATTTGGCGACGGCGTAGCGGGCTGAGTTGCTGCCATGCTGGGCGGGAGAATTGGTTGCGCGGTGTGTGGATGCGCTGCCAGTCTTCGGCGATGATTTCGTTTAACAGCGCGTGTTCGTCTTGCAGCGTGGTGATGGTGCTTTGGATGTGGGCGGCGGCGTGCGGCAGCCTGAAAACGAGTCGCGGCAGCATTTGGTGGCGCAGCCAGTTGCGCAGCAGGCCGGGGTCTTGGTTGCTGCTGTCGTTTACATGAGCGAGGTTGTGCGCGGTGGCGTAGGCTTCAATTTCGGCGCGGCTGTATGCCAGCAGCGGGCGCAGCAGGGTTTTGCCTTGCCACTCGCGGCTGGGCGGCATGGCGGCTAGGGCGCGGATGCCGCCGCCGCGCAGGGCGGCTAGGAAAAAGGTTTCGATTTGGTCGTCTTGATGGTGCGCCAGCGCGACGGCATCGCAGGGCTGGGCGGCGAACACGGCATAGCGGGCGGCGCGGGCGGCGGCTTCTATGCCCTGCCCTTTGGGCCGGACGCGCACGCGCTCGGCGGCAAACGGAACGCTTAATCGGATGCAGGCTTCGCGGCAAAAGTCTAGCCATTGGTCGGCATCGGGGTTTAAGCCGTGGTGAACGTGTACCGCAGATAGGGTGAACGGATGGCTGGCGCGCAAACCGGCGAGCAGATGCAGCAGCACGATGGAATCCACGCCGCCGCTAAGGGCGAGGCAGATGCGTTGATGCGCGGGGATGTGCGGGGCGATGGCTTGGGGGGTGAGCGGCATGGTTTCGCAATAGAAAAAGGAGAGTTCAAGGCAGCCTGAAACGGAGTTCAGCGCTAAAAATGTTGTGTCAAGTTCCAATGGGCGATATGACTGCTTATCCAATACAGCCCATTTTTTTACGTTTATAAAACGCACAAACGGCGAAACGCCGCAAGCGGGGATGGGCGGGCTTGCGGCGTTTCTAAATTTAAGCCCCGGTGGTTGGGGGGTAGGGCTTAAATCTGCGGTGGATTATAGTAAAGCGGGGGGTTTTGCGCAAGCGAAATTTGAGGAATGTGAACTTTTGTTGGCGCAGCGCGGGCAAACAAACGGTATCGGGCGGATTGCGTTGGCGCAACGTATAAAGGCAAAGACTTGGCGCAGCATTAGGCAGCCTGAAAACAAAAAACACGCTTCGCTTGCCGGCAAAACGTGTTTTCTAGCGCAACAGCCGTTTCAGGCTGCCGCAATTATTTTCCAATCATGCGGTTGATGATTTTTTCACCCTTCGCCTGATGCACAACCGCCATCACGATATGCCCCAGCGCCAGCGCGAACAGCAAAAAGCCGAGCTTGCCATGCAGCGCGTTGCCTAAGTTGGTCATCCAGTCCACTTGCACGGGGGCTTTTTGCATGATGGTCATGCCGAACACAACCAAATCGCCGCGCGTTGAACCTGCTTGGCGAATCAAAGCAATCGCCGGCACGGCAATCATCAGCGCGTAAATAGCGGCGTGTCCCAGTTTCACCGGCAGCGTGCCGTGCGGACGGTTTTTCGCGTTCATCGCCGCCCAAATCACGCGCAGCACCACCAAAATGGTGAGCACGAAGCCTGTGGTTTTGTGCGCGCCCATCCAGCTGTAATTTTCTTGTTTGAATTGAATCGCCGTAAACAGCATAAAGGCAAACGCCGCCGCCATTGTCCAGTGGAAAAAGCGGCTTAGCGCGCCGTAGTATTGGGTGTTATCCATGAGTGTTCCTTATCGTTTGTTGTTAAAAAAGCGCGGATTATAGCCGAATCGGCTTGCCGCGCCGTTTCTTGGCATGAAAAACAGCCTTTCCTGCGCTATCATGCGCGTTTTTTGAGGAGTAACCATGCACACCATTTGGCAAACCGCCCGTTTCACGCTAGACCTGAGCGCGCCCAAAATCATGGGCATCATCAACATCACGCCCGATTCGTTTTCCGACGGAGGAACGTATTCGCAAAGCGTTCAGGCTGCCTTAAAGCACGCCGAGCAGCTGCTTGAAGACGGGGCGGATATTTTGGACATTGGCGGCGAATCCACGCGCCCGAATGCGGATTATGTGCCGCCCGAGACGGAATGGCAGCGCGTGCAGCCGATTTTGGCGGAGCTGGCGCGTTGGAATGTGCCAGTTAGCTTGGACACGCGCCGCGCCGGCGTGATGCGGGCGGCGCTGGAACGCGGCTGGGCGGACATCATCAACGATGTGCAGGGCTTGGAGGATGCGGGCGCGGTGGAGATTGTGGCGCAGTCGCGGGCGGGCGTGTGTTTGATGCACATGAAAGGGCTGCCTGAAAACATGCAAAACAATCCGCAATACGGCGACATCGCGGCGGAGGTGGCGCAGTATCTGGATGCGCGGGCGGCGGCTTGCCTTGCGGCGGGCATCGCCGCCGAGCGGCTGGTGTTGGACGTGGGCTTTGGCTTTGGCAAAACGCTGGCGCACAACATCGCGCTGATGCAGCAACTGAACCGTTTGCCCTTGCGGCACGATTTGCCGCAGCTGGTGGGCGTGTCGCGCAAGAGCATGATTGGCGCGCTAACGGGGCGCGAAGTGCCCGCCGAGCGCGTGGCGGGCAGCGTTGCCGCCGCGCTGTTTGCCGTGCGGCAGGGGGCGAAGATTGTGCGCGTGCACGATGTGAAGGAAACGCGCGATGCGCTGCGGGTGTGGCAGGCGTTGAGCGCGGGGTGATGCGGATTGTCGGTTTTCAGGCTGCCTCTATGCTGTTATGCCAAGGGCAGCCTGAAAACGTTTACGCGCCGTCAAACGGCTTTTTCTGCCACCAGTATTTCGCCCGCGCCATCTGCGCCACGCTGATTTCATCGCCTGCCAGCGTTATCACCCACGCGCCTTGGGTGTCGGTGCGCAGTAGGGTTACGCCGTGCGCGGCGAGGCGGTGGATAACATCGGGATGCGGGTGATGGTAGGCGTTGGCAAAGCCGCTGCTGGCAATCGCCCAGCGCGGGGCAACGTGGTGGATAAACGCGCTGCTGCTGGATGATTGGCTGCCATGGTGTCCCAAAACCAGCACGTCGCTTTGCAGCGCGTCGCCGTATTGCGCGATGAGTTGCGCTTCGCCGCGCGCGCTTAAATCGCCCGTAATCAGCAGCGCGTAGCTGCCTGCGATGGCACGGAGCACGCAGCTTGCGTCGTTGTCGGGGGTGGCGGGCGTGTGCGGCAGCGTGAGCCATTCAAAATACACGCCGTCTGCCGTCCATGTTTTGCCGCTTTGGCAGTATTGGGCGCGGGGGTAGTTTTCAGGCTGCCCTGCCCATAGCGCGGCGTCGGGGTAACGCTGTTGCACGGCGGGCAAACCGCCGTCGTGGTCATCGTCGTGGTGCGAGGCGATGACGGCATCCAAGCGCGTGATGCCTGCGGCGCGCAGGTTGGGCAGCAGCGCCATTTCAGCGGCGTAGGCGGTGCCGCTGTCATACAAAATATTGTGCGACTGGGTTTGCAGCAACACGGATAAGCCCTGCCCCACATCCCACACGGTGATTTTCAGGCTGCCTTGTTGTGCCGTAAACACGGGCGGGCGATACAGCGCAAACGCCGCCAAAGCGCAACACGCCAGCGGTTTGAGGCGCGTGCCTTGGGGCAACAGCAACACCAGTGCGCTCGCCGCCGCCAATGCCAGCAACGGCGCAGGCGCGTGGGCAAACGCCATTTCGGGCAGCCGCGCCCCCGCCCATTGAATCGCCGCCACCACGTTTTCGCCCAGCCAAGCTGCCGCCAGCTTGGGTGCGTCAAACGGCAAGGCGGATGCCAATAACGCCAGCGGCGCGAGTAGCCACGAAAACAGCGGAATCGCCAGCGCGTTGGCAAGTGGCGAAAACACAGGCAGCAAGCCAAACAGCGCAATAGTCGCCACCCCGCCCAGCAGCGTCGCCGCCCATTGCGCCTGCGCCGCCAACCGCAGCTTGTCGCGCCACGTTAATTGCGGCAGCCTGAAATCATCGTTATGGATGTAGTCCAGCACATCGCGCGGCGTTTTTCGCCCCGCCGTCGCCCAAATCAACGCGCCCACCAGCCCGAACGATAGCCCGAACCCCGCCGACAACGCCGCCGCAGGCTGCCACAGCAACACCACCGCCATCGCCGTCCACCAAGTGTGCCACGAGCCTGCCCGCTGCTGCCGCGCCCACGCCAGCGCAAACACGCCAATCATCAACACGCTGCGCAGCGCAGGCACATCAAACCCTGCCAGCCCCGCATAAACCACCGCCGCCGCCCAGCCCGCCGCCGAAGCCCACACACGCGGCGACTGCGGCACACGCGGCAACACGCGCAGCAACAGCGTTGCCAGCCAAGCCGCCAGATAACCCACCATGCCCACGTGCAGCCCCGAAATGCTCAACAAATGATTCAGCCCCAGCGGGCGCACCGCCGCCCAAGTTTGCGCCGACACGCCGCTTTTATCGCCCACCGCCAGCGCGCGCATCAGCCCTGCCCCCTGCGGATAACGCGCCGCCGCGCCCTGCCAAGCGCGCACCACCGCCTCGCGCTGCCGGTTAAACCACGTCCACCGCGCCTGCTGAGGCAGCCTGAAACGCTCCTTTGCCAACGAAGCCGTGCCATCCAAACCATTTGCCAACGCCCACGCTTCGCTGTCAAACCCCACCGCATTGCGCATCCCCACCGCCACCTTCACCCGCGCCTTCACCTGCCACACTTCGCCCACGCGCCAATCCCGCGCCGCATAATCCGCAAACAACAGCCGATACGAGCGCCCATCATCCGCCTGCCCCACGCCCACAAAGCGCGTTCTGCCCAGCTCATCGCGCTCGGGCAGCCCCGTAACCGCCACGCGCAATAAAACGGACTGCGCCGAATCGGCAACAGTCCATTGATGATTAAGCGCATTTTGCGTGCGCATCATGCCATAAGCCGCGCCCGCCAGCGCACAAATAAGCGCCAAGGCAGCCTGAAACTGGGCAAGGCGACGGCGTTTCGCGCTGCAAACCGCCCATGTTGATAATGCCAACAACGCCGCCGCCCAAAGCTGCCACGCCCCAACGCTAGGCAGCCTGAAACTCGCCATGATGCCCAAACACAGCGCGGCAAGGTAAAGGGTATTGGGGAAGAGGAATGACGGCATGGCGGGGGAATGGGTGTGATTATGAGGCAGCCTGAAATGGCGTTGGGCGGGGTTAAAATTAAAATGGAGCGGTGATGGTTTGTTGCCAAAATCGCGTGTTGAACGAGATTGCGTTGGTTGTTGGCAAGTGCGGCTTTGCCAAACTGCTGAGGCAGCCTGAAAATTAAAATGGAGTGGCGACGGCTCGTCGCCAAAAGAGTATGTTGAACAGGATTGTGTTGGCTGTTGGCAAATGCGGCTTTGCCAAATCTCTGAGGCAGCCTGAAACGCAGTTCAGCGTCGCTAAATGGAGCGGCGGCGGTTCGTTGCCAAAAGAGTGCGTTAAACAGGGCTGCGTTGGCTGTTGGCAAATGATGTTTTGCCAAATCGCTAAGGCAGCCTGAAAATCAAAACGGAGCGGCGATGGCTCGTCGCCAAAAGAGCGCGTTGAACAAGATTGCGCTGGCTGTTGGCAAATGATGTTTTGCCAAATCGCTAAGGCAGCCTGAAAATCAAAACGGAGCGGCGATGGCTCGTCGCCAAAAGAGCGCATTCAACAGGGCTTCACTGCGTGAAACCCTGTCGGCGAGCCGCCGACGCTCCATCGGTTGTAGGCTTCGCCCCAATTCCATCTTCAACATACTTTTCAGGCTGCCTCAACAACAGAAAAGGCAGCCTGAAACCGATCACTGAAACTGATACATAAACGACTGTGCCAAATTCAAAAACTGGCGATATTTGTCCGTTTTCGCCGTTTTCTCGCCATCCAGCCCAATCTGCATCAGCACCCCGCTGCGGTTGGCGTAAATCACCGTATTTTCAATCTGCCAGCCCATTTGCCCGCCCTCCATGCGGATAGACGAAATAAACGCCTGCATCATCTCGCCCGAAGCCAAGTTTTGCAGCACAATGCTTTTGCGCACGCTTGGCGGTATCGCGCTGTACACATAATGAAACGGATTCGCCTGCGCATTCAACACGCCGCGAAAACTGTAAATAAACACTTGGTGTTCCATTTTCGGGTTGTTTTTCATATACAGTTGCAGCAGCAAAACGCGCAAATCGCGGTTATCTGCCTGTTGCTCGCTAATCGTTTTTTTCATTTTCAGGCTGCCTCTTTAACACGGTTGAATCGGGATAATTTTGTTTTGACTGCGCTTTTTGCCGCCCTCGCCATAATTCGCCTCCACATATTCTTTCACAATCGCCAAAAATTCTGCCGCCATATTGTCGCCTTTAAGCGTAACCTTGCGCTCGCCGTCCACATACACAGGCGCAACAGGCGTTTCGCCCGTGCCCGGCAGCGAAATGCCAATATCCGCCAGCTTGCTCTCACCTGGACCGTTCACAACGCAGCCCATCACCGCCACATTCAAATTCTCCACCCCAGGATATTGCCAACGCCACACGCTCATCTGCTCGCGCAAATATTGCTGAATATCGCGCGCCAATTCCTGAAACACCGTGCTGGTGGTGCGCCCGCAGCCGGGGCAGGCGGTTACCATCGGCGTGAACGAGCGCAAGCCCATGGTTTGCAAAATCTCTTGCGCTACAATCACTTCCTGCGTGCGCGAGCTATTGGGCTCGGGCGTGAGCGAGATGCGGATGGTGTCGCCAATGCCCTCTTGCAGCAACACCGACAGCGCGGCGGTGCTCGCCACAATGCCCTTGCTGCCCATACCTGCCTCGGTGAGCCCCAAATGCAAGGGGTAACGGCAACGCGCCGCCAAATCGCGGTACACGGTAATCAAATCCTGCACATTAGACACCTTGCACGACAAAATAATCTTGTTTTCAGGCAGCCCCAAATCCACCGCCTTTTGCGCCGATTGCAACGCCGACACAATCAACGCCTCTTTCATCACTTCTTCGGGCGTTTTGGGCGCGGCGGCGGCAAGGTTTTCGTCCATCATTTTTTTGGCGAGGCTTTGGTCTAGCGAGCCCCAGTTCACGCCGATGCGCACGGCTTTGTTGTGTTCGGCGGCGGTGCGAATCATGTAGGCAAATTTTTCATCGCCTTTCACGCCCTTGCCCACGTTACCCGGATTGATGCGGTATTTGGACAAGGCGCGGGCGCAGTCGGGAAACTCGGCGAGCAGGCGTTCGCCGTTGAAGTGGAAATCACCAATCAGCGGCACGGCGCAGCCCATGTCGTCCAAACGGCGGCGAATTTCGGCGACTTGGCTGGCGGCTTCGGGCGAGTTCACGGTAATCCGCACCATTTCCGAGCCGGCATCTGCCAGCTCTTTCACTTGCCGCGCGGTGGCGGCGGCATCGGCGGTGTCGGTGTTGGTCATGGATTGGATAACAACGGGGTGGTCTGAACCCACGGTGATGTGGTCAATTTGGACTTGATGGGTGGCACGGCGGATGAGTTTCATGGTGTGTGTGCGTGATGTTTACTTGGTTGAACTGGGTTTCAGGCTGCCTATGATGGGGAAGGCAGCCTGAAAAGGGTGGTGGGAATAATGCGGATTGAATGGAAAAGGTCGTTTCAAGTTTTCAGGCTGCCTATGGATGCGCGGATGAACGACTTTTTCAGCAAAGGCAGCCTGAAAACGCATCCCGCGCCAGCAATAGCGCAACAGTTTTTCAGGCTGCCTTATCGGCGCAAACTTTACTGCGGCGCAGAAGCCCCAGCGGTAAAGGTCGCCGTTTTGCCATTTTTACGCGCGGCGTTCATGTCAATCGGCTCGCCGCCAAACGTTGCCGTTGAGCCGCTGGCATAGCCCAGCCGCACTTCAAACGGCGCACCATTTTGGAAACGATGCTCGCTGCGCGCGGGCACAATCTCGTTAATCAACACTTCGCCCTTGGCGTTGGTAACGGTAAGCATGGTGCGGTAACGCGCGTTAATCACCAATTCGCCTGCCACGCCTGCGGGCGCGCTGGCTGGGGTGGCGGTTTGCGTTTGCGTGTCGCTGGCGGTCATCGGTTTCACCACCACATTGGGGTTATCCAACGCGGGCTTGGCGGTTTCGCTGGCAATCAGCGGTTTGCTTTCCGCTTCTTGCTTGGCGTTGGCGTGTTCCGTTTGCGATTTGGTTTGCCATTTGTAAACGCCAAAGCCAATGATGGCAACACCGATAATGCCAAAAATCCAAGTGGGGAACGGGCGTTTGGGCGTTTCGTTGGCAAAATTCAGGCTGCCATCGTGTTGAATGGCTTTGCGCACTTTCTCGCTGGGCACAACGTTTTCCAGCGCATCGTTGAGCGTGGATTCGTCTAAATCTAAAAACCGCCCATAGCTGCGCAAAAATCCACGCACAAACACAGGCTCGGGCAAGCTGTTGTAATCGCCATTTTCCAAGGCTTCAATTTGCCGCGCAGGCAGTTTCAAGCGTTCGGACACTTCGCCGATAGAAAGCTGTTTTTGCTCGCGTTTGGCGCGCAGCAAAATGCCTAATTCGGTGGCTTTGTTGGTGGTTGGGGCTTCGGTTTGTTTTTTCGCTTTGCTCATTATTCGTCATCCCCTTTGCCGCCAACGGCTTCCAATTCTGGGGAATAGGGATAATTCATGCGCAGTTGCGCCTCGTATTCAGAGGCAGCCTGCATTTCGTTGTTGGCTTTGGCGATTTTCCAGCCCAGCAGCAAATCATCCGCGCTTAATCTATCCACGCGGCTTTGATAGCGGCGGAACTCTTTATCTGCCACCGCATTTTTATGCTGTTGCAAATGCGCGCGGGCGCGTTCTTTAAACACAGGCACAAAATCAGGATTCAACTGCAAGGCGCGTTCAAAATAGGTTTCTGCCATCGCAATTTGCCCCGCGCGCGCCGAGCAAATGCCTTTGTTCATATTAGCGATTTCGGGGCTGGGGTAAGTGGGGTCGGCCAAGGCTTTGTCAAAATAGGCAATCGCATCGTTGGGGCGTTTGAGCGCGTCGCAGATGAACCAGCCATAGTTGTTGTTGATTTCCGCGCTATCGGGCTTCATAGACAGCGCGTGGCGGAAGTTTTCTTCGGCTTTGTCGTACACTTTCAGGTGTTGATACACTTGGGCGCGAATCAGCCAAGCAATTTCAAAGTTGGGGTCGTCTTGAATCGCGCCATCAATGGCTTGCACCGCCGAGCGATAGTCGCGGTTTTGGGTGTATTGAATCGCCAGCTCGGTTTTGATGCGGGCGTTATTTTTGCGTTTTTCGCTTTTGCTTTCGGGTTTAAATTCGGTGAACTGCGGATTTTCGGACACGCAGCCCGCCAGCACGCAAGCTGCCGCGCACATCACCACAAAGCGTGATAAACGTTGTTTAAACATGATTATTGCTCTCCACATAAATTTGCTGCCATTTTGCTTGGCGTTTGGTTTTGTCTTGCACCTGACCGGCCAACTGTCCGCACGCGGCATCGATGTCGTCGCCGCGTGTTTTGCGAACAGTGGTAACCAAGTCGGCTTCCATTAAAATTTCTTTGAAAATATTGATATTTTTGTTGCTAGACCGCTCGTAGCCCGAATTGGGGAACGGATTGAACGGAATCAGATTGAATTTGCACGGCGTGTCTTTTACCAACTGCACCAGCTCGCGGGCGTGCTCGGGCTTATCGTTGATGCCATCCAGCATCACATATTCAAACGTGATGAAATCGCGCGGGGCTTTGGCAAGATAGCGGTTGCAAGCGGCCATCAGTTCTTTGAGCGGATATTTTTTGTTGAGCGGCACGATTTCGTCGCGCACTTTGTCGTTAGACGCGTGCAGCGACACGGCAAGGGCAACGGGCATGTCGTCTTTCAATCTGTCCATCTGCGGCACCATGCCCGATGTGGACACGGTTACGCGGCGGCGGCTTAATCCGTAGCCGTGGTCGTCGAGCATAATGGAAAGCGCGGTGATGACGTTGTCATAATTCGCCATCGGCTCGCCCATGCCCATCATCACCACATTGGAAATCACGCGCTCGTTTTTCGGCGTTACGCCGAGCGCTTTGTTTGCCCACCAAAGCTGCCCGATGATTTCGGCGGCGGTGAGGTTGCGGTTGAAGCCTTGCCGCCCCGTGGAGCAAAACGTGCATTCCAGCGCGCAGCCCACTTGCGACGAGATGCACAGCGTGCCACGCTCGGCTTCGGGGATAAACACGGTTTCCACGCCGTTGCCTGTGCCCACGTCCAGCAGCCATTTGCGCGTGCCATCGCGGCTTTCTTGCGAAGTCATCAGGGCGGGGATACCGATAACAGCGTTGTCTTCTAGCTTGGCGCGCAGGGCTTTGGCAAGGTCGGTCATTTCGTCGAAGGTTTGCGCGCCGCTTTGGTGTATCCAACGCATCACTTGCTTGGCGCGAAAGGGTTTTTCGCCCATTTGCGCGAAATGGTCGGTTAAGCCGTTTAGGTTGTAGTTGAGTAGGTTGGTCTTCATGGTGTGCGTTGGATTTTGGAATAATGAACGGCTGAGGCAGCCTGAAAATGCAAAGTGGCGCATTTTAACAAGGTTTTGCTGTTTTTACCTAATTGAACGTTGGATTTTCAGGCTGCCGATGATGCGGGATAAGGCAGCCTGAAAATCCAATCTTAGGTTCGCGCTGATTGGGCGCAATCGTTGCTTGTTGGCGTTGATTGCGGCGCAGTCGTTTTAGCTGCGCCCAACTGCGTTTCAGGCTGCCTCTATAGCTGAACCGCGCTACACCCACAGCCAAGCCCAAACCCTGCGCCCTTCGCTGGCCAACAGCGCATAAGTACGGCACGCGGCGGCGGTGGTCATGCACTCCAACGCCGCGCCGTGCGCGGATAAGGCTGCCGCCAGCTTGGGCGACAAGAATTGCTGTTTTTCGCCCGTGCCAATCAGGATGATTTGCGCGCCCGCGTGTAAGGCAGCCTGAAAATCGGCAAGGGTTAAATCGTGCGGCGAAGCGTGCGCAAAAAGGGCAACGTTGTCGCCCAATTGCACGTTGTGCGTGTAGGCGGTTTGGTTGATGATGATTTCGCCTGCGGTGTAGCTGTCGATGGCAACGGGGGCGAGCGGGGTTTGGTCGTTAAATTGCATTTTTAATGTTCCTAAATTTTCCTAACAGCGGCAGCCTGAAAAAGGCAGCCTGAAAAATAATTTTTAAAATTTTATAAATTATCTGCCAATTTTCACTATAATACTCGGGTTTCTTATTTTTTATTTCGTATTTACCATGCAGCCTGAAAACCTGACGCTTCAAATTTTTCATCACCAGCAATGGCACGATGCCGCCGAATTATCCTTTGATGCCAGCTTCGTGTGCACGCATTTGGATTATCTAAACGACTACGCCTTTTGCCAAGACGAAAACGGCGATTTTCTCTGCTGGGAAAAAGACGATAGCTACGCGCTGGGGCTCAATTATCCTGTGAACATCATGGGTTATCAAAATCAGCCGTTTACCCTTTTAGACGACATTATCCCAGCGGGCGCGAGCCGCCGCTATTGGGTGCAGCATTTGGGCATCGCGCGGCAGCCTGAAAACCAGCAAAACTACACCTTGCTGCAACGCGGCACGATTGCGCCGATTGGCAACGTGCGCATCAAGCAAGCCGTGCCACACGAAGCCGCCACACGGCATTTTCAGGCTGCCGAAGCGATTAACCGCCAAGCCGATTTTTTGGAATACGCGCAGGAACACGGCGCAATTGCAGGCGGCGCAACGGGCGCAGGCGGCGAAGCGCCCAAATTGCTGTTGCGCCAAACGCCAAGCGGCGAAGTGTGGATTGATAATCAGCAGGATGGCAAATCTGCCGATGCGTATTATTTGGTGAAATACCCGCGCAACCAGCGCACACCGATTGATTGCGATATTTTGCGCGCCGAGTTTTATTTTTATCACGAATTAGCCGCGTTGGGCTTTGCCACCATCAACACCCGCCAGATGAAGCTGGAAGAAGGCGAGCATTATCCGTCCTTGTGGCTGCCGCGCTTTGATGTGGAGCAGGCGCAAGGGCAAACCGTGCGGCTGGCGATGGAAAGCGTGTATTCCCTGTTGGAACGCGGCGCAGGCAGCTATTTAAACCACGGCGAAACCCTCCGCGCCATTGTGCGCAAAATTCAACACAGCCATTTGGTGCAGGCGCAAGGCTTTCAGCTTGATGCGGGCGCGTGGATTAGCCAATGGTTGCAGCGCGATTTGCTCAACATCGCCTTTGGCAACAGCGATAATCATGGGCGCAACACCGCCTTTATTCGCCGCGCAGGCAGCATAGAATTTGCCCCTGTTTACGATTTTGCGCCAATGAAAGCCGACCCCGAGGGCATCATCCGCAGCACCACTTGGGGCGCACCCTTGGAAAACGGCGGCGAATACGATTTCTCCGCCATCGCCCAATCCTTTGCCGATTTAGCCGACCCCGATGCTTTGCTGGCAGAGCTGCAATCCACCGCCGAAAAACTGCTGGATTTAAAACACCGCCTGCACCAACGCGGCGTGCCATCCCGCATCCTAGAAATGGCAGGCTTAGGCTACGATTATCTACCCGAAAAACTCAAACGCTGGGGCTTGCTATGACCACACCCACACCACCCACACCCAAACAACCACGCGCCACCAAAAACAAAACCACACTCTCCGCCCAACAGCGCAGCGCCTTTCGCAACCAAATCCTGCGCGAGCTGTGGCAAGGCAAGCTCACGCAAGGGCAGGCCCTCAAACGTCTGCGCATTGAAATGCTGGGCTTAAAGCAAGCGCAGTTTGCCAAGCTGGTGGGCATTTCGCTGCCATCGCTGAGCAATGTGGAAAACGACCGCGTCGTGTCGGTGGAACTTATCAACAAGGCGTTTAAGCCGTTTGGCGTGGCATTAAGCCTTGTGCCGATGCGGTTTGATGAGATGGAAGCGATGTTTTAACGTTTTCAGGCTGCCTTTGGGGATAAGCGATTGAGGCAGCCTGAAACCATTTTTCACCGTATCCAACCATTAAGCCCAATTCAAAAATCCCATTCATCAACCCGGTTGATTTGTTAGGATTTATCGCGCTTATCGGTTTTCAGGCTGCCTGAAATGGTTTACCATCGCGCGTTTTCAAATTTTTCATAACTTCAATTACTTTCTCAATCAATAGGGGCAACTTTTATGCAAGCAGTAAACATTGGCATCTTGGGTTTAGGCACAGTCGGCGGTGGCACCGCGCAAGTGTTGCAAGACAACGCAGCAGAAATCAGCAGGCGATTGGGGCGCGAAGTGCGCGTAACCGCCGTGTGCACGCGCAACACGGTGCGGGCGCGCCAGCTTTGCCCACAAGCGGCGGTGGTAACCGAGCCCACCGAATTGGTGCAACGCGACGACGTGGACATTGTGGTGGAGCTTTACGGCGGCACAGAAATCGCCAAAGATGCCGTGTTGCAAGCGATTGAAAACGGCAAACACATCGTTACCGCCAACAAAAAACTGCTCGCCGAATACGGCAACGAAATCTTCGCCCTTGCCGAAAAAACAACGTGATGATTCACTTTGAAGCGGCGGTGGCGGGCGGCATTCCCATCATCAAAACGCTGCGCGAAGGCTTGGCGGCCAACCGCATTCACAGCATCGCGGGCATCATCAACGGCACCAGCAATTTTATTTTGAGCGAAATGCGCGAAAAAGGCGCAACCTTTGCCGATGTGTTGAAGCAGGCGCAAGAATTGGGCTACGCCGAAGCCGACCCCACGTTTGACGTGGAAGGACACGACGCAGGGCATAAAATCACCATTATGTCGGCGCTGGCATTTGGCACGCCCGTGAACTTTGGCGCGTGCTATCTGGAAGGCATCAGCAAGCTGGACAGCCGCGATATTCAATACGCCGAAGAACTGGGCTACCGCATCAAGCTGCTCGGCATCACGCGCCGCACCGAAAAAGGCATTGAGCTGCGCGTGCACCCTACCCTGCTGCCTGAAAGCCGCTTGCTGGCGAATGTGAACGGCGTGATGAACGCGGTGCGCGTGAAAGCGGACATGGTGGGCGAAACGCTGTATTACGGCGCGGGCGCGGGCGCGTTGCCCACTGCCAGCGCGGTGGTGGCGGATATTATCGACATCTGCCGCCTGCTGGATGCCGACAGCGAGAACCGCGTGCCGCTGCTGGGCTTCCAATCCGACAAGGTGCAAGCGCAAAATTTCTTGTCCATCGACGAAATCACCAGCAGCTATTATCTGCGGATGTACACGCAAGACCAAGCGGGCGTGTTGGCGGCGGTGGCGGCGGTGTTGGCAAAATACGATATTTCTATTGAAGCGTTGATTCAAAAAAGCGTGCTGGACAGCACCCACGCCGAAATTGTGATTTTGACGCACTCCACCATTGAGAAAAACATCAAGGCGGCGATTGCGGAAATTGAAGCGCAAGAAACCGTTGCCGCGCCTGTGGTGATGATTCGGATGGAAAGTTTGCACGGCTAGCCGTGTTGGTTAAACAAGCAGCGTGAGATTTCGCGCTGTTTGTTTTTTGTAAACCGTCTTGTGAACAATATTTTGTGAACAGTCTTTTTTGAACAAATAGGCAGCCTGAAAAGCTGTTTTAGCTGTTTTCAGGCTGCCTTTATCGCCCAACTATTGTCCTATCCGCGCTTTTTCAAACTATCGCCAGCCAAAATCACAACGGCACAAGTAGGGTGTATGGCTATGCCACGCACCGTTTAGCGATGCTTAATAAATGGCGCCTAAACAGGTTCACACACTACGCGCTTGTTTTTTGTGAACCGTTTTCTAAACAGTCTTTTGTGAACCAATAAGGCAGCCTGAAAAGCTGTTTTAGCCGTTTCAGGCTGCCTTTATCGCCCCACCATCGCCCTCCAATAATCACAAAAAGGAATCCCCATGCCCCCTAAAATCCACGTTGTCGCAGGCATTTTATTTAACGAATGCGGCGAATTTCTGCTCTCATCGCGCCCCGAGGGCAAGCCGTATGCGGGCTACTGGGAATTTGCGGGCGGCAAAGTGGAAGCGGGCGAAACAGAATTTGCCGCGCTGCAACGCGAGTTTATGGAAGAGCTGGGCGTTGAAATCATCCACGCCACGCCGTGGTTGGCGAAGTTTTACCGTTACGAACACGCCCATGTAAACCTGCGTTTTTTTCGCGTGGCGGCGCATGAATGGCGCGGCAAACTGCAAGCGCGCGAGCAACAGCAATGGGCGTGGCAAAAGGCGGGCGATTTCACCGTGTCGCCGATGTTGCCCGCCAATACGGCGTTGCTGGCGCAGTTAGCCATCCCCAGCGCATTTTCAGGCAGCCTGAAAACGGGTTTGCTGGGCAGCAATGCCTCGGGCGAATATCGCGTTATGCCGCATACTGTTGCGCCGCACGCGATGGCAGAAGCGCCGCACGAAGCCGTGTGGATGCCGCTGGATGCTTGGCAGCAACGCAATAGGCAGCCTGAAAACGCCCCCAGCGTGTGGCTGGCGGTGGACGATGCGGCGCAGTTTCGCGCGGCGCAAGCTGCCGATGCGATTATTTGGCGCGTGAACGATAACGCGATGGCGCAGGCGTTGGCGGAGGTGTTGCGCGCGGGCGCAGCGATGCCGATTGTGGCGGCAGCGAGCGCGGATGTGGTGGCGTGTTGGCAAGATGCGTGGCGGGCAAACGGGGCGCAAGCAGTGGTGTGCGATAACGAAATCGGCGCGGCGTGAATCATCCGACCATAGGCAGCCTGAAACCCGTCTCACCTGTTTTCAGGCTGCCTCAATATTGGGGAACTACCATGCAACGACATCTCAACGACCTATCCCGCCTGCTTACCGCGCATCACTGGCAGATTGCCGAACACGAGGGCAACGAACTAGACATCTCCGCCGTTTGGCCGCTGCGCCACCCCGCCGCGCCTACCCCCATTCGGTTGGCGTTTGAAGGCATGGGCGATTTAGCCGTTTTGCCGCCGGCGCAAAGCTACGGCTGCCATGTTGAACACGCCCCGCACATCTCGCTGTATTTTGCCAAAAACAACCCCGCCCAATGGCAGCGCGATTTGACCGCGTTCGTTCACGCGCTGGAACAAATGGCTTTTTACGGATTGGATTGCGTTTCAAGCTGCCTAATCGCCCACCAACAAGCCAGCGCCTAAAACCTCATCCACAAAAATGCTAAAATCCCGCCATCCCCCACCCCATCACAAGGAACCCCCATGTTTACAGGCATCGTGCAAGGCACAGGTAAAATCGTCCACATCCACCAACCCAGCGCAGACTTCCGCAGCCACACCGTCGCCCTACCCGAACACATGGCACACAACCTACAAATCGGTGCATCCATCGCCCACAACGGCTGCTGCCTCACCATCACCCAAATCAACGGCAACCAAGCCACCTTTGACCTAATGGCAGAAACCCTCGCCAAAACCAACTTAGGCAGCCTGAAAACCGGCGACAGCGTCAATCTGGAACGCGCCGCCCGCTTTGGCGACGAAATCGGCGGGCACGTCATGAGCGGGCACATCATCGCCACCACCCCCATCAGCCGCATAGAACAAAACGCACACAACCGCACCCTCTATTTCAGGCTGCCCCCATCGCTCGCCGCCTACATCCTGCCCAAAGGCTTTATCGGGCTAGACGGATGCAGCCTCACCATCGGCGACGTAACCGCACACGAATTTAACGTCCACCTCATCCCCGAAACCCTACAACGCACCCTATTTGGCAGCCGCCAAGTGGGCGACAGCATCAACATTGAAATTGACACGCAAACCCAAGCCATCGTGGATACCGTAGAACGCGTGCTGGCGCAGAGAAAGGCAGCCTGAAAACGTTGTTGGAACATCGCCCAACCCAAAAGCAGCCTGAAAAACAAAACCGTTTGCCATCCCGCCAAACGTTTTTTTTGCGGGACAGATAAGATTTCAGGCTGCCTCCTCTCCCAACAAAAAAACGGCCTCAGGCAGCCTGAAACCGTTTTTATCCTTTAAATCCAACTATTACGCGCTAAACCCAGCCGCATTCACCGCAGCCTTATAAGCCGCAGGGTCAAAATCATCCGTATGCGTAACCACCACATAACCGCCCTCATGGTTCGCATTCACAAAGCGCACACCCGCCACATTGCTGGTTGCTTCCACCAAGCGGTCGCCGTCTTGTTTGCTGGTCATGCCGCTAACATCAATTTTAGATTGAGCCATTTCGTCTTACCTCACAGATATGTTAAACAAAAAAACAACGTTGTTCACCAAGCCATCCAACAACGCCAACTTGGCGCATTCTGCCCATGTTTACATTTGCCGTCTAGCAAAATCATAAAAAATCAAACAAATATTTCCCACACAACCGCATTTGTTGGATTTGCACAACGTGCGCCCCTTTCCCCGCCGCTTGCTTTACTTGCGCCAATAAGCAGGCGTAAACAGCATCAACACCGTAAAAATTTCCAACCGCCCCAGCAGCATCACCACCGCGCAAATCCATTTTTGCGCCGTAGTTAGCACCGTGTAATCATGGCTAGGACCCACCGCCCCCAATCCTGGCCCCGCATTGGTAATACACGCAATCACCGCCGTAAGCGCGCTCACCAAATCCAGCCCCGAAATCATCAAAGCAAACGTAAACAGCGTAACCGTGCAAAAATACACAAACACAAACGCTGCAATCGCCATCGCCACATGGTCAGACAGCTTATGCCCGTTCACTTTCACCACATGAACCGCATTCGGATGCTGCAACAGCGTCATCTCACGCTTCAAAATTTTGCATAACGCCAAAATCCGCACCAATTTCACCCCGCCGCCCATAGACCCCGTATTCGCCAAAATATTCGCCAAAAAAAACATCCACAGCGAAGCAATCAAAGGCCAAGTAGCAAAATCCGCATTAGAAAAACCACTCGCCAACCCAATGGAAACATAATTAAACGTAACATACCGAAACGCATCGGACAGCGAATAAAAATCCTTATAAGTCAAATACAAAGCAACCACCACAATGCTGCCTGAAAGCAGCAAAATCATGGTGCGCACTTCTTCATCCTGCCAATAATGGCGCAACGATTTTTGCCGCAATGCCGCAAAATGGTTGGCAAAATTGATGCCGCCCAACAGCGTCGCCCCAATAATCACCCATTCAATCGCAGGCGAATTAAAAAACGCAATGTTGCTGTCATGCGTGGAAAAGCCCCCCAGCGCAAAAGACGACATCGCATGGCACATCGCATCAAACCAGTTCATCCCCGCCCAATGCAGCGCAATCGCAATCCACAGCGTGCAAGCCAAATAAAACTGCCAAAGCTGTTTTGCCGTTTGCGAAATGCGCGGCGAGGTTTTGTCTTTGTGCACCCCCGCAATCTCCGCCTTAAACAGCTGCGTCCCCCCCACACCCAGCATCGGCAAAATCGCCACCGCCAGCACGATAATCCCCATGCCCCCCAGCCAGTTGAGCATATGCCGCCAAAAGTTGATAGACGGCGGCAAATCGTCCAAATCCGAAATCACCGTCGCCCCCGTTGTCGTCAGCCCGCTCATCGCTTCAAAAAACGCATCGGTAAACGATATTTCGGAAAAATAATAATAAAACGGCAACGCCGCAATGCAGGCAAAACCCAGCCACAACATCACCACCAGCGAAAAACCATCGCGCGGGCGCAATTCATGCTGCCGTTTGCGGCAGAGCAGCCAAATCAAGAAAAACAATAATTCGGAAATCGCCGCCGTGTGCCAAAAAACGGGAAACGCATCATCATCATACAAATACGACACCACCGTCGGCATCAAAATCAACAAGGCAAAAAACATGCCCAATTTGGACAAAATATGAAAAGTAGGAACCAGCTTATTCATGAAAACAACGCCCATCGCGCCCGCTAAAAAAGGCGAAAATTTTGCCACGCCTCACAGCACAATAGCAACAAAAATTCCCCATTCGGGCAGCCTGAAAAATATATCCATCGTTTTATGACGCAAAACAAACTTTCAGGCTGCCCAAGTTTGCTATTCAACCCCATTAACGCTACAATTCTAGTGTTTTCTTTCGTGTCATGAAAGGATGCTTTTTCGCGGCATCTTTGCATTGAATGACGATTTCACAACCGAAGTTTTAACTTCATAACAGGAAGGATAGACACCATGTCTCAAACCTACAACGCAGTAAACGACGTCGATCCCATTGAAACCAAGGAATGGGTTGATGCAATTCGCTCAGTGGTGGAAAACGAAGGCGTTGAGCGCGCACGTTTCTTGTTGGAACAGCTTTTGGGCACATCAAAAAATGAAGGCGTAAATGTACCCGCAGGTATCAATACCCCTTACCAAAACACCATCCCGACAAGCAAGCAAGTTGCTATGCCTGGTGACCATAATCTAGAACACGCCATCCGCGCCGCTGTTCGCTGGAACAACGCGGCAATGGTTATCAATGCGCAACACAAAGGTTTGGAACTTGGTGGGCACATCGGTTCGTTCCTGTCTGCCGCAACATTGTATGACGTAGGTTTCAACCATTTCTGGAAAGCCAAAGGCGATGGCGTGGAAGGTGATTTGGTGTTCATGCAAGGGCACTCTGCGCCCGGTATTTATGCCCGCGCTTATGTTGAAGGCCGTTTGAGCGACGAACAGCTGGACAACTTGCGTCAAGAAGCCTTTGCAGACGGCTTGTCTTCTTACCCGCACCCCCACCTGATGCCTGATTTCTGGCAATTTCCAACCGTGTCTATGGGTCTTGGCCCGCTCATGGCAATCTACCAAGCACGCTTCTTGAAATACTTGGATTCACGCGGTTTGACTAAAACTGCGGGTCGTAAAGTATGGTGTTTCTGTGGCGATGGCGAAATGACCGAGCCGGAAGCACAAGGCGCAATCGCATTAGCTGCCCGCGAAAAATTGGATAACTTGATTTTCGTGATTAACTGTAACTTGCAACGCTTGGATGGCCCTGTAAACGGCAACGGCAAAATCATGCAAGAATACGAAGGTATCTTCCGTGGCGCAGGCTGGAATGCAATTAAAGTGATTTGGGGCGGTAGCTGGGATGCCATACTGGCAAAAGACACCACAGGTGCATTGAAAGCACGCATGGAAGAAATTGTGGACGGCGACTACCAAAACTTCCACTCAAAAGATGGTGCCTACATCCGTGAACATATGTTCAACACCCCAGAATTGAAAGCATTGGTTGCTGATTTGACTGATGAACAAATCTACAACCTAGAATTTGGTGGACACGACCCCGTTAAAGTGTACAACGCTTACTACGAAGCCGTGAACCACGCTAACGGCAAACCCACTGTAATCTTGACTAAAACAGTTAAAGGCTACGGCATGGGCGCAGCAGGTGAAGCACAAAACACCGTTCACCAAGCGAAAAAAATGGATGTTCCTTCATTGAAACAATTCCGCACTCGCCACAACATCCCTGTAACCGACGAGCAAATTGAAAGTGATCATTTACCATATGTTCGCTTCGCAGAAGGCACACCTGAATATAACTACCTGCACGGTCAGCGCAAAGCACTGGGCGGTTACTTGCCCTCTCGTAATCCAAACAATGAAACTTTGCCTATCCCCGAATTGAGCGCATTCCAAACTCAATTAGAATCAAGTGGCGATCGCGAATTTTCTACCACTATGGCATTCGTTCGCATCTTGAACACGCTGATTAAAGACAAAGAATTGGGCAAACGCATTGTGCCAATCGTGCCTGATGAAAGCCGCACATTCGGTATGGAAGGTATGTTCCGCCAAATTGGTATTTGGAACACCCAAGGTCAGCACTATGTACCCCAAGATAAAGAACAGTTGATGTTCTACAAAGAATCAACTGATGGTCAAATCTTGCAAGAAGGTATTAACGAGCCTGGTGCGATTTCTTCATGGATTGCGTCTGCAACTTCTTACGCCAACAGCCGTTACACCACCATCCCATTCTATATTTACTACTCAATGTTCGGTTTCCAACGCATTGGCGACTTGGCTTGGGCAGCAGGTGATATGAATGCACGCGGCTTCTTGCTGGGCGGCACTTCTGGTCGCACCACATTGAACGGTGAAGGCTTGCAACACCAAGATGGTCATAGCCACATCCAAGCAGATTTGATTCCAAACTGCCACACTTATGACCCAACCTTCCAATACGAATTGGCTGTCATCTTGCATGACGGTTTGCGCCGCATGTATGTGAACCATGAAAATGTGTTCTACTATGTAACCGTGATGAACCAAAACTACGCTCACCCTGCTATGCCTGCTCGCAAAGGCATTGAGCAAGAAATCTTGAACGGTATGTACTTGTTGCAAGAAGGTGGTAAGAGCGATAAGAAAGTTCAACTGTTGGGTTCTGGCGTAATCTTGCAAGAAGTGCTTGCTGCCGCTCAATTGTTGAAAGATGACTTCGGTGTAGAAGCCAATGTATGGTCTTGCCCATCCTTCAACCAAATGCACCGCGACATCATGGAAGTTGAACGCTTCAACCGTTTGAACCCAACCAAAGAACAAAAAGTTCCATTTGTTACTCGTCAATTGCAAGGTCATACCGGTCCAGTTGTGGCATCTACTGACTATGTTCGCGCCTTTGCTGAACGCATCCGCCCAGGCATCCCTGCTGGTCAATCGTTCACTGTGTTGGGCACCGATGGCTTTGGTCGCAGTGATAGCCGTGCTAACTTGCGTAAATTCTTTGAAGTGGACCGCTACAACGTTGTGGTTGCTGCATTGAGCGGTTTGGCAAAAGAAGGCAAAGTTGATGCGAAAGTGGTTCAACAAGCCATTGAAAAATACGGTATTGACGCTAACCGCGAAGCGAGCTGGAATCTGTAATTAGCGTTTGATTCAGGCAGCCTGAAACACGGTTTTCAGGCAGCCTGAAAACCATTTTTCAATCTTAAATAGACTCATTCAAGGAAAACTCATGAGCATTGTAGAAATTAAAGTCCCCGATATTGGCGGACACGATAATGTAGATGTGATTGCCGTTGAAGTAAAAGCGGGCGACACCATCGCATTAGACCAAACTTTGATTACACTGGAAACAGACAAAGCCACGATGGATGTGCCTGCGGATGCGGCTGGTGTAGTGCAAGAAGTGAAAATTAAAGTGGGCGACAAAGTTTCCGAAGGTTCGGTGATTCTAACGGTTGAAACGGGTGCTGCTGCCGCAGAAGCGCCTGCACAAGCCGCTCCTGCTGCTGCGCCCGCTCCCGCCGCTGCTGCGCCTGCACCTGCTGCCCCAGCAGCACCTGCGCCTGCGGCTAAACCTGCTCCTGCTGCATCTTCTGCTGTTAACGAAGCGGCATTCTCCAAAGCACACGCCGGTCCTTCAACACGCAAATTGGCACGCGAATTGGGCGTGGATTTGGGTTCGGTTAAAGGCTCTGGTCAAAAAGGCCGTATTACTGCGGAAGACGTTAAATCATTCGTTAAAGGCGTGCTGCAATCTGGCGCAGGCGCTTCTTTGGGCGGCGGTTTGAACTTGTTGCCATGGCCAAAAGTGGATTTCAGTAAATTCGGCGAAGTGGAAGTTAAAGAGCTTTCCCGCATCAAAAAAATCTCTGGTCAAAACTTGTCTCGCAACTGGGTGATGATTCCTCATGTTACCGTGAACGAAGAAGCGGATATGACCGAGCTGGAAGAATTCCGCAAAGCATTGAACAAAGAATGGGAAAAAGCAGGTGTGAAAGTGTCTCCTTTGGCATTTATCATCAAAGCATCTGTTACCGCGCTTAAAGCATTCCCTGAGTTCAATTCTTCTTTGGACGGCGATAACTTGGTATTGAAAAAATACTACAACATCGGCTTTGCGGCGGATACGCCAAACGGCTTGGTTGTGCCTGTAATCAAAGATGTGGACAAAAAAGGCTTGAAAGAAATCAGCCAAGAATTGACCGAATTGAGCAAAAAAGCCCGCGAAGGCAAATTGAAACCGCAAGAAATGCAAGGCGCTTGCTTTACCATTTCTAGCTTGGGCGGCATCGGCGGTACCGGCTTTACGCCTATCGTGAATGCGCCTGAGGTGGCTATTTTGGGCGTGTGCAAATCTCAAATCAAACCTGTTTGGAATGGTAAAGAATTTGCGCCCCGCTTGATGTGCCCGCTGAGCTTGTCGTTTGACCACCGTGTAATCGACGGTGCAGCCGGCATGCGCTTCACTGTGTTCTTGGCAAACTTGTTGAAAGATTTCCGCCGCGTGGTGTTATAATCTTTTAATGTGAATAGATGGATAACAGCCGGTTGTTTTTGCAGCCGGCTGTTTTTTGTTTTCAGGCTGCCTTATAGTGAGGCAGCCTGAAATTTAGGTGCAGCCCATCAACTCAAATATGCTATTCGGCAGCCAGCCGTTGCTGCGCCATATTGTTTTCAGGCTGCCTAAAAAGTAAAATCGTTGTTTTTAATAGGATTAGGATTGGCTATGGAACACAAAATTGCGGCGGAGCGGGTGAATCGTTTGTTTACGCATTGTTTGGAGCAGTTGGAACAGCATGCTGCGACCACTTCGCCGCGTTTGTCGGGCGCGCAAAATGCGTTGCTGGCGTATTTGCGTTTGGACAAGATTGCGGAGGACGAGGGTTTTGCGATGCTAATCGCGCTGGGCTATGGCGAGGAGTTGTTGTGCGACCAGTTCGCGGAACAGCTTGCGACATGGGGCGTGCCTGTGTTGCCCGATATTGTGTTGCAGGCGCGGGGCTTGTATCGTGAGCTGGGCGCGGCGATTGGGCAGCATGGCGATGCGGCAACGGTGCGCGAGGCGTTTCCGCAGTTTGCGGTGGTGGATGAATGGTATTTTATGGAGTGCGAGGAGATTTTTCTGAAGGTGTATAACTATGTGCGCGGGCATTTTGATGAGTTTGTGGGGCTGTTGGATTTTCAGGATGCCTGATGGGCTAAATGGGTTGGGCAATAAGCGAGCTTTGTGGCTCGCTTTTTAGCGATTTGGAGAAATATTATTGCGCGTTTTTTGTAAAGAAAAATATTTTTGCCCACAGCTTGACAGTTAATTTTTTATTTTATCTTTTTGATTATTATTGATTTTTGTTGATTTGCTTATTTTTTCAGCAATCTTAACAGAAGCCATGATTTCACAAGGTTTTTTGTTTTTTGCCTGCGATGAGCGGGGGATTTATGCACAGGTTTTGTGGATAAAATTTGGGGGCGGGTTGTCATGCGGGCGGATGTTGCCAAATATTTAGCTTTGTGCTGGATGCGTTTTCAGGCTGCCTATTGCTTATCCCATTAGGCAGCCTGAAAACGCTATCTTGTTTATTTTGCTAATAATTTTTCCAATGGCTTGGGCATGCCGTATTGGGCGAATGCTTGGGGGCTTACCCATTCGCCTGTGGCGGCTTTAACTTTGTTGAAGCCTTCGGCTTTCAGGCTGCCTGAATCGGCGGCGATGTGGTAGGGGATGATTTCTAGTTGGCGGTGGGTGAGGCGGTGGTGGATGATGGGCAGCTCGGTGGCGTGGTGAAAGGGGAGATGGTGTTGCGCGGCGAAGTGTTGCAGCTCGGCTAGGCTGTTGAATGTGGGCGCGCACCACAAGCCTGCCCAGATGCCGTGCTGCGGGCGTTTGTGTAGCCAGATGGCGTGGTTTTGCTCAATGATAAGCCAGTAAAGCGTTTGCTGTTGCACGGCGGCGGGGGATTTTTTGCGTGGCAATTCGGCGGTGCGATTTTGGGCGTGGGCTTGGCAAAGGCTTTGCATGGGGCATTCGGTGCAACGCGGTTTGCTGCGCGTGCACAGGGTTGCGCCCAAATCCATCAGCCCTTGGGTGTAGGCGGGCATATCGCCGGGTTGGCTGGGCAGCAGGCTTTCGGCAAGCGCCCACAGTTGGCGTTCAAAGGCTTTGTTGGCGGGGTCGCCGTCTTGGGCGAAGACGCGGCAGAGCACGCGCTTCACGTTGCCGTCTAATATGGCTTCGCGCTGGTGGTAGGCAAAGGCGGCGATGGCGGCAGCGGTGCTGCGCCCTACGCCTTTTAGCGTTTCTAGCTCGGCGCGCGTGGGCGGGAATGCGCCGCTGTGTTGTTGCACGATTTGCTGCGCGGCGGCGTGTAGATTGCGGGCGCGGCTGTAATAGCCCAACCCTGCCCACAGGCTTAACACTTGGTCTTGGCTGGCGGCGGCAAGGGCTTGCACGGTGGGAAAAGCGGCAAGAAAGCGCGGGTAGTAATCCAACACGGTCGCCACTTGGGTTTGTTGCAGCATGATTTCGGAGAGCCAGACGCGGTAGGGGTCGCGCGTTTGCCACGGCAGGCTGTTGCGCCCGTGTTGGCGTTGCCATCGGATAAGGCGGGTGGAGAATGTGGACATGGTTTTAACTTTGCGAAACGGCGTTTCAGGCTGCCTATGGGTTAAAAAGGATAAGATGCGTTTGGGCGGCTGCGGGTTTTATTCGCAATGGGCGCAACAAATTTTCAGGCTGCCTATTAAACCTTGATAGGCAGCCTGAAAACAGCGGGGCAATCCGCAGGGCGATTGGGCAATCGCTATGCCGCACGGTTTGCCGTATGCCCCCGCCCTACTCCGCTTCGTTAATCCAAGCCTGTTGCACCGCTTCCAAGATTTTTTCGCCGCAACGGTTGGGGTCGTCGTCAAAATCGGGCAGGGCGAGAATCAAATCGCGCAGTTGGGTGAAGCGCACGGTGGCGGGGTTGATGCTATCGCCGTGGGTGTCGTAAAGCTCTTCGGCGATGCGTTGGATGTCGGTCCATTTCATGATGTGTGTCCTTGTAAACGAGTGTTAAGAGCGCAAATTATAAGCATTGAAAGGCAGCCTGAAAAGGCGCAAAATAGCGACTTTCCTGTTTTTGTAAAAGAATGCAAACATGAATAACGCCAAAAAACTTCATCCGCAAACGCTAGCGATTCGCGGCAGCAAAGAGCAAACCCAGTTTAAAGAACATCATCAAGCCTTGTTTTTAACCAGCAGTTTTATGTTTGACAGCGCGGAAGAATGCGCCGATGTGTTTGCCAAACGCCAAGCGGGCTACACTTATTCGCGCACCAACAACCCCACGGTGGCGGCGTTCCAACAGCGCGTTGCCATCATGGAAGGCGCGGAAGCGGGCATGGCAACGGCAACCGGCATGAGCGCGATTCAGGCTGCCCTGCTCACCTTTCTGAGCGCGGGCGACCATTTAATCAGCAGCCGCAGCCTGTTTGGCACAACGGCGGGCTTAATCGGCACGCTGTCGCGCTTTGGCATTGAAGTGACGCTGGTTTCGCAAACCGATGCAAACGAATGGCGCAAGGCAATCCGCCCGAACACCAAAATGTTTTTCTTGGAAACGCCGTCCAACCCTTTGGGCGAAGTGGCGGATATTGAAGCCTTGGCGCAAATAGCGCATGAAATCAACGCGTTGATGGTGGTGGATAACTGTTTTTGCTCGCCTGCGGTGCAACAGCCGCTGCGTTTGGGCGCGGATTTAAGCGTGCAATCGGGCACCAAATCGATTGACGGGCAAGGGCGCGTGTTGGGCGGCGTGGTGTGCGGCAAGCAAGATTTGATTACGCAAGTGGGCATGTATGTGAACACCATGGGGTTGAGCATTTCGCCGTTTAACGCATGGATGCTGCTCAGCGGCATGGAAACGCTGATACTGCGCACCGAAGCGGCGGCGGCTTCCGCGCTGAAAATCGCGCAATGGCTGCAACAGCAACCGCAGGTGGGCAAAGTATATTACTCGGGGCTGCCTGAAAACCCGCAAGCGGCGTTGGTGAAAAAACAGCAAAGCACGGGCGGCACGGTGCTGGCGTTTGAAGTGAAAGGCGACACGGCAGCGGCTTGGAAAGTGGTTGATAAGGTAAACATTTTTTCCAAAACGGCAAACTTTGGCGATGTGCGCTCCACCATCGCGCATCCGTGGACAACCACGCACGGCAGAATGTCGCCCGAGGACAAGCTGGCAGCGGGGATAACCGAAGGCTTGCTGCGCTTGTCTATCGGTTTGGAATATGTGGATGATTTGATTGATGATTTGAAACAGGCGTTGGCAGCGTAATCAACACAAATAGGCAGCCTGAAAATAGGTTAATACGGTTTTCTACCTTGCGCGTTGCGCTGCGGACTACCCTTTTGGCTTTGCATAAGTTCGCATGGCTAAATCAAAGATTTAGATGCTCACTTATACCCAAATCAAAGATTTGGACAAAAGGGTAAGGCTGCCTCATCATAGTTACGCAAGCGCCAAAGCGTAAAAACACTCAACACACACAAAGGAACAATCATGTCAGAAGAACAATTCGCCCTATGGGGTATGCGGCTGGGCATCGGCGGCTTGGTCATCATGCTCGGCTTTATCGTATGGCAGCTGGGCAAAGAATCCAAAGCGGGCAAATGGGGGATGTTTATCCTGTTTTTCGTGCTCGGCTTGGGCGTGATGGGCTTTTTGTTTAAAAACATCTTGGTGGAATTCTTCTTGCTCACCGAGTAAGCCGTGATAGGCAGCCTGAAACCAGACCCACATGGCGGAAACAGGCTTGCCTGCCCCGCGCAAAACAAACCTTTTACGCCCAAATCCCCCGTTTTCAGTTATTATGATAAGCATTTTTAACACAACGCCCGTTCCATGAAAACACTCAGCGATTTCATCGCCATCATCCTCTTTTTCGCCACCTACACCGCCACCAAAAACATCATCCTCGCCACCATCGTCGCCGTGGTAACAGGCATCGCCCAAGCCGCTTACACCTATTGGCAACACCGCAAGCTGGAACCCACCCAATGGCTCAGCTTCATCTTGGTTGTCGTGTTTGGCGGCTTAACCATCGCGCTAAACGATCGCACGTTTATCATGCTCAAAACCACCATATTGCCGTGGCTGCTCGCCATCATTATGGTTGCCATGCAACTGTGCGGGCAAAACAGCCTACGCCTGCTGTTGGGCAAAGAACTCACCCTGCCCGACCACGTTTGGCACAAACTCGGCTACGCATGGATAGGCTTTTTCCTGTTTCTCGGCGCGCTCAACCTCGCCATTGCCTACCCTTTTACCGCCGAGCGCGAACCCGTTTGGATGAACTTCAAACTATGGGGCTACCTGCCCATTTCCATTGCCTTTTCCATCGCGCAAGGCATTTACCTTGTCAAACACCTCCCCAAAGAAAGCGAGTAAGCCCATGCTGTTTATGTTCCTAGCCACCGATGCCGAAAACACCGGCGAAGCGCGCGCCGCCGCCCGCCCCGCCCATTTGGAACGCTTGGAAGCGTTGCACCGGGAAAACCGCCTGCTCTGCGCCGGCCCCAACCCGCTGCCCGATAACCCCAGCGTGATGTCCGGCAGCCTGATTGTTGCCGACTTCCCCGATTTAGACGCCGCCGAAGCATGGGCAGGCGACGACCCTTATGTGCACGCAGGCGTGTATGCCGAAATGCTGATTCGCCCCTTTAAACAAGTGTTCCCCAAATAATGCGCGACCAAATAGCCAGCCGACTCGCCCCGCTTGCCCCCGATGTGTACGAGTTTGCCGACGAAAGCCATTTGCACATCGGACACGCAGGCAACAAAGGCGGCGGGCATTACGCCATCTTGGTGGTGAGCAACGCATTCAACGGCATGAGTCGCGTAGCGCGGCAACGCCAAGTGCAAACCCTGCTGCAAGACTTATTTACCAGCCAACAAATCCACGCACTCAGCATCCTCGCGCAAACGCCTGACGAGTATTTTCAGGCTGCCTAATGCGCAGAACAGCATCGCCTGCCGCGCAAAGGCAGCCTGAAACAAAGTTCCGCGCAGCGAAAACCTTTCACTTCACAACCGAGCACATCCCATCCCCCAACCGAAAGGAAACCCCATGAAACCCACTTATATCGCCGCCGCCCTATCCGCCGCCCTGATTTCGGGCAGCCTGTTTGCCCAAACCGTGGTAACCGTAAACGGCACAAAAATTGACAGCAGCGAGCTGGACCGCCGCGTGCAAGCCGTGGTTGCCGGCAGTCAAGGGCAAGTGCAAGACAGCCCCGAGCTGCGCCAATTTATCGCGCAGCAAACCGTGCTGGAAACCGTGGTAACGCAAGCCGCCAAAAAACAAGGCTTGGACAAAAGCAAAGAATACAAAGATGCCGAAAGCGAAAGCATGAAGCAAGCCAAAGCCCAAGGCGCAGACAAGCAAGCCGACTTCAAACAGCAATGGGCGGATTACCAAAACCAGCTGCTGATGCAGGTTTACGCGCGCGACGTCATCAACAAAAACCCCGTAACCGATGCCCAAGTGCAACAGCGTTACAACGAAATCAAACAGCGCTACGACAACACCGACGAAGTGCAAATCGGCGAAATCATCACCGACAACGCCGAGCAAATCAAAGCCGCCGAGCGCGATTTGAAAGCGAAAAAAAGTTTCGCCGAAGTCGCCCGCAAATACAGCATCGACCCCAACATCAAAGCAGGCGGCGCGGTGTTTAGCGACTACATTTCCCTACGCGATTTGCAAGAAGCCCGCCCCAATATCTACCAAGCCATCGGCAGCCTGAAAAAAGGGCAATACAGCAAGCCGATTTCAGGCGACAAGCTACACGCGGTTTACTACATCAACGACAAGCGCAAAATCAGCATTGAGCCGCTAGACAAAATCAAAGAAGGCTTGCGCGCCGGCCTAGCCAACGAGCGTGTGCAAGAAGCGGTGGGCAATTTGATGCAAAACGCCAGCATTGTGCCCGCGCAGTAATCACATGATGAAACAAGCCGCTCTGCGTGGGGCGGCTGTTTTTTTGGGCGGATACTGATTGATGATAGATTAGGTTTTCAGGCTGCCTTTGATGTTATCCGCAAGCCCAAAGGCAGCCTGAAACGCCTATTTCCCATTTTCAGGCTGCCTTTTAAAAACCATCCACACACTCTCTATCCCCCCATGTCTCAACCTTGCTTCCACTGCGGACTCCCCGTCCCCGAACACACCCATCTGCCCATTGTTTACAACAACCAAGAGCAGCCCACCTGCTGCGTGGGTTGCCAAGCCGTTGCTCAAGGCATCATCGATGCCGGGCTGGGCAGCTACTACAAAAACCGCACCGCCCAAGCCGAAAAAGCGGAGTTGCCGCCCGATGAAATCATGGCGCAGCTCAAACTCTACGACCTGCCCGAAGTGCAAGCCGAATTTGTGGAAACGCTGCCTGAAAACCAGCGCGAAGCCACGTTGATGCTGGGCGGCATCACTTGCGCCGCCTGCGTGTGGCTGATTGAGCAGCGGCTGATGCGCCAAGCGGGCATTAGCCAAGTGGAGCTGAATTACAGCACGCAACGCGCCCGCGTGCGCTGGGATGAAACACGCGTGCAGCTTTCCAATATTTTGTCGCTCATCCAAAAAACGGGCTACACCGCCGCGCCGTATGACGCGCAAAAAATGGAAGCGCAAACCCAGCGTGAGCGTAAATCCATGCTGATTCGCCTTGCCATCGCCGCCTTTGCCAGCATGCAAACCATGATGTTTGCGCTGCCCACTTACCTCTTCGGCGACATTGAGCCGCCCTACCTTGCCATGCTGCATTGGGGCGCGTTTTTTATGGTGCTGCCTGCCATGTTTTACGCGGCGTTGCCGTTTTACCAAGGCGCGTGGCGCGATTTGAAAAACGGGCGCACGGGCATGGACACGCCTGTTGCGCTGGCGATTTCGCTCACGTTTATCGCAGGCGTGGGCGCGTTGGCGGTGCAATCGCAGCAAGGCTTGTATTTTGAAAGCATCGCCATGTTTGTGTTCTTTTTGCTGCTGGGGCGGTTTATGGAACACAGCGCACGGCGCAAGGCGGGCGATGCGGCGGAGCGTTTGGTGAAGCTGGTGCCTGCGTTTTGCCATCGCTTGCCGCGTTATCCCGATGAAAGCAGCGAAGAAGAGGCGGTGGTGTCGCTGGCGGTGGGCGATGTGCTGCTGGTGCGCGCGGGCGAAGTCGTGCCTGTGGATGGCGTGATATTGAGCGGCGAGAGCGAAATCAACGAAGCGATGCTCACGGGCGAACATCTGCCCGTTGCCAAGTTTTCAGGCTGCCTTGTAACCGCAGGCACACTCAACGTTGCCAGCCCCATCATCATCCGCGCCACCGAAGTGGGCAACCAAACGCGCTTGGCGCACATTGTGAAGCTGTTAGACAAAGCCCTTGCGCAAAAGCCGCGCCTTGCCGAGCTGGCCGAGCGCTATGCCTCGGGCTTCACGCTGTCGCTGATTATCATGGCAGTGCCCACCTTTTTGGCTTGGTGGTGGTATGCCGACGCCGCCCGCGCTTTGTGGGTAACCGTGTCGCTGCTGGTGATTACTTGCCCCTGCGCCCTATCGCTTGCCACGCCCGCCGCGCTCGCTGCTTCCACAGGCAAACTCGCCAGCGAAGGCGTGTTGATTGCGCAGGGGCAAGCCCTTGAAAACTTGGCGCAAATCACCGATGCCGTGTTTGACAAAACAGGTACACTCACGCAAGGCAAGCTGGCGATTACGCATATTTATTCCTTTGCCGAGCAACGGCTATACGATGAAACCACATTTTCAGGCTGCCCCAGCGACATCATCGCCATCGCTCAAGCCCTAGAACAGCAATCCGAACACCCCATCGCTCAAGCGTTTTTCAGGCTGCCTCATGCCGCGCCGCAAGCCATCGCCAGCCAACGGCAAAACCATGTGGGGCAAGGCATCGTTGCCCAAATCGCGCAGCAAACATGGGCGATTGGACGCGTCGATTTTGTTGCCCAAATCGCCCCCAGCGCGCCACAAAGGCAGCCTGAAAACCTGCCCGACGGCTTGCCCACGGGCAGCATCATCATGCTGGGCAACGAACACGGTTTTCAGGCTGCCTTTATCCTGCGCGATGAAACCAAGCCGCACGCCGCCGCCATGCTCGCCGAATTGCACGCGCGCGGCATCGCCACCCACGTTTTGAGCGGCGACCACCCCGGCGCAGTGAACCAGCTTGCCGACCAGCTCGCCATCGCCCACCGCCGCGCCCAAGCCACGCCTGAAGACAAGCTCGCCTATGTGCAAGCCCTGCAAGCCGAGGGCAAGCGCGTGTTAATGCTGGGCGACGGCATCAACGACGCGCCCGTGCTCGCCGCCGCCAATGTGTCGCTGGCGGTGGCGGGCAGCGCGGATGTTGCCCGCGAAGGCGCGGATGTGATTCTGCTGCAAGATGACCTCGCCCTTATCCCTCGCCTGCTGCGCCAAGCCCGCCGCACGCGCCGCGTCATCCGCCAAAACCTGATTTGGGCGAGCGTGTATAACCTCGTCGTGGTGCCGCTGGCGGTGGCAGGCTGGGTTACGCCGTGGATTGCCGCCATCGGCATGAGCGCGAGTTCGCTGATTGTGGTGGGCAATGCGTTGCGGTTGCGCAAATGATTTTCAGGCTGCCTCAAATCATCAGAGGCAGCCTGAAAACGGTTGGGGCTTAGGAAGCAAAATCACCAAAAACAGTGATAAGCTTCTGA
Source organism: Kingella oralis (assembly GCF_014054985.1). Lineage (NCBI taxonomy): Bacteria > Pseudomonadati > Pseudomonadota > Betaproteobacteria > Neisseriales > Neisseriaceae > Kingella > Kingella oralis. The sequence continues at coordinate 1,418,178 of NZ_CP059569.1, forward strand.
AATGAAATTAAAAAACAAGTATCAAAAGTTCAGCAAAATTTCTGAACCACAATTTCGTCAAATTCTACGGCTATTTGCCTTGGATTTGACTGCTTCTGATACTGCCAGATTAACTGGCATCAGTGTCAGAAGTATCAACACGCTATTCTTAAAATTACGGCAACGGTTAGCTGCTGAATGTGAGCAGCAAACTCCTTTTGATGGTGTTGTTGAATTGGATGAATCCTACTTTGGTGCGAAGCGTATTCGTGGCAAACGCGGACGCGGTGCTGGTGGTAAAACCATCGTCTTTGGGGTACTTAAACGGGGCGATAAGGTCTATACGGAAATCGTATCCGATGCCCCCAAAGCCACGCTACAAAAGGTTATACGCGGCCATATCTCCATTGAGAGCGTCATCAATACTGACGGATGGCGCGGTTATCATGGTTTGATTGATATGGGATTTGCAAAGCATTTTAGGGTGTATCACGGGCAAAATGAGTTTGCTCGTGGAGCGCAACACATTAACGGTATTGAGTCGTTTTGGAGTTATGCGAAACACCATCTGATACACAACATGGTGTAGCAAAACATACGTTTTACTTGCATCTGAAAGAAACCGAATTCCGCTTCAATCACAGGCATGATGATTTGTACAAAGTACTGCTGAAAATGTTGCGGAATGATCCTTTAAAATGATTTTTGCTTCCTAAGCCCCTTTTTTAAATGATATAAGGAAGTTGGACATGTATTAAAACTAGATTTGAATCAATAACGTTTTATATTTATAAAGGAATTAACTTATGAATAGCATTAAAACCCACATAGACAGTAAACAGTTTACTGATCTTTTTGATCAGAGATATATAAAATCATTAGATGAAATTAGAAAAAGTGGATCTTATCCTAGATATACAATAAATATATCAAATATAGAATATCTACTAAGAGATGATGATGAAGATGATCCCTATGGTAATCGTGAATGTTATCGCCTTAACAGTTGCTATAAAATAGATAATAATTTACTTATTTTAATTCCATTACCATCTGGTCCCCTTGATTCTGATGATCCTTATTTGCTTAATAAATATATTCTTTTTACAGAAAAGTTTGTTGCTGAGGTTATGATGGATGGTAAAGAATCTATTGTTGTGGATATATCTGGGAATAAAATATATCCGACTGATAATGATATAGACGAAATAAAAGATATTATTTTTAAATTCATTAACAGTGGAGAACTTATTACGGAATTTATGGGAGTTGAATTAATTATGAATAGAAATCAAACAAATTTCACTATTTTAGGAATGAAGTAATCATAGGAAAGATATTATTATGGGGCTTAGGAAGCAAAAATCATTTTAAAGGATCATTCCGCAACATTTTCAGCAGTACTTTGTACAAATCATCATGCCTGTGATTGAAGCGGAATTCGGTTTCTTTCAGATGCAAGTAAAACGTATGTTTTGCTACACCATGTTGTGTATCAGATGGTGTTTCGCATAACTCCAAAACGACTCAATACCGTTAATGTGTTGCGCTCCACGAGCAAACTCATTTTGCCCGTGATACACCCTAAAATGCTTTGCAAATCCCATATCAATCAAACCATGATAACCGCGCCATCCGTCAGTATTGATGACGCTCTCAATGGAGATATGGCCGCGTATAACCTTTTGTAGCGTGGCTTTGGGGGCATCGGATACGATTTCCGTATAGACCTTATCGCCCCGTTTAAGTACCCCAAAGACGATGGTTTTACCACCAGCACCGCGTCCGCGTTTGCCACGAATACGCTTCGCACCAAAGTAGGATTCATCCAATTCAACAACACCATCAAAAGGAGTTTGCTGCTCACATTCAGCAGCTAACCGTTGCCGTAATTTTAAGAATAGCGTGTTGATACTTCTGACACTGATGCCAGTTAATCTGGCAGTATCAGAAGCAGTCAAATCCAAGGCAAATAGCCGTAGAATTTGACGAAATTGTGGTTCAGAAATTTTGCTGAACTTTTGATACTTGTTTTTTAATTTCATTTCAGAAGCTTATCACTGTTTTTGGTGATTTTGCTTCCTAAGCCCCAACCGTTTTCAGGCTGCCTATCAATCGCAAAATCCATCCGCAAAGGCAGCCTGAAACCACTTATTCATCGCCCTGCGCCGCTTCATCCAACCCGCGCAGCCAAGCCAGTTTCTCCGCAATCTTAATCTCCAAGCCCCTATCCGTCGGCCGGTAAAAATCGGGCTCGTCCATGCCGTCGGGCATATAGCTTTCGCCTGCCGCGTAGGCGTGCGGCTCGTCGTGGGCGTAGCGGTAGTCGCGCCCGTAGCCCAGTTCTTTCATCAGCTTGGTGGGCGCGTTGCACAGATGCACGGGCACGGCTGCGCTGCCGTGTTCGCGCACAAACTGGCGCATTTGGTTAAACGCGGTGTAGCCTGCGTTGGACTTTGCTGCCGCCGCCAAATACAGCACCGCCTGCGCCAGTGCCAGTTCGCCCTCGGGGCTGCCCAGCCGCTCAAAAGTCGCCGCCGCATCGTTGGCGATTTGCATGGCGCGCGGGTCGGCAAGCCCGATGTCTTCCCATGCCATGCGCACGATGCGACGGGCGAGGTAGCGCGGGTCGGCGCCGCCGTCTATCATGCGACAAAACCAATACAGCGCGGCGTTGGGATGCGAGCCGCGCACCGATTTGTGCAACGCGGAAATCTGGTTGTAAAACGCTTCGCCGCCTTTATCAAACCGCCGCAGCTGGCTGCCCAGCGTTTGCGCCACCAGCTCGCTGCCGATTTCGGCGATGTTTTGCGTGCGCGCGGCGCGGATGATTTGTTCCAGCGTGTTCAACAGCCGCCGCGCGTCGCCGTCGGCGTGCTGGATAATGAGCTGCTGCGCTTCGGGCGTGATGCGGATTTGCGCATTTTCAGGCAGCCTGAAAACCTTGTCGCACAGCTGGGCGAGTGCTTCGGGGTTGAGCGGTTTGAGCGTATAGACTTGGGCGCGTGAGAGCAGCGCGGCATTGACTTCAAACGAGGGGTTTTCGGTGGTCGCGCCAATAAAGGTAATCAGCCCGCTTTCAACGTGCGGCAAAAAGGCATCCTGCTGGGCTTTGTTGAAGCGGTGCACTTCGTCGACAAACAAAATGGTGCGTTTACCGCGCTGCCACGCCATTTCGGCTTGGGTGATGGCTTCGCGGATGTCTTTCACACCCGAAAACACGGCGGAAATCGGCAGAAACTGCGCGTCAAAGCCCTGCGCCACAATCCGCGCCAGCGTGGTTTTGCCGATGCCCGCGCTGCCCCACAAAATCATCGAATGCGGCTCGCCGCTCGCCAGCGCAACGGCAAGCGGCTTGCCCGCGCCCGTCAGGTGTTCCTGCCCGAGCACTTCGGCAAGTGTGCGCGGGCGCAGCCGTTCGGCAAGCGGTGCGCTGGGGGCTTGGGAGAATAAGTCAGACATGGTTTCAGGCTGCCTTTGGGTTGAAAGCGGCTATTTTAACATTGCGGGCGGCAAGGTTAGGCAGCCTGAAAACGATAAGCGGCAGGCAGCGCGGCGCATCGCTGGATAACTGCCCTGCCCGTTTTCAGGCTGCCTTTGCCACACCCGTCAGTCGCGCAACATCATCAACAAATGTAAGCATATCGTTAAAAATTGCAAACGATTTTAAACGCTAGTATAGTGGCGGCTTTTCCAACCCTGCTAGTAAGGAGACCTCGATGAGCGATTTAAATACGCTATTTCAAACAATTAAACAACGCGACCCCAATCAAGCCGTGTTCCACCAAGCCGTTGAAGAAGTGTTTGGCAGCCTGAAACCGTTTTTGGAAAAAAACCCCAAATACACGCAGCAAGGCTTGCTGGAACGCATCGTCGAGCCCGAGCGCGTGGTGATGTTCCGCGTGTCTTGGGTGGACGACAAGGGCAACGTGCAGGTAAACCGCGGCTACCGCGTGCAAATGAACTCCGCCATCGGGCCCTACAAAGGCGGCTTGCGCTTTCACCCCACCGTGGATTTGGGCGTGTTGAAATTTCTCGCCTTTGAGCAAGTGTTCAAAAACGCGCTCACCACCCTGCCCATGGGCGGCGGCAAAGGCGGCTCCGATTTTGACCCCAAAGGCAAATCCGATGCCGAAGTGATGCGCTTTTGCCAAGCCTTTATGACCGAGCTTTCCCGCCACATCGGCGCAGATTTGGACGTGCCCGCAGGCGATATTGGTGTGGGTGGGCGCGAAATCGGCTTCCTGTTCGGGCAATACAAACGCGTGCGCAACGAATTTGCTTCCGTGTTAACAGGCAAAGGCTTGGCATACGGCGGCAGCCTGATTCGCCCCGAAGCCACGGGCTACGGCTGCGTGTATTTCGCCCAATCCATGCTGCACACACGCGGCGAGCAATTTGCCGGCAAGCGCGTGGTGGTTTCAGGCAGCGGCAACGTTGCCCAATACGCCTGCGAAAAAGCCATCCAACTGGGCGCAAAAGTGCTCACCGTGTCCGATTCCAACGGCTTTGTGAAATTCCCCGACAGCGGCATGACCGAAGCGCACGTTGCCGCGCTGCTGGAACTGAAAAACGAACGCCGCGAACGCCTGTCGGTGTATGCCAAAGAACAAGGCTTGGCATACTTCGCCGACCAAAAACCGTGGGGCGTGCCTTGCGACATCGCGCTGCCTTGCGCCACCCAAAACGAGTTGGACGAAGCCGCCGCCAAAACCCTATTGGCAAACGGCGTGCAATGCGTTGCCGAAGGCGCGAACATGCCCTCCACTTTGGGCGCGGTGGAAGCGTTTACCCAAGCCAAAATCCTTTACGCTCCCGGTAAAGCCTCCAACGCGGGCGGCGTGGCGACATCGGGCTTAGAAATGAGCCAAAACGCCATTCGCCTATCGTGGAGCGCGGAAGAAGTGGATAAACGCCTGTTTGACATCATGGCAAACATCCACGAAAACTGCGTGGAAAACGGCGCCGCCGCCGACGGCTATGTGAACTATGTAAACGGCGCGAACATCGCGGGCTTCCGCAAAGTTGCCGATGCCATGTTGGCGCAAGGGGTGGTATAACCGGCAGCATCCCGCAAACAAATAGGCAGCCTGAAACCCAGAAATCGGGTTTCAGGCTGCCTTTGCGTTTGTTAAAATCCCCTTTTCCCACGCAGCCTGAAAGCGAGTCCAACATGGCAGAAAAATCCGTTTACACCAAAGTCGTCGCCGTTATCGCCGTTGTGCTGTTCGGCGCAATGGGCTACGGCGGCTACCGCTTTATCCAAGCCGTTAGCGAGGGCGCGGCAGGCATCCAAAACACCGCCTCCCCCGTTGCCCTGCCCGAAATCAACCTAGAAGCCTCCGCCCCGCTGCTGCCCGTACCCGCCAGCGATGAAGCCAGCTCCGTGAGCACAGGCGAAGACGTGGTTATCAAAGCAGGCGATTTCTCCTACACCGCAGGCGAACCCAACATCCGCGTATCGCTCACAAACAAAGGCAACTTCACCGTTTCCACCGTTTACATCAGCCTCGCGCTCTACATCAACGACAGTAAACAAGCCGTAGCCGAAAACAAAAGCATCCCCATCACGCTAGACACCCCGCTGGAAGTGGGCGGCACAGTCGTTCTAGGCGTGCCCGCCGACGGCGTAACATGGCGCAGCGAAGCCGTTCAGGCTGCCAAAACGCGCAAAATCCTCGCCCAAGTGGTCGGCGTGAGCGACGAAGCGCAAAGCGACATTGCTTATTCGCAAAGCAGCGCGGGCAAATGGCTCACCCAAGTGCCCAGCCCCGAAGATAACGCCGCAACCAAAGCCTCCGCCAACACCCAGCCGCCGCCGATGCAGCCTGAAAACGAAGCCAACGAGCCGCGCATTGTCCCCGATGAACAAGAACTCGCGCCCCAAGAAAACGAATCGCCCGCGCCCGCCAAGCGCGAAAAACCGCGCAGCATCAAAGAAGAACTGGGCATGGAAGAAATGCCCACAGGCGAAACAGGCGTGATTTCATACGAACGCACAAGAGGCACTAAATGAACAATCAAAAAATCCTCGTGGCAGGACTGGGCAGCACAGGCATCTCCATCCTGCGCTATCTTGACCACATCGGCGCAAGCCAAGTCGCCGCCTACGATGAACAGCTCAGCGCCGAACGCCAAGCCGAACTCGCCGCGCAGTTCCCCCACTACCCTGCCCTTTCAGGCAGCCTGAAAACCGCGTTGGCAGATAAAACCATGCTGATATTAAGCCCCGGTGTGAGCCGTAGGCAGCCTGAAATCCGAGAATTTGAACAACGCGGCGGCGTGGTAACAGGCGATGTTGCCATCCTTGCAGACCTGCTGCGCCACCAACGCGACCAAATCATCGCCATCACCGGCAGCAACGGCAAAACCACCACCACCAGCCTAGTCGGGCATCTTTGCCAACAAAGCGGCTTGGATACCGTTGTCGCGGGCAACATCGGCACGCCCGTGCTCGACGCATGGCTGCAACGGCAAGGCAAAAGCGCCGATGTGTGGGTGCTGGAACTATCCAGCTTCCAACTGGAAACCACGCCCTGCCTTGCCGCCGCAGCCGCCGCCTGCCTCAACATCTCAGAAGACCACCTCAACCGCTACGACGACCTGCTGGACTACGCCCGCACCAAAGACCAAATCTTCAACGGCTGCCGTACGCAAATCCTCAACGCCGACGACCCCTTCTGCCGCGCCATGCACCGCCCCGAGCAGCAAACCCGTTATTTCTCGCTCGCGCAAGCCGCCGATTATTGGCTGGACCCCGTTTCAGGCAGCCTGAAACAACGGGATAGCGATTTCATGGCGCAAAGCCAAATCCCGCTGCAAGGCAACCACAACACCGCCAACGCGCTTGCCGCCCTCGCCCTATGCGAAGCCATCGGCATCCCGCGCAGCGAGCTGGTTCAACACATCCAAACCTTCAAGGGCTTGCCCCACCGCGTAGAAAAAATCGGCGCAAAAGACGGCGTGGTATACATTGACGACAGCAAAGGCACCAACGTAGGCGCAACCGTTGCCGCCATCGCAGGGCTGCCGCAAAAAATCGTGCTTATTGCAGGCGGGCAAGGCAAAGGACAAGACTTCGCCCCGCTTGCCTCCGTGTTGCAAGACAAAGCCCGCGCCGTGTTCCTAATTGGCGTGGACGCGCCCAAAATCGCCGCCGAACTCGCCGCGCGTAACGTGCCGCACCAGTTCTGCGACACGCTGCCACAAGCCGTTGCCGCCGCCCACGCCACCGCGCAGGCAGGCGACATCGTGCTGCTGTCCCCCGCCTGCGCCAGCTACGATATGTTCCAAGGCTATGCCCATCGGGCGCAAGTGTTTAAAGAAGCGTTTGAGCGGCTGTAAATCTTTGAGGCAGCCTGAAAACAGGTTTAACTTTATGATGTCCGAACTTCAATCACACTAATTTCCCAACTAAATAAGGAAATGCCAAATGGGTGTATATCGTTGTAACCATTGCAAATTCATTAGTGAACACATTATTCATCGCAGTATGCCGCCAACAAAATGTGCCAATTGCGGGCAAGATGTAACGGTGTACGAGACTGCGCCATTTATCCAACACATTATTGATCGTTGGGCAAGTGCTGTGCGTGAACTCAATGCCTTGAAAAATCAAGATAAAGAACCAGCCGAACAGCAACAAGCGCAGGAACATAATCAAAGCAACCCTTTGGACAATGTAAAACTATCCGACACCAATATTCTTGCTAATATTGAGCAGCACCAGCCACTAACCGATTGGTTTAAAAATAAACAAATTACTCCCGAATTTGATTGCGCTGCCATAGATATGAGTGGTTATTTTGACGAAGCTGCTGCAAAGATTGGCAAAAACTTCGCCATATTCCAAGATATTCTCAACAAAATTGCGTGGAACTACCGTAATAACCATAGTGGCTTAAACTTAGACTTAAAAAAATACAGTCAAAAAGAAGCGCAACAAATCAACAACATCTGTCGTGAATTTTATAGCCATACATTATTTTCTCGTTATACCTACCAAAAACAAGACAAGTTGATACACCTAAAACTGCAAGCCGCAACACCCATTCGTCAATTTTTTAACGGTACATGGTTAGAATGGTTTGCACTCAACGAAATACTTACCCTAGCTAAACAATATGGTAAAAATTACAACTTCTCTTGCGCCCGTAGCGCGAAAATTCGCTTTACCAACGAAGATTTGCACGAATTGGACGTGTTATTTTTACCAAAAAATAAACAACTCATTGTGATTGAATGCAAAACAGGGGAATACCGTCAAAATTTAGATAAATATTTGAATTTAAGAAAACGCTTGAATATCCCTACTGACAATTTTATTCTGTTGGTTACTAACATAAATGAAGCGCAAGCCAAATCACTAAGCAGTATGTATCAACTCACCTTCGCTACGCTAACTGGCTTAATAGAACAGTTGAAAAAAGTGATGTAAAAAATTTCAACCCACCGCTTTCAGGCTGCCTGAAAGCATCAATCAATAAGGAGAAACATCATGCTAACCAAAACCATGACATTATTCAGCGCAACCTTGCTGCTCGCCGCGTGCAACAGCACCGCACAGTCCAAGCCCGCCACGCCAGCCCAAGCCGCGCCCGCCGTGCAATCGGCTGCGCCCGCATCCATCCACCAAGTGTGGCACTTAACCGAATTAAGCGGCTTTAAAGGTGACATCCCCGCCAACGCCAAAATGGATTGGACAAAACTGCCCAACTCCTATGCCTACATGGGCTGCAACCACATGAACTTCCATGCCCAAGCCACATCAGGCAGCCTGAAACTGGGCGAGATGACTTCCACCATCATGCTGTGCGAAAACAATCAGCTAGAAGACGCGTTTACCGCCGCCATGAAGCGCGTGTCGCGCTATGAAATCAATGGGCAAACGCTGATTTTGCGTGGCAAAAATGGCGTGCAAATAAAATTTGCACCTGCGCAGTAGTCCGTCTATAAAAGGCAGCCTGAAAACGGTTAAACCCATTTTCAGGCTGCCTCCTATCGTTCAGTTTCGCCCATCACAACCCAAATACCCCCGCATCTCCCTTGCCCTGCCGCACCAATTCCACCCCATCCGTCATATCAATCACTGTGGTCGGCTCCGTGCCACACCAGCCACCATCAATCACCAAATCCACCGCATGTTCCAAGCGGTCGCGGATTTCATATGGGTCGGTCAGCGGCTCATCATCCTCAGGCAGCATCAGCGTGCTGCTCAACATCGGCTCGCCCAATTCTTTCAACAACGCCAGCGCAATCGCATTATCAGGCACACGCAGCCCAATCGTTTTGCGCTTTGGATGCAAAGTGCGATTCGGCACTTCCTTAGTTGCCTGCAAAATAAAGGTGTAGCTGCCAGGGGTTGCCGCTTTCAGCTGGCGAAACTGGCTGTTATCCACCTTAGCATAAGTGCCCAAATCGCTCAAATCCGCGCACATCAGCGTTAAATGATGCTTCAAATCAATCTTGCGAATCGCCAAAATCCGCTCCATCGCCGTCTTATCGCCCAGAGCGCAGCCAATCGCGTAACACGAATCGGTGGGATACACAATCACCCCACCCTTGCGCACAATCTCCACCGCCTGTTTAATCAACCGTTCTTGCGGGTTTTCGGGATGAATAGCAAAAAATTGAGACATGGCTTATTCCTTAAAAAAATGTTTTCAGGCTGCCTTTACACATTAGGCAGCCTGAAAAACTATTTCGTTGTTTTTAAATAATGTTCCAAAATCGCTAGCGCATACTGCACCGCCTGTTCGCGCACCATTTTGCGGTCGCCCTTAAAATGATACTGCTTCGCCCAAATGCGCTGCTTGGTAGCAAAGCCAAACCACACCGTGCCCACAGGCTTATCCGCCGTGCCGCCATCGGGGCCCGCAATGCCCGAAATGCTCAACGCATAATCGCTTTTCGCCGCAATCAACGCGCCCAACGCCATCTCGCGCACCACCTCCTCGCTCACCGCACCATAATGCCGCAGCGTATCGCTGTTCACATTCACCAGCTGCTCCTTGGCTTGGTTGGAATATGTGATATACGCGCGCTCAAAAAACGCCGAGCTGCCTGCAATGCTGGTCAATTCCGCCGCCAGCAGCCCGCCTGTGCACGATTCGGCACAAGTGATTTTTTGTTTACGCGCAATCAATTCAGATGCGATGTATTCAAGTCGTGTCATGGTGTTCTCGGTTCACAGCGCCGTTTTCAGGCTGCCTGCCGTATGGCAGAATCGCCATCAAAACTGCACACAATCATTTTAAAATCAATATCATGCGGGATAACCTCGCCCCGCATCCCTTCTTGGCTCGCCCGCACAAAACGAATATGCGTGAAATACTTATTCGCCGACACCTCGGGCAACGCCCCCAAACTTTGCGGAATTTCAATTGTCAGCAAATGAATGTTTTGCTCCATTTTGCTGTGTTCATAATGCCCCGCCTCAGCATGGCATTGCACAACAATTTGATTGCTGCGCAAAATTTCCAGCAGCAAATGCACGGCATGATACGTCGGCATCATAAATTGGCTCCAACGCTGCAAATCCTGCCTGCGTTTTCTCGCATCCACCTTTTGCCAAAAATAATAACTCGGCAGCTCAACAGGCGTGGTCCCCCCCGCCACCAACATGCGCTGTTTCACCGCCATCAGCCATTCATTTTCGCGAATATGCTGCCCAAATTTTTGCTGCACTTCCTGCAAATTCTGCGCCGTTTGGTTTAAACGCTCCAACATCGGCACATCATTTTGATATTTCTCACTTTGCCGCTGGCGTTCCAATTCCTGCAAAATATCCAACTTCAATTCCGCACGCGACGAGCTTTCCATAATCTCAAACAGCGTGCTTAACGCAATATGGTGCGACCATTTATCATCGCCAGAGGTGGCATGGTTGAAGCGGTTGAACAAATGCTCAATACGAATCAAGCTGCGAACGCGCTCGGTCAATGGGTGGTCAAAATTCAACATCTATATGATTTTCCTTATTTTTCACTGGCAAAACATCGTTTCAGGCAGCCTGAAACAACGCTAAATACGCGCGATGCTGCATCTCGACCGCCTGCTGCAAATCTTGCAGACTGCCTGTATTGGCAATCACATCATCCGCAACACGCAAACGCGCCTCATCGCTCGCTTGGGTAGCCATAATGGCGCGAACAGTGGCTTCTGTCAAACCATTGCGCGTCATCACACGCTGCACACGAATGTTTTCAGGGCAAGTAACCACTAAAATCCGTTCCACAAGCGATTGAAAAATAGGATGTTCCACCAAAGTCGGAATTTCCACCACACCATAGGCAGCCTGAAAATCCTGTTGCTGCCGCTCAATTTCCGCAAAAATCAGCGGATGCAAAATCGCCTCTAACTGCGCCTTTGCCTGCCCGTCCACAAACACACGCTCACGCATATACGCACGATTGAGGCAGCCTGAAACCGTGAGCACATCATCACCAAACTGGTGGCGAATCTGCTGCAATGCCATGCTGCCCGTCGTTTGCGTAAGCTGCCGCGAAATCGCATCTGCATCAATTCGCGGCACGCCCAAAGCAGAAAAATCGGCAGCGACTTGACTTTTGCCACTACCGATTCCACCTGTTAGTCCAATCCAAACAGTCATCTTAAAAGCCTGATTTCATCAGCCACCAGCGGATAAATTCGCCCACCGAGCCGTGAAATAAAAACACAAACCAACCTGCAATCGCTAAGCATGGACCAAATGCCATCGGCGTATTTCGCGCAATGCGTTTTACCAAAAACGCCGCAATGCCCACAAACGAAGCAACAAGTAAGGTAATCGGTATAACAGCAACACCCAGCCACGCTCCGATTGCCGCCAGCAATTTGAAGTCGCCATAGCCCATGCCCTCTTTGCCTGTGAGCAGCTTAAATGCCCAATACAATGTCCACAGGCTCATATAACCCACCATTGCACCGATAACTGCTTGTTCCAATGGCACAAAACCTGTTTTCAAGTTAAACAGCAACCCGAACCATATCAATGGCAAGGTCAGCTCGTCAGGCAATAATTGCGTATCCGCATCAATAAACGTCATCGCAATCACATATGCCGTAAACACACACGCGCCGATGGTTTCCAGCGAATAACCATATTGCCATGCCATCAGCCCAAACAACACGCCCGTTAACAATTCCACCAAGGGATAGCGGATACTAATCGGTGTATGACAAGAATAGCATTTACCACGCAAAATCAACCAACTAATCACAGGAATATTTTGCCAAGGCTTAACGCCAGCCCCGCAATTTCCGCAACGCGATGGCGGCGTAATTAAGTTGAAAGTCGGCTGCTCAATAGCTTCCAGTTCCAAATGTTCTCTCGCTGCCCGTGTCCACGTATTATTCAGCCACACGGGCAAGCGATAAATGACCACATTGAGAAAACTGCCAACTGCTAGACCAAAGATAACAGCAAAGACAATAATAATATCCAATGTTTATTCCTTAACCGATTGCATCACCAATGCTGAATAATGGCAGATACATCGCAATCAAAATTACACCTACGATACCGCCTAAAACAACCATGATGATGGGTTCCATTAAGGATGAAAGTGTCGCTACTGCCGCATCCACCTCATCTTCATAGAATTCAGCCACTTTATTTAACATATCGTCCAGCGCACCTGATTCTTCACCAATGGATGCCATCTGCACCACCATGTTAGGAAAAACGCCCGATGCTTGCATACCAGATGTGAGCGAAATACCTTGATTTACTTTACCGCGGATTTCATAAGTAGCTTCTTCGTAGATAATATTGCCTGATGCGCCCGCAACAGAATCCAACACTTCAACCAACGGCACACCCGCAGTAAACAGAGTTGCTGTTGTACGCGCCCAACGTGCAACTGTTGCTTTGCGTACAATTTCACCAAAAATCGGCATTTTTAATAACCATCCATCTACTCGTTTTTGGAATGCAGGAGAACGTTTATGAAATTGAACTAAGCCAACTATCGCACCAATCAATATTGGAATAATTATCCATCCTTGAGTTACAAAAAAATCAGACAAATTCATCATCCATTGCGTCAAACCTGGTAATTCTGCACCAAGTCCCTCATAAATTTTCTTAAAGGATGGCAATACAAACATCATCATGACCAAGATTAAAACAATCGCCACCACAATCACAGCAATCGGATAAGTGAGCGCACTTTTTACTTTTTTCTTAATGGCTTGCGTTTTTTCCATATAGGTTGCTAATTTATCTAGCAAACCTTCCAATACACCACCCGCTTCGCCAGCAGCAACCAAGTTGCAATAAAATTTATCAAAATATTTAGGATGTTGTGAAAAAGAACTCGCCAAGGAATTACCTTGCTCAACGCTATTTTTTACATCCAGCAGCAAATTGGTCATTGCTGCATTAGAATGACCTTTCGCCACAATATCAAATGCTTGCATCAGCGGCAAACCCGCTTTCATCATAGTAGATAACTGACGTGTAAACACTGCAATATCCGCAGAAGTAATCTTCTTCTGGCGTTGTTTTTTCATTTTTGTCAGTTGGATGATTTTGATTTGGCGGCGGGCTAATTTCTGACGTGCTTCATCTTCTGTTTTCGCCACCACCTCACCGCGCACAATCGAATCACTTTGTAGACTTTTTCCTTCAAACTGATAGCGATTGCCTTTTTCTACTTTCTTAACATTTGCAGCAGGCTTTTTTGCTACTAATTTCTTAGGAGCTGCTTTTTTAGCAGGTTTTGCTAGAGATGCCATAATAATTCCTTCAATTTAGACAATTATTCATTTGTTGTTGCGATTACTTCCTCTAACGAAGTAATGCCTTGCATAACTTTCAACAATCCAGAACGACGCAAATCCACCAATCCTTCTTCGTAGGCAATGTTGGCAATATCTACTTCCGTACCGCCCTTCATAATGACTTCTTTCATTTTTTCGGTCATCGGCATCACTTCATATAAACCAGCACGCCCTTTATAACCCTTGCCTTTGCAAGCATCGCAACCAACAGGGCGATACATAGTCCATTCTTTTGCCAAATCTTCTTCCGTAAACCCCACATCCAATAATGCTTCTTTGGGCGGACGCTCCATCGGTTGTTTACACGCCACGCACAAACGACGCGCCAAGCGTTGCGCCATAATCAAGTTTACCGCACTGGCAATATTAAAAGGCGCAACTCCCATATTGAGCATACGAGATAGTGTTGCGGGTGCATTATTGGTATGCAAGGTTGAGAACACCATGTGCCCCGTTTGTGCCGCTTTAATCGCAATATCCGCCGTACCCAAATCACGAATCTCACCAATCATGATAACATCCGGGTCTTGCCGCAGGAATGCTTTTAGTGCCGCTTCAAACGTTAAGCCTTGCTTATCATTTACGTTTACTTGGTTAATCCCTGGTAAGTTAATCTCGGCGGGGTCTTCTGCGGTGGAAATATTGATATCTTCGGTATTGAGAATATTTAAGCAAGTATAAAGCGATACCGTCTTACCCGAACCTGTTGGTCCTGTTACCAACACCATGCCGTATGGGCGATTGATGGCTTCCATAATCAGTTCTTTTTGGAAGTCTTCAAAGCCCAATTGGTCAATATTCAAGCTAGCCGCGTCTGAGTTCAAAATACGCATCACCACTTTTTCACCAAACAAGCAGGGCATGGTGTTCACACGAAAGTCAATGGCTTTGGCGTTTTTGGAAAATTGCAATTGGATACGACCGTCTTGTGGAACACGCTTTTCGGAAATATCCATTTTTGCCATCACTTTGATACGCGATGCCAGCTGGTTGCGCACAGAAAGCGGTGGTTGCACCACCTCGCGCAACTGCCCGTCGGCACGAAAGCGAACACGCGCCATAAATTCGTAAAATTCAAAGTGAATATCGGATGCGCCTGATTGAACCGCATCGGCCAGAATTTTTTGAATAAACCGCGCAACAGGCCCATCTTCTTCTTCCACGCCATCCACAATCATGGCGGGAGCTTGACCGTTTTCCAGTTGCGTGGCAGCAACGTCCATTTCTTTTAACAATTCGTTGTTGCTTTGACCAAACCAGTCCAACACATTGGTTAATTGGTCATCGCGCACCACCACCAGCTCAACTTGCAAGCCTGATGCAAACGCCAGTTTTTGCACATTTTGGATTTGCGTGGGGTCGGAAACGCCCACATACAAAGAACGTCCGCGCTTCAACAATGGGATGCAACGAAATTCTTTCATTTGTTCCGATGTCATCACGTCTTTAATTACGCGGCTGCGCGGATAGTAATTCAAATCCAAAACAGGGTAATTAAACAAGCGGGCGCACAATTCTGCCAACGCCTCTGGCGTGATGATTTTGTCGCCAAAAAGCAAGGGCATAACGGGTTTTTCTGCTTTTACGGCTGCTTGATATTTTTCAATATTCTCTTGCGGAACAAGTTTTTGCTGTACCAAAATACGCAATAAACCAATACTCATACTGCTTCCTGTTTATTCTTTATGCTTAATTAGACAGCCTGAAAATCTTGGGCTGCCTTGCGCATTAAACTGTAAAATTTCTCGGGCAATTATACCAAATCTCGCTTTAAGTGTTGCTTTATCTTAGCAAATGTAAAGTTTTTTAGGGAAAAGCGTTTTATTTGTGCGACAAATGAAAAAAAGCAGCTAAATTTAGCTGCTTTTTTATTTGGTGCCGGCGGCAGGAATCGAACTCGCGACCCCCTGATTACAAGTCAGGTGCTCTACCAACTGAGCTACACCGGCGTTAAAGGAGTGAATTGTGGTGCCGGCGGCAGGAATCGAACTCGCGACCCCCTGATTACAAGTCAGGTGCTCTACCAACTGAGCTACACCGGCACGGAAAGACGCGCATTATACGGCTATTTTTAAGTTTGACAAGTATTGAACGGGGCGTGGCAATCAGAGTTTTGTTTTTTATTGATAAATTATTTTCAGGCTGCCTGAAAGGGGAAAACGCCCCCATCTTGCACGGTGAGCACGCGGTTGAAGCGTTGAGCGAGTTCGTCGTCGTGGGTAACGACGATGAGTGCTGTGCCCAGCTCGGCTTGCAGTTCCAGCATCAGGTCTAGCACGAGCCGTGCATTTTTGCGGTCTAGATTGCCTGTGGGCTCGTCGGCGAGCAGGCATTTGGGATGATTAACAAGGGCGCGGGCGATGGCGGCGCGTTGTCGTTCACCGCCTGATAGCTCGGCTGGGCGGTGCTGGATGCGCTGAGCAAGACCAACTTTTTCCAGCATGGCTGTGGCGCGGGCTTCTGCTTCCTTGCGGGGTGTTTTCCCGATAAGCAGTGGCATCATCACGTTTTCTAGGGCGGTGAACTCGGCGAGCAGGTGGTGGAATTGGTACACAAAGCCTAGATTTTGGTTGCGCAATGCGCCGAGTTTGGCTTGGCTGAGTGTTTTGAGGTCTTGCCCGATGATTTTCAGGCTGCCTGAATCGGGTTTGTCTAATCCGCCTAGAATGTGCAGCAGGGTGGATTTGCCGCTGCCTGATGCGCCGATAATGCTCACGCTTTCGTTTTCGTTGATGCTGAAATTGAGGTCGCGCAGCACTTCAACGTTGAGCGCGCCGTCGTGGTAGGTTTTGGCGATGTGTTGGGCTTCTATAATGGGCTTATTCATAGCGTAGGGCTTCTGCAGGTTGGGTTCGGGCGGCGCGCCAGCTGGGGTAGAGCGTGGCGATAAAGGATAGGAGCAACGAGATGATAACAACGGTGATGACATCGGGTGCTTGGATGTCGCTGGGCAGGTAGTCAATAAAATAGACTTTGGCGGAGATAAGGTGCGTGCCTGTTTGCATTTCTATCCATTTGATGATGCTGCCGATTTTCCACGCCAGCAGCAAGCCGAAAACCAGCCCGAATAGCGTGCCGAGTATGCCTGCCACCATGCCTTGCACCACAAAGATTTTCATCACGCCGCGTGGGGATAAGCCAAGCGTGCGCAAGATGGCGATGTCGGATTGTTTTTCGGTTACCGCCATCACCAGCGAGGAGACGAGATTAAACGCGGCAACAATAATGATGCAGGTGAGCAGCAGGGAAAGCATCCGTTTTTCCATTTCTACGGCGGAAAAATAGCTGCGGTTGTTGTCGGTCCAATCTTGCACCCAGATGGTGTTGCGTTGGCTTTCGGGGATAAGCCGTTGCATCACGGCGGGGGCGTTTTGCGGGTCAGCAAGGCGCAGGCGTAGCAGCACGCTGCTTTCATCTTGGCGATAGAGTTTTTTGGCATCTTCTAGGTGAATCAAGGCTTTAACGTTGTCGGCATCTTCTACGCCTGTTTTCACAATGCCAACTACGTTGAACTGTTTGAGCCGTGGAGCTACGCCTGCGGGGGTTACGTTGCCTTCGGGCGTGATGACGGTTACTTTGTTGCCAATGTTTACTTCTAATGTTTTGGCAAGGGCTGAGCCTAGAATAATGTTGAATTCGTCGGGTTTGAGGTCGTTCAGGCTGCCTGCTTCTAGGTTGTTGGCGTAATCCACCACTTTGCGCTCTTGCTCAGGCAAGATGCCGTCTAGTTGCACGCCGCGCACTTCGCCTGCATTTGCCAGCAGAGCTTGCCCTGACAGCACGGGAGCGGTGGCGATGACTTCGGTTTTGTTGGCAAGCTGGGTTTGCAGTTGTTTCCATGTGGGAGCGTTGGCGGATTCGGTTTCGCTGGGCAAGTAGCTTACCATGGCGTGCGGGGCGATGTTGAGCAGTTGCCCGCGAATTTCTTTTTGAAAGCCGTTGACCACGGATAAGACGGTAATCAGGGCAATCACGCCAAGCGCGATGCCCACGATGGAGATTGCGGAGATAAACGACATGAAGCCGCTGCGTTTTTTGGCGCGTAGGTAGCGCAAGCCAATCCATGTTTCTAGTGATGCCATTTGTTTTCAGGCTGCCTTTGCTGGGGTTGGTGGGGATGAAAAGGGGGCGATTGTATCATTAAAAATGTTAAGGAATTTTCAGAAGGCTTATGCGTGGGATGTTTGTTGAATGGCGGGAGCGGATAGGCAGCCTGAAAAACTGCTTGGCGTTTTCAGGCTGCCTGTTTCGTTACCGCTTGCCATGCCGCTCTATGCACCTGCCTACATCGTTTTCCGTTTTCAGGCTGCCTCAACTATAATCCGCGCTTTTGTTGCAACAGGTTTGGGTATGTCTGGCCGTGTGAATCATCAACCGATTTTTTTGCTGACGGCGTTGCCGTGGCGCGAAAACAGCTTGCGCGTGGAAGCGTTCAGCCGCGATTTCGGGCGCGTGTCGCTGCTGGCGCGCAGTGCGCGGACGCGCGGTTCGGAACTGCGCGGGGTGCTGCTGCCGTTTGTGCCGATTTCAGCTTCGTGGTTCGGCAAGGAGGAATTGAAAACGGTGCATCGGGCGGAATGGCGCGGCGGTTGGGCGCAGCCGGTCGGGCAACGGCTGATGAGCGCGCTGTATGTGAACGAATTGGTGTTGAAACTGACCGCGCGCGAGGATGGGCAGCCTGAATTGTTTACGGCGCTGCACGATGTGTTGCGGGCAATTTGCACCGCGCCGCATTTTGCCAGCGCGTTGCGTTGTTTTGAATGGCGCTTGCTCACGCTGCTGGGCTTTGCGCCTGATTGGGCGCGCGATGCGGATGGGCGGCGCGTGGCGGCGGAGGGCTGGTATGCGGTGCAGCCTGAAACGGCGGTGCAAGCGGTGGGCGATGGCGACGCGGACGGCTGGGGCGATGCGGTGCTGGTGCGCGGCGATGTGTTGCTGGCGTTGGGCGCGGGCGATGAACGCGCGGCGGTGGATTGGGCGAGCGCGCGGGCGGCAACGCGCCTGCTGTTGGATTTCAGGCTACCTGACGAACTGCACAGCCGCAAGGTGTTGCAGCAGCTGAATGGATTGAAGCGGGGGTTGAAGGCAGCCTGAAATGGCGAAAACCCGTTTTAGCTTCGCAACTCCGCTTCGCTACGCAGGCTGCCTTTGGCGTGGATAACAAGGCAGCCTGAAAATAATCATGCCGCAGCCATGCAATACAATGCAATGCAAAACCGCCCAAGCGATAAACTTGGGCGGTTTTGTTTTTGCGAACTGCCGAATGTCTTACATTTTGTCTTTCACATCCTGAGCGGCATTGCTTACGGCGTTGCCTGCTGCGCTCACATCTTTGCCTGCGCCTGAAATGGTGTTGCAAGCGGAAAGGGCAAGCATGGATGTGATGGCGATGAGTACGAGTTTTTTCATGGTTAGTCTCCCTAAAAATGGATTTATACAGCAAGCGCTGCGCCGCTATCATACTGCTTTTTACCGCGCCCACGCAATCACTTTGGCTTGGCAAGCGCACCGCCCGCGCCTAGGCAGCCTGAAAACGCTTATTGCCGATAGCCGTGCAGGAAGCGGGCAAGGCGTTCAATCGCTTCTTCGATTTGGCTTTGGTGCGGCAAGGTAACCACGCGGAAGTGGTCGGGGCGTATCCAGTTGAAGCCCGTGCCTTGCACGATGAGCACTTTTTCCTGCGCGAGAAAATCGCGGGCAAATTGCACGTCGTCGCGGATGTTGAATTTTTGAATGTCCAGCTTGGGGAAAACGTAGAGCGAGCCTTTGGGGCGCACGCAGCTTACGCCGTCGATGTCGTTGAGCATTTCGGCGGCGATGATGCTTTGGTCGTAGAGCCGCCCGCCGGGAACGATAAGCTCGTCGATGCTTTGGTAGCCGCCCAATGCGGCTTGGATGCCGTGCTGCATGGGGGTATTGGCGCAGAGCCGCATGGAAGAAAGGGTGTTCAGCCCGTCGATAAAGCCCGCGGCGGCTTTTTTGTTGCCCGTGAGTATCATCCAGCCTTGGCGGAAGCCCGCCACGCGGTAGGCTTTGGACAAGCCGTTGAAGGTTACGCAAAACACATCAGTGGCAACGGCTGCCATGTGGTGGTGGATTGCGCCGTCGTACACGATTTTTTCGTAGATTTCGTCGGCGAAAATCATCAGGTTATGTTGGCGGGCGATTTCGGCAATTTCTTCCAGCACGGCTTGGCTGTATACCGCGCCGGTGGGGTTGTTGGGGTTGATGATGACGATGGCTTTGGTTTTTTCGGTGATTTTGGCTTTGATGTCGGCGATGTCGGGAAACCAGTCGGATGATTCGTCGCACAGATAATGGCGCACGTTGCCGCCCGATAGCGTGGCGGCGGCTGTCCACAGCGGATAGTCGGGCGCGGGAATCAGGATTTCGTCGCCGTCGTTGAGCAAGGCCTGCATGGTCATCAAAATAAGCTCGGACACGCCGTTGCCGATATACACGTCGTTTACGTCTAAATTGCGGATGCCGTGCGATTGGTAATATTGCACGATGGCTTTGCGGGCGGAATACAGCCCTTTGCTGTCGCAATAGCCTTGCGAGGTGGGCAGGTTGCGGATGATGTCCATCACGATTTCGTCGGGGGCTTCGAAGCCGAAGGGCGCGGGGTTGCCGATGTTGAGCTTGATGATTTGGTGCCCTGCTTCTTCCATTTTCATGGCTTCTTGCAACACGGGGCCGCGGATTTCGTAGCGGACGTTTTCTAAGCGGTGGGATTTGGGGAAGTGTTCCATGATGGCGCTTTCGTTAAGAGGGGTTAAGGAAAAGATGAATGTACTCGGTTTTGCATGGCTTGGAAAGATGCTTCAAACGGCAGCCTGAAACGCGCTTATCCGTTTTCAGGCTGCCTTGGAGCTATGCCGCCAGCGTCCAGCGCAGGGTTTCGCCCGCGCACATCGGCACCACGCGCGCGTCGCCGAAGGCAAAGCTGTCGGGCACGCGCTGTTCGCGTTTTTCCAGCGTGATGGTGCGGGTGTTTTCAGGCAGCCCGTAAAAGCGCGCGCCGTTTCGGGCGGCAAAGGCTTCCAGCTTGTGCAACGCGCCTGCGTCTTCAAAAATTTGCGCGTAAAGCTCGATGGCGTGCGCCGCGCTGAACATCCCCGCGCAGCCGCAGGCGTTTTCCTTGGCGGTTTGGGCATGGGGGGCGGAATCGGTGCCCAAGAAGAATTTGTGCGATGCCGCGCCCGTTACGGCGGCAATCAGCGCTTGGCGGTGGCTTTCGCGCTTGATAATCGGCAGGCAGTAAAAATGGGGGCGCACGCCGCCCACCAGCAGGTGGTTGCGGTTGTACATCAGATGCTGCGGGGTGATGGTGGCGGCGATGTTGTCGCCCGCTTGGCACACGAGCTGGGCGGCTTCGGCGGTGGTAATGTGTTCAAACACGATTTTCAGGCTGGGCACTTGCGCCATAATGGGCTGCATCACGCGCTCAATAAAGGCGGCTTCGCGGTCAAAAATATCAATGGCGGGGTCGGTTACTTCGCCGTGCGCCAGCAGCAGGATGTTTTGCGCCGCCATTTCGTGCAACACGGGCAGCAGTTTGAATAGGTCGGTTACGCCGCTGTCGGAATTGGTGGTTGCACCTGCGGGGTAGAGCTTGAAGGCGACGATGCCTGCGGCTTTGGCTTGGCGCACCAGCTCGGGCGTGGCGTGGTCGGTGAGATAGAGCGACATCAGCGGTTCAAACGGATTGCCCTGCGGCACGGCAGCCTGAATTCGGGCGCGGTAGGCAAGCGCTTGTTCTACGGTGGTAA
The DNA here is from genome assembly GCF_014054985.1 of Kingella oralis. Classification (NCBI taxonomy): domain Bacteria; kingdom Pseudomonadati; phylum Pseudomonadota; class Betaproteobacteria; order Neisseriales; family Neisseriaceae; genus Kingella; species Kingella oralis. The sequence goes on from NZ_CP059569.1 coordinate 1,439,714, forward strand.
CGGGCGGTTTTAGGTTGGGCATCACGAGTGCACGTGCCATTTGGCGGGCGGTGTGCGGCACGACGGACTGCAAAGCGGCGCCGTCGCGGAAGTGGACGTGGAGGTCGTCGGGTTGGATAAGGGTAAGGGTTTGCATGGGCGTTCCTTTGGGGAGTGGATTTTGGGGATTTCAGGCTGCCTTTTGGGGTTTGGGGCGGCTGGGGGACGGATGCGATTTTAACAATTTAAGCGGGGCTTGTTGGCGGGATTTCGTTTGCGCAAGGCAGCCTGAAAAACATATTGCGGGATGATTGGCTTGGCTTGATTTATTCGGCATTTTGGCGACGAGCCGTCGCCACGCCATTTGAGGCAGCCTGAAATCTTTGTAAAACGCCCGATATCTCCACCCGCCGCCATTCCCGCGCAGGCGGGAATCTTAGCTAAATTCACACACGGCATTTCTGGTTTTAGCTTCGCAACTCCGCTGCGCTACGCAGGCTGCCGAACCCCTGCGCTTGCGGCTATAATTGCGCTTCATTCGCATCAACAAAAAGAACAGGCGGTTTGCTATGAATTTCTTGTTGTTCACGGTGTTGCCCGCGCTGGTTGTGGGCCAAGCGACCGATTTTCATTCGGGCGTAACCGCCTTTTTGATTTTATGCGCGGTGTGGCTGCAAAATCGGATGCGCGACAACCAACACGAGCAAGCGCGCAAGCAGCAAGACAACAAGCTGCGCGATTTGCAAAACGAGCTGGACATTTTGCACCAGCGCATCAATCAGCAAAACCAAACCATTCAGGCTTTGTTGCGGCAGCCTGAAAACGCCATCACGCGCGAACCCCTTAGGCAGCCTGAAAATGAGCAGCCTGAAAACCATTTAGCCGTGCCGCGGCAAACCGCAAGGCAGCCTGAAACGCAGATTGCGCCGGTTGCCGTTCAACCAACCGTTCAGCAAACTATTCAGCAAACCGTTCACGCGCCCGCCGCCCTTGGGCAGCCTGAAAATCAAAACGACGAATTCAATTTAGACACGTTGGATAACCGCCCCGCCGTCACCCCGTCCCTTTCTCAATCTACGGCGCAACCCGCTTCCGCCGCCCATCGGCAGCCCGAAACCGCTTGGCAAAACAACGAAGCCGAAGCCGCCCCCAACCCGCTTATCGCATGGTTTGTGCGCGGCAATCCGCTGTTGAAAATCGGCGTGGTGGTGCTGTTTTTCGGCTTGGCGTTTTTGCTGCGCTATGTGGGCAGCCATTTGCCGCTGTGGTTCAAATATTTGGCGGTGTTCGGCGCGGGGATTGCAGCGGCGTTGGCGGGCGAAAAATTGCACACCAAGAACCGCGAATACGGCTTGGTGCTGCAAGGGTTTGGCTTTGGCGTGATGTATTTGACCGCGCTGGCGGCGTTGAAGCTGCACCGCATTGCGCCTGCACCGCTGGTGTTTGCCGTGATGCTGGGCGCGGTGGCAGCGATGGCGGCTTTGGCAGTACGGCGCGATGCCCAAATCATGGCACAATTTGCGCTGGCGGGCGGCTTGGCGGCACCGGTTTTGATTTCGGACGGCTCGGGCAACTATTTGGTTTTGTTTACTTATTTGGCGTTGCTCAACACGGCGGTGGCGTGGATTGCGTGGCACAAGGCGTGGCGCGGGCTGAACATCACGGGCTTTGCGGGCACGTTTGCCATCGCGCTCTCTTGGGGGCTGCGCGATTACACGGCGGCGCATTTTGCGACAACCGAGCCGTTTTTGCTGTATCACTGGCTGCTGTACACGACGGTGGCGTGCTTTTTTGCGCGGCAAACGCTATCGCACGAGCCGTTGTCAGGCAGCCTGAAAAGCATTCCGAACGATGCGCCGCTGGAACGCATCATGGCGACGTTTGCCGCCTATGCCAGCCATATTCGCGGCTTGGACAGCACGCTGCTGTTTGGCACGGCGGTTACGGCGTTTTCCATGCAGTATCGGATGGTGGAACATTGGCAACAAGCGGCAGCGGCTTCGGCGTTGGGCTTTGCGGCGGTGTATGCCGTCTTTGCGTTGTGGTTTGCGCGGCAGGACGACGATTTTGCCGTGATGAAACAGGCGTTTGCGGCGTTGTCGCTGTTGTTTGTTACGCTGGCTGTTCCGCTGGGGCTGGATGGCGCGTGGACGGCGAGCGCTTGGGCGTTGGAGGCGGCGTTGGTGTATGCGTTTGGCATGAAGCTGCGCCAGCCGCACACGCGCTTGGCGGCGTTGGCGGTGTTTGTGTTGGCGGCGGTGGCGCAGTTGGGCGACTGGCAGTTGTTCCCGCGCGGCAGTGAAACGCTGATGGGCGGTTCTGTTGCTGGCACGCTGTGGCTGATGGCGGGCGGCGCGGCGATGGTGTGGACGTGGTTGAGGCAGCCTGAAAAGCTGGCGGCGTGGGAAAACGGTTTTCAGGCTGCCGTGCAGACGTTGGCGTTGGCAAACGCGGTGGCGTTGCCGATGATGCTGTTTGCCGAAACGGGCACGGCGTATGCGATGGCGGCTTATGCGCTGGCGTTGGCGGCAGCGCAGTTTCGCCATCAGAACAAGGTGTTGTCGGCGTTTGCGGCGGGCACGGGCTGGCTTGCCATGCTGTTGGCGGCAACAAGCAATCACGGCAGCCTGAAACTGACCGCGGCGGCGTGTGTGTTGGCGGCGGCATTTTTGCTGCACCGCAGCCGTTGGCAGCCTGAAAACGCGGTTACTCTGAACGCAGCGGCAGGCTGGGCGTTGCTACCGTTTGCCGCGCTGCTGGCGATGGCGGGCGTGTCGGACGTGTTGCCGCGCGCTTGGTCGCCGTCTGATTTTTGGGCGGTTTGGTGGGCGGTGTGGCCGCCGTTGTTGGCGGCATCGCGCGGGGGCAGATGGAAGCAGGGTTTGCAAACCTGCGCGGTGGCGGGCTGGCTGTATGCGTGGTCGCTGTTTTATGTGTTGTCGGATTGGGATGCGGGCACGCCTGTGTTTGCCACCCTCACTTTGGCGATGATGACGGCGCTGTCGCTGCGGGCGATGACTTGGCAGCCTGAAAAGCTGCGGCGCAGCGCGGCGTGGCACGGCATTGCGCTGGCGGTGTTCGGCGCGGCGTGGACGGCTTGGCTGGGCAAGCTGGGCGGGCGATACGCGGATGGCGTGTGGGCGCAGCTGGCTTGGCTAGCGGTGCCGATGCTGCTGTGGACGGCGTTTACCGCGTGGCGCAATCATCCGCGTTTGCAGCCGCGCGCGGTGTATTGGCGGTGGGGCAGCATGGCGGCGGCGGTGTTTGCGCTGGCTTGGCTGCTGGTGGCGAACTGGGTTGCGCCGCGCGCCAGCGGGCTGCCTTATCTGCCGCTGCTGAACCCGCTGGAATTGGCAACGGCGGCGATTGTGTGGCAAACGTGGCGTTGGCATGGCTTGTGGCTGGCAGAATACGCGCCCGATGAGCGGAAAATGCAGGCGGTGCTGCCTTCGGCGTTGGCGTTGTTTGCCGTGAGCGCGCTGGTGATGCGCGTGTGGCACGAATACGATGGCGTGGCTTGGCGGCTGCGCGATTTGCTCGCTTCGTTCGGCTTGCAGGCGAGCTTGTCGATTGTGTGGGCGTTGCTGGCGATTGGCTTGATGGTGCGCGGCAATCAAAAGGCGGCGCGCGCGTTGTGGTTCACGGGCGCGGGGCTGATGGGCGTGGTGGTGGCGAAGCTGTTTTTGGTGGAACTGGGCAACAGCGGCGGCGTGGCGCGGATTGTGTCGTTTATCGTGGTGGGGCTGTTGCTGCTGCTGGTGGGCTGGTTTGCGCCGATGCCACCGAGAGGTGGAGAGGGGGAGGAAGAGGGGTAGGTTGGTTTCTGGCTGGCTTTGGGGTGCGGGGAACGAGGCAGCCTGAAAATGGTTTGGCAGAATGTTGGCATGGCTGGTTTGGTTCAATATCTTGGCGATGAGCCGTTGTCGTTCCATTTAAGCAACCCGCGTGCGCAGCAAAGCTGCACACCCTACGCCTGTTGCTGCGCCCTGCCCTGTTTAGCTTTGTGAACAATAGGCAGCCTGAAACCGTTTACTGCGTTTCAGGCTGCCTTAACTTGCTTGGCGGGCGGTGGCGGCGTTACCAGCTATCCCGCTTCATTTTGTCTAGCTGGCGGCGATCGCGTTTGGTGGGGCGGCCGTCGGGGTAGGCGGCGGTGATGCGGCTGGCTTGGTCTAGCAGTTTTTGCGCTTCGCGGTTTTGCGCGGTGGCTTCGTCTTCTTGGTAGAGCAGTCGCGCTTCGGGCGCGGGGCGGCGTTGTTCGTTGAGCGCGAGCACGGTGAGTTTGTAGGGCAGCGAGTTCAGCGTTAAATCAATCACGTCGCCGACTGTGATGTATTTGCTGGTTTTGGCTTTTGCGCCGTTTACGCTGACGCGGTTGAGCTCAATTTGCTTTTGCGCCAAGCCGCGTGTTTTGAAAAAGCGGGCGGCCCAAAGCCATTTGTCTAGGCGCATGGTGGCGGGGGGTTGTTTCATCACGGTGTCCTTGTTGCATTAAACGGGCATATTTTACCAATTTTGCGGGTTGGTATAATCCGCTTCTTTTTATTTTCAGGCTGCCTATATGAATGACAATTTTGATTGGTGGGCGACGGCGGGGCTGGCTCTGGCGCCGTTGCTGCTGCTGGGGCTGATGCCCAAGAGCCGTGTGCGGGAGCTTTGGCTGCGCGGTTATTTGGGCGTGTTGCTGATTGCGGCGGGGCTGGGCGGCTGTTTATCGCTGCTGCTGCCGTTGGTGTTGCCGCCCGAGAGCCGTTTTTTGCATGGCTGGCGTTTTTTTTCGCTTCTGTCGGTGTTGCTGCTGATGCTGTCGGCGGGCTTGGTGCTGCTGTTGCCCAAAAGCAGGCTGAAAACGACGCTGGGCAACGGTTTGCTGTGGCTGGCGGGGGCGGTGGCTTTGGTGTTGGCGGCGATTGGGGCGGTGTTGCCTGTGATGCCGACCGTGCCGTTTTTGCTGATTACGTTTACTTGCTGGGCGAAGGCGTCGCCGCGTTTTAAGGCTTGGCTGTATCGCCATCCGAGGTTTGGCAAGATGATGCGCGATTGGCAGGAGAAGCGGGCGATTCCGCGGCGGGGCAAATATATGGCTTGGGGGATGATGTCGCTGTCTTGCTTGGGGCTGTTGATTCGGTTTCCTGAGCGGTGGTATGTGGGGGCGAGCGTGGGGGTGGTGTGTTTGTGTGTGGGGATTTATATGGCGCGGTTTCCTGATGCGTGAGGCAGCCTGAAAACAGCGTAGACCGGACGAGACAAAGGCAGCCTGAAAACGTGAAACGGCGTTTTCAGGCTGCCTTTTGCTTGGCATCGGCGGGCGGCTTACAGCTGCTTCACCAACTCCTCCACCATTTGCGCCGAATGCAGCGCGGCGGTGGCGAGAAATTCGTCAAAGCTGATGCTCGCTTCGCTGTCTGCGCTATCGGAAATGGCGCGGATAATCACAAATGGCTTGCCAAGCTGGTAACACGTTTGCGCGATGGCGGCGGCTTCCATTTCCACCGCTTGCGGGCTGGCAAATTCGCGGCAAATGGTTTCAATGCTGAACGTGTCGTTGATAAACTGGTCGCCGCTCACAATCAAGCCTTGGCGGATGTGGGCAGCCTGAAAAACCTTGGCGGCGCGCTCGGCGGCGTGTACCAAGCTGTGTTCACTCTCGTAGCTGGCAGGCTGCTGCGGCACTTGCCCGATGGCATAGCCAAACGCGGTTACGTCCACATCATGATGCGCAACTTGCGTGCCGATGACCACGTCGCCCACTTGCAAGCCTTTGCCGATGCCGCCTGCGCTGCCTGTGTTGATGACGCAGTCGGGCGAAAAATGCTCAATCACCAGCGTGGTGGCGATGGCGGCGTTTACCTTGCCGATGCCGCTTTGGCATAACACAATGTCTTTGCCGTGCAGCGTGCCCGTGTGGATGGTGGCGACTTTGCCGAAGCTGTGCGTTTTCAGGCTGCCTAATCGCGTTTTCAAATGGGCAACTTCGGCTTCCATCGCGCCGATAATGGCGATGGTGTTGGCAACCAATGGCTCGCGGCTCATGCAAAAATCTCCGTCCATTCGCTGCGTTTATCCAGCAGATATTGCGCGATTTTTTGCGCGCCTTCTAGGCTGTGGCTCGCCGCCCAACCGCATTGCACCACGTTGCACGCGGGCACTTCTTTGGCGACCACCACGTCTTTTAGCGTGGCTTCAATCAAATCCAGCGCGTCTTGGTATTCGGGCATATTGAGCAGGGTTACATAAAAGCCCGTTTGGCAGCCCATCGGGCTGATGTCCACGATTTTGTCGCTGTGGTTGCGCGACAGCTCCGCCATCAGGTGCTCCAAAGAATGCAAAGACGGCATTTCCATGTGGTCTTGGTTGGGCTGGCACACGCGCAAGTCGTATTTGTAGATGATGTCGCCGTGGTCGCCATCGGTTACGCAGGCAAGGCGCACATAAGGCGCTTTCACTTTGGTGTGGTCCAAATTGAAACTTTCCACGTTCATGCGTTTTTCGGCAGTGATTTCGGTCATGGGGGATTCCTTTTGCAAGTTGGGGGAAAGCGCAAATTTTACGCGAAACAAGCCGTTTAGGCAGCCTGAAAATGGGTTACGGCGGTTTTGTTTGGCAAAACGGAGTTTCAGGCTGCCCTCACCGCATCCGTCACGGCAACGGGCATCAATTTTGCTCGCCCCATGTTGTCCGCCTACCCCGTTAAGGCAGCCTGAAAACCCCTCTGCGAGGAAAACCCAATGACACGCAAAACCATCACCCTCGTGCTGACGAGCCTGTTCGCACTCAACGCCTGCAACGACGAAAAACGCCCAACCATCCACACCGACAAACACAACGCATCCACCCATCCCAACATCGTCCACAACAGCAAACGCGGCGATGGCAACGCACGCACACACCGCACGCCTGCTCCTTCGCCCTCCCCCGCCCCGCAACCCGCGTCCAACCGCACACCCAACACGCACACCAACAACATCATGGTGCACGGCAACCAAGCCAACCGCTCAGGCGGGCATATCCACATCGCCCCCCGCCCGAGCCGCAACCCGCCAAACGCAACAACAGCATTATGGTGAACAACAAACGCAACCATGCCGGCGGGCATATTGCACCCACGCCTACTCCAACCCCAACGCTTACTCCAACCCCAACGCTTACTCCAACCCCAACGCCTACTCCAACACCAACGCCCACTCCAACACCAACGCCCACTCCAACACCAACGCCCACTCCAACACCAACGCCCACTCCAACACCAACGCCCACTCCAACACCTACTCCAACCCCGCCCGCCGCCAGTCTATGCGCCACACCCCCGTCGCCACCCGCGCCCAATACACCGTATTCAAACACGAAAGCTACGGCAACTATCTCTGCGCCAGCGAATTCGGCGCGGACAGCACCGGCAAAACCGACAGCCTCGCCGCCATTCAGGCTGCCCTAGCCGCCGCCAGCAGCGAAAAAGCCGCCCTTTATCTGGAATGAGACATCTACATCTCCGCCCCCATCACACTCGACAGCCGCAACGACGGCGTAACCGCCCTGTTTGGCGAAGGCATGAACGCCAAAAGCCGCGAAAACGGCGGCAAAGCCACCACCATCAGCTTCAACACCAGCCAAGGCAACACCAACTACCGCATCGACAGCCGCGACAGCAACGAACTCGATGTCAGCCCGTGAGCAGGCATCGTTGTCAACGCGCAAAACCAGCTCAAAATCGAAAACCTCACCATCCGATACACCCGCAACGACTTCTACCGCCCGGCCGAAAGCTACTTTGGCAAAGTAAACGGCATCTATGTGGTTGATTCCAGCAACATCGCCATCGCCCAAGTGGAAGTAACGGGCGCAAACCGCGCGGGCATCTATTTTGACTCGCTGCGCACGCTGCAAAAAAATCCCGACAGCGCCAAAGGCTCATCCTACAAAGCCAGCCTGATTAACAACGAAATCAGCGAAAACGACCCCGCCCTCCCCATCGGTAACAACAACAGCGTGCTCCAAAGCTATCTGCACCACAACCGCGTGGCAGGCGTGCTGATAGGCTTCCAACGCAACTTCACCGCCGAAAACAACGATTTGGAAGCCAACGGCGACAGCCGCGACGGCGGCACAGGCTACGGTGCCGCCACCGTGGCCGGCAGCTACAACTTCGGCGTGCGCTACGCCCGCAACCGCACCAAAAACAACTACCGCAAAGGGCTGGATGCACACGATGGCAACGACATCGTGATTGAACACAACACGCTGGAAGGCGACTACCAAACGAGCATCGAGGTATATAACCGCCAATTCACCATGGATCGCGTCGCCATCCGCCACAACACCATCATCCAAAACCCTGCCAACCGCATCCGCCAAGACGACGGCAACAACGGCAACCCCCGCCCCAACGTAAAATGGTATGCCAACTACCAGCTCTACCAAGCCATCGCCATCCAAACCAACGAAAAACTGCGCAATCTGCACAGCAAGCGCGACGGCGTTTACGAAATCAGCGGCAACACCATCAAAAACTTCACCGCCTACGAAAATTCCGAGCGCGAATCCATCCAAGACGAAGCCATTTTGTTCCGCAACCACGAACCCGAAATCAACTACACGCTGACAATCGACGGCAACACCATAGAAGGCGCATTCGCCGGCAAATCCATCATCGCCGCCCGCAACGACACCATGTGGAACGAATACCGGTTCAACCCCGCCAAAAAGGCTTACGAATTGGCGCAAACCCATATCGGCAAAGGCTCGGGCACCATCCGAATCACCCACAACCAAATCGCCGTCGACAAAATGCAGGGCGAAGCCCCCATCTCCGTCAGCGAAGCCAAAGCCGACGGCGCGTTGCGCGGCAGCGTGCTCATCGCGGGCAACACCTTCACCATCAAAGAAACCGAAGCCGTGCGCGATGCGTTCCTGCTATCGGGCAACGCGCAAAGCTACAACGTGCTCGACAACACGTTTAACCTGCTGGGCGACATCGGCCGCTGCGAGGGCAAACCCATCGCCGAAGTGCAAGGCATGGCGACAAACCGCCAGCAGCCCGCCGCCAAAATTGAAAACAACCGCATCAACGCCGCCGATTTAAGCAAACGCCCCCGCGCAGGCTGGCTCGCCACCGCAGGCGTGCGCCTGATCGAAAGCGGCAACGCGCTGCTGCCCGAAGGCAACGAATTGGATAACTGCCGCGGCGGCAAATACATCCCAACCAGCCCGCCCAACACCAAAGGCAGCCTGAAACAAGCCCTTCGCGCAGGCATGCGCGCCGCATCGGGCGTGGGCGCGCTGGCGGGTGCAGCCGCCGCGCTGGAAAACGCCTTCAATTCGGAAAAAGAAAACCAAGCCGGCGAAAACACCCGCGTTGCCGCAAACCATCACACGCCCGCCGCGTCCGCAGCAAAACCCCAAGCCGCCCTGCCCGCGCCCGCATCCGAACCGCAGAAAAGGCAGCCGGAAAACGAGCGCGGCGCATTGCGGCAAAACCCAAATGCCGCCGCCTTCATGCCCGTCGCCCAGCACCGCAAACAAAGCGGCTTGATGCTGGATACCGCGCACCGCTTCTATCCGCTTGGCATGCTCAAAAGCTATGTGGACGACGTGGCGCGCGCAGGCGGCACATTCCTCCACCTGCGCTTGTCCGACGAACAAAACTACGCGCTGGAAAGCGTTACGCTCGGCCAGCTTGCCCGCCAAGCCAAACAAAACGCCAACGGCAGCTACACCAACCTCGCCACAGGCAAACCGTTTTACAGCGCGGCGCAAATCCAAGAGCTGGCGCAATACGCCAAGCAAAAAGGCGTGGAACTCGTGCCCGAAATCAACGCCCCCGCGCAGATGAATGCCATCCGAAACCTGCTCGCGCGCAAAGACCCGGCCCAAGCAGGCGCAGTCTTCGACAGCAACGACACCTTGCACTACGAAACCGAAGCAGGACAGCAATTCATGCAAACGCTCTATGGCGAAGCAGCCGATATGTTTGCCGACAGCGGCATGCATATCCACATCGGCGGCGACGCGTTTTCAGGCAGCGTCAGCCGCAACGCGCACTACATCGCCTATCTCAACCGCATCGTGCTACACCTTAAAGGCAAAAACCGCACCGTGCGCGTGTGGAACGATGCCATTCTCCCCGCCAGCCTCGCCCTGCTGGACAACAGCGTGGAAATCACCTACCACGGCAGAGACGGCAACCGCGAAACCCCCGCCCAGAGCGATGAAAACGCCCGCCCCGCCAGCGTGCTGGATTTGATTCAAGCGGGCTACACCGTGTTGAATTACAACCGCTATTACCTCTCCGCGCAAAACGATGCCGAAAAACTGCGTACCGCCAATTGGCACATCGGCATTTGGGACGGGCAAAACCGCCACAACGCCGTGGATGCCTCGCTGATGGGCGGCGCCGCCGTTGCCATCGAGGCAGACGAAACGCCGCCATACGCCCACAGCGGCGAACCCCCGCGCCCTGATGTCTTCCCGTATCTGAAAGCCGTTGCCGACAAGGTAAAAGAAGCCGGGCAATAAACCACAGGCAGCCTGAAAACGAATGAAACGCGTTTCAGCAAAGCTAAAAGCATTTCCAAGCCGTTTTCAGGCTGCCTATTATTCCAAGAGCCCCACCATGCCCGTTTTTTCCCGCAAAGGCATAGACTGCCCGCAATGCGCCGAGTTTAAAACACGCGTGAAAATGGAAGGCGCGGCGCATTTGCAGCGCACGCTGTGCCATGTTGAAACCGCCGTGTCGCTGGGCATTTTGCGCGATGTGGGCAAAGAAATCGACCCCGCATGGAGCGAATCGCTGGCAGAATGCCGCGCCTTAGGCAGCGGGCGCGACCGCTTCGGCTGGTATGACAGCTTATCGCTGTATTTTGAATGCACCCGTTGCCGGCGGCGTTACCATTTGCGCGGCGATACTTATCACGACAATGTGTGGTGGGAACAAGCGGTTCAATAATCGGAACGATTAAAGGCAGCCTGAAAACAAGCGAAACGAGTTCCAACAAAGCCAAATCCCGTTCTCAGGCTGCCCTAATACCAAACGAAACAACACCGTCTCGGTTCACCGCGCTGCCGGCGCAACCCGAACCAAGATGGCGTTTAACCCGACCGTCCTTTTGCGCAGCCGCCACATTTTCAGGCTGCCTCACCCCCAGCCGCAAACCGCTGCAACACTGCCTGCGCCGCCATCTCGCCCGATTGCACCGCCGCTTCCAAAGTCGCAGGATAGCGCGGATGCAACCAATCCCCCGCCAACCAAATCGCATACCGATTCAACCCATCTTGCGCAGGCACAACACGCCCCACCCGCGAAGCAATCGTCGCCCGCTTTTCCGTAATCGTCTGCCAAGCCACAGGCTCGCCCACATCAGGGCACACCCGCAACACATCACCATGCACCCGCTGCGCCCATTGCAACGGCGTGGCGCGGATGCGGTGCGACAAGCTCACCACCGCCGCAATCTCATTCGCCCCCGTCAAACGGCGGCGGTCAACCAACCATTGCGCCGTCCCCTCCGCAAAGCCCGTCATCAGCGCAGGCAGCCTGAAAGCGCGCCCATATTTCAAATACACCGTCGTAATCGGGTAATACGTCAAATCCCTAATCGCCAAGCGCACCTCCTCGCCCAGCGACGGCGGCAACACGCCCGCCACATGATACGGCGCGGTCGCAACCACCGCCCCGTCAAACCGCTCCCCATCCACGCGCACCCCGCGCCGATTATCCAGCAACACCCGCTTCACCCGCTGATTGGGCAGCCAAGCCGCCCCCTGCCGCTGCAAATACGCCACAACCGGCGCGGCAAACGCCCGCGTCAAATCCACCTTCGGCACAAAATAATCGCTCAACTCGCACTGCGCCCACACCCCGTCCGCCAGCACAGCGCACAACACATTCAAACTCGCCTCCTCCAACGGCGTATTCAGCGCCCCCCACACCATCGGCTGCCAAAATTCCGCTAGCCATTTGCGCGACACCCCCTGCGCATCCAGCCACGACTGCACGCTTTGGTCAGGCAGATGCCGCTTATGATGCGACTGCAAACGTTTCAACTGCCGCACCAGCGCCGTTTTTTCCCCCAGCGACGCATTTTCCCCGCGCAACAGCCCCGTGAGCAAATTCAACGGCGCAGGCAGCGACCAAGCCGCCTCAAAGCGCAAACCATCGTGCAAATACCAGCGCAACGGCTGACGGAAAAAATGCCCGCGCCAATCCGCCCCCGCCTTATCCAGCAGCCTGAAAACGCCCTGATACGCCCCAATCAGCAAATGCTGCCCGTTGTCCAAAAACGAAAACGCATCGCCGGACACGCCGCGCGCGCGCCCGCCCGCCACACGCCCCGCTTCATACAACGCCACGTCCGCGTGTTCAACCAAATGCGCAGCGGCAGACAACCCCGCCCAGCCTGCGCCAATCACCGCAATTTTAGGTTTCTTCATCATCATCCAATCAGGCTGCCGCAAGCGAGCCGTTATTTAATTAACATTTATTTCAATCGGCATAGAGTGTATGGCTTTGCCACACACCGTTTGTTAAGCATTGCTAGATAGAAACCTTTGCAGGTAGGTCGGGCATAAATGCCCGACGTTTTTAGGTGTAGTGTATTCTAAGTGTCGGGCATAAATGCCCGACCTACAACAACAGTTTGTTTTTACAATCGTTTCTGTATATCAAACAAGATTCCCGCCTGCGCGGGAATGACGGCGGGTGGGTGCGTTTATCGTGTGGCAAAGGTTTCAGGCTGCCTCAAATGGAGCGTCGATGGCTCGTCGCCAAAATGTTGAATAAGCCAGCTATGCCCACCTTTCGCCGAGTTATTTTCAGGCTGCCTCCCCCAAAAGCAGCCTGAAACGTTGTTTGGTGTGGCGTAAATAAATGCGCTGATTAAGCGCGGGCGCGAGAGGGAGGCAGCCTGAAATGCTTACCCCGCGCTCCCTACGGCTTGCTTGCAAGCCGTGCGCTGGCAAAATTGGGGGCGGGGCAATGGCTGGATGAGGCGTTTCAGGCTGCTTTGGTGTGCGTGATAAGGCAGCCTGAAATGGCTTTATGGCTTAAACCCGAACAGCCATGTTTTCAGGGCGATGCGCATTTTGCGCGGGTTGGGGATGCGGATTTTGTAGCGCAACACGTTGGCGAGCCCGTCGCGTTCTATTTCCAGCAGCAGCGCGTGGTAGATGCTTGCCATGATGAGCCCTGCTTTTTGCGTTTTTTTGTCGGCGGGGGGCAAGAGGGCGATGGCTTGGCGGTAGGTGTCGCGGGCGCGGTTGAATTGAAATTGCATCAGGGTGGCAAATTCGGGCGTGGGCGTGGCGGCGAGGATGCTGGTTTCGCTTACGCCAAACTGGGCGAGTTCGTCTTGCGGCAGGTAGATGCGCCCCATGCGTGCGTCTTCGCCGACATCGCGGATGATGTTGGTCAGTTGCAGGGCAAGCCCGAGTGTTTCGGCGTAGCGCAGTGTGGTGTCTTGCGTGTAGCCGAGGATGCGGGCGATGAGCCGCCCAACTACGCCTGCCACGCGGTAGCAGTAGTATTGCAGGTCGTCGAAGGTGGCGTAGCGGTCGTGGTGCAAGTCCATTTCCATGCCGTTGATGATGTCCATTAGCTCGCTTTCAGGCAGCCTGAAAACGGGTTGAATGCTGCGCAGAGCTTGGTTGACGGGATGCTCGGGCGCGGTGTTGGCTTGGAAGACTTTGGACAAATCTTGTCGCCACCATGCGAGCGTGGCGCGGGCGATGCTGGGGTCGCGGCTGTCGTCCACGATGTCGTCCAGCTCGCGGCAATAGGCGTAGAGGATGGTCATGGCATCGCGTTGCGCGGGGGGGAGGAAGCGGAAGCTGGCGAGGAAGTTGGAATGGCTGGTTTGGGCTTTTTCGCGGCAGTAGTCTAGGGGTTGCATGGCGGTGGGCTTGTGTGTTGATGGGGCGTATTTTAACGTTTTTTAACGGGCTGGGTTTGTTTACAATGCGTATTTTATGGCGGCAGGGCAAGCGCGTTGAGGCAGCCTGAAAAGGGGCTTATGGTTGCAATGCCGTTTTCAGGCTGCCTGATGATGGCGAGTGGGGATGGATAACATTTTGATAGATAATGAAAGGCAACAGCATGACGATTTATTTTCTCGGCGGCGGCAACATGGCGGCGGCGATTGTGGCGGGCTTGCATCGCGCGGGGCGGGCAGGCGAGGTGCACGTTACCAATCGCGGCGCGGCAAAGCGCGAGGCGTTGGCGGCGCGCTATGGCGTGGCGGTGTCGGAGAGGCAGCCTGAAATCGGCGCGGATGATGTGTTGATTTTGGCGGTGAAGCCGCAGGATATGCAGGCGGCTTGCGCGGATGTGCAGCCCAATGGCGCGCTGGTGATTTCGCTGGCGGCGGGGTTGAGCGTGGCAACGTTGTCGCGCTATTTGGGCGGCACGCGGCGGCTGGTGCGCGTGATGCCGAATACGCCCGCGCAGGTGGGCGAAGGCGTGGCAGGGCTGTTTGCCGCAGATGATGTGAACGCAGCGGATCGGGCGCGCGCCGAAGCGATTATCGCCGCTTCGTGTCGTTTGACTTTTTGGCTGAACGATGAAGCACAGATGCACGCGGTTACGGCGGTTTCGGGCAGCGGCTCGGCGTATGTGTTTTATTTGATGAATGCCTTGCAGCAGGCGGCGCAGGATTTGGGCTTTGGCGCGGACGCGGCGCGGGCGTTGAGTTTGCAAACGTTTCGCGGCGCGGTGGAGCTGGCGGCGCAATCGGGCGCGGATTTTGCCGCCTTGCAAGACACGGTTACCAGCAAGGGCGGCACCACCTTTGCCGCGCTAGAAACGTTTCGCCAGCATCATTTGGCGGAACATTTTTGCGATGGCGTGAACGCGGCGGCGGCGCGCTCGGCAGAGTTAGGCAAGGCGTTGGCATAAACCAAAGGCAGCCTGAAAACAGATAACACGTTTTCAGGCTGCCTTTTTTGTATTCAAATTACAGCGCAGCGATGGCGGTAATCAAACCCAGCACCACCCTGGCGCGTTAGCGATGGCAACGGGGTAATCGCGCTGCGGTTTCATCAAACCATAAATCACCCACAATGTGCAGTTGATGCGGCGGCAAGTGGTTGAATCGAATGCCTTTTTGCCCTGCCAAATTGGCTTGGATTTGCGCGATGCAGGCAAAATACATGCACACAGCGGCGATGGTGGCTACGATAGACAATATTTTGACTTGTTTTTCATTTAAGGTTTTCATGTTTTCCTCATTGATTTAGGTTGCAAGGCTGTAATCATAACTACATTTTCCAAAATGTCCAAAATGCGACAAGCCTTTATGCGCCATCCCAAGGCAGCCTGAAAAGCCGTTTGTCGTTTTCAGGCTGCCTTTGGCTGCGTGCTAAAATCGCTCGTTTTCATCCATCCGAAAGCCCAAAATGCAAGATCCGCATCAATCGCTAGAAAATCTGCAAGACCCTGCCACGCAACAATTTATCGCGCAAGCGCACGCCGAAACGTTGGTGCAATTTTGCCAATCTCCTGAATATGCCGCCCTGCGCGACGACATCCTTGCCCAGCTTCAAGACGAACGCCAAATCCCCTTTTGCCAAGAACACCGCGCACGGATGTACCACTTCCACCAATCGCCCGAGTTTCCCAAGGGCGTGTATCGCGTGTGCAGCGCTGCCAGCTATCGCGCGGGCTTGCCCGAATGGCAGAATTTGTTTTCCGTTGCCGATTTTGACGACATTTTGGGCGACGATGTGTATTTAGACGGCGTGTCGCATTATGTTGAGCAGCCTGAAAAAGTGTTGCTCACGCTCTCGCAAGCGGGTTCAGATGCGGCATACACCATTGAATTCAACCTTGCCACGCGCCAAATTGTGGAAAACGGTTTTCACTTTCCGCTGGGCAAAAACCACATCGCATGGCGCGATGAAAACAGCGTTTGGGTTTGCCCTGCTTGGGATGAACGCCAGCTCACGCCATCGGGCTACCCGCGCGAAGTTTGGCTGATGCAGCGCGGGCAAAGTTTTGACGAAGCCCAAGCCATTTTCAGGCAGCCTGAAAACGGCGTGATGGTGAACGCATGGCGTTATCTAGACCCGCAAGGTGCGCCGATTGATTTGATTGAATCCGCCAGCAGCTTCTTCCAAAAAACCTATTATCAAGTGGGCAAAACGGGCGACATCCAAGCCCTTGCCCTGCCCAGCGATGCCGATATTGCGGGCTATATTGCAGGGCAGCTTATCGTTCAACTCAAAACCGCATGGCATCGCGCCAACCAAAGCTACGCCGCAGGCAGCCTGATTGCCGTTAAGCTCAACAAAGGCATGCTCGGCGAAGCCTTTTGCCTGATTACGCCCAACGCGCAGCAAGCCATCGCCAGCGTGGAAACCACGCGCCGCTTCATCATCGCCAATCTGCTGGACAACGTTTCAGGCAGCCTGAAAGCATGGCAATGGCAAAACGGCGCATGGCACGAAGCCGCCCTGCCCAGCCTGCCCAACGGCGCGATAGACCTGACCGACCAGCCGTGGGGCGGCGATGTGCTCTACCTTGCCGCCAGCGATTTCACCACCCCGCTCACGCTCTACGCGCTGGATTTAAGCGTGATGGAATTAAGCGTGATGCGCCGCCAAGTCGCCCAATTCAACGCCGAAGGCATCATCGTGGAACAGCACCACGCCCCATCGGCAGACGGCACGCCCATTCCTTATTACTGGGTGGGCAAGCAGCCAAGGCAGCCTGAAACGCCCACGCTGGTTTACGTTTACGGCGGCTTCAACGTGCCCGAGCTACCACATTACATGGGGGTAATAGGCAAACATTGGCTGGAACAAGGCAACGCCTTTGTGCTCGCCAACATACGCGGCGGCGGCGAGTTCACAGGCTGGCATGAAGCCGCCCAACGCCAACACAAACACAAATCGGTGGACGACCTGCTCGCCGTCGTTCAGCATCTTTGCCAACAAGGTTACAGCCGCGCTGAACGCATCGCCATCCAAGGCGGCAGCAACGGCGGGCTAATCGTTGCCAGCGCGTACACAAGGCAGCCTGAAAACATCGGCGCAATGGTGTGCGAAGTGCCGCTCACCGATATGCTGCGCTACCCCCAGCTCTACGCAGGTGCCAGCTGGATAGAAGAATACGGCGACCCCGCCGACCCGCCAATGCGCGACTACCTTGCCGCCTTCTCGCCCTATCACAACGTTTCAGGCAGCCTGAAATATCCCCCCGCCCTGATTACCACCAGCCTTGCCGACGATCGCGTGCACCCCGCCCACGCGCTCAAATTCCACGCCCAACTGCGCGCCCACCACGCCCCCAGCCATCTTTACGCCCCCGCCAGCGGCGGACACACAGGCAACGGCACGCAACAAGAAACCGCCGAAGAACTCGCCTGCGTGTTGCGGTTTCTGGCGGAGACGGTGGGCGAGGGGGGGTAAACAACAATAGCGTTTCAGGCTGCCTTTGGTGTTTTGACGTGTTAAAGGCAGCCTGAAAACCCTGTCAAACCAATCCGCCCAATAATGGCGCGGTGGCAGCTTGCCAACACTTGCTTGCGCCATTCAACAAAAACCCAGCTTGGTGTTGTATCAAACAGAGTTTTGTTAAATAAATTGGCGTTTCAGGCTGCCTAACGCTTCACGACTGTTTAATGCTGCTATCCCCTCCCCTACGTCCAGCCGAACGGAGCATCCTTTTTTCGGGAAAAAGCGTGCGCTTGTTCGACGACGCGCGTAGCGCGGCTAGTTCGCACGCGCCGAAAAAAGGATGCGTAGTGAGGGAAGTTTGGCGCAGCCAAACCTGCACGTCTGGGTCGCCTTTCTTTTGCTTACTTTTCTTTGACGAAGCAAAGAAAAGTAAGTGCCCCGTCGGCATGAAGCGCATGGTTAAACTAATCGGATGCTTGCCACAAAGCACCAACCCATTTTCAGGCTGCCTCTGATAACCCCAGCATCAAAGGCAGCCTGAAACCCATCTTTACACCACCACCCCAGCAATGGAACAAAAATTGCTTACCCCTTAACAAAACCCAACAAAATCCTAACAAGACCCACTATAATCCCCCAAAAGAACATTTACTCAAAACAACCATGCCCACCAGCCCAATCACCATCCGCCCCCGTCCATCACCCGCCCCCAACTGGCGCACCCAATTTCCCACCTACCTCCAACTGATGCGCGCCGACAAACCCATCGGCACGCTCTTGCTGTTATGGCCCACCCTGTGGGCAATCTGGATTGCCTCTGCAGGCCGCCCCAAGCTCTCCACCGTTGTCCTGTTCGCGCTGGGCACATTCCTGATGCGCAGTGCAGGCTGCGTTGCCAACGACTGGGCAGACCAAGACATCGACCGTCACGTCGCCCGCACGCAAAATCGCCCCTTCGCCCGCAACGCCGTAACGCCGCGCGAAGCCAAACGGCTCATTCTCATCCTGTGCGCACTCGCCGCCCTGTGCCTGATACCGTTCAGCTACACCACATGGCTGATGGCAATCCCCGCGCTGTGCCTCGCGTTCACCTATCCCTTCGCCAAGCGCGTCTTCCCCATCCCCCAGCTTTATCTCGGGCTGGCGTTCTCGTTCGGCATCCCCATGGCGTTTGTCGCCATCACAGGCAGCGTGCCCGCTATCGCATGGTGGCTGTTTTTCGCCAACGTATTCTGGACGCTCGCCTACGACACACTCTACGCCATGGCAGACAAAGAAGACGACCTCAAAATCGGCATCAAAACCTCCGCCATCACCTTCGGCAGCTACGATGCCGAAGCCGCCATGCTCTGCCACGGCATCGCCGACATCCTGATGATACAAGTGGGCAGCCAGCTGGGCGCGGCGTGGGTGTATTGGGCGGCGCTGATACTGGTGGTTTACTGGCAATGGCAGCAATACCTGCGCGTGGAAAGCCGCAACCGCCAAGCCTGCCACGCCGCCTTTTTGGACAACAACCGCATCGGCTGGCTGTGGCTCGCCGCCATTGCCGCCCACTTCGCTTTTTACTAACCGCCAAGCAATAACCCCAACGCCGTGTCGCATGCCAACACGGCGTTTTGCTTTTGCGTTTTCAGGCTGCCTTGATGGCAACGCATAGGCAGCCTGAAAACGCAACAATGCCCCGCGCGAAAAATATTCTGCAAAGTTAGGTTAAAATCGTGTGCAATATCGTAAAATACACCCTTTGCAAAACCCCTTTTCAGGCTGCCTGAAATCCATAAGGAATCCCCTATGACCACCAAAACCCCCACCCTACTCGGCGGCGCGATGATTATCGCAGGCACGATTATCGGCGCCGGCATGCTCGCCAACCCCACCGCCACATCAGGCGTATGGTTCATCGGCTCGCTCGCCGTGCTGCTGTACACATGGTTTTCCATGCTCGCCTCGGGGCTGATGATATTGGAAGCCAACACCCATTACCCCGTGGGCGCAAGTTTTGACACCATCGTGCGCGATTCGCTCGGCAAAGGCTGGAACATCGTCAACGGGCTGGGCGTTGCCTTCGTGCTGTATCTGCTTACCTACGCCTATATTTTCGTGGGCGGGCGGCTCACCACCGTTGCGCTCGGCTTCAACCCCGACAGCACGCTCTGGATTGGGCAACTCGCCTTCTTCATCATCTTTGCGGGCTGCGTGTGGTACTCCGCGCGCTTGGTGGACAGACTGTCCAGCATTCTCATCGGCGGCATGGTCATCACCTTTATCTGGGCAACCGGCGGGCTGCTGAACACCGCGCAACTGCCCATCCTGCTCAACAGCGCCGCCCCCGAAAACACCAGCTATTGGATTTACCTCGGCACCGCGCTGCCCGTGTGCCTTGCCTCGTTCGGCTTTCACGGCAACGTGTCCAGCCTGTATAAATACTTCAACGGCGATGCGCCCAAAGTCGCCCGCGCCTTGTGGATAGGCACGCTCATCGCGCTGGTGATTTACGCGCTGTGGCAGCTCGCCATCCAAGGCAACCTGCCGCGCAACGCCTTCGCGCCTGTGATTAAAGCCGATGGCGACGTTGCCGTGTTGATTGGCGAATTGTCTAAATTTGTTACCACGGGCAGCATGGCAAAAATCTTGGCGTTTTTCTCCTACATGGCAATCGCCACCTCGTTTTTGGGCGTAACGCTCGGCTTGTTTGACTATTTGAGCGATCTGTTCGGCTTCGACAACAGCCGCATCGGGCGCACCAAAACCGCCGCCATCACCTTCCTGCCGCCGCTGGTTGCCTGCCTGCTGTATCCCTTGGGCTTTGTGGGCGTTATCGGCTATGTGGGCTTGGCGGCGACGATATGGGTTGCCATCGTGCCCGCCCTGCTGCTGCGCGCGGTACGCAAAAAATTTGGCGCGGGCAAAGGCTTCCAAGTATTCGGCGGCACTTGGCTGGTGATTTGGGTGCTGCTGTTCGGCTTGGCAAATATCGTCGCCCAGCTGCTCAGCCGCGCCGAGATTTTGCCCGTGTTTAAAGGCTAAACCGTTTTCAGGCTGCCTTGCATTTGCCCGTTAAGCACGCAAGGCAGCCTGAAATTCATATATCGTTATTTTTAAAGGAAAATCCATGTTTACCAAATCCTTATTAGCCGTAACCTTGTTCGCCGCCATCGGCGTTCAGGCCGCACCGTTGTCCTACAAAACCCAAACCGCGCATGCCAAAACCAACTGCACCAAAGTGAGCGGCGAAAAAGAACCGCGCTGCCACGAGCTCACCGTTGCCTATCCGCAAACGGGCGACAAAACGCTGGACGCATGGGCGTTGGCAGCAATCAGAAAATCCGTCGGCGCCAAAGACTTGTCCGCCAACGGTTTGAAAAAATTTTTAACGAGAAGCAAAGATGTTGCGGAAACCAATAAAGAAAACAGAACATTGCGCCAAGGCGAATACCCCTGCTTCTTGGATTACATCCGCACGCTGGAACTGGAAGGGCAAACGCCGCAATACGCGGTGTTCGGCATGGAAGAATGGGAATACACCTGCGGCGCACACGGCAACGGCAACCACGGTTTCACCGTATTGAAACGCGGCGAAGCCAAAATCAAACCCGTTGCGTTAAAAGACATTTTGCTGCCCAAGCAGATGGCGAAGCTGGTGGCGTTGCAAAAAGCGGGCTATGTGAACTATTTGCAAACCGACGCCGAATACAGCGAAAAAGAAGCGCGCGAATATGTGGCCGAATACAACCAAGATTTCAAAGGCACGGACAACTGGCGTTTTGCCAAAGGCGGCTTAGTGTTCTTGTTCCAAAGCTATGAAATCGGCGCGTATGCGATTGGCCGCCCTGAGATTTTCCTGTCTAACCGGCAGCTCAACGGCATCATCAAGCCCGAGATTTTGCGCGAGGCGGCGCAGTATCAAGTGAACCCCAAAATCGCCAAGCAAGAACAAGAATGGCAAGCGGCGAAAGAGGCTGCGAAAAAAGAGCAGCAACAGCAGGCGAAGTAGGTTGGGCTGTTGATTGCTGAATATATTTTCAGGCTGCCTTTATTGCTCACATAATAGGCAGCCTGAAATCATAAAAGAAACAACTCATGAGACATCTTGTACTACCCGCTAAAATCATCGGCGTATTGTGGTTTGTCTTTGCCATCACCATTCTCCCGTCGCTCCAATCGTTGAACCAACAAGGGGAGTTGTTGGTGTTCGCGCTCAACGTGTTAGGCGCAGCCAGCATCGCTTTTGTTTACGGGCATAGCCGTGGCAAAAAAGGCTTAACCGCAGGCTGGATTGGCAAAGTGTTCTTAGCGTTGCTTATACTGCTGCCCTTGATAGCCATGAGCAGCGCGCCGTTGCTGAATATATTGTTTACTATGGCGATGGCGGCTGCGTTTATTGTGCTGTTTTTGTATCTGCCTTACCGCGCAGGCAGCAAACTGGGCTATCGGGAATACGAAGCCGCAGAAGACGAGTAGGCAGCCTGAAAACCGCTTGCCTACACCACGCCATATTGCGCGCGATACGCCCGCATCGGCTCAACAAACTGTGCCAACTCCGCGCTGCCGCCTTGTTCCAACAGCGCAAACAAATCCAGCAAATTGGCAATCGCCACCACGGGCAAACCGTATTGCGTTTGCACTTCTTGCACCGCAGACTGCTCGCCCGTGCCTTTTTCCATGCGGTCTAACGCAATCGCCACGCCCGCGGGGGTTGCGCCCGCTTGTCGGATAAGGTTCACGCTTTCGCGCACGGAAGTGCCTGCGGAAATCACATCGTCGATAATCAACACACGCCCTTGGAGCGGCGCGCCCACCAGCGTGCCGCCTTCGCCGTGGTCTTTGGCTTCTTTGCGGTTGTAGGCAAAGGGCACGTTGATGCCGCGTTCCGCCAGCATCATGGCGGTGGCGGCAGCGAGGATGATGCCCTTGTAGGCAGGGCCGAACAGCATATCAAACCGAACTTGGCTTTCCACAATCGCTTGGGCGTAAAACTTGGCGAGCGCGAGCGTGGACGCGCCGTCGTTAAACAAGCCTGCGTTGAAGAAATAGGGCGATTGGCGGCCTGCCTTGGTGGTGAATTCACCGAATTTGAGCACGTTTTGGCGCAGGGCAAATTGCAGGAAGTCTTGGCGGAATTGGCTCATGATAATGTCCTTATAAGTTGGGATAGAGTGGGCAATATTGGGGGCAAATGGCTTTTACCGTTGATTAAAATAGCGATGATTCAACGTTGCCAAGCCCTTGTGCGACATTCGCACATGGCAGGCGTTGTCGCTTGATGTTGGAAATCGTCGCGTTGTTTACACTTTTTCAGGCTGCCTGTTCACATTCAAACTACAACACCGCCATCGGATAACTCCCCACCACCTTCACAAACGCCGCCGTCTCGCGCAGTTGCGCCAACGCCGCCTGCACGCGCCCATCCGATTCGTGCCCCTCAATATCAATGAAAAACAGATATTCCCAAAGCCCCGTGCGGCTGGGGCGGCTTTCAAACTTGGTTAGCGAAATCCCCGCCCGCGTCAAAGGCTCAATCACGCGATGCAGCATCCCCACCTGATTGGGCGCGCTCACAATCAGCGTGGTCTTATCCTTGCCGCTCGCCGTCGTATCCTGATGCCCCAGCACCAAAAAGCGCGTGGTGTTGTTCGGCTCGTCTTCAATGTTTTCCGCGATTTTCGTCAAGCCATAAATTTCCGCCGCCGTTTGGCTGGCAATCGCCGCCACATTCTCATCCAACTGCGCCAAGCGCGCCGCCTCGCCATTGCTGGACACCGCCACGCGCTGCACATCGCCGCCCAAATGCGCGTTTAACCAAAATTGGCATTGCGCCAACGCCTGCGCGTGCGCATACACCTTCTTCACGTTTTTCAGGCTGCCTGAAACGCTCAACAAATGATGATGAATCCGCAGCACCACTTCACCGCAAGCGCGCAACGGCGTGTTCACCAGCAAATCCAAAGTGCGCCCCACCGAGCCTTCCGTCGAATTTTCCACCGGCGCAACCGCATAATCCGCCTGCCGCGCCTCCACCAAGCGCACGCTGTCATCCACCGTGGTGCAAGGCACGGTAACCGCTGCATGACCAAAATGCTTAATCGCCGCCATTTGCGTAAACGTGCCCATCGGGCCCAAATAAGCAATCGTCAGCGGACGCTCCACCGCCAAGCATTCGCTCATCACTTCGCGGAACAAGCGCGCCACCCCCTCATCCGGCAAAGGCCCCTCGTTCAAATCCTTAATCCGCTGCAACACCTGCGCCTCGCGCTCGGGACGATACACCGCCCCCGTGCCTTTCAGCGCGCCAATCGCCCGCGCATGCGTTGCCCGCTCGTTGAGCAAAGTTAAAATTTGCCGGTCAATCGCATCAATCGCATTGCGGTGCGGCAACAATTTATCATCCATCGACATCGTTCTAGCCCAAAGCAAAAGCGCATATTTTACCGAAATCGCGCCGTTTATAGTGAATTCAATTGGAACGGGCACAAGGCGGCAAAGCATTGTAATCGCGCAAATTTGATTCACGGTATGCAGGATAATTTTCAGGCTGCCTTTGCATGGGCGGCATTGCAGTTCCCGGCATGGGCAAGCATAGGCAAACCCGCCCGCCCAAACATTGCGGCAGCCTGAAAACAGGATTTCGCTTGCGCCTTCCCAACGCGCCCCATGCCCGCGCACAGGCAGCCCACCCGGCAAAGCGAAAACTTGCCCAATGCCCCAGCAAAACGGTATGATTACGCCCGTTTGCAGCCATTTGCTGCGCGTGTTTTTATCTAGAAAAGGGTAGCTCTATGAAACTTCGCTCCATTTTAACTTTGGCAACAGCCGCAGCCTTATTGACTGCGTGTTCCGCTGCCAAAAATTCCGCGCCCGTTGTGGCGGGCAATGGCGTAGGCGGCAGCAGCACCGCATCGCCCTACACCCCAAGCACCGCCACCCCCTACGACGGCACCGCCGCAGGCACAACCGCCGGCGCGGGCAACCCCTACGGCGCAACGCCCTACACGCCCACCCCGTCCACCGTTTACACCCCAAGCACCCCAAGCACCCCCAGCACGCCCGTTGCCAGCGGCAGCGCATACAACCACCCGGCAGGCGCTTACCCCAGCGTGGATGTGAACGCCACCTTCCACCAAGTTGCCCCCGGCGACACCTTATACAACATCGCCAAACGCTATGGCGTGAGCCAAGACAACATCCGCGCATGGAACAACATGCCCGACGACACCGTAAAATTGGGGACCAGCCTGCGGGTAAAGCCCACTAGCGCGAGCGGCGCATCATACGGGAACACCAGTTCAGCCACAGGCAGCTACCGAGTAGTTTCGGGCGACACGCTATACAGCATCGCCCAACGCCACGGCATGACCGTAAGCCAGCTTCGCGCGGTAAACCATCTGCAAGACGAAAACCTCCGCGTGGGACAAACCTTGCGCGTAACAGGTACAGCCGTTGCCAGCACGCCCGCAGTTCAACCCACGCCCGTTGTTACTACAACCACCACAACCAGCGTAACCCCCCCACCAACACCAACCATTGCCGCATCCGGCAAAACCGCCAGCCACGCAGGGCTGACATGGCAAAACCCGCTGGCGGGCGCGAGCATCGGCAAAGCGTTTAGCAGCAGCACGCGCGGCGTAGAGCTGCAAGGCTCGGCAAACCAAACCGTTGTCGCCGCTGCCGACGGACAAGTGATTTTCAGCGGCAACGGCCCGCGCGGCTACGGCAAGCTGGTGGTGGTGCAACACAGCCCCAATTTGCTCACCGCATACAGCAACGGCGACAACCTGATTGTGAAAGAGCAAGAGCGCGTGAAACGCGGGCAATCGCTCGCGCGGCTGGGCAGCGCAGGCAAACTGCATTTTGAAGTGCGCGAAAACGGCACGCCTGTAAACCCGAGCAACTACATCCCGTTCTAAACGGGCAGCACAGCAGGCAAGGGGATGGTTTCCTTGCCTGTTTTTGTTTTTCAGGCTGCCTAATGGGGCGGGGGCAGCCTGAAAATCATCATTCTTTTGCTCCCGCCGCCTAGTTGCTTACAGCCCGACATATCGCCCTGCATTGAGCCAAACCAAGGCAGCCTAAAATTCCGAAAGTAGCCCCCATGATTATCGTGATGCAACCGCACGCCAGCGAAGCCGCCGTGCAAAACGTCGTCCAATTTATCCGCGCCCAAGGCTTGACCGAACACCTGTCGCGCGGCACCGAACACACCATCATCGGCGCGGTCGGCGACGAGCGCGTGTTTGACGCCGCCCAAATCGAAGCCCTGCCCGAAGTGGAACGCGCCATCCGCATCATGCAAGACTGGCGCATCATCAGCCGCGAAGCATGGGCGGATGACAGCCAAATCATCATCCGCGGCATTCCGTTCGGCGGCACAAACGCGCCGCAAACCATCGCCTACATCGGCAGCCTGAAAACCGCAGGCTTCAACGAAGTTAAAACGGGCAAAGCGAGTTCCTGCGCAGCGGAAACCGAAGGCGGCAACGAAACCGAAACAAGCAAACCCCAATCCCACGCGGCTGAAATAAGCGAAGTGCATGCCCTCGCCGTGCTGCTGGATCCCTTCTATCTCCCCGCCAATCCCTACGCCCCCGACAACAACGCCGGCGAAGCCGACATCGCCCGCCAACTGCAACACTGCGGCGCCCATTGGCACCGCGCGCAAAAAGCTGTTGCCGTTCGCATCCGCGACAGCGCACACATCCAAGCCGCGCTCAACGCCGAAGCCGATTTGCTCTATTTGGGCGGCGAACTCATCAACAACCGCCATATCCTGCACGAACTGGGCAGCCTGAATGTGCCCGTTGTCGTTTGCAAAGACATCCACCACACCGTGCGCGACTGGCTGATTGCCGCCGAACAAATCGCGCTGCGCGGCAACCAGCACATCCTGCTGGGCGAAGCCGGCACGCTGAGCCTGCACAGCGCGCCCGTCCGCCTGGACGTAGAAGCCATCGCCCAAGCCAAGCAGCAAAGCCACCTGCCCGTGCTGGCAAACATCAGCACGCTCGCCCACCGCCATATGCCCGTCGCCACCCTGCGCCGGCTCGCCATCGCCGCAGGCGCAGACGTGATTATTGAATAGGCAGCCTGAAAACCAAAATAAAACCACAACGGCTCATTTGCCCAACCGTTACCCCCAAGGCAGCCTGAAAACGAACGCAGCGATTTCAGCGAAACCTCAACCCATCCACCCCAACCATCCCCAACCGCCATGCCCCAAAAAGCCCCCATCCGCAAACGCATCGCCCGTATTTTCAAACTCCTGATTTGGCTCTACCACACAGGACGCAACCTGCGCCGGCTTGACCACGCCACCGACGAACAACGCGCCGCCACCCTGCGCCACATGGGGCAAAGCTGCCTGGACACACTCGGCATCCAAACCCACGTTGAAGCCCCCAACGGCAACCAAGCGCAACACGGTCTGCTTATCGCCGCCAACCACGTCTCATGGCTGGACATCTTCGTGATTACCGCCCTCTATCCCGCCAGCTTCATCGCCATGCAAGAGCTCAAAAACTGGCCCATTATCGGCAAAATGGTAACCAACGCAGGCACGGTGTATATAGACCGCAGCAACCGCAAAGACATCAACATTATCAACGCCGCCATCTCCCGCGTGTTGGAAGCCAACGGCAACGTCTGCTTCTTCCCCGAAGCCCGCACCACGCTGGGCAACGGTATGCTCCCACTCAAAGCCGCCCTGTTTCAGGCTGCCCTAGACAGCAACGCCCCCGTGCAGCCCATCGCCATGCGCTACTACAATGCCAACGAGCGCACCACCGCCGTATCGTTTGCCAACGCCAACCTGTTCCAATCGCTGTGGCGCATCGTTTCCATAGAACAAATCAACGTCAAAGTAACCATCGCCGCGCCGCTGCTGCCCCGCGATTTGCCCGAAAACGACCGCTTTTTGCTCAAAGACAAAGTGGAACAAGCCCTGCTGCCGATTGTGTTGTCCGATAGCCCCAATCCCGAGCAAGTGATGCCGTAATTGCAAACGGAAAACGCTTTCAGGCTGCCTCAATCACCAAAGGCAGCCTGAAAATCAAAATAGGGCGCAACGGCTTGCCGCTCAATCTAATAGGATGAAGCCAGCAATGCGTTAATTGCGTATTGGGCTGTTGATACGTTTTCAGGCTGCCTCAATCGCCAAAGGCAGCCTGAAAACACTCTCGCTTACTTATCCTTCTTCCGCCCAAACCGCCCCTTCAACCCCGCGCCCAAGCCCACCGCTGCCAGCGCAATAATCTTGCCAAACTTCACAAAAAACGCGCCAATCACCGCCAGCAAGCCCAGCTTTTTCGCCGCCACGCCGCCAATCAACGCCGCCAAACCATATTCCGCCACCTTATCGGTGGTTGCGTTAAAGTCCGCATAGCGCAAGCCTTGGTTGAACTCAATATTACTCAACAGCTCGCGCGCCACAGGTTTCATCTTGTCAATTTCTTTCAAATCCGTAACCAGCGTAAGGCTGATGTAGCCCTTTCTGCCGAGTTGAAACGTATTGTAGTTCACCGCAGGGTTTTCATCCTTGCCGCCTTTTTCATACACATCAATAGACCAAATCAAACGATGCGTCGCCGCGTCATACTGCGGTTTTTCAATCCAGCCGCGCGTTTCCGTTTCCGCTATCCCTTTGGATTTTCGCACTTTATTTTGCTCTTCGTTGCCCGCTTTAAGCTCGTTGAGCATCGCTTCCGTGTCCCATTCTTTCGCGTCATCGTCTTTAATATAGCCCGAATCCACATAATCCAAATCCACCCACCAAGTAACATCCTCGCCCTCTTTCACCTCGGGCAATATCAAGCCATAGCGGTTGGGATTAGAACTGTTGCCATGTTCCACCATCAGCGCATTCGCCGCCTCTTTTTTGATGAACAACATCCCCGCAGGCAGTTTCAGGCTGCCTTCTGCGCCCAAAGGGATGGTGGCGGGGCCTTTGATGGTGTCCTCATCCACGCCGTTTTCTTCGGCTGGCTTGGAGGCGGCTTTTTCGGCTTGCTTGCCGTTATTCGCCTGTTTGGTTCGGTTGGCATGCTTACGCGCCGCCTCTTGGGCACTTTTTTCCAACTGCGATTGCCCCGCCGTATTCGGCTCGTTGTCAGACTGATTCGCCGCAATTCCCGCAGCCGAAGACAACGCCAACAGCGCACACAAAACCGCGCCAGCCAATTTTTTCTGATTAAACTGATTCATCCAACAGTCCTTGTTCACAGGTAAACATAAGCTCCTATCCGAGCCGTAAAAACGTTTTCAGGCTGCCTCAATCCTCCGAGGCAGCCTGAATTTTAACCTAAAAACAGAAATCTTAACAAAAATTATCGTATGCTTAACGAGCAATACAGCCTAATACTCCCGCCGCTCTTGGCAGCCTGAAACCAGCGCCTGCAAATCGCGCGGCAACAAAATACGGATATGCTTATGCTCCACATCAATCAAGCCGTCTTGCTTGAATTTAGACAGCGTGCGGCTCACTGTTTCCAGTTTCAGCCCCAAATAGCTGCCGATTTCCTCGCGCGACATCCGCAAAATAAAATCGTTTGCCGCAAAACCGCGCACATACAAACGATCCGACAAATTCAGCAAAAACATCGCCAGCCGCTCTTCCGCCCGCATATTGCCCAAAAGCAGCATCACCGTTTGGTTACGCACAATCTCGCGGCTCATCAAGCGCAAAACGTGCAGATAAAGCTGCGGGATTTTCTCGCTCAACTCGTCGATTTGGTCAAATGGCAGCTCGCACACCTCGCTGTCTTCCAGCGCCACCGCGTCGCAAGCATATTTGCCCAAGCAAATCCCGTCCGTGCCCACCAATTCGCCCGACATAAAAAAACCCGTAACTTGGTCGCGCCCGTCTTGCGTGCTCACCGCCGTTTTGAAAAACCCCGTGCGGATGGCAAACAAAGAAGTGAACGTTTCCCCCGCATGAAATAAGAATTCTCCTCTCTTTACACGGCGATTTTGTTTCAACACAGCGCCAATTTGGTTAAAATCCTCCTCCTGAAACCCAACGGGCATGCAGATTTCTTTTAAGGAACAATGTGTGCATTGCGTTTTGCAAATGGGCAGCCTTGACATAATTCTTTGCAGTCCTAAATAGTTAGTTGGTCTAGTTATATTGTCTAATTGATAAAACTTTACATTACTTGTAAAGCCAACACCAATTTTAACAAAATTTGATTAAAAGCAAAATTATTTACTTAACCACCACCATGAAAACCATCACCATCGCACCACACACACCCACGCTGTTTGACTTTGACCGCGAACTCATCGCCAGCCTGCCCGCCAGCGGGCCGCGCTACACCTCCTATCCCACCGCCGACCGCTTCCATGACGGTTTCAGGCAGCCTGAATACGTTTCCGTGCTGGAAAACACGCTTTCAGGCAGCCTGAAACCCGTTTCGCTTTATGTCCACATCCCGTTTTGCAACGTGATTTGCTATTACTGCGGCTGCAACAAAGTCATCACCAAAGACACCAGCAAAGCCGACGAATACTTAACCTATCTGGAAAAAGAAATGGCGCTGCTCGCCCCGCATTTGCACGGCAGGCACAAACTTGCCCAGCTTCATTTCGGCGGCGGCACGCCCACGTTTTTGAGCGACGCGCAGTTGGAGCGCGTGTTCCGCATGATACGCGAGCATTTTGAATTGCTGCCCGACGGCGAATATTCCATTGAAATCGACCCGCGCAAGGTGAGCCGCGAAAGCGTGTTCAAACTGGGCGAACTGGGCTTTAACCGCATGAGCGTGGGCATTCAAGATTTTGACCCCAAAGTTCAGGCTGCCGTAAACCGCATCCAAACGGTGGAAGAAACGCGCGAAGTGATTGAAGCGGCGCGCGAAGCGGGGTTCAAATCCATCAGCGTGGATTTGATTTACGGGCTGCCGCATCAATCGGTGGCAAGCATCAAGCCCACGCTGGAAACCGTGCTCTCGCTGTCGCCCGACCGCCTTGCGCTGTATCACTACGCGCATCTGCCGCATATTTTCAAGCCGCAGCGGCGCATTGACACCAACGCCGTGCCATCAAGCGAAGAAAAATTGGATATTTTGCAATACGCGGTGAAGCTGTTGGACGAGCGCGGCTATGTGTTTATCGGCATGGATCATTTTGCCAAACCCGAAGACGAACTGGCGATTGCGTTGCGCGAAGGGCGTTTGCAGCGCAATTTCCAAGGCTATTCCACTTATGCCGATTGCGATTTGGTGGCGATTGGCGTGAGCAGCATCGGCAAAATTGGCAACACATACAGCCAAAACCAGCGCGATTTAAACGATTACTACGCCGATTTGGACGCGGGCAAACTGCCCGTGATGCGCGGCTATGAACTGAATGCTGATGACGTGATGCGCCGCCAAATTATCCAAGATTTGATGTGCCGCTTTGCGCTGGAACTGGCGGATTACCAAGCCGATTTTGCCGATTACTTTGCCGAGGAAATCCCCGATTTGCAACGCATCGCCGCGCTGGGCTTGATTGAATGGCAGCCTGAAACGGGCAGCCTGAAAGTTACCCCGAAAGGGCGTTTTTTGATTCGCAACATCGCCATGATTTTTGATTACTACTTGCGGCATAAGGAAACCAAAGCCAAGTATTCGCAGACGGTTTAAAGCAGATTTTCAGGCTGCCTATTGCGCGTAAACAATAGGCAGCCTAAAAACGCAAGCAGAGCAAGGCGCACATATTATTATCCATCCAAAAAGGAAACCCCATGACCCAACAATTCATCGTCGATGCCAGCTTCTGGCAACTGTTCCCGCAAGCCCAGCTCGCCGTGCTGATATTAGACAACATCAACAACCAAGGCGAATCCAGCCCCGCCATCAAACAGCTTTTGGCAGAAGCCAACCTCGCCGCCAAAAAGCATCTCACCGCCGAACAGCTAAGCCAAAACCCCGCCGTTGCCGTGTGGCGGGAAGCCTATCAGCAATTCAAAACCAAAAAAGGCGTGCGCAGCAGCATAGAAGCCCTGCTCAAACGCATAGAGCAAGGCAAAGGCGTAGGCAGCATCAACCCGTTGGTGGACATCTACAACGCCGCTAGCCTCACATACGGCTTGCCCTGCGGCGCGGAAGATATTGACACCTTTGTAGGTAACCTGAAACTGCACATCACCCAAGGCGGCGACGAATTTTTCGCGCTCGGCGACGAAGAAAATTCACCCACACTGGCAGGCGAACTCTGCTACACCGACAATGTAGGCGCAGTGTGCCGCTGCTTCAACTGGCGCGACGGCAAACGCACCATGATTACAGCAACCAGCCGCCGCGCGTTTGTCGTGCTGGAATATCCCAACGCCGGCCGCCGCGCCGATTTGGAAGCCGCGCTTGCCGACATCGCCCGCCACGCGCAAGCCGAACTGGGCGCAAACGTTGTGCGCCAAGCTATTTTGACCGCCGATAATCCCGCGATTGACTTGAATTAACCGTTTGCTTTTGCCAGCGCACGGCTTGCCAGCAAGCCGTAGGAGCGCGGGAAAAGTTTCAGGCTGCCTCACATCGCGCCCGCGCCTAAGCAGCCTGAAAACGCCACACCCCCCAAAGGCAGCCTGCATAATGAAGCCAAGACCAAAGGCAGCCTGAAAATCACCCAAACGGCTTTTCAGGCTGCCTAACACATCCGTTCAATGCCACTCAGCCCATCCGCAAAATCCCCAAAGGACACCCCATGATTCCCTACGGCCGCCAAACCATTTCACAAGACGACATCGACGCCGTCGTTTCCGTGCTCCAATCCGACTTTCTCACCCAAGGGCCGCAGGTGCCTGCCTTTGAAGGCAGCCTGAAAAGCTATTGCGGCGCCGCGCACGCCGTTGCCGTGAACAGCGCCACGTCCGCCCTGCACATCGCCTGCCTCGCGCTCGGCTTAAAACCGGGCGACATCGTATGGACCACGCCCATCACCTTCGTCGCCAGCGCCAACTGCGCCCTCTACTGCGGCGCAACGGTGGATTTTGTGGACATCGACCCCGCCACGCTTAACCTCTCCATCCCTGCACTAGAAGCCAAACTGCGCCAAGCCCAAGTTTCAGGCTGCCTGCCCAAAATCGTCATCCCCGTGCACCTGTGCGGCGAACCCTGCGACATGGCCGCCCTGCACCAACTCGCCCAACAATACGGCTTCAAAATCATCGAAGACGCCTCTCACGCCATCGGCGCCAGCTACCGCGGCGGCAAAGTCGGCAACTGCCGATACAGCGACATCACCGTATTCAGCTTCCACCCCGTTAAAATCATCACCACCGCCGAAGGCGGCGCCTGCCTCACCAACCACGCCGAACTCGCCGAGAAAATGGCGCTGTTACGCAGCCACGGCATCACCCGCAATCCCGCCGAAATGCACGGCGAACCCGACGGCGCATGGTTCTACCAACAAATAGACCTCGGCTACAACTACCGCATGACCGAGCTACAAGCCGCCCTCGGCGTGAGCCAGATGACGCGGCTGGACGAATTTGTTGCCCGCCGCCACGCGCTCGCCGAGCGCTACGACACCCTGCTCGCCGACCTGCCCCTTACCCTGCCCTACCGCCATCCCGACAACCGCTCCGCCCTGCATCTCTACCCCGTCCAAATACAACCTGAAAATATGCAGCCTGAAAGCGGCAAAACGCGCCGGCAAATATTCGACTACCTGCGAAGCCACGGCATCGGCGCAAATGTGCACTACATCCCCGTGCACACCCAGCCCTATTACCGCCAACGCTTCGGCTTTCAGCAAGGCGACTTCCCCGCCGCCGAAGCCTACTACGCCCGCGCCATCAGCCTGCCGCTGTATTTTGACCTTAGCGAAGCCGAGCAAGACACCGTGGTCGCCACGCTCAAACAAGCGTTTCAGGCTGCCTGATGCCGCACAGGTTGGCGTTCACCATAAACAACAAAACGCTGGTTATCCGCCAGCGTTTTTTGTTTACCCATCCATTTGTTAAGTTTTGCCAGAGCAAGCGTTTCGCCGCTTACCACGAGCAGGAGCAAGCCCCTGCACCCCGTGTAGCCCAACCTTTGCCGCCATTGCCCAAAGGCAGCCTGAAACGCTGTAAACCCATATTTCAGGCTGCCTTATCCACCCCAAACACCCCATCCAACACCCCTTCAATCTCCCCGCGCACCACCGCCTTATCCCGATTGCTATCCACCACCGCATAACGCTCAGGCGCAGCCGCCGCACGGCGCAAATACGCCTCGCGCACGCGCGTGAAAAAATCCGCCTCTTCCTGCTCAAAGCGGTCTTTCTCGCGGCTGCGCTCAATCCGCTGCAACGATACCGCCAGCGGCACATCCAGCAAAATCGTTAAATCGGGTTTCAGGCTGCCCTGCACCCAGTTTTCCAATATTTCAATCTGCCCATCGGGCAAACCGCGCCCGCCGCCTTGGTAGGCAAATGTGGCATCGGTAAAGCGGTCGGACACCACGCTCACACCCCGTGCCAGCGCAGGCAAAATCACATCCTCCAAATGCTGCCGCCGCGCCGCAAACATCAGCAGCGTTTCCGTGTGCAGCGAAACTTGGGTGGCGGGGTTGAGCAGCAAAGCGCGCAACGCCTCGCCCAGCGGTGTGCCGCCCGGTTCGCGCGTAAACAGCACGGGCAGCGCTTGCGCGGCAAACCAATCGCGAATCACGTTTAACTGCGTGGTTTTGCCCGCGCCGTCGATGCCGTCCAAAGTGATAAATTTTGCTAACATTGCCGGTCCTTTTGTAAAAAATCGCCGGCTATTGTATGGCAAAACAAGGGGCTTTGTTATAAAATGCTAACAAGAAAACAAGATTTCTCCACCCTTAGCAAAGGATTTGACCATGTTCCCAGAATTCCGCGACCTAATCAGCAAATTGAAACAAGAAGACGCACACTTCGCCCGCTTGTTTGACGAGCACAACGAGCTGGACGACAAAATCGCCGGCTTGGAAAACGACCCCGTTACCAGCGCCACCGCCGATGCCGAAGTGGCTGTGTTGAAACAGAAAAAATTGGCGCTGAAAGACGAGCTGTACGGCATTTTGAAAGCCGCCGCGAAGAAATAAGTTCCAGCCGTTTTAAGCACAACAACCGTTATCGCGAGATAACGGTTGTTTGTTTTTGGCTTGCAAAATCCGGTTTCAGGCTGCCTCGGGTACGCGCAAACACCCAAAGGCAGCCTGAAATCTAAAATGGCACGGCGGCTCATCGCCAAGTGCAAGTGGCTCTAATCAAACGGAGCATGACTGGTTTGCCCAAATGTCGACGAGCCGCCGACGCTCCATCGGTTGCGCGTTATGCAAAAGTTTCAGGCCGCCTCAAATCATGCAAACAAGGCAGCCTGCGTGGCGAAGCGGAGTGGCGAAGCCAAAACAAGCGAAGCTAAAACATCCCCCAAACGCCCCACACAAAAAGGCAGCCTGAAAACAAAAAACCGTTTTCAGGCTGCCTTTGCATCGCAACAGCATCACCAAATATTAGACTTAATCTTCCGTTTCAACACAGGATGCTCCGACAGCTTAAACTCAGGCTCTTTAATGCCGCGGCGCACTTTCACGCTGTAATCTTTCAGCAGCAACAACACCGTTTTATACATCAGCACAATCGCAATCAGGTTAATCAACGCCATCACGCCCATGGTCAAATCACCCATATCCCACACCACAGGCATCTCCGCCACCGCGCCAAAATACACAAAACCCAGCATCAGCAAACGGAACACCAGCAACACAAAGCGGTTGCCGTGCAAATATTTCACATTGGTTTCGGCATAGGCATAGTTACCAATAATCGTGGTGAAGGCAAACAAAAACAGCACCACCGCCAAAAATTGCTGCGCCCAGCCGCCAATTTGGCTTTCCAACGCCGCTTGCGTGAGCTGGATGCCGCTTAGCTCCGTGTTCATCGGCACGTTAGACAGCAAAATGATAAACGCCGTGCAAGAACACACCACAATCGTGTCAATAAACACGCCCAGCATTTGAATCAAACCTTGTGACACGGGATGCTTCACATCCGCCGCCGCCGCGGCATTGGGCGCAGAGCCCTGCCCCGCTTCGTTGGAATACAAGCCGCGCTTGATGCCGTACATCATTGCTTGCGACACGATGCCGCCCAGCAAGCCGCCGCCCACCGCCTTGCTGTTAAACGCATCCTGAAAAATCAAGCCCAACACGCGCGGAATCTCGCCCGCGTTCACAATCATCACATACAGCGCTACCAGCAAATAAACCACCGACATCAGCGGCACAACGCCTTCTGCCACCTTCGCCACGCGCCGCACGCCGCCAAAGATAATCGGCGCCGCCAGCAACACCAACACCGCGCCGATGGCGTGTTTATAAGTGTTCCAAACTTCTGCCGACACGCCGTCTTCCGCCGTCATATTCGCCGCCGATTGCACCGCCTGCACAATAGTATTGGCTTGGATGGATTGGTACACAAAGCCAAAACACACAATCAGGCTCACCGAAAACAGCACCGAGAGCCAATGCAGGTTCAGCCCGTGCGCGATGTAATACGCCGGCCCGCCGCGAAACAAGCCCGTTTTCTTATCGCGCACTTTATACAGCTGCGCCAACGATGATTCTGCAAACGCCGAAGCCATGCCAATCAGCGCCACCAGCCACATCCAAAACACCGCGCCCGCGCCGCCCATGGAAATGGCAATCGCCACGCCCGCAATGTTGCCCGTGCCCACGCGGCTCGCCAGCCCCGTTACAAACGCTTGGAACGAAGTAATCCCGTGCGGGTCGTTCGGGTCTTGGCGGCTGCCTGAAATCTCTTTCAGGCTGCGTCCAAACAGGCGAAACTGCACCAAGCCCGTGGTAACGCTGAAAAACACGCCCACGCCCAACAGCAGCCACAACAGCCACGCCCAAAGCGGCTCGCTAACGGTGTTCACCGCGCAATGCACGGCGTTCACCAACCCATCTTGCGAAAAGCAAGCAATATCTTTGTTATACATAAAACGTCCTTAAAAGAATTGAGGCAGCCTGAAAGCTGCCAAACGCTACTGTTAAGAATTGTAATACAAGCGGGCGGGCTGCCGCAAATTGTCGGGTGTAAATTGTTGGGGCGAAAGTGGGAAATTTTCGTGGAACGCCAAAGGCAGCCTGAAAAACAAAACCGCTTGGTGTTTTACCACGCGGTTTTTTGCTGAATAGATTGGCTTTCAGGCTGCCTAACGCTTCACAAATGTTTAATGCTACTGCCCATTCCCCTACGTCCAGCCGAATGGAGCATCCTTTTTTCGGAAAAAAGCGTGCGCTTGTTCGACGACGCACGAAGTGCGGCTAGTTCGCACGCGCCGAAAAAAGGATGCGCAGTGAGGGAAGTCTGCGAAGCAGACCTGCACGTCGGGGTCGCCTTTCTTTTGCTTTGAACCTGTATTCAACCTGTATTCATTGTCCACGCGACAGCTTTTGCGGCATAAAAGCATGAATACAAGGCGCAAAGCGCAGCAAGGTTGGGCACCTTGCAAGCATTTGCAACGCCGTAGCCATATTTTTAGGACGCAAAAGCTGTCGCGTGGATGATGAATGCAGGTTCACACTTTGGCGAAGCAAAGAAAGTAAGTCGCCCGCGCCGCGATAAGGCGCAAAGCCCAATCCATCAGAAACATAAAACGAAGCACAGCCAACGCCATCTTGACTTCACAAAACTCTGTTTTCAGGCTGCCTACTATCTTGGTTGTCCTCCCAAATAGGCAGCCTGAAAACCCCCAAACACGCTAAAATCTCATTTTCTTTTCTTAACATTCCCACCATGCAAATCAACCACCGCCCCATCGGCAACAACCACCCCCCCTACATCATCGCCGAAATGTCCGCCAACCATAACGGCAGCCTGAAAACCGCCTTGCGCATCATCAACGAAGCCAAAGCCGCAGGCGCCGATGCCGTCAAAATCCAAACCTACACCGCCGACACCATCACGCTCCCCAGCCGCGCCCCCGAATTCATGATTAACGGCGGGCTGTGGCACGGGCAATCGCTGCACGAGCTCTACCAAAAAGCCCACATGCCGTGGGATTGGCACGCGCCCCTGTTTGACTACGCCCGCGAAATCGGCATCACCATTTTCAGCTCCCCTTTTGACTTCACCGCCGTCGATTTGCTGGAAAGCCTGAACGCCCCCGCCTACAAAATCGCCTCGTTTGAAGCCATCGATTTGCCGCTCATCCGCCACGTCGCCCAAACCGGCAAGCCCATGATTATCTCCACCGGCATGGCGGATGCCAACGAAATCGCCGAAGCCATCGCCACCGCGCAAGACAACGGCTGCACCCAGCTCGTTGTGCTGCATTGCGTGAGCGGCTATCCCGCCCCCGCCGCCGATTACAACCTGCGCACCCTGCCCGATATGGCCGCCCGCTACGGCACACTCGTCGGGCTGTCCGACCACACGCTCGACAACACCACCGCCATCGTCAGCGTTGCCTTGGGCGCATGCGTGATAGAAAAACATTTCACGCTGGATCGCAACGGCGGCGGCGCAGACGACAGCTTCTCGCTAGAACCCGCCGATTTAGCCGCGCTTTGCCGCGACAGCAAAACCGCATGGCAAGCCTTGGGGCGCGTGGAATACGGCTTAAAATCCAGCGAACAAGGCAACGCGCAATTTCGCCGCTCGCTGTATTTCGTGCGCGACATGAAAGCGGGCGACACCATCGACGCAACCTGCATCCGCAGCGTGCGCCCCGGCTACGGCTTGCCGCCCAAGTGTTATGACGACCTAATCGGCAAACGGGTAACGCGCGACATTGCCGCCAACACCAAAACCAGTTGGGATTGCATTGAGGCAGCCTGAAAAGCCAAATACAAACCATAACTAAGGCAGCCTGAAACGCCCAAACCGTTTTTCAGGCTGCCTCCCAACCAATCAGGAAACAACAACATGACCACCCCGCCCAAACAAATCCGCGCCGTGTACACCGACACCACCATCCGCGTCTATCAGGCATACAGCGACGCCATCGCCGATACCGCGCTGGCGGCGGGGCGGTTCGTATCGCCGCCGTTCAAAATGGAACGCATGACGTGGATTAAGCCGTCTTTCTTATGGATGATGTACCGCGCAGGCTGGGGCGGCAAAGACGACAACCAAAAACGCATTCTAGCGATAGACATCAGCCGCAGCGGCTTTGAATGGGCATTGCACCACGCCTGCCTCAGCCACCCGCCCGCCGGCATGGACAGCGCAACATGGCAGCAAACCAAAGCCGCCCACCCCGTGCGCATCCAATGGGACCCCGAACGCAGCCTGAAACTAGAACCGCTGCCACACCGCAGCATCCAAATCGGGCTAACAGGCGAAGCCGTGCCGCGCTATGTCAACGAATGGATACAGAACATCAGCGAAATCACCGATGTGGTGCAAGAAATCCACGCGCTTATCGCCCAAGACAACCTTGCCGCCGCGCAAGCCCTGCTGCCGCCCGAGCGCGTTTACCCCTTTGACTGGGAGACGGATTTTCAGGCAGCCTGAAACGCCCAAACCGTTTTCAGGCTGCCTCAACCGTAAACAAGGAAACCCAAAATGTTCGCCCTGCCCAAACCACTTATCCTCGCCGCGCTGCTGCTTGCCGCGCCGTTTATCCAAGCAAAACCGCCTGTCAATTTAAACGACTGCAAGGCGCACGCCCAAAACATGGTGCAGGTTTACGCCGTTGCCATCGCTTGCGAAAAAACCCAAGATGCCGAGCTGGAAGAACTGGTTACAAGATTCGCCCCAGCAAACGAAGACTATTTGGATGCCTGCAAAAAGCTGGGTATGACGCGCGAAATAGAAAAAGCATGGTTTAACGCCGAAGAAAACAAGATGGAACGGCTGCTGGCGAGCCGATACAAAATCAGCCCATCCGATTCCAGCGAAGCGCGCGAGCAAAAAAACGCCGCCTATTGCCAAGACGAGCTGCCGCGTTTGAAAAAACGCTTGCAACGGCTGTTTCAATAATCCGCGCATAAAAGGCAGCCTGAAACCACCCCCAACAGCATTTTCAGGCTGCCTCTTGACCCTACCCCCGAGTAAACCCTTACGCTTGTCGCCATCTAATCCACAAAGGGAAGCAAAATGTCCACCCAACACATCAATTTGCAAATTGACGGCATGACCTGCCAAGCCTGCGCCAGCCGCATTGAAAAAGTGCTCAACAAAAAAGATTTCGTTGCCAACGCCAGCGTGAACTTTGCGGGCGAAACCGCGCAAGTAGAATACGACGACGCGCAAACCACGCCCGAAGAGCTGATGCAAATCATCCAGAAAACAGGTTATCAGGCTGCCCTTAAAACCAGCGCGCTGCCCGAAATGCAGCCTGAAAACGCAAACCTATGGCGCAGCCATTGGCGTACTTGGCTACTGCTGATTCTTGCCGCGCCGTTTATGCTCGGCATGGTGGGCATGCTGTTTGGCGTTCACACGCTGATGCCGCCCGCTTGGCTGCAAATTGCCCTTGCCAGCATCGTGCAGCTTTGGCTGGCGATTCCATTTTATAAAAGCGCCATCGCCAGCGTGCGCGGCGGTTTGGCGAATATGGATGTGCTGGTTTCCATCGGCACGCTGGCGATTTATCTCTATTCCATCGGCATGATGTTGGCAGGTCATCCCGTGCATCATGTTTACTTTGAAGCGGGCGTGATGGTGATTGCGTTTGTGTCGCTGGGCAAATTTTTGGAAGAGCGCACCAAACGCGGCAGCCTGAACAGCTTGGGGCTGATGATGCAGCTTACGCCGCGCCAAGTAACCGTGTTGCGCGGCACGCAATGGCAGCCTGAAAAGCTGGAAAACGTGCAAATCGGCGACACACTGCGCGCCGTGCAAGGCGAGCGCATCGCGGCGGATGGCGTGGTGCTATCGGGCGAAGCGTGGGCAGACGAAAGCCATTTAACAGGCGAGAGCCAGCCTGTTTACAAAACCGCAGGCAGCAAAGTGCTGGCGGGGTCTATCCTATCGGGCAGCGTGGACTACCGCGCCGAGCAGTTGGGCAGCAACACGCTGCTGGGCGACATGATGAACGCGCTGGCAGACGCGCAAGGCAGCAAAGCCCCCATCGCGCGGCTAGCAGATAAAGCCGCCGCCGTATTTGTGCCCACCGTTTTATCCAT
The DNA here is from genome assembly GCF_014054985.1 of Kingella oralis. NCBI lineage: Bacteria > Pseudomonadati > Pseudomonadota > Betaproteobacteria > Neisseriales > Neisseriaceae > Kingella > Kingella oralis. The sequence continues at coordinate 1,480,141 of NZ_CP059569.1, forward strand.
CGCCGCGCTTACCTTTATCGCCACATGGCTGTTTACAGGCAGCGCAACCAAAGCCCTTGTGCACGCCGTTGCCGTGCTGGTGGTGGCTTGCCCCTGCGCGCTGGGCTTGGCAACGCCCGCCGCCATCATGGCAGGCATGGGCGTTGCCGTGCGCCATGGCGTGTGGTTCAAAAACGCCGCCGCCATGGAGCAAGCGGGGCATATTGACACCGTGGTGCTGGACAAAACAGGCACGCTCACCCAAGGCAAGCCCGACATCGCCGCCATCTGGACTGCGCCGAATATCAGCGAAGATACGCTGTTTCAGGCTGCCGCCGCCGTGGAGCAACACGCCGTCCATCCGCTTGCCAAAGCCATTGTGTCGCACGCCGCCGAGCGCGGCATCGCCATCCCCACCGCCACACAGCCTGAAACCGAAGCAGGCGCAGGCTTGCAAGCACAAGTGGCGGGCATCGGCTTGGTGAAAGTGGGCAAGCCCGATTTTGCCAACCTAGACATGCAGGCGGTTTGGCAACAAGGGCAGCCTGAAAATGGGCAGCCTGAAAACGACATCTGGCAAATCGCCAGCCTTGTCGCCGTATCCATCAACGGCGAAGCCGCAGGCGCGTTTGCCCTTGCCGACCCGCTCAAACCCGACAGCGCCGAAGCCATCGCCCGCCTGCACGCGCACGGCATCGGCGTGTACATCCTCAGCGGCGATAATGCCGCCACCGTGTCGCACATCGCCAACGCGCTCGGCATAGACAGCCCACACGCCCACGGCAACCAATCGCCGCGCAGCAAAGCCGACTTCATCGCCCAACTCAAAGCACAAGGGCGCAGCGTGGCGATGGTGGGCGACGGCATCAATGACGCACCCGCCCTCGCGCTGGCAGACGTAGGCTTTGCCGTGCGCGGCAGCACCGATATTGCCGAACACAGTGCCGATGCCGTGCTGGTGCGCCAATCGGTGAACCAGTTGGCAGACGGCATCTTCATCGCCCGCGCCACGCTGAAAAACATCAAGCAAAACCTGTTTTTCGCCTTTATCTACAACATCCTCGGCATCCCGCTCGCTGCCTTTGGGCTGCTCACGCCCGTGATTGCAGGCGCGATGATGGCGATGAGTTCCGTGTCGGTGCTGGGCAACGCGCTGCGGTTGAAGAAGTTTCAAGCGCGGTAGACGTCGCGCCCGCCGCATAGGCAGCCTGAAACGCAGTTCGGAAAAACCAAAAAAAGCAGCCTGAAAACGCCATCACACGTTTTCAGGCTGCCTCTTTAATCTGCAATCAATGCGACATAATCTGACTCAAAAACTGCTTCGCGCGCTCCGTTTGCGGATGCTCAAAAAACTCATCGGGCTTGCGGTCTTCCAAAATCTGCCCGTGGTCCAAGAAAATAATCCGATCCGCCACCTCGCGTGCAAAGCCCATCTCATGCGTAACACACATCATGGTGATGCCCGACTGCGCCAAATCCTTCATCACCTTCAACACCTCGCCCACCATTTCGGGGTCAAGCGCGGAAGTCGGCTCGTCAAACAGCATCACCGCAGGCTGCATCGCCAAACCGCGCGCAATCGCCACGCGCTGCCGCTGCCCGCCCGACAGCTCGGTGGGATAAGCGTCTTTTTTGTGCGCCAAACCCACTTTATCCAACAATTCCATCGCCAGCTTTTCAGCAGCGGCGGCATCCATGTTTTTCACCTTAATCGGCGATAAGGTGATGTTTTCCAACACCGTTAAATGCGGATACAAATTGAAATGCTGGAACACAAAGCCCACCTCGGTGCGGATTTTGTTCAAATCGGTTTTGGAATCGGCAACGTTTACGCCGTCCACCCAAATTTCGCCGCTTTCAATTTTTTCCAACTGGTTCACCGTGCGAATCAGCGTGGATTTGCCGCTGCCCGAAGGCCCGCACACCACCACCACTTCGCCTTGGTGGATGTCCAAATTCACATTGTTAATCACATGGTTGCTGCCGAAATGCTTGTTTACGGCTTTGAAACTGAGCATGAGTTTCTGAGGGTTGATTTGGTTGGTCATGGTTTAAAACTTCCGTGTTGTATGAATGAAAAATTAAGTATTTACGGTTTTCAGGCTGCCTACCGTGCAAGCGAATCATTTTACCAAACGATGCCACAGCCACGGCGCAATCAGCCAAGATGCCACTGCCGGCGGCAGCAAAATCCAAACCGACACATCCAGCCAATCGTGGCTCGGCTGCCATTTTTGCGCTTGCCCCGCCGCCATTTTAAAAATATAAATCATGATTTCGCCTACCAACGGCACGCTGGAAAAATGGCGCGGTTCGGCATCACATCGCTGCGAATAAATGGCAGACAGCGGCATGGTAAAAGCATTGTTCAGCATCAAAAAACCTGCCGCCGCCAGCGGAAAATGCAGGGCAAGCGCTATCGCGCCGCCGCGATGCCAAGCCCACAGCAACCAGCACACAGGCAGCAAGACAGAAAGATAATGGGCTGATTTAATCGCGTTTTTCAACATATCAGGCAGCCTGAAAATCATTTATCCGCCAGCCAATTGCTCAACGCCACATATTTTTCCGCCGCCACTTCTTCCGCCCGTTGCGCGGGCAAAATGCCGACCGCTTGCAAATCCTCATCGCTGGCAACGCCTTTCAGATTATTGCGCAGCGTTTTGCGCCGTTGATGGAACGCCAAGCGCACCAAATCGGCAAATCGGGCAAAATCCCGCGCGATGCCGATGCGCCCTGCCACGGGAATCATGCGCACCACCGCCGAATCCACTTTGGGCGCAGGGATAAAACTTTCAGGCGGCACATCAATCAGGCTTTCCATATCAAAAAAGTATTGCAGCATCACGCTCAACCGCCCGTAGTCGTTGGTTTTGGGCGCGGCAACCATGCGCTCAACCACTTCTTTTTGCAGCATGAAGTGCATATCAATCACTTCATCCGCCACTTCTGCCAGCTTAAACAGCAGCGGGGTGGAAATATTATAGGGCAGGTTGCCCACGATTTTTTTGCGTCCAGCAATGCTGCGAAAATCAAAATTCAACACATCGCCCTCATGGATCACCAGCTTGTTGGCAAATGGCTGTTTTTTCAGATGATTGATGATGTCGCGGTCAATTTCGCAAACGTGCAATTGATTGAGCTTGCGGGCAAGCGGCTCGGTAATCGCGGCAAGCCCTGGTCCAATTTCTATCACAATATCATCAGCTTGCGGGCGAACCGCGTTGACGATGTCGGTGATGATGCGAGTATCTTGCAGGAAATTTTGCCCAAAGCGTTTGCGGGCTTGGTGTTGAGTCATGGCGTTGGCTTGTGCAAAGAAAGGAGGGGGATTGTACTAAATTTCTTTTCAGGCTGCCTCAAAAGGCTGTAACCAGCCTTGCTGGGTAAACGATACGGTGGCAGCAGCGGTAACAATGATGTGATCCAGCAACACAATATCCAACAGGGCAAGCGCGGCATGGAGGCGTTGGGTAAAGGCAAAATCGGCGGGCGATGGTTTCAGGCTGCCTGATGGGTGGTTGTGAGCAAAAATCACGGCGGCGGCGTGGTGTTGCAGGGCAAAACGGGCGATTTCGCGCGGATAAGCCACGCTTTCGGACAACGTGCCCCGCGCGATTTCTTCGGCGGCGAGCAGGTGGTTGTTGGCATCCAAAAACAGCGCGAAGCTGATTTCCACGCGCTCATGCCCAATGCGCAGGCGCAAATAATCGCCCACCGCTTGCGGCGTGTTCAACAGCGAGGCTTGGCGCAATTCCTCGCCCAAGACGCGCCGCCCAATTTCCAACACGGTGGCAAACTGGGCGTAGGCAGCCAAGCCCATGCCCTTGTGTTTGCCCAGCTCGGCGGCAGACGCGTGCATCACGCCGCCCAAGCCGCCGTAGGCATCCAGCAGCGAGCGCGACAAATCCACCGCACTCATGCCCTGCGTGCCCACACGCAACAAAATCGCCAGCAATTCGGCATCGCTTAACGCGCTTGCGCCGCGTTCCAACAGTTTCTCGCGCGGGCGCTCGCTAGCAGCCCAATCTTTGATGCTCATGGCGACTCCTTTTGGGGTTATGGTTGGTGGGATGAAGGCAGCCTGAAAATGGATGTGGCATGGTTTGGCGAGACAAGCTGCATTTCAAAACACGTTTTCAGGCTGCCTACTATTTCATTGCGCTGATTTGCGAATGGCTGGGCGAAATGCTATTTGCTATCGTAAACAGTTTTCTACGGCGCTGCGAGCATTGCGCGGCACGAAACGAGCGCAAGTAGTTGAACAAAAAGCAGCACAGTTGTTCGCAGCAATTTGCTTACCCTGCCCACATGATAATTGAGGCAGCCTGAAAAAAGGGAAACTCCATTTTCAGGCTGCCTTTTATGCGGGTTTATTCGTTGCCATTATCTTCATCATCCAACCCATGCGCTCTAATTTTCGGGCGCGCAATCATCCGCCAACAGGCAAATTTAGATAAAAAAAATACTACCCGAATGAGTAGTAGTTTTATTGATGCTTGGTGCCCGAGACCGGAATCGAACCGGTACGTTCGTATTAGGAACGACGGATTTTAAGTCCGTTGTGTCTACCAATTCCACCACTCGGGCTAATGGACACTAACTAATTGGAGGCGGAGGCACGGATTTGAACCGACCTATACGAAAGTTGCACCTTTCGCAGCATAAACACTCTGCCACTCCGCCATAAATTAAGATGGAGGCGAGAGTCGGAATCGAACCGGCGTAGACGGATTTGCAATCCGCTGCATAACCACTTTGCTATCTCGCCCAAAATATTGAATTGTTTATTGATAATGGGATAAACAACTAGAATTTGGAGCGGGAAACGAGTCTCGAACTCGCGACCTCAACCTTGGCAAGGTTGCGCTCTACCAACTGAGCTATTCCCGCGTGAACATCATCAAGCAGAAGTGGAGCGGGAAACGAGTCTCGAACTCGCGACCTCAACCTTGGCAAGGTTGCGCTCTACCAACTGAGCTATTCCCGCCCTGTTTGATGAAGCAAAAAAATTGGAGCGGGAAACGAGTCTCGAACTCGCGACCTCAACCTTGGCAAGGTTGCGCTCTACCAACTGAGCTATTCCCGCTTTGTCTTTGCGCTAAAAGCAAAGAAGCCGCCATTATAGCGACTTCTGTTTTTGTGTCAAGTTGGTTTGTAAAATTATTTGAATTCGTGCCAAGCCATTTTAAGGTAGTAACACATGGACCAAACGGTGAGCACGGAAGCGATAAACATTAACGCGTTGCCGATGAATGAAAGTTGCACGCCCCATAGCGGAATTTCGTGCAACAGCAGGGCGAAAATGGCGGCCATTTGGGCGGCGGTTTTCAGTTTGCCGATATAGGCGACGGCGACGCTGTTGCGTTTGCCCATTTGTGCCATCCATTCGCGCAGGGCGGAAATGGTGATTTCGCGTCCGATGATGATCATGGCGTAGATGGCGAGCGTGCGGTCTAGTTTGACCAATAAAATTAGGGCGACGGCGACCATGAGCTTGTCGGCAACGGGGTCTAAAAATGCGCCAAAATCGGAAGTTTGTTTGAGATAGCGGGCGAGAAAGCCGTCTAACCAGTCGGTGATGCCTGCGGCGGCGAAGGTGGCAGCGGCGGCGATGTTGATGGCTTGGGGGGTGAACCAGTTTGCGGGGAGATAAAACAGGGCGGTGAATATGGGGATAAGCAGTATGCGCGCCCATGTAAGGTATATTGGGATGTTTAGTGGCATGGCGTGTCCTTAGGGTGTTTTTCAGGCTGCCTTTGGATGGGCAGCCTGAATGCGGGGATTGTAAACTTTTGTTAGCGTGGGCAACAAGTTTATTTACATTGCGGCGTGGGATTGTGGGGATTTGCGCGACACAAGCGGTTGGGCAATAAAAAAGTCGGATGGGAATCCGACTGGATAAGGCAGCCTGAAAAAGGTGGCGCGGCAAGTGTTGGTGTTGCTTGGCTTGCAATGCTGTTTTAGCTTCGCAGAAGCACGTAAACTCGCTTTCAGGCTGCCTTTGGGATAACGCGTATGCTGGGCTTATTTTTTGCGTTGTGTTTTGGCGGCGGGTTTTTCGCTTTTGGCTTTGTCTTTTTTGGCGGCTTCGGGTTTGCGCGCGCTTTGTTTATTGTCGTTTTTGCTGTCCTTTTTGTTGTCGGGCTTGGCGTTTTTGTGGCGGCTGTCGCTTTCGCGGTTATCGTGTGCTTTGGTTTCGGCTTTGCCTTTGGCGACGGCTTTAACCAGCTGAGGCTTGCTGGAATGTGCGTTGCTGGCGACTTTCAGCGTTTGCCCTGTTTTGATGTTGTTGCCTTTGATTTTATTGAGCGCGGCGAGCTCGTTTACATCCATGTTGTAGCGTTTGGCGATGCTGTATAAGGTGTCGCCGTTGCTGACTTTGTGTGTGCTGGTGGGAGCTTCGGCTTTGGCAACGGGCGCTTTGGCTTTTTCGGCGGCAAGTTGCTGCTGGCGTTGGCGCTCTTTGGCAGCACGCTGTTCGCTGGTGGCGCGGGCGCGGGCTTCTTGCGCTTCGGATTGCGCTAGGCTGGCTTTAACTGCTTCGCTGGCGTGATTTGCCTTGGCGGCTTCGGCGGCACGGATGCGCTCTTGCGAAGCGCGGGCAAGCTGCATGAGTTCGTCTTCGGCGGTGTTGTCGGCATGATGGGCGGTTTCAGGCTGCTTTTCGTTGCTGGCAACAGCATGGGCTACATCGCTGGCGCTGGCTGGCGTTTCAGGCTGCGTGGCTGTGCTGGCGACGATGGCATTTTCAGGCTGCTTAACGCTGTTTTGTGTAACCACAATCGCGGGCGTTTCAGGCTGCTTGCTGTTTTGGGCAACGCTGGTTGCTTTTTCAGGCTGCGCGTGCGGTTTGAAGACCACAACGGGCGTGGTGGGGATGGTGGTTTTTTCAGGCTGCTTGTTGTCTTGGGCGACCACGGTTGTGGTTACATTGGCTTTTTCAGGCTGCCTTATGCTGTTTTGCGTAACCACAATCGCAGGTTTTTCAGGCTGCTTGAAGGCATCGGGATGCGGCGTGGCAAGCACTACGGGCGTGGGCGCGGGGAAGCTGGCAGTGGTTGGCGCAGAAGTCGCCATATTGGCTACGCCCTTGCCCAGCACAGGCGCTTGTTCTTTAAACGTATCGGGCACAGGGTCAAAATCGGCTTTGGCAAATTCTGAGGCGGGCTTGATGCCTGAGGCGCGGTTTTTGTTCACCAAAATGGTGCGCCCTGCTTCCAGATAGGCGGAGCGGATGCCGTTGAGCCGTTGGATTTCGCTGATGCTGCTGCCTGTTTGGGCGGCGATGTCTTGCAGGGAGATGCGGCTGTTGGGGGTGTAAACGTCCCACGATAGCAGCGTGTTCAGGTCGGAATTTTTGTAGTTGCTTTCAAAGGTTTTGGCAGCCTGAATCGGCAGCAGCATTTGGCGGCTGTTGCCTTTGGGGATGAACACGGGGGTTTTGAAGGCGGGGTTCAGGGCAAGGAATTCGCTCTCGGGGATGTTGGCGAGAAACGCGGCGGCGCGGATGTCCAGCGGGGCTTTCACGTTGACGGTTTTGAAATAGGGTTCGGATTTGATTTCGGGCAGTTTTAGGCCGAATGCGCCGGGGTTGTTCACCAGATTGCGCACCGCGAGCAGCTTGGGCACATAGTTGCGCGTTTCGGCGGGCATTTTCAGGTTTTCGTAGGTGGGGGGAAGGCCTTGGGCGATGGCGCGGTTGACGGCGCGGGTTACGTTGCCTTCGCCCCAGTTGTAAGCGGCAAGCGCAAGCGACCAGTCGCCAAATAAGCCGTAAAGATATTGCAGATAGTTGAGCGCGGCATTGGTGGCGGCGTGCACATCGTGCCGCCCGTCGTAGAGCGGGGTTTGTTCCAGCCCGTAGTGCCGCCCTGTGGCGGGCATGAACTGCCACAAGCCCGATGCGCCGACGTGCGAACGCGCTTTGGTTACATACGCGCTTTCAATAAACGGCAATAGGGCGACTTCGGCGGGCATATTGCGTTTTTTGACTTCGTCGGTGATGTAATACATATAGGGGGTGCTGCGCTGGATGGTGCGGTTGAAATAGGCGCTGTTTTGGGCGAATTTGCTTTCGTGGCTGCGCACCAGCCCTGAATTGACTTCTTGCATGCGGAAGTTTTTGCGCAGGTTGTCCCATACGCTGCCGCCTGATAGGAAGGTGGCGATGGGGTTTTTGCTGAACGGGGTGTTTTGCAGTTGCATCATTGCCGCGCCCGTTTGGGCTGGTTTGTAAGTTTCGCCGTGCGCTAGGGTGGGGAGGATGAATAGGCTGCTGACGGCTAGGGCAATGTTTTTTATGGTTTTCATATTGACGGGAGGGTGTTCGTGCGAAAAAATAGGTTCGCATCGTAATGATATTAGCGTGTTGTGTCAAGCTAAGTGCTTGGCTTTAAAAGGTAAATATGTGCTTTACGGGGTTAGGAACCTATATTCACCATTCTCATAGGTATCTTATGCCCTAAAAACGCGGCTACCGCGTTAAAAATGCTGGCAAGATGTCTAACCTTGCTGCGCTTTTTGCCTTGTATCCACGCTTTTATGTCATAAAATCTACCTATGAAAATAATGAATACAGGTTTTAAATATAATGAATTCGCGGAATTTATGCGCTTGGTTGGCGGGGGATGGTTTGGGGCGTTTTGTGTGGCAGGAGGAGTGGGGGTTTTTTCAGGCTGCCTTGGGGGAGCGGGCGTGGCGGGATGTGTTGTGTTTGGGCGACGGCGGGCGTTTGGCGGTGGCTGGGGTAACGGCGTTGCCTGCGTTTTCAGGCTGCCTTGATGCGGTGTTGCAATGCGATGCGTTGCCTGCGGATGTGGTGGCTTCGGCGGGGCGGTTGCCTTGGCGCGATGAGGCGTTTGATTGCGTGGTGGCGCCGCATTTGCCTGATGATGATGCGCCGTTGTTGTTGGCGTTGGCGGAGTTGTTTCGGGTGGTGCAGCCGCTGGGGGCGGTGTTGGTTACAGGGTTGAATCCGCATTCGGTGTGGCGCTGGTGGCGGGACGACGGCTTGCCTGACGTGCGCAACGGGGTGTCTTTTAACCGGCTGCGGCGCTTGGCGCGGATGGTGGGCTGGCAGGTGGGCGGCGGGCGGTTTATGGTGCATTTGCCGCCTGTGGGGCAGCCTGAAAATTGGCAGCTGGTGGAGACGGCGGGGCAGCTTTTGTGGGCGAGAAATGCGGCGGTGTATGGGGTGGTGTTGAGCAAGCGGGCGGCGGGGGTGCGGCTGCGGGGGGATGTGGAATGGGCGGGGGATTTTGAGGGAATGGTGTTGCAGGGGGTGTAAATGGGGGTTTCAGGCTGCTTTGATGTAAGTGGAGTAGGCAGACTGAAAAAGGGTTGGGCTTTGTGATTGGCATTTAGATTGGGCAGCCTGAAAACCAATCTATCTAACAAAAAACCGTTTGGCGCAATACCAAGCGGTTTTTGTTTTTCAGGCTGCCTTCGGGGGATTGCGCTGCTGAGGCAGCCTGAAACGGGATGCGCGATGGCGCGTCGGCGGCTCGTCGATATTTTGCCAACCAGCAAAGTCTTGTTGAGTACACCATTTGGCGGCGAGCCGTCGCCGTGCTATTTTCAGGCTGCCTTGGATGATGGTTTGAGGCAGCCTGAAAACGTGTAGCGATTGGGCAATGGGTATTTTGCAAGTGATGTTGCCATTTTTGGCAATGAGCCGTCGCCGTTCCATTTTGGGTTTCTGGCTGCCTAAGCGCGGGGGCAACGGTTCGGCAGCCTGAAACGCTGCCCCGCGTTCCTACGGCTTGCTGGCAAGCCGTGCGCTTGGTTGGAAAAAGCGTTTTCAGGCTGCCTTGGGCTGGCGTGAATGCTTGCATCTCAAATCCCAATGCTTGCGCCTGCCCTACTCCATCTTGCAAAAAAACACGCGCCGGAGCTGCCCTTGGCGCGTGTTTGGGTTTGCAGGATTATGGTTGCGTTTGGCGTTTACAGTGCAACGCCTATGCGCTTATTTGCCCCACACTTCTTCGGCGATTTCGCGGATAAATTCCAGCTTGCGCCATTGCTCTTCTTCGGTGAGCACGTTGCCTTCTTCGGTGGAAGCGAAGCCGCATTGGGGGCTGAGGCAAAGCTGGTTAATATCAACGTATTGCGTGGCTTCTTGGATGCGGTTAATGATGTCTTGTTTGTTTTCCAATTCGCCTGTTTTGCTGGTTACCAAGCCGAGCACGACTTGTTGGTCTTTAATAAAACGCAGCGGTTTGAAGTCGCCTGCGCGGTCGCTGTCGTATTCCAAATAGAAGCCGTCGATGTTGCAGCCGCCGAACAGAATTTCGGCAATCGGCTCGTAGCCGCCTGATGAGAACCATGTGGAGCGGAAGTTGCCGCGGCAAATGTGCATGGTGAGCGCCATGTCGGCTGGGGCGGCGGCACGGATGTCGTTGAGCATTTGCACATAGCTGCGGGCGGTGGCATCCACGTCCACGCCTTGCGATGCGTACAGCGCGCGTTTTTCTTCGGAGCAGAATTCGCCCCACGAGGTGTCGTCGAGTTGCAAAATGCGGCAGCCCAAGTCGTAGAACGCTTTAACGGCTTGGATGTAGGCGGCGGTGATGTCGGCAAATAGCTGCTCTTGGTTATCGGCATAAATGGCGGGCAGCTTGGGCTCGGCAGTGCGCACGCAGGTAATCAGGTGCAGCATGCTGGGCGAGGGGATGGTGAATTTAACGGGGTAGCCGTCCGCTTCGGCGTGCAGGCGTTTGTAGTGTTCCAAAAAGGGATGCACGTTGGGCCATTGGATTTTGCCGATGATTTCTAGGGTAACGGGGCGGTGCATATGGGCTTTGAATTGCGTGCTGTATGTGTCGGTGTCGCGCAACTCCACGCCAATCAGTTCAAACAGAAAATCCAAATGCCACCATGTGCGGCGAAATTCGCCATCGCTCACGGCGGGCAAGCCGATGGCTTTTTGTTTTTCTACGATTTTGTGGATTTCGGCATCTTCCACGGCGTGCATGGCTTCCATGCTACATTCGCCGCACGCGCATTGGCGGCGGGCTTGCTTCAAGGCTTCGGGGCGCAAAAAGCTGCCAACGATGTCAAAGCGATAAGGGGCGCGGTTGCGTAGGGTGGCGGTGGGGAACAGTTTGCTCATGGCATTTCCTTTGGTAGGGGTTAGTGAAACGTGAGATGCGGGGAGTATAGCAGTTTCAGGCTGCCTTATGCTTTGAGGCAGCCTGAAAATGGGTTGAGCGGTTAGCTAGGCTTTGCAAACTGCGCCATCGCTTGTAAACAGGAATTGCGCTCCGCCAAAGGCAGCCTAAAACCCATTTTCAAGCCAGCGCACGGCTTGCAAGCAAGCCGTAGGGACGCGGGGTAGCGTTTCAGGCTGCCCAACCATCCCGCCCGCGTTGAGGCAGCCTGAAACCCAATCTATCCAGCAAAAAAAATCGTTTGGCTCAACACCAAGCCATTTTATTTTTTCAGGCTGCCCTATGACGCAGAGGCAGCCTGAAAAGCGTTAAACGATTAGCTAGATTTCGCAAACCATGCCATCGCTTGTAAACAAGAATTGCGCCTTACCAAAGGCAGCCTGAAACCCCATTCCACCCAAATAAAACCACTCTCATTTTTCAGGCTGCCTCCATCCGCCCCGCACCCCAAAGGCAGCCTGAAAGCGCAAAAAATGCTATGATACGCCCCTTTCAATTCCCCCGAAAAATCAAGCTCATGATGGAAATCATAATGACAGCATTGCGTTTTTTATCCCAAAGCATCGGCGGCCTTGCCGTTGCCTTTTTAGCCGCCTGCGCCTCGCACCACACCGCGCCCGCCGTGCAAGAGCAGCCGCTGCAACCCGTGTCGGGCGAAGCCGCTTTTGTGCATCCCAATCTGCGCCCCGCGCAATCGGCAGACCAAGCCCTGCAAACCTACGGCGTGTATGAAAGTGTGTTAGCCGCCGCCAAAAATGGCGACGACATCCAGCCCGCCCAATTTCTCGCCCAACAAAGCCAAAGCGCGATGGGCGAGAGCGTGCGCAACGAATGGCTCAAAAGCCTCGCCAAACGCGGGCAAACCGCCACCTTCCAACAACAATACGCCCAGCTAGACCCCGAAGGCCGCAGCCAAGAAACGCGCTGCTATGCCAACCTGCTGGGCATGGAAAACGACAGCAAATTCATCAACGAGCTGGTCGAAGAAACAGGCAAACTGCCCGCAGGCTGCAACAACCTATTGCAAGCGCGCGCCAGCCAGCTCAACCCCAGCCGCGCATGGCGGCGCGTGCGCGGGCTGATTAGCGCAGGGCAAACCACCGATGCCGCCAACCTTGCCGCCGCACTTGGCAGCCCGCTGGACAGCCCCACAGGCTTTGGTGCGCAAGAAAATTCCCTGCGTGATGTTATCGGCACGAACGCACAAAAATCGCCTGACACCGCCGCCGCCCGCCTGCAACAGCTTTCAGGCAGCCTGAACAGCGAACAATCGGGCTTCGCATGGGGTGTACTCGGCTTGGTGCACGCCAAAAATCTCAACATGGATGGCGCATTGAATTACTACCGCAACGCCGACCGCAACCAGCTCAACAGCGAGCAATTTGAATGGTTTGCCCGCGCCGCCCTGCGCCAGCAAAACTGGGCAGAGCTTGCCCACATCATCCAAACCATGCCGCCCAAGCTGCAAAACGATCCCACATGGCAATACTGGCTCGCCCGCGCCCTTGCCGCGCAAGGCAAGCGCGGCGAAGCGCAAACCCTGTATCAAAAAGCCGCCGCCAGCGGGCGCAATTTCTACGCCGTGCTGGCGACCGAAGAACTCGGCAGCCGTGTTAACACGCAAAACAATGCCCCAGCCGCGCAAGATGCCCACATCGCCCAACTGGGCAAAGACGGCGCCATCCAACGCGCCCTGCATCTTTTCCACACCAGCCAACAATCGGGCAACTGGAAAATGCGCCGCCAAGCGCAAAACGAATGGAAATACGCCACGCGCGGCATGAACGAAGGCACATTGCTCACCGCCGCCCAGCTTGCTGCCAACCACCAGTTCTACGAAATGTCCATCCACAGCGCAGATAAAACCCACAACCTGCTGAACTACAACCTGCGCTATCCCACGCCCTTCCGCGAGCTGGTTACGCAATACGGCAACGAAAACGGCGTGGACCCTGCATGGGTTTATGGCTTAATCCGCCAAGAAAGCCGCTTTGTGATGGGCGCGCAATCCAGCGTGGGTGCGCAAGGCTTGATGCAAGTGATGCCCGCCACCGCCAGCATGATTGCCCGCAAAATCGGCATGGACAACAGCGAGCTATACACCATGAACGGCAACATCCGCATGGGCACATGGTATATGGCAGACGCGCGCAATAGCCTAAGCAACAGCGACGTACTCGCCACCGCAGGCTATAACGCCGGCCCTGGGCGCGCGCGCAAATGGCAAGGCGCCAGCATGGAAGGCGCAATCTACGCCGAAACCATCCCGTTTAACGAAACGCGCGATTATGTGAAAAAAGTGCTCACCAATTCGGTTTATTACGCCAATATTTTGGGCGAACCCAAAACATCGTTGAAACAACGGTTGGGCACAATTCCCGCGCGGTAACACATTTTCAGGCTGCCTAATGTGTTGACAAACAGGCAGCCTGAAAAACCGTTTTCCCCCCACACAAAAAGGACATCCCATGAAACTCTACATCTACGACCATTGCCCCTTCTGCGTTCGTGCCCGCATGATATTTGGCATCCAGCAAATTCCCGTTGAATTGATTACCCTTGCCAACGACGACGAAGCCACGCCCATCCGTTTAATCGGCGCCAAACAAGTGCCCATCCTGCAAAAGCTAGACGGCAGCTATATGGGCGAAAGCCTAGACATCGTGCGCCACATCAACGCACAAGCCAAGCGCCCCATCAGCGAAACCATCCGCCCCAGCATCCAAGCATGGGCAGACAAAGTGGGCGAGTATTACAACCAGCTGCTGTTCCCCCGCAGCATCCAGCTTGGTCTGCCCGAATTTGCCACCCCCGCCGCCGTGGTGTATTTCATCCTGAAAAAAGAAGCCAGCATCGGCACAGGCATCGCCCAAATGCTCGATAAAACCCCCGAGCTGCTTGCGCAAATCCACAGCGATTTGCAAACGCTCGCCAGCCAAATCCACAGCGACACCCTTAACGGCAGCGATCTCAGCATGGAAGACATCCTGATCTTCCCCATGCTGCGCAATCTCACGATGGTGCGCGGCATCCAGTTCCCCGCCGTGGTGCAAGACTACATCGCCAACATGGCGCAGCGCAGCCAAATCAATACTTACTTTGACCGTGCGTTGTGATGCACCACAGCCTGTAAACAGAGGCAGCCTGAAAATGTATTTGGCAGGGCAAGCGCAAGTGCATACATATTGCTATTGCGATGGTTCAAGCTATTTTCAGGCTGCCTCATTATGGATAAACACAATCGGCAGCCTGAAACGCAATATGGAACGGCGACGGCTTTGCCACCAACAACGGCGATTTACCCGTGCAGCCCAACGAATTTGACAACCTGTTCAAACTCGTCCGCGCCAAACACGTCAAAACCGATGTGCATTGGACAAAAACATGGCAGCCCGCCACGCTGATTGACTACGACAAATACGGCTGGCACGGCTACCAATACCAAAGCAAACCATAAAGGCAGCCTGAAAATGAAACTGCGCTCCCTGCTCAACAACCTATTCCTCATTATCGTCTTTGGCGCGTTTGCCGTTTTCAGGCTGCTGCCCGTTATCAACCAGCAGCATTTAGTAAGCACCGCCGCCCACCGCGAAACCGTGCAGGCAATGCCCTATTCGGAAAACTACCAAAGCATCCGAGGAAGCACGGATAGCGAAACCATTGTGGTTTTCCAAGATGCGCAAGGCAAAACCCACGCCGCCCAAACCCGCGTTTCTGCCGATGAGCAAGCGCAAATGCGCCGCCATATTCCCATCACCCGCGAATTTCTGATTACCCAAGACCATAGCGAAATCTTGCGCGACAAAGCCGCAGAAACCCTAGACATAACAGACTGGCTGATGATTGCCCTGCTGCCCGTTGCGCTGGTTGTCCACATGAAAACCCGCGCATTGCCCGCGCCCATCGCCCCCAACGATATGCCCCCAGCCGCCCGATACCCGCTGCAATCCGCAGCCAACCCGCGCCGCGTGCTGCGGAACAACATCATTACCCTGCTGGGCATCACGCTGGCAGCCCTTGCGCTGGGCAGCATATCTGGCTTTCTCGCCCTGACCACATGGCAGGAAAAACAAACCTTCCAACACGCCCCCATCGCCTATGCCGCGCCATACGGCAGCTTCCGCCAAGGCAGCCTGAAAACCTACGCCGTAGATTTGCGCTTCACCACCCAAAGCGGCAAAACCATCACCATCGCCAACTATCCCGTCAGCCCGATGGAGCGCGACCAACTGAACGCAGGCAAAACCATCCCCGTGCAATATCTGCCCGACAACCCCGATGTATTCCGCTTTTTTAAGGCAGGGCAGGACAACGTTGCATGGTTTGCTACCGCTTTCTGCATCACCGTAGCAGCGGTGTGGCTGCTTGTGCTGTGGCTGTTTATCCGCCACCCCTACCAGCCGATGCAGCAAACGTAAAGGCAGCCTGAAAACCGAAGGCTTCGGCGAAGCGAAAACGCCCAACCCGTTTTCAGGCTGCCTATCAACGCGCTTACCCCTTATAAGGCACCTGCCATGTGGCAATTCCCCCATTTCACCCCCAACCACGACCCCGACTGGCACGCGCTCACCGCCCGCTTCAACTGGCTCGTCGACATGGCCGCCGTCCCCCAAGACCCCGAATGGCACGGCGAAGGCGATGTGCTCACCCACACCAAAATGGTTGCCGACGCGCTTTTCAGGCTGCCTGAATATCAGGAATTAGACGAACAAGCCCAACACATCCTGTTCGCCGCCGCCCTGCTGCACGATGTAGAAAAACGCAGCACCACCACAAGCGAAGAGCGCGACGGGCGCATCCGCATCGTCTCCCCGCGCCACGCCAAAAAAGGCGAATACACCGCCCACCAAATCCTTTACTGCGACCTCGCCACCCCCTTTGCCGTGCACCAAGTCGTCGCCAAACTCGTGCGCTGGCACGGGCTGCCGCTGTGGGCAATAGAAAAACCCCAGCCCGAACACGCCGTTATCGCCGCCGCCCTGCAAACCAATACCCAATGGCTCGCCATCCTCGCCAAAGCCGACGCACTCGGGCGCATCTGCCCCGACACCGCCGAGCTGCTGGACAAAATCGCCCTGTTCCAAGCCCTGTGCGAAGAAAACCAAAGCTGGGGCGTGTCCTACCCCTTTTCAGGCTGCCACGCACGTTATCATTACCTCAACCACCCCGAAAGCAGCCCCGATTATCAGCCCTACAATGATTTCAGTTGCACCGTCCACATGATGAGCGCGCTACCTGGCAGCGGCAAAGACACCCACATCGCCCGCCATTTCCCCGATTTGCCCGTGCTCTCGCTTGACGACATCCGCCGCGCCTACCGCATAGACCCCGCCGACAAAAAAGCCGCAGGGCGCGTGATACAGCTTGGCAAAGAACAAACCCGCCAATACCTGCGCGACCGCCAAGACTTCGTATTCAACGCCACCAACCTCACCCGTGAGTTGCGCGGCAAATGGACGCAGCTTTTCGCCGACTACCGCGCCCGCATCCGCATCAGCTACCTAGAAGTGCCGTGGCAGCAGCTCTTGCGCCAAAACAAACAGCGCGAACACAGCGTACCCGAAGCCGTTATCCGCCGCCTGCTCGGCAAACTGGAAATCCCGTTTTATGACGAAGCGCACGAAGTGGAGTATTGCATTGGCGAGTAGGATAAGGCAGCCTGAAAACCAATAGGCAGCCTGAAAACAAAAAACGGTTTTCAGGCTGCCCTGCCCCATTCACCCCACAAAACCCAACCAGCCCCATGAAAACCCCGCTTATTCTCGCCATCGCCCTATTCGCCCTGCTCACCGCCATCACCCTGCTCGCCAACTGGCACACCCAACGCCAAACCGCGCCCTATCTCTACACCCACGCCGAGCAAATCCCCGCGCAAAAAGCCGCCCTACTGCTGGGCACCTCCCCCCTCCTCGCCAACGGGCGCAGCAACCTCTACTTCACCCACCGCATCCGCGCCGCCGCCGAACTCTACCGCGCCGGCAAAGTGCGCTACATCATCGCCAGCGGCGACAACCGCAAACACGGCTACAACGAACCCGAAGCCATGAAAGCCGCCCTCATCGCCCAAGGCGTGCCCGCCGAACGCATCGTCCCCGACTACGCCGGCATCCGCACCCTCGATTCCGTGCTGCGCGCCCGCAGCGTGTTCGGGCAGGCGGACTACATCGTCGTCTCGCAAAAATTCCACAACGAACGCGCCGTGTACCTCGCCCGCGCCCACGGCATCCGCGCCGTCGGCTACAACGCCCCCGACGTACACCTCTACGCCGGCGGCTTCAAAACCCGCGTGCGCGAATACGGCGCGCGCATGAAAATGTATCTGGACCTGCTCACCGGCAAACAGCCCAAACACGGCGGCGAAACCATCGCCCTGCCCGACTAGCTTTCAGGCTGCCTTCCCACACAAGGCAGCCTGAAACCTTGGTAAAGCCCCTTGAATGATGGGAACTATATAAGGTCGGGCATTCATGCCCGACGTTTTAAATTTTTGGTGTATCCTTAAAGATAAATAGGTCAGCGTTTGTCGGGCATGAATGCCCGACCTACAAACTGAAAACCAAGCGGCAGCCTGAAAACCATTTTTTGGTTTTCAGGCTGCCGTTTTCACTAAACTAAAACGAACGCCGCGCCCACGTCCTAGCGCCCGCCCCACTCAAACTGCTGCTCGCGGCTGCCGTTGCAGGTGCGGATGGCGAGATAGCTTTCGGACGCATCCAAGCATTTGCCCGAATCGGCGCTGCGGATGCGCGCGCCGTCGCGATACCAGCGCTGGTTGTCCCGGCCGTTGCAGGAAAACAGGATGACGCGGCTGCCGTCGCGGGTTTCGCCGCCGGCCACGTCGAGGCAGCGCTCGTTTTGGCGGATGGTGCCGCTCTTCGCATCCCAGCGGAACAGCTGGTTCGCCTGCCCGTGGCAGCGGTGGCGTATCAGGCTGCGGCGGTCGTCGCCGTGGATGTCGAGGCATTCGCCGCGCTGGGTGCGAATCAGCCCGTCGGCATCGCGCTCGGGGCGGGGGCTGCGATGGCTCGGCCCGCACGTGTCTATCGTTATCTGCTCGGGCAGGTAAACGCCGCAGGCGGCCAGCAGCAGCGGCATCAGAACGGCGGTTAAGATGGGTTTCATGTGTCTTCCTTTCGTCAAACAAGGGGTTTTCAGGCTGCCTTTGTTTCAGGCTGCCTTTGTTTCAGGCTGCCTCAATTTCAACTGTCTCACTCGGCAGGCGGCGGGCAGGGGCTGGTTGCCGTTCCGTGGCGCAGGCCGTATGCCTTGCCCCAGTCGCACAGCGTATAGAGCGCGGGCAGAAAGGTTTTGCCCTCCTCACTCAGGCGGTATTCCACGCGCGGCGGCACTTCGGCAAACACTTCGCGCGCCACCAGGCCGTCCGCTTCCAGCTGGCGCAGCTGCTCGGTGAGCACCTTCGGGCTGATGCCGCCGAGCCGTTCCAGCAAATCGCGCGTGCGCCGCGCCCCGCCGCCCAAATGGTAAAGAATCAGGCATTTCCATTTGCCGCCCACCAGTTTCATCGTCAGTTCAATTGCCGAAAGCATGCTCCGTTAAGCTCCTATTTTGTTGGAAAACTTACCAAAAAGTGCGTAGAGAACTTTTTAGTACGTTGTTTTTATTTGATTTTAAAAGCGTTAGTATAACGGTTTTCCACTCAGAAGGAAGCCATGATGCCGCTTAACGACCTGCTGCAAAACCGCCGCTCCACCCGCCGTTTCCGCCCCGACGCCCCCATCGACCGCGCCGAATTAAACGCGCTTATCAGCCAAGCCAACCGCGCCCCTAGCAGCAACAACGCCCAGCCGTGGCGCATCATGGTGCTGACCGACCCCGTCCTGCGCCAGCGCCTGCTGCCCGAAGCCTACGGGCAGGAGCAAATCATCACCGCCTCCGCCGTGCTGGTGCTGTTGGGCGACCGCACAGCCTACCGCGAGCCGAACCTGCGCCGCATCCACCAGCAGGAGTTTGCAGACGGCTGCTTTGATGCAAACGTGCGCGATTTCCTGATTCAGGCTGCCGTTCAGTTTTACCAACCCTTCGATGAAACCGACACCCAGCGCGGCCTCGCGCTCGACTGCGGGCTGTAGGCGATGGCGTTTATGCTCGCCGCCGAAGCAGCGGGCTGGCAAACCGTGCCGATGACCGGCTACCGACGCGACGGCCTGCGCCGCGTGCTGAACCTGTCCGAACGTTATCTGGACGTGATGCTGATTGCCCTCGGCAAGGGCGCCGAGCACGGACACCGCACGCTGCGGCAAGACGCGGCGGCGGTGTCGGCGTGGGACGGGCTGCCCGAATAAGGCGCCAAGGCAGCCTGCGCAGCGCAGCGTAGTGGCGGAGCCAAAACGGTTTGTGCTTTTTCAGGCTGCCGCAAGGTAACAATTTTTAATCCGCTATAAAAAAACGCCGGCGTACAACCAGCGTTTCCTGCCGTTTAGCTTTCGCCGCGCATCAGCTGCGCCGCATCCGCGTTAATCCCGCGCAACACCGCCGCAGGGTCGGCCGCCTGCGTAATCGGCCGCCCCATCACCAAATAGCTCGCGCCCGCGTTCAACGCATCCAGCGG
This sequence comes from Kingella oralis, assembly GCF_014054985.1. Taxonomy (NCBI): domain Bacteria; kingdom Pseudomonadati; phylum Pseudomonadota; class Betaproteobacteria; order Neisseriales; family Neisseriaceae; genus Kingella; species Kingella oralis. The sequence goes on from NZ_CP059569.1 coordinate 1,499,860, forward strand.
GGTCATGATGCGCCGCTGGTCGTCCCGATTATGCGCCGTGTCCAAGCGAATCCCCGGCGTAACCAGCAAAAACGCGTCGCCCAACTGCTGCCGCAGCAAGCGCGCCTCTTGCGCCGAACACACCACGCCATCCAGCCCCGACGACTGCGCCAGCTGCGCCCATTGCAACACCAGCGTTTCAGGCTGCCGATTCAAACCAATCTCGCGCAAATCCTCCGCCGTCATGCTGGTGAGCACCGTTACGCCAATCAGTTTCGGGCGATACGCGCAATTTGCCACCGCCTCTGCTGCCGCTTCCATCATGCGCCGCCCGCCCGAAGCGTGCATATCCACCAGCCACACGCCCATTTCCGCCGCCACTTTGCACGCATGGGCCACCGTGTTGGGAATATCATGGTATTTCAAATCCAAAAACAGCTTAAAGCCTTGGTTGATGAGCTTTTCTGCCAGCGAACGCCCCGTTGCGGTAAACAATTCCTTGCCGATTTTTAACTGGCACAATTCGGGCGACAAGCGGCGCACAAATGCCAAGGTTTCGGCTTCGTTGGCAAAATCCAGCGCCACAATCACAGGCGTGGGCTGGGTGGAAAGCGGGTAATCGGTTATCAAAGGGTTCATGGCGCGGCCTCGTTTGGGTAAAAAAGGTTATTTTACACGTTTTAACACGGTTTATCGCAAACCCGTGTTTTCAGGCTGCCCAACGGTTTTGCGTATCAAGTTGATTATCTATTCGTTTGTAAAGATTGCTTTTTTTCTCTACAATGTTTATTGCCTTTTACACTCTAAAGAATAAGGAAAATTTATGAACAGCTTGCGAACTCTTTCTGCTTTGGTATTAGCGGGGCTGCTGGCAGCGTGCGGTCAATCGGAAGACGTGCCGACATCCGCCGGGGGAGGCAGCAGCGGCCATTCCGCCGCCAACCAAGGCTATAAAAAAGCCAACAAAAAAGCCAAATTGGACGACCTGGAAAACGCCGATTTGCAAGCCATTCAAGATGTTTTCGCCGCTTCCAACATCAGCAACATGGAAGTGCGCCAAAACGCCAAAAACTGGAGCTACAAGGCAGGCTTTGAACCCAGTTGCAGCGCCTACCAATCGTTTTACAATTCCCAACGCCTGCTGTATGCAGACACCGCACCGCAAATCCAAGCGTTAAAATTGCAAACCGTGTTGGGCAAAGAACTGGTGGAAACGCTTGCCCCCGCGCTGGAAAAAATTGCCGATGCTTCCGACCAAATGGTGCTGCTGGATTGGGACGCTTGCGGCACAGCCGAATTTGCGAAAAAACTTGCCCCTGCCGCCGCGCAAATGGCAGAAGCCAACCGCGTTTACGCCAAAGCCATCGTGCAATACAGCGACGCGATGAAAGCACACGATATGTTTACCCTAGCCGATGAAACCTCGGTGTTGCACACCGCCACCGACACCGAAAAAGCGTTGAAATATTTGCAAGGGCAGCCTGAAAAAGGGCACGCATCTTCCGCTCCTGCTAAATAATCCTAAGGCAGCCTGAAAACGGTATTTCTCGTTTTCAGGCTGCCTTTTTATTCCCATGATTGCATGGAGTAGACCGCAAACATTCCATGCGCCCCCACCGCACACACCATGACATGACACACCACACCCACGCATGGGCAAACATCCCCACCCTTGCCCAAATCCAAAGCCACCTTGCCGCGCATCCCGATAGCCGACACCTTATCTTCTGCCTGCCCGCCAACCACGTTATCCCCCAATGGCAGCCTGAAAACGAGCAACAGCAACCCCTTGCCCAAGCATGGCAAGAAGCCACCCGCTGCTTGGCGCACGATGCCGTGAACTACATCCGCCAATGGCAGCCTGAAACCGACCTGTGGCTGCTGCCGCCCTACGCCGCCCGCCATCTGCACGAACACTTCCCCCAGCCCGAAAACATCATCTGGCACACTCCGCCCGTCGCCCAACAGCCCGCGCCGCCGCGCCAAGCATGGCAACAGCCCCCCACAAGGCAGTCTGAAACAAATACAACCGCCCAGCCCCACGTTCTCATCATCGGCGCAGGCATCGCAGGCGCAGCCACCGCCCACGAATGCGCCACCCGCGGCGCGCGCGTAACCGTGCTAGAAGCCCACGCCCCTGCCCAAGCCGCATCAGGCAACCGGCAAGGGCTGCTCTACGCCAAAATCTCCCCCCACCCCACCGCCCAAACCGAGCTCCTGCTCGCAGGCTACGGCTACACCCGCCGCCTGCTGCAACGCCTGCTCCCCATGCAGCAAAGCTGGGGAGCAAGCGGCGTGCTGCATCTCAACCACAACCCAAGCGAAACCCAGCGCAACGCGCAGCTCGCCCAAAACCAGCATTATCAACACCTCTACCGCCCCGTCTCCCCCGCCCAAGCCAGCCAAATCGCAGGCATCCCCATCGCCCAAAGCGGCTTATATTGGCAACACGGCGCATGGCTCAACCCGCCCGCGCTTATCCACGCCCTACTGCGCCACCCCAACATCACCCTCCACCCCCACACCAAAGCCCAAAGCATCCACCACAGCGGCAACCAATGGCACGTCCACACCCCCAACGGCATCTTTTCAGGCAGCCACATCGTCTTCTGCACAGGCGCAGACAACGCCCACACCCCCATCATCCAACACTATCCCTTCCAAATCATCCGCGGGCAAACCAGCATCGCCCCCGCCACAAAAGGCAGCCTGAAACTGAAAACCGCCCTATCCGCCGCCTCCTACATCTCCCCCGCATGGCAAGGCGAACACTGCTACGGCGCCACCTTCGCCCCCAACAACCCCAGCCGAGATTGGCACGCCGAAGACGAAGCCCGCAACCGCCAAGCCCTCGCCCAACTTTCCCCCTACCTCGCCCAACAGTTTGCCGATTACTACGCCGCCCATCCCATTAGGCAGCCTGAAAACGAATGCAGCGAGTTTCGGCAAAACGTAAACGAACCAAGCCACGACTATTTAGGCAGCCTGAAAACCCAAAGGCAGCCTGAAAACGAGTACAACAAATTTCCACGCAATCAAACCCCATGTAAACCCAATCAAGCCCAAGCCCAGCTATTAAGGCAGCCTGAAAACGAACGCAACGAGTTCCCACAAAAAGGACACACCGCTACCCGCTGCGACTGCCACGACCACCTCCCCGCCGTCGGCGCAATCAGCAACCCCACCGCCCTACGCACCACCTACGCCGCCTACGCCCTAGACAAAAACTACCGCATCGCCACCCCCTGCCCCTACCTGCCCAACGCCTACACCAACACCGCCCACGGCAGCCGCGGGCTTGCCACCGCCCCCCTTTGCGCCGCCGAAATCGCCGCCCAAATCTGCCACACCCCCCGCCCCCTCTCCGAACGCCTGCGCCAAGCCCTCAACCCCAACCGCCTAATTATTCGCCAAATCATCCGCAGCAAAAATCACCCATAACCAAGCCCCAACCATGCCCCACTACTTCCTGCTCAACACCAACCTCGCCCGCCATCCCCAAGACCACCGCTTTATGCTGGATAACCACGTCGCCGCCGCCTTTGAAGACGGCTACAAAGAAAAAATCACCCGCATCAGCCAAGGCGATTACGTCTTCCTCTACGCATCAAAGTGCGGCATCGTCGCCTACGGACGCGCCGACGGCAACGTACAACAAACCGACCACCTCGGCATCCTCAACCAAACGTACTACCAAAAACTAGAACCGTTCATTGCCCTAGAACACGCCCCCATGCCCGCCAGCGAAATCAAAGCCGCGCTCGGGCATTCCATCGCCTTCGTGCAAACCCTCATCCGCCTTGCAGATGGCGAAAAACTGCTGGCGCATTTGCAAAACAGACAACAAAAAGGATAAACCCATCAGGCTTATCCCTTATTGCTCGGCGGTTTTCAGGCTGCCTATTTGCCCAGCCTATATTGCATTGGCTTAACGATTGCCACTTGCCAATTTTGTCAGCATCGCTTGGTCAATATAAATCAAATTCACATTAGTGCGCGCAATCAACACATAGCCTTGCTGCTGCATAAACGCCGTCATGCGCTCGCCCTCGCCCGAAGCAAAATGCTCCGATGGTTCAAGCTGCACAAACAACGGTCGCCAGCGCGCAAAATCAATATCTTTGGCAATATCCAAATCTTTGCCTTCCACATCAATAGACAACAGCAAAATCTTTTTGTCCGCTGGAATATGGTTTTCAAACAAGCGATTGGGGCGCATCGCCGCCACTTGCACGCTGTTTTTAATCCCCACCTGCCCGCCATGCCAAATTTCAATAAACTCTTTGTGCAACGACGACAGCTCATGATGATTGGAAACAAATAATTCCACCGTTGCCACGTCTTCGTTGGTGATCGCGGCGTGGATAATTTGGTCGGCGGGGCGACCTTTTTGCAAATCAGGCAACAGCGCAGGATTGGCTTCAACCAAAATGCCTGTCATGCCTGTGTGAATGTGCAACAGATAAGTGTTGTTGCCCGCAAAAGCGTGGTTTCCACCAATTTCCACATACATATAACCCGCCCAATCGCCAATCTGCCCTTGCGTTTGCAAGGCGCGCGCGATGGAGAAAATAATTAAATCTTCGCCGCACTGACCATAGTGTTGTTCCAGCATGGAAGGAATGGTGGCACTTTTGATGTCGGCTTCAAGCGTGCGTTGATAAACAAATGGGTTGGGAAACAACATGGCAATCTCCTATGAGGTTGAACAAATGGAATACTCCGTGGGCATTATAGGGCTTTTTCAATGATTTAGCTGCCCTCTGCCTGCTTTTGCCCCTAAGCCATCGCATCGCAAACCCATTTTCAGGCTGCCTCTACTCCAAATCCCCCCCCTTGTTCAAAAAAATACCGCCTATGCTCAACACCCCCGCCCTACTCCTATCCAGCATCATTTGGTCGCTGCTGTGGATGATTTTTGTCGCAATCAGCGTGCGCCATTTCCCGTGGACGATGGCACACGACTACCCGCCCGATATGCAACAAGCCACCGCCCTGCCCGCGCCCAGCCCCGCGCAAAAAAGGCACGCCGCGCTATTTACCGCGCTGGCGTTCACGCTGCTGTTTGCCTTTGCCATCGCCACCACGCTGCTGGCTTACGCAGGGCGCGGTGCATCGTTTGCCACCGTGTTTTGCCATCTGTGGCTAATGGGCATGGCGTGGAATGCGGTGGATTTGCTGCTGGTGGACTGGCTGCTGATTTGCACACTCGCCTCGCCGCTGTTTATTTTCCCCAACACCGCGCATTGCGCGGGCAGGCACGATTTTCGTTTTCACTGGATGGGCTTTGTAAAAGGCTGCGTTGCCATGAGCGCCATCAGCGGCGTGCTGGCGGTTTTAACCTTTGGCTTAATGCACCTTACGCAGTAAACAGAGGCAGCCTGAAAACTTGGTACAAGCCAGTAGCGCGGGGTTTGTCCGCCAAATGTCGGCGAGCTGCCAACGCGCCATTTTGAGTTTCAGGCTGCCTCACTCTTGCCCAACCCTGCTCCACAAAAAACAGCCGCTCAACAATCAGCGGCTGTCCATTTTGCTTACTCTCTACTCAGCAAACTCATCCAACATATCCATACTCGGCACAAAAAACAGCGTGCCCGTGTGCGCGGTGCTGAAATCCAAAATGCGGTCATAATTGCCCGCGGGGTTGCCGATAAACATATTGTCCAGCATCTTTTTCACCGTGCTAAACGTGCGGGCGTAGGCGATAAAATATGTGCCCATTTCGTTTGCCCCCGCGCGCCCAAACGGCATATTGTCGCGCACCACTTTCAACTCGTCGCCCACATTCGCCAACGCAATATGCGAATTGGCGGGCTTGGCATCATCGTCCATTTCAATATCGTCTTGCTTGCTGCGCCCAATCACTTTCTCTTGCTCGGCAACAGGCAGCTTGCGCCATGCGTTCATATCGTGCAGGTATTTTTGCACAAACAAATAGCTGCCGCCCTGATAGGCGGCGTCTTCCTCGCCAATAATTGCAAAATGCGCGCGCTCGGCGGGGTCGTGCGGGTTTTCCGTGCCATCTACAAAGCCCAAGATGGAACGCCCATCCCAATAGCGAAAGCCGTGCACTTCTTCCGCACAGTCCGCCGCAGGTGTGAGCAAATCGGTGAGCACCGCCGCCATATCGTATAACACGCTTTGCTGCTCGGCGCGCAAATGCAGGTGCACATCGCCGCGCGTGGCAACGGCGGTGTGTTTCGCGCCTTTAATCGGGGCGAACTCGGCTAATTCGCGCGGCAGCGGCTGCGGCAAGTCCAAACGTTGCCATGCGCCGTGGCTGATGCCCAGCACCACGCTGGCTTTTTGCTGCGGAAAACGGTTGGTGGCGGAATTGTTTAGATTGCCCACCAGCGCGCACAGGCGTTTGAACACAGGGGCAACATCCATGCCGTCTTTGAAATTCCACACCATAAAAATGGTGTTTTCGTTCGGTTCATCGGTTACTTTTTGAGATTGAATATCAGCCATTTTTTATCCTATTTTTCAGTTGTTTGCGGTTTGCCGCGCGATTATAAGGGCGGGGAAAAGGGAATGCAAATAAGGCAGCCTGAAACCTTTGCAAAACCCCTAACAGCAGCCTGAAAAATAAGAAATGCCGTCATTCCCGCGTAGGCGGGAATCTTGTTTGATATTCAAAAATCTGTGTAAAAACAAGTCATTGTGTAAATTTAACTAAGATTCCCGCCTACGCGGGAATGACGGAGAATTGACTATTTCTTGTGGCGTTTTTAGGTTTTGCAAAGGTTTCAGTCTGAAACGCTAAAACCATCGTTTCAGGCTGCCTTATTATTCGCCATCATCCCCCCAACACCACCCCGCCGCGTACTTGCTCCGCCACCCGCGCAAACACCGCCAGCACAATCTCGCCCCATGCCTGAATATCCGCTTCATCGGTATAAAACAATTCCTTGTTCACCACTATCCACGGACGGTCGCTCTCCACCTCATCGCGCCAAATTGGCAAAAACAACGCCCGCTGCGAACGCGCCAGTTGCTGCTCCACCGCGCTCAAATGGCTTAACTGGCTCATATCCCACGCCACCGCCTTTTTATACGCCGTGCGGTTTTGCGCCAAAATGCGCTGTTGCAACGGCTCATCGGCATAATCAAACACATACAACGCACCCCATTCGCCCGCTTGTGGCAGCTCGGCATCGGGCGCGCGCAAAAAGGCGTACAGCGAAAAATTGCCGCCAATGTAGTCCTGCCACGGATATTTGCCCGTTTTAATCATCAAATGCAGCACTTGGCTGCCAATGCGCTGCTGCCAACAAGGATAGGAGCGTTTGTTGCGCTCAAAGCCGCGCTCGCTCATGGTGGTGTTCACCGCCGCAGCGATGTGTTTGTAAAAGGTTTTGCTGTTCATGTTGGTTCTCCTTTTGAGGCAGCCTGAAAACGCTCAAACCCAGTTTCAGGCTGCCTTCATTCCCCGCGCGGCTTAATCCGTAATCAACTGCCGTTCGCTCTCAAACACCTGTACCGCATATTTGCAGCCCTTTTTATCCGCGTTCACGCAAGAAACCATCTGCGGCACAAGCTGATAGTTGCCCGCTTGCGTGGCGTAAAAACCAAACATCGGCGAAGCATCCGCCGCCATGTCTGCCTTAATCGTTGCGCCATCCTGCTGCAACGACAAATCTATATTGCTGCACTCGTCCGCGCAGTCGGCAAAAAAGGCGTAATGCTTGCCCGCCGCCAGTTTCACATTATGGCTGGCGCTTGCGCCCAGCGTGAGATGGCTGGTTTTGTGTAGCAATTCGTTGGCTTCTTTGTCCACCGAGTGAATTTCCATGCGGTTGATAAAGGGCGCTTTTTCTGCCCAAGTGGGCGCGGCTTTGTTAAACGAACACGCCGCCAAGCTGGTTGCCAGCGCGAAAAATAAAGCAATACGCAACATGAGTGCTTCCTTATCAATAGGCAAAACGGCGTTTCAGGCTGCTTATTCGCGCCCCAAAATCATCGCATCGCCGTAGCTAAAAAACCGATATTCCTGCTCCACCGCATGGCGATACACCGCGCGAATTTTGTCGCAGCCTGAAAACGCCGAAACCAGCATCAGCAGCGTGGATTTGGGCAGGTGGAAATTGGTAATCAAGCGGTCAATCACTTGAAACGAGAAACCAGGGGTGATGAAAATATCCGTGTCGCCCTGCCCTGCTTTCAGGCTGCCTGAACGGGCGGCGGATTCAATCGCCCGCAGCGAAGTTGTGCCCACCGACCACACTTTGCTGCCGCGCTGTTTGGCGGCGGCGATTTTGGCGACCGTGTCGGCGGGCACGTCAAACCATTCGCTGTGCATTTTGTGTTCGGCGATGTTGTCCACGCGCACGGGCTGAAACGTGCCCGCGCCCACGTGCAGCGTTACCTCGGCAAATTCCACGCCCTTGGCTTTCAGGCTGCCTAACAGCGCGTCGGTGAAATGCAAACCTGCTGTGGGCGCTGCCACCGCGCCTTGAAATTTGGCATACACGGTTTGATAACGCTCATCGTCGTCCGCATCGGCAGCGCGCACGATATACGGCGGCAGCGGCAGCTTGCCATGCCGTTCCAACAATTCATACACGGTTTCTTCGCCCGCAAACTGGATTTTAAACAGCTCATCGGCGCGTTCCAGCATGGTGGCGTGGATGTCGCCATCAAAAATCAGCGCTGCGCCCGCCTTGGGCGATTTGGACGAGCGAATGTGCGCCAGCGCGGTATGCGCGTCCAACACGCGCTCAATCAGCGCTTCAATTTTGCCGCCGCTGGCTTTTTGCCCAAACAGCCGCGCGCGCATCACTTTGGTGTTGTTGAACACCAGCACATCGCCTGCGTTGATGTAGCTGGGCAAATCGGCGAATTGTTTATCGGTGAACGGCGCATCGGGCAGCGCGACCAGCAGGCGGCTGTTGCCGCGCGTGGCGGGTGGGTTTTGCGCGATAAGGTGCTCAGGGAGGGTGAAGTCAAAATCGGAAAGTTGCATGGGGATTTATTTGAGGGAAAGGGTAAGGGGCGGGATTATACGCGGGTTGGGGATTGTTTTCAGGCTGCCTTTGGGGCGCGGGTTACGAGTTGGATGAGGCAGCCTGAAAACGAATGAAGCAGGTTTCTGCGAAACCAAAACAACAGGGCAAAATAGGATTTTCAGGCTGTCTATCCCCCATCCAAATAAGGATACAACCCCTCGCGCGCATCTTGATGCACAAAAATATCCCCGTGGTGCAGCTCCATGCCCGTGCCGTGATACAGGCATTTTTGCCGTTTGTCGGGGAACAGTCCGCCGCCCATGTAGCCAAAGTGAACGGTGCGCTTGTGTGCGGCGGCGTTTTGCAATGCTTGCGCGGCGGCTTCGGTTTCGTGCGGCTCGGGGTGGTCGTTGGGCGAGAGAAACGGCAGCATGATGTCGTGCAGGGTGCGTTTGCGCGGCTCAATCAGAACGCGATAGCTGCGGCAGTAGTCGTTGTAGAGCAGGCGGTCGCCCTGCTGGGTTACAATAAATTGATAATGCCCGCCGCTGCCTGAAAACTGGCTGATTTGCGCGGGGGTGTAGTCGCCACCTGCGTGAGCGGTAAGCGGGAGGGCGAGCAGGCAAATTAGCGGAAATAAGTGGCGCATGGGAACTCCGTTTGGGCTGGGCGGGAGGTCGTTTTCAGGCTGCCTTTTGGGGCAGGGGAATAGTTTAGGCAGCCTGAAAACCACCACTTCGGATTTTTCAGGCTGCCTCTTCCCATCAATCAGCATTATTTCTTAAACGCCGCCGCATCCTTCACCGAGCGGAAAATCGCGTTCAAATTGTGGTCTAGCACATCTTCCACCAGCTGCGGGGTTTCTTCGTTGAGCATGGTTTGCAAATCATACGACAGCATGGCGAGTTTTTTCTGCAAGGCTTGGCGCACCATGCCCGCCACGGCGTTGCTTAAATGCGGCAGCAGCTTATCGCGGATGCCTTGCATCAATTCTTGCTCGGATAGCACGCGCACGCGGCGGGTGGAAGGCAAATCGGGCAATTCGTACACATGCACCGCCACATCGGGCAGCGCAACGGGCGCATCGTTTTTCAGGCTGCCTAAACTGGCGGAGGCGGCTTCGGCGGCGGATTCGCCGGCTGTGCTTTTGAGCAGCACGGTTTTGGTTTCGTGCGCGTAGCGGCGCGTGCGCTCGCTTTGCAGCGCGGTTTGCGCGGCAAGCCAGTCTTCTTGAATCAGCACGTCCACTTCGGTGTCGGTGATGCTGTCGCGCCGGTTGTGCTCCGCCACGCTTTGGCTCAAATATTCGCGGTAGGCGGCATCCAGCTCTTTGTCGCCAAAGGGGCGCAGCTCGTTGGTGTTGGGATAGATGTCGGACAAATCGCGCAGGTTGTGCTCGCGCTCGCTGGGCGGCGTGATGGTGATGTCGGGGAACGGGGTGCGCTCGTTATCATGGGTGGTTTCTTGGCGACTGCGCAGCGCGTTGAGATTGCGCTCCCAATCGTTATCGCGCAGGGCGGGCGTTTGCGGCGCGGGGGCGGGGCGAAAATCGTTGTCTTCGCTGAGTGTGAATACCATGTCGGAAGCAAACCGGTTGTTTTGATTCATTCTGGGCGTGTCCATAAAAAGGGGTTTTGCTACAATACCGCTTTTTTGCCGAAAAGCGAGACAAAATGGAAGATTTGGAACAGCGTTTGGATTATTTGGAAGAAACCAATGATATGCTGCTGATGCAAAATCGTGTGTTGGCGGCGGCGTTGCAGGGCTTTTTGCGTGCCATGCCGCCGGAGATGGCGGAAAACATCGTGGAATCCGTTCAGGCTGCTTTTGAAGACGAAGTGGCGGAACTGGGTTACAGCAACAGCGTTCACGCCGATTTGTTCCAAGAAGCGGTGGATGCGTTTTTCCGCGATAAGCGGTAGTTAAGACGGCAAATTTTACCCGATTTTGCCAAACGGCTGTTGGCTTTCATCAGCCTGAGGCAGTCTTGCCCTTTGTCCAAATCTTTGATTTGGGAACAAAGGGGTATGCTGCAGCGCAACGCGCAAGGCTAAAAACACAATAATTTAGCGAAGCTAAAAAATTTATGACCCAAGACAAAACCGTAACGCTCTACACCGATGGCGCGTGCAAAGGCAACCCTGGCAAAGGCGGCTGGGGCGTGCTGATGCGCTATGGCAGCCACGAAAAAGAATTGTTCGGCGGCGAAGCGCACACCACCAACAACCGCATGGAGCTCACCGCCATCATCCAAGGGCTTGCCGCGCTCAAACGCCCCTGCGCCGTGGTCATTTACACCGACTCGCAATATGTGAAAAACGGCATGGAAAAATGGATACACGGCTGGAAAAAAAACGGCTGGAAAACCGCATCCAAGCAGCCTGTTAAAAACGAAGACCTTTGGCAACAGCTAGACCGGCTCGCCGCGCAACACCAAATCCAATGGCAATGGGTGCGCGGACACGCAGGACACGCCGAAAACGAACGCGCCGATGCGCTTGCCAACCAAGGTGTAGCCAGCGTTGAGCCTTAAAACCGATTGTGTTTTGACGCACAACAGGCAGCCTGAAAACCAATACGACTCAAAACACCGCCCCACCCCACTATGCGAACCCATTACGACAACCTGCAAATTCCCCGCGATGCCGATGAGCAAACCATCCGCCAAGCCTATCGCCGCCTATCCAAGCAATACCACCCCGATTTAAACCCCAGCGAAGATGCCAGCCGCATCATGCAGCTCATCAACCGCGCCTACACAGTCCTGTCCGACCCCGAACAACGCGCCGAACACGACCGCTGGATACGCCAGCAGGAAACCCTCCGCATCCCCCAACAGCCCACGCTGCGGCGGCAATCCGCCCCGCAACCCCAAAGGCAGCCTGAAAACGAATGCAATGAGTTTCGGCGCAGCCAAAACGCACACAGCGCGTCCAACACCGCCGCTCCCGCATCCAAAACATCCAAGCAAAAGCCGTGGCAGTCCCTCTTCATCATCGCCTGCTGCGCCCTTGTCGCCCTGTTTTTTTGGCAACTGAACAGCTACCTCAAAACCCAAGCCGCCGAAGAAGAAACCCACGCAACGCAGCCTGAAACCGCCGGCACCGCCCCAGCCGATGCAACGCAGCCTGAAAATGAAGCGCCAGCCGGTGCCACCCCCAGCAACTACGTTCGCCCCAGCACCGCGCCCAACGGCGAGCCCTTCCCCAGCACGTCAGGCTATGTGAAAAACTACCCCTACACCCGCAGCACCACCAAGCAGCTCACCATCTTCGTGGACAACATCCGCAACACCTCCGACGTATTCGCCGAGCTACACCAAGCCAACGCCCCCCAACCCCTGCGCACCTTCTTCATCGAAGAGCGCAGCCAGCTCCCGCTCACCGCGCTGGAAGCAGGCAGCTACACCATCCGCTATGTGCAGCTGGACACCGGCGAAACCGTTACCAGCGAAACCATCGCCCTATCCGACAGCCAAAAAGAAGCCACCGTTTATTTGCAGCGCGCCAAAGAATAGGCAGCCTGAAAACTGCATACGCCCTGCCGCACAACACAAAGGCAGCCTGAAAACGCATTCCACACGTTTTCAGGCTGCCTATTGTTGTTTACAGGATTACGCCACTTGCGCGTCAAACCCCGCATCGTCCACCGCTTCCGCCAACGCGGCGGGGTTGGTTTGCGCGGCATCGTATTCCACAACGGCTTTTGCGCCCGCCAAATCCACATCAGCGCGGCTCACGCCTGTAATGCCCGTTAACACGCGGGTTACGCTGTTCACGCAGCCGTTGCACGTCATGCCTTGAATGTTTAGGGTGGTGGTTGCCATGATTTATCCTTTCACGGATGAGTTGGAAAGTGCGCAATATAACGGTTTACCCCGTGGTAAAGTCAAGGGGGATGGCGTATGAGGCTTTATTTAGCCGCTTTTCCTAGCCACTGCACGCAGGGTTGAGACAACTTGCGAAGTGAAAACAGCATGAAAAGACGTTTTCAGGCTGCCTTTAATGCGAAAATAAAACAAATGAGGCAGCCTGAAAAAGGAATCTCGTATGAAAAAGAAAAAAATCAGCACGCATTACCTAGAACAATTTTTAAGCTGGCTTATGGAAGCCATGCACCCCGATTTGGCGCAATTTGAAGGGCTCAATCTGGCTAATCGCGCCAGCGTGCGGCAACTGGTCAATGGCTATTTAAAACCGCGCTTTGATGAGCTTTCGCCTGGCGGGCAATTTCGCGTGAAAGAAAGTTTGCGCTACGGCGTGGCGATGTGGTCGGAAGCAACATTGCAAAATTGCTTCCCGCAAACCAATTGCGCCTTCGCCTTGCCACGCGGCATCACAGCGCGGGAAATGTATCAGCAGATTTGGGCGGATTTGTTTCACGGCGAAGCGTGTGATGTAGGCGATTTGGCAACGTATGAAGCGCTGCCGTATGATGATTTTGTGATTAAAGCGTAACGGAGGCAGCCTGAAAACAAGCGAAACGAGTTTCAGGCTGCCTTCCCCGCCCAATTCATTTACAATCCGCCCGTTTTCAATAACCATTCTCAACCATCATGACCACACTCACCATCGGCAAAGACCCCGTGCAAATCACCCTCAGCGGGCACACCATGGGTTCGGACTACGCCGTCAAATACATCAACTGGGCAGACGGCACGCCCCAGCCCACGCCCGAAACGCTCAAAGCCGCCATCGATGACCGCTTGCAGCAAGTCAACGACGAAATGTCCACCTACATCCCCAACTCCCACATCAGCCGCATCAACCAACTGCGCGACACCGAAAGCCACACCCCCCTGCCGCGCGACTTCGCCCATGTTTTTCAGGCTGCCCTACGCATCAACCGCATCACGCAAGGCGGGCTGGACGTTACCCTAGGCGCTCTGGTGAACGCATGGGGCTTCGGGCCCGAACCGCGCGGCGCATTACCCGACGCAGAAGAAACCGCCCGCCGCGCCGCCGCCGTGGGCATGGATAAATTTGAACTGCAACAGCAAGGCGATGCAACGCTGCTGCGCAAAAAACACCCCGATTTGTATCTGGATTTATCGTCCATCGCCAAAGGCTTTGGCGTGGATGCCGTGGCGCAAGTGTTGGAAGATGCAGGCATTGGCGACTACTTGGTAGAAATCGGCGGCGAAATACGCAGCGCAGGCAAAAGCCCCGCGGGCGAGCCGTGGCGCATCGCCATTGAACACCCCGAGCCGCCGCACCATCCGCATCTAATCATCGCCCTGCCGCATCACGGCTTGGCAACATCGGGCGGCTACCGCAATTTCCGCCAAGACGAAAACGGCGACACGCACACGCATTTAATCAACCCGCGCACGCTGCAACCCGTGCATAACAGCATCGCCTCGCTGTCGGTGATTGCCCACACCAGCATGGAGGCAGACGGCTTGGCAACGGGCCTGACCACATTGGGCGCGGCAGACGCATTGGCTTTGGCGCGGCAAGAGCATTTGGCCGTTTGCATCATTGAGCGGCGGGACGGCGCGCTGCACACGGCCTACACAGACGAATTCGCAGCGTTTATCCAGCCAAAATAAACACTTACCTCATCAGCCCTGCCGACGCGCAGGGCTTTTTGTTGCGCCAATTCCACACCAAAACAAATAAAAACAATTTCTATTTAACAACTTAACGATTGTGCGAATAATTTTCATTTGTTGTAAAGAAATGATAATTTATAATGCGCGCCGTTTTTATTAACGCCAATAACCTTTTATTTAATAAGGAAATATATGAGTAACACCAAAAAATTCAGCTAGAAGGCATTGGTGCTGCACACTGCTGCGGCACTTTTTGCTATGTCTGCCCACGCCGTGCCTTACCAACAAGGTTCCAGCGCCATCGCCACCGTTGATGCGGGCGAGCGCGTGGAAAAAATCACCGACATCACCGCCGCGAAAAAGCGCGACGGTTCCATCAACAAAAAACCCGCTGTCGGCTCATCCGAAACCGATTTCAACCGCGCCGGCAATCCCGTGCGGATTATCTGGTATGGCAACCCGAAAGATAACGACAGCAAAATCGCGCAAACCGGCGCGCTGAACAACGGCTTTATCCACGGCAAAGTGAACGTGGAAGCCACCCGCACCACCAGCAAAAGCGAAAAAGGCTCAACCATTGATGCCAACGGCATGGCAAACGCGATTGACGCTTTGGGCTGGACACCGCACACCAACCCCAACAGCGTGGAATATTCGCTCACCGACGGCATTGTGAACAACGGCATCGCCGAGGGTGAAGCCAAGCTGCAAGGCGGCTTGGGCGGCGTGCACGGCAAAGTGCAAAGTTTTGCCACCGCCAACGGCATTTCGCTGGCCGCTATCACCGATTTCGGCAAAGACAGCATCGGCGGCGCAAGCGGCGCGTCGGGCAGCAAATCATCCGGCAGCGCAGCCATCAACAATAACAACGACGACGAGCTGGACGACGACGATTTGGACGATTTGCTGATTGACGACGGCAGCACGCCCCGTCCGCCCAAAGACACCAGCCAAACCGATATGTATGGCAAAAACCTGAATGTGCGCATCGCCAAAGTGGAAAACACCGGCACGCTTTCAGGCAGCCTGAACGCGCAGGCGTTCCAAGGCATTAAAAACCGCCAGCCGAATAAATTCGTGCCCATGTTCTACGGTGTAACGCCCGTTGCCTCGGGCAACGGCGTGTCGCTGGCAACTTATGTGGACACACCCGACCGCTACACCTTCTCGCAAGAGAAAGAAAACACGCTGTATATGGGCAGCCTGAAAAACAGCGGCGACATCAACGGCGAAGCGGAAGTGCGCGGCGGCGCGAACGTAACACACACCTACACCAAAACCAAAGCCGTGGGCAACGGCGTGTCGCTGATGGCAGACTCGGGCCGCAACGCCAAACACGGCACCACCGTTACCTTGGGCGCGGTAGAAAACAGCGGACGCATTTCAGGCAGCCTGAAACAGGTTTCCGGCAACACGTCCAGCAACAATTCCGTGTTCATCCAAGGCACCGCCGAAGCCCTATCCAGCGGCAACGGCATTTCGGTGTTGGCGTATGCCGAAAACGCGCAAATCCCCAAAATCTACGCCTCTTTGGGCGAAGCCAACGGCAACACCATCACCGGCTTGAACAACACAGGGCGCATTTCGGGCGAAGCCCACATTCGCGCGGGCGACGGCGCGGGCGACCGCAGCATCAATATCGCTGCCACAGGCAACGGCGTGTCGCTGCACAACAACCGCAAAGTATCCGGCCCTGTTAGCTGGTCGGGCTGGGGTCAAAAACCGCTTGCCACCCAGCTGCGCCTGTATGGCGTGAACAACATGGGCATGATTACCGGCAATCTGGAAGCGCAACCCGGCGTGTTATACAACGCCGCCAAACGCGGTACGGCAATCCCCGATATGCCCGTGGTGCCGCTGTTGACCGACAAAGACAACGTTCAATTAACCGACAAAGGCAACACCACCCCCGCCAAACCCGATAACGCGCAAAACAGCGGCTACGGCGGCATTTTGAACAGCAACAACCACCGCGCAGGCTTGGATGTGCGCGGCAGCGGCAGCGGCATTTCCATATTCAGCTCCAACGGTCATATTTTAGATTTGGAAGCCAGAAAACCGGACGAATTGCCACAACAGCTCGGCACGGTTTACAACCAAGGCGTGGTAAGCGGTTACGCCAAAATTTACCACGGCTATGAAAACGACAGCGGATACAGTAACGGCTACAACGTGGTCGGCGCAGGCACAGGTATCTTCACCGATACCAAACTGTCGCACAGCATCACCAACACAGGGGTGATTTCAGGCAGCCACGCCGCGATTCTGACCCCGGGCGGCAAAAACGATGCGTATAGCTACCGCAACCCGTTGCCGGTGCACACTTACGGCACCGACAAGCTGAAAAACTACGGCTTGATGGCGGGCACCCTGATTGCAGGCGTGTACCGCTCCGAAGGCGGCAACAGCCAAACGCCGACTTATGGCTACTTCGATTCGTCGCTGGTTACGCAATACAACCAAAAAGACCCGCTGGAAAACTTGGGCACCAAGGTTTACCTGAACCGCGGTTACGACTATCAGGAAATTGAAGTGGCAGACCCATGGCTGGTCAGCGGCAAACGCAAAAAACTCGTCCCCGTCCGCAACGGCAAAGAAGAGCTGATTGAGCGCGTTGAAGTAGGCACGGGCGGCAAAGTGTCCATTCCCGCCGACGGCCATACCAAAGAGTTTGACATCATCAACGGCGCAGTGGATGCCGCAGGCAAAGACAGCAGCTACACCGCAACGGGCGATTTGGCAGGCAAAATCGTCAACGGCGCGGGCGTGGATAAAGGCGCGTTGGTTGCCAACCAAAACATCAAACTGGACAACAGCATTGTGAACGGCTATGCCCATGCGCTGTATCTGGCGGACGGCGCGGCCGTGAACGCCAACGACACCACGTTCAACGCCAACGGCTTCCGCGTTAACCGCAACATCAACCCCTTGGCGGTGCGCGGCGATGCGGGCAAAAACGTGCTGGATATTTCAGGCAGCAGCGTTATCAACGGCAACATGAACTTTGGCGACGGCGACGACAGCCTGACAATTGCCGACGAACACGTTCGCATGAACGGCCGCACCGTTGATTTGGGCGCGGGCGAAAACACGTTTAACTTGGGTCGCGCCAACAACGCAGGCCGCTCTAACCGCGGCAAACGGGAAACCCCTGCGGGAGCGATTGTGGTGAATTACGATGTGCTGGGCGCGACCAATGTGAACGTGAACCGCAATGCGCTGATTGCGTCTGACGTGAACATGCGCGACACCAACAAACTGGCGGTGGCAAACAATGCGCAGCTGACCTACCAAGCAGACGGCGAAACGCAACACGCGCTGTACAACGCCAACGGCGGCACGCTCACGCTGGATGTGCAAGGCAAAGTGCAAGTGGCTTCGTCGGGCCGCAGCGACACGCCGAGCAAATTGAGCTTTGGCCGCGATGTGGACGACGGTTTGTCGGAAGACCCCAACGCGCCCACACCACCAGCCCCAATGTGGTGAGCAGCGATGTGCGTAACCCCAACCCTGTGATTGAGCGTTTGATTCGCAACCCTGCGACACCAACGCCGACACCTGTTCCCGTTGTGCCTACCCCAACGCCAACCCCCACTCCAACGCCCACACCCGTTCCGCAGCCATCACAAACTGCGTTTGACCGCGTGAACGCGCTGGCAGACATCAGCGCGTACAGAGATGCGTTCAACAGCGCGGACAACGCGGCGTTAAAAGGCAAAGACCCGTTTGCCAACACCGTGGCGCAAGGCACAGCGCAAACGCAAGCCTTGGCAATCCGCGATTATTTGGTGCAAGCCGTAGACAAAAACATCTACGGCGCGGTGCCTGCCGCCGCCTTGGCAAACCACCAAGACACGCGCAGTGAAGCGTTGGACAACAACGCGCGCCTGCTGCCGCGCGGCACGATATACACCAGCGTGTCCGGTCGCGCCACGCAAAACAACGCGTTAAACGGCATTGCCGACCACGCGCGTGATACCACCTTGGGCGCAGGCGTAAGCTACGGCGTTACCGACAGCTTCACCGTTGGCGCAGCCGTGAGCGGCGGCCGTGAAAAATTGGACGGCGAGCTCAACAGCAAGCTCAAAGGCAACGCGGTGTTTGGCAGCGTGTTTGCGGTGAAAGGCTTTGGCGATTTCACGCTCACAGGCGGCGCGGCTTATGGCAGAAGCAGCCTGAAAGGCAGCCGCAACATCAGCAACGGCTATGACAGCGGCTCATACGATGCGCGCATCAAACCCTCGGTTGCCAGCGTGTTTGCCGAAGGAAAATACGCCTTCCGCTTGAACGACGCGATTAGCTACGAGCCCAAAGTGATGCTGGCATACAACCGCGTGCGCACCGACAGCGTGTCTGAAAACGGCGTAGGCGGCCTGCAAGTGTCCGGTCGCAGCTTCAACACCGTTGATGCGGGCATCGGCCAAGATTTGCGCTTCACCCACCAGCTGCCGGCGGGCAAATTGTCTGCCAAAGTGTCGCTGGACTACATCCACACCTCCGGTCAGAAAGACTTGACCGCACGCTTTAACGGCGCACAAAACGGCTTTGCGATTCGCACCGCGAAAAACAAATCCACCGTGCGCGCGGGCGTGGGCGCGGAATACGAATCGGTGGGCGGCTTGGTGCTTCGCGCCGGTCTTGCCGACAGCATCCGCAAATCGCGCAGCGACTGGCAAGCCAACTTCGGCGTGGGCTTGAAGTTCTAACCATAGCTGACAGCCAATAAACAAGGCAGCCTGAAAATGGATTTCTCCGTTTTCAGGCTGCCTTTTTATATCGGAAAAACAAGCTGTTGTTTACCGGCAGACCGGGCAGGATGCCCGACCTGCTTAGGTTGCAACCTTTGCCAAACCCCAACGGTAGCCTGAAATCGAAATCAGCCGCCGACGCGCCATCGTTTGCAGGCTTTGCAAAGATTTCCAACAAGCGGCAGCCTGAAAAACAAAAACCGTTTGCGGTCGCGCCAAACGGTTTTCTGTCGGATGGATTGGGTTTCAGGCTGCCCTGCCCTATGCGGCTTTCAGGTCATACAGGCGGGCGATGGCGGCGTGATTATGCTGATTGGGGCGGCGGCTTCTTGGTATTGCCGTTTGATGGCTTCCATAGCAGGTTTCCTGAACCCAAGGCAGCCTGAAAACGGGCAAAGCAGGTTTCAGGCTGCCTTTCTTTGGCTGGGCGCAAATGTTATTTCGCTTTGCCCGCGGGTTCTTTCGCGCTCAAATCGGCGGCTTCGTTGAGCAAATCGACAAATTCGTTCACCGTGCCGTATTCGTCTTTTTTAACGGTTCGGGCAAGGGCGATGATGTCTTGCCAGCCCATTTTGCCGTTGTATTGGCCGCCGTGCAGCTGTTGCCCGTAGGCGGCCGCGGCAACGGCAAGGCGCGTGGCGGAAGAGGCTTGGGCGAGGGGCTGGCTTTGCGCGGCAACGGGCTGTTGCAGCAGGATGCTGTGTTTGCCGTTGGGGTTTTTATAGCGCAGTTTCACGAATGCGTATTCTTTCAGGCTGCCCGAACGGGGCGGGGCGGCTTGGTAACGCGATTCGTCGAGCCAGCCTTGTTTGCCGGCGGGGATGATTTCGTAAAGGGCGGTTACGCTGTGCCCTGCGCCGATGTCGCCCGCGTCCACTTTGTCGTTGTTGAAGTCTTCTTGTTTGAGCATGCGGTTTTCATAGCCCACCAAGCGGTATTCTTTCACGGTGGCGGGGTTGAATTCCACTTGGATTTTCACGTCTTGGGCAACGGTGGCCAGGGTGGACGAGAGCTGGCGCTGCAACACTTTTTTGGCTTCGGTTTCGTTGTCGATGTAGCTGTAATTGCCATCGCCCGCATCGGCAAGCTGTTCCATCAGCTGCTCGTTGTAATTGCCCGTGCCAAAGCCCAGCGTGGTGAGCGAGATGCCTGCCTTGCGTTTTTCGGCAACGGTGTCTTTCAGAGTATTGAAATCGGTGATGCCGACGTTGAAATCGCCGTCGGTTGCCAGCAGGATGCGGTTGATGCCGTTTTTAATGTAGGCTTTTTGCGCTTGGGCGTATGCCATTTGCAGGGCTTGTTCGCCCGCGGTTGAGCCGCCTGCTTCCAGTTGGTTGATGGCTTGCAGGATGGTGTCTTTGTCTTTGCCCGATGTGGGCGGCAGCACCAGTTTTTCGTTGCTGGCATAGGTAATCAGGGTAACTTTGTCTTCGGCGCGCAGACGCTTGGTCAGGATGCGCAGCGTTTTTTTCACCAGCGGCAGCTTGTCTTGCGCCTGCATGCTGCCTGAAACGTCCACCAGAAACACCAGGTTGGCGGGCGGCAATGCGCTGCTGCGGATTTCTTTGGCTTTAATGGCGATTTTGATGAGCTTGGCATCGGCTTGCCACGGCGAATCGATGGTTTCGGTGTACACGGCAAAGGGTTTGCCGTCGCTGGGCGGGGCGTAGCCGTAGTCAAAATAGTTAATCAGCTCTTCAATCCGCACGGCATGGGCGGGCGGCAGGCGGTTGTCGTTTAAAAAGCGGCGCGCATTGGCATAGCTGCCGGTGTCTACATCGATGCTGAATGTGGACACGGGGTTTCGGGCAACGGCTTGCACGGGGTTGGATTCAATCTTGCCGTATTTTTCGGTGTTTTGCGGCAGGCTCGGGGCGGGTGCGATGCGGGCGGTTTTTTCCAGCGCGGCATAGGCGGGCGCGCCTGCGTATTCTTTCACCGCGGCGGCATTGCTGCGTTCAAACATGATGAATTTGTCGGCGGGGGTTTCGTATGAAATGGCGGGACGCGCGGCGGTTTTGTGCGCGGCGGGCGGATGCGTGCCGCAGGCGGTGAGTAACAGGGCGGCGGCGATGTTCAGGCTGATAAGCGTGCGTTTCATGATGGGAACTCCGTGTGGTAAAAAAAGGAGGCGGCAGCCTGAAACGGGATGGGGTTTTCAGGCTGCATTTTGTCGGGTTTTGCAACCCAACCTACGCTTGCTTTTGAGTTCGGAAACTGCGTGCGTCGCAGGGCGACATAAATTCTAGTTATGCACCAGGATACATTGATAACCAACGCAATAGGTGTGGTAATCCTCGACCTCAATGTTGTAGACCGTGGTGCGGTAGCGGCGGTAATGCCGTTGTCCGTCCTCATCCACATACAGCAGGTTCTCGTCGTTCGGCATATCCATCAAATCCCATGTCGGACTATGCCGCGATTCTTCATTCAGCACCATATCATAATTTTCTCCCTGATCCGACTGCTCCCAGCCGTAAGCCAGATTGGTCTGCTGTATCCAAGCCTGGTCGGTATCGCGGTAGGCATACAGCGGGCGGTAATCCTCCACCACGCAATAATCGTTTTCAAGACCCAGAACTACATCGCCGCGCTCAAGCTGGTCGGCGCGCTTCCACACCGGCTGTTCGTACAGCCGCATTTCGTAGGGCGTGTGCTTAAATGCCCACAGGGCTTCGTATCTCGCCCTGCCTTCATCCCCGGCAAACACGTCTTCGCCGTCGTCGTAATCGCAGCCCTTCCAATAAGCACCGAGCTTGCCAAATTCCGGATGTTCGACAATCAGGTTGGTAACCACGCCGTACACGCAGAACGGGTGGTTCGGAGTAACGACCAGGGCTGCCCCTCTCCCATTTCGGTTAGGAAAACAAGAAAAATTCAACATTACCACTTCCTTGTCTTCGTAGCGGAAGGTGTTCACCACCCGTTTGGGCACGGCCTCGCCGATGCCGTTTTCCGGCCGCGACATCACCCAATCGCCTACCTTCAGTTCGTCTATCGGCGTCCAGCCTTCTTCCGTTTCCACCAAGGTGCCCTTCATAAAGCAGCCCATGCCGGAGGACAGGGCGTTTTCTTTGTCCTGTTTGTAGATAAATTCGTGCATTGCATCTCCCGAAAGATTGTTTTTCAAGGCATCCGCCTTGAAGTCGTTAAAGGATTTCGCCGATACTACGGCATGTAAGCTAGCCCGCTACCCCATGCAGGCTACGCTTGCTGCTTTTTGTTGAGGTGGGCAAGACGAGCTGCGCTCACCTGATAACGTCATATTAATCCATTTAGTGACATTCGTAATTCTTCACTACCTAATGTACCACAGGGATAGCAGTAGGTCGGGCATTGATGCCCGACATTGCGAGCGGGGTTGTCGGGCATCAATGCCCGACCTACGGCTAAAAGGCAGCCTGAAACAGGAAAATCCCCCCTTTTCAGGCTGCCTTTTAAACGTTTATTCCGCCAAATCCCGACACAGCTGCACCGCTTCATCCAGCCGCTCTACGCCGTAAATCTGCAGATTGGGAAACTCTTTGGCGTTGCGCGGCAAATTCGCTTTGGGAACGATGGCGCGTTGGAAGCCAAGTTTTTCCGCTTCTTTAAGCCGCTCCTGCCCGCGCGAGACGGGGCGCACTTCGCCGCTCAGACCAATCTCGCCGAACACCACCATTTTCTCGGGCAGCGGTTTGTTGCGAAAGCTTGACACCATCGCCAGTATTACCGCCAAATCGGAGGCCGGCTCGCCGATTTTCACGCCGCCGACGGCGTTGAGGAACACGTCTTGGTCGAAGCAGGCGATGCCCGCATGGCGGTTGAGCACGGCCAGCAGCATGGCAAGGCGGTTTTGCTCCAAGCCGACGCTCAAACGCTTGGGCGTGAAGCCGTGCGCATCGTCCACCAGCGCTTGTATTTCCACCAAGAGCGGGCGGCTGCCTTCCTGCGTTACCAGCACGCAGGAGCCGGCCACGTCGTCGCGGTAGCTCGCCAGAAAGATGGCGGAGGGGTTGGACACGCCTTTCAGGCCCTGCTCGGTCATGGCGAACACGCCCAGCTCGTTCGCCGCGCCGAAGCGGTTTTTGATGGCGCGTATCATGCGGTAGTTGGAATGCTGGTCGCCCTCAAAATAGAGCACGGTGTCCACCATGTGTTCCAGCACGCGCGGGCCGGCAATCGCGCCGTCTTTGGTAACGTGTCCCACGAAAATCATGGCGATGCCCATCTGCTTGGCGATGCGGGTGAACTGCGCGGCGCACTCGCGCACCTGCGACACGCTGCCAGGCGCGGACGTGATTTGGTCGGAATACATGGTTTGGATGGAATCGATGACCACCAGCGCGGGCTGGTGCTGCTTTAAGGCAGCCTGAACCGCCTCCAAGCGGATTTCCGCCAGCAGGTTGATGCCCTCGCTGTGCAGCCCCAGCCGCTGCGCGCGCAGGGCGACCTGCTGCGCCGATTCCTCGCCCGACACATACAGCACCTTGCGGCTCTGCGCCATTTTGGCGACGGTTTGCAGCAGCAGGGTGGATTTGCCGATGCCGGGGTCGCCGCCCAGCAGAATCACCGCGCCGTCCACCAGCCCGCCGCCGAGCACGCGGTCCAGCTCGCCCATGCCGGTGGGCTGGCGCGGCACTTCCACCGCGCTCACGCGCGACAAATCCACCACCTGCGCGGTATCCGCCGCCCACGATTGGAAACGCGCGTTTTTCGGCTCGGGCGCGGCGATGTCTTCTTGCAGGGTGTTCCATTCGCCGCAATGCGGGCATTTGCCCTGCCATTTGGGTACGGTGCCACCGCATTCGGTGCAGCGGTAGATGGTTTTGGGGGCTTTTGCCATGGGAGGAGGATTCCTTGTTTTTTGGGTTTCAGGTTGCCTTTTGGGGCGGGCGGATAGGCAGCCTGAAAAGGGTTGGGGGCGGTTTCAGGCTGCCTTTGGGTGATTGACAGGGCATTCAGGCTGAAACCTTTGCCACCCCAAGGCAGCCTGAAAACCGAAATGGCGCGGCAAAGGCTGGCGTATCCAATAAGGTTTTGCCGCTTGGCATGCTGTTGGCGAGCCGCCGACGCGCCATCGTTTGCAGGTTTGGCAACGTTTTCAGGCTGCCTCTGATGCCGTCCGCAAGGCAGCCTGAAACGCCGCCCCGCCTATTGCGAACGCGCGGGGCTGTTTGGCGCATGGGCGCCGCCCGTGCCGGTCATAATCGTGCCTTTAAAATCTAGCGGCACCACGACCACGTTGCCTTTTTCGCCCATTCTAATCAGCGCTTCCAGCGTTTTTTCGGCGAGGATTTTGTCGTCCAGCGACTGCGAGCGCACGCGGTTTTCTTCGGCTTCGGTTTTGGCGATTTCCAGCTTGTTGATGGCAACCTGCTTGCGGTTTTCCGAATCGGCAATCATGCGGATGGATTCTTGGATTTTCTCATCGGGCAGCAGGTTGGAAATGGTTACACGGCTCACGATAAAGGTGTCGGGGTCGTTGGCATCCAAGTCTTTTTGCAGGTTGGTGCGGATGATGTTTTCCAATTCGTTGCGTTTGGAATTGATGGCGAGCGCTTCAAAGCGGGAAACTGCGTCGGCGGAAACGGATTTTGCCTGTTTTTCCACCAGCATATAGGCGGGGATGTAGATTTTGCTGTTTTGCTCGTAGCCGTTCATATTGGAATATTTGGCGGCAATCATCGGCACTTTCATCGGATTGACGGAATATTGGATTTCAAAATCCAAATCGCGCAGGGAGATGTTTTCCTTGGTGGTGGGGCGCAAATCTTGCAGCTGCACGGGGATTTCTTTGACTGTGTATTTGTCGATGCGGCTGGTGAAGGTGGTGTGCCAGCCCACATTGGCGGGCTCGTCGTTGATTTTGCCGTTGAAGGTGCGCACCACGCCCACCTGCCCGGTGTCAATGCGGGCGAAGGGGCGGATGAAAATCAGCAGCAGCACGACAATCAGCGCGATGCTGCCGAGCAACAGGGCTTTTCCTGCTTTGGCGGTGCTTACGGCGGGTTTAGGGGCGGGGGTTTTCACAGTCTTCTCCTGCAAAATGGTTAGCAAACGGTCTGATTGTAAACGAAGCGGCAGCCTGAAAACCACCGCTGCGGGCTTTTCAGGCTGCCTTTGATGTGTTCCCCAAGGCAGCCTGAAAGGGCAAAACGGTTTTCAGGCTGCCTCAGTGATGCCGCAAATTATTCGGGGACGGTTTCGGTGTAAGGCACGCGGCTGTCAATCAATTCCAGCGTTTCTGCGCCGCTGTGCGATTTCACATATTGCTCCACTTCGGCTTTGGCTTTGGGCGCGTTGGGCAGATAGGCGGTTTCAATTTCGGAAAGTTTGCCATCAAAATTGCGGCGGGCAAGCTCGTTGGCATCGTTGCCGCTTTGCTTGGCTTGCGCGGATTTGGCTAACACATAAGCCGCAAACGGACTTTTGGGCACGCCGTTGCCTTGCATATACATCAGCGCGAGCGAATACAAGGCAGGCGCGTTGTTGCCTTTGGCGGCTTGGCGATACCAATACGCGGCGGTGTCGTAGTTTTGGTCGGTGCCCTGCCCTAAATCATATAAACGACCGAGTTTGTAGCGCACGGCGTTGTTGCCCGCTTTGGCGGCGATTTGGTAAAACGGCAAGGCTTGGGCAAAGGCCTGCATATTTTCATCGTAGCAGAAGCCCGCGTTGGCGGCGTTGGCGGCATCTTTGTGCAAGTCGTACACTTTTTCCAGATTGCGGCAGGCATGGTTGGCATCTTTGGGCACGCCGTCTCTGCCGTCCAAATACGCCATCGCGGCTTCGCTCAGGGCTTGGGCGTTGTTTTGGTCGGCGGATTTGTTGAGCCAAAAGATGGCGTTTTGCCATTTGCCCGCATCGGCATAAAACTTGCCCACGGTGTATTGCGCTTCGGCATCGCCCGACAACGCGCTTTGGAACGCGCCAAAATCATTGAGCAAGATGTTGTAATCAGCGTGTTGCGCGTTGAGCCACGAATTGCCCATAAACGCACCCGCGCCCAAAATGCCCACAAGGGCGAGAACGGCAATGGTTTTGCCTGAATCGTTTGCTGCCATAATGTATTCCTTCTGTTTCTAATGAATTGAACGCGCAGCATTTTAACATATCTTTTCAGATGCCCCTATTTTCAGGCAGCCTTGGCGCGTTTCTGTGTGTTTAAAGATACAAAGGCAGCCTGAAAACGCGGTTGTGTTATAATTCTTTCTTTTCAAAGGACAAAACGATGGCAACTAACCCCAAATCTCGCGCCAATGGGCAGCAAGAATCGCTGATTAGCAATCTGAACCACAAGCGCGAAAACCTGAAACACACCAGCATTTTGCGCGGTAATCTGCTGAAAATTTCCATTATCTTTTTGCTGTGCGCCAGCTTGTTTAACGTGATTATGATGTTGAAACGGTAAACGACAATCGGCAGCCTGAAACGGCGTTTAGCCGTTCTGCGCACCGCCCGCCATATGGCAAACAAAAAACAGCACGTTTTGCGCGTGCTGTTTTTGCGTTTTCAGGCCGCCTATTTTTTCTTGGCGTGTTTCAGCGAATCAATCGCCACCGCCATCACGATAATCGCGCCTTTTATGATGTATTGCCAATAGGGGCTCACGCCGATGTAGCTCAAACCGTAGTTAATCAGCGTGAAAATCACTACGCCCATCACCACGCCAATCACCGTGCCCACGCCGCCGCTAAACGACACGCCGCCGATGACGCACGCGGCAATCGCGTCCATTTCATACATAAAGCCCAAGTTGTTGGTTGCTGAGCCGATGCGCCCCGCTTCCAGCAAGCCGCCAAAGGCGTAAAACACACCCGATAGCGTGTACACGCCGAGCAAATTAAGCGTTACGTTTACGCCCGAAACGCGCGCCGCTTCGGGGTTGCCGCCAATGGCAAATAGGTTTTTACCAAAGCGCGTTTTGTTCCAAATAATCCACATCAACACAATCGCCACCAGCGCATACACGGTGATATACGACAAGCGAAAGCCACCGAGGCGGAAAAAGCCTTGCGTGAACTGCGAATAACTTTCGGTGAAGCCCGCAATGGGCGCAGAGCCAACGTGGTCGTAATACAGCGAGTTGATGCCGTAGATAATCAGCATGGTGCCGAGCGTGGCGATAAACGGCGTTACATTTAACACGGTTACAATGATGCCGTTCACCAAGCCGATGACCGCGCCGATGGCGCACGCCAGCAGAATCACCAACGGAATCGGCACTTCGCCCAAGTTGGGGAATACTTTGTTCACATTATCCGTTGCTTGCAGCAGCGTGGCAGAAACCACCGCCGCCAGCCCAACTTGCCGCCCCACGGACAAATCCGTGCCCTGCGTAACAATCAGCCCCGCCACGCCCAGCGCGATAATCACGCGCACGGAGGATTGGGTGAGAATATTGCTGAAATTGGTGAGGCTCAGGAAGCTGGTGTCTTTGGAGACGATGACGGCGAGCAAAATCAGCAGCACAAAATAGAGTGCATAGTTTTTAAATAGCTCAAAGGCTTGGTTGGAAGCGGTGGTCATGTTGAGGTTTCCTTGGATGGGATGGTTTTCAGGCTGCCTTACGCGGTTGCGCGTGTGTTTTCAGGCTGCCTTGGGTTGTGAAGTGTTAATCGGTGGTTGGCGGGCGAATGTATTTTCAGGCTGCCTATGTGGTCTGCGATAAGCTGATTTAGGCAGCCTGAAAACGGCTTATAGATACTTCGCCGATAACTGCAAAATCTCTTCTTGGCTGGTTTTAGCGGTTTCCACAATGCCCGCCACGCGCCCCGCGCTCATCACCAAAATGCGGTCGGTGATGCCGAGCAATTCGGGCATTTCGGATGAAATCATAATCACCGCTTTGCCGCGCGCTGCCAAGTCGTTAATCAGTTGATAAATTTCAAATTTCGCGCCGATGTCAATGCCGCGAGTGGGCTCGTCTAGCATCAAAATATCGGGGCTGGTGAGCAGCCAACGCCCCAAAATCACTTTTTGCTGATTGCCGCCCGATAGCGAGCCGATGCGCGTTTTGTGCGCGGGGGTTTTCACGCGCATGGCATCAATCACCCATTGCGTGTCTTCTTTCATTTTTTTGTTGTTCAAAAAACCCGATTTTTCGTAGCCGCGAATGTTGGAAATCAACGAGTTAAAGCTGATGTCCAAGCCGCCAAAAATGCCTGTGCTACGGCGTTCTTCGGTTACCAGCGCAAAGCCGTTTTTAATCGCGTCCACAGGCGAATGGTTGTCCACCAGCTTGCCATGCACGCGCACTTCGCCGCTGAGTTTTTCGCGAATGCCAAACAGCGTTTCCACAATATCGGTGCGCTTTGCGCCTACCAAGCCGCCAATGCCCAACACTTCTCCTTGGCGCAATTCAAAGCTCACATCTTGAATAGAGGGTTGATTTTTCGCGGTTAAATGGATCACTTGCAACACCACTTCGCTGGGCGTGTTGGTTTTTTCGGGGAAGCGTTGCGTTAAGCTGCGCCCCACCATTTTAGCGACCAGCTCGTCCATATTGGTTTGCGCCACGGCGAGTGTGTCTATCCATTTGCCATCGCGCAAAATGGTAATTTCATCGCAAATTTTGAAAATCTCTTCCATTTTGTGCGAGATATAAATGATGCCGCAGCCGCGTTGTTTCAGTTTTTCAATGATTTTAAACAGATGGGCGACTTCTTTTTCCGACAGCGATGAAGTCGGCTCGTCCATGATGACGATTTTGGCGTTATACGAAAAGGCTTTGGCGATTTCTATCATTTGCATTTCGGAAACCGATAGTTTCGCCACTTTCTCGCGCGGGTTGATGTGGATGTCTAGCTCGTTGAAGATAGCTTGCGTGTCGGCAAACATTTTGGCGGTGTCCACAAACAAGCCTTTGGTGGGGTATCGCCCCAGCCACAAATTGTCCATCACGGTGAGCTGTTTCACCAAATTCAGCTCTTGATGCACCATGGAAATGCCGTTTTCCAAGGCTTCTTTTGCGCTGCTGAAATTGACTTCTTTGCCCAAGAATTGAATGCTGCCCGAATCTTTGGCGTAAATGCCGAACAGGCATTTGAGCAGCGTGGATTTGCCTGCGCCGTTTTCGCCCATCAGCGCGTGCACCGAATGGGCTTTTACGGTGAGGTTCACGCCATCGAGCGCTTTCACGCCAGGAAAGGCTTTGTGCACATCGGTCATGGTGAGCAGGATTTCGTTTTCAGGCTGCGTTTGGGGTTGAGGCGAAGCGGTCATGTTTTCGGTCTCGTTGATTGGTGTGCGGTCGGGTCGGGCGTTTCAGGCTGCCTGATTGTTGCCGTTATTTAAGGCAGCCTGAAAACGGTTTGCAAAGACATTGCATCCGTCTCCCCGTTTTCAGGCTGCCTATTTAATACGCAGTAAGCGTTTATTTCACGAATTTATCCAAATTGGTTTTGTCCACGCCCACATAAGGCACGCGGATGATGCTGTTTTCCAGCTTCAAGGCAGGGTTTTGTTTCGGGTCTTTGCCGTTTGCCAAATCCACCGCCAGCGCGTAAATCGCTTTGGCTTGCGTGTCGCCGTCGTTCAACACTGTGCCCGCCAGCGTGTCGGCTTTAATCATTTGCAATGCCTCAGGCAGCGCGTCCACGCCGAAGGTGGGCAACACTTTGCCTTGCGCTTTCATCGCTTCCACCGCGCCCATCGCCATGGCATCGTTATTAGACAACACCACTTCAATTTGCTTGCCGCTAGGCCCTGCCAGCCAAGCCTGCATAATGTCTTTGGCTTTGGCGGCATCCCACATACCGGTGTCCAATTGCAGCTGTTTCACTTTGTAGCCATCGGCTTTCAGTTTTTCTACCACATATTTGGTGCGCGCTTCCGCATCGGGATGGCCGGGCTCGCCTTTGAGCAACACATAATCAATCACGCCGTCTTTGTTCAAATCCCATTCAGGGTGCGCTTTCCAAGAATCGCCCACCAATTTGCCTTGGATTTCGCCCGATTCTTGCGGGTTCGTGCCGATAAAATAGGCTTTATCGTAGGTTTTCAACGCCGCTTCGCCGGGGTCTTTGTTAAAGAAAATCACGGGCACATCCGCCGCTTTGGCTTTGCTGATGATGGTGGGCGCAGCGGCGGGGTCCACCAAGTTAATCGCCAACACTTTCACGCCTTTGGACAGCAACACGTCCACTTGGTCGTTTTGCGTAGATTGGCTGTTTTGCGAATCGTTAAGCAGCAGCTCGGCGGTTTTTTGCGTTGCCGCTTCCGCTTCCAAAGCCTTGCGCATCAACGACATAAAGTTATCGTCGTATTTATAAATCGTAACCCCGACTTTTGCCCCCTCGCCCACGGCTACCGCGCCGCTGCTTTGCTGCGCTTGTGCGCCCGAAGCGTTGCTCGCAGGCGCGCTGCCGTTGCCGCCTCCGCAAGCCGCCAAGCCCAAAGTTGCACATAAAACCGTAGCCAAAAATGTTGGTTTGAATTGCATGATGACCTCTCCAAAAGTGGGTTTGCACCGTTTTCAGGCTGCCTACTGCCCGGCAAAGGCAGCCTGAAAACGTTTGATTGAACGAATTTAGCTGGTTAACAACCAAATTACACAAAATTACAGCAGGCGAGTTTCGCCCAAACAAAAAACTTTGTAAACCCAAAAATTTCCCCCTTTTTGCAAACAATTTGAATTTAAATTGAAAAAAAATGTATGTTTTCGTAAAAATTCGCCATAAAATAGCCTAAGGTCTATTGCCATTCAAATTTTGCAGCGGATTTTGCGTCCTAAAAGGGCAGATACAAGGCAAAAATGCGAGCCTATGCCATCCCTAGGCGGATATTTTTAACGCCGCAGATGCCGTTTTAGGGCGCAAAAGCCGCCAAAATATTGATTATCAACAGAGCCTAGATTCTGTTTCACAGCACTACACACGAGTATCCGTCCCATGTTCTCCCCCACCGACCACCCCCACCGCCGCTACAACCCGCTCACCGAAAGCTGGATTTTAGTCTCCCCCCATCGCGCCAAACGCCCGTGGCAAGGGCAGCAAGAAAAAGCCGACACCGCGCCCAAGCCCGCCCACGACCCCGCCTGCTACCTTTGCCCGCGCAACAGCCGCATCAACGGCGAAACCAACCCCGATTACAGCGAACCCTTTGTGTTCACCAACGATTTCTCCGCGCTCCTGCCCGACACGCCCGCGTTCAGCGACACCGCCAATCCCCTGTTTCAAAGCCAAAGCGTGCGCGGCATCAGCCGTGTGATTTGCTTTTCGCCCGACCACAGCAAAACGCTGCCGCAGCTCACGCAGCCTGAAATTGAGCGCGTGGTTGCCACATGGCAGGCGCAGGCAGCGGAATTGGGCGAAACCTATCGCTGGGTGCAAATTTTTGAAAACAAAGGCGCGGTGATGGGCTGCTCCAACCCGCATCCGCACGGGCAAATTTGGGCGAGCGATTTTCTGCCCGATTTACCCGCCAAGGCGCACGCCGCACAGCAACGCTATTTCAGGCTGCATGGCAGCAATTTGTTGCACGATTATGCCGCCGAAGAATTGCGTCGCCGCGAGCGCATTGTGGTGGAAACCGCGCATTGGCTGGCGGTGGTGCCTTATTGGGCGGCTTGGCCGTTTGAAACGCTGCTGTTGCCCAAATTCCCCGCCCAGCGCATCACCGATTTATCCGCCGCCGAGCGCGCCGATTTGGCGTTGGCATTGAAACAGCTCACCACGCGCTACGACAACCTGTTTGAAACCAGCTTCCCCTATTCCATGGGCTGGCACGGCGCGCCGTTTGACGGCGAAGCGCACCCCGAATGGACGCTGCACGCGCATTTTTATCCGCCGCTGCTGCGCTCGGCAACCGTGCGCAAGTTTATGGTGGGCTATGAAATGCTTGCCGAAGCGCAGCGCGATTTAACGGCAGAACAGGCGGCGGAAAGGTTGGCGGCGTTGTCGCTGGTGCATTATTTGGAAAGATGATTTTCAGGCTGCCTTAATAAGCGTAGGGTGGGCAACTGGTTGCCCACCATAATGCAAACCACCAAACCCATTTTCAGGCTGCCTTAAACCGATTAAAAAACCGTTATGTCTCAAATATCTTTTCTGTGTATTGCCCTACTCTCTCTGCTGCTGGTCGCCTGCTATCCAAACAAAGCAAGCAGTGAAAAAACAGCTAATACGCCCCCCACCACCGCGCCAAATAGCAGCCGCATCGTTTTACTGGGCGATGAAATGCGCAAAAATATTTTGCCCGACTGCATCGCCCAAAACATCTGCCCAGACGGCAGCGAAGCGTTATTTCTAGTGCCGCCACCGCACGCCACTGCCGCTCAAACTGCTGATATGGCGCACCAAGCTGCGCTTGGCGTGTTGGTTCTTGATTCCGCAACTGGACCGCTACCTATTATTCGTGAACACACACTGATAGCGCGACAGGCTTATCTGCCGCTGGCTGTTTTTCTTACCCAAAGCGAGGTACTGACCAATAAAGACCTGAAAGACCTGCTGGAACTTGAAATTACGGAAATGCGCGATTTACTTGACAGCTATGATATGGACGGCAAGCACGCCCGCATTTATGTCGGCTATCAGGGCTTACGGCAGCTGATTGCCGATGCTGCTACGCTGACACCACGGCAGCAGCCATCCACCACGCTGCAAGTAAACAGTCGCCGTCTACACA
This sequence comes from Kingella oralis, assembly GCF_014054985.1. Lineage (NCBI taxonomy): Bacteria > Pseudomonadati > Pseudomonadota > Betaproteobacteria > Neisseriales > Neisseriaceae > Kingella > Kingella oralis. Next base: position 1,532,700 of record NZ_CP059569.1, read on the forward strand.
GCTATATCTACAACCTAAGCCGCGAAGAAGGCGGTCATGCTCTGTCGGCAGGCGATAGCATGGATATATGGATAGGTGGGCAAACGGTGCGCTGCAAGCTCGTTTCGCCCCAAACCGTGGCAGCTGGCGAAACCCCCGAAGTGTTGCTGGAAGCCGAAAAACCACTGGCAGTATTCGAAGGTCAGCGTTTTCTGCTGCAACAAAACGGCAGACCGATTGCCCCTGGTGTTGTAGCGACTGTCGAGTAAAGAAATTCAGGTCTGAAACTTTAATAACCCACCATTGATTTGTATCTCTGTTTTCAGGCAGCCTGAAAACTACTTCAAAGGAAACCCCATGACCCCCACCCCACTCCCCCAACTCTTCCACCAACAATTCGCCCGCCCACACACCGCGCTGATTCGCGCCCCTGGTCGCGTAAACCTGATTGGCGAACACACCGACTACAACGACGGCTTCGTGCTGCCCTGCGCCATCGATTTCGCCACCCACGTCGCCATCGCCCCCAACGGCAGCCGCAGCGTGCGCGTGTATGCCGCCGATTATGGCGAGCGCGACGAATTCTCGCTGGACACGCCCATCGCCCCATCCGACAAACAATGGGCAAACTACATTCGCGGCGTAATCTGGGCGTTGGCCGAACACGGTTTCAGGCTGCCCGAAGGCGTGGACATCGCCGTCAGCGGCAACGTGCCACAAGGCGCAGGATTAAGCTCGTCTGCCGCGCTGGAAGTTGCCATCGGCAAAGCCGTGCAACACGTTTTCAGGCTGCCTTTGAGCGCGACCGAAATCGCCCAAATCGGGCAATACGCCGAAAACCGCTTTGTTGGCTGCAACTGCGGCATCATGGACCAGCTCACCAGCGCGCGCGGCGAAGCGGGGCACGCCGTGCTGATTGACTGCCGCAGCCTGAACGCCCAAGCCGTGCCCATACCCGCAGGCTTGGCGATTATGATTATCCACAGCCATGTGCAGCGCGGCTTGGTGGGCAGCGAATACAACACGCGCCGCGCCCAATGCGAAACCGCCGCCGCCCATTTTGGCGTGCCCGCCCTGCGCGATGTGTCGCTCGCCCAATTTGACGCAGGCAAACAAGGCTTGGACGCAACCGCCGCCCGCCGCGCCCGCTACATCATCCAAGAAAACCAACGCACGCTGGATGCCGCCGAAGCCATGCGCCGCAACGACATCCCCGCACTCAGCCGCCTGATGGCAGAAAGCCACGCGGGCATGCGCGACGAATTTGAAATCACCCACCCCGCCGTGGACACGCTGGTGGAACTTGCCAGCGAAATAATCGGCGAGCGCGGCGGCGCACGCATGACAGGCGGCGGCTTCGGCGGCTGCATCGTCGCCCTTGTGCCGCATGATTTGGTGGATGCGGTGAAAACGCATATCGCCGCGCATTACCAAACGCGCACGGGCTTGCAGGAAGAAGTGTTCGTGTGCACGCCGCAGGCGGGGGTGAGCGTGGTGGAGTAAGCGCATTGCGGCAGCCTGAAAACCTAATGACATGGCAACGGCATCATTTGTTTTCAGGCTGCCGCTGCTGTGTGAAGCAGCCTGAAACGCCCCCGCAGCAATATTGGAAAACCCGCGCACGGCTTGCCAGCAAGCCGTAGGAACGCGAATCAGCCTTTTCAGACTGCCCATTTTTGCGCCCGCGCTCGGGCAGCCTGAAACGCCCTTTTCCTTTCGTCGGTCTTTTCCGCATCCGAAAACAGAAAACCGCCTTTTCAGGCTGCCGCTGCCTTGCCTGCTTGCAACCGGCAACGCCGTTGCGCTACTATTCGCCTGCTTTTGGCTGCCCATTTTGCGAAACATTTGATGATATGCGCGGCTGGCGAAAAGCATTTGGTTTTAGGCGGCTATGAGGCAGCCTGAAATACATTTAACCCACACCCCACAAGGAAAACACGATGACAACCGTTACATTCTCAGGAAACCCCGTGCAACTGAAAGGCGCATTGCCCACCGTAGGCGCAGCTGCTCCCGCGTTTACGCTCACCGCTGCCGATTTATCCGACAAAACGCTGGCAGACTTTGCGGGCAAACGCAAAGTACTCAACATTTTCCCCAGCATCGACACCGGTGTGTGCCAACAATCGGTGCGCACGTTTAACCAACGCGCTGCTGCGCTTAACAACACCGTGGTGCTGTGCATTTCCGCCGATTTGCCCTTTGCCCAATCTCGCTTTTGCGGCGTAGAAGGCTTGGATAACGTGGTAACGTTGTCTAGCTTCCGCAGCAGCTTTGCGCAAGATTACGGCGTTGCCCAAGCCGATGGCGCATTGCGTGGTTTAACCGCTCGCGCGGTGGTGGTGCTGGATGAAAACGACAAAGTGTTGCACGTTGGCTTAGTGCCTGAAATCAAAGAAGAACCTGATTACGACGCTGCGATTGCGGTTTTGTAATCGGTCGTTCTTGCTGTAAACAAAGGCAGCCTGAAAACGGGGTTATGCGTTTTCAGGCTGCCTTATTGTTGTCTTGTTTACAACGCGGCATACACCAACCAATCGCCCAAGCGATGCCAACAGTTTGATGTATCAAAGCAGCCTGAAACCTTTGCAAAACCTGTAACCGATGGAGCGTCGGCTGCTCGCCGACATCTTGGCAAACCAGCAATGCCGTGTTTAATCAGCCATTTGGCGGCGAGCCACCGCCGCTCCATTTTAGGTTTCAGACTGCCTTTAACGATGGAGCTACACGCCTTGTTTCAAACTGGCTTCAATAAAGCCGTCTAAATCGCCGTCTAACACGGCTTTGGTGTTGCCCACTTCATAGCCGGTGCGCAAGTCTTTGATGCGCGAGGAATCCAGCACATAAGAGCGGATTTGGCTGCCCCAGCCCACATCTGATTTGCCTTCTTCTAAGGCTTGTTTTTCTTCGTTGCGTTTGCGCATTTCCAGTTCAAACAGTTTGGCGCGCAGCATTTCCATCACGATGCGGCGGTTTTCGTGTTGCGAGCGGCTGGATTGCGATTGGACAACGATGCCTGTTGGCAAGTGCGTGATGCGCACGGCGGAGTCGGTTTTGTTGATGTGCTGACCGCCTGCGCCCGATGCGCGGTAGGTGTCGGTGCGCAAATCGGCGGGGTTGATTTCAATTTCAAAGCTGTCGTCCACTTCGGGATACACGAACACGGAGGCGAACGAGGTGTGGCGTTTGTTGTTGGAATCAAACGGCGAATAGCGAACAAGGCGGTGCACGCCTGTTTCGGTGCGCAGCAAGCCGTAGGCGTATTCGCCTTCGATGCGCAAGGTGGCGTTGTTGATGCCTGCGATTTCGCCGTCGTCTTGCTCAATCACTTCCACTTTGAAGCCTTTGCGCTCGGCGTAGCGGGTGTACATTCGCAGCAGCATGCCTGCCCAGTCTTCGGCTTCGGTGCCGCCTGCGCCTGCGGTGATGTCCACAAAGCAGTTGTTGGGGTCAGCAGGCTGGTTGAACATTCGTTTGAACTCTAAATCCGCCATTTGCTGTTCCAACGCGGCAACGTCGGCAACAATGGCGGCAAAGCCGTCGGCATCGTTTTCTTCTACCACCATGTCAATCAGCTCGCGGTTGTCGGCGATGCCGTTTTCAATGTTGTCCAGCGTGAGCACGATGCCTTCCAAGATTTTGCGCTCTTTGCCGATTTCTTGGGCGCGCTTGGGGTCGTTCCAAAGCTCGGGGTCTTCGGATAGCCCGATAACTTCTTCTAGCCGCTCTTTTTTGCCTTGGTAGTCCATATACACGCGGATGTCGCTGTTGCGCTGGGATAGGTCGGTGAGCTGGTTTTGCAGTTGGTTGATGTGTTCGGTTTCCATGATGTTCCTTGCGGGGTTTTCAGGCTGCCTATCAAGATGAGGCAGCCTGAAAAGGGTTGTAGGGATGGTTTCAGGCTGCCTAATGGTTTTCAGGCTGCCTAATGAATGATGGGGGCGTTTTGCGCGGCGATTTCTTGTTCCCAAAGGTCGCAATAATGGCGCAGCTTGCCGTAGTTTTCGTATTCGTGCGATTGGTTTTGCACGCGGATTTCGTTGAGCAAATCGCGCAGCAGCTCAACGGGTTCAACTTCTGTGCCGTATAACTCTTCATCAAACGCCACACCCACCAAATGCGCGTCTTCGTCCATGCCGATAAGGATGTCTTCCATAAAATCCACCAGCGGGATTTCCACGATTTCGTAGTCTTGCCATTCGTCGTGTTGGCAGGATTGGGTGTCTTCTAGGTTGTCCCAAAAGCAATACACGGCTTCGGGCTCGCCGAGGTTGTCGTCATACACTTCGGATGGGCATTCGGCGAAATAGTCTTCGCTGTCTTGCAGGGTGTAAACGGTGCGGTATTGCACCACTTGTTGCACAAAGGCTTTGTAGCGGGGATCGTTTTCGGTTTCGTCTGGGGGAAATTTTGGGCTCATGGTGGGTACTTTTTGGGCGCGGTTTTAGGCGCGGTTGGCAAGATGTGAAAACCGTGCGGTCTGGCAACGGCACGGTGGTTATTCGCGTTTAAGGTTATAGTAGGTTTCGCCTTCTTCAATATAGCCCAGCTCGCTGCGGGCCAGCTCGGACAGGGCTTCGTAGCCGTTTTGCAAGTCGTCCACTTGGGCGCGCAGCATGGCGTTGTCGTGGCGGATGACGGCGTTTTCGCGCTTGATGCTTTCGGCTTGCTGCTGCATTTGGGCGTATTGGCTGCGCAAGCCGCCGTTGTGCAGCCAGATTTTGTATTGCAGGCCTGCCAGCGTGATGAGCAAGCCCCATGTTATCCATTTCATTGTTTTGATTCCGTTTTGCGTTTTCAGGCTGCCTATCGTGCGTTGCTAAGGCAGCCTGAAAACGGGCGAAGCTAAAACGCACTTGGCGATTATTTTTTCAACTGGTAAAACGCTTTTTTGCCGGGGTAGTAGGCGGCGGAGCCGAGTTCTTCCTCAATGCGCAAAAGCTGGTTGTATTTTGCCATGCGGTCGGAGCGGCTGAGCGAGCCGGTTTTGATTTGCATGCAGTTGGTGGCAACCGCCAAATCGGCGATGGTGCTGTCTTCGGTTTCGCCCGAGCGATGGCTCATCACGCTGGTATAGCGGTTGCGTTTGGCCAAATCGACCGCGCTTAATGTTTCGCTTAACGTGCCGATTTGGTTCACTTTCACCAACAGCGCGTTCGCCACGCCTTTTTCAATGCCTTCCGCCAAGATTTTGGGGTTGGTTACAAACAAATCGTCGCCCACCAATTGCACTTTGTCGCCCAATTTTTCGGTGAGGTGTTTCCAGCCTGCCCAGTCGTTTTCGTCCATGCCGTCTTCAATGGAGATGATGGGGTATTTGGCAACCAAGTCGGCTAAATATTCGGCAAATTCTTCGCTGGTATAGGCTTTGCCTTCGGCTTCTAAGTGGTATTTGCCGTCTTTATAGAACTCGCTGGATGCGCAATCCATCGCAAACAAAACGTCTTCGCCTGCTTTGTAGCCTGCTTTTTCGGTGGCTTCCACCATCAGTTGCAAGGCTTCTTCGTGGCTGCCCAAGTTGGGCGCAAAGCCGCCCTCGTCGCCCACGGTGGTGGGGAAGCCTTTGGCATCGCACAGTTTTTTCAAATGATGGAAGATTTCCGCGCCGCAACGCAAGGCTTCGCGGAACGATGCCGCGCCCACGGGCATAATCATAAATTCTTGAATATTCAGGCTGTTATTGGCATGTTCGCCGCCGTTAATCACGTTCATCATGGGAACGGGCAACGCCATCGGGCCTGCGCCGCCCAAGTAGCGATACAGCGGCAAGCCTGCATCTTCGGCAGCAGCGCGGGCAACGGCGAGCGACACGGCTAGGGTGGCGTTTGCGCCCAGATTGCCTTTGTTTTCCGTGCCGTCTAGTTCCAGCATAATTTGGTCAATATAGGCTTGCTCGGTGGCATCAATGCCGATGATGGCTTGGGCGATTTCGTTGTTAACGTGTTCTACGGCTTTGAGCACCCCTTTGCCCAAGTAGCGGGATTTATCGCCATCGCGCAGTTCTAGGGCTTCTTTTTGCCCGGTGGATGCGCCGCTGGGCACGGCTGCGCGCCCCATTACGCCGCTTTCCAACAATACATCGCATTCTACGGTGGGGTTGCCGCGTGAATCTAAAATCTCGCGGGCAAAAATATCTACGATTGCGCTCATGGTGTTACTCCGTTGGTTGGGTTAAGGATGAGATTTACGAAAAATGAAACGGGCGGATTATAGCTTATTTTGGCTTGCTTCTGTGGGCTAGTCGTTTTCAGGCTGCATGGGTGGCTGCGGTGGCTGTGGCAGCGTTTCAGGCTGCCTGAAATCGGATGTGGGCGGCTGTTGGGCTTGCGCACGCGCGGCTTGTTCGCGCTGTTTTTGCGCTTGCTTGGTTTTTTGGGTGGCTTTTTTGTCGTCATTATCGCCATCGGGTATCACCGCCCGCACCACCGCGCCTGTGCCTTTTACGGCGATTTTGCCGGTTTGCACGACTGTGGTGGCAGCTAAATCTACTGCGGATGCGACCACACAACCTTGCAGGGCGCAACACATTGCCGCCAGCAGAGGCAGCCTGAAAAAAGGTTTGGGCAACATGGGTTATCCGATTAAAAAAGGCGGATTATAGCGCAAGCGTTTCAGGCTGCCTGAACGCGGGCGCAATAGCAAAGCAGCCTGAAAACGAGTATAACGAGTTTCTGCGAAGCTAAAACAAGCGCAGCTAGTTTCTGCGAATCTAAAACAGCCAATGCACTATAATGCACGGCTATTTTTCATCACCCCAAGGCAGCCTGAAAATGCCCTTTATCCAATACCCCAACTCCCCCTTCAAATTAAACCAACCCTTCCCGCCCGCCGGCGACCAACCCACCGCCATTGCCGGCCTGCTCGAAGGGCTTTCAGACGGCCTGGCCTATCAAACCCTGCTCGGCGTAACCGGTTCGGGCAAAACCTACACCATGGCGAACGTCATCGCCCAAAGCGGCCGACCCGCCATCATCATGGCGCACAACAAAACCCTTGCCGCCCAGCTTTATGCCGAAATGCGCGAGTTTTTCCCCGAAAACGCGGTGGAATATTTCGTCTCCTACTACGACTATTATCAACCCGAAGCCTATGTGCCCAGCCGCGATTTGTTCATCGAAAAAGACAGCGCGATCAACGAACACATCGAGCAGATGCGCCTTTCCGCCACCAAAAACCTGATGACGCGCGACGACGTGATTATCGTCGCCACCGTGTCCGCCATTTACGGTATCGGCGACCCGACCGAATATCAACAAATGGTGTTGTCCGTCAAAGAAGGCGACACCATCGAGCAGCGCGACATCATCACCACGCTCGTTTCCATGCAGTACGAACGCGGCGATTTGGACTTCAAACGCGGCAGCTTCCGCGTGCGCGGCGACGTGATTGACGTGTATCCCGCCGAAAGCTCCGAAAACGCCTTACGCATCAGCCTGTTCGACGACGAAATCGACCGCCTCGATATGTTCGACCCGCTTTCAGGCAGCCTGCACCACCGTGTCGGCCGCTACACCGTCTTCCCGTCCAGCCACTACGTTACCCCGCGCGACACCGTATTGCGCGCCTGCGAGTCCATCAAAGAAGAACTGCGCGAACGCATCGAATTTTTCGCCCGCGAACAACGCCCCGTCGAACAACAACGCATCGAACAGCGCACCCGCTTCGACCTCGAAATGCTCTACGAAATGGGCTTTTGCAAAGGCATCGAAAACTACTCCCGCCACTTCTCCGGCAAAAAAGAAGGCGAACCGCCGCCCACGCTGATGGACTACCTGCCAAGCAACGCCATCATGTTCATCGACGAAAGCCACGTTACCGTCACCCAAATCGGCGGCATGTACAAAGGCGACGCATCGCGCAAGCAAAACCTCGTGGACTACGGCTTCCGTCTGCCTTCCGCCCGCGATAACCGACCGCTCAAATTCCACGAATTTGAAAAAGTCATGCCGCAAACCATCTTCGTTTCCGCCACCCCCGCCAAATACGAAGAAGAACACGCCGGACAAGTGGTCGAACAAGTCGTCCGCCCCACAGGACTGGTCGATCCCCAAATCATCATCCGCCCCGTTGCCACCCAAGTCGACGATTTAATGAGCGAAATCAACGACCGCATCCAAAAAGGCGAACGCGTACTCGTTACCACCCTTACCAAACGCATGGCGGAGCAACTCACCGACTATTACAGCGAACTCGGCATCAAAGTGCGCTACCTGCACAGCGACATCGATACCGTCGAGCGCGTTGAAATCATTAGAGATTTACGGCTCGGACTGTTTGACGTACTCGTCGGCATCAACCTCTTGCGCGAAGGCTTGGACATCCCCGAAGTCTCCCTCGTCGCCATCCTCGACGCAGACAAAGAAGGCTTCCTGCGCTCCCACCGCAGCCTGATTCAAACCATAGGCCGCGCCGCGCGCAACGTGAACGGCGTCGCCATCCTGTACGCCGACAAAATCACCGACTCCATGAAAGCCGCCATCGACGAAACCGAACGCCGCCGCGAAAAACAGATTAAATTCAACGAAGAACACGGCATCGTGCCGCAGCAGATTAAAAAACAAGTCAAAGACATCATTGACGGCGTGTATCACGAAGAAGACGGCGGCAAGGGTCGTCTGAAAGGTAAAGGTAAGAACAAGGTTAAAGTCGGCGAGATTCACAACGAAGAAGACGCGATTAAAGAAATCGCCAAACTGGAAAAAGCCATGCAGCAGGCGGCTCGGGATTTGCAGTTTGAAGAGGCGGCTGTGATTCGTGATAGAATACGCGGGATTAAGGAAGGGTTGTTGTTTGGGGCGGAGTAATAGTTTTAAATTTATTATTTATTTAAGGAGAAAATTATGTCTTTTGATGCAAAAGTTTTTAAAATATTAATTGCAAGCCCAGGAGATGTGCTTGAGGAACGAGAGGCTATTACAGAGGTAATCATGAATTGGAATAATATAAATTCAGAGCAAATGAAGACAGTATTATTACCAATAAAATGGGAAACTCATTCAGCTCCCATGTTGGGAGATAGGCCTCAAGGAGTGATAAACGACCAAATTGTCAATAATTGTGATATGGCAATAGGTGTGTTCTGGACTCGTTTAGGTTCATCTACAGGCGTTAGTGAGAGTGGCACTGCTGAAGAAATAGAATGCTTTATTAAAAATAGAAAACCAGTCATGGTTTATTTTTCATCTCGACCAATAGAACAATCTATGTTGGATATAGAACAATTTAAAGCATTAAGAGAATTTGAGAAAAAGATGAAATCAATTGGTATAGTAGGATCTTATACAAATATAGTAGATTTTAAAGAAAAATTATTAAATCAAATTTCTATTAATATCCGTCAATTATTGAATGGTGGAAGTCATAATAATATTTCAACTCCAGAAGAGGTACATGAAAAATCAAAAGAAATAAAAAAAATAATAAAGTCAGGCAAAGTATATATGGAAGATTATGAAAAAGATGGAAAAATCAAATCTTTTTTAGTTAAAGGAGATACAACGCCTATTAAAGATAAACTTAAAGCCGCAGGAGGTTCATGGAATCGCTCTTTGAGTGGGTGGATATTTCCTAAGTCACTTGAAATAACTGTAGCTGAAATTATAAAAAAATATCAACAGTAAGCGTAGGGTGGGCACTCGTTGCCCACGCGTTCTATGCCCTAAGGCAGCCTGAAACCGCGTAGGCATAAATGCCCACCCTACATCCCCAAAAAGCAGCCTGCACTTTAAAATCTCCAAAGTGCAGGCTGCTTTTTTGCCGTTGATATGCTACATCACACATCAACGACATCGGTGCTATAGTCGATTAAAATTGCAATGATACGGCGTTGGCTCGCCTTGACGTACTACTTGTACGCCTTGCGGCTCGCCGCCTTGTCTCATTTTTATTTTAATCCACTATATATTGGGGAAACTATGGCATCAACAGAAAAGCAAGCGTAGGGTGGGCACTCGTTGCCCACGCGTTCTATGCCCTGAGGCAGTCGTAGGTCGGACATTCATGCCCGACGCTTTCCCGTTTGTGTCCAATCCTTGCCGCCCATCAATGCCCGCCCCACCCGCCGCCCCAATCCCCACAAAAGGCAGCCTGAAATCCCACATCCCCACAAAAATCCACCCCTTTCATTTCCAGCCAGCCCCCAATCTTATACAATCCGCCTATTCGCGACTCCCCATCCCACGCAAATGAACTGGCGCATTCTTCCCCTCTCCCTCATCCTCGCCGCTTGCACATACAGCGAAACCCCATTCGGGCGCTATGCCGAAATCGACCTGCCTGTGCAATCGCAAACCACCATCCACAAAACCGTAACCGTCAACGCTCCGCCCGGCACCACCGTAAACATCAGCGAAACCCCTGTTTACTACGACCCACCGCCGCGCCGCCGCTGCTATTACGACGAATACGAACGCCGCCGCGTGTGCTACCGCTAATCCGAACGCGCCCGAAGGCAGCCTGAAAGCCCGCCCTTTGCCAACGTTGAATTTCGTGGCAACACATGGCTTTCAGGCTGCCCACGCATCCAAGCGCAAGCCTTAAAAGCAGCCTGAAATTCATTCTGAAAGCCCATCCCGAAAGCACCTCATGCCCCACTCTCTCTTCATCACCTGCCCACGCGGCTTAGAACCTATTCTCGCGCAAGAGCTCGCCCAGCAAAACTGCGCCCAAATCGTTCCCACCGATGGCGGTGTATCCGCGCGTGGCAGCATGGAACACGTTTACCGCATCAACCTACACTCGCGCACCGCCAGCCGCGTGTTGTTGCAACTCGCCCAAACGCCCTATCGCAGCGAAGACGACCTTTACCGCGCCGCCAAAAACATTGCATGGGAAGACTGGTTTGGCGTAGAAAAAACATTCAAAATCAAAGCTGAAGGCAAGCGCGCTCGTGTGAAAAGTTTGGATTTTTGCGCGCTAAAAATCAAAGATGGGCTGTGCGACCGCTTTCGCAATCTTTCAGGCAGCCGCCCCAGCGTGGACAAAGCCCGCCCCGATGTTCGCATCCATTTGTTTTTAGACGACAAAACCGCCAGCATTTTTATAGACACCAGCGGCGAAGCCTTGTTCAAGCGCGGCTATCGCCAAGACACAGGCGAAGCGCCCTTGCGCGAAAACCTTGCCGCAGGCTTGTTGCTATTAGCGAGCTACAACGGCACGCAGCCGATGCAAGACCCCTTCTGCGGCAGCGGCACCATCGCCATAGAAGCCGCGTGGATAGCGCAAAACCGCGCCGTAGGCTTAATGCGCCGCTTTGGCTTTGAGCAATTCAACACGTTTGACAAAGCCTTGTGGACAAAGCTCAAAGCCGCCGCTCGCGCCGCCATTAGGCAGCCTGAAAACGCCATCGCCGCCTCCGATAACGACCGCCGCCTCATCGCCGCCGCCCAAGCCAATGCCGCCGCTGCCGAAGTAGAAAACATCATCCAGTTCAACGTGTTAGACGCGCAAGACACCCGCCCAAACGGCGCAAACGGCATTCTTGTTGCCAACCCGCCCTACGGCGTGCGCCTTGCCGAAATCCAAGCCTTGCACGCGCTTTATCCACAGCTCGGAAGCTGGCTCAAACAGCACTACGCGGGCTGGACAGCGGGCTTGTTATCAGGCGACATGGAAATGCCCAAGCTCATGCGCCTAAAACCCAAGCGCAAAATCCCACTGTTCAACGGCAATTTGGACTGCCGCCTATTCTTGTTTGACATGGTTGCCGGCAGCAACCGCAAAGAATAATTTTGGCTTCGCCCAACCGCGTTTCAGGCTGCCTATCCCGCACACCCCACAGGCAGCCTGAAACCGAAGCCGAACACATCCCACAAAGGAACACCCCATGACCTTCCACCCCGACCAAATAGAACAAATCACCGACCGCCGCGAACGCCAAAAAGCCACCATCCAGCAATTCAACCAAGCCATGGAAGCACACGACTACGACACCGCCGCCGCCATCAGCGACTACGTTGTCGGCGAAGAAACCCGCCAACACGGCTTCGGCTGCGATTGGCAAATGCACTGTCTCAAATGGCTCACCCACTGGTGCCAGCACCAATTCAGCGAAACCCCCAACAACAGCCCCGAAGAAGACCAAGCCTTCAACAAACTCATGGGCTGCCTGTGGCGGTTCAAATGGCTGGTGGGCGACCTGCCGCGCGACCTCAACGCCACCCTGGACAGCATCCAAGAAGCCAACCAAGAAATGCAGCAATGGTACGAACGCTACAAATTCAGCCCCGCCATGCTGCATAAATCCCTGATGGAGCAAAACATCCTGCTGGGCAACGTAGATGCCGTGCGCGAACACTACCAGCAATGGCAAAACAACGAACACGACAACATGAACGACTGCCCCGCCTGCGAACAAAGCACCCAAATCCAATACCACCACTTCATCCGCGACTACAACCAAGTGCTGGAACTCGCCAAGCCCATCCTGGCGGGCGAACTCACCTGCGCCGAAGTCCCCCACAACTGCTATTACTACATCGTCCACAGCTTGATTCAAACAGGCAACATGGCACGCGCCCGCCACCTGCTAGACCACGCCATAGAACACCTAGACCAAGAACGGCAAGAATTTATCCAGTACATCCCCCAGCTTATCCAACTCTACTACCCACTCAACGACCCCGACACCGCCGAAGAGCTGATGAACGAATACAACGACGACATCTTCAACGCCAGCCAAACCGACATCATCACCTACTGGCACTACCTACTCGCCATCATCCCGCAAAACGAAGATGCCCTAGAAAACGCCCGCAGCATCGCCAAAGACATAGACCAACGCAACGGCAACAGCTACTACCAAACCCAGCTGGACTGGCTCTTCGGCGAAACCACCATCCACTAGGTTCAGCCAAGCTCAAAAGGCAGCCTGAAAACACATTCACTCGTTTCAGCAAAGCCCAAACCAAAAGCTTAAACCAAGTCAAAACGAATACAGCAACCGCAGGCGCAACCCGTTTGCCCCATCCAAACCGCTGCATTTCAGGCTGCCCCAATCATACAAGCAAACGCTTTCAGGCTGCCCAATCCCAAGGCAGCCTGAAACCCAGCCACCCAACGAAACCCCAAAACCATGCCCATCCAAGCCATCCTCTTTGACCTAGACGGCACCCTCGCCGACACCGCCCCCAGCCTAGGCAACGCCCTCAACAGCCTGCTGCAAAAACGCGGGCTCCCCCCCAAACCCCAAGCCCAAATCCGCCTCCACGCCAGCCACGGCGCAGCCGCCCTCATCCGACTGGGCGCAGGCATCCCCCCCGAACACCCCGATTTTCCCCAATGGCGCGCCGACTACCTCGCCGAATACGAACAATGCTTCGACCGCGACACCGCGCTCTTCCCCGAAATCAACCCTCTGCTCACCCGACTCGCCACACAAAACATCGCATGGGGCATCATCACCAACAAACCCCAAACCTTCACCAACCGCCTTGTCCCCAAACTCGGCTTTTCCATCCCGCCCGCCGTTGTCGTGAGCGGCGACACCTGCCCCCAAGCAAAGCCAAGCCCCCTGCCCATGCACCACGCCTGCGCCGCCCTGCAAATGCAGCCTGAAAACTGCATCTATGTAGGCGATGCCCAGCGCGACATCCAAGCAGGGCTGGGCGCAGGCATGCAAACCATCCTCGCCGCATGGGGCTACATCGCCCCCAGCGACACCCCCGAAACATGGGGCTACCACGCATCCGCCGCCAACCCCCTGCAAATTCTTGATATACTCCGCACCTTTCAGGCAGCCTGAAACACAGTTGGTAAAAATAACCATGAAACAAGGCGACAACGCCGCATCATCGCCCTTTTAATCAACCCTACATTCAGCAAAGCCCAACCCTTTTACCCACTCCTAACAGGAAAAAACCATGAAAAAAACCGCACTCACCCTTATCACCGCCATCCTGCTCACCGCCTGCGCGGACAGCGGCACAGCAGGCGTAGGCGGCTTGCTTGGCGGCGGCGCAGGCACATCTAGCGCAGCAGGCATCGGCAAATCCGCCGTGCAAATGTATGTGCAAAACCGCTGTGTAAACGAACTACAAGCCCGCACCGAATGGCGCACCATCGCCCTCGCCATGAGCCAAGCCAAACAAACCGAATGGGAAAACAAAATCTGCGGCTGCGCCAGCGAAGAAGCCCCCAACCAAATCACCGCCGCCCAACTGCCCGAACTGCTCACCGAAAGCGGACGCGTGAAAGTGGCCGCCGAAGTAACCGCCAAAACCGTAACCGCGTGCTACAAACGCCTGTTCACCAAATAACCCCAAGGCAGCCTGAAAAACCAAAACACACTTTCAGGCTGCCTTAATCCTATCCCGCATCCCCCAAGGCAGCCTGAAACCAAGTTCAACACCGCTCAAATCCACGCCGCGCCAAACAGCCAAAAGGAAGCCCCATGAACAGCCAAGCCCAAGCCCTCGCCCTATTCGCCGCCCTACTGCTCGCCGCCCCATTCGCCCAAGCCGACAACCCCTACGACGAATCCGCCCTCTACAACGAAACCTACACCCAAAGCCTCAACGTCGGCAGCGAAGCCATAGACTGCCTCAAAGCCCGCAAAAGCGATTGCGGGCAAAAAGCATGGGAAAGCAGCCTGGATGGCATCAGCAAAGTGATGGACACCCCCGGTGGACAACGCGCCCTAGAACAACTGCTCCCCCAGCTAGATTCCACTGGCATCATCACCAAACAAAACAGCAAAGCCATTGTGAACGTGTTGCGCGACCAGCTGCCCGCCATGAAAAAGAACGGCAAACAAATCGGCAACGCAGTAGAAGATTTCGGCAACCGAGCCAGCCGCCAGCTCACCGAGCCCGTGCAAGACAACGAACGCCCCAGCTGCATGAACAAAGGCGACAGCCTGTTATCAGGCGCGCTACGCTGCGGCGCAAACGCCATGATCGATAATCTGCAAAAACAAAAATAAACAGCAAAAGGCAGCCTGAAAACGAGCGAAGCGAGTTTCAGCAAAGCTAAAACAACATTCGCGTTTTCAGGCTGCCACTGATTTTCAACCCCCAACCCGAAAGCCACACCATGAACTACATCAGCACCCGCGGCAACACCCCCGCCAAAACATTCAGCCAAGCCCTGCTTATGGGGCTCGCCCCCGACGGCGGCTTAATGCTTCCCGAGCACTATCCGCAAATCACCCCCGCGCAGCTCACCCATTGGCGCACGCTCAGCTACGCCGAACTCGCCTTTGAAGTCATCCGCCTATTCGCCACCGACATCCCCGAAGCCGACCTGCGCGACATCATCAACCGCACCTACACCCGCGAAACATTCGGCAGCGCAGAAATCACCCCCGTGCGCACGCTCAAAGACGGCATCAAAATCCAAGCCCTGTCCAACGGCCCCACGCTCGCGTTCAAAGACATGGCGATGCAATTCTTGGGCAACGCCTTCGAATACGTGCTCGCCAAAGAAAACCAAACGCTCAACATCCTCGGCGCAACCAGCGGCGACACAGGCTCCGCCGCCGAATACGCCCTGCGCGGCAAACGCGGCATCAACGTGTTTATGCTCTCGCCCGATGGCAAAATGTCCGCCTTCCAGCGCGCCCAAATGTATAGCCTGCAAGACGACAACATCATCAACATCGCCGTGCGCGGTATGTTTGACGACTGCCAAGACATCGTAAAAGCCGTGCAAAACGATGCCGAATTCAAACAACGCTACTGCATCAGCACCGTAAACAGCATCAACTGGGGGCGCATCGTTGCCCAAGTGGTGTACTACATCGCGGGCTACCTGCGCGCCACCGAAAGCAACGAGCAGCGCGTCAGCTTCTGCGTGCCCAGCGGCAATTTCGGCAACATCTGCGCGGGGCACATCGCCAAACAAATGGGCGTGCCGATTCACCGCCTGATTGTCGCCACCAACGAAAACAACGTGTTAGACGAATTTTTCCGCACAGGGCAATACAGCCCACGCGATGCCGCGCACACTTATGTAACGTCCAGCCCATCGATGGACATCTCCAAAGCCAGCAATTTTGAACGCTTTATTTTTGACTTGGTGGGGCGTGATGCCGACCAAGTGCAAAGCCTGTGGGCAAACGTTGCCCAAGGCAACGGCTTCAATCTGCAAGACAAATTAGACATCATCCGCCAAAAATACGGCTTCGTTTCAGGCAGCAGCACCCACGCCGACCGCCTTGCCACCATAAAATCCGTGTACCAAACCGACGGCGAACTCATCGACCCGCACACCGCCGATGGCATCAAAGTTGCCCGCCAACTGCGCGAATCAGGCGAAACCATCGTTTGCCTGGAAACCGCGCTGGCAGCCAAGTTTGAAGCCACCATCCACGAAGCCGTGGGCAGCGTTGCCGTGCCCCGCCCCGCCAAACTGGCAGGCTTGGAAGATTTGCCCCAACGCGTGCAAGTGATTGATAACGATGCGGATGTGGTGAAAGCGATTATTCGCAACAAGGTTGGCGGCTAATCAGGCAGCCTGAAAAGCGAAAACGGGGAATCACACCCTAATCATTGTATTTGTATTTCCTAAATAGCAAACGGCTGAAATGTGATGCGCTTTCAGCCGTTTGATTGTTTTGGGGATTAGCCACTATTCCACCACCCATTTTCAGGCTGCCTTTCGCCCTTATAGGCAGCCTGAAAACCCGAAAGCCCAACCATGCACCACTATCGCGGAGAACTCTGGCTCATACTCGTAACCCTACTGGCCGCCAGCGGCTGGTTTGTTTCCAAAGCCGCGCTGCAAGAACTGCCCGCCGCAGGCTTTATCGGCGCGCGCATGGTTGGCGCCGCCCTGCTGTTTTTGCCGTTTGCGCTGCCGCAGCTTCGCCAATGGACGGCGGGACAATTTGCCCGCGCGGCGGCGGTGGGCGCGGCGTTTTCGGGCAACATTTTTTTCTGGATTCAAGGCGTGGCGCACAGCACCCATTTTGGCGAAGGCGCGCTGCTGCTCAGCTCATCCATGCTGCTTGCGCCCGTGTTATCGTGGCTGCTGTTTCGCCATCGCCCCTCGCCGATGCTGTGGCTGTCGCTCGCCATTTCAGGCTGCGGTATGTATTTGCTCAACGCGGGTAAATCGCCGCTGCAAATGTCGCTGGGCAGCGGCTTGTTCGCCCTTTCCGCGCTGATGAGCGCGCTGTTTTTCGTGCTGAACAACCAATTTTCCAAAGGCATGAACGCGCTGCCGCTCACCACCGTGCAGCTCGCCTGCGCGGGCATCGTGTGCGGCGGCTATTCGCTGGCGTTTGAAACATGGCATTTCCCGCTTTCCGCCGCCAGCTGGATGTGGCTGATTATCGGTATCGTGGTGATTACCAACACGCGCTTTTTGCTGCAAACGCACGCGCAAAAAATCTGCCCGATTGGCAACGCGGCGATGATTATGGTGTTAGAACCCGTGTGGACGCTGTTGTTTAGCGTGTTGCTTTTAGGCGAACAATTGTCGTGGGAAAAAGCGACGGGCGGCGCGCTGATTATCGCGGCGCTGCTGCTGTATCGCCTGCCGTTGCGCCAATGGCACCAGCGCAAGGATTGACATGTTTCTTACTAGTGTTATACCATAACGTTTTATCTACCAAGGAGTGTGGCATGAAACAAGGCGTTCATCCGGAAAACTATCGCACCGTGCTGTTTTACGACAGCAGCGTCAACGAGGGCTGGCTTATCCGCTCGTGCGCGCCCACCAACAAAACCATGCAATGGACAGACGGCAAGGAATATCCCGTATTTATGCTGGATACCTCATCGGCATCGCACCCGGTTTACACGGGCAAGCAGCGCGAGCACAACAAAGAGGGGCGCGCCAGCCAATTCAACCAACGCTATGCGGGCATGATGTCTGCGCTGAAAAAGGAGAAATAAGATGCAGGTGCTGTCATCGCTCAAAGCGGCGAAAAACCGCCACCGTGATTGCCAAATCGTGCGCCGCAAGGGCAAGGTGTATGTGATTTGCAAAAGCAATCCGCGATTTAAGGCGCGGCAACGGTAAACGCTGTTTTCAGGCTGCCTTTGATGATTAAGGCAGCCTGAAATCTTGTGCGTGAGGAAAAATAGGCTGGATAATCCTTGAACTCATCGTGCTGATTGAGCGATTACCAGATTTCAACAACACGAAAGCCGCGCAAGAAACTGCCCGCCCACCTTGCCCAATCAACCAAGCCAGCATAAAGGCAGCCTGAAAACAAGCATTTGCTCGTTTTCAGGCTGCCTTTGCCAACTCATGAATTGCCACAACGTCAAATCAACTGCTCGCCCCAATGCAGCTTCTGCCGCAGGGTTTTGTAATACTGATAGCTGCTCGGGTGCAGCACGCGCAGTTCGTTGTGATAGCGGTGGATGATGATTTCGTCCATGTTTTGAATGTCCACAAACGATTGCCCGTCGTAATGCACGCGCGCGTCGCCCGCTTTGGTAATCAAAATGCGGATTTCGTTGGCATCGCCGATCACAATCGGGCGGTTGGTCATCGATTGCGGGCAAATCGGTACCAGCGTGAGCGCGCGGATGGCGGTTTGCAAAATCGGGCCGCCCGCCGCCAGCGAATAGGCGGTTGAACCCGTGGGCGTGGAAACGATTAAGCCGTCGCTGCGCTGGGTACAAACAAACTGGTTGTTGATAAACACTTCAAATTCAATAATCTGCCCCGCGCCGCCGCGCGAAATCACCACATCATTGAGCGCGATGCCGTGATAAATCGCTTCGCCGCCGCGCTGCGCGCTGGTTTCCAGCAAAATGCAGTCGTCCGCTAAATAATCGCCCGCCAGCATTTTGCTGAGTTCTTCCACCATGTTTTCGCGCGAAACTTGGGTTAAAAAGCCCAGATGCCCTTGGTTCACGCCAATCAGCGGCACGCGGTAGGGCGCGGCTTTGCGGGCGGCGGATAGGAAGGTGCCGTCGCCGCCGAGCACCAAAATCAGGTCGCAGTCTTGCCCGATGTTGTCGCTCACGGCGCAAAATTGCAGGTCGCGCTCGCTCACCAAGCCGTTGTCGGCACAGGGCTTGTCGATGACGATGGCGAGCCGCTGCGCGTGCAAAAAGGCAATCAGGTCGTGGATAACGGGGGCGATGTCGGGGGTGTTGGGGCGGGTGAGGATGCCGATGCGGTGGAATTTGCTGGGGATCATGGTGTAAAGGTTTTTTGGGAGGATAAGGCAGCCTGAAAACAGGGTGGCGTGCTGATGAAACGGGCTGCGCTTGTTTTGGCTTCGCCGAAACTCACTTCGTGCGTTTTCAGGCTGCCTTTGGGGTTGGGCAAAGGATTTAAACAGGAGGCAGCCTGAAATCCAAAAGCCTGAAATCCAAAATGGAACGGCGGCGGCTCGCTGCCAACCGGTTTATTCAACAGAGTATGACTGTTTTGCCAAGATGTCGGCGAGCCGCCGACGCTCCATCCGTTGCGCGTTATACAAAGGATTCAACAAAAGGCAGCCTGAAATGGCTGGCAAGCCATCCGTTTCTGTTTTCAGGCTGCCTCAAATAAACGGACTCGCCTTCACCAAACACGCGATATGCGCCTTCGCGCTTTTGGCAAGGCTGGTTAATTTGTAGCCGCCTTCCAACACCGAAACGATGCGCCCTTGGCTGTGGCGGTTGGCAATCAGCATGATTTTTTTGGTAATCCATTCGTAATCGGCTTCGGTTAGGTTCAGATGCCCCAAATCGTCGTTGCGGTGGGCATCAAAGCCTGCGGCAAAAAATATCATCTGCGGGCGAAAGCTGGCAAGGCGCGGCAACCATTGGGCGCGCACCACATCGCGAAACTCGTTGCTGCCATCGCCCGCTTTGAGCGGCGAGTTAATCACATTCGGGTTGCTGCCCGTAAACGGCACGCCGCTAAACGGATACAGCGGATGCTCAAACGACGACAACAGCATCACGCGCGGGTCGTCGCGGAAAATGTCTTCCGTGCCGTCGCCGTGGTGCAAATCAAAATCCACAATCGCCACGCGCTGCAAGCGGTATTCGGCGATGGCGTGCATGGCGGCAACGGCAACATTGTTGATAAAACAAAAGCCTGCGGCTTTGTCGGCATGGGCGTGGTGCCCCGGGGGGCGGATGGCGCAAAAGGCGTTTTTCGCCTGCTTTTTCATCACCATGTCCACCGCTTTAATGGCTGCGCCAGCGGCATGGCGGGCGGCAGCGAGCGTGTCGCGGCTTAAATAGGTGTCTTCTTCAATTTTCACCGTGCCATTGCTGGGGATTTGGTTTTCCAGGCTGTTCAAATACTTGCGGGTGTGCACGCGCGACAGCTGGATGTCGGTTACTTCGGGCGCTTCGATTTTTTGCAGCAAATGCCACAAGCCCGATTTGCGCAACACGCGCTCAATCGCTTCCAGCCGCTTCGGGCTTTCGGGATGCTCGCCGCTCACAAAATGCGTGCGGCAAGCGGGCGAAAATATCCACGCGGTGCGCCCTTTAATCGCCAGCAAGCGCAACAATTTGGCGCGGGCAAAACGATATTGCCGCAGCACCAGCGCCACAGGAAAAACCAGCTTGCCGGGCAAACGGCTTTTCAGGCTGCCCGCAACGCGCCGCAAGCGAATCCGCGCCCAACGGATGACTTTGCGGGCAAGGCGTTTCAGGCTGCCCAAACAGGCTTTGCCGCGTGAAACCAAGCGCATAGGATTAGGCACGATAGCGTTCGATTTCAATGCCCACTTCGCGCACATCGGGCAACACGCCCGCCTTGCTCACGCGCAAACGCAGCTGCGGTGTGGGATAGTGTTCAAACACAAGCTGGGCAACGAATTCGGCAAGGCTTTCCAGCAGCTTAAAATCGCAATCGGCAAGCTCTTGGCGGATAAGCTGGCACATCTCGCCATAATGGATGGTGTGCTCAATGTTGTCGTCTTGGTGGCCGTTTTCGGGCAAAACCACATCCAAATCCAAGATAAGCGTTTGTTTCTGCTGGCGCTCCCAGTCGTACACGCCAATAAGCGTGTCGGCTTTCATGCCGTGTAAGAAAATTTTGTCCATTTACTTAAAGTTCCGTTAAAATATGCGCGGTTTTTGTTATTGTAAACGAAAGGCGCGGTGTTTGTATGTTCTTATTCGCATTGATGATTGCGGTAGTGGCTTATTTAATCGGCTCTGTTTCCACCGCCGTTTTGGTTTCCAAAAAAATGGACTTGCCCGACCCCAAAACCTACGGCTCGGGCAACCCCGGCGCCACCAACGTGCTGCGCAGCGGTAACAAAAAAGCAGCCGCCTACACCCTGCTGGGCGACGCATTCAAAGGCTTGCTCGCCATCGGCTTGGCGCGCTGCCTGACCACATGGCTGAACTTGCCCGATTACACCATTGCCTTGGCGGCGGTTGCCGTGGTGCTGGGGCATATGTATCCGATTTTCTTCGGTTTTAAAGGCGGAAAAGGCGTGGCAACAGGCTTTGGCGTGATTTTGGCGATGTCGTTTTGGACGGCGTTTTGGGTGGCGCTGATTTGGGCGACGATTGCGTTCAAGTTTAAAAAATCTTCGCTCGCCGCTTTGGTTGCCGCCGCGGGCGCGCCGTTTGTCGCGTTTATCGTGATACAGCACCCCTATCATCCGAGCTGGGGCTGGTCGCTGATGGCGGTGGGCGCGCTGGTCATCGTCCGCCACCGCGACAACATCAAACGCATGCAGGCGGGCAACGAGCCTGATGTGGGCACCGCTGCCGCCCCCGCGCAGCCCGCCAACCCTGTTGCGCCCGTGGCGGAACAAGCGCCTAAAACCGAACCCCAAAAAGTAGAACAAGTCGTTGTGCTACAAAAAAACGCGCGACAATCGTAAACCGATTTTCAGGCTGCCTGAAAGCATTGTTTGGGCAGCCTGAAATCTATTTCGGCAGCCTGAAAACACAGGCCGGGCATCCGCCCGTTCAATGACACACAACTCTCGATAACCATAAGCAGTCTATAAAAAATGCAAAGCAAAACGCTCCCCCAATGGCTCGCCCATTTAGAAACCGCCCATCCCACCACCATCGACATGGGTTTGACCCGCGTAACCCAAGTAAAAAACGCGATGGACCTTGTCCCATCCTGCCCCGTCATCATCGTGGGCGGCACCAACGGCAAAGGCTCAACCTGCGCCTTTTTGTCGCACATCTATGCCGCAGCGGGCTATAAAGTCGGCACGCTCACCAGTCCGCACCTGCTGCGCTTTAACGAACGCATCGCCATCAACAGCCAGCCCGTGAGCGACGAAGACATCGTTGCCGCATTTGAGCGCATTGAAGCCGCGCGCGGCGACGTGTCGCTCACCTATTTTGAATTCAACACCTTAGCCGCGGTGGATATTTTCAGGCTGCATCAAGTGGACGTGATGATTTTGGAAGTCGGCTTGGGCGGGCGGCTGGATGCCGTCAATGCTTTTGATGCCGATTGCGCCATTGTTACCAGCGTGGATTTGGAGCACCAAGCCTATCTGGGCGACACCGTGGAGCAAATCGCCAAAGAAAAAGCCGGCATTTTCCGCGCAGGCAAACCCGCCATTTTCGGGCAAGACCCCGCGCCACATTCGCTGGGGCAACACGCCAAAAACATCGGCGCCAAACTGTTGCAACTCAATCACCAATTTTCCTATCTCACCCGCATCGACAGCTGGCAATGGCAGGCCAACAACAGCAGCCTGAAAATCGATTTACCGCTGCCCGCCTTGCAAGGGCCGTTTCAGTTTAACAACGCCGCTTGCGCCGTCGCCGCCGTGCAAATCATGCGACAGCAGCTGCCCGTGAGCAACGAAGCGTTGGCGCAAGGCATCGCCCAAGCGCAAAACACCGCGCGTTTCCAAATCATCCAACGGCAGCCTGAAATCATTTTAGACGTGGCGCACAACCCGCACGCCGCCCGCGCCCTTGCCAGCAGCCTCAACGCCCTGCCCGCCAAACGCACGATTGCCGTGTTCAGCATCCTTGCCGATAAAGACAGCGATGCCGTTATCAACACCCTGCAAGGCAGCATCGACGAATGGTATATCGCCCCGCTAGACCTGCCGCGCGGCATGACGCTCACCGCGCTCACCGCCAAGCTGAAAAAACATGACATCCAGCCCATCCATCCCTACAACACCATTCAGGCTGCCTACACCGCCGCCTTATCGCAAGTTACGGAAAATGATAGAATAATTGTATTCGGCTCGTTCCACACCGTAGCCGAAGTTTTAGGCAGCTTGCCCGCCCAAGCCGCCGCCGCATCATCAGAAAGACCCGTCAACATGAATCCAGAACCCCAAAACCAACCCGAACCGCAAAACCAAGACGTTTTAGACGAATACGAGCACCTGAAAAACAAAAACCGCCGCCGCCTAATCGGCGCAGGCGCGATTACCGTGTTGGCAGGGGGCTTGTTTGTTGCCGTCGCCAGCAACGGACCCAAAGACAACATTGAACCCAAAATGGCGCAACCGCAGCAGCAGCAAAAAGTAACCACCGAAGTGTTGCGCCCCAGCGGCGTTGCCCCGCAAACCGCTTCCACTGTGCCCACTTTAACCGCCGCCGAAGCCAGCCGCCCTATTACGTCCAGCTCGCCCAGGACGCGCGTGAAGCCTGTGCCACCGTTGGCGCAAGACAACACCAGCGCGAAACCGCGCAGCCAAACGCCTGCCGCCGATACCGCGCCCACGCTTGCCGATGCCGACAGCCAAGCCAGCCTTGAAGAGCAACGCCGTTTGCGCCGCGAAGAACAACGCAAAGCCCGCGAGCAACGCCGCTTAGAGCAACAACAAGCGCGCGAAGAAGCCGCCCGCAAACGTGCCGAAGCCCGCCAAGAACGCGCCGAAGCCCGCGCCCGCGCCGAGCAAGAACGCATCGCCAAAGCCCGCGCCGACGAAGTCCGCCGCAAACAAGCGCAAGAAGTGGTTGCCAAAGCCGAAGCCGAACGCGCCGCCAAACAAAAAGCCGCGTTGGAACGCGCCGCCGAGCAAAAAGCCGCTGCCGATGAAGCCCGCCGCGCCGAACGCGCCAAACTGTTGGCACAGCAAAAAGCCGCTGCCGAACGTGCCGCACAAGCCAAAGCCGCGCCGAAAAAAGCCGACGACAAAGCCGCCAACAAAACCGTGCCCAAGCAGCCAGAGAAAGCCGTAGCCAGCAAAGACAACAGAGAAAAACGCGCCAGCGTGCAAGTGGGCGCCTACCGCGACATCGCCGCTGCCAAAGCCGCGCAGCAGAAAATGAAAGGGCTGAACTATTCTTCGTCCATCGAAGAAGTCGTTACCGACAAAGGCAAAGTCTATCGCTTGAAAACAGGCTCTTTCCCCAACAAATCGGAAGCCGAAATCGCCGCCGGCAAATTGAAAGCGCGCGGCTTGGGCGGCATCGTGCTGGAACAAAAATAGCCGCGAAACAATCGCCCTAACAACCGCAAAGCATCGCCATGACCACTTTTGACCTCTTCGCATTCGGCACCATCCTCTTCTGCATCGTGCTTTCTGCCATGCGCGGGCTGATGGGCGAAGTGTTTTCGTTTGTGGGCTGGCTGGTGGCGTTGGCGATTGCGCGTTTTTTGGCGGTGGATGTGTCCAATTTTATGTTTTCCTCCATGCAGCCGCGCGAGTTGGCGGTAGTGTGCGCGTTTGTGGCGACTTATTTTGCCGCGCGTTTGATGTTGGCGTTTACGCACCAAGTGTTTGATTTGGTGATTAAAAAAGCGCATTTATCCACACTCAACCGCATTGGCGGCGCGGCGTTAGGCAGCCTGAAAGGCGTGTTGGTGGTGAGCATCACGGTGTTGCTGTGCGCGTTTAGCGATTTGCCCAAAAGCAGCGAATGGCGCGATTCCATCAGCGCGCCGTTTTTTGAAAGCATCGCGCTGATGGGCACGCCCTATCTGCCCGAATTCCTAGCCAAACAGGTCAATTTTGACCACACGGATACCGCGCTCCCCTTGGGAGCATTGCCCAAAGCAGGAAACGGCGGGGCAAACGGGGCAGCGGGCAACGGTGCAAATGGCGCGAACGTAAATGGCGCGGGCAACGGCGTAAACAGCACCAAAGCCCATCGCGCCCATGCAGCCGAATCAAACGCGGACGGCAAAGGCAGCCTGAAAAAGGATAAAAGCGACAAAAACCATGATGCAGGCAGCCTGAAAAACCCCAAAGACGGCGCGAAAAAACGTGCCGGCAAAAATAAATCCAACGCAAAGCAATCCCCTTAGGGCTATCGGCATTTGGCGCATCGGCAAGGTGCGCGGGATGCGGGTAGTCCTTAAATTTTGGGCGGCGGTAGAGTAGGCAGCCTGAAACGGCGCGAAAGCATCACGGCAGGCATGGGAATGTCGGCGCGTCGGCAGCCGCCGATATCTTGGTCAATCAGCCATACTCTGTTTCATAAACCATTTGGCGACAAGCCCCCGCCGCTCCATTGGCTGCCGGGTTGGGCAACGGCTTCAAGCTAACCGGCAAAGCGTTTTCAGGCTGCCTGATTGCTATCGCGTGATGGCTGAAACAAGCCGGTTCGCCCGCCCAAAGGCAGCCTGAAAACCCATCCGCCCGCCCTACCCGCTTGCCAAGTGCAAAACCTGTTTCAGGCTGCCTCATCACAGCCTTCATCGCAAAAAACCCAACCCCATCTCAACCCCACTCCACGGAGACCCCCATGTGCGGCGTATTAGGACTTGTATCACACGAACCCGTAAACCAACTTTTGTATGACGGCTTGCAAATGCTGCAACACCGCGGGCAAGACGCGGCCGGCATCGTAACCACGCAAAACAGCTATTTTCATATGCACAAAGGCAAAGGCATGGTGCGCGAAGTGTTCCGCACCCGCCACATGCGCGATTTGCACGGCAACGCCGGCATCGCCCACGTTCGTTATCCCACCGCAGGCAACGCAGGCAGCCCCGCCGAAGCCCAGCCCTTTTACGTCAGCTCCCCCTTTGGCATCGTGTTGGCACACAACGGCAATCTCACCAACACCGCCGAGCTGCACCAAGAGGTCTATACCCAATACCTGCGCCATGTAAACACCCAATCTGACAGCGAAGTCCTGCTCAACGTGTTCGCCCACGAGCTGCGCCAAGCCGTCAGCCAAAACGCCGACCCGCTGCATCTCACTGTAAACAACATCTTTGATGCCGTCGCCCGAGTGCACAAACGCGTGCGCGGCGCGTATGCCATCGTTGCCATGATAGCGGGCTACGGCATGCTCGCCTTCCGCGACCCCAACGGCATCCGCCCGCTGGTGCTGGGCAAGCAAGAAAAAAACGGCAAAACCTCATGGGCGGTTGCCTCCGAAAACGTGGTATTCGGCGGCTTGTCGTACCACTTTGAGCGCGACATCCAAGCAGGCGAAGCCGTGTTCATCGAATTCGACGGCACGCTGCACACCCGCCAATGCGCCGAACACCCGCGCCTAAACCCCTGCCTGTTTGAATACGTTTATTTCGCCCGCCCCGACACCATCATGGACGGCGTGTCCGTGTACCAAGCCCGCGTGGACATGGGCGTGCTGCTGGCTGAAAAAATCAAACGCGAAATCAACATCAACGCCATTGATGTCGTGATGCCCATCCCCGACACCAGCCGCCCCAGCGCATTGGAACTTGCCCGCGCGCTGGGCAAACCCTACCGCGAAGGGCTGATTAAAAACCGCTACATCGGGCGCACCTTCATCATGCCCGGCCAAGCCACGCGCAAAAAATCCGTGCGGCAAAAGCTCAACACTATCCCCAGCGAATTCAAAGGGCGCAACGTGCTATTGGTGGACGACAGCATCGTGCGCGGCACCACCAGCCGCGAAATCGTGGACATGGTGCGCGAAAGCGGCGCAAACAAAATCTACATCGCCTCCGCCGCCCCCGAAGTGCGCTACCCCAACGTGTACGGCATCGACATGCCCACGTGCGAGGAACTTATCGCCCACAACCGCACCGCCGCCGAAATCGCCCGCGAAATCAATGCCGATGCCTGCGTGTTCCAAGATTTGGCCGGGCTGGAAGCCATCATCCGCAGGCTCAATCCCAAAATCGAAGGCTTGGATTCCTCCTGCTTCAACGGCGAATACATCACGGGCGACATCGACGAAGCCTATCTCAAACGCCTGTCCGGCCACAAAAAGCAGCCTGAAAACCAACCGCAGCCCACGCCGATTGATTACAACGTGAGCGTGGACAACAGCGAAGAGTAAAGCCCCTATCATCAATCAGGCAGCCTGAAACCGTTTTCAGGCTGCCTGATTGGTTTTATTTGGGCGATGCCCATCGCAACCGCATCGCCCTCTTCCCGCCATTGCCCAGCCCATCCCGCACTTTTTTCCTTTTTGATACAAATTCTTATTTAATTCCGCTTTTAACCCATCTTTACATCTTATTCCGTTCTTTTTACAATCCGCGTTTTTAATAATAATTCTTATTCAAAGAAACCCCATGAGAAATATCCAACCAACCCTCAAAATCTGCCTGCTTGCCGTATTGTCTGCATATTCGGCGCAGGCAGTTTCCGCTCCTGCCGAGCAAACCCTGCAAAACATACAAGTGAGCGGCAAACGGCTTGCCAAGCAAAACACCGCCGAACACAAAAAACGCGAAGACATCGACCGCGAGCTCATCCGCGACAACAACGATTTGGTGCGCTATTCGCCCGATGTGGGCGTGAGCCAAAGCGGAACGCGCCACAGCAAAGGCTTTGCCATGCGCGGCGTGGAAGGCAACCGCGTGGGCGTGAGCATTGACGGCGTATCGCTGCCCGATTCCGAAGAAAACTCGCTGTATGCGCGCTATGGCAATTTCAACAATTCGCGCATGAGCATCGACACCGAACTGGTGCGCGGCATTGATGTGGAAAAAGGCGCCAATTCGTTCAGCATGGGCAGCGGCGCATTGGGCGGCGGCGTGAACTATCGCACGCTGGACGCGGGCAATCTGCTGCAAGACGACAACCGGTTTGGCGGCTTGATTAGAAGCGGCTATGCGTCCAAAAACCGCGAATGGGCAAATACCGTGGGCTTGGCAACCGGCAACGAACGCGCCGACTTTATGCTGCTGTATTCCCAACGCCGGGGACACGAAACCAAAAGCTCAGGCAAAGGCGAAGATACCATCGGCAGCGCGCGCGGCATTCCCGACCCTGCCAGACACAAATACCACAGCTTTTTGAGCAAATTTAATTGGCAATTGACCGATAACCAGCGTGTGGGCGTGGCGTTTAACGGGCAGCAAGGGCACAACCGCGTGAACGAGCTGTCTTACAATCTGCAAGAAAGCAGTTGGCGCGAGGCAGACGACATCAACTACCGCCGCAATCTGCATCTGTATCACGAATTTGCGCCCGCCCGCTATTTGAGCTTGGTGAAAACCGAATTTGACTACCAAAAAACCGATTTGGCTTCGGTGAGCGACAAAGGCTCGTATCCGCGCGATTGGAGCAAGCCCGATTTCCCGTTGGATTACAGCAAAAAAGATTTGGACGAGGTATACGACCGCCGCATGAAAACCACGTTCCACCGTTTGAGCCTGAGCTTGGACGGCAAGCCGTTCCAATGGGGCGGCACGCACCAATTGTCGTTTAAAACGTTTGTGAGCAAGCGCGATTTCAAAAACATCAACAGCGATTCTTATTACCTTGACGGCAAAGTGTATAACGTGAAAAGCACCATTCAGCATCCCGTGCAAACGCGGCAGTTTGGCTTTTCGCTGTTAGACAGCATCCAATGGAACGACCGCTTTTCCAACCAAATCGGCGTGCGGTACGACCACACGCGCCTAAACCCGCAAGCGTTAAACGAAACCTGCAACGCGTGCGAAACCACCATCCCCGCGCCCGGCTCGTTTCGCGCTTGGAACGGCTTTGTGGATACGCAATGGCGCATGAACGATGCTTGGCGGTTGAACTACCAAGTAACCACGGGCTACCGCATCCCCACCGCTTCGGAAATGTATTTCACCTACAAACACCCCGCTGGCAACTGGCTTGCCAACCCCAATTTGAAAGCCGAACGCAGCCTGAATCAAACCATCACGCTATCGGGCAACGGTCGCTTTGGCAAAATGGATTTGAGCGCGTATCACACCCGTTATAAAAACTTCATTTTTGAACAGGAAAACGCACCGATTGAAAACGGGCGGATGCAGCTTTATCAACAAATGGTGAACGTGGATAAAGCGCGCATCAGCGGCTTGGAGTTTTCAGGCAGCCTGAAACTGCCCAAAGGCTTCTCGCTAATGGGCAGCTTGGGATACAGCAAAGGCAGGCTCAACAACGGATTAAGCCAACTGCCCTTGCAACCCATCAAAGCCGTGATTGGCTTGGACTACGAGCATCCCGAGCAGCGCTGGGGGATTTTCTCGCGCTTAACCTATATGGGCGCGAAAAAAGCCAAAGACGCGAAAATCCTGCACCACGAGCAAAAAGAAACCTGCCTGGCCTATGAAACCGAAGAAGATTGGTGGACAGGCGAAACCTACACCTATTGCAGCAAACGCCACGTTGAAGCGGTGGAAAGCAAAGAAACCTTCCCCTATTTAAACCGCTCCGCAGTGGTGCTGGACGTGTTTGGCTATGTTCGCCCCACCAAAAACCTTACCCTCCGCGCAGGCGTTTATAACTTAACCAACCGCCGCTATGCCACTTGGGACAGCTTCCGCAGCATCAACATCCGCAGCACCACAGGCTCGGTGGATAAAGACGGCAAAGGCTTGGCGCGCTTCTATGCCCCAGGGCGCAATTATTCCGTATCGCTGGAATACAAGTTTTAACCCGTTTTACCGTTTTCAGGCTGCCTCAAATAGCCTAAACCCCATTTAGGCAGCCTGAAAACCCTTTCAACCCCACTACAAAGGAAAAAAACCATGTCTCACCACCACCATCACCCAGAACAACACGAGCCACGCGAATTGGCAGCATTTCTAAAAGCCAACACCCGCGCCACGCATCAAAGCGTGGACGATTTAGTGATGTCAGTTCAACCATTTAGCACGCCCGAAAACTACACCCGCTTCTTGCAACTGCAAGCCGTGTTCCACAAAATTGTGGACGACGTATATAAAAATCCAACGCTAAACCAACACATTGACGGCTTGGCTGCACTCGCCCGCTACGACGACGTCATCACCGATTTGCGCGACCTCAACGCACAAGAAGCCCACATCCGCGCCGCCATCCCCGCCCCGCAAGGCGCAGAAGCCATCGGCTGGCTCTATTGCGCCGAAGGCTCAAACTTGGGCGCAGCGTTTTTGTTTAAAGACGCACAAAACAATCTGGGCTACAACGAAAGCCACGGCGCACGCCACCTTGCCCCGCACATGGACGGGCGCGGCAAACACTGGCGCGCGTTTGTCGGCAAATTCAACCAACTGCCGCTGAACGCGGAAGAACAAGAAACCGCGCTCAAAGGCGCGCTGGAAGCGTTTGCGTTTTATAAAGTGTTGCTGCGGGAGATTTTTGAAGTGGCGTAAGATTTAAGCAGCAATAAGGCAGCCTGAAAACGGGTTTGAAGCGTTTTCAGGCTGCCTTTGGTGTCTCTGCTTATACCCGCTGTCCGATATAGCGCACGCGCCCAATCACTTTTAAACGAGACAGGTCTTCGCCTTCAACCACCATGTCGGGATAGTTAGGATTGTCGCAAGCGAGAATGATTTGGCGCAGCAGCAGCTTCACACGACGGATAAGGGCTCGGCTGCCAATTTCCAGCACATAAATATTGCCCTCGGCTAATTTGTTATCAGACAAATCAACCAGCAGCTCGCATTTGCCGCTGATAGTGGGTTTCATAGCTTCGCCGTAGCCGATAACGATGCCACAAGTTTGGGCATCGGCAATGCCGAGTTCATTGAACAACTCCTTGCTGAGCAACAAGGGAGCAGTATGACCTTTTTTAGGCGGTGGTGAACCATCGGGCGGCGTGTCGGAGATTAGGTGGGCTGGGATAAAGTCGGTAGCGTTCATGGAATTGTCTTTCGGTGGAATGAATGGGTGGAGGCAGCCTGAAAACCATTTTCAGGCTGCCTTTGGCGTTTTCAGGCTGCCTCTGCCTACCTTTTCAACTTCGCCAACGCATCTGCCATCGCGCTATTTTGCGGAGCGCGTTCCCGTTGTGCCTTGCCGTTTTTCAGGCTGCCTCGGTTGCCGTTGCTTGGGCTACGCGGGTTGCGGCTACTTTCATTTTCAGGCTGCCTGCCGCGTTTTTCCGCGCCTGCCTCATCATTCAGCCGCATGGTGAGCGCGATGCGTTTGCGCGGCACGTCCACTTCCAGCACTTTCACTTTGACCACGTCGCCCGCTTTTACCACGTCGCGCGGGTCTTGCACGAAGCGGTCGGCGAGCGCGGAGATGTGCACCAGCCCGTCTTGATGCACGCCGATGTCCACGAATGCGCCGAAGTTGGCAACGTTGCTCACCACGCCTTCCAGCACCATGCCAACTTGCAGGTCGTTCATGTCGTGCACGCCTTCGGCGAAGGCGGCGGTTTGGAACTCGCCGCGCGGGTCGCGCCCTGGTTTTTCCAATTCCGCCAGAATGTCTCGCACGGTGGGCAAGCCGAAGCGTTCGTCAATAAAGTCGGCAGCCTGAATTTGGGCGATTTGGCTGCGGTTGCCAATCAGCTCGGCGGCGGTGATGCCTTGTTTTGCCAGCATTTTGGCGACCACGGGATAGGCTTCGGGGTGGACGGCTGATGCGTCCAACGGTTCGCTGCCGCCGTTGATGCGCAAAAAGCCTGCCGCCTGCTCAAAGGTTTTTTCGCCAAGGCGCGGCACTTTCAACAGTTGCTTGCGGCTGTCAAACGCGCCGTTTTCATCGCGATAGGCAACGATATTGTGCGCCAGCGTGCTGTTCAGCCCCGAAATGCGGGCGAGCAGCGAGGCGGAGGCGGTGTTCACGTCCACGCCGACGGCGTTCACGCAGTCTTCCACCACCGCGTCCAGCGATTTGGCGAGCTTGCTTTGGTTTACATCGTGCTGGTATTGCCCCACGCCGATGGATTTGGGGTCGATTTTGACCAGTTCCGCCAGCGGGTCTTGCAATCGGCGGGCAATGGACACCGCGCCGCGCAGGGATACGTCCAAATCGGGGAACTCGCGGGCGGCGAGTTCGGAGGCGGAATACACGGACGCGCCCGCTTCGGAAACGGTGATTTTGCGTATTTCAGGCTGCCTTTGTAGCAGTTCGGCGGCGATTTTGTCGGTTTCGCGGCTGGCGGTGCCGTTGCCGATGGCGATGAGTTTCACGCCGTTGCGCTCAATCATTTGCGCCAGCCGCGCCAGCATGGCATCGGGCTGGTGCAGGTAAACAATCGCGGTGTCCGCCAGCTTGCCCGTGTCGTCCACCACCGCGCATTTCACGCCGTTGCGGTAGCCGGGGTCTAAACCCAATGTGGGCAGGCGGCCCGCTGGCGCGGCGAGCAGTAAATCTTTAAGATTTTTGGCAAACACGGTAATCGCATCGGCATCGGCTTCTTCTTTCAGCCGCGCAAAGGCTTCCAGTTCCAGCGACAGGAAGATTTTGGCGCGCCACGCAAGGCGCACGGTGTCGCGCAAGAATTTGTTTTCCGAACGGATTTGGAAATGCTCGGCGATAATTTGCTCGTATTCGGACTGCTCGGTAATCGGCGTTTCATCGGGCTGGTATTTGAGCGCGGCGTGCAACACGCCTTCGTTGCGCCCACGCAAAACAGCAAGGGCGCGGTGGCTGGGCATTTGGGCGATGCGTTCGCGGTAGTCAAAATAGTCTTTGAATTTTTCGCCGTCCGCTTCTTTGTCCGCAACCACTTGCGCGTGCACTTCGGCTTCGCGCCACAGTTTGTCGCGCAGCTGCCCAATCAGTTCGGCATCTTCGGCAAACTGCTCCATCAAAATGGCGCGCGCACCGTCCAGCGCGGCTTTGACATCGGGCACTTGTTCGCTGACAAACGGCGCGGCAAGGGCTTCGGGGTCGTTTTCAGGCTGTCTAAAAATGCTGTCTGCCAAATCTTGCAAACCGTGTTCGCGGGCGATTTGCGCTTTGGTGCGGCGTTTGGGCTTGTAGGGCAGGTACAAATCTTCCAGCGCGGTTTTGTTGTCCGCCGCTTCAATCGCGCTTTGCAGCTCGGGCGTGAGCTTGCCTTGCTCGTCTATGGATTTAAGCACGGTGGCTTTGCGCTCCTGCAATTCGCGCAGGTAGGTGAGCCGCTCTTGCAGCGTGCGCAGCTGGGTGTCGTCCAGCCCACCCGTGGCTTCTTTGCGGTAGCGGGCGATAAAGGGCACGGTCGCGCCTTCGTCCAGCAGCGCGACGGCGGCGGTGATTTGGGCGGGGGTGGCGGAGAGTTCGGTGGCGAGGAGTTGGGTGATGTTCATGGTTGGAATCTCTTGTTAAATAATGGGTTGTATGGTTTCAGGCTGCCAAAAAAGGGGCGATTATAACGGCAATAGGCAGCCTGAAAACAGTTGAAACGGCTTTTCAGGCTGCCTATGCCGACAGCAAAACGCTGTGGGCAAATCAATAAAAGACGAATTCTAACAAATCTAACCCAAAAAACAGCTGCGGATGCGTTGGTTTGGTTTGCCGTTTTTCTGCAATAAAACTGCGTTTTTTAAAATTGGCACGCTGGTTGCTTTGGTTTCAGCATCGTATTAACAAAACAAATTAGAACAACTATTCTTATTAGGCTAAATTATCATGCAATCTGGCAATTATTATTTTCAAACCACTGTTACCCGTGTGAACTTGGCTTCTGTGATGCAGGCTTTGCGTTCATCGGATGCGCCTGCCGATGAAATCTCGGCGAACATCAAAAGCCTGATGCAATGCAGCATCGCGCAGGGCAAGGAGCGGGCGGTGGATTTGCTGCTGCAATATAATTTGGCGTATATCAGCCATGCTAAAAACAAAGTGTTGTCGCATGATGACAGCGTGTGTTTTGCGGATATTCGTTGGGCGTTGCAAACGGTGGGCAAGCCGAAAATGGCGCGGGCGATTTGATTGGGGAGATGGGTATTTTCTACCTTGCGCATTGCGCGGCGGACTACCCCTTTGGCTTTGCATAAGTTCGCATAGCTAAATCAAAGATTTAGATGCTCACTTATACCCAAATCAAAGATTTGGACAAAGGGGCAAGGCTGCCTTTGGTGGGAAAGGTGGCTTTTTTGTGGGCGGCGGGTTGAGGCAGCCTGAAAACTAATCTACCCAGTAAAAAACCGTTTGGCACAACGCCAAGCGGTTTTGTTTTTTCAGGCTGCCTATCGGGTTCAGGCAGCCTGAAAACATCTCTACCGCCTATCAATGCAGCGCATTTACCAGCGCAATCCGCGTTTTCAGCGTCCAATAGCTTGCCAGCCCTGTGGTGCTGTGCAGCACTTTGCCGTTTTTAATCAACACGATGGTAGGCGTAACTTTCACGCCCCATTGTTGCGACCATGCGCCGTTGTCATCGTTCACGGCGGGGAAGGTGTAGCCTTGCTGTTGCAAATAGGCGCGAATATCGTCGTCGCTGCCCGAGCGCAATGCCACGCTAAGCACGGGTGTGCCGCCATCGTGCAGGCGTTGGATAACGGGCGAGGTGTGT
The DNA here is from genome assembly GCF_014054985.1 of Kingella oralis. Taxonomy (NCBI): domain Bacteria; kingdom Pseudomonadati; phylum Pseudomonadota; class Betaproteobacteria; order Neisseriales; family Neisseriaceae; genus Kingella; species Kingella oralis. Next base: position 1,567,106 of record NZ_CP059569.1, read on the forward strand.
TTACAAATGCCGCACCATGCGCCCCAGATATACAGCAGCAGAGTTTGATTTTGGCTGGCGGCTTGCAGCGTGGTGGTAAGCGGCGCGGCATCGGGCGAGCGTGGCACAATCGGCAGCGCGGTTTGGGCAGCCTGAATTGGCAATTTGGGCGCACGCAGCGCATCCACGGCAAGGCTGATGGCAAGCAGCAACAGCAGCATTTGTGTGGCTTGCTTTGCCCAAGTAATAATTTTTTTTCGCATGGCTTGATTAAAATGTGAAATATCGTTAAAAAGCGAACATAATTGTAAGAATCTGTATTCATTATTTCCATAGGCATCTTTTATGCCCTAAAAACGCGGCTACTGCGTTAAAAATGCGCGCAAGGTGTCCAACCTTGAACCTTGCTGTGCTTTTTGCCTTGTATCCGCGCTTTTATGTCATCAAATCTGCCTATGCAAATAGTGAATACAGATTCTAAACGAAAAATGTTTTCAGGCTGCCGCAAATCGTCTCATGACATCGTATTCACGGCGCGGGCGGAGTAACCCTCGCGCACACGCTAGGGTCTGTTGACATTCAACTTTTGCAGCGGATTTTGCGTCATAAAACGGCAGATACAAGGCGAAAATGCGAGCCTATGCCATCCATAGGCGAGTATTTTCAACGCAGTAGATGCCGTTTTAGGGCGCAAAATCCGCCAAAACGTTGATTGTCAACAGACCCTAAGGCAGCCTGAAACGCCCCTTCCCCCTTTTTCAGGCTGTCTCATGCCTAAGAACCTGTTTAAAGTCTCCGCGCGAGTTGTCCGCTGATGCAGTCTGGCTGTGCGGCAAGGCGCAAAACACAGGCAATAGCGGGACTATTGTCAAGTTTTGCAACACAGCCGCACAGCCAGAATACGTTAGCGGCAACCGTGTCGGAGGCTTTAAGCAGGTTCTGAACCCCAACCGATAGGAGTCTCACCCATGACCCTCGCCCTTGAACGCATCCGCCACACTGCCTTGCGCGAAAAAATTATGACCGCCAACGAAGCCGCCGAATTTGTGCAAGACGGCATGCTCGTGGGCATGAGCGGTTTCACCGGCGCAGGCTACCCCAAAGCCCTGCCCACGGCGATTGCCGAGCGCGCCCAAGCCATCCATGCCGAGGGCAAACCCTTCCAAATCAGCGTGATAACCGGCGCATCCACCGCGCCCGAGTGCGATGGCGTGCTCGCTGCATCAGGCAGCCTGAAACTGCGCAGCCCGTTCCAATCCGACCCCACGCTGCGCAACGACATCAACGCCGGCAAAATCGCCTACACCGATATTCACCTTTCGCAAATTGAGCAGCAAGTGCGCTTCGGCTTCTTCGGCGCGATGGACGTGGCGATTATCGAAGTGGTCGGCATCACCGAAGAGGGCAAACTCATCCCCTCCATGAGCGTGGGCCCGGACAACCAATGGGTGAAATCCGCGCAAAAAATCATCTTGGAAGTGAACACGCAGCAACACGCCAAGCTGGAAACCATGCACGACGTGTTTGCCGACATCGGCACGCCGCCCCACCGCCACCCCTTGCTGCTGCTCAACCCCAACGACCGCATCGGCAGCCATTACATTGATTGCGATTTAGACAAAATCGTCGCCATCGTGTTCACCGACGCGCCCGACCGCAACAGCAAATTCGCCGAACCCGATGCCATCTCGCAACGCATCGCCGCGCAAATCATTGAATTTTTTGAACATGAAGTCAAACACGGCAGACTGCCTGAAAACCTATTGCCGCTGCAATCGGGCGTGGGCAACGTCGCCAATGCCGTGCTGGCAGACTTGCAACACAGCCGCTTTGAAAACATCACAGGCTTCACCGAAGTGCTGCAAGATGGCATGCTGGATTTGCTGCTCTCGGGCAAAATGGCGAGCGCATCCGCTACCGCCCTCTCGTTTAGCCCCGACGCGCTGCAACGCTTTAACGACAACATTGACTTTCTGCGCAGCAGAATCATCCTGCGAGCGCAAGAAATCACCAACAGCCCCGAGCTAATTCGCCGCCTAGGCGTTATCGGCATGAACGCCATGATAGAAGCCGATATTTATGGCAACGTGAACTCCACGCACATCATGGGCACGCGCATGATGAACGGCATCGGCGGCTCAGGCGATTTTGCCCGCAATGCGTATTACTCGTTCTTCGTCAGCCCCTCCGTTGCCAAAGACGGCGCGATTTCTTGCATCGTGCCCATGGTTTCCCACCACGACCACACCGAACACGACGTGATGTTTATTGTAACCGAGCAAGGCATGGCGGATTTGCGCGGCAAATCGCCCCGCCAACGCGCCCGCCTGATTATCGACCACTGCGCCCACCCCGACTACCGCGATATGCTGCGCGACTACTACAACCGCGCCGAGCAATCAGGCGGCGGCTTGCATACACCACATTTGTTAAACGAAGCCCTATCGTGGCATCAACGCTTTGTGGAAACGGGCGATATGCGGCTGAAATAACGCCGCGATTGAGGCAGCCTGAAAAACAACTGCCGTCATTCCCGCGCAGGCGGGAATCTTGGTTAGTTTTAAACAACTGATTGTTTTTACAATTATTTCTGAATATCAAACAAGATTCCCGCCTGCGCGGGAATGACGGAGGCTACTATTTCCGGTTCCATTTTAGGCTTGGCAAAGTTTTCAGGCTGCCTATCCGTTTGCAATCATTTCAGGCTGCCGCCCCACGCCAATCAACCATTTTTGACTTACCCCCCATTTTGAAAAACACTCAACCATGCGCAATTATCTATTCAGTCTTATCGCCTGCTGCGCCCTAATCACCCCGTTTCAGGCTGCCGCCTGCGCGTGCGCCAACACCTATGTGGACGGTGGCTACATAGAACTGCCCAACCCGCCCAACCCCGAACACGCTAGGCTCAAAAACGAGCAAGGCATCGTAAAACTGCGCGTGCAGGTTGCGCCCGATGGCAGCGTGTGCCATGTGAAGTTGGTTGAATCCAGCGGTTCGCTGGCGTTAGACCGCGCCGCCCGCCGCGCCGTGCGCGAAGCCAAGTTTCAGGCTGCCTAGCGCGGTGGCAAGCCCATGCCCACCGAATTTGACACCAGCTTCACCTTTCTTTTGGATTAGGACGGGAAAACCGCCAACATGTTGATTGTCAACACGCCCTAGGAATTGCCCGCCATGCGCCGTTTACTGTTTTGCCTGATTACCAGCCTCGCGCTGATTGCCCCCTCCGCCGATGCCAAAGCGCGCGCGGCTAAAAATGCCGAAGGGCGGGCGATAAAAACCGTTATGCCCGTCTATCCGCCCCTAGCCCAAGAAAACGGCATAGAAGGGCGCGTGAAACTGCGCGTGCAGGTTGCGCCGAATAACCGCATCCGCTTGGTGGAAGTTGCGGAATCCAGCGGTTCGCCGCTGTTGGACGAAGCCGCCGTTGCCGCCGTGCGCCAATATCGTTTTCAGGCTGCCTCGCGCGACGGCAAACGGGTCGCCACCACGTTTTTCCCCATTTTTATAAATTTGAATTGGAGTGATAAGCGCGCAGGCGCAGACAGCCGCCCTGCCCTGCTTTGCCCCTGCATAAAAAGGCAGCCTGAAAAACACAAAACCGCTTGGTATTCTGCCAAACGGTTTTTTTACTGGATAGATTCGCTTTCAGGCTGCCTAACGCTTCACAACTGTTTAATGCTACCACCCTCTCCCCTACGTTCAGCCGAACGCAGCATTCTTTTTTCGGGAAAAAGCGTGCGCTTGTCCGACGACGTGCGCAGCACGGCTAGTTCGCACGCGCCGAAAAAAGGATGCGGAGTGAGGGAAGTTCGCACAGCGAACCTGCACGTCGAGGTCGCCTTTCTTTTGCTTACTTTTCTTTGGCGAAGCAAAGAAAAGTAAGTGCCCCGTCGGCACGAGACGCATGGTTAAAGCTGCATCCCAATTCAACCACAAAGCACAAACCATTTTCAGGCTGCCTCATCCCGTAAACAAAAAGCAGCCTGAAAACCAATAAATCCCGTTTTCAGGCTGCCTTGATGGCTAGGCAAAACAACCGCTGTTCATCAACCCACCTTATCCCCCGCATTCGCCCCCTCGTGCACAGTCAGCAATTTCAGCTTCCCATCCTTATCCGCCGCGCTCAAAATCATCCCTTCGGACACGCCAAATTTCGCCATTTTGCGCGGGGCAAAGTTGGCAATCGCAATCACCATTGTGCCGTTCAATTCAGCGGGGTTGGGATAGCTGGCGGCGATGCCCGAGAAAATCGTGCGCTGCTCAAAGCCAAAATCTAGGCTAAATTTCAACAGCTTGCTGCTGCCTTCCACCGCTTCGCAGTTCAACACCTTCGCCACGCGCATATCCACTTTCATAAAATCATCAAAGCTGCATTGTGGCGCAACAGGCGCGTAGCCGTTTTCAGGCTGCCCTTGGTTTTCAAGCTGCGTTTGAGCGGCGGCTTGGATATTTTGTTTATTCGCTTCAATCAAATCGTTCACTTGTTTTTCCTCTACACGTTGCATTAAATGTTGATACGGCTTAATCACATGGTTTTCCGATAGCGTGCGGCTGGCATCCGCCCACACCAGTTTTTCCAAGCCCAAAAATTCGGCGGCTTGCTCGGCAACGCGCGGCAAAACGGGCGACAAATAAACCGTTAAGATTTTGAATGCGTTAATCAATTCGCTGCACACTTTGTGCAAACGGCTGTCCGCGCCTTCCAGCTTGGCAAGCTCCCACGGCTTATTTTCGTCCACATATTCATTGACCACATCCGCCAAAATCATGATTTCGCGCAAGGCTTTGCCGTATTCGCGCTCTTCATACAGCGAGGCGATGCGCTCGCTTTCGGCGGCAAGGTGCTTCACGATTTCGCTGCCCGATACGTCTTTGAGGCAGCCTGAAAACCGTTTGTGGATAAAGCCAGCGGCGCGGGCGGCAATGTTTACATATTTGCCCACCAAATCGCTGTTTACGCGGGCGATAAAGTCTTGCAAATTCAAATCGATGTCTTCAATTTTGCTGTTGAGTTTCGCCGCGATGTAGTAGCGCATCCATTCGGGGTTCAGCCCTTGTTCCAAGTAGGAGCGCGCGGTAATAAACGTGCCGCGTGATTTGGACATTTTTTGCCCGTCCACGGTTAAAAAGCCGTGCGCGAAAATGCCGCTGGGGGCGCGGTGCCCGCTGTATTCCAGCATGGCTGTCCAAAACAGCGCGTGGAAATACAAAATATCTTTGCCGATAAAGTGATACAGCTCGGTTTGGCTGTCTTTGCCAAAAAATTCGTTAAAATCCAGCCCTTTGCGCGCGCATAGGTTTTGGAACGAAGCCATATAACCCACGGGCGCATCCAACCACACATAAAAATATTTGTTCGGCGCATCGGGGATTTGGAAGCCGAAATACGGCGCATCGCGGCTGATGTCCCAATCGGAAAGCTCGCCTTCTTTGAGCCATTCGTTCATTTTGTTGAGCGCTTCGGGCTGCAAATGGGCGCGTCCGTTGGTTTCGCCTGCTGTCCATTGTTTTAGGTAGTCGCCGCAATCGCTTAATTTAAAAAAGAAATGTTCGGTTTCTTTCATCACGGGCGTTGCGCCTGATACGGCAGAATAGGGCTTAATCAGCTCGGTGGGGGCGTAGGTGGTGCCGCATACTTCGCAGTTGTCACCGTATTGGTCTTGGGCGTGGCATTTGGGGCATTCGCCTTTCACAAAGCGGTCGGGCAGGAACATTTGCTTTTCGGGGTCAAAAAGCTGGTTGATGGTTTTGCTGATGATTTTGCCGTTGGCTTTCAGGCTGCGGTAGATTTGCTCGGATAGGGTTTGGTTTTCGGGTGAATGGGTGGAGTAGTAGTTGTCGTAGCCGATGCCAAAGCCTGTGAAATCGGCAAGGTGTTCGCCGTGGGTTTTGGCGATGAGCTGCTCGGGCGTGATGCCTTGTTTTTCGGCGGCAAGCATGATGGGCGTGCCGTGGGTGTCGTCGGCGCAGCAGTAGTAGCATTCGTGTCCGCGCGATTTTTGAAAGCGCACCCAGATGTCGGTTTGGATGTGTTCCACCATGTGCCCGAGGTGGATGGCGCCGTTGGCATAGGGCAGCGCGGAGGTGACGAGAATTTTGCGTTTTGAAGTCATGATTTTGCGTTTCCGGTGATGGATGGGGAAAAGAGACGGATTATAACGAAAATCGGCTCGGGCTGCCTTGCGCTGTGGGCTGCCGTTTGGCGCGCGCCGCCTTTTTATGCCCAAGGGCTGAAACCGATTACAATCCGCGCTTTGTTTAACCGCGAAAAAGGTTTCATAATGAAAAACGGTTTTTTCTTTTTATCGGCGACGGCGCTGTTGGCGGCGTGTGCGGGTGCAACATCGCCGCAAAAGGCTGTCAACCAAGAACCGCCCCTCGGCACGCCCAATCCCGCTTCGGTGTTTTGCGTGCAACAAGGCGGCAAATCGGTTATCCGCAAGGATGAGGGCGGCAACGAATACGGCGTGTGCGTGTTCCCCGACGGCAAGGAAGTGTATGAATGGGCGCTGTTCCGCCGGTATCACGAATAACGCCCAAGGCAGCCTGAAAACGGGTTAAGCGGGTTTCAGGCTGCCTTATATATGGCATAATCCCGCCATCGTTCACACAGGATGCAAACCATGTCGCTTTCTATTGCTAACTATCTGTTATACATCGGCTATATGCTCGCCAGCGTGGCGATGGCGGTGTTGTTTTCGTTCACTTATCTGCTGACTACGCCTGCGCGCGAGCTGCATTTGATTAAGCAAGGCAATGTGGCGTGCGCGTTGTCGTTTGGCGGCGCGCTGGTGGGATTTTGCCTTGCGCTGGCTTCGGCGATGACGCACAGCCTGAATATTTTGGATTTCGTGTTGTGGGGCGCGGGCGCGGCGGTTGTGCAGATTGGCGCGTATTTCGCCACCACGCGGCTGATTCCCGATGCGGGGCGCGAATTGCAGCAGAACAACATCGCCGTGGGCGCGTTGTATTGCGCCTTGTCGCTGGCAATCGGCGTGCTGAACGCGGCGTGTTTGGTGGATGGCTAACCATGCGGGGCAGCCTGAAAACGAGCGAAGCACGTTTCAGCGAAGCCAAAACGTGGCTCAACGCCCTGCTGCTGCCGCATATTGCAACGCTGGTGCTGTTGATGCTGATTGCGGGTGGGGCGTTACGCGCCGATTTTGCGCTTGAAATACTGCTCGCGCCTGTGCTGCTGTGGCTGATGGGCGGCACAATCGGCTGGTTTGCCTACTTGCCCCATCTTGCCGAGTGGGCAAGCCTGATTATCCCCACGTTTACCGTATTGCTGATTATTGCCGTGTGCCTGTTTTCAGGCTACCGCAAACGGCATGGCAACAGCGGCAAATGGATGATTTCATTTGCGATTTGGCTGTGGTTTGCTTATGGGTTTGTGTTGCTGGGGGTGCAGTATTAGCCCGCCGCATCCGATCCGCCTCGTAAGGCAGCCTGAAACAAACATGATGCGCCTTGCACGGCTTTGCCGCCCCAATCCAAAATTGAAACAAATCCGACGGCAGCGCAACGCGCGCGCTGGCAAACCCGCTTTTCAGGCTGCCTTTGGCGCTGCAAATTCTTTTTACAGATTAACGGCTTCCGCTTAAAATCCGCCCTCCCCCACCCCCCAAACCAAAGGAAAAAACCATGATTATGAGCTTTATCCGCAAGCAGTTTATTGATGTTATCCAATGGGAAAGCCCCGATGAGCACACGCTGGTGTGGCGTTTTCCCATTGCCGACCAAGAAATTCAAAACGGCGCAAGCCTAACCGTGCGCGAAAGCCAAATGGCGTTGTTTGTGGACGAAGGCAAAACCGCCGATGTGTTTTCCGCAGGTCGCTACACGCTCAACACGCAAACGCTGCCCGTTTTAACCAACCTGAAAAACTGGGACAAGCTGTTCCAATCGCCTTTTAAATCCGATGTTTACTTTTTCAACACGCGCCAGCAAATTGGCAAACGCTGGGGCACAGCGCAGCCTGTAACCGTGCGCGATGCCGATTTTGGCGTGGTGCAACTGCGCTCGTTTGGTATGTATTCCTACCGCATCGCCGACCCCGCGCAGTTTTTCAAAGAAATTTCGGGCGTGGTGGAAAGCTATACGGGCGAGCAGCTTGAAGCCCAGCTCAAAAACATCGCCATGACCCAGCTTGCCGCGGCGTTTGGCACATCGGGTGTGCCGTTTTTGGATATGGCGGCAAACCAAGTTTTGCTGTCGCAAAAAATGACCGAATTGCTCAAACCCGAATTCGCCAAATTGGGCTTGGCGTTGGAAAACTTTACCGTGGAAAGCATCACGCTGCCTGAAAACGTGCAACAAGCGCTGGATGCACGCATGAGCATGAATGTCATCGGCGATATGTCGCGCTACACGCAATACCAAACCGCCACCGCCATCCCAATGGCAGCGCAAAACGAAGGCGGCATGGCGGGCATGGGCGTGGGCATGGGCGCAGGCGTGGCGTTTGGGCAAGCGATGGCAGGGGCAATGGCAGGCGCGCAACCGCAAGCCGTGTCGTCCGCTGCAGCGCAAGATCATCAAGCCAAGCTCACGCAGCTGAAAACCATGCTGGATAATGGCTTGATTTCGCAGGCGGATTATGATTCTGCCAAGGCGGAAGTGTTGAAGCAGCTGATTGGCTAAGCAATCGGCAGCCTGAAAACGGATTGAGCGCAGGTTTGCGCCGCGCCCGTTTTCAGGCTGCCTTTTTGCGCGTGCGAACGGCGCGGTTTACGTTTGGCGTTCGCGCGCGAAATGGGGCATAATTTGCGCCGTTTGTCGCTTAACCGTTTTCAGGCTGCCGCAACCGCTGATGCAGCCTAAAAACGCGTTTTAATTGTTTATCCCGTAAACCTAAGGAACCATCATGAACAAAATCGCATCCGCTCTCATCGCCGCCGCCTGCTTGGCAAGCGCAACCGCCGGCGCGCACGGCAACCAACCCGCTGCCAACGAACCGAGCAAAACCCCCGTTGACCGCAGCGTGCAGGTATACAAAAAAGCCGAAATGCAAACTTGGAACCGCAGCAAAGCCGCAGGCGGCGAAGGCGAATTGCTCGGCAAATTTGCCTACACGCGCCACCAAACCGACGACCAAGATGCCATCCGCGAAATCGGCTGGCTCACGCTGCTACCCGGCGCATCCGTCGGCCTGCACAAACACACCAACAACGAAGACGTGTATTTAATCGTGCAAGGCAAAGGCACGTTTGTGGACGGCAATGGCAAAGAAACCCCCGTTGCCGCAGGCGATGTAACCATTGCCCGCCCGGGCCAATCGCACGCGCTGAAAAACACCGGCAAAAAACCGCTGGTGTTCATTAACTTTATCGGGCAGCTGCCCAGCCAAGCCGCGCCGAAATAAGGCAGCCTGAAAAAGCAAAACCGTTTGGTGTTCTACCAAACGGTTTTTTGCTGGATGAATTGGCTTTCAGGCTGCCTCAAATCTTGCACGCCCCGCCCGCGCAATCATCTTCCTCGTTTGCCGCATCCACCCCGCCATCCACCGCCATGCCGTCAAACCGGGCAAACAGGTTGTCTAAATCGTCAAAATCATCGCCCGCAGTCGGCAAATCTTGGTTTTCGTTCATTATCGTGTCTCCTAAAAAATAAATCAGATGGCGCAAATGGGGGCGGCAGCCTGAAAAGCAAGACAACCACGCGCAAACCGATGCACCTTCCCTGCCAATATAGGCAGCCTGAAAACCCCAAAACCGCTATAATCGCGGTTTTCATTTTTTGCAACCCACACAAGCGAAACCACCATGCAAGAACACTATCAACCCTCGCTCATTGAGCCCGCCGCCCAGCAAAAATGGGCAACGCAACGCGCGTTTAACGTAACCGAAGACCCCAGCAAACCCAAATTCTACTGCCTATCCATGTTCCCCTACCCCAGCGGCAAGCTACACATGGGGCACGTTCGCAACTACACCATTGGCGATGTGCGCAGCCGCTTCAAAAAAATGCAAGGCTACAACGTGTTGCAGCCGATGGGCTGGGACGCATTCGGCATGCCCGCCGAAAACGCCGCGATTAACAACAACGTTGCCCCCGCCGCGTGGACGTATTCCAACATTGAATACATGAAACAACAGCTCAAATCGCTGGGCTTCGCCTTGGATTGGGAGCGCGAAATCGCCACTTGCCGCCCCGAATATTACCGCTGGGAGCAGCTGCTGTTCACCAAACTGTTCAAAAAAGGCATCGTGTACCGCAAGCTCGGCACGGTGAACTGGGACCCGATTGACCAAACCGTGCTGGCGAATGAGCAAGTCATCGACGGACGCGGCTGGCGTTCGGGCGCGCTGGTGGAAAAGCGCGAAATCCCGATGTATTACTTCAAAATCACCGATTACGCCGAGCAGCTTTTGAACGATTTGGACGGCTTGGACTGGCCCGAGCAAGTCAAAACCATGCAGCGCAACTGGATTGGCAAATCGCGCGGCATGACGGTGCGCTTTGCCGTTGCCGACGACAGCAAAACAGGCCTAAACGGCGACGACGCGCAGTTTTTGCAGGTATACACCACGCGCCCCGACACACTGATGGGCGCAACCTATGTTGCCGTTGCCGCCGAGCATCCGCTGGCCACCGCAGCCGCCGCCAATCAGCCCGAATTGCAAGCGTTCATCGCCGAATGCAAGGCAGGCAGCGTTGCCGAAGCCGATATGGCGACGATGGAGAAAAAAGGCATGCCCACGGGGCGTTTCGTCATCAATCCGCTCAACGGCGAGAAACTGGAAGTGTGGGTGGCGAATTATGTATTGTGGGGCTACGGCGATGGCGCGGTGATGGCTGTACCTGCGCACGATGAGCGCGATTTTGCCTTTGCCCACGCCTATGGTTTGCCGATGAAGCAAGTGATTGCCGTGGGCGACAACGCCTTTGACGCGCAAACATGGCAAGATTGGTATGCCGACAAAGAAAACGGCACACTCATCAACAGCGGCGAATTTAACGGTTTGGATTTTCAGGCTGCCTTTGATGCCATCGGCGCAAAATTGCAAGCCACAGGCGCGGGCGAGCCAAAAACGCAATATCGCCTGCGCGACTGGGGCATTTCTCGCCAACGCTATTGGGGCTGCCCGATTCCCATCATCCACTGCGAACAATGCGGCGATGTGCCCGTGCCCGAGCAAGATTTGCCCGTGGTGCTGCCTGAAAACGTTGTCCCCGATGGCGCAGGCTCGCCGCTGGCCAAAATGCCCGAGTTCTACCAAACCCAATGCCCCAGCTGCGGCGGCGCGGCGCGGCGCGAAACCGACACCATGGATACGTTTATGGAATCGAGCTGGTATCAGTTCCGTTATATGTCGCCCCGGTTTGACGGCGGCATGGTCGCGCCCGAAGCGGCGGCGTATTGGCAACAGGTTGACCAATACATCGGCGGCATTGAACACGCCATTTTGCACCTGCTCTATGCCCGCTTCTTCACCAAGCTGATGAACGATGAAGGCATTGTGCCCGTGCGCGAGCCGTTTAAACAACTGCTCACGCAAGGCATGGTGCTGGCGGCAACCTATTACCGCGAAAACGCGGAAGGCAAAAAAACGTGGTTCAACCCCGCCGATGTAACCGTGCAAACCGATGAAAAAGGCAGACCGCTATCAGCCGTGCTGGATGCCGATGGGCAGCCCGTTATCATTGGCGGCGTGGAAAAAATGTCTAAATCCAAAAACAACGGCGTGGACCCGCAAGCGATTATTGACGCATACGGCGCAGACACCGCGCGGCTGTTTATGATGTTTGCCAGCCCGCCCGAGCAATCGCTGGAATGGAGCGACAGCGGCGTGGCAGGCGCGCACCGCTTTTTGAACCGCCTCTGGCGCACGGTGTATGATTTTGTGCAACAAGGCGGCGCGGCGGCAAGCAAGTTCGCAGGTAGCCAAAACGCGCTTTCAGGCAGCCTGAAAGACTTGCGCTTCAAACTGCACAGCACCATCGCCAAAGTAACCGACGATTACGACCGCCGCCAGCAGTTCAACACCGCCATCGCCGCCGTGATGGAGCTGCTGAACCAATACGACAAAACCGACACCGCCAGCGATGCAGGCAAAGCCGTTGCCCGCGAAGTGCTGGAAGCCGCCGTTATCCTGCTCTCGCCCATCGTGCCGCACATCTGCGAAACCTTGTGGGCAGAACTCAACGCAGGCAGCACGCTGTGGCAACAAGCATGGTTGCAGCCCGACCCCGCCGCGCTGGTGCAAACCGAGATAGAGCTGATGGTGCAAGTAAACGGCAAGCTGCGCGACAAAATCCTCGTTGCCGCCGATGCCTCGGAAGACGACATCAAAGCCGCCGCCTTGGCCAGCGCGGGCGCAATCAAGTTTATGGAAGGCAAAACGCCGAAGAAAGTGATTGTCGTGCCCAAACGCTTGGTGAACATTGTGGTCTGATTGGAGTATGAATAATAGGCAGCCTGAAAACGGGATGATGCGTTTTCAGGCTGCCTTTGTTTGCATTTATGCGTTGTGAATAGCCCAACGGTGGAAAAGCCCAACCCGCCTGCGCAAAAAGGCAGCCTGAAAACCAGTTTCCCGGTTTTCAGGCTGCCTTTTACGCTTGTTTATTCAACAAAGCGCGTGGTGCTCACTCACGGCGGATTTAGAAACCACCCATGCCGCCCATACCACCCATGCCGCCCATATCAGGCATAGCAGCGGGTTTGTCTTCGGGGATGTCGGCAACCATGCACTCGGTGGTCAGCATCAGGCCCGCGATGGATGCGGCGTGTTGCAAGGCAGAGCGCGTTACTTTGGCAGGGTCCAGCACGCCCATGGCAATCATGTCGCCGTAGGTGTCGTTGCCCGCGTTGAAGCCGAAGTTGCCCTCGCCTTCCAACACTTTGTTCACCACCACGCTAGGCTCGCCGCCTGCGTTGGCAACGATTTGGCGCAGCGGAGATTCAATCGCGCGTAACACGATTTTCACGCCCGCTTCTTGGTCGGCATTGGCGGTTTCCACCGCTTTCACCGCAGAGCGTGCGCGCAACAGAGCCACACCGCCGCCAGCTACCACGCCTTCTTCCACCGCAGCGCGGGTGGCGTGCAAAGCGTCGTCCACGCGGTCTTTTTTCTCTTTCATTTCCACTTCGGTCGCCGCGCCCACTTTAATCACCGCCACGCCGCCAGCCAATTTTGCTACACGCTCTTGCAATTTTTCTTTATCGTAATCGCTGGTTGCGGTTTCAATTTGTTTGCGGATTTCGTTCACACGCGCATCAACCGCCGCTTTTTCGCCGTAGCCGTCAATAATGGTGGTGTTTTCTTTGCTGATTTCAATGCGTTTGGCTTGCCCCAAGTGTTCCAAAGTGGTTTGTTCCAAAGTCAAACCGATTTCTTCGGCAATCACCGTACCGCCAGTCAAAATGGCGATGTCTTGCAACATGGCTTTGCGGCGGTCGCCGAAACCAGGGGCTTTCACGGCAACGGTTTTCAAAATACCGCGAATGCTGTTCACCACCAAGGTTGCCAATGCTTCGCCTTCAACGTCTTCGGCAATAATCAACAAGGGGCGGCTGGTTTTGGCCACTTGTTCCAACACAGGCAGCAAGTCGCGGATGTTGCTGATTTTTTTATCAAACAACAACACAAAAGGATTGTCCAAGCCTGCGATTTGTTTTTCCAAATCGTTCACAAAGTAAGGCGACAAGTAGCCACGGTCAAACTGCATGCCTTTTACCACTTCCAACTCGTTTTCCAACGATTTGCCGTCTTCCACGGTAATCACGCCTTCTTTGCCCACTTCCTGCATCGCATCGGCGATAATTTTGCCCACTTGCTCGTCAGAGTTTGCCGAAATAGAGCCCACTTGCGCAATTTGCTCATAGGTTTCGCAAGGTTTGGCAATGTTTGCCAACTCGCCCACCAGCGCCGCAACCGCTTTGTCAATGCCGCGTTTCAAATCGGTGGGGTTCATGCCTGCGGTAACGTATTTCATGCCCTCGGCAACGATGGATTGCGCCAACACTGTGGCGGTGGTGGTGCCGTCGCCCGCCACGTCGTTGGTTTTGGACGCAACTTCTTTTACCATTTGCGCGCCCATGTTTTCAAATTTGTCTTTCAATTCAATTTCTTTGGCTACGGAAACACCGTCTTTGGTAATGTGTGGACCACCGAACGAACGGTCAAGCACCACATTGCGCCCTTTGGGGCCAAGCGTTACGCGCACGGCGTTTGCCAATACGTTCACGCCGTTTACCATTTTTTGACGCACTTCTGTGCCGAATTGAACTTCTTTTGCTGCCATTTTAATATTCCTTAAATAGATGTTTTACAATGAAAAATGTGTTTTCAGGCTGCCTGAATTATTCCACGATGCCGAAGATGTCTTCTTCGCGCATCACCAACAATTCCACGCCGTCGGCTTTCACGGTTTGACCACTGTATTTGCCAAAAATCACTTTGTCGCCCACTTTAACGTCCAAAGCGCGGCGGTTGCCGTCTTTGCCGATTTTGCCTTCGCCCACGGCAACCACTTCGCCCATATCGGGTTTTTCAGCCGCAGAGGGTGCAAGAATAATGCCCGATGCGGTTTTCTCTTCCGCTTCCAAGCGTTTGATGACTACGCGGTCGTGTAAAGGACGGATTTTCATGTGTTATCTCCTGATTATGGGGTTAAAAACAAAGGTGGCACGCGCCACAACGCTTCCCTACATAATGGCGGGATTTGAGTAATTCAAGGGGCAAATGGAAAATTTTTCGCCCGCCAAATAGATTTCAGGCTGCCTATGGATGCTGAGGCAGCCTGAAAATATATTTTGCGTTGTTATTCAGCCATCTTGCAAACCTCTACCGCTGGCACGTTGGACAATAAAACGTGCCGCGTTGTCCGATAACAGTTTTAACAATCGGCGTGCCGCAGTGGGCGCAGGGTTGGTCGGTTTTGCCGTACACTTTGTATTCCTGCTGGAAATAGCCGCTTTTGCCTTCGCTGTTCACAAAATCGCGCAAGGTGCTGCCGCCAGTCTCAATCGCGCGGCGCAGGATTTGTTTGACGGCGGCGGTTAAAGCCGCACATTCGGTTTTTCTTAACGATTTGGCAGCGCGTTGCGGCGCAATGGCAGCCTGAAACAGGCTTTCGTTAGCATAGATATTGCCCACGCCAACGACGATTTTGTTGTTCATCAGCGCGGTTTTGACGGGGCAGCCGCGCTTTTGCAGGGCTTGGAACAAATAATCTGCCGTAAAATCATCGCTTAACGGCTCCACACCTAAATCTTTCAATAAATCATGATGTTCCGCCACGCCCGCCAGCCACAAAATCGCACCAAAGCGGCGCGGATCGTGGTAGCGCAGCAGCGTGCCATTGGCAAACGCGATGTCCACATGGTCGTGCTTGCCCGCAGCGGGCGCGTTGCCCTGCCAAACCCGCAGGCTGCCCGACATGCCCAGATGTATCAGCAGCACGCCTGTGTCAAAACGAACCAGCAGATATTTGGCGCGGCGGCGGCATTCGCGCACCACCAACCCGCGCAGGATTTCAGGCAGCGCGGGCGGGATTTGCCAGCGCAGCTTGGGCTGGCGGACGGTTACGGCACAGACGGTTTGGTTGATGATGTGCGGCGCGATGCCGCGCAAAGTGGTTTCCACTTCAGGAAGTTCGGGCATGGTAGGGCTCGGCGTGGTGGTTTTGGGAAGCGGGATTATAAGGGAAAGGCAGCCTGAAAACGGTGTTTTGAGTTTTCAGGCTGCCTTTGGCTGCTGGCATGGATTAGCAATCCCACTGATACCGTTTCAAACAGATATGGGTTTCGTCTTTCAATTCCACCCCTTCATCACGCAGCAAATCTGCCTGCGCCGCCCAACCCGGCACCAGCCGCCCTGCGGCATTGACCACGCGATGGCAGGGGTAGTTGCCGTAGTCCGCCGCATGGCGCAGCACGCTGCCGACCAAACGGGCGTTTTTGTCCCTGCCGATTAGGCGGGCGATTTGGCCGTAGGTGGCGACTTTGCCAAAGGGGATTTCTGAGACGGCGGAGAGGATTTCGTAAGCTAGGTGGTGGTTTTTGGGGTGCATAGATAAAGTTGGAACACAAGCTATGAACTTGCATTATTTGTTAAATTTTATAAGGGGCTATACTAGATAAGCAGTCATGTTAGACTGCAAAAATGAAGATAACCCATTGTAAACTAAAAAAGAGTATTCAAAAGAAATTGCTTCAATTTTTTGTACTCGAAGTTACCGCCCGTTCAGCTGCCGATATTTTGGGCATTCAGCCCAACTCCGCCATTCTGTTCTACCGCAAAATTCGTATGGTTATCAGCCATTATCTGGCCTTAGTTGCCGATGAGGTTTTTGAGGGTCCTGTCAAATTGGACGAAAGCTATTTCGGCGAACGGCGTAAAGGCAGACGTGGTCGCGGTGCGGCAGGCAACGTGGTTGTCTTTGGCATTCTGAAACGCAACGGACGGGTCTATACCGTTGTGGTGGATAATGCCAAGTCCGAAACGTTACTCCCTGCCATCAAAAAGAAAATCATGCCGGACAGTATTGTTTATACCGATAGTCTGAGCAGTTACGACAAGTTGGACGTGAGCGGTTTCATCCATTACCGCATCAACCATTCCAAGGAGTTTGCTGACCGTCAGAACCACATTAACGGCATTGAGAACTTTTGGAATCAGGCAAAACGCGTCTTGCGCAAATACAACGGAATTGATCGCAAATCCTTCCCGCTGTTCTTGAAAGAATGCGAATTTCGGTTTAACTTCGGCACACCGTCCCGACAGCTAAAAATCTTGCGGGAGTGGTGTGGAATTTAGGGCTAATCTACGTCAGCCCCTAATAGAAAGGCTACCTGAAAAATGGTTTTCAGGTAGCCTTTGGTGTTAGAGCACGATACAAAGAGAATGATTTCAGGCTGCTGCACGCCGGATTCGTCAGCTTGTTTATCCAGCGTTTGAGCGCGCACCGCATACCACAACGCCGCCATATGCTTGCACGCCCAGCCATAAGGACAATCGCAGCCCCCGTCCTTAATGTACAAATCACTATCCAGCTTCAGCCATACCGAATAGTTTTCCGAACCGCACATCTCCGCCCGATAACGCCCGGCGGAAGTTTTTTGGACATCGCGAACCTTGCCCTGCTGAAAATACAGCAGTCCGCGTTCGGCGATGTGGGGCGGAAATAGGCGGGGTAGGTAGATACCGGACATGGTTTGCTTCCAAGAAGTTGTTGAAACATGAGAAGTTTACTGGTTCAGACGACGTTTGGGGAGAGGGTGGTGGGAATTCTTGTTTTGCGAAGTGGCAAAAGGTCGTCTGAAAAATGGGTTTCAGACGACCTTTGGTTTAGGTGGAAAGGGGGAGTAGTTTGGAAGACCGCTGGAATATGTACCTAAAGCGCACACATAATCATATGTAGACTACAACTTGCTGTTAGGTCTCAATACATTTTTTCCATAAATCATGACTTCGGAACCCTTAATTCTTTTATATGCGCAGTAGGATAAGATGTATTCTTCTTGATAATAATTTTTATAAATAGACTTAATCTCATTACAATTATCATATGAAACAATCCAAGGTGTTTTAATTGTACCTAAAGCATCACAAATCTGAACGTGGTCATCGTGATTATAGAAATTACGGTACAAACGATGACCTTTAATATAGTAAGGTGGGTCAAGATAGATTAAAGCAGGGGAAGGTAATATTTTGTCTGCTTTACCTAATAGTTCAAGCGCATCAAGGTTATACACATGAATATTATTGGCATAATTAGCAATACGTTTAATTAGGCTAGATAAACGGACTTTATTAAACCGAGCATCCAATTTGTATGTACCATTTTGGGCTTTGCCACCAATTACGCCCGCTTTTAAAATACCAGAGTGATTGGTGCGATTCAAATAGAAAGTTGCAAAACCATGTTCTAAACTAGAATAATTTTCAGGATATTTTAAAATTAACTTTTGCTTTTCCCATTCTTCAATAGTTAAGGGAGCTTGTTGTAGTAGTGCTAGAAAATCATCTGTATTAGTAACGATAGCATGCCAAAAGTGATAGATGGCCAAATCTGCATCATTAATATGGATATCGGAAACATAGCCGTTGAAGAGTAAATCCAATGCTACTCCTGCTCCACCTGCAAACGGTTCCATATAATGACCGCCTTTGAGATGATTTGTTTCAATGACTGATTTTACAAAAGGAGCAAAAGCCCCTTTACCGCCAGGATAGCGTAAAGGTGTTAAGGGTTTTGGGTTGCCTGCCATATTTTTTACTCAATAATTTTTTTATTCTTAATAATAAACTAAAAAAGTCAGTATCATTAAGAATTGTCCGGTATTCTATTTTCACTTAAACAAGCACTTCTCGGCCAAAGCTCTGGATCTAATTTGTGCAACAATGCTACTTGACGGAAACAATAGCGCAAGTCCCGGTAGAATTGTTCCATTTCTGTGTAATGGTTATCCAACCAAAAATCGAAAACTATTTTAAATTCTTCAAGATTATTGTTGAAGATTTTTTTATTTCGCTCCCTTCTTATCCCTGATGCAGATTCACTACTTTCTTTTAATTCTTCAATAGTTTCTTCAATATCTAATATTTGCGGTTTAATTGATGTAAGATAGCGTTGTTTAGTTAATCCATTGCTCAATGCGGTATCAGTATTCCAAAAGTTTTGACTCTGATACATTTCAAAATTTGGTTCATTCGCTAATTCATCATAATAATCAAATATTAACTGTTCTGGACTCTTTCCACCAGGTAGAATGATGATATTATGCTTTGTTTTTTTCTGTCCGGTGTTATCACCATCTAAGATACAAATAGCATTCATAGTATTTTGATCTAAATATTGGTCTTGAAAAATCCCTTTTAATATTTCACAACCAATGCTGGCATTTACAAAATGAAATTTATCTCTCAAATTTTTAAAATATTTACATCTACTGCTGAAATAGCCAAAAATTGATTGGAGAATGACTCGTGCTTCCGTATCTTCAGTGAAGACAGGTATTTTAGGTGGTTCGCTATAACTAACATTTTGAATTTCTTGCAAGTGTCTTTCAATTTTTTGGATAGATGGTTTAGGCAATAAGGTTACATGGTCGCCTTGGTGAGTGAGATAGTTCAATTTTATTTTGTCACGATAAGCAGGAAGTAATGCTTTCTCTAACAAATATAGACTATGCGTAGTAAAAAAAATTTGAATTTTATAGTTTTCTGAATATTCTTTTAAGAGATTTAGGAGGCGTAGCTGCATAGCAGGATGAAGCGTTGCATCCATTTCATCAATTAATAAAATGGATGCAGGTTGTTCGACACTATGTAAATTTGGGGCGTTTTCGTAGTAATAGCGAAGGAGTACTAGATTTTTTAAGATAATAATCGCATTATCTTCACCAACTGATGCTGTATTGGAGTCGATGCCTTCAGTATCGGTCAAATATTCAGTTCGAGTTTTAATATTTGCGATAATCTGAGGGGTTGATTCAGTTATTTTGATGCCAGTTATATGTTGGACCAATTGATAAAAAATTGCATTATATTCTTCAGGCAACTCTTTTCTTACCCCTTTGACAGGAATATCGTTCTTCATTTCCCCAAAAGGTAGCAATCTAGCCAAACTTAAATAAACTGTACGTAAGGTTGGAAGACTTTGGTTTTGAGAAGGTGAATATTGAGGAATGAGCCGAAAGCGTGAGTGAGTATCGTCCGAACTCTTATTATGTCTTCTAAATCCAATAGACTGTCCATCGCTATAATATACTTTAAATAATTCACCACGCTGTCCAGGGGCAGGGTCGTTGTATTCCTTATCACCTTTTGTTAACATTTCGATTTTTGCATTAACTTGAGCAGAAATATTGTTGATTACATTCAACTCGCTTTTAGGAACTAATTGCGTATTAGTAGACTTTTCTGCTTGAAATGCATTGCTGATAAGATATAGGATTGATGATTTACACGTACCATTTAATCCTGAAATAATATTGATGTGATTGCAAAATTCTAATTCTAGAGGTGCTTTTAAACGTCGATATTGTGTAAAGGTAATGCGTTTAATCATATTGGGCTGCCTTAGATATAATAATAATAATACAAAAATAAATGTTTCTAGATTTTACACTAAATTATGCTTATACATACGTGATGCTTGCTAGTTAGTACCCATTTATTTTACCCCCTCCCACTCCTTCCACAACCGCTTCACCGACACCGGATACGGCGTCTTCAATTCCTGCGCGAACAGCGATACCCTCAATTCTTCAATCATCCATTTAAACGCGGCGAGGTCGTCTGAAACGGGTTGGTTTTGTTTCAAAAGTGATTGTACCTTATCCTGCCACATTTGTTCCAATTCCTGTATGTCGGCTTCGCGGGCTGCGTCGCGGGCGGGGTTGCCGCTGTATTTTTCGAGGCGCAGGGTCATGGCTTTGAGGTAGATGGGGAGGCGCGGCCATTGTGCCCACGGGGTGCGGGTGGCGAAGCCGGCGGCGAGCAGGGTTTGCAGGCGTTGGCGCATGAGGTGGGTGAGCGGGTGTTTGCCGAGTTTGCCGTTCAGTTCGGCATAGGCGGCGGCGGTTTCCTGCAGGTAGCGGCTGAGGGCTTCTTTGACGGCGGGCAGGCGGCTGCGGGCGCGTTTGATTTGTTCTTTGAAGGCTTTTTCGTTGCGCGGTAGTTCGTCTTCGCCGATAAAGGCGCGGTCGCAGACGGCTTGGGTGAGGTCGTCGCGCAGGGTGTCGGCGTTGATGTGTTTGAGCAGCATGGCGGCTTGGGTGAAGCCTTGGATGCCTTTGTTCAGGTCTTTAACTTGTTCTTTTAGTTGTAGTTTCATGAGTTCGATCACGCCTAATCTGTGGGCTTGTTCGGCTGCGGCAGACGTGTCGAACAGGCGCAGGGCGATGCGGCCGTCTTTTTCTTTTTGCAGGCCGAGGTAGCCGGTGAGCTGTTGTTTGCCGCGGGCGAATTTGATGGATTCGGGCAGGGTGCCGATGTCCCATGCGGTAACGTTGTCGCGCTCGAATTCTTGGGTGTTGTCGCGGAAGGTGGTGGCGGCGGCTTTGCCAAGCTGTTGTTGGATTTGGATTAAATCGCGACCCATGGCTAATTCTTGCCCGCCGTCGTCGATGATGCGGAGGTTGAAATAGCAGTGTTCGGGCAGTCTGAACGCGGCCCATTCGTCTTGGTTGATTTGCTCGAGTATGCGGATGTCGCCTGCGGTTTTGGCGATGGCTTGGGCGAGTTGGGGCAGGATGGGGGCGTTGCGGTCGGGGTTTTGGCTTAAAAATTGGGTGATGAATTCGGGCACGGGCACGCAGATTCGGCGGATTTGCTTGGGCAGCGCTTTGATTTGCAACTGGATTTTTTCACGTATCATGCCGGGTACGAGCCATTCGAGGGCGGCGGGGCTGATGCGGTTGAGCACGGTGAGCGGCAGGGTGAGGGTAACGCCGTCGAGCGGGTGGTGCGGCTCGAAGCGGTAGCTGAGTTTGAATTTGCCGTCTGCGGTTTGCCAGTGTTTGGGGAATTGTTCTTCGGTGATGTGCGCGGCGGCGTGCTGCATAAGGTCGTCGCGGCTGAGGAACAGCAGGCGCGGGTTGTCGCGCTCGGCGGTTTTGAGCCAGGCGGCGAAGGTGCGGATATCGGCGAGGGGTTTTTCAGACGGCGTTTGGGGTTTCAGGCTGCCTGAAAGGCGTGTAGGTCGGATACTCGTATCTGACGTTTGTGCAGCGTCAAAAGTTTTGTCGGATTCAAGAATCCGACCTACGGTTTCAGGCTGCTTTTGGGCATGGTTTGCCTGACGAACCATGCGGTAATTGGTCAAAACCAAGCCGTTGCGCGGGATTTGGTTTTCGTGTTGCCGCACAAAGCCTTGTTTTTGGAAAAATGCCAATGCGGCTTTGGATGCGTCTACCGTTATGGTTTTGCCGCTGTCTGCCGATGGCAAAACGGCAGCCAGCAGCGCGGTGGCAATACCTTGCCGCTGGTGGCTCGGGTCGGTAAAGAGACAGTTTAGGTGGCTTTGTTCGGGCTGGTATTCAATAAAACCGAGCACGCGCCCGTTGTGCGTGGCCACGCGGACATTACCGCCGTCAATGCGTTTTTGCCAGAAATCGGCATTGTCCGCGCCTTGCAGCCACGCGCTTTTTTCCTGTTCGCTGTAATGGCTGTTTGGAATGTGTTTGACGGCGCGGCGGAATAATTCGGCAACGGCGGTGGCATCACTAGTTATGGCGGGGCAAATATGGGGTTTCAGGCTGCCTGAAAGGCCGTCTGAACGGTTTTCAGGCTGCCTTTGTGATTTGGACAAACGGCGCGACATGGCAATCAGGCGGGCTTCGCCGTCTTGTTCGGGTTCGTCGGTTTCGCCTGTTTCTTGGTAGCCGTTTTTCAGCCAGAAGGCGCGGCTTTGGGCGTTGCCTTCGGCGTAGCTTAGAATGATTTCGCGGTAGCCCATCTCCACCGCAACTGCCGCGAGTTTTTGCGCGATGGCAGTGCCGATGCCTGCGCCTTGGGCGGATTTGTCCACCATCAGCAGACCGAGTAACACGGTTTCTTTATCGGGGTAGGCGAAGATGATTTCCAACGCGGCTTTCAGGCTGCCTTGCTGCCAGAAGCCGATGAAGTGTTTGTTTTCGCGGCGGGCATCGGGCGGCAGGGCGGCAAGGCTGCGGGTGAGTTTGTCGCGCGTGAGCGGCTCGCCCAAGTGGCGGTAGTAGTCGGGCTGGCTTTGGCACAGGGCGTAGAGCGCGTCTAGGTCGGCGGCGGTAAGGGCGCGGGGGGTAAGGTTGCGGACGCGCAGATGGTCGGGGCGGAAGGGGGTGGTTGTTTTGGCTTCGCTGGTTTTCAGGCTGCCTGAAAGGCCGTCTGAAACGCGTGTAGGTCGGATACTTTTATCCGACAAAACTTTTGATGCTGCGGAAATGTCGGATTCAAGAATCCGACCTACGGATGCGGCAACTTGCCCCCTCTCCTGCGCTCGCGCGGGGGAGGGTTGGGGTGGGGGTGCTGTTTCGGAAGAAGCAAAATTTGCTTGTGTATCAGGCGTTTGCCCCCACCCTAACCCTCTACCGCGAGCAGGAGAGGGAACGGGGTTACTGGTTTGGGCGGCGGTTTCAGACGGCCTTTGGGTATTTTCAGGCTGCCCAAACATCTCGCCGCCGCTTTTAAATACGGTTTTAGGCAAACGCGCATCGTAAAACTCAAACAAAATCTCATCGTCCACCAACACATCTTGACGGCGCGATTTGTGTTCCAACTCGGCGACTTCGCGGATCAGTTTTTGGTTGTGTACGAAAAACGGCGCGTTGAAACTGCCCATTTCTTG
The DNA here is from genome assembly GCF_014054985.1 of Kingella oralis. NCBI lineage: Bacteria > Pseudomonadati > Pseudomonadota > Betaproteobacteria > Neisseriales > Neisseriaceae > Kingella > Kingella oralis. The sequence goes on from NZ_CP059569.1 coordinate 1,590,374, forward strand.
GGCGACCAATGCGCTGCGGATAAAGATTTCACGGGCTTCGGCGGGGGCGATTCTGCCGTAGGCGACGGGGCGGCGCGGCAGCACGGTCAGCCCGTACAGCGTTACGCGCTCGCTGGCGACGACTTCGCCGCGTTTCTGTTCCCAATGCGGTTCAAAATAGTGGTAACGCACCAGATGCGGGGCTTCCTGCTCTATCCATTCGGGCTGGATTGCGGCGACATCGCGAGCGTAAAGGCGCGTGGTTTCCGTGAGTTCCGCCGCCATCACCCATTTGGGCTTGGATTTGAACAACGCTGACGCGGGGAACAGATGAAAACGGCTGCCGCGCGCGCCGGTGTAGTCGTTGCCGTCGGGCGATTTCATGCCGACGTTGGCGATGAGGCCGGTGAGCAGGGCGCGGTGGATTTGTTCGTAGCCCGCTTCTTTGGCGGCGCGGATTTGGGTGCGGTGTTGTTTCTTATCCAGTTGTTTTTGTTTGAGTTTGGCGGATAAGTCTTGGTCGCCCGCATTTTCAGACGACGTGAGCTGTCTGACTTCGGGAGGTCGTCTGAAAGCGGCTTCCTTGGTGGTCAAACCCATTTCAATCGCGGTTTGGGTAAGCTGGTGGTGCAGCTCGCGCCATTCGCGCATCCGTAGGTGCGACAGGAAATATTGGCGGCACCACTGCACTAACTGCTTGTTGGACAAGCCTTTGTCGCGCTCGCGCTGGAAGCTGTCCCAAATGTTCAGGTAGGCAAGGAAATCGGACTGCTTGTCGGTAAAACGCTCGTGCGCCTTGGCGGCGGCATCGCGCGCCTCCAACGGCCGCTCGCGCGGGTCTTGAATCGACAGCGCGGACGCAATCACCAATATTTCCGCCATGCAGTCGTGCTTCTTCGCCGCCAGCAAAATGCGCGCGATTTTCGGGTCGATAGGCAGGCGCGCCATTTGTTCGCCGAGTTTGGTCAGGCGGTAGCGGGGAGGGGCGACGATATTGCCCGAAGCGTTTTGAAGGTCGTCTGAAACGGTTTTATCGTTTGTCGGATTGTGTCGGGTATGAATGCTTGAGCTGCGTGCTTGATTTTTAGTGTTTTGCATAGTTTTGTAGGTCGGGCATTTATGCTCGACATTTCCTTATTGCAGGGTGCTTTTTTGTCGGGCATGAATGCCCAATCCACTCTTTATTTAATTTTTCCTTTTAAGAATTTTCCAGTCGTCCCATTCAGTTTATCTCTTGAAATTAATTTGGCTTTAAATTCAAAATTTTTACTGATTCGCACAATTAATAGTTGTTCAAAACTTCCTTTTTTCTTCACGACTACTTGGTTATGTTGTTTTAAAGGGGATATGGTTTTCACTTCAACCAGTTTTCCGTTAATGAAACCATCAGAACCTTCGTGGTTAACGTCCTTATGTCTTTTTAATCCGTATTCTAATTCAGCATAAAGTTCACCTAGTTCTCCCCAAATTTGTAAATATCTTCCTGTAAGTGAATAATATTCTTTTGCATTTTCAATTAAACTATTAAATATTTGCTCTTTAAAATAAGCAGTTTCTTCGTCTTCAATTGTTTCATAACTGACTTGAACATTCGTATCCCAATCTTTAATATCATCAAATAAATTATCAATAATTTGGGTATTTCCATCATCATCTAAATAAATAGCCTCGTAAGGTTCTAAATAAATAGCCTCGTAAGGTGCATATCCACAAGCTGCGGCTTCGATAATTTCTTCACTGCTATAACCAAGGTCTCTCATTTCCCATAAAAAGTCATAATCACTCATGTTTGTATTCCATATATTTTTGTTAATTTTCTAACAGATAGGTTGGGTATTTATGCCCGACCTACGTTTTTCAGACGGCCTCCACCGCCCCCAATTCCAGCAACACCTGAAACCCATCATTGATATACCGAGAATCGGGCATTTCTAAAAACGGGAATACCGCCACATCGCCCAGTTTCAACGCTGCCATGCGCAGGATGACGGCGGCCAAGTTGCTGCGGACGATTTCGGGGTCGGTAAATTCGGGGCGGCTGTTGAAATCTTCTTCTGAAAACAGCCGGATACACACGCCTGCGGAGACGCGTCCGCAGCGTCCGGAGCGTTGGCGGGCGGCGGCTTGGGAGATTTTTTCGACATGAAGCTGCTCCACTTTTGCCCGTGCGGAATAGCGTTTGACGCGCGCGAGGCCGGTGTCGATGACGTATTTGATGCCCGGCACGGTGAGTGAAGTTTCGGCGACGTTGGTTGCTAACACGATGCGGCGTTTCGCGCCTGAGGGGTGGAAGATTTTGTGCTGCTCGGCGTGCGACAGGCGTGCGAACAGGGGCAGGATTTCGTCGTTGCGGCGCAGCGTGGATTTGCGCAGGGCTTCGGCGGCTTCGCGGATTTCGCGTTCGCCCGGCAGGAACACCAAAATATCGCCTTCGCCGTGTCGCGCCAATTCGTCCGCCGCATCGACAATCGCGTCGGTCAGCTCCACTTCTGCGTCGTCTTCGTCTTTGCTGGTCAGCGGGCGGTAGAGGATTTCGACGGGATAAGTGCGTCCGCTCACTTCCAGCACGGGCGCGCCGTTGAAGTGTTGGGAGAAGCGTTCTGCGTCTATCGTTGCCGAGGTGATGATGACTTTCAAATCGGGGCGGCGCGGCAGCAGTTGTTTTAGGTAGCCCAAGAGGAAGTCAATGTTCAGGCTGCGTTCATGTGCTTCGTCGATAATGATTGTGTCGTAGGCGGCGAGATAACGGTCGGTCTGCGTTTCCGCCAGTAGGATGCCGTCGGTCATCAGCTTGACGCAGGCATCGCGCGAGGTGTGGTCGTTAAACCGTACTTTGTAGCCCACCGCCTGCCCAATCGGCTGCCCCAGCTCTTCGGCAATGCGCTCGGCAACCGAACGCGCGGCAAGGCGGCGCGGCTGCGTATGCCCGATCAAACCCGCCGCCCCGCGCCCGAGTTCCAGGCAGATTTTAGGCAACTGCGTGGTTTTGCCCGAACCTGTTTCGCCGCAGATGATGGTTACTTGGTGGCTGGCGATGGCAGTTTTGATGTCGTTTAAACGCTCGTGGACGGGGAGAGTATTGTCAAATTCGGGCTTGGGCAGCGCGGAAAGGCGTTTTAAGTAAATATCGTGGGATTTTTGGTATTTGCGTTCTACGCTGGCGATGCCGCCGTATTTTTCAGGCTGCCTGAAAGCGCGTTGGAGAAAGTGGCGGTCTTTGGAGAGGGTTTGGTCTAAATCGGGTTGGGACATGGTTTGGCGTGTGGAAATTGTAGTAAAAACAAGGGGCGCAATTATAGCAGAGGCAACCTGAAAAACGGATTTCAGGCTGCCTTTGGGGATGGAGGAACAGCATTTTCAGGCTGCCTTGTATGCCATTTGCCTAGCCTTGTTCAATTATTTACAATGCGCGCCTTTCAACCCACTACCATAAGGGAAAATCATGGAACCATGGATCACTTCGCTCATCACCGACACGCCGCAAGAAGGCTACGAACTTGCCATCAAGCTGGCACGCATGGGCGTGAAATACACGCAACCCGACCCCGACATCCGCAGCAAACTGCGCCCTGTTTACGAAAACGATGCGGATAGCTTAACGCTGGTATCCCAAGTGATTGCCATTCATTTCCAAACCGTTGCGGCGGCGAATAATTATTGGAAGTAAAAAATAAAAGAGCCGATTGATTTGGCTCTTTTTTGTGTTTCAGGCTGCCTCGGATGCTTGCTTTGCCGTCTAAAACGTTTGCAAAAACCCTGAGGCAGCCTGAAATCTAAAATTTAAAGGCAGCCTGAAACCATAGCCAACCCCTTTTCAGGCTGCCTCATCCATCCGCAAAAAAAGCACTCCGTTTACCAGAGTGCTTTTGTTTACAGCGTTAATGCGCTCCCGCTTCCAGTACCAGCGACAGGATAAATGTCCACACGCACACAAACACCAGCAAGGCGATGCTGTATCGCAGCACCAGTTTCAGCACGGCAGATTCTTCGCCTGTTTTGCCCAGCGCGCCTGTGGCGATGGTGATGGATTGGGGCGATACCAGTTTGCCCATTGCGCCGCCGGCGGTGTTGGCGCTCACCAGCATATTGGGGTCAATGCCCAGCTTGCCTGCCACCGTGCTTTGCACGCCCGCAAACAAGGTGTTGTTGTTCACCACCGAGCCGGTCATAAACACGCCCACCCAGCCCAATATCGGAGAGAGCAACGGGAAGATTTTGCCTGTTTCGGCGATGGCTTCGCCCAACACTTTGGTCATGCCTGTAAACGTCATCAATTTGGCAATCGCTAAGATGCAGGAAATGGTAATAATGGCGATGAGGAACGATTTAAACGTTTCTTTTAACACGCCAAACGCTTTGCCAAACGACAAGGTTTTGCTGCTCATGCCGATGGTAATCAGCGTTGCCACCAAAATCGCTGTGCCTGTGGCTTTGCCCAAATCCAGCGCGGCTTTCACTTCGCCTTCACCAGGCATCACATCCAAAGTAATCGTGGTAAACGATAACACACCGTCTTTAATAAACATCCCTTTAAAGAACGGCATACTCCACACAATCACCGCGATGCTCAACAACACAAACGGCATCCAAGCATCCACGATTTGCCCAGTAGAGAATTTTGCTTTGTTGCTCTCGTCTTCTGCCACCAAGCGGAAAATGTTTTTCGGTTTCCATTGGGTACACAAAGCAGCCAAAGCAGCCAAAGAAAGCAAGGGGGGAACGATGTCCACCAATTCAGGGCCCAAGAAGTAGCTCACCACCATTTGCGATACGGTGAACACCACAGAAGTTACCAACAGCGCAGGCAAAGTTTCTTTGATGCCTTTGAAGCCGTCCAAAATCCACACCAGCAAGAAAGGCACGCTGGCGGCCACAATCGGCAAAGTAGTGTTGGTTGCGCGCGATACGCCCAGCGCGGTTACGCCGTCCAGCTTAAACGTATCCACAATCGCCACGGGAATACCAATCGCACCCCACGCGCCAGCAGCCGCGTTGGCCACCAAACACAGCATCGCTGCTTGCAAAGGGTTGAAGCCCAGCGCAGCCAGCATCACGCTACAAATGGCAATCGGCACGCCAAAGCCCGCCGCGCCTTCCAAGAACGCGCCAAAGCAGAAGCCAATCAGCAATAATTGGATGCGTTGGTCGGCGGAAACCATGGTGAGCGAGCCTTTGATAACTTCAATTTTTCCTGTGGCAACGGTTAAGCGGTAAAGCCACATCGCCATGATGATGATGTAGCCAATGGGCCAAAAACCTGCCCAAAAGCCCGATACCACAGCGGCAAACGCGGCGGCAAACGGCAGGTTAAACGGATAGAACGACAGCACCAGCGTTGCCACCAAAGTGAGCAAAGCAGCGTGCAAGCCTTTGAGTTTCAACACGGTTAAACCGAGCAAAAACAATACAATAGGAATCGCTGCCACCAATGCCGACAGCCAAATGCTGCCTAGTGGGTCATGCGTTAGGGAGAACATAGATAAATACTCCTAAAAAATGCAGCTTTTTGAGCTGCGTGGGTTAAAAAAACTCTAAAAACTTTTGGTGCAAGTTCCGCGGGTGTGATGCTACGCCTGTTTCAGGCGAAAAAATATGTTTCGCATCAAGTTTTGTAAACTTATCGGCGAAACAGGTTAAGATTTTAACTATCACACCCATTTTGTTTACATGGTTTAACGCTTATAATTTGAGGCAGCCTGAAATCCATATCCCCGCGCGCATCAAGCCCAGCCCATTTTCAGGCTGCCTTATTTTGTTTACCTGTTCATTTATCGCCATGCCCTACACCGCCCAACTTGCCGAAAAAACCCAACGCCTTGCCGCCCTACTCGCACCCTTTGCCGCGCCCGCGCCGCAAGTTTTCCCATCGCCCGAAAGCGGCTACCGCATGCGCGCCGAGTTCCGCATTTGGCACGACAGCGACCAAATCAGCTACGCCATGTTTGCCCACGGGCAAAAAGCATCCAGCGCCTCGCTGATTAAGCTCACCCATTTTCAGGCTGTCCACAGTAGCATCAACGCGCTGATGCCCCGCCTGCTCCACCGCCTTTCAGGCTGCCCCGCGCTGCAAACGCGGCTCTACCAATGCGAATTTCTCGCCACGCTCAGCGGCGAAATGCTGGTAACGCTGATTTACCACCGCAAGCTGGATGATGACTGGCAAGTCGCCGCCCGCGCCCTAGCCCGCGATTTAGGCATCCACATCATCGGGCGCAGCAAAGGGCAAAAAATCGTGTTAAGCCAAGATTTTGTAACCGAACGATTAACCGTAAACGGGCAAAGCTACGCCTATCGCCAATACGAAGGCAGCTTCACCCAGCCCAACGCCATCGTGTGCCAAAAAATGCTGGCATGGGCGTGCCAGCAAGCGCAAGGCGCAGGCGGCGACCTGCTGGAACTCTATTGCGGCAACGGCAATTTCACCCTGCCCTTATCGCGCCATTTTCGCCGCGTGCTGGCAACCGAAGTGTCCAAAACCTCGGTTGCCGCCGCGCAATGGAATATCGCGCATAATCAAGTGGATAACATCCAAATCGCCCGCCTATCCGCCGAAGAGTTTACCGAAGCGTTTTCAGGCTGCCGCACCTTTCGCCGCCTAGCCGAAAGCGGCATCGCGCTGGCGGATTACGATTTTTCCACCATTTTCATCGACCCGCCGCGCGCAGGCGTGGACAACGCCACGCTGCAACTGGTTGCCCGGTTTGACCGCATTATTTATGTGTCGTGCAACCCCGAAACGCTCGCCGCCAATTTGCAAACGCTCACGCAAACGCACCGCATCCAAGCCGCCGCGCTGTTTGACCAGTTTCCGTTTACGCCGCATATTGAAAGCGGCGTGATGCTTACACGAAAGGCAGCCTGAAACTAAAAAAGGCAGCCTGAAATCCCATTTTCAGGCTGCCTTGGCAAGCGCATCCGCACCCAATGGAACGTCGGCGGCTCGCCGACAACTCAATGCTATTTGGCAACAAGCCATCGCCGCGCCATTTGCGTTTTCAGGCTGCCCCAATCATCCCCCGAAAGTCCCACCATGAACTACCAAGACCAACTCAAAGCCCTGCACAAACAAGCCCAAGCGCAAACCGCCGCCCGCCGCGCCGCCGAAGCGCAAGCCAAGCAGCAAGCCGCGCAAGAAGCCGAAGTCAATTTCAGCGAGCTGATGAAAGACGTAACCCCGATTAAAAACGCCAATCAATACATCGCCCCCGCCAGCCGCAAAACCATCAAGCCGCGCCAGCAGCCCGCCGATTTGGGCGAAGACAACTATTTTTATGTAGGCGAGGGTGTGCAGCTAGAAATCCCCGCCACATTCAGCAAAAACGGACAAGGCGCAAACGACATCAAACGCCTGCAAAACGGGCATTACGAAGTGGTCGCCGATGTGGATTTGCACGGCTACACGCAAGAAGAAGCCCAGCAAGTGCTCAACGAATTTATTGAATTTGTGAAACGGCGCGGCGTGTGCGGCGAAATCATCCACGGCAGCGGCTTGGGTTCATCGGGCTACACCCCCGTGCTCAAAAACCTTGTGCGCCGCTGGCTGATGGCACACCCCGACGTGCTCGCCTACTGCGAACCGCACAAAGGCAACGATGGCGCGGTACGCATTTTGGTAAAACGCCAACGCCGCCCCGACCCGTGGGCGGAGGATTGAGGCAGCCTGAAAACATTTTTAAAGGCACGTTTTAGCTTCGCTGAAACTCGCTTCGCTCGTTTTCAGGCTGCCTCACTCCCCCCCATCCACAGGCTAAAATTTTTCACACCATCCCAAAGCAGCCTGAAATGCTTACCACAAAGCACCGCCCCAAGCGTGGTACGCGGCAAGACGCGTGCTCTTGCTTATAACCAACCCCTTTTTCAGGCAGCCTGAAAACAGTAAAATCCCCACCCTTTCCCATCACACAACGAAAGCCCATTATGACCATCAAAACCCGTTTTGCCCCCAGCCCCACAGGCTACCTCCACATCGGCGGCGTGCGCACCGCCCTTTATTCATGGGCGTTTGCCAAACACCACGGCGGCGAATTTTTGCTGCGCATTGAAGACACCGACCTAGAACGCTCCACCGCCGAAAGCGTGCAAATCATCCTGCAAGGCATGGACTGGGTAGGCTTACACGCCGACAACCGCGACCACATCGTCTACCAAACCCAAAATTTCCCGCGCTATAAAGAGCTTATCCAACAACTGCTTGCCAGCGGACACGCCTATTACTGCTATTGCAGCAAAGAAGAGCTCGCCGCCATGCGCGAAAAAGCCGAGCGCGAAGGCACCGCCACCTACGACCGCCGCTGGCGGCCCGAAGCAGGCAAAACCCTGCCCCCCATCCCCGCCGACATCCAACCCGTTGTCCGCTTCAAAAACCCGCTGGACGGCGCAACCCATTGGCACGATGCCGTAAAAGGCGAAATCAGCATCCCCAACGCCGCGCTCGACGACCTCATCATCGCCCGCGCCGACGGCACGCCCACCTACAACTTCTGCGTGGTGGTGGACGATTTTGACATGGGCATCACCCACGTGATTCGCGGCGACGACCATGTAAACAACACGCCCAAACAAATCAACATATTCAAAGCATTAGGCGCAACGCCCCCCGTGTACGCCCACCTGCCCATGATTTTGAACGAGCAAGGCAAAAAAATCTCCAAACGCAGCGGCGACACCGTTGCCATCACCGAATTTGCCGACATGGGCATCCTGCCCGAAGCCATGTTGAACTACCTTGCGCGGCTGGGCTGGGCGCACGGCGACGACGAATTTTTCAGCATAGAACAATTCGTGCAATGGTTTGATTTAAAAGACGTATCCGCATCACCCAGCCGCATGGACAGCAAAAAACTGATGTGGATAAACAGCGAACACATCAAAGCCGCCGACAACCAACGCCTTGCCGATCTGGTCGCCCCACGCTTGGCTCAGCAAGGCATCCGCGTTTCAGGCAGCCTGAAACTCGCCGACGTCATCGCCTTTGTCAAAGACCGCGCCCAAGACTTAAACGCGCTCGCCAGCGAATGCGCCTATTTCTACGCCAAAGCCACGCCCGCCGAAGCCGACCTTGCCAAGCATTGGGATGCCGATGCGCCCGCCCGCATGCGCCGCTTTGCCGCGCTGCTTGCCGCGCTGCCCGAAGGCGAATGGACAGCAGAAGGCATCCACGCGCTGTTTGCCTCGTTCTGCGAAGCCGAAGGCATCAAAATGGGCAAACTGGGCATGCCGCTGCGCCTTGCCGTGTGCGGCACCGCCAAAACGCCCAGCGTGGATGCGGTGCTCGCCATGCTGGGACGCGAGGAAGTGTTGAAGCGGCTGGCGGAGGTTTGATGTAAACCCACGCCCGCCCATCCGCCACGCAAAAGGCAGCCTGAAAACGGGTTCACGCTCGTTTTCAGGCTGCCTTTTTTGTGGTACACGAAAGCCTAGACAACGCCCGCAGCAAAATGAAGCGGCGACGGCTCGTCGCCAAATGGCACGTTGAATAAGCCAAACCCTTTGCAAAAGTCCAAAGGCAGCCAAACGCCCAATCACGTTTTCAGGCTGCCTTTTATGCTTCGCACATCAGCGCAGCAATTCATCCGTAATCTTTTGCAACAACGCCACGCGCTCCGCCGACACGTCGCCGCGTTCCGCCGCCGCTTTCACTGCGCAGTTGGGCTCGGCGCGGTGGGTGCAGTTGTGAAAACGGCATTGCCCAATCAGGTGGCGCAAATCAGGGAAATAATCCAGCAAATCCGCCGCTGCCAAATGGTGTAAGCCAAATTCTTGCAAACCTGGGCTGTCAATCAGCTTAGTGTGTTCATCCAAATCATACAGTTGCGCGTGGGTGGTGGTGTGTTTGCCCGAATCCAGCGCGGCGGAAATGGTTTGCGTGCGGGCAAGGGTTTCGCCCAGCAGCGCGTTGGTGAGCGTGGATTTGCCCATGCCGCTTTGCCCGAGCAAGATATTGGTTTCGCCGCGCAGTTGCTCGCGCAGGCTGTGCACGTCGCCCAACGCGCTTAACGTGATGATTTTATAACCTAATTGTTCGTAAAACGACAATTTGGCTTGCAGCGCGGCGGTGCTGGGCAAATCGGCTTTGTTGATGACAATCACGGGGCGGATGTGCGCGGCTTCGGCGGCGATTAGCGCGCGTTGCAGCAGGGCTTCGCTGGGGCTGGGCTCGGCGGCAACCACAATCAAAAGCTGGGTTACGTTGGCGGCGATGAGTTTGGATTTCCACGCATCTTGGCGATACAGCAGGCTTTGGCGCGGCAACACGCTTTCAATCACGGCTTGCTCGCCGTTGATGATTTGGATGTTCACCCAATCGCCGCAGGCGTAGTCGGTGCGCTTGCTGCGGGTGCTGGCTTCGTAGGTTTGCTGGTTTGGCGTGCGGACGATGTAGCGTCTGCCGTAGCTGGTGATGATTTGGGCGGTTTCGGGCATGGATGGGCTTTCAATCTTGCGCGTTGCGCTGCGATATACCCCTTTATACCCAAATCAAAGATTTGGACAAAGGGGCAAGGCTGCCTAATGGGGGTAAAATACGAGAGGCAGCCTGAAAACGTATTTAAGGAGGGAAATATGCTGGAAGGATTAAAAAACTGGTTACGCGAGCAATCTGAACGGCAAGACTATATTGACGATATGACTTTCCGTTATCCATCGCTGCGTGTGCAGCTGCTCATCATAGCGGCAGGCTGCGCGTTGTATGCGCTCAATCTGATTTTCCCCTCGTTAGCAAAGGCGATTGGGGCGGTGCTGTTTGCATTCTATATGGTTTATTACGCATTTATTTGGGCGGCGGCAAAACATCGCCCTGATGATTGGGATGAATTTTAGGTTTCAGGCTGCCTCTGGCGATTAAGGCAGCCTGAAAAGCGCAGCGGAGTTACGAAGCTAAAACATTGGTCGCGCTATTCATACCGCTGCCCATTATGTTCCAGCCAACCATCAACATGGCGACCGTTTGGGTCTTTATGCGTCCAATGAATCACGCCGCCCTGCTCGCTCCATTCGTATTCGCCGTTAAACGCGATGGTGTCGCCTTTTTTCAAGCCGCGAATTTTCGGCGCGAGGTCTATATTGTGAGCAAACAGCAGCGTTTGCCCGCTGGCGAGTTTCACAATAAAACGTTGATGGCGCGAGCCTTGCGTGTCATCGGGCAAGGTTTTAATCACGCGCCCGCTGCCTTGAATTTGCAGATTGCTTTGGTGGTTTTGATAGGCTTGTTGCAAGATGTGTTCAAAGTTGGCAGCGGGCGGCGCGGCTTTTTCAGGCTGCCTTTGCGTATCCCTACTTGGCTGCGGCTGGCTTTGCGTTGTGCTTACTTGCGGCGCGTTTGGCTGTTGGCTTTGCCTGTGCGCCAGCCATTGCTTGCCCACCGCCAGCAACACAATCAACACCAAAACAACCCATTGGTATTTGGATTTGTGTTTATTTTTAAACATACTCTTTCCTATAAATACTTTTCAAGCTGCCTATCCACCAAGGCAGCCTGAAAACGATAATGCGCCATCACACCTCAATCTTGTTCGGCGTAAACGTTTCCCATTTGTTGCACGCGGGGCAGTGCCAGAAAAACACTTGCGATTTAAAATGGCAGTTGCGGCAGCGATACATCCAGCTGCGCTGCACCTGTCGCCCAATCACGGTGCGCATCATATCGGCATCGGCTTTCCATTGCGGGTTCAAATCGCTCATTTGCAAGCCCAGCAGGCGGTACATGCCGTTCAAATCGGGCTTGATGCGCACCAGCTCCACCATCGTTTGGTTGGCTTTTTCCTCGCCCCACAGCAGCAGCGATTTTTCGTAAATCACGCTGTTCAAATCCAGCTGCGGGAACATTTTGGCGTAGCCAATCAGCACTTCCAAGCCGTCTTGCGCCTTGCCCAGCGCGTCATAAGCGTCATACAGCTTCTCGCCTATCATGCTCAAATAAGCGTGGTTTTGCTTTTCAATCGCGGTGTAGGCATCAATGGCAGCCTGAAAGTTGCCCTGCTTTTGCTCAATATCGCCCAAAATCATATTGGCACGGGTGCATTTTTTGTTGGCAGACAAGGCAGCCTGAATATGCGCACGCGCCTGCTCAAACTGCGATTTAAACAATTCGCTCTGCGCGATTTCGCAATAAAACTGCGCCATTTCAAATTGATACGTTTGCTCATCGTGCGCCAAAAGCTGCGCGGTGGCGATGGCTTGCTCCCAATCGCGGTCTTGCTGATAAATATTGAGCAACACTTCGTTGGCTTGCTTTGCCATATTGCCCTGCTGCAATTCCAAGAAAATTTGCTCGGCCCTGTCCACCAAGCCCGCGCTTTGGTAGTTCAAACCCAGCTCGTATAACACGCGCGTGCGCTTGTCGCCCACCGTGTCGGGTGAATCCAGCAACGCCTTGTGCATGGCAATCGCCTTATCGTTTTCACCGCGCTGGCGATACAGCTTGCCCAAAGTTAAATTCAAATCATACGAATTTTGTTGTTGATCAATCACTTCCGCAAGATTATGCGCCGCGCGCCCCGTGTTTTTATCCACCAGCGCGTCCAAGCTGGCGTAAAAGCCTGCGGGCACGGTTTTTGCCTGTTTCAGCACGGTTTTCATATCAATCCGCGCGGCAAACCAGCCCATCGCAAAAAACGCAGGCAGCAAAATAATCGGCACAAGTATTGACCAAATGTCAGCGTTTTCCATGTTTTGCCTTATTTTTTGGCTGCGTTAACCGGCTGGGGCGCGGTAATGTCTTGCGTGGTCAAACGGGCATTCTTTTGCACTTCGGCACGCAAGCGCGCGTTCTCGTTACGCAGATGGATTAAACGCCCAAACAGCGCAAACAAGCCGAACAGCGCGCCCGCCACAAACGCGCCGAACAAAATCACAATCAGCGGCAATTCAAGCGACTCGCTGGGCAGATAGAAAAATGGTACTTTTGCCGTGTTAATCAAAGCAAACACCAGCAGCACCGCCAAAATCGCAAGTTTGATTATCGTGTAAAACAGTTTCATCACAGTTCCCTGTTGTTTCAAAAATAGGTCGCAAAAATAAAAAGGCAGCCTGAAAATAGGCAGAGCCTGATATGGGGCGTAAGTGTAAACGATTTGACCGCCTTGTGATACTGCCTTTCATTACCCCGCATTCAAACCATCATCCAAAACATCATCCCAAACGTAAACAAAGGCAGCCTGAAATACAACAAAATCCCAACCTTTCTTAACATTTGCTTTCAGGCAGCCTGAAAATTATTTAGAATACGGGGCTTAATTCAATCCACTTTTGCAAAGGCATCATTATGAGCACAGCTATGCAGATTACCGACCTTCTCGCATTTGGCGTGAAAAACAAAGCATCAGACTTACACATCTCCGCAGGTCTGCCCCCCATGATTCGCGTGAACGGCGACATCCGCCGCATCAACCTGCCCGAAATGAACGCAGACGAAGTCGGCACAATGATTAGCTCCATCATGAACGACTTGCAACGCAAAAACTACCAACAAAATTTGGAAACCGACTTTTCGTTTGAACTGCCCAACATCGCCCGCTTCCGTGTGAACGCGTTTAACACCAACCGCGGGCCCGCCGCCGTGTTGCGTACCATTCCCAGCAAAGTTTTAACCTTGGAAGAGCTCAAAGCCCCGCGCATTTTCCAAAAAATCGCCGACAACCCACGCGGTTTGGTGTTGGTAACAGGGCCAACAGGTTCGGGCAAATCCACCACCCTTGCCGCCATGATGGACTATGTGAACGAAAAATATTCCGCCCACATCCTCACCATTGAAGACCCCATCGAGTTTGTGCACCAATCCAAAAAATGCCTTGTGAACCAACGCGAATTGGGCGAACACACCCACAGCTTCGCCAACGCCCTGCGCTCCGCCCTGCGTGAAGACCCCGATATTATTCTGGTGGGCGAGATGCGCGACCCCGAAACCATCGGCTTGGCATTGACTGCCGCCGAAACGGGGCACTTGGTGTTTGGCACCTTGCACACCACCTCCGCCGCCAAAACCATCGACCGTATTATCGACGTGTTCCCCGCAGCCGAAAAAGAGATGGTGCGTTCTATGTTGTCTGAATCATTACGCGCCGTTATCGCGCAAACGCTGCTGAAAACCAAAGACGGCAAAGGCCGTGTCGCCGCGCATGAAATCATGATTTCCACCCCCGCGATTCGTAACTTGATTCGCGAGAACAAAATTGCCCAAATGCAATCATCCATCCAAACGGGGCAAAACTTCGGCATGCAAACGCTTGACCAATGTTTGCAAGACTTGGTGCGCCGCAATATCGTGTCGCTTGCCGATGCCCGCGCCAAAGCGCAAAACCCCGATATGATTGTGTAACAAACAAAGGGAGACCACCATGTCAGAACAAAACAACCCCACCGCCGGCTTAACCAACCTGTTGGAAGACTTTGTGAACGATTACCAAGTGAAACCGCAAGCCCCCAAAGCCGCGCCCAAAGGGCAGCCTGAAAAAACCGTTGCCAGCGTGATGGCGAAAAAAGAAAAACCCGGTTTGCATCCCTTGCTGGAAAAAATGTCTGCCGAATGCGAAAAACGCTTGGCTTCCGATATTTTCATCAGCGTGAACTTCCCGCCCTCATTCAAAATCAACGGCGAGCTGACCCCCGTTCCGCTCAAACCGCTCACGCCGCAAGACACCGAAGTTTTGGTGTATTCCACCATGAGCGATGAGCAGCGCATCCGCTTTGAAGAAGAATTGGAGCTGAACTATTCGGTTACTTCCGCCACAGGCGTGCGCTATCGTGTAAATGCGTATCATGAGCAAGGACACGTTGGCATGGTTTGGCGGCGCATCACCACCAAAATCTTAACGGTGGACGATTTGAAACTGCCACAAGGCTTAAAAGAACTTGCCATGCAACCGCGCGGTCTGATTATTTTGGCGGGCGCAACAGGTTCGGGTAAATCCACTTCCATGGCGGCGATGCTAGACTGGCGCAACAAACACGCCGCAGGTCATATCGTTACCATTGAAGACCCTGTGGAATACATCCACACGCCAATCAAAAGCATTTTTACCCAACGTGAATTGGGCATTGACACCAACTCTTGGTCTATGGCGGTGCAATCTGCGATGCGTCAAGCCCCGGACGTAGTCTGCGTAGGCGAGGTGCGTAACGAACACACCATGGAATACGCCTTGCAGCTGGCGCAAACGGGGCACTTGGTATTCTTCACCATCCACGCCAACAACGCCGTGCAAGCGGTGGAGCGGATTATGAACTTCTACCCCGAAGAGCAACACAAACAAGTGCTGCTGGACTTGTCGCTCAACGTGGTGGGCATCATCGGGCAACGTTTGGCGCGTTTGATTGAAGGCGGTCGTACCGCGATTGTGGACTTGCTGATTAACTCGCCCGCGATGGCGGACTACATGATGAAAGGCGAGCTGATTGAGATGCTGCGCCTGATTGAACGCTCGCAATCCGAGGGCATGCAAACGTTTGACCAAGACTTGTTCAAACTCTACACCGCAGGGCGCATCACATTAGACGAAGCCTTGCGCCAAGCCGAATCCGCCAGTGACTTGCGCCTGAAAATCACCCTGTGGGAAGAAGGCAAAGAACCAGGGCAAATGTATGACCGCGTTTCGGATTTGAACATCTTGTAACCGGTTAAATAAACTGCGTTTCAGGCTGCCTTAATCGATTGAGGCAGCCTGAAAATTTGTTTGCGGCAGCTTTGCCCGTTTGTTTTTTGCCCGTTCGTTTATCGTCCGCCCCGCGCATTCTGCCAACGGCAGCCTGAAACGCCGCGCGGCGCAACCCCAATCCATCACTCCGTACACGAAAGCTTACCATGCCCCATTTCTCCCTCCCCTCATCCAACGGCGATATTTTCCACAGCCAAGCGCATCTGCCGCTCGTTGTGTATTTCTATCCCAAAGACCACACCGCAGGCTGCACCACCGAAGGCTTGGATTTCAACCGCCTGCTGCCCGAATTTCAAGCCTTGGGCTACACCGTGGTCGGTATCTCGCGCGACAGCGTGAAAACCCACCAAAACTTCTGCGCCAAACAAGGCTTCGCCTTTGCCTTGCTCAGCGATACCGATGAAACCGTGTGCCGGCAATTCGACGTGTTGAAACTGAAAAAGCTCTACGGCAAAGAACACATGGGCATTGAACGCAGCACCTTCGTGTTAGACAGCGCAGGCAATATCGTGCACGAATGGCGCAAAGTGAAAGTGGCAGGGCACGCCGAAGCCGTGCTGGCGGCGGTAAAAAACGGCTAGCGACGCGGCTCGATTGTCCAACGCGCAACCGCTAACCCGTTCTCCCGTTTGAGCTTTCCCCACCCCAAGCGTATAATCCGCTCCGTTTAACAACTACCTTATAGGCAGCCTGAAAACCCGTTTTCCCGTTTTCAGGCTGCCTCATCTTAATCACGTGTTCACACCATGCAAACAGCCCGCCCCCTCTCCACCAAACAAATGGCATTCCTGATGGCGATGCTTATCGCCATCATGCCGCTGTCTATTGATGCCTACTTGCCCTCGCTGCCCAACATCGCCACCGCGCTGCAAGCCGACATCCATCAAATTGAAAAAAGCCTCAGCACATTTATGTTTGGCGTTGCCGCAGGGCAATTGCTCGGCGGCTCGCTGTCCGACATCAAAGGCCGGCGCAACATCGCCCTGTTTGGCTTAACCATTTTTCTGATTGGCTGCGCGGGGCTGATTTTTGTGCAAAATGCCGAGCAGCTGATGGCGTTGCGCATGGTGCAAGCCTTGGGCGGCGGGATGTCTGCCGTGGTGGTGGGCGCGTTGGTGCGCGATAATTATCAAGGCAAAGAAGCGGCGCAAATGTTCACCCTTATCGGCATCATTTTGATGCTGGCACCGCTGGTTGCGCCCATGCTCGGCTCGGCGTTGCAATCGCTCACGGGCTGGCGCAGCATTTTCGCCTTTTTGTTTGTCTATGCCAGCATCGTGTTCGCGCTGCTGTTTCGCTTTTTGCCCAAACACAAATCCGCCGAGCCGCTGCGCCTGTCGCACGTTAAACAAATCGGCAGCCGCTATCGCCAAGTGTTCGCCACGCTGCCCGCGCTTGGTTTTTTGTTTTACCAAGCCGCTTCGTTTTCATCCATGATGGCGTTTTTAAGCGAATCGCCCTTTGTTTACATGAAGTTATACAACCTAAGCTCGCATCAATACGCTTGGGTGTTTGGCTGCAACATCGTAACCATGATGCTGTGCAATCGGCTGACCGCGTTTGGCTTGCGCCGCGATTGGCACAGCCGCGATTTGCTGAAAGTCGGCATCGCGCTGCAAGGCTGCGCCAATATTGCCCTTGTTGCCAGCGTGTTGTGGTTCAAACAGCCGCCGCTGGCATTGTTGATTCCGCTGGTGATGGTGTCGGTGGGCACGCAAGGTTTAATCGCCGCCAACACCCAAGCCCTGTTTATGAGCAACTTCAAGCCCGAAATCGCAGGCAGTGCCAACGCCGCGCTATCGGCAACGCAATCGCTGATTGGCTCGCTGGCGGGCTTTTCGGTTGCCTTTTTGCACAACGGCACGGCGTTGGTGATGACAGGCACGATGCTCGCCGCCACCAGCATAGGCTTGGTGTTGCTGCTGCTGTTTTCGCGCAGCCAAATGTGGGGGAAGGCAGCCTGAAACCGATTTTCAGGCTACCTTGGCAAGCCATTTCAAGCCGCCCCAAGCGAAAAAAACCCGCGTTTCAAAGTAATTTCTCGTTAAGGCAACTGGCCTTATCCCCGAAACATCGGTATATTGCGCGGCTACCTCTCAGGCAGCCTGAAACCAGGCCCGGCCATCCCATCCACCTTTGATTAAAGGAAACGCACATGAAACTGATGAAAACCACCACACTTGCCGCCCTCACCGCCGCGCTCGCATTGAGCGGCTGCGTAACCGATGCCACCACAGGGCAAAACAAAATCAGCAAAACCGCGCTTTACGGCTTGGGCGGCGCAGCCACCTGCGGCATCGTGGGCGCATTAACCCACGGCGGCAAAGGCGCGCGCAATTCTGCCTTGGCTTGCGGCGCAGTAGGCGCTGGCGTAGGCGGTTACATGGATTACCAAGAGAAAAAATTGCGTGAACAACTGCAAGGCTCAGGCGTTGCCGTGGATCGTCAAGGCGACCAAATTAAATTAACCATGCCCGCCGCCGTAACCTTCGCCACCAACAGCGCCACGCTTTCCGCCCAAGCGCAAAACTCGTTGAGCCAAGCCGCGCAAACGCTGGCAACCTACACCGACACCACCATCACCATCGTGGGACACACCGATAACACAGGCAACGATGCCATCAACAACCCCTTGTCGTACAACCGCGCCCAATCCGTTGCCAACTACCTGAACCAACACGGCGTGGCAGCTAACCGCATGAGCGTGTCAGGACAAGGCTCGCGCCAACCCGTTGCCGATAACAGCACCGAAGCAGGCCGCGCCCAAAACCGCCGCGTAGAAATTCTGATTAACCCCGACCAAAACGCCGCACGAGCCGCAGGCGCATAACCATTGGTAAACAACGCAACAGGCAGCCTGAAAACCGTTTTCTCGTTTTCAGGCTGCCTAAATGTTGTCAAAACATCGTAACCACGGAACATCGCATGAAAATCGCCACATGGAACGTTAATTCGCTCAACGTGCGCCTGCCGCAAGTAAGCGACTGGCTCGCCGCCCACCAGCCCGATATATTGGTGCTGCAAGAGCTGAAACTGGAACAAGACAAATACCCCGCCGCCGCCTTTCGCATGATGGGCTGGCACACCGCATGGGCAGGGCAAAAAACCTACAACGGCGTCGCCATCATCAGCCGCCACCCGTTGCAAGACGTGCAAACAGGGCTGCCCGCGCTGCCCGACGACCCGCAGCAACGCGTGATTGCCGCCACCATCAACGACATCCGCGTAATCAATGTTTACTGCGTAAACGGCGAAGCGCTCGACAGCCCCAAATTCGCCTATAAACGCCAATGGTTTGCCGCGCTCACCGAATATGTGCGCGACCAGCTCGCCCAACACCCCAAGCTCGTGCTGCTGGGCGACTTCAACATCGCCCCTGCCGACGACGATGTGTACGACCCGCAACGCTGGCACGAAAAAATCCTCTGTTCCGGCGAAGAACGGCAATGGTTCGCCAACCTGCTCAACCTCGGGCTACATGACGCATTACGGCACATTTACCCCACCGGCGCGCACTACACATGGTGGGATTATCGCGGCGCGATGTTCGCCAAAGGCTTGGGGCTGCGCATTGACCACTTGCTGATTAGTCCCGCCCTGCGCGACAGCCTGCGCAGCGTGAACATCGACAGCGAAGCCCGCGCCCAAGAACGCCCCAGCGACCACGCGCCTGTGGTGGCGGAGTGGGATTGAGTGGCGGCGCACAAAGGCAGCCTGAAAATGGAACGGCGACAGCTCGTCGCCAAATGGCGCGTTAAATTAAGCTGCGCTGGTTGATTAACATGTCGTCAAACCGCCGACGCTCCATTGTGCATTGCGTTTCAGGCTGCCTCAAATCATCCAAGGCAGCCTGAAAACACAAAACCGTTTGGTGTTAAGCCAAACGGTTTTTTATCGGACAGATTGGTTTTCAGGCTGCCTATTCACAAAACATAAGCCACCCCGCCCCAAACAAAAAAAAGGACAGGCATCACCCTGTCCCACTAAAAATTTCAGACCACTCGAACTCTCACAAACAAGCAGCCTGAAACCCCATCAAAAGTCAGCTCAATTATCCAAAATCAAGCAATCATCAATCTGGTTTTTGCGCAAACGCTCCACCGTTTGCTCCGCCTGCTGCCGTTCCATGCGCGGCGTGCGCACGTGATACATTGGTGTGCCGTCCGCAGATTTGGTCTCTTTCACCGAAGCAGGCACGCCCGCCAAAGCCGCGTTCGCCACCATCCTTTGCGCGTAATCCGACTCTCTAAACGTGCCCAATTGCACCGCAGAACCTGCTGCCCACGCGCTGCTGATGCCAGTAAGCAAAACCAAAGCTAAGCATAATTTTTTCATCACAGTCTCCTTGTGCCACAGGGCAAGAAATCGGTCTAGGATAAAGAATCTAGTTACCAAACTGGTAGCATTTGCCGTGCCAACTCGTGTAAAAACTAACGTATCTTTACATTCCCCCACGCCACCGCGCCCGCCTGCTAAGGCAGCCTGAAAAGCATCTTGTTTCATTACACGAACTGTGTAAATATTTTAACCAATTGAAAAAACAACAATTTTAATCCAACGCATAAGGCAGCCTGAAAACCATCGCAACCGCCAACGCCACGCACAAACTGCCCTTTTTTGTAACCATCCTACCAAGTGTGCCAAATTTTCAGGCTGCCAAATATGCTAAAATTCGCCCCATTTTCTTAACAAACTTTCCAGCCATGACCTACCAAGTTCTCGCCCGCAAATGGCGACCCAAAACCTTCGCCGACCTCGTGGGGCAACAACACGTTGTCAAAGCCCTGCAAAACGCCCTTGCCAACGGGCGTTTACACCATGCCTACTTGCTCACAGGCACGCGCGGCGTAGGCAAAACCACCATCGCCCGCATTCTCGCCAAAAGCCTGAACTGCGAAAATGCGCAACACGGCGAGCCTTGCGGACATTGCGCCACCTGCCAAGCCATTGATGCGGGACGATTTGTGGACTTGCTGGAAATTGATGCCGCCAGCAACACGGGCATAGACAACATCCGCGAAGTGCTGGAAAACGCCCAATACGCGCCCACGGCAGGCAAATACAAGGTTTACATCATTGACGAAGTGCACATGCTGTCCAAATCCGCGTTTAACGCCATGCTGAAAACGCTGGAAGAGCCGCCCGAACACGTCAAATTTATCCTTGCCACCACCGACCCGCATAAAGTGCCGATTACGGTGCTAAGTCGTTGTTTACAATTAGTTTTACGCAATATGACCGCGCAGCAAGTGTCCGACCATTTGGCGCACGTTTTAAACGCGGAACACATCGCCTACGAGCCCGCCGCACTCACTCTGCTGGGGCGCGCCGCGCAAGGCTCTATGCGCGATGCCCTCAGCCTGCTGGACCAAGCCATCGCCATGGGCTCGGGCAGCGTGCAAGAAGCCGATGTGCGCAATATGATAGGCGCGGTAGACAATCGCTATCTGTTTGAATTACTAGAAATTTTGTCGCAAAAAAACGGCGCGGCGTTGATTGCCAAAGCCAGCGAAATGCACAGCCAATCGCTCGGCTTTGATAGCGTGTTAGCCGAGCTGGCCCTGCTGTTGCAACGCATCGCGCTGCTGCAAACCGTGCCCACCGCCATCGCCGCAGACGACCCCGAACACGACCGCCTGCACGCCCTTGCCCGCGCGTTTAACAGCGAGCAAATCCAGCTTTACTACCAATGCGCCCTGCACGGCAAACAAGACCTGCCGCTTGCGCCCGATGAATACGCAGGCTTTGTGATGACGCTGCTGCGGATGCTCGCCTTTGCGCCGTTTGCGGCGGAGGATGTGCCCGCCAACGCCGTGATTGAAAACACGCAAATGCACGAGCCTGCCGCGCCGCCCATAGGCAGCCTGAAAAGCGTAGGCGTGAATGAAGCACAATCCAGCGTAATCCAAGCGCGTGAAAACCATGCGAATGCAACGGAAGCCGTTGAACCGCCAGCCGTTACATCAACTGCTTCATCTACTGTTACGACAACTGTTGCGCCAGCCAGTCAGCCAGCGGCAGAAATCGCGCCAACAGTTCAAACCGTTTCAGGCAGCCTGAAAAACGCAGGTGTGGATGAAGCGCAACCCAACGCAGCTCAAGCGAATGAAAACCATGCGGATGCAACGGAAGCCGTTGAACCGCAAGCCGTTGTGCCTACTGTTACGCCAACCGTTGCGCCAGCCAGTCAGCCAGCGACAGAAATCGCGCCAGCAGCCCAAACCTTTTCAGGCAGCCTGAAAACGGATGCGGCTGGTTTGGCTACAACTTTGGGTACCGCTTTGGAGCCAACGCCAACGGTAGAAACCGCCAACGAAACCAACGCAAACGCATCCGCCAACATGGGCGAAACCATCAGCGAAGCGAATGCAGACAAAGCCACCAACAGCGCACCCCATTCCAACGAAACCACCGCGCCCGAACCGCAAGCCACTCACTCCGCCCCTGCTAACGAGCGCATGACTGCGAAAGCAGAAACCACACCAGCCACACCCGCTTCCCCCGTAGGCAGCCTGAAAACCGTTGCCACCCACGCCAGCGAAGCACACGCCGCCACCGTTTCAGGCAGCCTGAAAACGAACGAAGCACCTTTCAGCGAAGCCCAACCCGATACTCCCACTCCACCCATTGCCCCCCAACCCGCCCCCAAAAAATCCACCTCAAAAAAAACCACCCCCCGCGTAGCCCAAACCAACCATTCAGGCAGCCTGAAAACCGAAACCCCCAACGAAACCCAACCCGAAGCCCACACCCCCTACCCCCCTTTTGCCGCCGAAAACTGGGCAGCCATCGCCGAGCGCATCAGCAACCAAATCTCCGCCGCCCGTATGCTGCTGGATCACACCGCGTGGGTTGCCTACCAAGACGGTGAATTGCACCTAGCCATCGTTTCTGAGAAAACCAAAAACACCACCAAAAAAGAATACTTTAACCGCATCGCCAGCGCATTAAGCGAAGCCTACCAACTCCCCATCCACATCCAAACCCAACCCTTCGCCGAGGGCAACGGCTGGGAAACACCCGCCATGCACCGCAGCCGCATCGCCGCCGAAAACCGCGCCCAAGCCCAAAGCCTGATGGAACAAGACCCCGCCGTGCAAGCCATCCAGCAACACTTCGGCGCAACATGGGATGCGGAAAGCATCGCGCTGAATGCGTCAATATAGGCAGCCTGAAAACGAATAACGGCTTTCTTACGAAGCACCATCATCATTTTCAGGCTGCCCCAACATCTCAAGCCGCCACATCATCCAAACCAAAAAACACCATGCTCCAAACCGACAACCTTACCACCAGCACCCAACCCCGCCTCATCGCCGCGCAAAACCTCTCCGCCCAAGAAGAGCAGCTAGAACGCGCCCTGCGCCCCAAAACCCTAGCCGACTACATCGGGCAACACAAAGCCAAAGAACAGCTTGCCATCTTTATCGCCGCCGCCAAAAAGCGCAGCGAAGCGCTGGATCACAGCCTGCTGTTTGGCCCCCCAGGGTTAGGCAAAACCACGCTGGCGAACATCATCGCGCGCGAGTTGGGCGTAAACCTGCGCCAAACCTCGGGCCCTGTGCTGGAACGCGCAGGCGATCTCGCTGCCCTGCTCACCAACCTAGAACCGCACGACGTGCTGTTTATCGACGAAATCCACCGCCTCAGCCCCGTGGTAGAAGAAATCCTCTACCCCGCCATGGAAGACTATCAGCTAGACATTATGATAGGCGAAGGCCCTGCCGCCCGCTCCGTCAAAATAGACCTGCCCCCGTTCACCCTCATCGGCGCAACCACCCGCGCAGGTATGCTCACCAACCCCCTGCGCGACCGCTTCGGCATCGTAGCCCGCTTGGAATTTTACGAAACCCGCGATTTAGCCACCATCGTCGCCCGCTCCGCCCAACTGCTGGGCATGGATTTAGACGAACACGGCGCATTAGAAATCGCCCGCCGCAGCCGAGGCACCCCCCGCATTGCCAACCGCCTGCTGCGCCGCGTGCGCGACTACGCCGAAGTCAAACACACAGGCAGCATCACCGCCCCCATCGCCGATGCCGCCCTCTCCATGTTAGACGTGGACAAAATCGGGCTGGACATGATGGACAGAAAATTCCTAGAAGCCGTGTTGCACAAATTCAGCGGCGGCCCCGTTGGACTAGACAACATCGCCGCCGCCATCGGCGAATCCACCGACACCATAGAAGACGTGATTGAACCCTACCTTATTCAACAAGGCTTTTTGCAGCGTACCCCGCGCGGGCGCATGGCAACCGCCGGCGCATTTGAACATTTCGGCTTAACCGCGCCCGAGTAAGCCACTTCATTTTCAGGCTGCCTTATAGCAGGCGAACACCCATCTTAGGCAGCCTGAAAACGAATTTATGAGCTTCTGCGAAGCTAAAACCCCATCCCCCCTTTCAGGCTGCCTCCCATGCTCCTATTTCTAGACTTCGACGGCGTACTCCATTCCGCCTACGCCTTTCGCCAAGAACAAATGTTCAGCCAAGTCCCCCTCTTTGAACGCTTTTTCAGGCAGCCTGAAAACGCCCGCATCCAATTCGTCATCTCATCCACGTGGCGACACGGGCGCGACCTTGCCGCCCTACGCCGCCCCTTCTCCCCCGACATCGCCCAGCGCATCATCGGCAAAACACCCGAACACGTCGCCACCAGCCCCATCGCCCCGCGCGAGCAAGAAATCCTGTGCTACCTTGCCGATAACCTCATCCCCAACGAACCGTGGCTCGCCCTAGACGATGCCCGCAGCTACTTTCACCACCACAGCCAGCGCGTCCACTTCTGCGCCGCAGACACAGGGCTCACCGAACGCGATTTGCCCGCATTAGCCCAACTCATCGCCCGCATCCGCAGCCACGATTCGGCAGCCTGAAAACGGCAACACAAATCACGCCCCGAAAACGAATCGCATATGGGCGTTGGCAACGCAGCACCATTGCGATTTCACCAACCATGTTAACCAACCACAACCCGCAAGGACACCGCCATGACCACCCCCCAATCCCCCCTGTTCAACGAACACGCGCTCAACGCCATCATCATAGAAGCCAACATCACGCAGCCTGAAAACATCCCCGCCGCCTGCCGCGCCGCGCAACAAGTCCTTGCCAACGTGCAACAACAATTCCCCAACGACCAACTCGGCATGACCATCGCCTTTGGCGCAAACTACTGGGGCAGCCTGAAACACAACGAAGCCCCCGATTTGAAAAACTTCCCAGGCTACGGCAAAGGCGCAATCCAAGCCCCCGCCACCCAGCACGACCTGCTCATCCACATCCAATCGCAAAACCACGACACCAACTTCACCCTAGCCCTAGCCGTACTCGCCGCATTTGGCGACAGCATCGCCGTACAAAACGAAACCCACGGCTTTCGCCGCCATCAAGACCGCGGCTTAGACGGCTTTGTGGACGGCACCGAAAACCCCACAGGCGAAGAAGCCATCAGCAACTTCGGGCTGAACGAACACGGCGGCAGCTATGTACTCATCCAACGCTACCTGCACGACCTCGCCAAATGGGATGCCTACACCGTCGCCCAGCAAGAAGAAAGCATCGGGCGCAGCAAAGAGAGCAACGAAGAATTCCCCAAAACAGAACGCCTGCCCGCATCCCACCTTGCCCGCACCAACATCAAAGAAAACGGCAAAGGGCTCAAAATCATCCGCCGCAGCCTGCCCTACGGCACCGCATCAGGCGAACACGGACTCGCCTTCATCGCCTACGCTGGCAAACTGCGCAACATAGAAATCCAACTGCAACACATGTTTGGCGACAGCGAAGACGGGCTAACCGATCTCCTGCTAGAACGCATCTCCACCGCCATCAGCGGTGCGTATTACTACGCCCCCAGCGTTGAAAGACTGTGCGATTTGTAAACATCCCATTTCAGGCTGCCTTTGGAAGATAAAGGCAGCCTGAAACCCGCAAAACAAATTTCGGCAAAATCCAAACACAAAACCGCCAAACAACCCCCATGCACATCCGCCCCGCCACCCCCGACGACCTCCCCACCCTAGCCACCCTAGACCGCCAAACCAACCCCCACCCGTGGACAGCCGCCCAATTTCAGGCTGCCCACCGCCCCCCCGTCCGCACCCTGCTCATCGCCGAGCGCGACCAGCAAATCATCGGCTACATCGCATGGCAACACATCCAAGACGAAATCGAACTCCACCTTATCGCCACCGCCCCTGCCCACCGCCGGCAAGGCATCGCCAGCCAACTCTTGCAACAGCTCATCGCCACCGCCCGGCAACACCGCGCCCGCATCATCCTAGAAGTCCGCGCCAGCAACCACACCGCCCAAGCCCTTTACCGCAAACACCAATTCGCCCCCATCGCCACCCGCAAAAACTATTACGGCAACGAAGACGCCGTCATCATGGAGAAAACATGCTAAACAGCCGCTACATCCACCTCCACCAAGCCCTAGGACTCGGCAGCATGTGGCTCAACCAACAAGCCCGCATCCGCCCGCCCGAAGGCAGCCTGAAAGCCGAAGGCTTCAACGAAGTTAAAACGAGTAATACGCATTCTGGCGAAAGCGAAGTGAAAACCGAACCCCGCTATCCAACCCAAACACCCACCAACCCGGCCGCTCAAGGCAACGCCCTAGCCAAAATCCGCCAACGCAGCGCCCCCAGCCACACCCCAAGCGCCCCGCAACCCGCCGCCGCACCACCCGGCAACCCGCTCCACACCCCCGCCCTCCGCCCCGCCAAACTCCTCGTATTAAGCGTCTGCCCCTCCGTGGACGACATGGCAGCAGGCAAATTATTCAGCGGCGCAGACGGCGAAATGCTGCACAACATGCTCAACGCCATCGCCCTCCCGCCCGAGCAAGCCCATTTCAGCACATGGCTCAAAAACAGCCCCGATTTCAACCCCCGCCCCGACGCGCAAACCATCACCGCCGCCGCCCCCGACATCGCCCGAGAATGGCAGCAAACCCGAGCCCAAGCCATGCTCCTGCTGGGCGACTTTTTCCACCGCCCCGAAGTGCAAGCCGCGCTCAACGCCATCGCCCCAGCCGCCGCGCGCTACCACATCCCCCACCCCATGCGCCTGGCCGGCAATCCCCAGCTCAAACGCAGCGCGTGGGAAACCCTGCAAAAACTCCAAGCCGCGCTAAAATGATTTGACAAGGCAGCCAAACATCCGCATAATGCGCGACTTCATTCCCCGATAGCTCAGTCGGTAGAGCGACGGACTGTTAATCCGCAGGTCGCTGGTTCGAGCCCAGCTCGGGGAGCTAAAAAAGCCAAGTTTTTCGAAACTTGGCTTTTTGCTGTTTGGATATTCAGATTCGGGCAACGGCTTGGGCAGCCTGAAACGCAACCGTTTACTTCGCCGCTTCCACGCCGCCTTTAAGCTCGCCGTAGGCTTGCGTATTGCCAGAACCCGCCGTGTTGGCGCAAGCTGCCAGCATCAGCGCTGCCAATGTCAAAACCAAAATATTCTTCATCACGATTCCTTCCGTCAAAAATACCGTTGATTAAAATAAATGAGACGGCGATTTTCATCAACCATACATTTTCAGGCTGTCTTCCGGCAAGCGCATCGGCAGTCTGAAACCCGTTATCGCGCAGCAAAACCCGCTTACGACAACTCCGCTTTCAACGCCTTGTTCACTTCCCCCATATCCGCCTTGCCTACCAAGCGCGTTTTCAGCAGCCCCATCACCTTGCCCATGTCCGCCATGCCGCTCGCGCCCGTTTCGGCAACCGCTTTGGCGACTTCCGCCGCAATCGCTTCCGCCGACAGCATTTCGGGCAGATAGCCTTGCAGTACCGCAATTTCCGCGTTTTCCTTGTCTGCCAAATCCGCACGCCCCGCATCGGCGTAGATTTTGGCGCTGTCTTTGCGCTGCTTAATCATTTTGCTGATGATGGCCTGCACTTTGGCATCGTCCGCCTCGGTGCGCTCGTCCACTTCAAACTGCTTAATCGCCGCGTTCACCAAACGGATGGTGGACAGCGTGGCGCTGTCTTTGGCTTTCATGGCGGCTTTCATGTCTTCGGTTAATTTTGCTTTTAAAGTCATGCTGTTCTTCCTTGTAAACAAAAACACCGCAAACTCAAACGCTTGCGGTGTCGGTTAAAAATCATGGCGCGGCGGCAATCCTGCTGTGTATGTTTTCAGGCTGCCGAATGCGCGAGCGCAAAATCAGTACAATTTTGGCGGCAACTGTTGGCTGCGCAGGCGTTTTTGCAAGCGTTTGGCGGCTGCGGCTTTTTTGCGTTTGCGCTCGGTGGTCGGTTTTTCGTAGGCTTCGCGCGCGCGCAGTTCGGTCAAAAGACCGGTTTTTTCAATCGCGCGTTTAAAGCGGCGCATCGCAACTTCAAAGGGTTCGTTTTCTTTTACTTTAATAGAAGGCATTGTTTTTCATCCTTAAAAATGGGTTTAAATCAAATAATTGTATCCAAGGTTTTTCAGGCTGCCTGAAAGGGCGAGATACTGCGCCCTGATGATGCAAACATCACCTCCAAACTCAATCGGCATTGCGCTTGGCGCATACCGCAAAAAATTAAGCCGTTTAAACAACGGCATATTCAATTAAAACTGGGCGAGATTATCGCAGCGCAGCGGGTATTTGTCAACGTTTGGGCAGCCTGAAACCGAGTTTTGCGCTAAAATGCGCGTTTTTCAAAAATCAACACAAGGCACACAACCATGACCCACGCCACCACCCCGCCCATCCAAATCACGCCGCAAGACCTGCCACTGCACTGCGACGGCTCCGCCGCCACGCATCACGCATGGAACGGGCATCCGCGCGTGTTCCTACCGATACAAAGCAACGGCGAAATAGAATGCCCCTACTGCGGCACCATCTATCAGCTCAACGGCGAATTGCCGCATCACCACGCCCCCACTCTTTCAGGCGGGCACTAACCATGAACACACCGCGCGTAACCCCCATAGACCGCCCCAAGCTGGTGCTGCCCAACGGCGCAGACAAACTCCTGCTGCATTCGTGCTGCGCCCCCTGCTCGGGCGAAGTGATGGAAGCCCTACTTGCCAGCGGCATTGACTACACCATTTATTTTTACAACCCCAACATCCATCCGCTCAAAGAATACGAAATCCGCAAAAACGAAAACATCCGCTTTGCCGAGCAACACGGCGTGCCGTTTATTGATGCCGATTACGACACCGAAAACTGGTTTGCCCGCGCCAAAGGCATGGAATACGAGCCCGAGCGCGGCATTCGCTGCACCATGTGTTTTGATATGCGTTTTGAACGCACCGCGCTGTATGCGCATGAACACGGCTTTAACGTGATTAGCAGCAGCCTAGGCATTTCGCGCTGGAAAAACATGGCGCAAATCAACGACTGCGGGCACCGCGCCGCCGCGCATTATCCCAACATCGTGTATTGGGATTACAACTGGCGCAAAGGCGGCGGCTCAGCGCGCATGATAGAAATCAGCAAGCGCGAGCATTTTTATCAACAAGAATACTGCGGCTGCGTGTACTCCCTGCGCGACACCAACGCTTGGCGGCGCGAGAAAGGGCGCGAGGCGATTAAAATCGGCGTGAAATATTACGGCGATGATGATGCCAACGATGCCAACGAAGGGCGGTAGGTTTTTGCTGCGCTCCATGTTTTCAGGCTGCCTCTGTCGTATCAACAGGGGCAGCCTGAAATGTTTGTAAACGTGGTTACATGGATAAGGGTTGTTGATGGTTGTGGTTTTGTTTAGCGTGCCATTGTCGTTGATTTGGCGATACGCCGTTGTCATGCCATTTCGTGTTTTCAGGCTGCCTATTGCACACGCATTGAGGCAGCCTGAAAACGTTGTCAAACCTGCAATCAATGAAGTGTTGGCAGCTCGCCAACATCATGCCAACCAGTAACGTCCTGTTGAATACACCATTTAGCGACGAACCATCGCCGCTCCATTTTCGTTTTCAGGCTGCCTCTGTTTACCAAACCGTAAGCATAGGCAGCCTGAAACCTACCCCCGCCGCACAATATGCTCAATCGCCGCCGTGGCGCAATGTAAACCAAAACTCGCGGTTACCAGCATACTTGCGCCGTAGCCCGCGCAGGATAAGCCTTGTGGCGCATTCATTCTGTCTTCGGCTTTCAGGCTGCCTCGTGGCGCATCGCAGGCTTGGGCGATTTGCGGCGGCGTGATTTGCTCGCGCGAATACACGCAGGGCACGCGCATTTTGCCCTCGCGCGGAAAGCCGTGTTTTTTGCGCAGCGTGTAGCGCAGATTAGACAGCAACGGGTCGTGCGTGGTTTGGCTTAAATCGGCGGTGGCAATCAGCGCGGGATTGCGTTGTCCGCCTGCGCCGCCGCTCACGATAAACGGCTGCTTGTGGCGCACAAAATGCGCTGCCATCGCGGTTTTGATACGCACTTGGTCAATCGCGTCAATCACAAAATCAAACGGCAGCCTGAAAAGCTCGGCAAGGTTGCCCTCGTCCACAAAGTCTTCTATTTCAACCACTTGGCAAGCAGGGTTGATTTGCGCGATGCGCTCGCGCAGGGCGGTTACTTTGGCTTTGCCAAAATCGGCGGTGAGCGCGTGGATTTGGCGGTTTACATTGGATTCGGCGATATTGTCCAAATCAATCAGCGTGAGCTTACCGACTCCGCTGCGGGCAAGCGCTTCCACCGCCCACGAGCCGACACCGCCCACGCCCACCACGCAAACGTGCGCGTGTTGCAAGGCGTGCAAACCGTGTTCGCCGTAAAGCCGTGCGATGCCGCCGAAGCGGCGGTTGGTATGTGTTTCCATGTTGCGTTTCCAAGAAAATTTCGCTGATTTGGATTATACTGTATGTGTAGTATCTTTATCGTGAACCCATGTTTAACAAGGAGAAGTGTGTGATGTACAAACATATTGTTGTGGCTGTTGATGGTAGTAGAACTTCTTTGAATGCGTTGCAGCACGCATCCAGCCTTGCGGTGGCGGGCAATGCGCGTTTGACGCTGATTACGGTCGCCAACCCAAGCGAATACATGACGCTTGCGCCTGAGTTTTTGCAACACGATAGCTACGAAGCGGCGGCGGTTGCGGGCGGCAACGAAGTGTTGGCCGAGGCGCGCGAAGCGGCGAAAAACGCGGGTGTGGCGGATGTGCAAGCGCATTTACTGGTGTCATCCAAAGGCGCGAAGGAAATGGCGCAAGGCTTGGTGGATTATGCCGACAGCCACGGCGCAGATTTGATTGTTATCGGCACGCACGGCCGCACGGGTTTGATGCATTTGCTGATGGGCAGCTTTGCCGAAACGGTGATGCGCCAAAGCCATTTGCCTTTGCTGGTGATTCGCAGCGTGTACAGCGAAGATGCGGATGAAAGCGAAAATGACCGCGAAGAGTTTTCATCTTCGGCGATGTAAACCGCTATGGATAGTCGGCAGCCTGAAAACGGATAAAGCGCGTTTCAGGCTGCCTTTGTTGTATATATTTTGATTTGATGATTGCGCCACTATGCTCCGTTCTCTTGCCCTCTTTGCCATTCGGCTTTACCAACGCCATTTGTCGCCCAAAAAAGGGTTTAGCTGCGCCTATCGCATTGTGTATGGCGGCTGCGGCTGCTCGGGCGTGGGCTATCGGTTGATTCGGCGGTATGGCGTGTTTTCAGGCTGCCGCTTGTTGCGCCTGCGCTTGGCGCATTGCCGTTTTGCCTACACGCATTATTGCGCCCCCGCTAAACCGCCTGCCCCCGCAGTAAAACGAGTAAACGGCATGGCGTATTACCAGCGCGGCGATTGCGTGCCGTGCGATGCGGGCTGCTTGGATGTGGGCGGTTGCGATTCATGCGACTTGGGCGCGCCCGATGCTTGCCATTGCGATGCGCACGATGCGTGCCATTGCGCCGATGTGAAAACGCACACTTGCAACGCCGTGGGCGATTGCGCGGATACTTGCCATTGCGATGTCTGCGATTGCAGCCATGCGAGAACGCAGTTGCGCGGTATCGTGGACGATTATGCCGACGCTTGCCCCTGCGATGCGTGTGATGTGTGCGACGTGGCGGATTGCGGGCGCAAGGAGGAAGAACGCGAGCCGAAGAAGAAACCGATTCGGATGCCGAATTTGAGATAAATGGGTTTTCAGGCTGCCTATTCGTTGCAATGAATAGGCAGCCTGAAACTTAAAAATGGAGCGGCGGCTCGTCGTCAAATGGCAAATGGCATTTAACAGGGCTTTACGGGTTGAAACGATGTCGGCGAACCGCTAACACGCCATCGGTTGCAGGTTTTGCAAAGGTTTTCAGGCTGCCTATTGTGTGCATGAATAGGCAGCCTGAAAATGTTTGCAAAGCCAATTAGCCAATAGGGCGTGGGTGATGCGCCGTTCCATTTAATGTTTTCAGGCTGCCCTAATCCCTATTGCCGCCACTTGCTGATGCAATATTTTGGCATTGGCTTCATCCAACTCCGCGCCGCAGTAAATGGTTTGATTTTGATAGTTGAACGACAACGCGCCATCTGCAATCTCGCCTGTAAAAAAGCAGCTGATAGAAGGATACCTATTCGCTTGATTGGGGTTGAACGCGCGTGTTTTGAAATCGCTAATCAGCGGCTGAGCATACATTTTTGTTCTGCCCATGCCGCAAATGGTGTAGCTAATCTGCCATTCGCCGTTGCCGATGCGCCAAATTTCGCTGCCCACCAGTTGCCACAAAAGACCGCATAATCCATTTACCATGCCAAACGCCCAAGCCAGCAACCAAATCAACACAAAAGTATCAGGTTTGCCCGCTTCGTATGACTGCCATGCCACATTGCTGGCAAACACGCCGCCCATTGTCCAAGCCGCCAGCCAAACCAATAAAAACGGCAGCAGCCATGTGCGCTTGGCGGGAATGCGAATTTCCATGCCTTGCGGCGTAGTTTGAACAGTGTAACGCTGTTGCATGATGTGTTTTCCTTTTGGTTTTCAGGCTGCCTATGGGTTGTGCGAATAGGCAGCCTGAAAATGTTTTAAATGCCAATTGGGTTTCGCTGAAACTCGTTTTAACTTTGTGGCAGCCTTCGTTTTAACTTTGCAAAAGCGCGTAAACTCATTTTCAGGCTGCCTCATGTGTACACCAAAGGCAGCCTGAAAACCCACTTTCAGGCTGCCTCAACCCCGCCTCATTCCCACTCAATCGTGGCAGGCGGCTTGCCGCTCACGTCATACACCACACGGTTAATCCCGCGCACCTCGTTGATAATCCGATTAGACACGCGCCCCAGCAGCGCATACGGCAGCTCCGCCCAATGCGCCGTCATAAAATCGCTGGTAACCACCGCGCGCAGCGCCACCACATAATCATAAGTGCGCCCGTCGCCCATCACGCCCACCGACTTCACCGGCAAAAACACCGCAAACGCTTGGCTGGTCAAATCATACCAAGACACACCGTTTTCATCGGTCGTGTTACGCAATTCCTCAATAAAAATCGCGTCCGCTTGGCGCAGCAAATCCGCATATTCGCGCTTCACTTCGCCCAAAATCCGCACGCCCAAGCCCGGACCAGGGAACGGGTGGCGATACACCATTTCGCGCGGCAAACCCAACGCCACGCCCAACTCGCGCACCTCGTCTTTAAACAAATCGCGCAACGGTTCCAGCAGCTTCAATTTCATGTTTTCAGGCAGCCCGCCCACATTGTGATGCGATTTAATCGCGTGTGCCTTTTTCGTTTTCGCGCCCGCCGATTCAATCACATCAGGGTAAATCGTCCCCTGCGCCAACCATTTTGCTTGCGTGAGCTTTTTCTCTTCCGCATCAAACACTTCAATAAATTCCGCGCCAATAATTTTGCGTTTTTGTTCAGGGTCGGTAACACCCGCCAGCTTCGCCATAAACTGCGCACTCGCGTCCACGTGCACCACCTTCACGCCCAAATTCTGCGCAAACATCTGCATCACATTCTTGCCCTCATCCAAACGCAACAAACCATGATCCACAAACACACAGGTTAATTGGTCGCCAATCGCCCGATGAATCAACGCCGCCGCTACCGAGCTGTCCACCCCGCCCGACAAACCCAAAATCACTTCATCATTGCCCACCTGCTCGCGAATTTTTACCACCGCCTCGTCAATATAATTAGGCATCGTCCAGCTTGGGTTTGCCGCACAAATATCCAGCACAAAGCGGTTAATCAGCGCGCGCCCCTGCTTGGTGTGGGTAACTTCGGGGTGGAACTGGATGCCGTAAAAGCGTTTCGCGCTGTTTTCCATAATGGCAACCGGGCAAGAAGGCGTGTGCCCCGTGATGCGGAAACCCTGAGGCAGCCTGAAAACCTTATCGCCGTGGCTCATCCACACATCCAGCGTATGCGGCGCATCTTCAATGCCGCGCGTCAAATCGCCCTCTTCCGTGCGCACCTGAGCATAGCCGAATTCGCGCTGATTGCCCGCCTGCACCTCGCCGCCCAAATGATGCGCCATAAACTGCATGCCATAGCAAATCCCCAACACCGGCACGCCCAAATCAAACAGCCCCGTATCCGCTTGGTAATCCGAGTCGTACACCGAATTAGGCCCGCCCGATAAAATAATCCCTTTCGGATTGAACGCCTTGATGTCGTCCAACGGCATATCATAAGGATGCAATTCGCAATAAACATGCGCCTCGCGCACGCGGCGGGCGATAAGCTGGGTTACTTGCGAGCCGAAATCTAAAATCAGAATTTTGTCTTGGGTCATGATGTTTAATCTTGTAAAGAAAAAAGAAAGAATTGTGGCGCGATTGGCAACACAATAAGGACTGAAAAACAACGCATATTTTAGCATAATGGATTGAAATTCAGGGCTTAACTATCACAGCAAACCCAAAAACAACCCCGCCATACTAACCATAACCAATTATTTTTTAACAAAAATTAAAACAAATCAACAAGCCGCCCTGCTTACCAACCCATCAAAACGCAAACCTATCTCATTATTTCAACAGCCAGAATTGGGTAAACAATCACAGCTTTTACCTTTACTAAATAAGGCACTAGTTTTATAATTTGCCCCTAGTTCCTAGGCAGCAAAACAAACCAGCAAGCGAATTTGTACTGGCTAGTGGGAACCTGGTAACGAATAAGCAATACATCCGTATGCCTTATGTTTATTTGGTTAAACCGCTATTTTGCGGTATAAATTTTATTTAAATTTTACGGAGTTTTATCATGAACTATGAAGGTGCAGTATCAGAATTATTGAATGTTGATGGCGCGTTGGCTGCTGCCGTTGTGGACTTTGCCAGCGGCATGCTGTTGGCTGGTAACGGCACTTCTGGCATTGATTTGGAAATCGCTGCCGCAGGTAACACCGAAGTGATGCGTGCCAAAATGAAAACCATGCAAATGCTTGGTTTGAAAGACAGCATTGAAGACATCTTGATTACTCTGGGCAAACAATACCACCTATTGCGCCCCTTGGCTAAACACGAAGGCTTGTTCCTTTACACCGTATTGGATCGTTCTAAATCTAACCTAGCTTTGGCTCGCCGCGCGTTGATTGATACTGAACGCCACTTAGACGCTTAATTTAGCCGTTCAACGAATTTGCAAACCGAGTGATTTTCGCTCGGTTTTTTTGTGGTCAAACAAATCATAGAATAAAAAATCTAGCAAATCAACAACAAGCGGCCGGCAGCTCAACAAGCAGCGTGTTTTGCAGCGTTTTGCGGATATTTTGCTAGACTTTTGCGCCTAACTTCGGGAAAATTACCTTTTTTTGCGCTGCGCAAACATAGCGCGTCAATCGCAACAGATTTTACCAAAAACCGCGTTTCAGGCTGCCTGAAACAACCCGTTTTATTTTTATAGGAATTGCTCAAAATGGATTTACGCAAACTCAAAAAACTGATTGATTTGGTTGAAGAATCAGGCATTGCCGAAATTGAAGTAACCGAGGGCGAAGAAAAAGTCCGCATCACGCGCAGCGTGGCCGCGCCTGCCATGCAAACGGTCTACGCAACCGCCGCGCCCGTTCAGGCTGCCCCTGCGCCGGTTGCCGCGCCCGCCCAACCGGCTGCGCCTGCGCCCGCCCCTGCGGCGCGCGATTTGTCCAACGCGCAAAAATCGCCCATGGTGGGCACATTCTATCGCGCTGCCAGCCCTTCTACGCCTGCGTTTGTGGAAGTGGGGCAAACGGTGAAAGCGGGCGACACGCTGTGCATCATTGAAGCGATGAAGCTGATGAACGAAATCGAAGCGGAAAAATCGGGCGTGGTAAAAGAGATTTTGGTGGAAAACGGGCAGCCTGTGGAATTCGGCGAACCCTTGTTTATCATTGAATAATGCGTTTCAGGCTGCCTGAAAAAGGAAAACATCATGCGCTTTCTCTTGGCTTTATTGCTGCCGTGGCTGCAATTTTTCACCATCGGCAAGCCCATTTCCGGATTGGTTTGCTTGCTTTTGCAGCTGACCGTTATCGGCTGGATACCGGCCGCCATTTGGTCGGTTTACGCGCTCAGCCAATATAAAACCGACCAAAAAATCCGCCGCGCGCTGGGCGAGCGTTGATTGAGGCAGCCTGAAATCCGATTCAAGCGAGTTAAACCATGCGGCAAAAATACCCTTTTTTCTATCTTTCCACACAAACGCGCGACATTCGCATCTCGGTTGAACCCGATCGCAGCCCGTTGGATTATTTTGCTTTGGAAGACATCGTTGCCCGTCTTTATGAAAACGGAGAAGATTTTGTGGTGTTGGGCTACATTCCGTCTGCCAAATACGCGCAAAACCACCACTATATCCAAACCACGTTGGAAGACGACGGCAACCCCCAAAGCCGCTATCTTTTGGAAACGCGGATTTGGGAGCAAAACGGCGATTTCAAGCATTACCGCACGTTTGCCGAGTTTCGCCCGCTGATGGCGGAATTCAAACGGTTTGCCGAGTTGAAAACGCCGACTGATTTGACACAATGGGAAGACGTTACCGCCGAATTTGCGGATTAGCTTTTCAGGCTGCCTGAAACGGCTGGTTTCTGCGCAGCGGCGGTGGCGTACCGCCCGAGCCTTTCATTTCCGCGCATCAAGCGCGTGGCACGTGCCACTCAAAAAACACGTTCAGGCAGCCTGAAAACGCTTTTGCGACGCGGTTCAGATATTGCTTCAAAATAGGGCGCATAAACAAAAAGGGCGTTCAATCTACCCCGACAATCTAGGAAAATCTTATGTTAAAAAAAGTTCTTATCGCCAACCGAGGCGAAATTGCTTTGCGCGTATTGCGCGCCTGCCGCGAGATGGGCATTGCCACCGTTGCCGTGCATTCCGAAGCCGATAAAGACAGCTTGCACGTTAAGCTGGCAGACGAAAGCGTGTGCATCGGACCTGCGCCCAGCCCGCAGAGCTATTTGCACATTCCCTCCATCATCGCCGCCGCCGAAGTTACCGGCGCGGATGCAATCCACCCCGGCTACGGCTTTCTGGCGGAAAACGCCAATTTTGCCGAGCAGGTGGAAAATTCGGGCTTTGTGTTCATCGGCCCGCGCGCCGATACCATCCGCCTGATGGGCGACAAAGTATCCGCCAAAAAAGCGATGATTGAAGCGGGCGTGCCTTGCGTGCCGGGCTCGGACGGGGCGTTGCCCGGCGACCCGAGCGAAATCTTGAAAACGGCGGATAAGGTGGGCTTCCCTGTGATTATCAAGGCATCGGGCGGCGGCGGCGGGCGCGGTATGCGCGTGGTGGAAAAGAAAGAAGATTTGCTCAAAGCGGTGGAAATGACCCGCGCCGAAGCGGAAGCGGCATTTGGCAACCCGATGGTGTACATGGAACGCTTTTTGCAACGCCCACGCCATGTGGAAATTCAAGTGCTGGCGGATGAACACGGCAATGCGATTTATTTGGGCGAGCGCGATTGCTCCATGCAACGCCGTCATCAAAAGATTATTGAAGAAGCCCCTGCGCCGTTTATCACGCCTGCGCAGCGCAAGAAAATTGGCGAAGCGTGTGTGGCGGCGTGTAAACGCATTGGCTATCGCGGCGCGGGCACGTTTGAGTTTTTGTATGAAGACGGCGAGTTTTTCTTTATTGAGATGAACACGCGCGTGCAAGTGGAACACCCTGTTACCGAGCTGATTACGGGCGTGGACATTGTGCAGGAACAGCTGCGCGTGGCGGCGGGGCTGCCTTTGCAATACACGCAAAAAGACATTGTGATTGAAGGGCATGCGTTTGAATGCCGCATCAACGCGGAAGACCCGTACACCTTTATCCCCAGCCCGGGGGTGATTGAAAGCTGCCATCTGCCCGGCGGCTTCGGCATCCGCGTGGACAGCCACATTTATCAGGGCTACCGCATCCCGCCGAACTACGACAGCCTCATCGGCAAAATCTGCGTGCATGGCAAAGACCGCGCGCAGGCGATGGCAAAAATGCGTGTGGCGATGGCGGAATTGACCGTGGACGGTATCAAAACCAACGCGCCCCTGCACCGCGAGCTGTTCAACGACACGGGCTTCGCGCAAGGCGGCGTAAGCATCCATTATTTGGAGCATTGGTTGGAAGAGCGTAAAGCGCGGATGCGCAGCGAGAAGTAAGTTTGAGATAAATAGGCAGCCTGAAAATGGAAAATGGTTTGAGCTTGGCTAAACCTGTTTATCCGTTTTCAGGCTGCCTTTGTATTGGGTTGCGCGATGATAAGGCAGCCTGAAAACCACTAACCCATTGGAAACACTATGAAAGCCATGATACTTGCCGCAGGGCGCGGCGAACGAATGCGCCCGCTCACCGACCACACCCCCAAACCCCTCCTGATGGCAGGCGGCGAGCCGCTGATTGGCTGGCACTTGCGCCGTCTGCGCGCCGCAGGCATCAGCCAAATCGTGATCAACCATGCATGGCTGGGCGCGCAAATTGAAGCCACGTTGGGCGACGGTGCGGCATACGGCGTGCACATCGCCTATTCGCCCGAGGGCGGCAAAGGCTTGGAAACCGCAGGCGGCATCGCCACCGCCCTGCCCTTGCTGGGCGACGCGCCGTTTCTGGTGATTAACGGCGATGTGCTCACCGATATAGATTTTCAGGCTGCCGCCCACATCGCCGATGCGCTGCCGCAAAGCGGCAAACTCGCCCATTTGTGGCTGGTGCCCAACCCGCCGCATCATCCCAACGGCGATTTTGGGCTGGACGAGCATGGCGCAGTCCACGCCAGCGCAGCCATCGGCACGCCCGCCACATTCAGCGGCGCAGGCGTGTATCTGCCTGAGCTGTTTCGCCACACGCCGCCGCGCCGGCCCGCCAAACTCGCCCCGCTGCTGCGCCAAGCCATGCAGCGCAACCAAGTTTCAGGCTGCCTGCACACAGGCTTGTGGCTGGATGTGGGCACGCCCGAGCGTTTAGCCGAAGCGGATAATATTGTGCGCCAACGGTTTGCGATACGTTGAGGCAGCCTGAAAACAATATAACCCACTCATCTTTTTAAAAAAGGAAAATCCCATGCTCTCCCAAGCCCACGCAACCGTCAAACAACTCATCGCCCAATTCCAAGCCCACTCATCCCACTACCTCTCGCCCAAATACCAAGAAGCCGAAGTGCGCGCCGACTTTATCGACAAACTCTTCACCGCGCTGGGCTGGGACGTGGCGCACGATTATCAGAAAAACCCCTACGCCCAAGAAGTCAAAGTAGAAAAAGCCCAATGCCAAGCCGATGCCGCATCGCAAAAACGCGCCGACTACGCCTTCTCCCTCGCCCCCGACTACAAAACTGTGCAGTTTTTCGTAGAAGCCAAAAAGCCCAGTTTAACCCTGCGCCAAAACCGCGACGGCTACTTCCAAACCGCCAAATACGGCTGGAACGCGCAAACAGGCGTATCCATCCTCACCGACTTTGAAGAAATCGTCATCATCGACTGCCGCGCCAAGCCCGACTTTGACACCATCCTGCAAAACGAATTGCGCTACTTCAAATACACCGAATTGCAAGACGAAGACACCTTCGCCGAGTTCTACTGGCTCTTCTCCCGCGAAGCCGTTGCCGCAGGTAACCTGCGCCGCTACATCGCCGATTTGCCCAAAGCCAAAAGCAGCGGCAAACAACTGCGCCTGCTCGGTGGGCGTTACCTCTCCATCGACGACAGCTTTTTAAGCTACATCGGCGACATCCGCCTACACCTTGCCCAAGCCTTCTACCAAAACAACCCCGCGCTCAACTCCTACCAGCTCACCGAAGCCACCCAGCGCACCATCGACCGCCTTGTGTTTATGCGCTTTTTGGAAGACAAGCAAATTGAACCCGAAACCCTGCTCTACAACATCGCCAGCGCAGCCCACCCATGGGCAAAATTCATCACCGAATGCAAACGGCTAGACACCAAATACAACGGCATCGTCTTCAAACCCCACTTCATCGACCAAAACAGCTTTCTCGGCGCAGACGAAACCGCCTTCCGCGACATCGCCTCCGACCTAGACCACACCAACACCCCCTACGACTTCAACTACATCCCCGTCCACATACTCGGCAGCATCTACGAGCGTTTTTTGGGCAACATCATCGCCATTGACAACGGCAAAGCCGCGATAGAACAAAAGCCCGAAGTGCGCAAAGCAGGCGGCGTGTTCTACACCCCAAAATACATCGTGGACTACATCGTAGAAAACACAGTCGGCAAAATCATCGCAGGCAAAAACCCCGACTACATCACCAAGCTCAAATTCGCCGACATCGCCTGCGGCAGCGGCAGCTTCCTAATCGGTGTGTACGACTGCCTGCTGGACTATCACAAAAACTACTACAACCGCTATCCCGACAAAGCCAAATCCGCAGGCTGCCATTTTGACGAAGCCACAGGCACATGGGTGTTAAGCATCAAACAAAAACAGCGCATCCTGCTCAACAACATCTACGGCGTGGACATAGACCTGCAAGCCACCGAAGTAACCCAGCTATCCCTGTTTTTAAAACTGCTGGAAGACGAAACCATGGCAAGCGCCAACGATATGCAAGTGCTGTTTGCCGACAAAATCCTGCCCAACCTCAGCGGCAACATCTGCTGCGGCAACTCCCTAATCGGCTACGAAATCATGGACATCATGGGCGACGAACTCGCCCAAGACGAAGACATCCGCCGCAAAATCAACCCTTTTGATTTTCAGGCTGCCTTTGCCAGCGTATTTGCCGCAGGCGGCTTTGATGCCATAGTGGGCAATCCGCCGTATGTGAAAGTGTCTGATAAAGAACTGCTGGCTTATTTCAAGCAGCATTTCCAGCATCAGAATTACCAATACGATTTATACCTGCTGTTTTTGGAACGCTATCACGCGCTGCTCAAAGAAAAAGGGCTGCTCGGCGTAATCGTGCCGAACACATGGTTGCAATCGGTAACGTTCACCAAAATCCGCAAGCATCTGTTGGGCGATTACCGCTGGCACAAAATCCTACACGGCAAAGAGCATATTTTTGACGCAGTAGTGGACACCCACGTTTTGGTATTTGAAAAAGGCAGCCTGAAAGGCAAAAGTCTGTTTGACGTGGACATCACCGAAAACCAAACCATCGTTTTCTATCAGCAGCTAGACCAAAACAGCTTTGACAAAAACGGCGGCATCATCAACATTCTCGCCAAACCCGAAGCCACCGCCCTGTTTAAGAAAATTCAGGCTGCCTCAGAAACGCTGGGAACAGCCGCAATGGTTTACAACGGCATAAAACCATTTGAAAAAGGCAAAGGCACACCACCGCAAACTGAGCAAATCGTTGAAACCAAGCCCTTTGTGAAAGAAAATCAGCCCAAGCCCGCAGGCGAACACTGGAAACCGCTGTTGCGCGGCAGCCTAATCAACCGCTACGAAAACCTGTGGAGCGAAGACAGTTGGATAGAATACGGCGAATGGCTG
This sequence comes from Kingella oralis, assembly GCF_014054985.1. Taxonomy (NCBI): domain Bacteria; kingdom Pseudomonadati; phylum Pseudomonadota; class Betaproteobacteria; order Neisseriales; family Neisseriaceae; genus Kingella; species Kingella oralis. Next base: position 1,631,810 of record NZ_CP059569.1, read on the forward strand.
GCAGCACCGCGAGACAGCAAAATTTTTGAAGCCGAAGAAAAAATCGTTGTGCGCCAAACGGGAGACCGCATCATTGCCACCGTTATCGGTAAAGACATCATCTGCCGCAATAATCTGCACATCGTTATCGCCCAACAGCGCAACCATAAATTTTTGCTGGGCGTGTTAAACAGCAAACTGGCGAATTTTTGCTATTACCAAATCAACCCCGAACGCGGCGAATCCTTAGCCGAAGTAAAAAAAGCACACGTTGAGCAACTGCCTATGCCCAAAATCCGCAGCGCAGCACAGCAAAAACTGCACAACGAAATCGTCAAACTGGTGGAACAAATGCTCGCCGCCCAGCCCAAAGCCCGCGCCGCCCTATCCGACAGCGACAAAAACTTCCACGAACGCTTTATCGCCAGCTTAGAGCAGCGCATCAACCAAGCCGTGTACCAAATCTACGGCTTAACCGCAGACGAAATCGCGCTGATTGAAGCAGCGGTTTAACACGCAAAAGGCAGCCTGAAAACGCATTTCGTATTTTCAGGCTGCCTCAGTTACCACGCCCCAAAGGCAGCCTGAGACGAAGTTCAGCGTAGCTAAAACACAAAAGGAGAAACCATGGCCGAATTCATCAAATGGTATTTGCTCTACACCAGCGTTTGCCTGGCGATGGCGATGCTGGACGCTTGGTCTGACGGCTTGCCGTTTGAAACCAAGCCGCGCCTGTGGCAATGCGCTGCGGCGGGCTTGCTGCTCACGCTGATGGATTATTGGTTTTAACCCGTCGGCAGCCTGAAACGCCGTCTTGCGCCGCAAACAAAAACCGTGCCCATTCGGGACACGGTTTTTCCGTTTGCCGTTTGGTTGAGCCACCCCGCGCCCAATGGCGTTTCAGGCTGCCTCAACGGCTATTTGTCGTGGTACTCATGCACCTCATAATCATAATCCACCGCCTTGCCCGCGCGCACTTTCGCCAAATAATCATCGTACACCGCCTTAATCTCGCCGCGCAGCAAAAACAGCGCAATCAAGTTGGGAATCACCATAAAGCCGTTAAACATATCCGACAAATCCCACACCAAATCCACCTTGCCCAGCGTGCCCAGCACAATCGCCAGCAGCACCAAAGCGCGATAAAGGTTTAAAAACCTGCCCTTAAACAAAAAGCGCACATTGGATTCGCCAAAATAATACCAGCCGATAATCGTGGTAAAGGCGAAAAAGGTGAGGCACACCGCCAGCAAGCCCGCGCCCCAGCCGCCAAATGCCATGCTAAACGCCTGTTGCGTAACCGCCGCGCCGTTTAAGCCCAGCGTGTTGGCTTCGGTGAGCAAGATGATTAACGCCGTTGCCGTGCACACCAAAATGGTGTCGATAAACACGCCCACAAACGCCGCCATGCCTTGCAGCGCGGGATGCGCCACATTGGCGGTGGCGTGCGCGTGCGGCGTGGAGCCCATGCCCGCCTCGTTGGAAAACAAGCCGCGCGCCACGCCATAGCGCACCGCCTCTTTCATGCCGATGCCCGCCGCGCCGCCGAGCACCGCTTGCGGGTCAAAGGCAGCCTGAAAAATATGGCGCATCATCGCGCCCGCATAATCGGCATACTGAAACAAAATCACCAGCGCGCACAAAATGTAAATCACCGCCATAAACGGCACCACAAACTGCGCGAAGTTGGCGATGCGGTTGATGCCGCCGATAAAAATCGCGCCCGCCGCCGCCGCCAGCACCAAGCCCACGGCGATTTCAGGCAGCCCGAACGCGATATGAACCGCGCCCGCAATGGAATTCGCCTGCGTGGCGTTGCCGATAAAACCCAGCGCGATAATCAGCGCGATGGAAAAAAAGCCCGACAAAAAACGCGCCTTGCCGCGCCCGATTTTTTTGGTCAAACCGTGGGTGATGTAGAACGCGGGGCCGCCGATGTATTTGCCGTGGCTAATCACGCGGTATTTTTGCGCCAACAGCGCTTCGGCAAAAATCGTGCCCATGCCCAAAAAAGCGGAAACCCACATCCAAAAAATCGCGCCCGGCCCGCCCGACACAATCGCCGTTGCCACGCCCGCCACGTTGCCCGTGCCGATTTGCGCCGAAATCGCCACCGCCAAGGCTTGGAACTGCGACAGCGACTGCGCGTCTTTTTCTTTCTTGGCAAACAAGCCGCCGAACACCGATTTGAACGCCGCGCCAAATTTGGTGATTTGCGGCGCGCCCAAGTAAACGGTGAAAAACAGCCCGATGCCGATAAGCGCGTAAATCAGCAGATAGCTCCACAGCGCGGTGTTAATCGCGCCGACGATGTTTGATAGTGATGCTTGCATAGTTGAGAAAGGTTAAGTTGTTTTAAGAAGGGCGGATAATACCCGAAACGGGGAGCGGTTTGAAATGGCGTTGCAGAAATGCGCGGATATTTTGTTAAAACGCAAAAAAGGCGGCGTGCGGGGCGGCACGAAATGGGGAAAGAGGGTTTTCAGGCTGCCGATTACCATTGTTGGCATGCCAAGGCAGCCTGAAAACCAGTTTACGCGCTGCCGCAAAGCACGAACCGCGTTGTCCGACAAAAAAGCCGGGCAACGCTGCCCGGTCTCGTTCATCGCGCATCGCGCAAAAAATTTTCAGGCTGCCCCAACTCCCGCCAACACCGCCGCCACAATCTCATCTTCATCATCCAGCAGCGTGAGCAAATCCAAATCTTCCGCGCGGATTAAGCCCCGCGCCACCAGCTGCGTATCCAGCCAATCCAGCAAACCCTGCCAAAACGCGCTGCCCACCAAAATAATCGGCTTGGCGGCAACCTTGCGCGTTTGCATTTGCGCTAGCGTGTCAAACAATTCGTCCAGCGTGCCCAAGCCGCCCGCAAACACGACAAACGCTTGCGAATAGCGCACAAACGCCGATTTGCGCGAGGCAAAATATTGAAATTGCAGCGACAAATCCTGATACGGATTGGGGTGCTGCTCGTGCGGCAACGCAATGTTCAGCCCCACCGCCGCGCTTTTGCCCGCGTGCGCGCCCTTGTTTGCCGCTTCCATAATGCTCGGCCCGCCGCCCGAGAGCACGGCAAAACCCGCATCCGACAGCCGCCGCGCCACGCGCTCCGCCAATGCGTATTCGGGCGCGGTGGCGGGCAGGCGGGCGCTGCCGAAAATGCTGACGGCAGGGGAAACATCGGGCAAACGGGCATCGGCGATTTGCCATTCTTGGGCGATTTGCGGGAGCGGGCTGGTCATAACGGGGCGCATGGAAAAAAGGGAGCATTGTAGCGCGTTTTGCGTTTTCAGGCTGCCTTGTCGCTTCGGGCTAAGGCAGCCTGAAAACGCAACATGCCCTACCGCCCATACATATCGGCAATCCATTTAATCTGCTCTTCGCTTGCCGCCTGCTCGCCCAGCTTCGCCGCCACGGCAAATTCGCCGCTCAACCCCTGCTGTACGCGCGCCTGCTGCCAGCCCTGCACGCGCTGCTCGGCGGTTAAATCTTGCTTGGTTTGGCGGATGGTTTGCGCGGCTTTTTGGTTTGGGGATGGCATTTTGTTTACTCCTTATAACTTGGGCTGCATAGGCAGCCTGAAAACGTGTTGAAACGCTGTTTTGGCTTCGTTGCAACTCCGCGTTGTTTACTTTCAGGCTGCCTCAAAACAGCACTGCTTCCGGCGACACGCTGCAATCAAACGGCTTGCTCACAAACAGCCGCTCGTCGCCGTTCGCGTGGTAGGCAATATTGTAAGTGTGCTGCTTGTAAACCACGTCATCATCATAGCCGATAGGCTGCCGCCCATTGATGCGAAACTGCACGGTTTGTCCGCGTTGCAGGGCAAACAAATGGCGGTGCGAGCGGATGGGCAAACCGTGCACGCCTTGCTCATCGGCAAACCAGACGCTTAGCGTTTGGTTTTCTTCGGCAAAACGCAAGCCGTTGAGAAGCGGAGGTATGTTGCCGAGCGGTTTGAACCGGCTGCCGTTGTCGCAAAAGCCGCCCGCATCGTATGCGACAAAATCTTGCTGATGGATGCCGCCAAACGGGCTGTCCAGCCATGCGTCCGGCAGAGGCAACACGCGCGGCAGGCGGTTGCGGATGGTGGCGCAAGCGGGGTTGTGCGCGGCGGGCCGCCATTGGATTCGGATGATTTGGATGGTGAGCATGGTTTGTCCTTTGGGCTTGCTTCTCAGAAGTTCACAACCCTGCTTTCAGGCTGCCTGAACCGTTTTCGCCGCACGGCAGTTTTCAGGCTGCCTCACAGCCCCAGTTTCTGCGCCAGCACGGCTTTTGCCGCCGCCCATTCCTCGCGCAGCATACTGTATGCCACGGTATCGCGCACGGTGCCGTCTTTGCGGATTTTGTGGCAGCGCAAAACGCCGTCTTTGTTTGCGCCCAAGCGTTCAATCGCCGCTTGCGAGCGCGTGTTCAACACATCCGTTTCCCAGCACACCACGCGGCAAGCCAGCGTTTCAAACGCGTGCGACAGCAGCAGGTATTTGCAGGTGGTGTTGATGCGCGTGCGCCATGCCGATTGGCGATACCAAGTGTAGCCGATGTACACGCGGCGGATGGCGGCATCAGGCTGATAAAACGCCGTGGTGCCGACCACTTCGTCCGTGGTTTCGTCGATAACCGCAAACGCCGTGCGCGTGGCAAGGGCAGCCTGAATATAGCCCGCCACATCCTCGGGCGCGGGCGCGGTGGTTACCAACATTTTCCAAAGTTCGCCGTCTTGCACGGCTTGGCGCAAGCCCGCTTCGTGTTGCGGCGCAAGCGGTTCCAAACGCACTTGGTTGGCGGATAGGGTAACGGGTTGGAGAAAATTTTGCATGACGGCTCCTGGTTGAAGTGTGGCGCGAGCATCTTCGCCTGAGCGGTTTTCAGGCTGCCCGCCGCGATACCATACCACATTCGCCTGCACCCCACACCTGCGACGCAATCGCCATCACGCGCAGCCTGAAAAACCCATGCGGCGTTTTCAGGCTGCCCATGCTGCCCCACCTGTTTTCAGGCTGCCTATTTGGGCTGCGTTTAGGCAGCCTGAAACCCCGTTTTTCGCTATAATTCGGCGTTTTTAATCTTACATAGGCAGCCTGAAAATCATGCTCGACAAATACTCCCCCTCCGACATCGAAACCAAACACTATCAAAACTGGGAAGCCAAAGGCTATTTCGCTCCCGATATGGACTTGGCGAAACCCTCGTTTGCCATCCAGCTTCCGCCGCCCAACGTAACCGGCACGCTGCACATGGGGCACGCGTTCAACCAGACGATTATGGACGGCCTCACGCGCTATTACCGCATGAAAGGCTGCAACACCGCTTGGATTCCGGGTACCGACCACGCAGGAATCGCCACGCAGATTGTGGTGGAGCGGCAATTGGCCGCCGAGGGCGTGTCGCGCCACGATTTGGGGCGCGAAGCGTTTTTGGAAAAAGTATGGGCATGGAAAAACATCTCCGGCGGCACGATTACGCAGCAGATGCGCCGCGTCGGCTGCTCGGCCGATTGGCAGCGCGAGTATTTCACGATGGACGAGGCGCGCGCGCAAACCGTTACCGAAGTGTTCGTGCGCCTGTTTGAGCAGGGCTTGATTTACCGAGGCAAACGGCTGGTGAACTGGGATCCTGTTTTGGGCACGGCGGTGTCGGACTTGGAAGTGGAAAGCGTGGAAGAACAAGGCTCGATGTGGCACATCCGCTATCCGCTGGCCGACGGTTCAGACGGCCTCATCGTCGCCACCACCCGCCCCGAAACCATGCTGGGCGACGTGGCGGTGGCCGTGCATCCCGAAGACGAACGTTACGCGCACTTCATCGGCAAAGAGCTGGTACTGCCGCTGACAGGCCGCACCATTCCCGTGATTGCCGACGAATATGTGGAAAAAGATTTCGGCACGGGCTGCGTGAAAATCACGCCCGCGCACGATTTCAACGACTACGAAGTCGGCAAACGCCACGACACCAAGCTGGTAAACGTGTTTGATTTAACCGCGAAAGTGCTGCCCGAAGCCGAAGTGTTCAACTACAAAGGCGAAGCGCAAGCCGGTTTCAGGCTGCCTGAAGCCTATGCGGGCTTAGACCGCTTTGCCGCGCGCAAACAAATCGTCGCCGACCTGCAAGCACAAGGCTACCTGCAAGAAATCAAAGCCCACACGCTGATGACCCCCAAAGGCGACCGCACCGGCAGCGTGATTGAGCCGATGCTCACCAGCCAATGGTTTGTCGCCATGAGCGCGAAGCCCAACGGCGGAGAACCCGAGTCCGAATACAAAGGCTTGAGTCTCGCCGACAAAGCCAAACGCGCGGTGGACAGCGGTGCGGTGCGCTTTATCCCCGAAAACTGGGTCAATACCTACAACCAATGGATGAACAACATCCAAGACTGGTGCATCTCGCGCCAACTTTGGTGGGGGCATCAAATCCCCGCGTGGTACGACGAAAACGGCAACTGCTACGTTGCCCGCAGCGAAGAAGACGCGCAAAAACAGGCAGGCAGCCTGAAACTCACCCGCGACGAAGACGTATTGGATACATGGTTCTCCTCCGCCCTCGTGCCTTTCTCCACCCTCGGCTGGCCGTCTGAAACGCCCGAACTCAAAGCCTTCCTGCCCAGCAACGTATTGGTAACCGGCTACGAAATCATCTTCTTCTGGGTGGCCCGCATGATTATGATGACCACGCATTTCACCGGCAAAGTGCCGTTTAAAGACGTGTACATCCACGGCATCGTGCGCGACCACGAAGGCAAAAAAATGTCCAAATCCGAAGGCAACGTCATCGACCCCGTGGACTTGATTGACGGCATCGACTTGGACAAGCTGCTTGTCAAACGCACCACCGGCCTGCGCAAGCCCGAAACCGCCCCCGCCGTGAAAAAAACCACCGAAAAACTGTTCCCCGAAGGCATCCCCGCCATGGGGGCAGACGCATTGCGTTTCACCATGGCCAGCTACGCCAGCCTCGGCCGCAGCGTCAATTTCGACTTCAAACGCGCCGAAGGCTACCGCAACTTCTGCAACAAACTGTGGAACGCCACCAACTTCGTGCTGATGAACACCGAAGGGCAGGATTGCGGCCAAGACGAAACCCAGCCGCTGGCATACACCTTTGCCGACCAATGGATTATCGGCAAACTCCAGCAAACCGAAGCCGCCGTTGCCGAAGCCTTTGAAACCTACCGCTTCGACCTCGCCGCGCAAACGCTGTACGAATTCGTGTGGAACGAATACTGCGACTGGTACATCGAGCTTGCCAAAGTGCAAATCCAAACCGGCTGCCCCACCACCCAACGCACCACCCGCCGCACCCTCGTGCGCGTACTCGAAGCCATCCTGCGCCTCTTGCACCCCATCATGCCCTTTATCACCGAAGAGTTGTGGCAAACCGTCGCCCCGCTCGCCAACGCCAAACACAGCGACAGCATCATGCTCGTCGCCTACCCCGTTGCCGACCAAGAAAAAATCGTCCCCGCCGCCTTCGACAAAATGGGCAGCCTGAAAGAGCTGGTTGAAGAAGTGCGCAAACTGCGCGGCGAAATGGGCATCGCACCGAACGTGAAAGCCCCCCTGTTTGTCGAAGGCGGCAGCGAACTGGCCGACCTGCTCAAATACCTGCCCGCCCTCACGCGGCTTACCGAAGCCAAGCTGGTCGACACCCTGCCCGAAGCCGAAGACGCCCCCGTCGCCGTGTGCAACGGCGCACGCCTGATGCTCAAAGTGGAAATCGACAAAGCCGCCGAAACCGCCCGCCTGACCAAAGAAGCCGAAAAACTGCAAAAAGCCTTGGACAAACTCAACGCCAAACTTTCCAAACCTGGCTACACCGACAAAGCCCCCGCGCATCTGGTGGAGAAAGATAAGGCTGATTTGGCGGAGTTGATGGATAAGATGGGGAAAGTGGAAGGGCAGTTGGCGAAACTGAAAGGCTGATTGCTTGGTTGATTAAATGGAGAAAGATACTGTATTTCACGTCAAGGCTAAAACGCAAAAATTGTTGATTTGCGTCAAATTTTGTTAATGTTTTGCCAGTGCATGGCGTTGCGCCGCCATACCCCCGCTTTTTGCTGGGATTTGAATTGGCGTTGCAGTTGGGTTGCCGCTTTGCGGGGGCTAGCCCCCACACCCCCAGTCTCACTTGCGACGCCGCGCGGGCAGGCGGCCGGGGCGTTGCCCCTTTCACCTGCCCTTTCGGCAGAGTGTTGGGTCGCTTCCAAACAGTAAAGGGGGTATTCATAAAGGCTTCGCCTTTACAAAGCTTCCCCCTTGACTGTTTTCCAGCTCCGCTCTGCCTTATCCGCCTTTTTGTGCAGGGTGGCATCAAAGGGCGCGTTTGTTTTCAGGCAGGTGTAGGCATAGCGTAGTATTTTGCACATCATCATGACATAAACTTGCTTTGGATGTTTACCCCTTGCGACTTGCGCATCAAACCAACCGCGCCATAATTTGCTGCGGGTACAGGCAGCCCTTGCGGGCATATATAATGATTTGCGTAGGGTTTTATCGCCCATCTTGGACACTTTTTGCGCGCCTTTGTATTTGCCGCTGTCTCTGATAATCGGCGATAGACCTAAGTAGCTTATTAAGTGTTTCGCCGTTTGAAATTTGTCCAAATCAACGAGGACGGATAGCAGGATTTGGGCAGTGTTTTTGCCTACTCCGGGAATGGTAGCCAGTATCTTTTGTTTTGCTTTTAGCTGCTCATCGCTTTCAATAATGGCTTGGATTTGCTCTCTGATGTTTTCCAGCTCTTCTTCCAAGGCTGCAATCATTTTTTCAACAGATGCGTTGGTGTACTCATCGGCTGTTTCTTGACGATTTTTCTCTGCGACAAGTAGGCTATTTAGCTGCTCTGTTCGACGATGTAGTGATTGTATGGCTTTTCCGGTTTGGTTATTTGGTTGCCAGCATTGCGGTTTTTCTTTTTTGGCAAAATCTGCGATTAGCTTGGCATCTTGTTTGTCTGTTTTTATGCGTTTTAGCTGCATTTTGGCGTAGCCTTTGATTGCGAGCGGATTAACCACTGATACAGCATAGCCATTCTGATGTAGCGTTGTCGCTACAAGCAGGTAGTACACGTTTGTTGCTTCGCAGCAGATATGCGTGTTTTCTTTGCCTAACCCATTTGCTTGCAAATGCCCCAATAAACCTTGAATACCTTGAATAGTGTTATCAATTTTGCAATGCCCGCAGATGTCTGAATAAGTGTCTATCGTATGCTTTGAAATGTCCAATCCTAGATAGTGCATGTGTTGCAATCCTTGCAATAATGGCTTTTGCCAATGATACTGTTATGTTTTGTGTCAAAAGAAAAACTGCACGCACCAATCTTTCTCAATGGTTTAACCAAGGCAGTCTTGCGGGTGTCGTGCAGTTTTAAATTTTACCGTAGGGCGGGCGCCGTGCCATACTCGGGTGAAATTAAAGTAAGTATATATAAATACTATATTTTAACTAATTATACATTTCTATATATTTTGCTTTTGAGAAGCGCTGCTATATAATCCCGCCATTCTTTTATTAATGGGAGCTTCCATGAAACAGAACATCATCATCGTGTTATTGACCGCCATTTGCGGCTTGCTCGGCTGGGTGGGCGCGCAGGTTTATGAAGAACGGCAAGCAAAAGCCAAAACGGAAACGGCTCAAAGTGTCCAAGCGGTGCAGGAGCAGATCGCGCAAACGTCGGAGCAGCTTAATCGCGCGGTAGTGGAAGCAGATTTAGCAGTGCAGGATATTAAGGAAACGGCTGGGTTGCCTACGGATGAGATTGTTAATGGTGGGGTTTATGATAACAAATCAACTGAAGTCAGAGACCCAAGCGACCCTCAACCTAAAAAAACAATCGTTTTGCAAATTGTAACCGTTGTAGATGAAAACGGTAAGGTTATGGAAGCTGATTTGCTCAATAGCAGCAATCGCAAGGATGCTGATAAAAGCATACTTGAACACGTTAGAAATACAAAAATCCCCCCCAAAATCATTAACGGGCAGCCAGTTAAAACACGCTACCTTGTTCCAGTAACCTACGAAATTTTTTAACCTACTGAATCACCGCCACCGATCCTTCGCCGGTGTGATCCAAACTCGGCAGCGGTTTCCCGCCCAGCTCTAACACGGCTGGGCTTTCGTTTGGGCTTCTTTCGGCTCTGGGCGCGTTAGTTGGGCTGTTGCCATTGTTGGCATATTCGGATTGGATATAGGGGTTATAAATGCCGTTTTCCGCCCAGTCTATGCACTGCTCCGCGCTGATGCCTTTAATCTTTGTCGCTTGGTCGGTGTAGCAGTTACAAGTGTTGGTTGATTTGATGCAAGCGACGGGATAGGGCATGGTTTGGATGTTGCGGTTTAAGCCGTCGTATAAGGGCGCGCTCCACGGTTGGTTTTCTACGGTGGGGACGTAGTCGGATGCGCTTAATGGTTGGGTGGCGGAGGGTGGTGGGGCTTCGTCTTTGTAGATGCCTGTTGGGTTGCTTGCTTCGTTGTTTGGGTTGCTTTGTTCTGCGGTTTGGACTTGTTGGGCGGTTTCGCCCATGCGTTGTTTCCAGCGCTGGTTCTGGAAATAGCCTAGGTAGGCTAGGATGCCGACCACTATTGGAAATATCCAAATGACTGCGCTCAATTTGCCTTTGACTTTGTTGTGTTCTTCGGCGGATTTGTACATGCCGAAGGCATCTTTTTTGGTGAAGAAGATGCTGTTTTTGGCTTCGGCGACGTCGGCTCTGCTTTCGGGATTGGCGCATTTTTGCCAGTAGCTGATGCGTTTGATGCCGAGCATGGTATTGCTGATGTTTCTGTGTTCGCCGATAAGAGAGCGAAGATTGACGTCAATCAGGCGGGGATGTTGGGTTAGGATAAAAAAGTCTATGCCTTTGTGCCGGTGGGTTTCCAGCTCTTGGACGTAGTCGGGCACTTTTGAACCTGCTGGGCGGGGGCGGAATACGCGCTGGGCTTCGTCAATCACGAGGACTGCGCCGGTGGGTGCCCATTTGTACCATGTAGTCATATCTTCGCCGTCAGGAATGGGCTGGGTGGGTATTTTGAGTTCTGGGATGCCATCCACATAGAGCGGACGATTTTTTAAATCGTCGCGCGTCATCAGCATGTGCACCATCAACGAGGTTTTGCCGCTGCCCGGTAAGCCTGTTATTAAACTAATCATGTTTGCCCCTGTTTTATTGCTGTTTGTGATTGTTTAGGCAGCCTGAAATGGTTTCAGGCTGCCTTTTGCTGCTATTGCTCTCACTTACCGCTATTTGCTTTTCAATACGCTGCCGATTTTGGTTGTCGCGGTGAATGTGAACGCGAATGCCACCGCGCCGAATATCCAGTTGAGGGCAACACCTCCGCCTGCCATGTAAAAGAGTTGTAGGGCTTCGGAGGGGAAACGCCCCATTTCGTCTTGTATCACGCGCACGAAATAGGCTTGCAGATTCTCAACACCTTTGTAGGTTATGGCGGAGATGCCTAGGGCGATAAAGATTTGCCCGATTAAGGTAGTTAGCAATCTGCTTAACAGCGGGAGTAATGCTGCTGGCATGGTTTTTCCTTTTTAAGCTCTGGAAATAGACGCTTGGACGATAAAGAAAGCTAACAGTATCGCGCTCACAATCACGACTGGGCGGATTTTGCTAGCAAAGTCGCACATGGGCTGATAACTGAATTCTTGCATCGCGCCTAATATCATCACTTGTTTAGGAGCTGGGCATACGCCGCTTTCTACGAAGTCATGACTGCGACTGATTTGTGGAATGCCTATTTCATGTTCACCCATACCAAAAGGGCGACCGTCTTTGTCCTTGCCTTTGCTTTCGGCTATGGCTTTGTCTATCTCTTCCTTATCGCCCAATTTGACACACGCTAGGGCATTAGGGTTGTTTTTGCAGTATTCGCTTAGGGTTTCGCCTTTTTCATCGCCATCGGGATTGCCGTCCGGTTTGCCGTCGGGGTTGCCTTTGTCGCCTTTACCGTCGTTGGCATCGTTTCCTTTGCCGTCGTTACCCTTATCGTTATTGCCTTTGTCATTACTTCCTTTGCTAAGCTGCTTTTCAATATTGTTGAGTGAGTTGTTAATCTCTTTTAGTGCATTGGAATAGTCTTTGCCGCCTTGTTGCGAGCCGTTGCCGCCTATGCCTGTTCCACCACCTGAACCGCCACCACTTCCGCCGTTGTTGTTAATGGTGGTATTGTGGTTGACGACATTATTGTAAATGTTGGTGGTGCCTCCGCCGCCATTACCACCGCCTCCGCTGCCACCTGTGCCGTCACCGCCGCCGTTGCCGTTGCTGCCGTCGCCATTGCCGCCACCGTTGATGCTGATGCTGCCTGTACTTGAACCGCTGGGAATGTTGATACTGATGCCTGACACGTTGGGGACGGATGCGATTTGTTTCGCCAGCTCGGCGAAGTCTTTTTGCATTTGGGCTTGGGTAATATCAATTTCCTTTTGCACTTCCTCCAATTTCTTTTGTGCACTCTTTATGGCACTTTCTGCACATTCTGTATAAACTTTGCCTTGATACATTCTTACACAGTCATTTAAATTATTCGCAAGTCTTTTTTTAATGCCAATCGCTTCATCCCTTAAAGAATTAAATTTGCTTTGATAGGCTTTGCTTAGGGCTTCTAATGCTTGCCTTAGCTGTTTTAGTAGCTCGGGATCTAGGTTGCTAGGTACTGTTGGCGTGGGAACGGTGGGGACGGTTGGAATTTTGGGATCGTCGGGCGGTGTAGGTTTGGTAGGATCGCTCGGTTGGACGGGGTTGGGCTTTTTATCAAAGTCGCATGGGACTTCCACCCATTTACCGTTTACCATGCTTCCGCAGCCTTTGGGATTGTTGGGGTTAGGTTGGGGATTGGGGGTGGGATTTGGGGTTTTGTTGGGATCGTCGGGGGTTGGAGTTGGTTTGGGATTGGGTTTGTTTGAAGGACAGTACCAGCCGTACCAAAGTGAAGTTTCGCCAGGTCTTAATATCCTTGAACCATTAGCACCAAAAGGAGAATCATGACGATAACAACTCGCATAATATTTGCGTAACTGATCGTTAGACGGGCGAGCATCATCTAACGGATCAACGCCTTCAGGTGGAGCAGTTAGATAATACATTGTTCCGTTATACTCTCTAGCCTTAATATGTCCACCATCCGCTGCCGCCAGCGCAGGCTTTGCCAACATTAGGCTGGCGATTAGGGCGATAACTAGCAGTAGCTTGGGGTTCATTTGGTTTCCTTTGGTTTGGATACGGTGGCTTGAATGGATGCTTTTATCTGATGAACAACAGCCATATCGGAACGGTGCAGATAACACCGATTACAAACATGATTGCGTCGTACATGATTTAACTCTCTTTTTCGTTCGGCTCGTCTTTGTCGTGTTGCGCATCGGGTTTGTCTTCGCTGTCTTGTTCTTCTTCGTCTTCAAGCTCTTTGACAATTACTTCTAAATCTTCTCGCCAATACGTTTCTCTATATTCTTTTTCCACTTGTTCTAATTCTTGTTCCAATTCTTCTTCGCTCATTAACTCTCTGCGTTGAGATGCCAATTCATTTATTCTGTTATCCACTTCTTCATATTCTCTGCTATCACGATCAGCCCAATCATCTGGCAGTTCATACAGATAATCTAATTCTTCTTCTATTTGTCGCCGAAGTTCTTGTTTCTCTTCTTCGCTTAATCCTGATAAATATTCTTTTCTTTCTAATTGTTGTTTTCTTTCTAATTCTTCTAAATCCAAATCTTCATAAAACAGCTCTTCTCCATCTTCGCTTTTCGCGTCTTCGTTTTCATCTGGCTCATCTTCTTTTGTGGGCTGGTTTGCGCCTTTTTTCAGCATCCGAACAATGATTGCGACAATCAGCATGACGAGATATAAGCCAACAACAATCGCGCCGATTATCCATAGGTCGGATTGCGCACCGCTTTTGCCGTCGTCGCCTGCTAATTCTTGTTTGACAGATTTAAACATGGCTGCTTTGCCGCCATTGCCGCCTATAAATTCCATTTCTCCGGGCTTTTTTGTGATGTCGGGCATGGTTTTTCTCGCTTAGTCTTGTGTATTTTGTTGAGTTTGGGCTGAATTGATGATGCTGATGATGAGTTTGATGATGAATGCGATGGCAAAAAGGGCGGATAGGTATATGCCTACTTCTATGCCGTCTTTGAGTGGTTGGATTGGGTCGCAGTATGGATGGGTTAGAGCTATTTTTTGTGAGCCGTAATACCATTGTTTGTTTTGATACACGGGCATTTTTAAACTGCCATCCGCGGTTATGGTGGGGACGACCATTGACATTTGATAATCGGACGCTTCCTCCGAAGTGGCGAAGCATTGACCTCCTACTCGGTAGCCCATAGCCTTCCCCTTTTAGAAATTAACGACGGCGAATCATGCTAATCGTCATGCCAACAACTGCACCTACAACGGCGAAGCCAATTACGATTGCACCAACTGCATACAAGTCGGTTTTAACGTCGGCTGTTTCGGCTTTAACTGCGTCTGCCATTGCGCCAGCATAGCTGTTGGTGGCAATGAATGCTGTTGTTGCTACAACGGCTGCGGTGGCTTTTTGGTTTACGGACGCGCCGATTTTTTTGAGTGTTTGAAGTGCTTTCATTTTTGAAGCTCCATGCCGACGGGTTTAAATAGACTTCTCTACTTGTCGGCTGCGGTAGAGTCGTCGGGAAAGGGGTTAGTGCATCAACATGAACAGGATTAGGAAGTGATACATGGTTTTGCCTTTCGAGTATTTGTGGGCGGTTAGGGGCTTTTGTTCCGCGCGACCGCCCGACACGCGGCAAGGTTTTGGGTTGTTTAGCCTTTGGCTTTGTCTTGGCTGCTGGATGTGGTTTGTCCTGCTTGACCCAGCACTTCTAGCTTGGTTACTAGGTTTATCATGCCGTTGCCTTTTTTAACGGGCATGAATTCCACTTCTACTTGACAGGGGAGTTTGCCGCGTAGGTGGGCTAATTTGATGTGGTCGGCTTCGGTGCCGTATTCCAGCTCTAAGACGTCTACGCCGAATTCTTTTTGCTGTTGCTCGTAAACGGGGATTTCTACGTAAACGCGAGTGTAGTCGTATTCTTGTCCTGAACCTTCTACTGTGCCTTTGTTCCATTTGACTTTACGAAGTTGTGCTTTCATGGTTTTTGCCTTTCAGATTTTGCGGCAACCATTGCGGTTTCCGTCTTGGTTAAAAAAAGGTTGATTGGTTATTCTTTACTTTGCTTTTTTGCGTTTGTTTTTTCTTGCGCCGAAACGAACTTCCATTCGTTGCCAGCCGTTAGCTTCTTGGCTATCGGTTTTTTCATAGACGCGGGATTGTTGTTTGTTTTCATTTTTGTTCTTTTGCTGTTCTGCCAAAAGAATAAAAATATCAATCGGCTCTAAACCTTTGGCTTCGCAATGCTCAATAAACTGCTTTGCGCGCTTTTCGGCTTCTTTGATTGCTTTTACAAACTTTTCATGCTTGGTTTGCTTTTTCATTTTTTGCCCTTTCTTGGCGGTTGGTTAAAGTTGGTCGTACCATGCTGCTTGCCAGCTGTTGTCAAAGGCTTGCTGCATTCGGAATAGCTTGGCTTCTTGGGCGAGCTTGTCCATTCGTTGATGGAATTTGGCTTGCCGTTCTCTTTCGCTTATTTCGTTCATGTAGTTTTTGACTTCGCTGTTATGCTGGTTGGCGATGGTTTTCATTTGGTGGATGTATTGGACGTTGGCTTGGCGGCAGTCGTGTTTGTCTGCGCCTAGGCGTTTGGGTAGTTTGGTTTTGCCCCCTTTCAACAAAACTTTGATTTCTTCGTCGTCAAAGCCAAACCGTTCCAGTGCGTTAATACAGGGGCTGCAGGCTTGGCTTGCGTACTTTAAAACGTGTTCTAGGTTAATCATTTCGGTTTTTTTGATGCGCTCGGCTTTTTTGAGTTGTTCGCGAAACCGACTGAATAGGTCTTGGCAGATGGGATAGGCGGCGGTTAGGTAGCTACCTGCGCTGATTAAAATATCGTGTGGGATGATGTAATCGCGGTTACGGAGCTGTAATTCAAAGCGTACCCATGGGCTGCTGTTGTCGCCTTGTTCGCAGCCTTTGTCGTAAACGCGTACCATACGGCTGCTGTTGGGTGTGCCTACGTAAAAGGTTTTGCCTGTGCGTTTGTCGTCTAGCCAGTCGTAGCCGTGTAGCCTTGCTCTTGGGCGTTGTCCTTTGTTGTCAAAGCCACCGCTTTCCCATGCGGTTTTGGCTTGGTCGGGGGTGAATTCGCCGTTGATGAAGTCGTGGGCTAAGTCTATGCGGGTGATTTTGGCAAAGGGGGCGAATACTTCTAGCCAGCTATATAGGCGGTTTTCCCAGCCGTCTTGGGCTGCGGTTAAGCCGTCGCCGTATAGGTGTATCATGATGCTATCTTTTTGGTTGAGACCGCCAAAGGCGATAACGCCGTATTTGGCTGTTTCCGTACCCATTAGAAAGCTGTATTTGTAGCCGTTGATGCCGTTTTTTTGTTGGTAGATGCCGAAGCCCATTAGGGTGTGCATGAGTTCGGAGAGTTTTTCGGCAAGCTGGCGGATGTTTTCGGGGTGTTGGCCGTCTATGGGTAGGTCGGGTTCAACTAATACGTCTTGGGTAAAGGTAAATGTGAGTGTGTCTATGTGGGCTGCAGTTGCGTTGCCTTGACGTAGTGGAATTTCTTTGAGTTTGCCGTTTACCATGACGAATTGACTGGTTTTAGTGCTGTGGGCGTGTAGGGTGGGTTTTTGGGCTTTGCTGCTTTTGTCCGCCGTTTCACAAGCTGCGCCGTTTTGTCCCCCCGTGTTACTAGCGGGGGCGCTTTGCGCCGCCGTGTCTGCAATCGCCTGACGGCTGCTTGCCGCCACGTCGTCGCAACCGCTCGCCGCTTGCTTTTCTAGGCGTGAAAAACCGCGTTTGGCATCGGCTTTGCGGGTGTAGCTGCGGACGAATTGACCGTTGATGTATAAATCAAATGTACCTTGTTCGTTTTGGGTGATTTGGCAGGTATTCATTTGCTTGCCCCTGTTTTCTTTTTTGCTTGGTTTTGTCTTGCTAGCTCGCGCCAGTCGGTTTTGGTGTAGTCAATCGTGTTTTCAAATACGCTTAAATGTTTGGCTTCAAATTGGGCTACTCTTTCGCAGACTTCGGCGAGTGTTTGACAAATGTTTGTTTCCATTGCGCCTGTGTTGCATGGGTTGATGACCAGCATGTTTAGCTGGTAATTTTGGCTTTCGGCGTTGCGTTTGATTTGGACGGATAGATCGATGTTCATAGGTTAATTACCTTTCGTTTTTCTCTCTCAGCTTCAATCTCGTCTACTTTGTTTTTTAACGTTTCTATTTGTTTGAAATGATGGTTGTCCATTAGGCTTTGACTAACTAGTAGATCTAGCAAAAATGTGATTTCTTTTTCTAAGTAGTATGTTGACCATACTGATAATTCTGCTGGGTTTTTGGCTAGTTGCTTTTCTAACAGCTCTATTTGCTTGTTGTATTTGTCAACAATGATTTGCAGGTCAATTTCTACTACGCTGCTTGTGTCTCTGTTTCTGTATCTTCTTGCGCTGTTTCTTGCTCGTGTGTTGGTTTTTTCCATGATAAAAGCCCCTAACTCATTAAAAGTAAGGGGCTATCAGCCTTGCGGCGTATGATGGCTTGTTGCCTAAGATACTGTTAGATATGATGCCCCTTGTGGAGCTTTGAATATACAAGGCAGCCTGAAAATTAACGTTTCAGGCTGCTTTATTTTAATGTAAATGCCAAACTATTATTTAGGAATGTAAAATGAAAGAAAATTTTATGGAGTTAAATGAATTGATACATTTTTTAAAAGAAACCAATCAACTCGATGCATTACAAAAACTCCAAGCATTTATATGTGAAATAAAGAAACAAGGATTTGATCCGATAGATTTCGAATGCCAGATAGATGAAGAAGGCGTAAATTTTGTAGCAAAGCATAAACTTTTACCAAGCTATAAAGATAATATATTTAAAGAAGAAGATTGTAAAAAAATAAAATCTTATCAAACTAAAATATCTTCTTATTTAGAAATAAAAACACAATTAATTCAAATAACAGATGGATTATTATCTATTCGCAAAAATAATCTATCTGATGATGCGAAAGAAATGATTTTAGCAGGGTGTTTAAATATATATTGCTCTTTTTTTCAAGATGGTAAAAATTTCTCAAGACTAAATATAAAATTATTAAAAAATACGGAAATTGAAAATCAAAACTTCATTTTGGAGATATTTAACTGTGTAAAATTAGTCAGAGACAAACACTTTTCACATAAAGACTTATCACATGGCTCTCATATTTTAAGCATATACAACAATAGCAATACAGGAAAAATAGTAATTGAAGATAAGGAAAATATAAAAATATATTTTTATCAGAATGAAATATTTATTCAATGCTTTGCTGAATTAGTTAGTGTTACTAGCCTAGGCATCGAAAATTTATTAAAAGAAGCACAAGAAGAATTTGAAGAAATTTTAAACTCCCCACATTATTTTAATAAAATGAAACAAATTCCAAGTGTTACTCTTCCTGAATATCAAAAACAAGTAAGAGAAATACAATTAGCAAAAGGAAATTTCAATAGAGACGAATGGCAAGAGAAGCTAGCAAAAATTATTGAAAGCAAGCGTAGGTCGGGTCAAGACCCAACGATTCCTTAAAACCCACAAAATTTGTTGGGTTTACAACCCAATCTACAAAAAGGCTGTCTGAAACTGAATTTTCAGACGGCCTCCCCATTTTCAGGCTGCCTTTCCCAATGCAGCCTGAAACCTTTACCCCACCCCAAACCACCCGCCACCGTCATTCCCGCGCAGGCGGGAATCTTGGTTCGGCTGCGGTAACGTATAAATAAACGCCCTCCAAACCCCAAACAAGATTCCCGCGCAGGCGGGAATCTTGGTTCGGCTGCGGTAACGTATAAATAAACGCCCTCCAAACCCCAAACAAGATTCCCGCCTGCGCGGGAATGACGGTGTTTTTTGTTTTTCAGACGGCCTCCCTGTTTTCAGGCTGCCTCGCCACCGGGATACGGCTAAAATACCATCGGCAACCCCACAACCCCAAGCAGCCTGAAACCGTCCCTACTTTCAGGCTGCCGCAAACGGAATCCCTATGGACAATCTCATCATCTACAACACCGACGACGGCCAAAGCCATGTTTCCCTGCTGGTGTCCGACGGCGAAGCCTGGCTTACGCAAAACCAGCTTGCCGAACTTTTTGCCACCTCTGTGCCCAATATCGCTACGCATATTAAAAACATATTGGAAGACAAAGAGTTGAACGAGGTTTCAGTTATTAAGGATTTCTTAATAACTGCCCAAGACGGCAAGCAGTATCAGGTCAAGCATTACGCGCTGGATATGATTCTGGCAGTCGGTTTCCGCGTCCGCAGCCCGCGCGGGGTGCAGTTCCGCCGTTGGGCGAATACGCAGCTTCGCACCTATTTGGACAAAGGTTTTTTGCTGGACAAAGAACGGCTGAAAAATCCGCAGGGGCGTTTGGACTATTTTGACGAACTGCTGGCGGAAATCCGCGAAATCCGTGCCAGCGAAGCACGGTTTTATCAGAAAGTGCGCGATTTGTTCGCCCTATCCAGCGACTACGACAAAACCGACAAAGCGGCGCAGATGTTTTTTGCCGAAACGCAAAACAAGCTGATTTTCGCCGTTACCCGACAAACGGCGGCGGAACTGGTCTGCGCCCGCGCCAATGCCGCGCTGCCGAATATGGGTTTGACGGCGTGGAAAGGAAAAGTGGTGCGCAAAGGCGATATCGTGGTGGCGAAAAACTATCTCTCTGCCGACGAATTGGACACGCTCAACCGCTTGGTGATGATTTTCCTCGAAAGCGCAGAACTGCGCGTGAAAAACCGCCAAGACCTGACGCTGGATTTCTGGCGCGGCAATGTGGATAGTCTGATTGGTTTCAACGGTTTCCCCGTATTGCAAGACAAAGGCGGCCGCACGCACCGCCAAATGGAGCTGTTCGCCCAAGAACAATACGCGCTGTTTAACCAGGCACGCAAAGCTGCCAAACTGGCCGCCGACGAAGCCGAAGATTTGCGCGAGCTGGAACGCTGGCAGGCGGCGTTGGAGAAACGGTAAACAGCGGTTTGCAACGGCAGGCAAGCAGAGATTGGCTTGTCCCACCTTTCAGGCTGCCCTTACCCTAAAAGGCATCCTGAAACCATTTACACCCCCGCCCAAGCAACATAAAATCCCCTTTCCCATCAAACAAATAAAGGCAGCCTGAAAATGAACCGCTTCTACCCCCATCCCGTTGTTGCCCGCGAAGGCTGGCGCATCATCGCCACGCTTGCCGCGCTCACGCTGATTGCCTTTTTCTGCGCCACCAACAGCCCCAAGCTCGCGCTGTGGCTGCTGCTTGCCACGCTGGCGAGTGCGCATCTGTTCCGCGACCGCGTGCGCAATATACCGATGGATGCTAACGCCTTGCTCTCTCCCGCCGATGGGCGCGTGATTTTGGTGGAAAACGCGCACAATCCCTACGCCGAGCAAGACGCGCTGAAAATCAGCATCCGCACCCATTTTTTCCGCGCCTACGCCATCCGCAGCCCAATACACGGCAGCGTGCAAGTGCAGCCAAGCGGCAAACGCCACATCTTGCGCCTGCAAACCAGCCAGCAGCAAGCCGTTACCCTAGTGCAAAACTACGGCGATTGCCACGCGCAAACGGGCAGCCTTGTGCGCGGCGAACGCATCGGCTTTGCCCGTTTTGGCGGGCGCGTGGACGTGTATTTACCGCCGGGCAGCGTCCCCACCGTGGCCATTGGCGACAGCGTCCAAGCCAGCAGCAGCATTCTGGCGCAGCTGCCCGAACGCGCGGCAGAGGCAGCCTGAAAACGGAAAAACACGTTTTGCTCCGCGCCAAACGTGTTTTTTCATGCGCGCTCATAAAAGGCAGCCTGAAAAGCCAAGCGCATGACTTAACACAACTTTCAGGCTGCCCAAAAGCGTATAATTTTGGGGCTGTACTAGATAAGCCCTAAATACCACACCATCTGCGCAGCACTTTAAGCTGTTCAGACGGTGTGCCAAAGTTAAAACGAAACTCGCATTCTTTCAAGAATAATGGGAAAGATTTACGGTCAATTCCATTGTATTTACGCAGAACACGTTTCGCCTGATTCCAAAAATTTTCAATGCCGTTGATGTGGTTTTGTTTGTCAGCAAACAGTTTGCTGTGGTTAATACGGTGGTGGGTAAAACCACTTACATCCAACACATCATAGCTGCTCAAACAATCGGTATAAACAATACTATCAGGCATGATTTTCTTTGTGATAACAGGCATTAAGGTTTCTCTTTTGGCATTCTTCACTACTACGGTATAAACTTTACCACCACGCTTAAGAATACCAAAGACAGCTACTTTTCCTGCTGCTCCGCGTCCGCGTTTGCCTTTGCGATGTCCGCCGAAGTAACTCTCATCTAGCTCAACCGTACCATCAAAAACTGTATTGGCTTCCAATGAAAGATAGTAGCTGATGACTTCGCGGATTTTGCGGTAGAACAGTGCTGCTGAATTGGGGTGAATGCCCAACAAATCAGCAGCCGAACGGGCGGTTACTTCAAGTACAAAAAATTGGAGCAACTTTTTTCGTATACTCTTTTTTAGTTTACAATGGGTTATCTTCATTTTTGCAGTCTAACATGACTGCTTATCTAGTACAGCCCCATAATTTTTGCGTTTTCTAACGAAAAGGAGTTCACCATGAAAACAAAACCCGCCTTATTCGCCGCCAGCCTCGCGCTGCTTTTAACCGCCTGCGCGCAACAAAACGCCCAGCAAGGCAACAGCCAAGCCGATGAAATCAAACAGCTCAACGCCAAACTGGCCGAAAAAGAAATGGCGGTCAAGCTCTCCGCCCAGCGCACGACCGAGCTGGAAAAGCAATACACCGATATGTATTTTGAGCTGGACAGCTTAACGGTGGAAAGTTTCAAAGCCAAAGTTGCCCGAGGCGACACGTTTTATGCCTACATCGGGCGGCCCAGTTGCAGCGATTGCAGCGCGTTTGAGCCGATTTTCAAGCGTTACATCAAGGCGCATCAGCTGCGCGGCAAGCTCTATTTTGTGAACGTGCATTTCTTGCAGCAAGACAAAGCCGCGTGGGCGGCGTTTAAACAGCAATATGGCTTGCTGGGCACGCCCGTGTTGGCAAAATACAGCGGCGGCAAGCAAATCAACAAGCTGGACAAGGAAGAAAAAGGCGAGATGTCGCCGCAGGATATTGAAGCGTGGTTGAAGCTGAACAAGCTGTAACGCCAAGGATTAAGGCAGCCTGAAAATGGAAAACCCGTTTTCAGGCTGCTTTGGGTTTGTGCTACCATACACCCTTTTTTCAACCACACAAAGGAATCAAAATCATGCAAACAAGTGCGCGTAATCAATTTGAAGGCACGGTTAAAAGTATTAAAAATGGCGCGGTAAACAGCGAAATCATCATTGAGCTGGCCGGCGGCAAAGAAATTGCGGCGGCGATTACTTGCGAGAGCGTGGCAGGGCTGGATTTGGCGGTGGGCAAAAGCGTGCTGGCTTGGGTGAAAGCGGGCAGCGTGCTGCTGGCAACGGATGCGGATGATTATGCGTTTTCGGCGCGCAACCAGCTGAGCGGCACCATTCGCCAAATCCATCGCGGCACGGTGAACGCGGTGGTGGAATTGGATGCCGATGGCTTGGCGGTAAGCGCGGGGATTACCTTGCACAGCGCGCAAGCCTTACATTTGCAGGTGGGGCAAACGGCGACGGCGTTGTTTAAGGCTTCGGCGGTGGTGCTGGCGGTGAAAAAATAGTTTGAGACGGATAAGGCAGCCTGAAATCGTGTGATGCGGTTTTGGGCTGTTTTTTTGCGCTTTGGTTTCGCCATGCTTGTTTCAGGCTGCCTTTATGGCGCGTCGGCGGCTCGCCGACAAACACAGCTTTATCCACCGCGCCATTTGGCGACGAGCCGTTGCCGTTCCATTTTGCCTTTCAGGCTGCCTCATCTTTATTTTTGCCATACCACACCGCGCATCGCGGCGTACCTACGCGGGGAACATTGCCACCCGAGCCCCAAGTATTCTGCCCCGGCCTTTGCCCATTCCACCAACAAAAGGCAGCCTGAAACCGTATTCTCTGTTTCAGGCTGCCTTTGGGCATGGCGGCAAAAGCCTAAACCGCCCCTAATCCACCGCCTTCACCAACGCAAACCGCGCCACGCTGCCCTGCTCCGTTACGACGTTTTCGGTAAACATCGCCAGCGGGCGCACCCACACGCCGTAATCGCCGTATAACGCGCGATACACGGCAAGCGGCTCTTCGGTTTCGCTGTGGCGGGCGATGTGCAGCAGTTGATAAAGGTTGCCTTTGTAGTGGCGGTAGATGCCGAGCGGGGGAGTAATCATAGAGGACCTGTAAACATAATCGGAACGCGAGGGCAGCCTGAAAAGCTGTTTCAGGCTGCCTTTGGGCTGTCCGGGCGGTTGAAATCGCTTTTGCCGCCCGATTTGTGCACCAGTTGCACGTTGCTGATAACGATGTCGTGGCTGAGGGCTTTGGTCATGTCGTACACGGTGAGCGCGGCGGCGGTGGCGGCGGTGAGCGCTTCCATTTCCACGCCTGTTTTGTGGGTTACGGCAACTTCGGCGCGGATGTGTAGGCTGTGGTTGTGGTCTTGGTATGCCATGTGGATTTGGCAGCGTTCCAGCATCATAGGGTGGCACAGCGGGATGATGGCGGCGGTGTTTTTGGCGGCCATAATGCCTGCGATGCGGGCGATTTCGGTTATTGTGCCTTTGGCGGTTTGCCCGTGCGCGGCTTGGATTTGGGCATAGACTTCGGGCGGGAAGAAAACGCTGGCTTCGGCGATGGCGGTGCGGTGGGTGGTTTGCTTGGCGGAGACATCTACCATGTGGGTGTGTCCGTGTTCGGTGAGGTGGGTGAGGGGCATGGGGTTTCCTTTGGGTGGATGGATGGTTTCAGGCTGCCTTTTGTGGTGTGTAGTGCGGCCTGAAAAAGGGTAAACGGGCGTGGTATTGCCTCGTGGTGCTTTGAATGGGCTGTGTGTGCGGGTGGCGATGTTGGCGAGCTACTGACATTCCATTTTGAGTTTCAGGCTGCCATCATCGTGCCCGAGTTGAAGCAGCCTGAAATCTAAAACCGATGGTGCGCAAGTGGATCCCTGATATTGTTCCAACCAGTAAAGCCTGTTAAACGCTGTTTGGCGGCGAGCCGCCGCCGATCCATTTTGGGTTTCAGGCAGCCGTTGGGGTTTTGCAAAGGTTTCAGGCTGCCTGCAATGGGGTTGGGCGTGATGGTAAAGATAGGTGCGGGCAATTTAATCGGCGGAGGGTGGGGCTACTGGGGCGTGGTACGCGGCAAGACGCGTGTTCTGGTCAAAATTTTGCATCGGCGTAGATATTGAGCTGTTGGGCGGTGTGTTGGGCTTGGGCGTATTCTTGCGGGGTGTTGAAGTGGGCGATGTTGCGCCACGGGGCGGGCAGCGGCAGGGTTTGGTGCGGCTGGGATTTGACGTAGTGTTGCACGCGCTTGTTGCCTTGCGCCACGGCTGTTTTCAGGCTGCCTGCGAGTTGGGCTGACCAGTGGGCGAGCAGGGGGAGCAGTTGGTCGCCGTCTTGCAGGGCGGTGATGCCTTGCGCGAAAACGGGGCTATCGGCGGCGGCGTTGAGCTCGGCGATGAGGGCTTCGGGCGGGATAAGGGTGTCGCAGGATAGGATGTATAGCCCTGCGTAGCCTTGGGCTTGGGCTTGGGCGAGCGCGGGGGCGATGGCGGAGAGTGCGCCTTGTTTGTTGGGCAGTTGGTCGGGCAGGTAGCGGGCGGGGGCGGTGTCGGGATAACGGTGGTTGTCGGCGGCGAGCCACACGGGGCGATGGGGGGCGGCGTTGGCGATTTGGTGGGCGATGAGCGGGCGGCTGCGGTAGGGAAGCAGGGCTTTGGGGCTGCCCATGCGGCTGCTTTGCCCGCCGCACAGGATAAGGAGGGGAGATGTATTGGTAGTAGGCATGATTTTTTTGAAGTTTTATACCAATCAACTAAAAAAAAAATAAAAAAGTAAATTGGAAACAAAATACAAAAATATGAATTCCACACCAGTGGAGATGTTTTAATGTTAAGTCTGTTTTTGTGCTTGCTGATATGCTATGAGCAGCTGCCCCAACTCAGATGCCGAATCTTTTACATGGATATACAAGGTATCAATCGCCCGTGTTAATGCCAGCAATACCCAATGCGCCGCATAACGTGTTCTGCGTTGTTCTTCATCCAAAAACAGATCGTTTGCCAAATATTGCGCCGCCTGTTCCTCTTGTTTTTTCATTTCAAAGAATGCGTCAATTTCCAAACAAAACACTGACCACGCCTCCAAACCACGGCAGGATTCATAATATAGGCCGCGATATTGCCCGTGTATCGGTTCATCTTGGTTGCCTGCAAAATACCAATAAAACGCTTCATTACCCATAGACAGCATTTCAGGCAGCCTGCAATTCAGATTGATATTGTCTGACTCATATTCTTCCACATTGTCATGTTCGTTAATCTGCATCCTTTTTGATGAAACTTTCATTTTATTAAACAATACATCGCTTCCCGAGTTCATTAAAAACATCATGCTTTCATACGGTGACAATTGATTTCTCTCTCCTTCACCTTTGCACGCCTGAACAACAGCACGCAATTGTTCTCCCATTCCACCCGATCCGTTCCCGTAATCTATAAACACGCGTCCCATATCGCCATTGTGCATTTCACATTCCAAGCCCAAATCAATTTCATAATGCGTTGCAATAAAATTGCACAAATTAACCAATTCAGGCTTCAAGCGATAACTTTTTTTCTGTTTTTTAATTTCAAAAACGCTGTTTTTTTGTGTCTGTATTACTTCCAGTTTCTGCTGCTCTTGATTAAAACGATAAGACGAACATACCGTCCAATCGCAAGGCTCGGTCAGGCGGACAAGCTGCTCCTGCCCGCCTGTGCTGACAACAATATTTTCTCGCCCAAAAAATTGAAGTATCCAATCCCGCTCTAAGGCATGAAAATCCTGCCCTTCGTCAATCAGCAACACATCAAATGCACTGCGAAATCCACCTAACGAACGATTAATACGTTCTTTAAACGCATCACGCCTAGACTTCCCATGCAAATAATCTCCTTGTTTTTCCCACAATTCATGCCATTCTTCATCAGACAACTCATCAATTTTCAAATAATCAAATAAAACATCTGGCTCATTGATTGCCATCATCAAATTACGCACAACTTGGAAATAATCAGTCAGAAAAATATCTTTGCCGACCAATCCCGAAATTTTGTCTTTTTGTCTTTGCAATTCCCCTTTCCATTCATTATGCCAATCCCGTTCATTTTTACTATTGGAAAATTTCAAATAAATCTCACGTTCCGCCGCGCTTAATTTAGACAAAATATGCGCTTGACTGGCTGGAAAATATTTTTCCACAATCTCGTTTATATGGTTAAATTTTCTATCCAAGTCACTGCATAACTGTTTAATTCTTGAAATGCCCATGATCTGACAAAGACGCAAACCAGCCGTGTGATGCGCAGTCATTTTATAAATTTGCTGATGTATCGTGCGGATCAAAATTTGATTGGGAGACGTTTTCCATAATTTTCGCGCCGCTATATCGAATTCATATTTCAACATACGGTTATACATAAACACCCGTACTCTTTTATTATCTGAAACCGCTTTTTTCATCAGCAGCATCAGTTCCGTTGTTTTACCGCTTCCCGCTTTGCCGCTAATCAACACCAAATGTTTGTCCAATTGCGGATATGCCAAAATTCGGTTTTCCAATTTTTTCTGCTTAATTTGTACACCCAATACAAATTCGCCATCGTCCAATGAATTCTTTTGGCTAAGATATTTTTCATACTCTTTATCGTCTTTATGTTTATTTTCGGCAATTTGATCCAGTTTTTTCTTGGTTAATGCACCAATTTTCTGATCATTTTCAATCTGTTTAAGTAGTGATTCAATTTGCTCATCCATCTTGGGATACAGGTTTTTATGACTATTCGCTGTTATATTTCTCCATCCCCAAAACGATGTAATATGCTCACGGATACCGAATGCCAAACAAGCTTTCCATTCATAAAAGCCAAACTCAGGGGCATAAATCACCTTCCCGTTTTGAAAATCATAGGATTGTTTATTCGGACCTATTACCCACACCAACGGGAAAATTCTCAACTTTTCTACATCCCAAACAGATTCAAGATATTGTTTTGTTGCAAATGTCAAATTGGAAACAATATCGTTGACTTCAATATCCATTTTGTCATCTACCATCAACAAACTTAAATCCCCACCATTATGGCTGATGCGTACTGGCTGATCGGTATAATCCCTAATAAAGCGTATCGGCATGATAATGTTATTAAAATAATGTTCGTTATCAAATCTGACGAAACGCCTTGGCACATCTTCTACTGCCACAATCAAAAGCAAATCAATATGCGTATCCACCAAATTTTTAATTTTTGGTTGATGAATAAAGATAACCGTGCAGTTCTCATATACGAATTTAAACTGATCATCTCTCTGCCAAGCAGTCAGAAATGCCTGTTCGTCAATATTGAAAACGTTCTCACCATAAGTTTTGTATTTCATAACTACCCCCTTTATCTTGCTCAAAGAAAAAATGTGTATTTATGTAGTAATTCAGGCTGCCTTAACCATAGCCAAAGGCAGCCTGAAAACGCGTTTACGCTCTATCCCACGAATTAAACACGCGGGTGAAGCCGCAGGCGTTGATGCGGGGGTCTAGCTGGGGGCGGATGATTTGCTCCCATGCGGTGCGGCAAGCGTTTGTGGAACCAGGTAGGCAGAAGATGAGCGTGCGGTTGGCGATGCCTGCGATGGCGCGCGATTGGATGGTGGACATGCCGATTTCGTTCAGCGAAATGGCGCGGAAGATTTCGCCGAAGCCGTCTATGGTTTTGTCAAACAGGAGGGAGACGGCATCGGGGGTGATGTCGCGGTCAAACATGCCTGTGCCGCCGGTAATCAGGATGACTTGGATTTCGGGCTGGGCGATGGCGGCGGAGACGCGGGCGCGGATGTCGTATTTTTCGTCGCGGCAGAGGTCGCGGGAGTGGAGATTGTGTCCGCTTTGTTGCAGGGCTTGGGCGAGGTAGTCGCCGCTGCCGTCTTCTTTGCGGCTGCGGGTGTCGGTTACGGTGAGGATGTGGATGTTGAGGGGGCGGAAGGTGGGGGTGGTCATTTTTTGTTCCTTTGTGGAGGTGGGTTGAAAGAGGGGTTTTAGGATGCTTTGGGTTACATGGTTGTGCAGTCTGAAAATAGATTGCTGCGTTCGGCTGGACGTAGGGGAGAGGGCAGTAGCATCAAACATTTGTGATGGGATAGGCAGCCTGAAATCTTTGCAAAATCTGCAACCGATGGAGCGTCGGCGGCTCGTCAACATTTTCTCAACCAGCAAAGCTCAATTGAATACGCTATTTGGCGACGAGCCGTCGCCGCTCCATTTTAGGTTTCAGGCTGCATCAAGTTTGAGGCAGCCTGAAACGAAGTTCAGCGGAGCTAAAATGGCTTGGGGTTGCGCACTTGTTTTTTAAGGCGCGAACGGTTGGGCTGCTGGGCGTGGGTATGGCGGCGCAACGCCATGAAAACGGCTTATGTTCTGTGTGGTTGGGGCAGCCTGAAAAATGATGATTCAACCGCCTGTCATGGACAGGTTGGTAATCAGCCCGACTTTTTTGTTGTGTAGGTAGTGGTGTTCGGGCTTTTGTTGGACAAGCTGGTCGATTTGGTTTTTCAGGCTGCCTACGTCGTTGAGATAGGGGCGCAAATCGTGGGCGACGCTGCCAAATAGGCAAAGGTGCATTTTGCCTTGGGCGGTGATGCGCAGGCGGTTGCAGCTGTTGCAAAAATCTTGGCTGTATGGGGCAATGATGCCGATGTTGCCTACATAATCGGGGTGGCTGTATTCGCGGGCGGGACCGGCGTGGGGCTGGCGCGGTTGCAGTTGCCAGCCTTGGGCGATGAGGTTTTGTTCCAGTTGCGCGGCGTTTTGGTGGTGTTGCTGGAAGTAGGCGCTGTTGTCGCCTGTTTGCATGAGTTCTATAAAGCGCAGGGCGATGGGGCGGGTGCGGATGTAATCCAGCGCGTCGTGCAGGGTTTCTTGGGCGTGTTCGCGCAGCAGCAGGGTGTTGATTTTGATGCTGGTAAAGCCTGTGTTGAGGATGGTTTCTATGTCGCGCAGGATGGTTTGGCTTTGGTCTTTGCCGGTGATTTTGTGGAAGGTTTGTGGGTTGAAGCTGTCTAGGCTGATGTTGAGTTTGGTGAGCCCTGCTTGGCGGTAAACGGGGAATTTTTTGCCGAGTTGATGCCCGTTGGTGGTGAGGGCGATATGTTGGATTTGGGGTTGGGCGTTTAGGGTGGCAATGATGTCGGGCAAGTCGGCGCGCAGCGTGGCTTCGCCGCCTGTGAGGCGCACTTTGCGCGTGCCGCTTTGGGCGAAGGCGGCGGCGATGGTTTGGATTTCGGGCAGGGTAAGCTCGTCGGGCTTGGCTTTGCCTTGGTAGCCGTTGGGCAGGCAGTAGCTGCATCGGTAGTTGCAGAGGTCGGTTACGGAGAGGCGCAGGTAAGTGAGCTGGCGGTTGTGGGGGTCTATTAGGGTGGTCATGGTGTGTGCCTTGGGTGTGTGGTTTTCAGGCTGCCTGTTGGTGGTTTTTTGGATGGTGTTTCAGGCTGCCTTTGGGGTGGTTGTGGATGGTGGGGTAGATGGTTTTTCAGGCTGCCTATGCTTGCCTACTGAGGCAGCCTGAAACGGCGATAACCGCGTGCTTGCCGCATCACAAAAACGCTTCATGCAACGGCTGCACGGTAACCATTTCCCCCGCCGCCAAATCGCCGCTCTCTTGCGGCAGGATGATGTAGGCATTGGCTTGGCTTACGCCGAGGATGCGGTGGGAATCTTGTTTACCCGTGGGTGTGGCTTGCCATGTGCCGTCGCTGTTTTGGCTGATGATGGCGCGTTGGATGTCGGCGCGCCCTGCGGCTTTTTTCACGCTGCGGGTTAAGGCAGCCTGAAAACGCAAGGGCTGCGGAATCGGCGTTGCGCCTGCAATCTGCCACAGCGCGGCGCGGATAAACAAATCAAAGCCGACAAAGCCCGAAACGGGGTTGCCCGGCAAACCAAAATACCACGCGCTGCCCAGTTGCCCGAACACAAAGGGTTTGCCCGGTTTCATGGCGACTTTGTAGTGATGAATCGTGCCCACTTGGGCAACGGCTTGGCGCAAATAATCATAATCGCCCACGGATACGCCGCCCGATGTAATGACCACATCGCTGTCTGCGGCGGCTTGGTGCAACATTTGCACGGTGGCAGCTAGGCTGTCGGGCAGTTTGCCCAAATCCACGATGTCGGCGGGGCAATCGCGCAGTTTGCTGCACAGCATAGGGCGGTTGCTGTCGTAGATTTGGTGCGCGGCGATGGGGCTGCCCGCTTCGGCAAGCTCGTTGCCTGTGGACAAGATGGCAACGCGCAATTTGCGCTGCACGGCAACGCTGCCGATGCCTTGCGCGGCAAGCAGCATCACATCGGCGTGGCGCAAAATACGCCCCGCGCTCAACACGGTTTGCCCCGCTTGGATTTCCTCGCCTGCATAGCGGATGTTGGCGGCGGCGGGCGCGTCTTGCTGCAACACAATGCAATCGCCCTCGCGGATTACGTTTTCTTGAATCACCACGGTGCTGCAACAAGCGGGCACGGTTGCGCCCGTCATGATGCGGATGCACTCGCCCGCTTTCAGGCTACCTGTAAATGGGCTACCCGCAGCGGATTCGCCCACAATGGTTAAACGGCTGTGCGCGGGCGTGGCTTGGGCAAGCGCGTAGCCATCCATGGCGGAAACGTTGCTGCCGGGGATAGCCAGCGGGGCGACAATGTCTTGCGCCAACACGCGCCCTGCGGCTTGGGCAAGCGGCAAGGTTTGGCTATCAAGAGCCAGCGGGCGGTTGGCGATGTGGGTTTGGATGATGGTTTGCAGTTCGGCGATGGGCGTGAGCGGCATGGCTAGCTTTCGTTTTGATGTGTAAGGTTTTGTTAGGATTATAGTGGTTATGGCGGATGGACGGGGTAGTTATTTTGGGGAATTTTTGTAAAGGGTTTTGCCGCCCATTGTGTAAACAATAAGGCAGCCTGAAAAGCCCAATTTCGCTTTTCAGGCTGCCTTTGGCGTGAATACAGGTTCTTTCTACTTAACCAAGCGCAGCGCAAACGGATAGCGGTACGCCGTGCCTTTGCTGGCAGCAACGGCGGCAATAATGCACAACACAAAATTGGCAGCCAATACCAACCAAAACAGCAAAATGCCAATCAGCACAATCATCAACAAGCACGACACAAACACCGCCAGAATCACGGTAATTTGGAAATTCAACGCTTCTTTGGCTTGGTCGCACACAAAATCCTTGCCTGCTTTGTCTTTATTCATCAGCCAAAAAATCAGCGGCGGGATAAAACCGAAAAAGGGAGCCAGCAAATGCGCCAGCATGGCAACGTTTTTATCGTCTTGGCTGATGTCGCTGCTGCCTGTGTAAGGCTGCGATTGGGTGGCATCGCGCAAGGTTTGCTCGGCTTGCTGCAAGGCTTCTTGTGCGCCGCTGGGTTAGTTTTCAGGCTGCTTATCCAGGTTGGGTTGGTTAGGGTTTTCCATAACATCTCCTTGTTTACAAAAAATAAAATAGCTTTCAGGCTGCCCTACCCTGCTCTATTGAAGCAGCCTGAAACGGGGTTACCAATGCGTGGTAAACGCTTCCACATCGGTGTTTTTCGGCTCGGCGCAGTTGGGTTTATCCGCCGTGCCAATCATAATCAAGCCGATGATTTTTTCTTGCTCGCTGCATTCAAATTCGCGTTGCAACACGGGCGAGTTCACCCACAAGCCTGTTATCCAAACATTATCAAAGCCTTGCGCTTGCGAAGCGAGCTGGATGGCATAGGCGGCGCAGGCGGCACTCATCTGCTGCTCCCATTCGGGCTTGCCTTCTTTTGGGCTGGCAATCACGGCAATCACCAGCGGGGCAAATTTGCCCACGCGCTCGGCTTTTTCCAGCGTTTTTTCGCCCATGTTGAGCGTAATCGCGGTTTCGCGTAAGGCAGCCTGAAAACGCTGTTTGCCCGCCTCGCTTTGGATAACGATAAACCGCCAAGGGGTGAGGTTGCCGTGGTCGGGCACTTGGCTGGCGGCTTGCAAAATGCTGTCCAGTTGCAATTCGTCGGGTGCGGGCGCGCGCAGGCTTTTGTTGGAACGGCGGGTGGTGAGCAGCTCTAAGGTATCCATGTTTTTCCTTTTCTGATGATGTGGAGGGGAAGCGCGATTATACGCGATTGATGGCTGGGGAGAGGCAGCCTGAAAAGCGGAATTTATTGAATGATGCGTGTTTGCCCGATTTGAAAACCTGTTTTCAGGCTGCCTGATGGCGAGATAAAGAGGCAGCCTGAAACGGCGCAAAACCTGCAACCGATGGCGCGGCGACGGCTCGCCGACATATCTTTAATCAGCAAAATTATGTTTGGCGACAAGCCATCGTCGCGCCATTTTAAATTTCAGGCTGCCTCATAACAGCATTCAAAGGCAGCCTGAAAATCATTCCGTATATCGCGCCAACAGCGTTTCTTGAATGCCCACCTCGTCGCCGTCCGCCACAATCCGCGTGTAGCTGCCGTCGCCGTGCATCTGCCAAGCCTTCACGTTGTCGCGCAACGCCAGCAGTAAGCCCTCTTCTATCACGCGCTGTTTGAGCGCGGGCGATTCAATCGGCGTGCAGGTTTCAATGCGGCTGAAAAAATTGCGCCCCATCCAATCCGCGCTGGAAATAAACACGTTTTCCGCGCCATCGTTGTAAAAATAATAAACCCGCGCGTGTTCCAGCAGCCGCCCAATAATGGAGCGCACGCGGATGTTTTCCGACAGCCCCGCCACTTGTGGGCGCAAAGCGCACATGCCACGCACAATCAAATCAATCTGCACCCCCGCCGCGCTGGCGGCATACAACGCCTCTATCACTTGCGGCTCAATCAGCGAATTGAGCTTGGCGATAATCCGCGCAGGCTTGCCGTTTTTCGCGTTTTCGGTTTCGCGCGCGATGCTGTCCATAATCATTTTGTGCAGCGTGAACGGGCTTTGGTAGATTTTTTTCAGCTTGTTCGCCTGCCCCAAGCCGGTGATTTCCATAAATAGCGTGTTGATGTCGCGCGTTATCGCCGTGTTGGCGGTGAGCAAGCCGAAATCGGTGTAGATGCGCGATGTGCCTTGGTGATAATTGCCCGTGCCCAGATGCGCATAGGTTTTCAGGCTGCCTTGTTCGCGGCGAATCACCAACGCCATTTTGGCGTGCACCTTGTAGCCAAACACGCCATAAACCACGTGCGCGCCCGCGTCTTCCAGCTTGGTTGCCCACGACACATTATTCGCTTCGTCAAAACGCGCCATCAATTCCACCACCACGGTAACTTGCTTGCCCGCCAGCGCCGCCGCCATCAAAGCGCGCGCCAGCTCGGAATGGCTACCCGTGCGGTAAATCGTCATCTTAATCGCCACCACATCAGGATCGCGCGTGGCATCGTTGATAAATTTCACAATCGGATCAAACGATTGATACGGATGGTGCAGCAAAATATCGCCCTTAGCGATTTCGTCCAACAGCGATGCCGATTTGCGCAACGCGCGCGGATATTGCGGCGTGAACGGCGCGAATTTCAAATCGGGACGGTTCACCATATCGGGCACCGACATCAGCCGCACCAAATTCACAGGACCTTCCACTTGATACAACTCATTGCGCGTGAGCTTAAACTGTTCCAGCAAAAATTGGCTAATATAATCAGGACATTGGTCGGCAATTTCCAGCCGCACTCCGTCGCCAAAATCGCGGTCGCGCAATTCATTTTGCACCGCCGTGCGCAGGTTGCTCAAATCATCGTTTTCCACCGTCAAATCGCTATCGCGCGTTAGGCGAAATTGATGGCAGCCTTTCACCGTCATGCCGCGAAACAGCTTGTACACATACTCATGCACAATGGACGACAAAAACACAAAGCCGTCTTTGCCTTCGCAAATATTTTCAGGCAGCCGAATCGCACGCGGCAAAATGCGCGGCGCTTGCACGATTGCCATGCCCGAAGCGCGTCCAAACGCATCTTTGCCATCCAATTCCACCACAAAATTCAACGATTTATTCAGCGGACGCGGAAACGGATGCGAGGCATCCAAGCCAATCGGCGTGAGAATCGGCAGCAGCTCGCGGTTGAAATAATCTTCAATCCATTCGCGCTGCGCGCTTGTCCACTGCTTGCGGCGGTAAAACACAATATTTTCCTCGGCAAGCGCGGGCAGCAATTCTTGGTTAAATATTTGATATTGCTCTTCAATAATCTTGTGCGCTTCTTGCGCCACCAGCGTGATGGTTTCGCTGGGCGTTTGTCCCGATTGGAACACTTGCGTGGGGTTGGCGCGTTGTTCACGGCGCAAATACGCCATGCGCACTTCAAAAAATTCGTCCAGATTGGACGACACGATGCACAAAAAGCGCAGTCGTTCCAACAGCGGCACGCGCGGGTCTTGCGCTTGCGCCAACACGCGGCGGTTAAACGCCAACAGCGACAGTTCGCGGCAAAGAATGTGAGCAGATTGCGGCATGGTTTATTCCTGGATGTTGGTGTGAATAATGGGTTGGATTATAACGCTTTTTGTGTTTCAGGCTGCCTCAACATTGCGGATTGAGGCAGCCTGAAAATGAGCAAAGCGCGTTTCAGGCTGCACTCAATGGAACGTCGGCGGCTCGCCGACAGCTTGTCAAACAGTCAAACCCTATTGAATACACCCTTCGGCGACAAGCCATCGCCGTTCCATTTTAAGTTTCAGGCTGCCCTAACCCACAAGGCAGCCTGAAATCGCTTATTCAAAACATCGCTCATACAACGGCAACAACGCCTGCACCTGCGCCACAATCCAAGCCACACTATCCACGCCGTCCAAATCATCGCGCTCAACGTGCTTGCCAATACAGAAAAAATCATCCGCATCGCGTAGCGCCAACGCATTTTCAGGCTGCCTATTGAGCGGCGCATAATCCGCATACTCATCCTCGCTGCCGTGCCACACATCAAATTCGCCAAACGCGTCCGCATCCAAACCCGCCAGCCATTGGTTGTATTGCGGCAGCGCAATCGTGGAGCGGTCTGCCTTGTAGCAATGCCAATCCAGCGACACAGTCAAGCGGCGGCGATTCAACAAAATAGACAAAATCGCCGCATCGTTGGCGTGTTTGGCGTATTTAAAAAACGCAAAAAAATGCGCCCGCACCTGCCAGCCGTTGCACCAACGCTCAATATGCGGCGGCGCAAACTGCGGATTATCCCGTGCCAGCCGCTGTGCCACCTGCCCGATTACGCTTTGCCAATCCTGCCACGCCGCCTTGTAGTCCGCTTTCAGCTGCGGGATAGTTTCGGGCGCGTATTTTTTCAACTGCGCAAATTGGAAAAAAGGGCGGTTAAACAAATCACAATGGCGCGATGTGAGCATAAATCTATCCTTTGAGGCAGCCTGAAACGACAAATACAAAAAAACCGCATCAAACAATGCGGTCTAAGATAATGGGGTGGCTGATGGGGCTCGAACCCACGACAACCGGAATCACAATCCGGGGCTCTACCAACTGAGCTACAGCCACCACTAGGAGAACAATGATGAACAAAATGAACGCGCCCGACAGGAATCGAACCTGTAACCCCCGACTTAGAAGGTCGGTGCTCTATCCAGTTGAGCTACGGGCACATAAAACTATCGGACTAAATAATGGTCGGGGCGGTGGGATTCGAACTCACGACCCTCTGCTCCCAAAGCAGATGCGCTAACCGGGCTGCGCTACGCCCCGACTGAAAGATGCGCATTATAGAAACAGGCACACACACAGTCAAGCAGCAAAACCATAATCCATCCAACCCGCCTTGTTTTTATTCAAAATATTTTTCAACGCCGTTTATTTGCCTCAACAAATCCGCCCATCATTTCCCGTATGCCGTCCAAATAATCGTATAATCGCGCCCGTTTCCATTTTCATTTTTGTTTCAAACAACCGCCCACGAGTGAACGCCATGAAAATCTCCGCCCATTTTGACGCAGGCAGCATCATCGTAACCGACCTGTCCGACCCGTCGCACATCCGCTTGGCTTTGCGCCCCGACACCGCCGCCGACTTCAAACAATGGTTTTATTTCCGCCTGCAAGGCGCGGCGTACACCCACTGCGTGATGCACTTTGAAAACGCCGCCGATGCCGCCTACCCCGAAGGCTGGGACGGCTACCAAGCCGTTGCCTCGTATGACCGCCAAAACTGGTTCCGCGTGCCCACGCAATACGAAAACGGCGAACTCATCATCAACCACACCCCGCTTGCCAACAGCATTTATTACGCCTACTTTGAACCTTATTCCAGCGAGCAGCATCTGAACCTGCTGGGCGAAGCGCAAGGCAGCGGCTTATGCCAAATTGAAGACTTGGGCAGCACGGTGCAAGGGCGCGACCTCAATCTTTTAACCATTGGCAACCAAGTGGACAGCGATTTGAAAATTTGGGTAATCGCGCGGCAGCACCCCGGCGAAACGATGGCAGAATGGTTTATGGAAGGCTTTTTGTCGCGCCTGCTGGACCACCAAGACCCAACGGCGCGCAAATTGTTAGACAAAGCCACGTTCTATATTGTGCCAAATATGAACCCCGATGGCGCGGCGTTAGGCAATTTGCGCACCAACGCAGCGGGCGCGAACCTGAACCGCGAATGGCAAAACCCCAGCGTGGCGCGCAGCCCCGAAGTGTTTTTTGTGCGCGAGAAAATGCACGAAACGGGCGTGGATGTGTTTTTGGATATTCACGGCGATGAAAGCATCCCTTATATTTTTGTGGCGGGAACGGAAGGCGTGCCGAACTACACCAGCCGCATCGCCGCGCTGGAAACGTTGTTTAAAACGGCTTTTCAGGCTGCCTCACCCGATTTCCAAACCGTGCACGGCTACGAGAAAGACCATTTCGGCGAAGCCAATTTAACCCTTGCCACCAACTATGTGGGCAACACCTTCGGCTGCTTGGCGTACACGCTGGAAATGCCGTTTAAAGACAACGACAACCTGCCCGATGATGATTTTGGCTGGAATGGGCAACGCTCGCTGCGCTTGGGCGAAAGCATATTGAGCGCGGTGCTGGCGGTGGCGGAAGAATTGCATCACGAGAGTGAATAACGCGCGAAAGGCAGCCTGAAACGGCAAATCTCGTTTTCAGGCTGCCTCTGATAGAAGGAAAAACAGCTATGCCACGCAAACCCACCAAAGATGCCATTGTTATCGCCGTTATCTATTTGAGCTTCATGCTTTGGATGGCAGTAAGAGTATGGTTTGACGCGCAAACCAACGCAAACGTAAACAAAATAAACATTCTACGAATTTTGCTTATGGGTGCGTCGGGATTTTTGTCCTTGTTATATGTGGATTGGGCGTTGCCACCGCAATTTACGCCGCTGCATCGGTTATCGTGGTTCGGCAGAATCTGGCGCATTGTAGTTGCCGTGTTGGCAATTTTGATTGGCAGCGTATTTATTCTTGGCGGCTTGTTCCGCATTTGGCAACAACCCCCTACATCATCGTTGGTGTTTATGACTCTATCTACTGCCATATTGTATGTGGGCATCCGAATGCTGCGTGCGCGGTAATCCATCCGTTTTCAGGCTGCCTTTAAGCGGCTTGTTTAACCAATGCGCCCCCTAGAACACACAAACAAAAACCGCGCCGAAAACACCGTTTAACAAACCCATAGGCAGCCTGAAAACAAAAAATACGTTTCGGCAAAACCCCCTCCAACCCATTTTCAGGCTGCCCTCCGTTTAACCCCAAAACCACACAAACCATGACCACTCAACCCATCCCCCAACACGAACTGCTGCGCGAAAAATCGCTGCTCAAAACCCTCAACCTAGCCGACTGGCTGTTTGCCGCGTGCATCATCGCCATTGGCGCGCTTATCCAAATCAAACTGCCGCACCACATGGACCTTTACGAAACCGTTATCCTGTGGGCAAGCGCGCTGATTGCCACGAGCTTGGGCTGGTTTTTCAAACCGATGCGCTGGTTCATCATCGGCAGCGTGTTGGCAGGCTACGCCGCCGTGGGGCTGTATAACGGCAACATCGCCAATGGACACGAGCAAAGCGGCAAATTTTTCCTGCGCTATCTGTTAAGCAGCCAATCCGCGATTATGTGGCAATGCGCCCTAACCGCGTTCGCCTTTGCCGCCTACCTTGTCGGCACGCTCACCGCATGGCGGCAACAAAAAAGGCAGCCTGAAACGCCCATCAGCAGCAATGTGTTGCTCAAAATCGCCAGCGATTTGGCATGGGCAGCCGCCTTTATGGGCTTTGTGGGGCTGCTGGTGCGCTGGCACGAAAGCTATTTGCTGCGCCCCGACGCAGGGCATATCCCCGTGTCCAATCTCTACGAAGTGTTCATCCTGTTTATGGTGATTACAGGCTTGATGTATCTGTATTACGAGCGCAAATTCGCCATGCAAAAACTGGGCGTGTTTATCTACGCCCTGCTCTGCGGCTTGGTGGGCTTCACGCTGTGGTACAGCCTATCGCGCGGCGCGCACGAAATCCAACCGCTGATTCCCGCGCTGCAATCTTGGTGGATGAAAATCCACGTTCCCGCCAACTTTATCGGCTACGGCGCATTTTGCATGGCGGCGGCGTTTGGCGCGGCGGAACTCATCGCCCTGCGCGGCAGCAAATTTTTGCCCGATGCGGCGCAAATTGAAGAAGCCATGTATAAAGCCATTGCCGTGGGCTTTCTGTTTTTCACCATCGCCACCATTCTTGGCGCGCTGTGGGCAGCCGACGCTTGGGGGCGTTATTGGAGCTGGGATCCGAAAGAAACATGGGCGTTTATCGTATGGCTGAACTATGCCATTTGGCTGCATATGCGGCTGGTAGCGGGCTGGCGCGGCAAAGTGCTGGCTTGGTGGGCGATTATTGGGCTGTTTATTACTGCGTTTGCTTTTGTGGGCGTGAATATGTTCTTGTCGGGGCTGCATTCGTATGGCGGGTTGTGAGGCAGCCTGAAATCCCACCCCTTTTTCAGGCTGCCTTAGAATCTGTATTCAAAATTTACCCGCCTATCCCGACAAATTCCGCTATGATATGCCCTTTCCCAACCAGCAAAGGACAAGCCTATGCGCCGCATCACAGCCCTACTCATCAGCCTTTGGCTCGGATTTCACCTTAGCGTCGGTTGCGTGGTTGCCCCCCTTGTTTCCAACCACCTCAACACCTCAGACAGCGGCAAAGCCCTAGCCGACACACTTTCAGGCAGCCTCTTTCACATCGCCAACCTATTCACCCTTGCCGTTTGGCTCATCGTTTACTTCACCGCCCGCAGCGACAACCGCATGGCGTATCACAAATCCCGCACGCCCTTTTGGGCAGGCACGCTGCTTGTGTTCACCGCCATCAACGAATGGCTCATCACCCCCGTGGTCGCCGCCCTGCGCGCCAATCAAACCAACTGGCTGCACAACATCATCGGCGGACACGTCGGCACATGGAACGGCATCTCCTATCTTGTTTACCTGTTATGCAGCCTGATTGGCTTGGCACTCGCCATCCAGCTGCTGCGCCTCGCCAACCCACAACACTAACCCCGTCCATCCATCATGAACACCCCACTTCTCTCCTCCATCCAAAACCCCAACGACCTCAAACAACTGAGCGAAAACCAACTGCCCCAAGTCGCCCAAGAAATCCGCGAACTGCTGCTAGACAGCATCCAAAAAACAGGCGGGCATTTCGCCAGCAACCTCGGCGCGGTGGAGCTTACCCTCGCCCTGCATTATGTTTACAACGCCCCGCACGACCACTTGGTGTGGGACGTGGGGCATCAAACCTATCCCCACAAAATCCTCACGGGGCGTAAAGACCGCATGGACACCATGCGCCAATACCAAGGCTTGGCAGGCTTTCCCAAACGCTGCGAAAGCGAATACGACGTGTTCGGCGTGGGGCATTCGTCCACCTCCATCGGCGCGGCGTTGGGCATGGCGGTTGCCGACAAACTGCACGGCAGCGATGCCCGCAGCGTCGCCATTATTGGCGATGGCGCGATGACCGCAGGGCAAGCGTTTGAAGCCTTGAACAACGCGGGCGACATGAGCGATGTCAACCTGCTGGTGATTTTGAACGACAACGAAATGTCCATCTCGCCCAACGTGGGCGCGTTGCCCAAGCATCTTGCCCGCCATGTGATGCGCGATATGCGCGGCGTGTTGCACGAAATCAAAACCCAATCGGCAAAAGTGTTAGACAAGCTGCCCGCCGTGAAAGAAATCGCCGAAAAAGCCGAACAAACCATCAAAACCTTCGCCAGCGAAAGCGAACACGTGCAACAAAGTCTCGGCTTGTTTGAAAACTTTGGCTTTGAATACACAGGCGCGGTGGATGGGCACAACATCGCCCAATTAGTGCAAGTGTTGCGCGAATTGCGCGGCAAAAAAGGCCCGCAGCTATTGCACGTCATCACCAAAAAAGGCAATGGCTACAAGCTCGCCGAAAACAACCCCGTGAAATACCACGCCGTGGGCAAAGCCCCCGCTGCCGCCAATCCCGATTCAGGCAGCCTGAAAACCGAAGCCAGCGCAGCCCAAGCCGCCCCCGCGCCCACCTACACCGAAGTCTTTGCCGATTGGCTTGCCGACCAAGCCCAAGCCGATGAACGGCTGATTGCCATCACCCCCGCCATGATAGAAGGCAGCGGCTTGGTGGCCTTTGCCCAGCAATTCCCCAACCGCTGCTTTGATGTCGGCATCGCCGAGCAGCACGCCGTAACCTTTGCCGCAGGCTTAGCGTGCGCCGAAGCCAAACCCGTGGTGGCGATTTATTCCACCTTTTTGCAACGCGCCTACGACCAATTGCTGCACGACGTGGCGCTGCAAAACCTGCCCGTGCTGTTCGCCATTGACCGCGCGGGCATCGTAGGCGCAGACGGTCCCACCCACGCAGGCGTGTACGATTTAAGCTATCTGCGCTGCGTGCCCAATATGGTGATTGCCGCCCCCAGCGACGAGCAAGAATGCCGCCTGCTGCTCTCCACCTGCTACGCACTCAACCAGCCCGCCGCCGTGCGCTATCCACGCGGCACAGGCATCGGCGTGAACGTGGTGCGCGATTTGGCGACCGTGCCCGTGGGCAAAGGCATTTTGCGCCGCCAAGGGCAACGCATCGCGTTGATTGCCTTTGGCAGCATGGTGCAACCCGCGCTGGGCATCGCCGAGCAATTAAACGCCACCGTTGCCGATATGCGCTTTGTGAAACCGATAGACGGCGATTTGCTGCAAGAATTGGCGCAAACGCATGATTATCTGGTTTGCTTGGAAGAAAACACCACGCAAGGCGGCGCGGGCAGCGCGGTGCTGGAAAGTTTGGCGTTTTCAGGCTGCCTCAAACCCACGCTGCTGTGCGGCATCCCCGACATCGTTACCGAACACGGCGACACGGCGTTGCTGATGGATAAAATGGGGCTGTCGGAACAGGCGTTGTTAAAACGCATTGAAGATTGGGTGGCGGCGCAGTCTAAGGCAGCCTGAAAATAGAAATACACGCCAAAGCGAAAGGCAGCCTGAAAACGGGGATAGGGTTTTCAGGCTGAAACCTAATCCATCCCCAAAGGAAACCCCACCATGAAAAAACTCCTCTTCCCCCTCATGCTTGCCGCCGCCATGCTGCCCGCCCAAGCTGCCGACTATTTCCTACCAGATATCGAATGCGACGGCAGCGCCAACGTCCGTGCCGCACCCGACACGCACAGCAAAATCCTCACCGAGCTGGATTACCGTAGCACGCAGCACAAAATCCTCGGCAGGCAGGGCAAATGGTTGCGTATCCAACTAAACGGCGGCCGCACGGGCTACGTCCACCAAAGTCAGGGCTATATCGTGCAGAACTACATCGTTGCCAGCCCCGACGGCTCGGCCAATGTCCGCCACAACGAAATGGATCAAGG
Source organism: Kingella oralis (assembly GCF_014054985.1). Lineage (NCBI taxonomy): Bacteria > Pseudomonadati > Pseudomonadota > Betaproteobacteria > Neisseriales > Neisseriaceae > Kingella > Kingella oralis. The sequence goes on from NZ_CP059569.1 coordinate 1,673,924, forward strand.
TCAGCCGATTACAGGGCAGTCCGAAATCCTCACCACTCTGCCCAACGGCACGCGCGCGCAGATTATTCCGAAATTGAACAGGGGCGACTGGCTGTATTACACCAATCAGGGTGCCTATACCGAAAAAAACGAATACGGCAACAACAAACTTATTTCCGGCTATATCCACAAAAGCCAGCTGCGCCGTGCCGATTAGGCAGCCTGAAACGCAAAAAGCAGCCTGCACTCCTCCAAAGGAAACCCCATGAACATCAAAAAACTAGGCAGAGCCGACTACGCCCCCACCTTTGAAGCCATGAAAACCTTCAACGCCGCGCGCACGCCCGACACCGAAGACGAAATCTGGCTGGTCGAACACCTGCCCATGTTCACCCAAGCCCCATTCACAAAAATCGAGCATAAATACGCAATCTCCACACACAAAGGCAGCCTGAAAAGCCAAACCACGCTTTTCAGGCTGCCTTTATTTCACTCTGCGCTCAGCAATACCACATCACGCCGCTTCATCGCCCACCAATCTATCCATCAGCGCATCAAACTCAGCAACCAGATTCGGCTCAATATGCGGGCGCAGCAGGCTCAATGTGCGATACACGCCGCGCGCTTTCACTTCTTCGGCACGCAGCGAATCGCGTCCGTTGATTGAGCCGTCGAAGTCAAACCAATATTTGCCCACCAGCCACATATTCACGGTTAAATCTTTCACGCCACGGTCGTCGATGTGAATCAGCCCTTTGTCGCGCAGCATGCCAAACAGCTTGGTTGCCAGCGGGGCAAATTGGTTTTGCGTGAACTGGTTATGCTCGCCCAGCAGCGTTTTGCTGCGGTTCAAGAGCGCGTTCACATCGCTAAACAAAAAGCGGTAATCCCACAAGATGTTATACAGCCCTTTCATATACACCACCGTGCCTTCAATGCCATCGGGCAGCTCGGTTTTGCCCAGATAGTCCAGCAGCTCTTGGCGATAGCGTTTGAAAATTTGCACGATGATTTCGTCTTTGTTGGCAAAGTGATAATAGAGATTGCCTGGGCTAATGTTGAGGTGGCTGGAAATATGGTTGGTGCTGATGTTGCGCTCGCCGTGTTCGTTGAACAGCATCAGGCTGGCATCAATGATTTTGGTGTAGGTGCTGGTGCGGGGTTCTTTACTCATGTTGCATTCGTTAATCGTTTGTTCATAAAAGGAAAAGCGAGATTGTATAAGATTTTGGGCAGCCTGAAAATGCAAAGACAAAATGGACAATGGCGTTTCAGGCTGCCTTTGCCGGCGGGCATCTGCCTTGCCCGCCCTGCCCTGTTTTCAGGCTGCCTTAGCTGTTGGAATCTCCCGCGCAGGGATGTTGAACAGGCTGTTCATCCCAATGCGGTTCAAGGTTGGGCTCGGGTTCCAGGTGGATGTGGAATTTTTCCCACACGGCTTGGCGCACATAATCCGACAAATCCTGCACGTCCTGCGCGCTGGCGTGGTTTTTGTTCACCAACACAAGGGCTTGCTTGTCGTGCACGGCTGCGCCGCCGATTTGTTTGCCTTTTAAGCCGCATTGGTCAATCAGCCAGCCTGCGGCGAGTTTCAGGCTGCCGTCTGCTTGCGGATAGCTGGGCATGGCGGGGTATTGCTGCTGGATGCGCGCGGCGTGTTCGGCGGTGATAACGGGGTTTTTGTAGAAACTGCCAGCGTTGCCCGCTTCGGCGGGGTCGGGCAGCTTACTGCGGCGGATTCGAATGATGGCTTGGGCGACTTGCTGCGCGGTGGGGGCTTGGCTGCCGTATTGTTCGGCAAGCGTGGCGGCAAGCTCGCCGTAGCCGATTTTGGGCGTGAACGTTTCGTCTAGCGCGAAGGTTACGGCGGTGATGACGTAGCGGCGTTTGCCTTGTTGTTTGAACAGGCTTTCGCGGTAGCCAAATTGGCATTGGGCGTTGGATAGCGTGATGAAGTTTTGCGTTTCCAAATCAAAGCATTGCACGGAAACGATGCGGTCTTTCACTTCCGCACCATACGCGCCCACGTTTTGTACGGGACACGCGCCCACTGTGCCGGGGATGAGGCTTAAATTTTCCAGCCCGCTCAGCCCGAGCGCGAGCGTGTGCTGGATGAAGTCGTGCAGGATTTCGCCCGCTTGCGCTTCCATGTGCACGATGCCGCCCGCGCGATGGGTTTCGCGGATGCCGCGCGTGGCGATGTGTACCACCAGCGCGGGATAATCACGCGTGAACAGGGTGTTGCTGCCGCCGCCGAGCCAGCAAACGGTTTGGCGGTCGTATTCGGGCAGTTGGCACAGGGCGGGCAAATCGGCGCTGTCGGTAAGCTCAACGTAATGCGCGGCGGTGGCGGGCAGGGCGAAGGTGGTGCGGTTAATCAGCGGGTGGTTGTGTTGGAGGGTAAACATGGTTTTCAGGCTGCCTGAATGGGAAAAGGGCGCATTATAGCGGGTTATGCCAAGCGTGGGATTTCAGGCTGCCTTTTGCGGGCAAAACCCGGCGGTTAAACAAGCGGATTGGAGCTGTTTGGGCAGCCAAACGGGCTGAAAAACTAAAAGCATTGGCACGCTGCGGGCGAAGCCAAGCGTTAAAACAGGCTTGCTTGCTGCGGTGGGGATTCAAATGGATTTTCAGGCTGCCGTAATTTCAGATATAGGGTGTTGGTACTTCTGAGGCTGATGCCGGTTAATCCGGCGGTATCGGAGGCGGTCAAATCCAAAGCAAACAGCCGTGGGCTTTGGCGGAATTGCGGCTCGGAAATTTTGCTGAACTTTTGATATTTTTTTGATTTCATTTCAGAAGATTGCCACCAATTTTAGTGTTCTTGCTTCCTAAGCCCCTGTCTTAAATCCGCCACAAATGAAAACGTCGGGCAGAAATGCCCGACGACCTACGGTTTTGCAAAGGTTTCAGGCTGCCTCATCCCCAAAGCAGCCTGAAACGAAGTTCAGCTTAGCTAAAACGCATCATCACCAGTAGCCCAACATTTTCCACCATGTGATGCCGATAGTGCAGAAAATCAGGATTTCCACCGCGCTCATCACAAAGCCCGCAATCCACCATTCGCCCATGGTGGTGTAGCCCGAGTTGTAGATAACGGGCGACGAGCCTGATGCGTAGTGGGTGAGCGACATCATAATGCCGGTGCTGGCGGCGAGCACCAACGCAAACAGCATCGGCGGCGCGCCCAGATGCAAGCCCACGGCGTAGAACGCGCCGAGCATGGCGGTAACGTGTGCCGTGCCGCTGGCAAACATATAGTGCGAATAGATGTACACCAAAGCCAGCAAGGCGCAGCCGACTACCCAGCTTAAACCCATGCCTTGAATTTGTTGCCCCATCAGGTCGGAGAACCATTTAATCAAGCCCAATTTGTTGAGGAAAGTTGCCATCATCACCAAGGCGGCGAACCACACGATGGTGTCCCACGCGCCTTTTTCTTTCAGCACGTCGTCCCATGTCAAAACGCCGGTGAGCAACAGCAGGGAGATGCCGAGGAAGGTGGTGGTGGTGGCATCCACTTTGATGCCAAGCGGTGCAAGCAGGCCTGCCCACAACACGAGCAACACAGCAAACACGCCCAGCGTGATTTTTTCGTTTCTGCTCATCGGCCCCATTTCTTTTAGCTTGGCGCGTGCCATTTCGGGCGCATTGGGCGTGCTGGTGATTTCGGGTTTATACAGGAAATACAAAATAATCGGCATCAGCACCATCGCCACCATCCCCGGCACAACCATGGCGACAAACCATGTGCCCCACGACAGGTGGATTTTGCTGTCGGTGGCTTTGGCAACCAAGTCCACCACCAAGGGGTTGGGCGCGGTGGCGGTGAGGAAAATCAAGCAGGAAATAATATTGGCGTGGTAGTTCACCAACGCCAGATAGCGCCCGATTTTGTTTTGCGTGCCTTTTTCAGGGTCGGAATCAAAGCTGGTGGCGATGGCTTTCATGATGGGGTGCACAATCGCGCCGCCGCGCGCGGTGTTGGACGGGGTAACGGGCGCAATCAGCAAGTCGCACAAGGCAAGGCTGTATGCCACGCCCACGGTGCTTTTGCCAAACAGCGACAGGAACAAATAGCCGATGCGCGTGCCCAGCCCTGTTTTGAGCAGGCTGCGCGAAATCATGATGGCGATACCAATCATCCAAATCAGCGGGCTGTTCAGGCTGCTTAACGCGTCTTTGGCGGCTTGGGCAGCGGGGTTTTTGATGGGATTGCCGTCTGCGCCCAGCTCGGGCACGGTTACTTGCAGCAACGCCACAATGGTCATGGCAAGCATCGCCATCGCGCCGATGGGCATGGCTTTGCCGATGATGCCCGCGATGATGCCGATAAACAGCGCAAGCAGATGCCACGCGTTGGGCGCGACGCCTTCGGGCGCGGGGATGAACCAGAGAATTAGCGTTAGGGCTAATGCTATGGCGGCTGGGATTGGTTTAAAGCCCATGATTTCACCTCGTGAAAGTTGAGTTAAGAAAGAAAAGGTTTAATCGGTTTCAGGCTGCCGCTGCGCGATTTGCGCCTGCCGGGGCGATTTAGGCAGCCTGAAACGCCATTTTAGCAAACATGATTTAACTCTTAAATAACACGTTTTGCCTTGATATAACTTAAATTAACAGTGCAACCGTTTTTCAGGCTGCCCGACTGGTTGCGGGCAGCCTGAAAAGTGTGTCGGGCGGTGTGCCATCCGTTATGGATAGGGCGCGGGAAGCGGCTCGGGCAGCCTGAACGGCATTCATCCGTTTTCAGGCTGCCTTTGCGCCGCTTATTTGCTTTCGGGTAAGCCGTATTCAATCGGGAAAGTGCGCATGGAGCTAGCGACCACGGTTGCCGCGCCGGTAATCAAGCCGCAGCGCCCCGCTCCCGGCATGATGTTCACCAGATTTTGCAGCGCGTGCAAATCGTCTTCGGTGCTGGTGCCGTTGTCCACGCGCTCCACCAAGCGGGCAAGCTGGTAGGTACCGCCTTTGCAGGGCGGGCATTGTCCGCAAGAATTGTTGGCGAAAAATTGGATGTAGTCGGCGGTTTTGCGCACGATGCTGGTACCCTCGGAAACCACAATCATCGCGCCTGTGCCCAAGCCTGAATTGCGTTCTTTGGCGGAAACGAAGTCCAACGGCACGTCCAAATCTTTGGCGGTGAGGATGTTGTTGGATGGCCCGCCCATAAACACGGCTTTGAAGGTGCGCCCTTCCAGCATGCCGCCGCCGTAGTTGTCAATCAGCTCGCGCAGGGTGATGCCCATCGGCAGTTCAAATAAGCCTTCATTTAACACGTCGCCCGAAAGCGAATACAGTTTGGTGCCTACGCCGTTGGCGCGCCCTAAGCCGCGATACCACTCTGCGCCGTTGCGAAGAATGTGCGAAACGTGCGCCAAGGTTTCGGTGTTATTGAGCAAGGTCGGCTCGCCTGCCACGCCTTTTTGGAATGGGAACGGGGGCTTGTATTGCGGGAACGGGAAGCCGCCGTTGAGCCATGAAATCACGGCGGTTTCTTCGCCGCCGATGTAGCGTCCTGATGATTCGGTTACTTTGATGGTGAGCGGTTTGCCCAGATGCGCTTCAATGCGTTGAAACAGCGCGTGTTTTTGCCATTGGGCGATGGCTTCGCGCGTGGCGGCGAGCGATTCGGTGAGATGCGGGTTGATGTAGAGAATGATGTTGTTGGCGCGGGTGTACACGGCGGCAATCAGCGCGCCTTCAATCACTTGATGCGGCGCGTGTTCCAGCAAGAAGCGGTCTTTGAATGTGCCCGGTTCGTCTTCGTTGGCGTTGCAGACCACATAGCGGTCGCCTGTTTCGCTGGGCGATTCCGCCATGGCTGTCCATTTGCGGTGGGTGGGGAAGCCTGCGCCGCCCATGCCGCATAGCCCTGCGTCTTCCAACACTTTGGCGATGTTATCGGGCGCGGTGAGGGCGTTGAGCAAACCTTCGCCGCCGCCTACAGCGAGCCATGCGTTTAAATCGGAGCCGACGAGGCGGCTGGGGTGGAGTAATACTTGGTTCAGTTCGTTTTTCATGATTTTGATTCCGTATGGGGAATTGGGTGGTTGAGGCAGCCTGAAAGTGTGTTGGCGCGTGCCCGATGGTTTTCAGGCTGCCTTTGCGGTGGATGATGGCGCGGTTTGGTTTTCCGTTTTCAGGCTGCCTTTGCCGATGCGATTAAGGCAGCCTGAAAACGGGTTATCGCGTTCTCAATCAATCGCGCAAATCAATCCTGCGTGTTCTTTCCAATCAAATGTGCCGTAATCGGGATACAACACGGGGGCTTTTACCTCGCTTTTCACGCCCGCTTTTTGTAAGGCGCGTTGGAAATTGTGGACGTGTTTCAAACCGCCGCGCACGTTGTTGCGGCGTGGGGCTTTGGCGGCGGCGCGCCCTGCACGGCGACCAAAGCTGATGATGTCTAGCAGCGCGTTGCCCATTAAGCGGTTGCGCCCGTGGATGCCGCCCGATACTTCGCCTGCGGCATACAAGCCTTTCACGGTGGTTTCACAATCGCCGTTGATTTCAATGCCGCCGTTTTGGTAGTGCAAGGTGGGGTGAATGATTAACGGCTCGCTTTCGGGGTGAACGCCGCATTTGTGGGCAACGTGCCCCAGCGTTACCAAGCGTTTCATAATATCGGGCTGCTCGGCGATGATGCGCGGCGTATCCAAAAACACGCCCACTTGCCCATCGCGCACCACGCCACGCCCCTCTTGCACTTCGCGCAAAATCGCCGCCGCCACCACATCGCGCGGTTGCAATTCATCCACAAACCGCTCGCCCAAGCCGTTTACCAGTTTGGTGCCTGCCGAGCGCGTGGCTTCGGAAATCAACGCGCCTGCCATGTGCGGCGGATGGGCAACGCCTGTAGGGTGGTATTGGAAGCTGTCCATGTCGCGCAGTTTCGCGCCGATGCGATACGCCAACACCAAGCCATCTGCCGTTGCGCCGTAGTGGTTGGATGTGGCGAAGCCTTGCAAATGCAAACGCCCCGAGCCGCCTGTTGCCAAAATCACCGCGTTGGCGTGCACGGTTACCAGTTGGCGTTTTTCCAAGTCATACAACACCGCGCCCACGCAGTTGCCCTCGTTGTCGGACAACAATTCCACGGCGGGATGGCGGTTTAGCTGGGTGATGCGCGGTTCAATTTCCACCGCTTCGCGCAGCACTTTCATCATCTCCAAGCCTGTGAAGTCGCGGTGGCACAAGATGCGCTGCGCGGTGGTGCCACCTGCTTTTTTGCGCACCAGTTTGCCATTGCGGTCGCCGCCTTGGGTGTCAAAATCCATGCCCAAGCCAATTAACCAGCGAATTGCCGATGGCGCATCGCTCACCATTTGGGCAACCAATTCTTTTTTGCCCGCCATGTGCCCGCCTTTGATGGTGTCGTCATAATGGCGTTGCAAGCTGTCGTCCTCGCCTACGGCAGCCTGAATGCCGCCCTCCGCCATCACGGTATTGCTGTCGCCGATGCGCAGCTTGTTCGCCATAATCACGCTGGCACCTTCTGCCGCTGCGGTTAATGCTGCCGCTGCACCCGCGCCCCCGCCGCCGATGACCAACACATCGGTGCGCATACTTTCCGCGCCTGCCAAATCGTAGTCTTCAATCAAGGCGTGGGCAGTCAGTAATTTAGCCAAATCGGGATGGCAGGAATCGCCTGCGTTCACGCCCACGCTCAATGTGGTGTGCGCGCTGGGGGCGTAGTCGGGGTGGAAGGTTTTGAGCAGGACTTCTTTTTCGGGCAGCGTGCCGTTGAGCTGCGGCTCGGCGCGGCGCAAATTGGCCAACGCGGTTTCGTAATCAATGCCTTTTACGGTGTGGGTCATTTTCAGGCTGCCTTTCTTAATCAATTTCTACTTTAATCTTGCCGTTGTCGATTTCTTGCAAACGGCGCATCAAATCAACGGGGCGCAAGGTGCGCGCGGCTTTCATGCGGCGGGCGAACAGGCCCAAATGGTTGGGGCGGATATGCTCGGGGCAGGCCAGCGTGCACAGGTTGCACATCACGCATTCGTCAAACGTGTTGGACGCGGTGGAAAAATCGCCCGACACCACTTGCGCCACGCCGTTTTGCACTTCCAAGCCCTTGGGGCAGGCCGCGTCGCAACCGCCGCAATGGCGGCAGTTTTTGGCTTCGGGGAAGGTTTCATCCACTTCGTCCAGCCAGTTCCAGCCATCACCCACTTTGTTCATGTCGTAATAATGAATACGAGCCGGCAAGAAGTAATCAATAAAGCTCACTTGCATGCCCGGCTCAATTTTGGTTTCGCAGCCCAATTTGGTTTCCGCCTTGCGCTCGCCTTCTTTGCGCACCAAGCAACGGCAAGAGCCGCACACGCCCTGCCCCATGCAGCCCACGTTGGCGGTAATCGCTTTGCCTGCGCGGGCAAGCGCTTGGATAATGGACGAATTGGCGGGCGCTTGGATTTCTTTGCCGTCAATCACCAGTGTGTAGAGTTCTTCGCTCATGGTTGGGTTCCTGTGTTATCAAAAGGTTTGTTTTAAATATGTGCATGAAATTCTACCAGCAAAGTTGTAATCCACCCATGTAGTAAAAATACAAATATTTCCTGATAAATTTACTCATGTTTTATTTTGTTTATTTATGAAAATTTTTGTTTACTATATTGATTAAAAAATGATTTAATAGAGACAAACTCTCAACAAAACCGCAAACCAACCCCAAGTCTCCGACTTTATATTAAGAATAGTAAACATTCTTAACTACTGGCTTAACTTATCTTAATATTTTTAAAAGAGAAAATTTTTTCAGGCTGCTATTTGTTTAATTTTGTTAGATTTTTAAGAAATGAAGCATTTTTGACAATAGTCAACCCCCCCCGTTTTGCCTATGACAAATCCCGCAAAAAACTGTAATTTTCGGCAACATAAGATTTAATTAAATTTCAGCCGCCGTGTAATCAATTACATTTTCAGGCTGTCTCCGTTTTCTCATCGCCTTATAAGGACACCAACCATGACCACAATCAAACAAGAAGACTTTATCCAAAGCATAGCCGATGCGTTTCAATTCATTAGCTATTACCACCCCAAAGACTTCATCGATGCGCTCAACGAAGCCTTGCAAAAAGAGCAAAACCCCGCCGCCAAAGATGCAATAACGCAAATTTTGGTGAACAGCCGTATGTGCGCCGAAGGACATCGCCCGATTTGCCAAGACACGGGCATCGCCACCGTGTTTTTAAAAATTGGCATGAATGTGCAATGGGATGCCAGCATGAGCGTGCAAGAGATGGTGAACGAAGGCGTGCGCCGCGCTTATACCCACCCCGATAACGTGTTGCGCGCATCGGTGTTGGCAGACCCTGCGGGCAAGCGCATCAATACCAAAGACAACACGCCTGCGGTGGTGCACACCGAAATCGTGGCGGGCGATAAGGTGGAAGTGATTTGCGCGGCGAAAGGCGGCGGCTCGGAAAATAAATCCAAGCTGGCGATGCTTAACCCATCCGACAGCATTGTGGATTGGGTGTTGAAAACCGTGCCGACCATGGGCGCGGGCTGGTGTCCGCCTGGTATTTTGGGCATCGGCATCGGCGGCACGCCCGAAAAAGCGATGCTGATGGCAAAAGAAAGCCTGATGGGGCATATTGACATCCACAAATTGCAAGACAAAGCCAAATCGGGCGCGGAATTGAGCGCGGTGGAGCAGCTGCGTTTGGAAATCTACGAAAAAGTGAACGCGCTGGGCATCGGCGCGCAAGGCTTGGGCGGCTTGACCACGGTGTTGGACGTGAAAATCTTGGATTACCCCACCCACGCGGCGGGCAAACCGGTTGCCATGATTCCCAACTGCGCGGCAACCCGCCATGTGGAATTTGAACTGGACGGCAGCGGCCCTGCCCACTTGCAAGCGCCGAGCTTGGAAGATTGGCCCGACATCACATACAGCCCCGACAACGGCAAGCGCGTAAACGTGGACACGCTCACCAAAGAAGAAGTCGCCACTTGGAAAACAGGCGATGTGCTGCTGCTCAACGGCAAAATCCTGACCGGACGCGATGCCGCGCACAAACGCTTGATTGATATGTTGAATAAAGGCGAGCCGCTGCCTGTGGATTTCAAAAACCGCATTATTTACTATGTGGGGCCTGTGGACCCTGTGCGCGATGAAGTGGTGGGCCCTGCTGGTCCGACAACCTCCACCCGCATGGATAAATTCACCCGCCAAATGTTGGAGCAAACAGGCTTGCTCGGCATGATTGGCAAATCGGAACGCGGTGCGGACACCTGCAAAGCCATCGCCGACAACCAAGCGGTTTACCTGATGGCAACGGGCGGCGCGGCATATTTGGTGGCGAAGGCGATTCAGTCTTCCAAAGTGCTGGCGTTCCCCGAATTGGGCATGGAAGCGGTTTACGAGTTTGAAGTGAAAGACATGCCCGTTACCGTTGCCGTGGACAGCAAGGGGCAGTCGGTGCACGCGATTGCGCCGAAACAATGGCAAGCGAAGATTGGGATTATTCCTGTGGAAAGCTGATGGCCTGATGCGTTTCAGGCTGCCTTGCGGCGTTTGTTGTTCAAGGCAGCCTGAAAATACAAAACACGATTTGGGATACAAATGCCCGATCGTGTTTTTTGATTTTTTTTGAAGATAAGGCAGCCTGAAAACGCATGGATGGTGTTTTCAAGCTGCCTGATGGTTTGGTTTTCAGGTTTTGGGAGGGATGTTTACGCGCTGACTGCTTCAAAGGCAGCCTGAAACCATGCAACAAATGGCGAATGCTACACGGGGTGCAGGGGCTTGCCCCTGCTCGTGGTAGGCGGCGAAACGCCTGCACGGGCAAACAATAGGCAGCCTGAAACCCACCCCAACCATTTCCCCCGCTTTCAGGCTGCCTCATCTATAATCCACCCCCATCGCAACCCCTGCCCCTCGCGCCGCCATGCTCCATCTCTACCAATCCAACCGCCTTGAAGACATCGCGCAAATGCTCGCCCGCATCCAACAAGTCGCGCCGTTGGAAAACCCCTTTGCCGCCGAAGAAATCGTCATCCAAAGCCAAGGCATGCGCCGCTACATCAGCCAATACCTCGCCCGCGAAACGGGCATCGCCGCCAACCTCCGTTTCAGCCTGCCCGCAGGTTTGGCGTGGCGGCTGATGCGCGAAGCCATGCCCGATATCCCCGCGCTCAGCCCGTTTTCATCCGAAGTGATGCGCTGGCGGCTGCTGGCGCTGTTCCAATCCGATGAGTTCGCCCAATCGCCCGATTTTGCCGCCGCACGCCAAGCCCTTGCGCCGTATTTGCACAACGGCGATTACGCCGCCTATCAGCTCGCGGGGCAGCTTGCCGATGTGTTTGACCAATATCTTGTGTACCGCCCCGACTGGATAGAAACATGGGCGGCAGGCAAACTCGTCCCCGAGCTGGCGCACAGCCGCAGCGCGGACACCCAAATCTGGCAAGCCCAGCTTTGGCAGCATCTGGACGACGGTAAACAAGGCGCGCCGCACCGTGTGCAACTGTGGCGCACGCTGATGCAATCGCTCGCCCGCCCCAATCCTCGCCTGCCGCAACGCTATTTCGTGTTCGGCATCGCCACCCTCGCCCCCATGTATCTGCAACTGCTCGCCCAGCTTGCGCAACACAGCCAAGTGCACATCTTCGCCCTCAACCCCAGCCAAGCCTACTGGGGCAACATCATCGAGCCCGCGCAAATCCTGAACCAAACCCAAACCGCCGATTTAAGCTACCAAGGGCATCCCCTGCTTGCCTCGCTGGGCAAACAAGGGCGCGATTTTTTCAACGAGCTTGCCGAAGTAGAAGCCCAATTAGACCTAGATTCCTACACCAGCGAGCCCCAATCCCCCAGCCTGTTGCACAGCATCCAATACCACATCCAAAGCCAAACCCTGCCCGAAACCGCCCACGCCAACGGCTGGCTTGCCGCGCATCAAGATTATGTGCACAGCCAACCGCGTTTTCAGGCTGCCCAACAGCAGCTTAACCAACAATACCAAACCGCCCTCGCCCCCTATCAAGGCAGCCTGAAAACGAACGCAGTAAGTTTCGGCGAAGCCAAAACCCCAAACACCCCAAACACCAACGAAACCCCCGACCTGTTTTCAGGCTGCCTCACGCCCGAGCAAAACGCCATCCGACAAATCCAACTCACCCACCAGCAAAACCTCGCCCTCGCCCAGCTCAATGCCGACCCCAGCATCCAAATCCACAGCGCGCACAGCCCCCTGCGCGAACTGCAAATCCTCAAAGACCAGCTGCTCGTGCTGCTTGCCCAACACCCTGATTGGCAACCGCACGACATCGCCATCCTCACCCCCCATATAGAACCCTACACCCCCTACATAGAAGCCATCTTCGGCAAACACAGCCCCTACCCCCTGCCCTATTCCCTGTCCGACACCCAAATCGCCCACCGCCAGCCCCTGCTGGATGCCCTCGCGCAAACCCTCGCCCTGATGGACAGCCGCTTTGAAGCCGATAAACTCATCGCCCTGTTGGATAACGAACTCATCCTCGCCACCCATCGGCTCACCCGCGACGACCTGCCCCTCATCCACGACACCATCGCCCAACTCAACATCCGCTGGGGCAGCGATGCCGCACAACGCAGCCAACACAGCAGCCAGCCCAACGCCCAATACACATGGCAACAAGGGCTAGAACGCCTCGTGCTCGGCTTTATGCTGCCTGAAAACCCCGCCAACCCCCTCTGGCACAACATCGCCCCCCACAGCAGCAACCCCAGCCACCAAGCCCCCCTCAGCCGCTTCGCCGCCCTCGTCGCCACCCTTATCCGCCACCAAAACCAATGGCAAACCCCCGCCACCGTCCCCCAATGGAACGAGCGCATCCACAACCTGATGAACGACCTCATCACCCCACAAAGCGACGACGACCACCAAGCCCACCAGCAGCTGGAAGCTGCCCTCGCCCAATGGCAAAACGAAGCCCAAACCGCCCACTACACCCAAACCATCAACCAAACCATCGCCATCCAACACCTCAACCAATACCTCGCCAGCCAAAACGACGCAGGCTTTTTGCGCGGCGGCATCACTATTTGCAGCATGGTGCCCATGCGCAGCCTGCCATTTAAAGTCCTCTGCCTACTCGGGCTCAACGACGGCGACTACCCCCGCAACACCAAAGCCGCCCCCTACGACCTTATCGCCCAACACCCGCAAAAAGGCGACCGCGCCCGCCGCGACGACGACCGCTATCTGTTCCTAGAAGCCATCCTATCCGCCCGCGAAGTCCTCTATCTCTCCTACATCGGCAAAGACATCCGCACCGACGAAGAACGCGCCCCCAGCACGCTCATCGGCGAACTCATTGACACCATCGCCGCGCTCACCCAAATCCCCGCCAACCAGCTTAACCAACATTGGATAACCCAGCACCCCCTGCAACCCTTCTCCCCCAAATACTACACAGGCAGCCTGAAAAACCATTCCAGCGCAGCCAAACTCATCAGCACCCGCCAAGACTACGCCCAAGCCCTCAACACCCCGCAGCCCCCCGCCGCCCCCTTTCTGCAAAACTACACCCCAGCCCACGAAACACAAGAGCAGCCTGAAATCCCCCAAGCCACCTTCCTACAATACTGGCGCAACCCCAACCGCCAATGGCTCAAACACACCCTCGGCTGGCAAGCCCCCCACACCCAAGCCGCCCACCCCAGCAGCGAGCCATTTACTATCGACAACCCACGCCAACTAGACACCGCCTACACCCAAGCGCGCCAGCACAACCAAGACTTCGCCGAGCTAGCAACCACCCTAACCGCCCAAAGCCAACTGCCCACAGGCGAATTCAACACCCTTATCGCCCAAGAACAAGCCATCGCCGCCGCAGGGCTAAACAGCGAACTCATCCAAAGCCCGCGCCACCCCGACCAAACAGGCAGCCTGAAACTCCCCACAGGCACGCTTAACTACACCCTCAGCCACAACCACCAACACGGACAAATCCTCTACGCCCACCAATTCCTCCCCAACCACAACACCCAAGCCACCCTGCAAGCCAGCGACAGCATAGAACTGCTGCTGCGCCACCTCATATACAGCGCAGCCGCCCCCCAGCCCACCCCCCAGCCCACTCACTACCTCTCCCTACACCAAAGTATCACCCTCCCCCCCATCGCCCAAGAAACCGCCCAAGCCACCCTCGCCCAATGGCTCGCCGCCTACCAACAAGGGCAACAGCACCCCATCCCCTTCTTCCCCCGCGTAACCCTCGCCGTCGCCCGCGCCTACTACACCGGCAAAACCCCCGATTGGGATAAAGCGCAAAAAGCAGCCCACGCCGTTTACCACAAAGGCTACACAGGCTTCGCCCAAGCCGACTACCCCGAAACCAAACTCATCTACGGACGAGACGACGACACCCCCATCAACAGCCCCACCTTCCGCCACCTCACCGAAAACCTATTCGCCCCCCTGGCCGACTGCCTCGCCGCGCTAGACCCCGATTAACGCCAAAAATGGAGCAGCGACGGCTCGTCGCTACCCCGCCCGCCATCCGCCCAAGGCAGCCTGAAACCCATCCCTCCACATTCACACCATGACCATCGCCTACCTCTTCGGACAACCCGTAACCGACCTCCCCAAAGACCTCTTCATCCCCCCCCAAGCTCTACAAGTCGTCCTCAGCAGCTTTGAAGGCCCGCTGGATTTACTGCTGTATCTCATCCGCAAGCAAAACCTAGACGTGCTGGACATCCCCATGCTGCAAATCACCGAGCAATACCTCGGCTACATCAACCAAATGGAAGCCCGCCAATTTGACCTTGCCGCCGAATACCTGCTGATGGCCGCCGTGCTCATAGAAATCAAATCCCGCCTGCTGCTGCCGCAAACGCAGCCTGAAAACGAAGAACCCGAAGCCGACCCCCGCGCCGAGCTCGTCCAACGCCTGCTCGCCTACGAACAAATGAAACTCGCCGCCCAAGGCTTAGACGCGCTCCCCCGCGCAGGACGCGACTTCGGCTGGGCATACCTACCGCTGGAAATCGCCCAAGCCCAACGCCTGCCCGAAGTGCAACTCGCCGACCTCACCCAAGCGTGGCTCGGCATCCTCTCCCGCGTCAAACACAACCAAAACCACCAGATAGAACACGAAGCCGTCTCCGTGCGCGAACGCATGAGCGCCATCCTGCGCAAACTCAACGCCCAAGCAAGCTGCGCCTTCTCCCAGCTGTTCCAGCCCGAGCTGGGTGCAGCGCATGTTGTCGTCAATTTCATCGCCCTGTTGGAGCTGGTCAAAGAAGGCTTGGTGCGCGTGCAACAAGAAAACCAGTTTGGCGAAATCGCCATCGTGCTCGCGCAAAATAACCGCCAAGCTGTTGCGTAAAGCATTTTAGCTTCGCAACTCCGCTGCGCCATGCAAGCTGCCTTTGGGGGGCGTGTACCCAAAGGCAGCCTGAAACGCAGTTCAACATAATCGGAACAATAATCCAGCCAAACCAAAAGCAGCCTGAAAAACAAAATCGCTTGATATTCTGCCAAGCGATTTTTTACCGAATAAATTGAATTTAGCTTCGCAACTCCGCTGCGCTCCGCAGGCTGCCTAACGCTTCACAACAGTTTACTACTGCCGCTCTCCCCTACGTCCAGCCGAACGGAGCATCCTTTTTTCGGGAAAAAGCGTGCGCTTGTCCGACGACGTGCGCAGCACGGCTAGTTCGCACGCGCCGAAAAAAGGATGCGCAGTGAGGGAAGTTTGGCACAGCCAAACCTGCACGTCGGGGTCGCCTTTCTTTTGCTTACTTTTCTTTGGCGAAGCAAAGAAAAGGAAGTGCCCCGTCGGCACGAGACGCATGGTTAAAGCTAAACGAATGCTAACCACAAAGCACAAACCATTTTCAGGCTGCCTTAATGCCCTCAAAGGCAGCCTAAAAACCAAACCCATCTGCTATTCCGCCAAACCATTTCGTTTTACTGGATAGATTGACTTTCAGGCTGCCCCAAAGCAGTCCACCTCATTTTTTAGTAAAATGCCCCCCTTTGTTCACCCCCATCCCCCAACCATGTCCCAACAACCCCACTACACCGAATCCAGCATCAAAGTTCTCAAAGGCCTAGAACCCGTCAAAGAACGCCCAGGGATGTACACCCGCACCGACAGCCCCACCCACATCATCCAAGAAGTCATAGACAACGCCGCCGACGAAGCCCTCGGCGGCTACGCCACCCGCATCAGCGTAGAAATCCACAGCGACCAATCCATCACCGTGCGCGACAACGGGCGCGGCATCCCCACAGGCAACCACCCCACCGAACATCTGCCCGTGGTAGAACTCGTGTTCACGCAGCTACACGCAGGCGGCAAATTCAACAAAACCGAAGGCAGCGGCGCCTACGCCTTCTCAGGCGGCTTGCACGGCGTGGGCGTATCCGTAACCAACGCCCTGTCCAAACGGCTAGACGTAACCGTTAAACGCGACGGCAAAATCCAACACATCGCCTTTGCAGGCGGCGACGTGGTTGAACCCCTGCACCCAATCGGCACCTGCGCGCAAAAAGACACCGGCACCGAAGTGCGCGTGTACCCCGATACCCACTATTTTGAACAGCCCAGCTACAACCTTGCCGAGCTAGAACGCCTGCTGCGCGCCAAAGCCGTATTGCTCCAAGGCGTAGAAGTCAGCCTCACCCGCCCCAGCAAAGGGCAGCCTGAAAACGCCACCACCACCCAAACATGGCACTACCCGCAAGGCTTGCCCAGCTATTTGGAAGACCTGCTTGCCAACGCCCAAGAAGCCGTGCCCATTTTCGCCAGCGAAAACTATCTAGCCCAAAGCAACGACGACTTCCACGCAGGCGAAGGCGCAGCGTTTGCCCTCACATGGCTGGAAGAAGGCACTTGCGCCAACGAAAGCTATGTCAACCTCATCCCCACTCCGCTCGGCGGCACGCACGAAGCAGGGCTGAAACAAGCCATGTTTAACGCGGTAAACAACTTTATCAACCACCACAACCTACTGCCGCGCGGGGTCAAACTCAACAGCGACGACGTATTCAGCCGCGCCGCTTTCGTGCTGTCCGCCCGCATCCTAGACCCCCAATTCCAAGGGCAAACCAAAGACAAGCTCACCAACCGCGACGCGCTTAAACTGGTATCCAGCGTATGCAGCGACCCGCTGGAACTCTGGCTCAATCAAAACATTGAACACGGCAAAAAAATCGCCGAACTCGCCATCAAACAAGCCCAAGCCCGCCTGCGCAGCACCAAAAAAATAGAAAAGAAAAAAGGCAGCGGCGTTGCCGTGTTACCGGGCAAACTCACCGACTGCGAAAGCGAAGACATCCGCGAAAACGAGCTGTTTCTGGTGGAAGGCGACAGTGCAGGCGGTTCAGCCAAGCTCGCCCGCGATAAAAACACCCAAGCCATCTTGCCCCTGCGCGGCAAAGTGCTCAACAGCTTTGAAATCCACCGCGACCAACTGTTTGGCAACGCCGAAATCCACGACATCTCTGTCGCCATCGGCATAGACCCCCACGGCGCCAGCGACCAGCCCGATTTAAGCACCCTGCGCTACGGCAAAATCGCCATCCTATCCGATGCCGACGTGGACGGCTCGCACATCCAAGTGCTGCTGCTCACCCTGTTCTACAAACACTTCCCCAAGCTCATAGAACACGGACACATCTACGTTGCCCAGCCGCCGCTGTTTCGCGTGGACATCAACGCGCAAGGCAAAAACAAGCCCGCACGCAAACTCTACGCGCTGGACCAAGCCGAGCTGGACAGCATTTTGGAGCGGCTGCACAAAGAAAACATCAAACCCAGCGCCTATTCCATCAGCCGCTTCAAAGGCTTGGGCGAAATGAACCCCGACCAACTCAAAGACACCACGCTGCACCCCGACACCCGCCGCCTGCTGCAAGTAACCATCCCCGATTTAGAACGCCACGACACCGAAAACATCTTTATCAAACTGATGGGCAAAGGCGAAGCCGCCAGCCGCCGCGCATGGATGGAACGCGAGGGCGATCAGGCAGAACTGGATATTTAGGCAACCTGAAACAGTCTACGCCCATTTTCAGGCTGCCTCCATTCACCATTTACCCACCCCCTACAAGGAAACCCCCATGCACCACAAACTCCTCCCCCTCGCCCTAATGCTCGCCACCCTAACCGCCTGCGACAGCGCATCCAAAACCGCCGACCAAGCCAGCAGCCAAGCCGCCAGCCAAGTGTTAGACATGAACAACAAAAGCAAACAAGCCGCCCAAGACATCCAAAAGCAGCTTAACCAAGAAGCCGACAAAATCAACCAAGCCACGCAATAAACGTTTTCAGGCTGCCTCAATACCCAGAGGCAGCCTGAAAACTTTATATGCGCGATTAAACCTTCGCCACACGGTGCGCGAACACATTCACACACCCTACTTCACTCCTCCGCAATCGCAAACACTTTCCCTTTCCCTTCCGCCCACATCGCGTTGCCCGCATCAATCCTGTGGCGAATCTGCGCCAATTTCGCCGCCATCTCGGGGCGGTAAAACAAATTGTAGCTTTCAAACGGGATAAGCCTGCCATCGGGCGTGGCAAAGTGGATGCAAGATTTTTTCAGGCTGCGTAAATCCAAATTTTCGGCATCCATAAATTGCACCACCAAAATGCGGAACACGTTTTCATAGCCCAAGTTGGCGGGCGCGGAAATTTCGGGCAGGCAGCACATCAGTTCGCTCAAACAGTTGGCTTGCGATTCGGGGCTGTGGTTGGTGGAAAACAGCTTAAACACGTGTTCTTTCAGGCTGGCATCGTGTTCAAACACAATGGTGTTGCCCGCGCTTTCCACCAAGGTTTGCGGGTCTAAATAGCGGGTGAGCGGGGTGATACTTGCGCCGTCTTTAAAGGCGTAGCCCATCGCCAGCGTGTCGGGATTGCAGGGCACTGGCATGATGTCGGCTTCGCTAAACAAGCCGCTTTGTTCCACGATTTTGCGGCGGATTTCGCTCACGGTGAGGCGGTTTTTGCCGTCCACGTTGTCGGTGCGCCCGGCAAACTGCACGGGCTGCAAGGTTACGCCGCGCACGCAGGGTTGGCTGGCGGCAAAGCGGATGATGTCGCCGATTTCGTGGTCGTTCACGCCTTTGGCAACGGTTACCACCAGCGTGGTAGATAAGCCTGCGCGGTTGAGGTTGGCAAGGGCTTGCTGGCGAATGCGGCTTAAATCGGCACCGCGCAGGGTTTGGGTTACGGCGTTATCCAGCGAATCAAATTGCAAGTAGATTTCTAAGCCGTGTTTGCCTGTGGCGGCGAGTTGCTGGGCAAATTCGGGGTCTTGCGCAAGGCGGATGCCGTTGGTGTTTATCATCAGGTGCTTGATGGGGCGGCGGCGGGCGGCGGCAAGAATGTCAAAAAATTGCGGGTGGATGGTGGGCTCGCCGCCTGAAATTTGCACCACATCGGGCTCGCCTTCGTTGGCAACGATGGCATCCAGCATGGTTTCCACGGTTGCCAGCGGATAGTGTTCGCTGCGGTGCGTGCCGCTGTCGGCAAAGCACACGGGGCAGTTAAGGTTGCAGGCGCGGTTGATTTCTACGATAGACAGGCAGGAATGCTGCATGTGGTCGGGGCAAAGCCCGCAGTCGTAGGGGCAGCCGTAGTGCATTTCGCTGTTGAAGCGTTGCGGCATTTCGGGTTTTTTCACAAACACTTCGCGCCCGAGGCGATAGTATTCGGCATCGTCGCTGATGAGCACGCGCTGCATGCCGTGGTTGGGACACCATTTGTCCATATAAACGTGGTTGTTTTTAAACACGATTTTTGCTTCTATTTGCTTGAAGCAGGTGCTGCACACGGAGGCAGTGGTGTTGTAGAAATGGTAGGGGCGGTTTTTGCGCGACATGGGGTGTTCCTTTTGGTAGGGTTGGGTTTGTTTTTTGTACTGCGATATGGTTTTCAGGCTGCCTCTGCGGGCGAGTGGACTGTTTGGGGTTTCAGGCTGCAACCTTTGCAAAACCTGCAATCTGTGGCGCGTCGGCGGCTCGCCGACATTTTGCTAACCAATATAGCTCTGTTGAATAAACCATTTTAGCTTTCAGGCTGCCTCGGGTTAAGGCGTAAAAGGCAGCCTGCCCAGCGTAGTGGCGTGGCGAAGCTAAAATGAATACAGGTTGTTACTCTTGGTTTTCGTTGTTGTTGGATTTACGTTGTTGGGCGCGGTTGCGGTAGTAATGCGGTGGCACGGGTGGCTTGCCCTGCTCGCCGTTTGAGTGCGAGGATTTATCTAATGATTTGAATACGCTCACAAACACCCAGCCGCTAAACACCAATGCGCCGATAATACCCACAACCACGCCTTTTTTAATATCTGAGCCACCGCCCCCAACACATACACCGACCGCCGCTACCAACAGCACGCCCGAGCCAAGAGAAATAGCCACCAGCAAGGCGATGATGGCGCTGATAAATGTTCTCATGATTGTTCCTTGTTATGCCGTTTATATTTGGTTTCTTGTTTTCAGGCTGCCTATTGTATTCGCGCAAGGGCAGCCTGCGGAGCGTCGTGGCGTTGCGAAGCTAAAATCAATCTGCGTTGTCGTTGTTTTCTTGTTCACGTTGTTTACGCCGCTGGGCGCGGTCGCGGTAGTAATGCGGTGGCACGGGCTTTTTATCGGATGAGCGCAAAGCGCGTTGGGATGAGTGTGAAGTGCGTTTGGATGCTTTGAACACGCTGATAAACACCCGAATGCTAAATGCCAGCGTGGCAATAATACCCACCACCACGCCCGCTTCAAACACACCCATGCTGCCCGTGGTCGCCGCCAATGCGCATACGCCAAACCCCACCAGCAGCAGCGCGCCCAAGCCGAGAAAAATAGCCGCTATCAAAGCAATGATGGCGCGAAAGAATGTTCCCATAGTTGTTCCTTGTTATGCCGTTTATATTTGGTTTCTTGTTTTCAGGCTGCCTATTGTATTCGCGCAAAGGCAGCCTGCGAAGCGTCGTGGCGTGGCGAAGCGAAGCTAAAATCAATTTGCGTTGTCGTTGTTTTCTTGTTCACGTTGTTTACGCCGCTGGGCACGGTCGCGGTAGTAATGCGGTGGCACGGGCTTTTTATCGGATGGGCGCAAAGCGCGTTGGGATGCGCGCGAAGTGCGTTTGGATGCTTTGAACCCGTTGATAAATACCAAAATCATAAACAACAATGCGAAAAATCCGCCCACCAGACCAGCCCCCGTCCCCATCGCATTGGCGGCACCCGCCCCCACCACAAGAACCGCGCATAGCCCCAACGACACCATAAACAGCGCAGCCAAGCCCAAAACAACGGCTTTCAAAAAAGCGATGATGGCGCGGAAGAATGTTCCCATGATTGTTCCTTGTTATGGTTTTCTTGTTTTCAGGCTGCCTATTGTGCCCGCGCAGAGGCAGCCTGAAACTATCTCACGCGCCGATAGGTTGCCGCCATCACCAGCAGCGCAAACAGGCACACCCATTGGATGCCGCTCATCCCCAGCCACCAGCCCGCGGGCACGGGTTTGATGCTGTCGATGATTAACCGCCAAAGCAAGTAGCCAAACATCAACACGCGAAACGACAAGCCTTGCTCGTGGGCAAAATACTGCCGCCATTTGGGCAGCGTGATAAGCGCAATCAGCGCGGCGAGCCATTCGTAGAGCTGGGTGGGGTGGCGCGCGCCGTCGCCAAAATCCACGCCCCAAGGCAGCGTGGTGTGCACGCCGTAAGTGCCGTCATACAGCCCCGCCACAAAGCAGCCTGTGCGCCCAATCACCAGCCCAAGCAAAATCGGCGCAACAAAATCGTCGCCCGTGCGCGAGGTGATGCCGCCAATTTTTTTGCCGATTTCCACGCCCAGCCAGCCGCCCAACAAGCCACCCACCACGCTTTGCCCCGACACCACCACCAGCCAAAATTGCTTGGGGTTGCTGTGCGCCAGCGCCCAGTATTCGGGGAACTGCAAAATAGACACCAGCTTGTTGCCGATGCCCGCGCCCAGCAAGCAAAACGCCAGCACCCAAATGCCGCCTTTGCTGGCGAGCGCGGAGGGATGCCCGCGGC
Organism: Kingella oralis; assembly: GCF_014054985.1. Taxonomy (NCBI): domain Bacteria; kingdom Pseudomonadati; phylum Pseudomonadota; class Betaproteobacteria; order Neisseriales; family Neisseriaceae; genus Kingella; species Kingella oralis. The sequence goes on from NZ_CP059569.1 coordinate 1,695,918, forward strand.
GTTTGCGGATGTGGTTATACAGCATAAAGCCGCCGCTTAACGCCAGCCATTCGGTGGTGGCGTGGAACAGCAGCGCGGTTTGTTGGTTATGGAGGATAAGGGATTCAAGCATAGAGATAAGCGGGGAAAAGGGTTTTCAGGCTGCCGATGGCTTCGCCCGTCGGCGATGCGTTATATAGATTTCAGGCTGCCTACGTTACCCATAGGCAGCCTGAAAATCATGATTACGCTTTATCCAAGCCAAACTCTTTGTGCAGCACGCGCGTTGCCAGCTCCAAATATTTCTCGTCAATCAGCACCGAAACTTTGATTTCAGAAGTGGAAATCATCTGGATGTTGATGTTTTCCGATGCCAGCGCATGGAACATTCGCGCCGCGATGCCCACGTGCGAACGCATGCCCAAGCCCACGATGGAGACTTTGCACACCGCATCATCGCCGCTCACTTCCGCCGCGCCGATGCTGTCTTTCAGGCTGCCGAGCAGTTCCAAAGTGGGCTTGTAGTCGCCGCGCGGCACAGTGAACGAGAAATCGGTCGTACCCTCGTTGCCCATGTTTTGGATAATCATGTCCACGTCCACATTGGCATCGGCAACCGCGCCCAAGATTTGGTAGGCGATGCCGGGTTTGTCGGGAACGCCGCGCACGTTGATGCGGGCTTGGTTTTTGTCGAAGGCGATGCCTGAAACGACTGCTTTTTCCATGTTTTCATCTTCCTCAAAAGTAATCAAAGTGCCATTGCCGCCTTCGGTGAGGCTGCTTAACACGCGCAGGCGCACTTGGTATTTGCCTGCAAATTCAACGGAGCGGATTTGCAATACTTTGCTGCCCAAGCTCGCCAGTTCCAGCATTTCTTCAAATGTGATGGTGTCCATACGCCGCGCTTCGGGCACAACGCGCGGGTCGGTGGTGTAAACGCCGTCTACATCGGTGTAGATTTGGCATTCATCGGCTTTGAGCGCAGCGGCAAGCGCCACCGCCGATGTGTCCGAGCCGCCGCGCCCCAGCGTGGAAATATCGCCCGCGCTGCTGATGCCCTGAAAGCCCGCCACAATCACCACCGTGCCTTGCACCAAATCGGCGCGCATTTTGTCACTGTCAATGTCTTCAATGCGGGCTTTGGTGTGGGCGGTGTCGGTTTTCACGGCAACCTGCCAGCCCGTGTAGCTTTTGGCTTCCACGCCGATGTTTTTCAACGCCATCGCCAATAAGCCGATGGTAACTTGCTCGCCCGTTGCCAACACCACGTCTAATTCACGCGGGTCGGGAAATTCCTGCATTTCGTGGGCAAGGGCGACAAGGCGGTTGGTTTCGCCGCTCATGGCGGACACCACCACCACCACGTCATGCCCTTCTTGGCGCGCGGCGGCAACGCGCTTGGCAACGTTTTTGATGCGCTCGGGCGAGCCGACTGAGGTGCCGCCGTATTTTTGTACGATAAGTGCCATTGGGTGTGTTCCTATGGGGTAAAGGGTGGGATTATAAACTTTGTGGGGATGCTGTAAAGGTTTGTAAACCGGAATTTAGTCGGCAGCCTGAAAACGGGTTGGGGCATTTTCAGGCTGCCTTGGCTTGATGGCGGGGCTGTTTTTGCTTAATATATACGAAACATTTTTCATATATACAAGGAGCAGCGATGCTAACCAAAATCTTCCAAAGCGGCGGCAGCCAAGCGGTTCGCATTCCGAAAGACTTTCGTTTTAATGGCGACACGGTGGAAATTTTCCGCGCCGAAAACGGCGATGTGGTGTTGCGCGCGCCGCAAAGCAGCCAGCGTGGCGACGCACTGTTTGCGGTGCTGGCGCAGTTTGATGACGACTTTATCGCCGGCGTGGCAGCGCGCGATAACGAGCCGCCGCAGGAGCGTGATGCGCTATGATGTATATGCTAGACACCAATATCTTGATTTATATTCAGAAAAACAACCCGCCTGCGGTGCGCGAGAAAATCAACCGCCTGCCGAGCCATGCCAAGCTGTGCATGAGTTTTGTGAGCTATGCCGAATTGTTAAGCGGCGCGCAAGGCAGCCGAAACCCTGAAAAAGCGCGCGAAAACATCGCCCGCTTGGTGCAGATTGTGTCCGTTTTGCTGCCTGAAACGCCGATTTGCGAACACTATGCGCGCTGGCGCGATGCGCTGAAACGGCAAGGGGCGATGATTGGCGGCAATGATTTGTGGATTGCGGCGCACGCCTTGGCGGCGGATGCGGTTTTGGTAACGCACAATACGAAAGAATTTGCGCAGATTGGCGATTTGAAATGGGAGGATTGGACGGCGCAATAGCGGATGTTTTCGCCGTGTGGAATGGGCGGTTGATAGGCAGCCTGAAAACGGGTTGGGGCGTTTTCAGGCTGCCTTTGCCTTTCCAAATCAGCCACATAAGCTGACGGGCGGTTTGCTTTTTCAGGCTGAAACCTTTGCAAAACCCAAAGGCAGCCTGAAATTCAATCCAAGCGCGTTTTGCCGCCCTGCCATTTTTGCCATGCCCACATCACATAGCCCGACAGGCTGTATGCAAAAAAGGCGAGGAACAGAATCAGCGCGGGCTGTAACACCAGCAGCACAATCAGCATCAGCATGCCAATCATGCGGGGGAACGAAATGCGGTGGCGCAGTTTGATTTCTTTGAAGCTCCAAAACGGAATTTGCACCACCATAGACAAACCGGCAAACAGGGTGAGCAGCAGCACCCAAATGCTGGATTGGTCAAAGATGCCGTCGTAGCTGCGGTCCAGCCATATCATGCCCACCATCAGCGCGGCGGCGGTGGGGCTGGGGATGCCGATAAACCATTTTTTGCTCACTTTGCCAATCAGCGTGTTAAACAGGGCAAGGCGCAGCGCGGCGCAGGCGCAATAGATAAACGCTACGCAATAGCCCAGCTTGCCAAATTCGTAAAGCTGCCAGTTATACACAATCAGCGCGGGGGCAACGCCAAAGCTCACCATGTCGGCAAGGCTGTCCAGCTGTTCGCCAAACGCGCTTTGGCTGTTGGTGAAGCGGGCGATGCGCCCGTCCATGCCGTCCAGCAGCATAGCGATAAACACGCTGATTGCCGCGCTTTCGTATCGCCCGTGCATGGATTGGGTGATGGCGAAAAAGGCGGCGAACAGCGCGGCAAGGGTGAACGAATTGGGCAGGGCGTAGATGCTGCGTTGGCGGATGAGTTCGCGCTTGCTAGTTTTTTTGTGCTTGGCGCTGTGCGCGTGGTTTTCAGGCTGTGTTTGTTGCGGAGTTTCGGTTTCGGGATGATTCATGACGGGGTTTCCTTTTTTGTTGTAACGGCAGGCGCGTTTTGATTTTCAGGCTGCCTATTTGGCGATGGGGGGGCGAATGTATGCCCGATTGCACCCGATATGGTAAAGGCAGCCTGAAAACGGTTCAACATGCTGTTCAGGCTGCCTTATGGCATGGCAATCAGTTTTTCAAGCCCAACACATCCTGCATGTCAAACAAGCCGGTCGGATGGTTTTGCAGCCACACGGCGGCGCGCACTGCGCCGGCGGCAAACGTCATACGGCTGCTGGCTTTGTGGGTGATTTCCACGCGCTCGCCATCGGTGGCAAACAGCGCGGTGTGTTCGCCCACAATGTCGCCCGCGCGGATGGTGGAAAAACCGATGGTTTTGGGGTCGCGCGCGCCCGTGTGCCCTTCGCGCCCATACACCGCGCATTCTTTCAAATCGCGCCCCACCGCGTTGGCAATCACTTCGCCCATGCGCAACGCCGTGCCGCTGGGCGCATCCACTTTGTGATGATGGTGCGCTTCAATGATTTCAATGTCGTAGCCATCGTTTAACACGCGCGACACGGTGTCTAAAATATGAAAAGTCAAGTTTACGCCTACGCTAAAATTGGCGGCGAACACAATGGCGTTTTTCTGCGCGGCGTTGGCAATGGCGGCTTTGCCCGCATCGTCAAAACCCGTTGTGCCAATCACCATTTTGATACCTCTGGCGGCGCATTTTTCAATCAGCGGCAAAGACGCGCTGGGGCGGGTGAAATCAATCAACACATCCGCGTCGTCCAAGGCGATGTCTGCATTGTCGGTTACTTTCACGCCGGTTTTGATGCCCAGCGCAAAGCCCGCATCCAAGCCCAATACGCCCGAGCCTGCGCGGTCCAGCGCGCCCGTCAAAACGGTGTTGGGATTGGCTTCAACGGCTTGCACCAGTGTTCTGCCCATGCGCCCGTTTGCGCCCGCAATGGCGATTTTCAGTTGTGCCATGATGTACTCCTTATTTTGCAGTTTGTTGAGACGCGGCGATTTGCTCACGCGCGTAGTCCAAAGCGTTGCCTTCAATGCGACTGACTGCGCCGTTGGCATCAAAATAAACGCTTAAATTGCGGTGTTCTTTAACTTTGTTGCCGCGCACCACTTCGTAAACATAATCCCAGCGGTCGGTGCGAAAAGCGTTGTTAAGCAGGGGCGTGCCGATTTCCATGGCGACTTGCTGGCGCGTCATGCCCGCGCGCAGGGCGAGCACGGCGTTGGCATCCAGCGGGATGCCTTGCACCACGGAAAGTTTGTAATAAGGCAGTTTTTCAACCAGTTTGGGCGTGCACGCGCTGAGCGCGGCGATGGCGGCGATGGCGGCGATGGCGAGAAGATGGGTTTTCAAGGGCTTTGCCTTTCGTAAACAAAATGAAAATGGGAAAGATACCACAGCCGCCCCATGCGAAAAAGTTTATTGAAAACTTTTATTATTTAGGCTGGGGCTTGTGGGCGAAAAATGCTATTATACGGCATCTGTTTTTATCGCATTATAAGGAATTTGCATGGATAACATCGCGCAGTTAAAGGGAAATGGTTTGAAGGTTACCGGGCCGCGTTTGAAAATTTTGGATTTGTTTGAATCGCACGCGGACGAGCATTTGAGCGCGGAAGATGTGTACCGCATTTTGTTGGATGACGGCATTGAAGTGGGCGTGGCGACGATTTACCGCGTGCTCACGCAGTTTGAACAGGCGGGCATTTTGCTGCGCCATCATTTTGAAACGGGCAAAGCGGTTTACGAGCTGAACAAGGGCGAGCACCACGACCATTTGGTGTGCGTGAAATGCGGCGATGTTACCGAGTTTCATAACGAAGAGATTGAACGCTTGCAGGATAAAATCGCGCAGGACAACGGCTACCGCATTGTGGACCACGCTTTGTATATGTATGGCGTGTGCGGCAAGTGCCAGAAAAAAGAGAAGCGGTAATTTTGAACGATTGAGGCAGCCTGAAAACGGGAAACGGTTTTCAGGCTGCCTTTTTTGTTTTGCGTGATGCGCCTGCGCAGGATGGGCGGGCGGATGATTGCATTCAATCCGCTCCGTGCGCGGCAGGCGATTGCGCCCATTCCGCCAACGCAAAGGCAGCCTGAAAACGGGCGCGGCGCGTTTCAGCGGAGCTAAAACGGCATAAAATGTTTTCAGGCTGCCTTTGGCTGTGGCGATGGGGGATTACGCGCGTTTGCGGAATTCGCCTGTGCGGGTGTCAATTTCCACTTTGTCGCCGTTTTCAATGTAGGACATCACTTGGATTTCTGTGCCGCCAACCAAGCGTGCGGTTTTCATCACTTTGCCTGATGTGTCGCCTTTAACAGCGGGCTCGGTGTATTCCACTTCGCGCACGATGATGGTGGGCAGCTCTACGGAAATCGGGTTGCCTTCGTAGAACGTTACTTCGCAGTCGTCTTCCATGCCATCCACGATAAATTTGAGCGCGTCACCGATGTTGTCGGCTTCGATTTCGTATTGGTTGAATTCGTCGTCCATAAACACATACATGGGGTCGGCGAAGTAGCTGTATTTGCAGTTTTTGCGGCTTAATACCACCACGTCAAATTTGTCGTCTGCTTTCACGATGGTTTCGCTGTTTGCGCCTGTGAGCAGGTTTTTCAGCTTCATGGATACTTTGGCGGATGAGCGTCCGCCTTTGATGTATTCGGTTTTTTGCACGACCATGGGGTCGTTGCCAATCATAAATACGTTGCCTGCGCGGAGTTCTTGTGCTGTTTTCATTGGATTTTTTCCTAATCGGGTGGTAAACAAAGGGCGCGATTTTAGCTTGTTTTTGCTGTTTAATAAAGGGGATTGCCTGTTTTCAGGCTGCTGCGGTGTTAAAATCGGGGCTTGTGCATTGTTGTTTGGGAATGGCTGTGATGAGATTGTTTGGATTGGTTTTGTTGTTGGCTGCGCTGTCGGGCTGCGCGGGCACTTATGCGCGGGGTTATGGTAATGAGCATGGTGCGGCGGGGATGGTGGGGCGTTCGTTTAGCTGGTGAGCATGATGCGGATTTTGAGTTACAACATTCAGGCGGCGATTGCGTCCACCAGCTATTTGAGCTATGCGCTGCGGCTGCATCGGCAGGTGTTGCCCAGCCCCGCGAAGCGGCAGGTGTTGGCGGATATTGCGCGCTTTATCAGCGATTTTGATGTGGTGTGCTTGCAGGAGATTGATTTTGGCGGGCTGCGCAATGGTTTTTTGAGCCAAGCGCAGCAGTTGTTGGCGCAAACGCCGTTTTCGCATTCGGTGTGGCAGGTGAATCGCGTGGTGGGCAAGCTGTCGCGGCATGGCAATTTGATTTTGAGCAAATCGCCGATGCGCGAGGTGGTGAACGAGCCGTTGCCGAGCAAGATTAAGGGGCGCGGGATGCTGGCGGCGGAGGTGGAAACGGCGCGGGGGCGGCTGGTGGTGGCGAATGTGCATTTGAGCTTGGGGGCGGTGGACCAGTTTCGCCAGATTCGCTTTGTGCGGCAGAAGTTGGCGGCGTTTGAGAATGTGTGTTTGATGGGGGATTTTAATTGCCCGCCCGATGCGGAGCAGCTTTGTTTGCTGACCGACCACGATTATGCGCGGCTAACGCTGGATTCGCCCACCTACCCAAGCTGGAAGCCGAAGCAGTCGCTGGATCATATTTTTGTGAAAGGCAGCCTGAAAGGGGCTTGCCATGTGAGCCAGTTTGCGGCATCCGACCATTTGCCTGTGGTGTTGGAGGTGGATGGGTAGGCGGGGATGGGATGATTAAAGGCAGCCTGAAAACGGGGGTAGGGTTTTCAGGCTGCCTTTGGCATGGGGTAATTAGCTCGATTACAACGTTACTCTGTTTTCAGGCTGCCTTTGTTCACAACAACAGAGGCAGCCTGAAACGCATCAAACAGCTTATTTCACCAACGCAATCAAATCATTCGCCAACACATCGGCGGCTTGTTGATAGCCCAGTTTGGAAAAATGCACGCCATCCTTAGCCGCCAAGCCTTGTTCCGACCACGCTTTCATGCTGCACGCGCCGCCCATTGCGTCTTGCCACGACCAATACAGCGTTTGCTCTTCTTGGGCAACGCGCATCTGCATGGATTGCACGGCATCCAGATACTCGGGGCGGGTGCCGCAGTCGCCTACTTTGGTTTTCAGCGATTCGGGTGCGCCGATGACCAAAATGCCTGCGTTGGGCAGCGTTTGTTTGATGAGCTGGATGTAGTTGCGCCATGTTTGCTCGGTTTGCTGCACGTCCAGTTTTTCGTTGAAGGCTTCGTTGGTGCCATAGGCAAGGATAACCAAATCGGCTTGGGTTTGCGCTAAATCGCCCAGCCAGTTTTGCCGCCATTTTGACCATTGGCTCATTTGCGCGCCGTTGATGCCCATCGCGGATAGGGTAACGCCTGCGCGTTGGTTTTCAATGTTCACCAAGCCGACAGTCCACGGCATTGCGTCGTTGCTGATGGATAGCGGCAGCGTGGCTTGGGTGTAGAGCACTTGCCAGCCTGCGTTTTCAATCGGGATGTGTTGCCCGTTGATGCTGAGTGTTTGGTTGTTGGCGGCGGGTTTAATAAACAGGGCAACGTCTTGCGTGCCTTCGCTGCCTTGCGCGGTGGAGTTGATGGTGAGGTCGCCGCCTGTGGTGGATTGGGCAATCACGCCGCCGAGCGGGAAGTCGGCTTGCGAGCCGCGGCTGGTGAGCGTTGCCCAGCCGTTGCTGTTGTAGCGCGGCAGCGCTTGGCGTTGCCCTTTGACTGCGCTGGGGTAAATCCAGCCGATGCCGCCGTTGCCCCAGCGGCTTTGCAGGCGTTGGCGCAGTTGGTCGGTGAAATAATCGCCCGCGGTGTGGGAATCGCCGATTTGCACGATGCGGAATTTGCGGTTGTCTTTTGCGCCTGAAATGCTGCGCAATTTTTTTACCCATTGCGGTTTGGCGTTGCCGTAGTTTTGCAGCAAGCCTGCGCTGCTTACGGCGGTGATGTTGTCGGCTTGGGCGGCTTGGGGGATGGCGCTGTTGAGGCTTAATCCGCCAAACACGAGAATTACTTTTGCTATGTCCATGTTGTTCAATCCTTATGGTTGCGCAAACTCAATTTTTTGCATGATGGCTTGCGCGAGTAGTTTTTGTCCTTCAACGGAAAAGTGGATGCCGTCTTTGCTGCGATAGCGGACGATTTTGCCGCCAATTTCTACCGAGTCGCTGTATTCGTTGCCGCCGTTGCTTAGTAGGTTGGCGGTTGGTATCCAAAATACTTTGTCTTTGAGATGCGCAGCGAACAGTTTGTCTAGATAACGCATTTGGTCATCCAGTTTTTTCTTTTTCATATAGGGCACGCCAAGCCAAATGACTTGGGCGTTGTGTTGCTTGGCGGTGTCCAAAATGCGATTGACGCGGTTTAGGTATTCGGCTTCCCATTCGGGCGTTTGGAATTTTAAATACGCGCCGCCTTTGGGGTTGGGGAAATCCCACGGGTCGTTCGCGCCGAGAAACATCACCATCAGCCGTATATTGGGGTTTTCTTTGAAGGTTTGCTCAATGGTGAGCGGCCAGTCAAAAAAGTTGGGGTAAGACAAGCCTGTGCTTTGTTTGCTGAGGTTGATGGAGGCGATGCCGTATTGTTGTTTGAGGCTTTGTTGCACAAAGGGGGCAACGCCTTGCATCAACGAATCGCCTGTAAAGAATACCACATCTCCTTGTCGTAAAACAGCTTTTTGTGGCGCGATGGGCTTTTCAGGCTGCCTCTGCTTGGCTTGGGCTGCGGCAGCGCGGGCTTGCTCGGCTTGACGTTGGGCGGCTAAACGGGCGGCTTCGCGTTGCGCGGCGGCTTGGGCTTCGGCTTCTAGGCGAGCGGCTTCTTGCGCGGCGGCAATATTGACGGGCAGTTGCTCGTTTTGGGCGGCAATCCAGTTTTTCAGGCTGCCTAATTGCTCGCTGGCGGCGTGTTGCCATTTTGCGCCTGTTGTCCATTGGGCGTGGGGGGCAAGGGCTTCCAGCGGGCTGGTTTGGTGGTAGGTTTGTTGCCAATAGGCGTTGATGGAATCTTGGCTAAACCACGTTACACAGGCGGCGGCTAGCGTGAACGAAAAAATGAGTGAGAGCTGGGTTTTCATGCTACTGCCTTAGAAATTGGCGTAAATAAAGTTGGGCAACCCTGATGGGGCGAAGGTGATGATAATCATCAGGGCTAGGGTGATGGGGATAAACCAAAGCCAAAGCGGGAGTTTTTCTAAGGCGGATACGGCGTATTGGAACAGCTTGCTTAGCAGCGGGTAGGCGGCAAGCATCAGGGCAAATGCAGCGATTAAGCCGATGTTGTACCAATCGGAAATCGCCCAGCCTTTGCCGTTATACAGCAGGGCTTGGAACATCAGGCGCGCGCTGTCTAAATCGCGGGCGTTGAAAACCACAAACGTGAAGCACACAAAGTGAAACGTAATCAAAATGGCGAGCGCTTTGCCGATGGGGATTTTGCCGATTTTGAGGTTGCTGAGTTTTCTATTTTTAAACAGCTTTTTGCCAATATTGAGCCACACGAGGGCGATGCCGTGCAGCGTGCCCCAAATCAGGAAATTCCAGCCATATCCATGCCAGATTCCTGAAAACATCATGGCAAGCAGCAGGTTGATTTGGGTGCGGGTGAAATTTTGGCGGCTGCCGCCCAGCGGAATGTAAACATAATCGCGTATCCATGTGGACAGGCTGATGTGCCAGCGATTCCAAAAATCCACCAGATTGAACGCGCGCAGCGGCGCGGCGAAGTTTTCAGGCAGACTGAAACCGAGCAGCATGGCGATGCCGATTACAAGGTCGCTGTATCCTGCGAAGTCAAAAAAAAGCTGGAAGGTGTAGCCATAGATGGCGGCGAGGATGCTGAACCCGTCAAACTGCGCGGGGTTTTCAAACACGGGCGACACCCAGCCTTCGTCCAAGCTGCCCGCAAACCACCATTTTTGCGCGATGCCCGCCAATATCAGGCACACCGCCAGCGCAGGGCGCAGGATGCTGCGCGGGGCAGTGGTTTGGATTTGGGCTTGCGCGCCTTGGGCGATGCCGACCACTTTATTTTGATACGGCACGGCGCGGATGATAGGGCCCGATGTGATGGTGGGGAAAAAGCTCAGGTGCAGCAGCAGGTTTGCCCATGTGAACGGCTTGACCAGCGGGGCGCGGTGGGTTTCCACCAGATAGGCGATGGATTGGAAGGTGTAATACGACACGCCGATGGGCATCAGGATGTCCACGATTTCGCTTTGCCCGAGGTAGTTTTGCAGATAGGGGCGGAAGAAGTCGTAGTATTTGAACACGCCGAGAAACAAGAGGCAGCCTGAAACGCCGAGCGCGAGCCAGCTCTTGCCGTGTTTTTGCTGCGGGCGCACCAGTTGGCAGGCGATAAGGTGCACCCAAACGGACAGCACGGCAACGGCGGCAAGAAAGGCGGGGTTGGCGTGATACAGCCAGCCTGCGCCGGCGGCGAGCAACAGCGCGTTTTGCCATTTGGGGCGGCGGGCAAACGCCCAATAAAGCGGGAGAAACAGCAGCAAGAAAACGGCAAATTCAATGGAAAGAAGGGGCATGGGGTGAAGCTTTGCGGGACGGGTTTAATGGCAGGATTTTTTTGAAAAAAGAGCCGAATTATAGCGGAAAACAGCCGATGATGGCGGGGGATTGAACGGGATTGGATGCGCCAAAGGCAGCCTGAAAACGGGGAAAACCGTTTTCAGGCTGCCTTCATTCATAATCCGGGCGGCTAGGGCTTTAATCCGCCCTACTCTGCGGAGTGGTTGCCTTCTTTGGCGCAATCGGGCAGCGGCACTTTGTGCTGTATGGCAAACACGGCAGCCTGAACGCGGCTGTCCAGTTTCAGCTTGCGCAGGATGTTTTGCACGTGCACTTTGATGGTGGATTCGGCAAGGTTCAGGTTTTTGGCGATGGCTTTGTTGCTGTATCCCGCCGCCAGATGCCCCAGTGTTTCCAATTCGCGCGGGGTGAGCTGGCTTAACGCGCTTTCGGCTTGGGCGGGGCGAATCAGCGATTGCACCAGCCGCGCGGTCATTTCGGGCGAATAGGCGTTGTCGCCGTTTACCACTTTTTTGATGGATTCAATCAGATAGTTGGCGTTGATGTTTTTTAGCAAAAAGCCGCTGGCGCCCAAGCGGATGCATTCGGTTAAGTCTTCGCTGTCTTCGGACACGGTGAGCATGATGACTTTTTGCTCGGGACGGCTGGACAGAATTTGGGCGAGCGCGTCGCGCCCGTTCATTTGCGGCATGTTCAAATCCAGCAAAACGACATCGGGTCGGGTTTGCTCCACCAGTTTCACGCCGCTGAATCCGTCTGACGCTTCGCCTACGATGCTGAATTCGGTTTGGCGGCTTAATAGGGCTTTGATGCCGCTGCGAAACAGGGTGTGGTCGTCGATAAGGGCTATGTTGATGGTCATGTTTGGTTTCTCTCTTTTTTGGGCAGTGTGAGTTGGATTCGGGTGTGGTTTTGTTGGGATTGGATGCTGAGCCTGGCTCTGATGCGTTGGGCACGCTCTTGCATGATGTTTAGCCCGATGTGGTCGTCGGTGCGTTCGGTGTGCGGGTTAAAGCCGATGCCGTCGTCGGTGATGGTGAGGGTGTAGTCTTGTTGGTTGTCTATGCGGATGGTTACGTTTTGCGCTTGGGCGTGTTTGCGGATGTTGGACAGGCTTTCTTGCAAAATAAAGATGAATTGCAGCTGCTGGCTGGGGGTGAGCGGCGCGCCGTTGCCGTGCCATTCGGTGTGCACTCGGATGTGGCTTTGCTCGGCAAGGCGTTGGGCGAGGGTTTCTATGGCTTCGTTGATGTTTTTCTGCGTGATTTTGGTGCGGAAATTTTGCAGCAGCTCGCGCACGTCGTCGTAACATTCTTGGATGCCGGTTTTGATGGATTGCAGGTTTTCTTGCGCGGCTTGGGTTTCTTGGTTTGCCCATGCGTTTTCCAGCATTTGGGTTTGCAGGCTCAGATAGCTGAGCGATTGGGCGATGCTGTCATGCAGGCCTTGGGCGATGGTGTTGCGCTCTTGCAATACGGCGTATTGGCGGCTTTCTTCGGCAAGCTGGTTGTTGTGGATGGCTAGGGCAAGCTGGTGCACAAGGGTTTGCACCAATCCGCCATCGGGGTTTTCAGGCTGCCTTTGGTTGTAGTATAGAACAAGTGTGCCCAGTGTGGTTTCATTGGCGCGAATTTTAAAGCTTTGTGTGAACGGCGGCAGGCTGGGCGGGGTTTCAGGCTGCCTTTTGCTTTGGCGGGCGATAAGGTTGTTGTGGACGGACACATCGGCGGCTTCGGCGGGGGTGAGCGCGAGGATGTGCGGCAGGAAGGTTTGCGCGGCCTGCCGGATGGTTTGGGTTTGGTTGAGCTCTTGGGCGACGGTGTATAGGGTGTTGAGGGTGTGGTTTTTGCGCACGAGGTCTTGGGTTTTTTCGGCAACCTGCTGTTCCAGCTTGCCGTAGAGACGGGCGAGATGGCTGCTCATGCGGTTGAAGCCGTTGTCCACGATGGCGAATTCGGTGGAATTGTCTTCGGGGATGTGTTCGCCGAATTGGCTGTTTTGGATGGCGGCCACGCCGGTTTCCAAATTTTTGAGCGGGCGGATAATCCAGATTTTGAGCAGGACGATGGTGATGCCCGACACCACGAAAATCAGCACCATCAGCGCGGTTTGGAACACGCGCAGCCATTGGACGTAATAGGCGTTGTTGTGTTCTATGGTGCGGGTGAGGCTGTCGATACTGGCGACGAAGTTGGGAATCAGGTGGTTGTCCAACAGGGCGAGATTGGGGTTGGGCGATTGGTATTGGGGTTTGATTTGGGTTTCCCAATATTGTTGCAGCAATTTGAGGTGCTGCTGGATGCTGCGGTCTTGCGGTAGGTTCAGCGGGCGGGTGGGGTCGCTGTGGTGCAGGCGGGCAAGGGTTTGGTCGAAGGTTTGGATCAGGCTTTGCACTTTGCTGGTGTCGTTCAGATACAGGCGCAGGCGGTAGGTTTGGTAGCGCAGGCCGCCCGTGTCGTTCACGGCTGCCGCGCCGCCTTCCAGCCGCAAGGAAAGCAGCATGGTGATGCTGATGGCGATAAAGGCGGAGATGAGCCATGTGGTTACCAGCAGGGTTAGGCGGGAAACAAGGCTTTTGGGGATAAGGCGGGGCATGGTTTCTGGCTTTGCTAAACGGCGTTTCAGGCTGCATCGGGGATAGGCAGCCTGAAATCGGAAATAAAACGGCAACGGCCCGCCGCCCGATGGCGCATTCGGGGTTTGGCGGGTTGGCAACATCGGCATGATGCCGATGCTCCGTTGCTTGCAGGCTGCGCAAAGGTTTCAGGCTGCATTGTAATGGGCAGCCTGAAAACCAACCGCTGCGCATTGCGTGCGGCAATGAGTTTTCAGGCTGCCTATTGCTTGAACAAATAGGCAGCCTGAAAACGGTTATCGCGCGGGTAAGGGCGCGGATGACGGTGCGAGATTAGCCCGCTAGGGTTTCATAAACCATGGGGCGGCTTTCAGGCTGCGTTTGTCCGATGCTCACCGCGTTGCGGTATGCCTGCGCGGCGGCCTGCCACGAGGCTTCGTCTTTCGCGTGCACCATGGCAAGCGGCGTGTCGGCTTCCACGCGCGCGCCGATGGGCAGGATTTCGTCAAAGCCCACACTGTGGTCAATCGCATCGCTGGCAACACGCCGACCGCCGCCCAAGTTGATGACGGCAACGCCGATGTCGCGCGTGTTCATGCTTTGGATGTAGCCCGCCGCCTGCGCCAACACGGGTTTTACCACCGCCGCTTTGGGCAGCTGCTCAAACGCGGTGCTGCCGCCTTGCGCCACCACCATTTTTTCAAACAATTCATACGCTTTGCCGTTGTCCAACACCGCTTGCAATTTGGCGCGCGCGTCTTCGCGGCTGGCGGCGAGTTTGCCGTTTACCAAGGCTTCCGCGCCCAGCGCGAGCGTGATTTCGTGCAAACGGGGGTTGCGGCTGCCTTCGCCGCGCAAATAGCGCACCGCTTCGCGCACTTCCACCGCATTGCCCGCGCTGGAAGCCAGCACTTCGTTCATGTCGGTGAGCAAGGCGGTGGTTTGGCAGCCTGCGTTAGTCGCCACTTGGGCGATGCTTTGCGCCAATTCGCGCGAAAGTTCGTAAGTGGGCATAAACGCGCCGTTGCCCACTTTCACATCCATCACCAAGCTGGTTAAGCCTTCGGCGAGCTTTTTAGACAAGATGGACGCGGTAATCAGCGACAGGTTTTCCACCGTGGCGGTCACATCGCGCGTGGCGTAGATTTTGCGGTCGGCGGGGGCAAGGTTGCCCGTTTGCCCCACAATCACGCAGCCGATTTGTTTTACCAACTCCTGCATTTTTTGCGGCGTGGGGAAAATATCAAAGCCTTTGATGCTTTCCAATTTGTCCAGCGTGCCGCCCGTGTGCCCCAAGCCCCGCCCTGCAATCATCGGCACAAAGCCGCCGCACGAAGCCAGCATGGGCGCCAGCATCAGCGACACCACATCGCCCACGCCGCCTGTGGAATGTTTGTCCAGCGTGGGGGCGTTGAGATGGTATTTGTCCCAATTCAGGCTGTCGCCGCTATCGCGCATGGCAAGGGTTAGAGCGGTGCGCTCGTCTAGATTTAAATCGTTGAAATAAATCGCCATGCACATCGCGGCAATTTGCCCTTCGCTGATGCTGCCGTCGGTTACGCCTTTGATATAGAACTGGATTTCTTCTGGGGATAAGGTTTGTTTGTCGCGTTTTTTGCGGATGATTTCTTGGATTAGCATGAGATAAGCTCCTTCAATAATGATGATGCGCCGATGCGGAAGTTTTCAGGCTGCACCCAATCTGCGCCCATTTTGGCGGCGGCTTGGGCAATATAGGCTTCGGCGGTGGCAATGTCGCGCACGCCGCCCGAAATTTTCAGCCCCACAGGTTGCTTGGCTTGGGCAATTTGGTCTAACAAAATCGCGCTGGCTTCTAGGCTTGCACCGTGGGCGATTTTGCCTGTGGACGTTTTCAAAAAATCTGCGCCTGCGGCGATGGCGATTTGCGCGGCTTGGGCGATTTCTGCGGGCGAGAGCGCGCCTGTTTCCAAAATCACTTTCAGGCTGCCTGCTTGCTGATGCACCAGCGTGGCAATTTGGTTGCACATGGCTTCGCCAGCGGCGGCGTTGCCTTGCTGCAAGGCTTTATAGGGGAACACGAGGTCAATTTCGTTTGCGCCGTCTGCCAAGGCTTGCTGCGTTTGGGCTAGCACGTCTGCCAGCGGCTCATCGCCCGTGGGGAAATTGACCACAGTCGCCACATTGATGCCGCTGCTCTCGGGCAGCCTTGCGCGGCTTTGCGCCACAAACGGCGGATACACACACACCGCCGCCACTTTGCCGATGGCTTGCGTGGCGTTGCGGCATAGCGCGTCAATCACGGCGGGGGTGTCGTCATCATTGAGCGAGGTTAAATCTAAAAGCGAAAGAATTTTGGCTTTGCTGATGTTCATGGCGTTTCCTTTTTTGTAATGGCGTTTCAGGCTGCCTCAATGCGCTTGGCTAGTTAAAATGGATTTTCATGCAAAACCCCAATGGCAGCCTGAAATCTAAAATGGAACGGCGGCGGCTCGCCGCCAAATGGCGGATTAAACAGAATATGACTGGGTTGCCAAGATGTCGGCGAGCCGCCGACGCTCCATCGGTTGCAGGTTTTGCAAAGGTTTCAGGCTGCCTCAACGCACTTGCCTAACTAGAATGGATTTTCAGGCTGCCTATTGCGTTCGCCTAAGGCAGCCTGAAACGCAGTTCAGCGTAGCTAAAACCGTTTTACGGCAAATTCAACCCAATAAACAAGCCCGCAATGGTGGCACTCATCAGGTTGGACAACGTGCCCGCAATCAGCGCGCGCACGCCCAATTTGGCAATATCGCCACGGCGATTAGGCGCCATAATAGACAAGCCGCCCACCAAAATCGCAATAGAGCTCAAATTGGCAAAGCCACACAGTGCAAACGAAATAATCGCTTTGGTTTTGTCGTTTAAAACAGGGTTTGCCGCGTCTTTAATGTAGTTGGTGAACTCGGAATACGCCACAAATTCGTTAATCACCAATTTTTGCCCGATAAACGAACCTGCGGTTTGCGCGTCTGCCCACGATGCGCCAATCAACCAAGCCAAGGGCGAGAACAGCCAGCCCAAGATTTTTTGCAGCGACAAATCAGGCATGCCCATCAAACCGCCCACGCCGCCCACGATGCCGTTGAGCAGCGCAATAATCGCCACAAACGCAATCAACATCGCGCCCACGTTCAGCGCCACTTGCAAGCCTGTGGATGCGCCCGCTGCGGCTGCGTCAATCGCGTTGCTGGGCGGCGTTTCGCCTTCGCCCACAAAGCTCAATTTATCGTCGGTAACGGTTTCGGGCGTTTCGGTTTCGGGGTGCATCAATTTGGCAAACAGCAAACCACCGGGGGCCGCCATAAACGATGCGGCAATCAGATAAGTGAGCGGCACGCCCATAGACGCATAGCCACCCAACACCGAGCCTGCGATAGAAGCCAAACCGCCTGTCATCACGGCAAACAATTCCGATTGCGTCATCCGCGCGATAAAAGGTTTCACCACCAGCGGCGCTTCGGTTTGCCCCACGAACACGTTGGCCGCAGCGGACAAACTTTCGGTGCGCGAAGTGCCGAGCGCTTTTTGCAACGCGCCGCCCAGCACTTTCACCACAAAGCCCATCACGCCCAAGTAATACAGCACAGAAATCAGCGATGAAAAGAAAATAATCATCGGCAACACGCGGAACGCGAAAACAAAGCCGCCGCCAAACACTTCAAACATTTTGTCGCCCACCAAGCCGCCGAACACAAATTCTGTGCCCTTTTGCCCGAAGTTCAACACGCTTTGCACGCCGTTGGAAAACCATTCCAACGCAGCGCGCCCCCAAGGCACATACAGCACAAACGCGCCCAGTGCAAACTGAATGGCAAACGCCACGCTCACTGTGCGCTTGTTGATTTTGCTGCGATGCTTGGACAACACGATGGCAATCGCAATCAGCACCGCCATGCCCAGCAAGCTATGTAAAATTTCCATTTTTCTTCCCTTAAATAAAATGTGGTTGTACACAGGCGGTTATAATACAACACTCTTAACCAAATTTTTTACAATTTTACTTAATGGAGCGCAAAAAAAATGTTGAGTTTTATCCCTAAACATGAAGTTCAAACCCGCGCAGCCGCCTTTAACGGCGATAAAATTGCGCTTGCCCTATCCTTGCTGCCCGAAGCGGCAAAGTTAGCCGTTGTGCCCGTGTCGCAGTTCCACGTCGGCGCGATTGCCATTGATGGCGAAGGCAATTTCTATTTCGGCGCGAACCAAGAATGCGCCACCGCCAGCATGGGGCAAACCGTCCACGCCGAGCAAAGCGCGGTGTCGCACGCATGGCAGCGCGGCGCAACACGCATCACCGATATAGTTGTGAACTACACCCCTTGCGGACATTGCCGCCAGTTTCTCAACGAGCTGCCCGATGCAGGCAGCCTGAAAATCCACCTGCCGCACAGCCACGACAACACGCTCAACAGCTATCTGCCCGACAGCTTTTCGCCCAAAGATTTGAACATCCCCGAGCGCCTGCTCACCCCCGTGCAACACGCCATCAGGCAGCCTGAAAACCTAGATGCCGCCCAGCAAGCCGCCTTTGCCGCCGCACAAACCTGCCACGCACCCTATTCCCGCGCCTACGCTGGCATCGCCCTTGTGGCAGGCAACGAAATCTACACAGGACGCTACGCCGAAAACGCCGCCTACAACCCCACGCTGCCGCCCTTGCAAGTTGCCATTAACCTGCTGCGCATGAGCGGACACGACACCAGCGAAGTAACCCGCGCCGTGCTTTGCTGCACACGCCATGGCGGACACGAAGCCATGACCCGCGCGTTGTGGAACGAAATCGGCGCGTGTAAATTGGAAATTGTTTGGCTGGATTAAAGCGGATAGGCAGCCTGAAAATCAAACGCCGTCATTCCCGCACAGTCAGGAATGACGGCATGGCTCTTTTCAGGCTGAACCCTTGGTCAAACAGCAGGTCGTGCATGGATGCCCGACGTTTTTCGTTGTGGCGTATTGTATATAGGGCATGGTTTGTCGGGCATCCATGCCCGACCTTACGGATTTGTAGCTTCGCAACGCTGCTTCGCTAAGGTTTCAGGCTGCCTTCTTATCCCACCCCTCTCTTTACAAAAACTTGTTCAATCTCTTATTAGAAATTGATAAAAATCATTTATAATCTGGCGAATTATTTTTTGTCTGAGCGCCCGCCCGTTCCCCGCCGCGCGCACGAAAATTTATTCCCTCTTTTATTCAGGATTTCTTATGACTGGACATCTCGGTTTCCCCATAGAAACGGTTGCCGTTTTCATCATTTTATCGGTCGGCGCGATTGCGATTGACCTGTTCGCCCACAGAGACGACAAACCCATGTCGCTCAAAAGCGCCGCGATGTGGTCTTTGTTTTGGGTATGTGTGTCGGTTTTGTTTGGCGTTTATTTGTGGATACACCACGGCGGCGAAGCGGCGAGCCTGTTCTTCACGGGCTATGCGCTGGAAAAAGTGTTATCCGTGGACAATCTGTTCCTGATGATGGCGGTGTTCGCATGGTTTAAAGTGCCCGAGGGGCTGCGCCATCGCGTGTTGTATTGGGGCATCATCGGCGCGATTATTTTCCGCATGATTTTTGTGGCGATTGGCGCGGGCCTGCTGGCGTTAAGCGCTTGGGTGGAGCTGCTTTTCGCGGCGGCGGTGGGCTATTCCGCCGTGATGATGCTGAAACAGCAAAACGAAGAAGAAAAAAAGGAAAGCGAGGATTATTCCGACCACTTGGCATACCGCTGGGTGCACAAGTTTTTCCCCGTGTTCCCGCGCCTTTATGGGCACAATTTCTTTTTGAACGCGGAAGAATTGGCAAAAGCGCAAGCCAGCCATCCCCAAACGCATTTGGAATTGGCGGGCGAAGATGCGAAGCATCCTGAAAACAACCATCCGCAGGCGATGAAAAAGGGGCAATGGGTGGCGACGCCGCTGTTTTTGTGTTTGGCGGTGATTGAGTTGTCGGACGTGATGTTTGCGTTTGACAGCGTGCCTGCGGTGATTGCGGTGTCCAAAGAGCCGCTGATTGTGTACAGCGCGATGATGTTCGCCATTTTGGGCTTGCGAACGCTGTATTTTGTGCTGGAAGCGTTGAAGGGCTATTTGGTGCATTTGGAAAAAGCGGTGATTGTGTTGCTGTTTTTTATCGCGTTTAAGCTGGTGTTATCGGCGACCAATCATATGTTCCACCACGGCTGGGATATTTCGCCCGCGGCTTCGTTGGTGGTGGTGCTGGCGGTGTTGGCGGCGGGCGTGTTGGCTTCGCTGCTGTTCCCCGAAAAGGCGGAAGCCGCTGCCCAAGAAGGCGGAAACCCAAACGCTGATTAGTCCGCCCCGTTTTCAGGCTGCCTGCGCAGCAACGCGGAGCGGCGAAGCTAAAACGTATCTGAAATGGTGTCAGCGCGGCTGAAACTTATTTCGCCCGTTTTAACTTCGCCACTTCGCGTTGCTGCGCAGGCAGCCTTTCATTGCGCCGCGCCGCCGCTAATCCAACGCTTTTTCCAGTGCAAACCGCGCCACGCTGCCGTTGGCGGTGTCCACGCTTTCGGTGAACATCGCCAGCGGACGCACCCACACGCCGTAATCGCCGTACAGCGCGCGGTACACGGCGAGCGGCTCTTCGGTTTCGCTGTGGCGGGCGATGTGGAGCAGTTGATAGAGATTGCCTTTGTAGTGGCGGTAGATGCCAAGCGGTGGAGTGGTCATAAGGGATTTTCGGTTGGTGAGGATAGGAACACGACGGCAGCCTGAAAACCCTTTCAGGCTGCCTTTGGCGTGGCGTAAGCGTTTGCGTAAACGGGTGGCTATCGTAGCATATAGGCAGCCTGAAAACCCTGTTTCGCGTTAAAATCCGCGCTTCTTTGTTTACCGTTCAGATACACGTTTTCAGGCTGCCTTTTCATGCAAAAACACCTCCAAAAAGCCCAAGACACCCTCGCCTCCGGCACGCTCTACATCGTTGCCACCCCCATCGGCAACCTTGCCGACATCACCCTGCGCGCCCTTGCCGTGCTGCAAAAAGCAGACCTCATCTGCGCCGAAGACACGCGCGTTTCCGCCCAGCTCCTGTCTGCCTACGGCATCCAAGCCAAGCTCGTTTCCGTGCGCGAACACAACGAGCAGCAAATGGCGGGCAAAATCATCGCCGCGCTCGCCAGCGGGCAAATCGTCGCCCAAATTTCCGACGCCGGCACGCCCGCCGTGTGCGACCCCGGGGCAAAACTGGTGGCGCGGGTGCGCGAAGCGGGCTACCCGACCGTGCCTGTGGTGGGCGCGTCTGCCGTGATGGGCGCGTTGAGCGTGGCGGGCATCGCCGAGCCAAACTTCTATTTCCACGGCTTTTTGCCGCCCAAATCCAGCGAGCGCGCCAAACTGTTCGCCGCGTGGCAAACCGCCGATTACCCCATCATCGCCTTTGAAACGCCGCACCGCATCGCCGACACCTTAAACGACATGGCCGCCGTTCTGCCCCAACGCCATATCATGCTGGCGCGCGAAATCAGCAAAACCTTTGAAACCTTTTTAACTGGCAGCGTAAGCGAAATTCAGGCTGCCTTAGCCGCCGACAGCAACCAATCGCGCGGCGAAATGGTGCTGGTTATCCACCCCGCGCCGCCGCAAAAACGCGACGCGCTGCCCGAAGCAGCGCAAAACGTGATGCGGATTTTGGCAAGCGAACTGCCCACCAAACAAGCCGCCGAACTCGCCGCCCGAATCACGGGCGAAAACAAAAAAGCGTTGTATAACTTGGCATTGGAATGAAAAGCGTAGCGCGCCGCGCTGTCTTTCAGGTTTAAGCTTCGCTGAAACTTGCTTTGCGCGTTTTCAGGCTGCCTCTATTCCCTCCTACTCCGCCTTCAACCTGCTCAAAAAACTCTTCGTGCGTTCATGCTGCGGGTTAGCGAACAGGGTTTCGGGCGAGCCTTGTTCCACAATCACGCCGCCGTCCATCACCACCACCACATCGGCAACGTCCAGCGCAAATTTGATTTCGTGGGTTACCACTATCATCGTCCAGCCTTCGTTGGCAAGGGCTTTCATGGTGTTGAGCACGTCTTGCACCAGCTCGGGGTCTAGCGCGGAAGTGGGCTCGTCAAACAGCATCAATTCAGGCTGCAAGGCAAGGGCGCGGGCGATGCCAACGCGTTGTTGCTGCCCGCCCGATAGCTGGTAGGGATATAAATCGGCTTTATCTGCCAAGCCTACTTTGGCGAGCAGGGCAAGGGCTTCTTCGCGCGCTTGCGCTTTGGGCTTGCCTTGCACTTGCACGGGCGCTTCCATGATGTTTTCCAGCGCGGTTTTGTGTGGGAACAGGTTGTATTGCTGGAACACCATGCCCGATTTGCGGCGCAGGGCGAGAATGTCTTTTTTGCTGTGTTGCGTGGCGAAATTGATGCTGACGATGGGCTCGCGCTCAAAGCAGATGCTGCCTTGCTCGGGCACTTCTAGCGCGTTGAGGCAGCGCAGAAAGGTGGTTTTGCCCGAGCCTGATGGCCCGAGTATCACGACCACTTGCCCTTTGGCGACATCTAAATCTACGCCGCGCAGGATGGTGTTGCTGCCGAAGGTTTTGTGGATATTGCGGATTTGTATCATGGTGTTGCTTTCGGAGCTGCGGGGGGAATGAGGCAGCCTGAAAAGGTTAAATGAATAGTTTTCAGGCTGCCTATGTTTGCGCTTAGGCAGCCTGAAAACCTGTTACCTTGCCACATGGCGGTCAAAATGTTTTTCCAGCCGCGCTTGGGTAACGAATAGTACCCAACAGAACATCCAGTAAATAAAACCAGCTTCAATGTAAACGGGCAGAAAATCATAGCCTACGTTGCCATATTGTTGAGCAGTGCGGAACAGCTCGGTTACGGTTACAAACGATGCCAGCGAGGTCTCTTTAAACAAGCCGATAAACGAATTGCTTAACGGTGGCACGGCAACGCGCAAGGCTTGTGGCACGATAATGCGGCGAAACGTTTGCATATAAGTCATGCCGATGGAGAAACCTGCTTCCCATTGCCCTTTGGGTACGGACAGGATGGCAGCACGCACCGTTTCCGAACCATAAGCACCCACGTTCAACGAGAAAGCGATAATAGCAGCAGGGATAGGGGTAAAATATATATTCATGGCGGGTAAGCCATAAAATATAACAGCCAGTTGCACCAACATTGGCGTGCCACGAATAATGGAAATATACACCCTAAACACCGCCAAAAAGATGCGGTGCAACCAGCCACCCTGCGGCATCACGCGCACGAATGCCACGATAACGGCAATCATCATGCCACACACAAATGATGCCACAGCCATCGGCACGGAAACTGTAATGCCCGCTTTAAGCATCGGCACAAACGCGTCCATAACCAACTGGGCGCGTTGTGGGGTCATAAAGGGCAGATTTTGCAGGAAATTATTTAACACTGATGTCTTTTCCGAAGAATTGTTCGCCTAGTTTTTTCAAGGTGCCATCGGCTTGCAGCTCTTTCATTGCGCCGCTGAATTTGGCGATGGCTTCGTCGTTGCCTTTGTTGGTAATCAAACCTGAGCCAACGCGTTCTTCTTTGGGCGCGTGCCATACGATTTTCACGTTGGCATTGGAGTTTTT
The DNA here is from genome assembly GCF_014054985.1 of Kingella oralis. Taxonomy (NCBI): domain Bacteria; kingdom Pseudomonadati; phylum Pseudomonadota; class Betaproteobacteria; order Neisseriales; family Neisseriaceae; genus Kingella; species Kingella oralis. The sequence continues at coordinate 1,718,913 of NZ_CP059569.1, forward strand.
CTTCAAATAATCCAACACGGCAAGCTCATCGTTAAGCGTGGCATCGGCGCGTTTTTGTTCAATCAGCGTGAGCGATTGCGCCAAACCGTCCACGGGCACCAGTTCCGCGCCGGCTTCTTTGGCTTTTTCGCCGAAATTGCTGGTGAGCGATTGCGCGGTTTTCACGCCTTTAATATCGGCTGGGCTTTTGATTTTGTCGTCGTCTTTGCGCACCACCAACACCGCGCCGCTCCAACTATACGGCTCGGATTTGTCAAACGTGGCTTGGCGTTCGGGCGAAGTTAAGCCCACTTGGTTGGCGACTACGTCAAAGCGTCCTGCTTTTAAGCCTGCCATCATGCTGTCCCATTGGGTTTCTTTAAATTCTACTTTGATGCCGAGTTTATCTGCCACGGCACGGGTTACTTCTACATCGTAGCCTGTGAGTTTGCCGTCTTTATCGTGGTAGGAGAAGGGTGCGTATGTGCCTTCGGTGCCAACGGTAATTGTGCCTTTGTTGTTAATGCGCTCAATCAGGCTGCCTTGCGGATTGGCGGCGGGAGCGGCATCGGATACGGCTTGCGTGGCGCTGGCGGCTTGGCTGGCGGCGGGGGCGTTGCTTGGGGCAGCGGTTTGGGCTTGTTCGCCACCGCAGGCGGCAAGCAGCAACATGGTGGCGGCGGAAAGGAGGGTTTTGGTCATGATGGGTGTCCTTGTGTTAATTAAAGTAAAGAGCGCATTCTACTGGAAAAACGGGTTTTGCCAAAGAATTGCGGGTTATATCTTATATAGTCGCGCGGTCGGGGTTTTCAGGCTGCCTTGGCGGGTTCTATTTTAGGCAGCCTGAAACCTTGTTATCATTGCGTTTTTTGTTTACGGGACAACTGATGATGCAAGAACCTGCCACCAATGCGCTAAAAGGCAAGCGCGGTTTGCAACGGATTATCAACGCTGCGGGCTATTCCAAAGACGGCTTAATCGCGGCATATCGCCATGAAGCGGCGTTTCGGCAGCTGGTGTGGCTGCACGCGGTGTTGCTGGTTGCGGTGTGGTTTGTGGATGCGGAGCCTGCGGTGCGCATGATTTTGGTTGCGGCTTCGTTTGGTTCGCTGATTGTGGAATTGTTCAATTCGGGCATTGAGGCGGTGGTGGACGATATTTCGCTGGAAATCCGCCCGCTGGCAAAACGCGCGAAAGACGTGGGTTCGGCGGCGCAAATGCTGGCTTTAACGATGCTGGCGATTTTGTGGACGATGGCGTTATGCGCGTGAACACGGCATTGAAAACGACCGCGCTGCCGCCGTTTCGCGTGATGGGCTTGACCGCGCCCGTGCGCTTTCGGCATGAGGCGGAGGATGTGGCGGCGGCGTGGCAACGCTGGCTTTCAGGCAGCCTGAAAGATGCGCTGCCTGCGTTTGCCCCAAGCGTGTATGCGCTGCGCCATTCGTATCACGACGCGGGCTATACTTTGATGATTGGGCATTTGGTGAGCAACGATGCGCCGTTGCCTGCGGGCGCGGGCGAATGGATGGTGCCGCCTCAGGTGTATCGGGTGGCGACCTTGCCCGAGGCTTCGTGCCACGCGGCGGCTGAAGCGTGGCAGCGGCTGGCGGCATTGCCCGAGCGGCGGTTTGCGGTAGATTTTGAAAGCCATCCGAGTTGGGGCGCGAGCAAGGTTTATGTGGGCGTGGCGGGGGAAGTGACGATGGCGGAAGAGGGGTTGGATGATTAGCCTGCCGCCGTTTTCAGGCTTGCGCGTTGCGCGGCGGCATACCCCTTTATACCCAAATCAAAGATTTGGACAAAGGGGCAAGGCTGCCTTACAACAGCAGCGTAGTAGGCAGCCAGAAAAACATCCAATCAACCCGTTTACAGCGATACACAGCCATAATCCGTTTCAGGCTGTCTCTATCCGTTAATCATGATTAGGCAGCCTGAAAACTAAAATGGAACAACAACGGCGCATCGCCAAATCGTGTGTTTAACAAGGTTTAATTGATTGGCGAGATGTCGGCGAGCCGCCGACGCTTCATTAGTTGCGGGTTGTGCAAAGGTTTTCAGGCTGCCTTATAGCCGTGGCGTAGTAGGCAGCCTGAAAACACACAATCAAACCAAACCGCCCGCGCCCACATTCGCACCCCAACCCATTTTTAGGCTGCCTTTATCCCCACCCTATCAGGCAGCCTGAAACCCAACCCTAAGGACAAGGACACCCCATGCCAAGCCTATCCCCCCTCTTCGCCCCCGCCCGCATCGCCGTTGTCGGCGCATCCGACCGCATCGGCAGCATCGGGCGCAAAGTCTACACCCAGCTTACCGCCCTGCCCCAATTCCAAAGCGTTATCCCCGTCAACCCCAACCACAAAACCATCGGTGGGCAAAAATCCTATGCCAACCTCAGCGAAGCCGCCAGCGAACACACCATCGATTTAGCCATCATCGTTTTATCTGCCGACAAACTCGCCAGCATCATCCGCGAAGCCGCCAAAATCCACCTGCGCCATCTTATCCTAATTAACGAGCTAGACTCCGCCCCCAGCGCATGGCGCAATAAACTCAACCGCGCCGCCGAAGCCGCCCGCAAAGCCCGCATCAACCTGATTTCCCTGCCCAGCAACAGCCTAGCCGAACTCTTTAAGCAGCCTGAAAATACCCCCAAAGCCTGCGCCTACATTGGACAATCCACCAGCATCGCCGACTGCGTTGCCCGCTACGCCCAAGAGCGCGACATCACATTCAGCCGCTTGCTTACCCTCAACACGCAAAACTACCCCGTGAGCACAGGGCAAATCATCGACCACATCGCCGCCGAAACCAGCAGCACCGCCTTGCTCGTGCACATCAGCACGCTCAACGACAACCTGCGCGAACTCATCAGCGCGCTCACCGCCGCCGCTCGCCGCAAGCCTGTGGTCGTACTCATCACGCTACACGACGCCAATCCCCAAGCCGAAGCCATGCTGCTGCAAGCGCTGGAACGCCAACACATCCTCATCGCCCACACCCTAGAACAATTTTTCAGCGCCGCCAAACTCATCCACACAGGCATCATCAGCCGCGGCAAACGCATCGCCATCATCAGCAACAGCCCCCAAATCAGCACCCTCACCCTCAAAACCCTGCGCCGCAAAACCGACCTCCAACTCACCGAACCCCAAGCCCACACCATCCGCAGCATCACCAAATACCTGCCCTATAAACCCAGCCACCACAACCCCCTATACCTGCTCACCGATGCCCTGCCCGCCACCTTTCAGGCTGCCGCATCCCAATACCTGCAAGACGAGCACATCGACGCCATCTTCATCATCTACACAGGGCAAAACACCGCCGAAAGCCAACAAGTTGCCCAAATGGTCTCCACCCTACAAAAAAACAGCCGCAAACCCCTGCTGCTGGTATGGCTCGGCAGCGCAGACACCCCCCAAGTGCGCGCCCTATTCAACCAACGCAAAATCCTACACTTCAAGCAGCCCGAAAGCGCCATCCAAGCCCTCGCCCAGCTCAACCTCTATCATCGCCACAACCAACAACGCCACCAAATCCAACCCCCGCACAACTACACCCACGCCGCCCACGCCGCCGACGAACTGCACAAACACATCCGCCCCCTCATCCCCGTTGCCATCCTACCCGCCACCCGCATGGGCAGCAACGCCCTACTCGCCGCCCTCAACCTCACTCACAGCCACGACACCCCCGTGCTACAACTCACCTGGGCGCGGCAAGAACCCATCGGGCAAACCCTCACCATCACCACCGCCCACCACAGCACCAGCCTACTGCCCCCCATCCAACCCACCGCCCTCCAAGCCGCCCTCAACCAACTACAACTCCCCCCCGAGCAATGGCAAGACTGGCTACTCAACACCAGCGAAATCCTCGCCCGCCTACCCGAAATCCACGACCTCACCCTCCACCTCGCCAGCCCCAGCCACCACCACAGCATCAAACTCAACCTACAAGACCCCAACAGCTTTTCAGGCAGCCCCAACATCCTCGCCCCCATCCCCCCCATCCAACAAATGCTCACCCTACGCAACGGTGAAACCGCCATCCTACGCAGCGTGCGCAGCGAAGATGCCACCCTTATCCAACAGCTTATCCAAGCCCAAAGCGAACACAGCCGCTACACCCGCTTTATGAGCAAAGCCAGCGAAGTACCCCCCACCCTGCTCGCCCAACTCGCCAGCCCCGATTACCACCGCGACCACGCCCTAATTCTCCACACCAACAGCCCCAACCCCAAGCCACTCGCACACGCCAACTACATCGCCGACCCCATCCCAACAAGCTGCGAATTTGGCATCATCATCGACGACAGCCTGCAAGGGCAAGGCATCGGCCACCAACTGATGACCCACCTTATCGCCCACGCCAAAGCCCAAGGGCACACCCTGATGCGCGCCGAAATCCTCGCCGACAACCACCCCATGCAAAAACTCGCCCTCAAACTCGGCTTCACGCTGAACAAACATCCGCACGACAACGGGCTGGTGGAAGCCAAGCTGCATCTGTTGTGAACCATCTTGCGAACTGCAAACTGCGAACAAGATTGCAGACAAGGTTTCGCCCGACCATTTCCCCAACCGCTTCGCCAAGCGCAGATAACAAGACAGCCTGAAAACGAAGATACCGTTTTCAGGCTGCCTTTTATCGCAGACAGGTTAAACCAATGCACAGCGGCAAACCGCAACCAACGCCAACCGCCCCGCAAAACAAACCCACGCCGCAATCGCCCCCAAGCGTTTTCAGGCTGCCGATGGCGGCGGCAACCCACCCCAAGGCAGCCTGAAAACGGGTTACAACGGATGCTTGAACGGATTGCCGCGGCGGCAGACAAATTCCACGCCCTCATCCATGCAAGCGCCGACAAGATAAGTTTCGCCGATGTCGTCGCAATAGCCGTACATCCGCCCGCTCTCGCCAATAATCAAAAAAACGGCAGGCGTGGAGCCGACCACCAGCCCGTTTTCGCCAACCATATTGGCGATTTCCAAAAACCATTCGCGGGAGCAGTATTCGGAGCGGGCGCGAAATTCAAACAAAAAATTCCCATTGGGATAACCCACGGATAAGCCGTCAAATTCCCGCACAAAAGCGCGGACGTTTTCGCCGATTTCATAACCGCAGGCGGCGGCTCGGGCGGCGATGGCGGCAATATCGGTGCGGCGGTTGGGATGCCAGCCCGCTTGGCGCAAGACTTGCAGGGTTTTGGCGTTGAATCTGGACATATTTTCTTTCGCTTAATCGGTTTTCAGGCTGCCTATTTCTTCCCCCGCCGCGCCCGCGGATGCGTTTCGTCATACACCGCCGCCAAGTGGTCAAAATCCAGCTTGGTATAAATCTGCGTGCTAGACAAACTCGCGTGCCCCAGCAAATCCTGCACCGCGCGAATATCGCGCGAGGCTTGCAGCAGATGCCCCGCGAAACTGTGGCGCAGCATGTGCGGCGAAATGTGCTGCGGGCTGCCGTGTTGCTGCGCCCAATTATCCAGCCGTTTGGCGATTTGGCGGCTGCCCAAGCGCGTGCCGTGTTGCGTGGTAAACAGCGCGGTTTCGTGCGGCTGGGCGGGGCGTTGCGCCAACCATTGTTGCAGCAGTGCCACGCTGCTTTGCGTAAGCGGCACTTGCCGTTGCTTGCTGCCCTTGCCGTGCACATTCAGCCAGCCCGCGTCCAAATACACATCCGCCAAGTTCAAACCCGCCAGCTCCGCCAGCCGCAAGCCGCTGCCGTAAAGCAGCTCGGCGATGGCTTGGTCGCGCAGGGCGAGCGTGTCGTCCGACTCGGCGGGCTGGTCCAGCAAGGCGTTGAGGGTGTCGCGCTCAATGGCGCGGGGCAGCCGCTGCGGCTTTTTCAGCGCTTTGATGTCTTGCACGGGGTTGGTTTTCAGGCTGCCTTGGCGCACCAAATAATCGCAATATTGCCGCCATGCGGATAACGCGCGGGCAAGGCTGGCGGGATGCAAGCCGCGCTGCGAAAGTTGGCGGAAGGCAGCCTGAAAATCGCGGCGCGCAGGCTGCGCGGTTGCGGGCAGCAGGTTTGCCAGCTCGCGCAATTCGCGTTCATAGGCAATCAGCGTGTGCGGCGAGCGGTTGCGTTGGCGCTGTTCGGTAAGATAGGGGGCAAGCTGGGCGAGAAAAGGGTGCATAGGATTTTGGCAACAGGGTAATCATGTAAACAAGAAAGGCAGCCTGAAAGCGGAAAACTCGTTTTCAGGCTGCCCGATTATGCGCGGCGCGTCAGTTTTTCACAAACAGATAACCCAAACCGCGCACGGTTTGAATCAGCGATGCGTCGCCCAGTTTATGGCGGATGCTGGAAATATGCACATCAATGCTGCGGTCAAACTTGGCGAGCTTGCGGTCCAACGCCTCTTGCGACAGGTTTTCCTTGCTCACCACCTGCCCCGCGTGGCGCATCAGCACTTCCAGCAGGTTGAACTCGGTGCTGGTCAGTTCCAGCATGCTGTCGCCCACCATCGCCTGCCGTTTAGAGGGGAACAGGGTTACGCCGCTGGCAACAATGCTAGCGGAGACGGCGTTGGCATCAGGGTTTTGCTGCGAACGGCGCAAAATGGCGTTGATGCGGGCGAGCAATTCGCGCGGCTGGCAAGGCTTGGGCACATAATCGTCCGCGCCCATTTCCAAGCCGATGATGCGGTCAATGTCGTCGCCTTTGGCGGTGAGCATAATCACGGGGATTTTGCTTTGCGCGCGCACGGTTTTGAGCACGTCCAAACCGTTCATTTTCGGCATCATCGAATCCAGCACCACCACGTCGTAATGGTTGCCGCCCAAGATTTCCTGCACGCCGCTTTCGCCGTCGGGCATGCGGGTTACATCCAAGCCTTCTGCGGTGAGGTATTCGGTCAGCAGTTCGGTGAGGAGGTCGTCGTCATCGACTAATAATACTTTGCTGCTCATGATTTCTATCCTTTGCTTATTGTTGGGAAAATGCAACGGTATCTTAACAGTTCTGTTTTTACATTCATAGATGTTTGTTTAGGGTTTTTGCGATTTTTTTCAAACGAGACAAGCGTCTTTACAATTTTTCAGGCTGCCTTGCGGGGGCGGACGGCTTGATAACGGGGGCGCGATGTAGTCGGATGTTGTTTTGCCGGCGGGCGCGGTCTTTACACATTGGGCGCGCGGTTTTCAGGCTGCCTTTGTCGGAAACGGGCAAGCGCCCGAGGCAGCCTGAAAATCACGCCAGCACTTTGCCCGCGTTCATCAGCCCCAGCGGGTCTAGCTGCGCTTTAATCGCGCGCATCAGAGCCAGCTCATCGGCGCTGCGCACATGGGGCAGCCAATGCTTTTTCAGGCTGCCTATGCCATGCTCCGCCGCAATCGTGCCGCCCTGCGCCAACACGTTGCGATACACCACGGCGTTTACGGCATCTTCAAATTGGTAAACCTCGTTGCTGCGGATGGGCAAAAAGGTGTTGTAGTGCAAACTGCCGTCGCCCAAGTGCCCAAACATAACGATTTGCATCTCGGGATAGGCGGCGAGTAGCTCGGCATCGCAAGCGGCGGTGAACGCGGCCACGCGCTCAATCGGCATGGCGATGTCGTGTTTGATATTGGCGCCTAGGCTGCGTTGCGCGGCAGAAATGTTTTCGCGCAGCGTCCATAAATCGGCGCGTTCTCGCTGCGATTGCGCCAGTACGGCGTTTTCGTAGCCCAAGTTGAATAAATATTCCGCCAGCAAATCGCCCAAATCGTCGCGCGACAGGCTGTCGGTAAGCTCCACAAGGATGTGCCACGGCGCGGCAAGCGGCGCGGTGATGCGGCTGAATTGGGCGGATAAACCCAGCGCAAATTCGCTGATGAGTTCAAAGCTGCACAGCCGTTCGGCAAAATGGTTTTTGATGTGCGACAACAGGGTTACGGCAGCCTGAATATTGTCCACGCCCACCCATGCGGTTGCCACGGCTTGCGGCGGGGCGAAGAGTTTGAGCGTTGCGCCTGTGATGATGCCAAGCGTGCCCTCGCTGCCGATAAACAGATGGCGCGTTTCGTAGCCCGTGGTGTTTTTGTGCAACGGCATCAGGTGGTTGAGCAGCTCGCCGTTGGGCAGCACCACTTCCAGCCCCAGCACCAAATCGCGCATCGTGCCGTAGCGCAGCACGTTTAAGCCACCTGCGTTGGTGGCGATGTTGCCGCCGATTTGGCAACTGCCTTCGCTGGCGAGTGAGAGCGGAAAGAAGCGTTGGTGTGCGGCGGCGGCGGTTTGCACGTCTTGCAAGATGCAGCCTGAATCCACCGTTATCGTGTTGTCGGCGAGATTGACGCGGCGGATGCGGTTGAGCTTGCTTAAATTGAGCAGCACGCCGCTTTGGGCAATGCTGCCGCCGACTGTGCCTGTGTTGCCGCCTTGCGGCGTGATGGGGATGCGGTTTGCCGCGCAAAAGCGCACGATTTTTTGCACGCTCTCCACGCTCATCGGTTGTACCACAAGGCAGTTGGCGCTGGTGTAGCGTTTGCGCTGGTCTAGCAGAAAGGGGGCGGGGTCGGCGGGGAATTCGGCAGAGGAAAGGAAGCGGGCAAGCTGTCGGCGTAGGGGGGTTTCGGAGGGCATTTTCAGGCTGCCTTGGGGGTGTTTACGGGATGGGCGATGGGGCTGCGGCGATGTAGTCTTGTCTTCCATGTGAACAAGGATAATGCGGCGGGTGGGCGTTTGGGACTGCGCTGGGATGCGTTGCGCTTGTTTTCAGGCTGCCTTTAAGGTGGTTTGCAGGGTTAAACGGTGCGTGGCAAAGCCACATACCCTACTTTTAGATTGTTTGCCATAGGCAGCCTGAAAACAAATTTATGGACTTCTACAAGACTAAAATCATTCAAACGATTGGACAACAATCCACCGTCTTTATTGTGCATCTTGTTTTCAGGCTGCCCTTGATTACTTGCCATAGGCAGCCTGAAAACAAAAATGGAACGGTTCATCGCCAACCGCCTAACCCGTATTCCGCAACCCCTGCGCCACGCCGTTAATCGTTTGATGCACCATTTGCAACACGCGCTCGTTGTTCGGTTCTTGCCGCAGCTTGCGCAACAGGGCAACTTGCAAGCCACCCAGCGCGTTCAAATACGGGATGCGCAGCGCAAGGCTACGGGCGAGTGGTCGGTTGTCGGCGAGCAGGGTTTCGGTTTGCAAAATATCCAGCAGGGCTTTCAGGCTGCGTTGGTATTCGGCTTTGATGGTGGCGAAAATGTCTGCGCCGTGTTCGTTGTCTTGGCTGAGCGCGGCATAGTGTTCGGCGAGCGTGAGATCGGTTTTCGCCATCACCTGCTCCATATTGGAGAGCATGGCGCGGAAAAAGCGGTTTTCCTGCGCGTGCTGTTGTAGCATTTTCAGGCTGCCTGAATCTTGTTCGCACAACTCTTGCACCGCGCTGCCAAAACCATACCACGCGGGCAGCATCAAGCGGTTTTGCGTCCAAGAAAATACCCACGGAATCGCGCGCAAATCTTGTATCCGCGCCAAAGTTTTGCGGCTGGCGGGGCGACTGCCAAGATTTAGGCTGGCGATTTGCTCAATCGGGCTGGTTTGCAAGAAATAATCAATAAAGCCTTGCCGCGTAATCAAGGCGCGATAGTGGGCAAACGAGCTTTCGGACAACGCATTCATCAGCTTAACATCGGGATCGGGCGCGGCGGGCAGCAGCGTGGCTTCCAGCGTGGCGGCAACGAGCGCGGCAAGGTTGTGCTGGGCGTTGCTGTCGTCGCCATATTTGGCGGTGAGCACTTCGCCTTGCTCGGTGATGCGGATTTGCCCACCCACGCTGCCCGCAGGTTGCGCCAAAATGGCTTGGTAAGATGGCCCGCCGCCACGCCCCACACTGCCGCCGCGCCCGTGGAACAAGCGGATGCGGATGTTGTGTTGCCGAAACAGGCGCACCAAGCCAATCTCGGCTTGGTATAAGCCCCAAGTGCTGCTGATGTAGCCGCCGTCTTTATTGCTATCCGAATAGCCAAGCATGATTTCTTGGATATTGTCGCGGCTGGCAACCAAGGCGCGATACCAATCGTTGCTAAACAGCGTTTGCATCACGGGCACGGCGTTCGCCAGCGCTTCAATCGTTTCAAACAGGGGAACGATATTGATGCGGCTTTCAGGCTGCCCATCGCGCAGCGCGAGCAAGCCCGTTTCTTTTAAGATTAACGCCAGCGCGAGCAAATCGCTGGGCTGCTCGCAGTTGGAAATAATGCTTTGCGTGATGGCGTCTTCGCCAAAGGCATCCTTGATTTTGCGCGCTTCGTGGAAAATCGCCAGCTCGCGCTGCGTTTCTTCGCTGTATGCGATAAACGGCGTGTACAGCGGGCGTTGGTGCTGCAATTCGCGCAGCAAAACTGCTTGTTTTTCGTTTTCAGGCAGCCGCAGATAATCTTCCAAATCGGCAGCCTGAAACAGCTCGGCGACCACGTTGGCGTGTTTTTCCGCGTGCTGACGCAAATCCAACGGCATCAAATGAAAACCGCACACCGAAGCGGTGCGGATGATGTCGGCAATGCGCCCGTTTGCCAACGCTTCACTGCGGTTGTCGCGCAAAGAATTCTGCAAGGTGCGCAAATCGCGCAAAAATTCCGCCGCGTCAGCATACGGCTCGCCCACGCCAAAACGGCAGCCCAACGGCGCGCCCAATTCATGCGCCTTGCCCACCATGCGCGCCATCACATAAGCCACCGCGCGGCGATACGGCTCTTCCTGCCGCGCCACTTCGGTATCAGGCGTTTTGGCAGACAACACCAACACCCCATCGCTCACATTCACCCGCCGAATGGATAGCGGCAACTCCTGATACAGCGCGTCCAACTCACGGCGGTAATAATGAAACGCCGTGTTCGCGTGATGGCGAAACGCATCGCGCAAAGTCTGCGCCGACACAAACGGATTACCGTCTCTGTCGCCGCCAATCCAGCCGCCGATTTTCAACACATCGGGAATGCGAATCTGCGGATAGGCAGCCTGAAAATGCTTTTCCATGTCGCGGTACACGCGCGGCAGCGCGCTAAAAAAGCTGCGCGGAAAAATGTTTACCCCGTTTTGGATTTCACTTTGCACGCTCAATTTGAAATGCCGCGTCTCGCTGGTTTGCCACAAAGTCAGCAACACAATATTCATCTCGCGCTGCAACTCGCTCATCTCGTCCGCGCTGCGACACAACTCGCGCCGCGGCAACAATTCACGAATCTTGCGATGCGACACCAGCACCGCCTGCCGTTGCACCTCGGTGGGATGCGCGGTCAAAACAGGGCTCACCAGCGTGTGGTTCAACACATCCTGCACCACCTCCTGCGCGATTTGCTCCGCTTGCAGCTTGCGCACCGTTTCCGCAATGCTGCCATCCTGCGCCGCGCTGCCCTGTTGCTCGTGCACCAAGCGGCGGCGTTCATGATGCACATCCTCGGCAATGTTTAAAATCTGCGCAAAAATGCCCACCGCCGTGATTAAATTTTCCGTTTGCTCATCCGACAAACTGGGCAGCAGCTCGGTAATAATCTTGCTGCTGTCTTGCGCGTTCGCCAAAATTTTCAGCGCATTGACCACAATTTCATCGGCATGATTGTCTAACACGGCATACAGCGACGCGGTCATAAACTCCGCATCGGCAAGCAATTCGGCATCTTTGGGATTGTTTAACAGAGAAAGTTGCATGGCGGGCTTTCGTTGAGTGCAATAAAGATGAGGGATTGTAGCGCGGAATGGCGGGGGCGTTAAGGTGCGTTAAGCAATTTGCCGCGCAAGGCAGCCTGAAACCGCCCTTTCGCAACGCAAAAATATTCGCCCAATATTCATGGCGTTATTTTGCCCGCCGCAAAAACCGCTTGCGCCAAAACGCAGTTTTTGGTTTAATGCCGTCTTTCGCTGAACGGCGGAAACAATGGGTGATTAGCTCAGTTGGTAGAGCGTCTGCCTTACAAGCAGAATGTCGGCGGTTCGACTCCGTCATCACCCACCATTTTTTTATCGGTTGCTTTTGTAATTATTAGCAATTGATTGCGCGGTGGTAGCTCAGTTGGTTAGAGTACCGGCCTGTCACGCCGGTGGTCGCGGGTTCGAGCCCCGTCCACCGCGCCAAAATTTGAACCGCATCCGATACATAATGGATGCGGTTTTTTTGCGGCCGGCGGTCTTGCCTATTGCCCATGTTGCCAAAAAGGCAGCCTGAAAACGTTTTCTGTTTTCAGGCTGCCTTTTGTTGTTTATGTGTGTGTTTCGGTTTTTGTTATGCAATAGATGCGTTCAAGAAGGCTTCAAGCTGCGGTTTGGCCAATGCGCCCACTTTGTTGGCAACGTTTTTGCCGTCTTTGAAGACAATCATGGTGGGGATGCCGCGGATGCCGAACTGGGCGGGCACGCCTTGGTTTTCGTCCACATTCATTTTGGCGATTTTCACTTTGCCGTCGTATTCTTCGGCAAGCTGGTCCAGAATGGGGGCAATCATTTTGCAAGGCCCGCACCATGGTGCCCAAAAATCCAGCAGCACGGGAACGGAAGATTGCAGCACTTCGGCTTCAAATGTGGCATCGGTTACATGGATGATTTTGTCGCTCATTTTGTTTTCCTTAAATAGGGTTAGTGGGTTTGGACGGCTAAGATAAGGCTTTGCGGGCGGGATTGCAAGGGGAATTGTTTTTGATTATTTGCGAAATAGTGTTTTGTGGTTTTCAGGCTGCCTTGGCGGGGTTGGGTTTTTCAAAGTGTGGATAAGTGTTAAAATACGTTATTGTTTGTTTACAAATGGAGCTGATTATGTTGTTCGCGATTCAATTTGCGATTGTTTTGTTGTGTATTTTGGTGGGGGCGCAAGTGGGCGGCATCGGCTTGGGCGTGTTCGGCGGCTTGGGCTTGGCGGTGCTGACCTTCGGTTTCGGTTTGCAGCCCACCAGCCCGCCGATTGATGTGATGCTGATGATTATGGCGGTGGTGTCTGCGGCGGCGGCGATGCAGGCATCGGGCGGTTTGGATTATATGATTAAGGTGGCAACGCGCATTTTGCGCCGTAATCCGAAGCACATTACCTTTATCGCGCCGATGGTTACTTATTTGTTTACGGTGATGGCGGGCACGGGTCACGTGGCGTATTCGGTGCTGCCTGTGATTGCGGAAGTGAGCCGCCGCAACGGCATCCGCCCCGAGCGTCCGCTGTCGATGGCGGTGATTGCGTCGCAATTTGCGATTATCGCCAGCCCGATTGCGGCGGCGGTGGTAGCAACGGTGGCGTATTTGGAGCCGCAGGGGATTCATTTGGGCGATGTGTTGATGGTTACTGTGCCTTCTACCATTTTGGGGATTGGCTTGGCGTGCGTGATTGTGAACAAGCTGGGCAAGGAGTTGAAAGACGACCCCGAATACCAACGCCGTTTGCAAGACCCTGAATACGCGGCGGAATTTGCAGCAGCGGAAACGGATACGGACGACAAGATTGTGGTGGGCAAAAATGCCAAGCTGTCGCTGGGCATTTTCTTGGCGGCTTCGTTCTTGGTGGTGGTGATGGGCATGATGCCGTCGTTGCGCCCCGCTTTTGCGGATGATTCCGGCGCGATGAAGCCGCTGGGCATGGCGCATACGATTGAGATTGTGATGCTCTCGGCGGGTGCGTTGATTTTGTGGTTTTGCAAACCTGATAACCATGCGGTTACCAAAGGCTCGGTGTTCCATGCGGGGATGCGCGCGGTGATTGCGATTTTGGGCATTGCTTGGCTGGGCGACACGCTGATGCACGCGCACATGGCGATGCTCAAAGAGGCGGTGTCCGGCTTGGTGAACGCTGCGCCGTGGACGTTTGCTTTGGCGTTGTTTGTGTTGTCGGTGCTGGTGAACAGCCAAGGGGCAACGGTGGCGACGCTGTTTCCGCTGGCGATTAAATTAGGCGTGCCTGCGCCGATTATCATCGGCACGTTTGTGGCGGTAAACGGTTATTTCTTCGTGCCGAACTATGGCCCGATTATCGCGGCGATTGACTTTGACACCACGGGCACCACCAAAATCGGCAAGTTTATTTTCAATCACAGCTTTATGATTCCAGGCTTGCTGAGCTTGGCGTTTAGCTTGGTGTTTGAGCTGGCGTTGGCGAAGATGCTGTTATGATGGATTGACTGGATGGTTTTCAGGCTGCCTGTTGCGTGATAGGCAGCCTGAAAATTTATTTTGGATGAACTGTTACTGCTCCATTTTGCTTTTCAGGCTGCCTCTATGCGGTGAGGCAGTCTGAAAATGTTTTGTGGATGATTGTGTTGGATTGGTTTGGGCGGCGTAAGGCAGCCTGAAATGAGTGAAGTGTGTTTCAACGATGCCAAACCCGTTTTCAGGCTGCCTTGAAGCATTGAAGCATTGTTTTTGGCGATGAAACGTTGTCGTTCCATATTGGATTTTCAGGCTGCCTACTACTTGCGATAGGCAGCCTGAAAACCTATTTAGGATGGCTGTTGGCATAACCCATATCGGCAGCCTGAAAATAAATTCCTCCGTTTTCAGGCTGCCTCACTCATCCTGCACATCAAACACTTGGCGCAAGTAAGCAAGGAAAGTGTTGTTTTGCGTAAGCGTTTTGCCAGGGCTGTCGGACAGCTTGGCAACCGATTGCCCGTTGCATTCCACCAGCTTCAACACGATGTTCAGCGGCTCGTGCCCCATGTCGTTGGTCAGGTTGGTGCCGATGCCGAAGCTGGTTTTAAAGCGCCCTTTGAAGTATTGGTGCAAGTCCCACGCGCGTTCCAAATCCAGCCCATCGCTAAACGTGAGCATTTTGGTGCGGCTGTCGATTTTGAGCTTTTGGTAGTGCGCGTAGGCTTTGTCGCCCCACACATAGGGGTCGCCGCTGTCGTGGCGCAAGCCGTCAAACAGCTTGGCGAAATAGAGGTCAAAATCGCGCAAAAAGGCATCCATGCCCACCACATCGGTGAGCGCGATGCCGAGGTCGCCGCGGTATTCGTGCACCCATGCGTCCAGCGCGGCTTTTTGGAAATCGCGCAAACGCACATCCAGCGCTTGAAAGGCTTGCAAGAATTCGTGCGCCATTGTGCCGATGGGGGTAATGCCGAGTTCTCTGGCAAGATAAACATTGCTGGTGCCGCGCACCACATCGGGGGCAGCCTGAATAAAGGCTTGTATCACATGGCGTTGCCATGCAAGGTTGTAGCGGCGGCGCGTGCCGAAGTCAAAAACCAGAAACGGCGGCGTGTTAGGCTGCTGCAATGCGTCGTATTGTTTGAGCAAGGCAACCTTTTCTTGCAGGCGGCGTTCGCCTTCCGCCAGCACGGCGGGGGTTTCCAAGCGGCGGAAATACAGCTCGTTCACAATCGCCAAAATGTAAATCTCAAAAAACATCGCTTGGATAACAGGGCCTTCGATGCGGATGTTGAGCCGCCCTTGCTCGTCGCCCCAAATTTGCACGAAGCGGCGTTTGAGCTGAAACAGCTCCAAATAATCCAGAAAATCGGATTTGATGAAACGCAAACCGCGCAGGTAGCCCAGCTCGTCTTGGCTCAGGCGCAGTTCGCACAGGGCGTTGAGTTCCTGTTCCAGCTCGGGGATGATGTCGGCAAGCGGATAAACGGTTTCTTTGTTGCGGCAGCGGAATTCATACACGCCGTGCGCTTGGGGGAAACGGTGCAACACCACTTGCAACATGGTGAATTTGTATAAATCGGTATCCAGCAGGGATTGGATAATAGGCATGATAACGCCTCTTATTTGGGGAAAACACGGATTGTAATGGATATGACGGCGATGGTGGGGATTTTAGCCCGGCGGCCGAGTTTTGCTTTTCAGGCTGCCGATTGCCGCCGCAAAGGCAGCCTGAAACCGGCGCGGTGCGTTTCAGCCCGCCCACACGCCTGCCCTTTCCCCCGCTTGGCAAACAATGATAAAGTTACACCCTTTCAACCAACCCGCATGCCGCCGCAAGCCATTCACCCACATCCCAACAAGAGACCCGCTATGCAACGCACCACCCAAACCCTTATCGCCCTCGCACTCTCCCTTGCCTTCGCAGGCAGCCTGAACGCCGCGCCCACCTCCGGCAGCCGCATCTACCGCCCCGCGCCCAAATACAAGCTCACCCAAGCGGAGCGCGCCCAAGAAGACCAACGCCTCAGCCAAATCAGCAAACGCAGCCAAAGCCTGTTTGCCCTATCCTCCGCCGAAATGGCGCTCACCAAAGGCGACGTGAAATCTGCCATCGGCTTATACATCTACACGCTCAACCAAACCAAAAGCTCCGATGTCGCCGAGCGCGCCATGGACATCGCCATCGAAACGCATAATTACCCCATCGCCGAAGCCATCTACCAAGAATGGCGCAAAATTGAGCCCAACCCCAGCGCCGCGCAAAAACGCCTTGCATGGGTGCGCGCCCTTGCGCTGGGCGACACCGCCACCATCGTTGGCACGCTTAAAGAAACCCTTGCCAGCGCCGACGAAGCCCAACGCAGCCGCGCCTTCCTGCTGCTTGCCCAAGCCGCCCTGTCCAAAAACGACCTGCTGGTGCAAGGCAAAACCGTTGTGCACGAAGCTGCCTTGCAATACCCCGACTTGCCCGAAGCTGCCGTTGCCGATATTTTCTTCAACAGCGGCGACGAAGCCATTGTGATTGCCGCGCTGCAACGCCTTGCCAAACACGATGCCGAAATCTCCCCGCCCACCCAGCTCACGCTGCAAGTCATCGTGCAAAACCACCCCAAAGTCCTGACCAAATTCTTTGAAAAAACCGACCTCAGCACGCTGTCGCCCGTGTGGCAGCAGCTTGAAATAGAAAGCCTTATCCACAACGGCGACTACCGCAAAGCCCAACGCAAGCTAGACAAACTGATTGCCAAAGACCCCAAAGCCGAACTCTATTTTCAGGCTGCCAAACTGGCGAACAAACGCAATCCCAAAAACATCAGCGACACCGCCCTGAACTACACCCGAGCCTACCAAATCGGCACATCCGAACAAAAATACCAAGCCGCCCTATCGCTTGCCCTGCTCTACGCCGGCAACCGAGACTACGACCAAGCCACCCAATGGGCGCAAAAAATTGATTCCGCCGACAACATCACCGACCGCGAAACCCTGCTCGCCAGCCTAGCCAGCGAACAAAAAAACTGGACGGTTGCCCTGCAACACGCCAAAACCGCGCTCGACAGCCAAATCACCAGCAAAAACCCCGTTTTCACCCACCAAGAAATCAGCAGCCTATACGCCTACATCCTCACCCAATCGCAGCCGCCCGAACAAGCCCTTGCCGAAATCAACCGACAGCTCGCGCAACTGGACACGCAAAAATCCAGCCCCACCTACGCCATAGAACGCTCATCGCTCATCTACCAACGCGGGCTGCTGTATTCCGACAAACTGGGGCAGCCTGAAAAAGCCGTTGCCGACTTCCGCACCTATCTCATCCACAACCCCGACAGCGCGCAAGGACAAAACGCCCTCGGCTACAACCTGCTAGACATGGGCAAAGCCCACCTGCCCGAAGCCATAGCGCTCATCAGCGCCGCCTACCAAAAAGAACCCAACAACCCCCAAATCATGGACAGCATGGGCTGGGCACACTACCAAAACGGCGAATACCAAAAAGCCCAAACCCTCCTCACCCAAGCCTACGAGCAAGACAAAAACGCTGAAATCGGCGCACACCTCGGCGCGGCGCTCTGGCAACTGGGCAAACACCGCCAAGCCAAAAAAATCTGGCAAGCCAGCTGGCAAAAAGAAGCCGGCAACCCCGCGCTGCAAAAAATCCTCAAAGAATTCAATATCAGCTTTGAGCAATAGTTTTCAGGCTGCCCTACCGGAATGCGGTACATCATTCCAAAGGCAGCCTGAAAAGCCGTTCAACCACATTCAACCCCCAAAGGCAGCCTGAAAAACGAAATCCAGCGTAGCCAAACCCCGTTTCAGGCTGAAACCTTTGCAAAACCTACAACCAATGGAGCGTCGGCGGCTCGCCGACATCTCTTGGCAAACCAGTCAGTCATGCTCTGCTTAATCAGCCATTTGGCGGCGAGCCGCCGCCGTTCCATTCTAGATTTCAGGCTGCCGTTGGAGTTTTGCAAAAATTTCAGACTGCCTCATCCCAAAAAGCCCCACCATGAAAAACACCATCAAAACCCTCGCCCCCCTCGCCCTAACCCTCCTGCTCACCGCCTGCCCCAGCCACACTCCCCCCTCCCAATGGCAGCCCGCCAAACAAGCCCAAAACTTCACCGCCACAGGGCGGCTCAGCGTCAAACAAAACGACAAAGGCAGCTACGGCAACTTCGACTGGACGCGCACCCCCGCCGTAGAAACCATCAACATCAACACCCCGCTGGGCAACACCATCGGGCAGCTCTGCCAAGACCTCCAAGGCGTCATCGCCACCGACGCCAACGGCAAAACCTACCAAGCCCCTACCCCCGAGCAACTCAGCCAACAACTGCTCGGCTACCAAATCCCCATCCAATACCTGCACACATGGGCAACCGGCGGCTACCTCCCCAACCACCCCCACAGCACCGAAGCAGACGGCAGCCTGAACCAGCTCGGCTGGAACATCAGCCGCACCACAAACCCCAACGGCACACCCCGCACCCTGCAACTCAAAAACGACCAACTCACCATCCGCATGGTCATCAGCGAAATCAGTCCCATCAGCGACACCCCCGCCTACTGCACCGCCCGCCATATCTAGCCCATCATCAAACCCAAAGGCAGCCTAAAAAACCATTGCCCACCTATTTTCAGGCTGCCTCTTAGGTTTTATCCACGTAGGATGTGTGGCTCTGCCACGCACCATTAACCATTGCCAATCCACGCACAGCCAAACCCCATACTCCACTCGCATTCCAACCAGAAAGCCCCACCATGCTCCCCCCCCATCTCCCCCACTACCCCGCCCCCGCCAAACTCAACCTAGACCTCCGCATCATCCGCCAACGCCCGGACGGCTACCACGACATAGAAAGCCTCCTCACCCTCATCAACCTCAGCGACACCCTCGCCATCGCCCCTCGCCGCGACAACCAAATCATCCTCCACACCCCCACCCCCAACGTCCCCCCCGCCCAAGACCTCACCATCCGCGCCGCCCACGCCCTACGCCAAGCCGCCCAAGGCAGCCTGAAAACGAGCTTCGGCGCAGACATTTGGCTACACAAAACCATCCCCATGGGCGGCGGACTCGGCGGCGGCAGCTCCAACGCCGCCACCGTCCTTATCGTCCTCAACCACCTCTGGCAACTCCACCTATCCCAAGAACAACTCATCCAAATCGCCATCCCACTCGGCGCAGATGTCCCCTTCTTTATCTACGGACAAACCGCCTTCGCCCGCGGCATTGGCGAACAACTGCAACCCATCGCCATCCCTGAACAACACTACGTCCTCGTCCACCCCAACGCCCACATCCCCACCGCCCAAATCTTCCAACACCCCCACCTCCCCCGCAACAGCCCCAGCACGCCCAACCCCAGCTACGCCGCCCTGCAACCCCTGCGCAACGACATGCAAAATATCGTCCTGCAAAACTACCCCCCCGTTGCCGCCGCCTACCGCCAACTGCAAGCCTACGGCACCCCACGACTCACCGGCTCGGGCGCATGCCTGTTCCTGCCCACCGACAGCCTGGAAGCCGCCGAATACATCCGAAACCAACTCTCCCCCAACCTAGAAAGCTGGGCAGTCAGCCCCCTGCCCATCCACCCGCTTAAAACATATTTCCAAAAATAAACAAGCCCCTACCCGCAACATCGCACCCCCATCTTGACAAAACCACACAAAATAACCATAATGCGCGCTTTCATTTTTTCAACATAAATGAAAACCGTTGGGGAGTCGTCAAGCGGTTAAGACACTGGATTTTGATTCCAGCATGCGAAGGTTCGAATCCTTCCTCCCCAGCCAAACATCTCCTTAGATTTAAAACAAAACCATTGGGGAGTCGTCAAGCGGTTAAGACACTGGATTTTGATTCCAGCATGCGAAGGTTCGAATCCTTCCTCCCCAGCCAAAATTAAGCGCGTATAGGCAACTATATGCGCTTAACCCTTTTTCAGGCTGCCTGAATACGATGCCCGCCATCACAAAGCGTTTACGGAAAATTAACAAACCTAACAAAGCCTAACCCAATTCACGTATAATACCCGCGCTCAATGGAGCAAGTAACCCAACTGTAAAAGGAAGCACCATGTTTCCTACTTCAATCCAAACCCAAACCGCAGGTGAAGAAATGGCTTTTGACAGTTTAATGGTATTCACAGGCAACGCGAATCCCGAGTTAGCACACCGCGTCGCCAAACACTTGGATACACCCCTAGGCAACGCATCCGTAACCAAATTTTCCGACGGCGAAATCGCCATTGAGCTGCTGGAAAACGTGCGCGGGCGAGACGTATTTATCTTGCAGCCCACTTGCGCCCCCACCAACGACAACCTGATGGAAATTCTCACCATGGCCGATGCCCTCAAACGCGCATCCGCCGCACGGATTACCGCAGCCATCCCCTATTTTGGCTACGCCCGTCAAGACCGCCGCCCACGCAGCGCGCGCGTGCCCATTTCCGCCAAACTGGTTGCCAATATGCTCGCCACCGCAGGCATAGACCGCGTTTTAACCGTTGATTTGCACGCAGACCAAATCCAAGGCTTCTTTGATATTCCTGTGGACAACATCTACGCCACTCCCATTTTGACGCACGATGCGTCCAAGCAGCATTTTGAAAACCTGATTGTGGTGAGTCCTGATATTGGCGGCGTGGTGCGCGCGCGTGCCGTTGCCAAAATGCTCAACTGCGATTTGGCGATTATTGACAAACGCCGTCCCAAAGCCAATGTTGCCGAAGTAATGAACATCATCGGCGATGTTTCAGGCAAAACCTGCTTGATGGTGGACGACATGATTGATACGGCAAACACCTTATGCAAAGCCGCATCTGCCTTAAAAGAGCGCGGCGCAGAGCGTGTACTGGCCTATGCCACCCACCCCGTCTTTTCAGGCGCGGCGATTGAGCGCTTAAACTCATCGGATATCGACCAAGTGGTCGTAACCGACTCCATTCCGCTTTCCGATGCGGCGCGCGTGAGCAGCAAAATCCGCCAAGTCAGCATCGCGGGCTTGCTGGCGGAAACCATCCGCCGCATCAGCAACGAAGAATCGGTTTCGTATCTTTTTAATGAAGAATTGGTTCAACCTGGCTCGCTGTTTTTGCCAAGTTGATTCGCTTTTTAAGGCAGCCTGAAAATGCCTTAATACAGCTTTTCAGGCTGCCTTAATCTTGTTAAGCTAGAACCTGTATTCACTTATTTGCATAGATAGATTTTATGACATAAAAGCGCGGATACAAGGCAAAAAGCACAGCAAGGTTGTACACCTTGCGCGCATTTTTAACGCAGTAGCCGCGTTTTTAGGGCATAAAAGATACCCATGAAAATAGTGAATACAGGTTCTTAGGTTTAACGCACCGCAGAGTTGGTCGCAGCTCGGTAGCGGTTTTCTTTTTTAACTTTTATTTTTTAAGGATTGACCATGTCTATTCAAATTCAAGCAACTGTTCGTGAAACGCAAGGTACGGGTGCGAGCCGCCGTCTGCGTAAAGAAGGTCTGGTGCCCGCCGTGGTTTACGGCGTGGGCGAAGCGCAAGCGATTGCGGTGGACCACAAACAAATGTTCTACGCGTTGGAAAAAGAATCGTTCTTCACCCAACTGTTGAAACTGAACATCAACGGCAAAGAGCAAGATGTCATCGTGCGCGATTACCAAATGCACCCTGTTAAACGCCAAGTGCAACACATTGACTTCCAAGCGGTAAACGTAAACGAGCCTTTGCGCATGCGCATTCCTGTTCACGTTGTGAACGCAGAAAAATCCAAAGCGGTTAAATTGCAAAGCGGCCGCGTGGCTTTGCTGACAACCGTGGTGGATGTGATTGTTGATCCGAAAAACATCCCTGCGGCGATTGAGCTGGACTGCGAGAACGTGGAGGCGGGCGACATTTTGCACTTGTCTGATTTGAGCTTCCCCGAAGGCGTGCAAAGCGTGGCTTTGAAACGCGGCAGCAATTTGGCAATTGCCAATGTGAGCGGCAAAAAAGGCGCGTAATCTAACGCTTTAAAACAAAAAAGGCAGTCTGAAAACGAGAAATACCGTTTTCAGACTGCCTTTTCGTTTGCGTTTAACCATCCGTGTGCAGGATGGTTTGGGCGGGGTTTTCAGGCTGCCGGTTGTGCGGCGGCACGGCAAAGGCAACCCGTTTGCGCAGCCGCCGCTGTTGCCGCCAAACGTTCCATGCCAGCAACACAAGAAAAGGCTGGCAGGCGGCAACAATCAGATAGCGCAGCGGGTCGGCGGCGATGTGGAGCCTGCCTTGCAGCGCGTTGGCGATTGCCCAGCCCCACAGCCACACCGACGGCAGCGAAAAAGCAAGCACCACGAGCATGGCGCTCACGCGCGGGATGGTGGGGGCGAGCAGGTAGCCGTGGCTGCCGAGCCTGTGCATTTTGAACAGCGACAAAATGGACAGGATAACGAGCAGCGCCATGCCGCCGTTCACCAGCACCTGTATCCAGCCAAACGCGAATTCGGGCGAAACGGGCAAGCCGTCGTTGGGCGCGGGCGTGGCGGCGGGCAGCAGCGCGTTTTTCACGTTGAGCGCGACATTCCACGCCAAATCAAGCATCACAATCCATGCGGCCAAGCGTTTTATCATGTGTGTTTCCTGTTTTCAGGCTGCCAAAAGGAGGGGCATTCTAGCATTGTTGCGGATGCGGAAACAGGGTTCGCCCGCCCTGCCCCGCCGATTGGCTGATGCAGGCAGCCTGAAACATCATTACAATAGCGTTTTTTTCATTTTTTAAGGAATCGCATCATGCCCTTTCGCCGCCGCAACCCCGAACAATCTTTGCCCGTTGATGATGAAAAATGGGCGCAAACCACGTTGAAAGACGTGCTGTTTGCCGCGTATCAAGAGCAGCGGCGGGCGCGTTTGTGGCGCAATATTTGGCGCGGCATCGCCGTGTTAGTTTTCTTGGCGATTGTGGCGGGTTCGCGCACGGGCAACGGCAACCACCCGAATGTGTCGGCGGGCAAGTTCACCAATATGCAGAAACCGCACACGGCGGTGGTGAACCTGAAAGGCGTGATTGGCGGCAACGACGAGCACGACCAAGTGAAGATTCTGCGCGAGGGCATGGAAGCGGCGTATAAAAACAATAATGTGAAAGCGATTTTGCTGCGCGCCAATAGCCCCGGCGGCTCGCCCGTGGTGTCCAATATCGCGTTTGAGGAGATTCGCCGTATGAAGCGCGAACACGCGGATATTCCCGTTTATGTGGTGGCGGAAGATGTGTGCGCTTCGGGCTGCTACTACATCGCGGCGGCGGCGGATAAGATTTACGCCGACCCGTCCAGCCTGATGGGCAGCATTGGCGTGATTGGCAGCAGTTTTGACGTAACCGAGCTGATGCAGAAAATCGGCGTGAAGCGCCGCGTGCGCATTGCGGGCGACAACAAAGGCATGGGCGACCCGTTCACGCCCGAATCGCCCGAACAGCAAGCGATTTTCCAGCAAATGCTTGACCAAGTGCACGCCGAATTCATCAAATCGGTGCGCGAAGGGCGCAACGGCAAGCTGAACGAAAAAGCGTATCCCGATTTGTTTAGCGGGCGCGTGTTCACCGGCATCGAGGCGAAAAAAGCAGGCTTGGTGGACGATTTGGGCAATATTTACAGCGTGGCGCGCGATGTGGTGAAAGCGCCCGATTTGGTGGACTACACGCCTGAAAACAACGATTTGGCATCGCTGTTGCAACGGGGCTTGGGCGCGCGGGTGCAGTTGAAATTGGAGGAATGGCTGCAACAGGGCTGGTAATATGTTTTCAGGCTGCCTTGGGATGGCAAAGGCAGCCTGAAAATAGGGTTTTTCACATGGCTAAAACGGCTTATAGTGCAATCTTCTGCGTTGCACCATAAGCCGTTTTTAGCGCGGGACAACAGTTTTTGTTTATCACTATTGCGATATTTAAAAATAAAAACTATAACGATGCCGATAGTGTGTAAAAATTTTCATGTCGCAATTAGATGTTTTGCCGCTATAAAATGCATCAATGCGGCATCTTTTTAGTTTTTAATTTCTGCAAAGGACCTCGTTATGAAACATAAACTTCTCCCGCTTTCTTTATTGTGCACGCTGGCGCTAGCCGCCTGCAACCCGCCGCAGCCCGCAGCCAACGCGTCTGAAACAGCGGCTTCGTCTGCCATGACTAGCCAGCCGATGGCGGCAAGCAGCGCGTCCATGAGCGGCAACGCCACGCAAGGCGCGGGCAACTGGGTTTCTAACGACAACCAAGTGCGCTTCACCAGCAGCAAAACCAACAAGCAAAACAAAACCATTGACGAAGAATCGTCTTTTGCCACATCTGCCGCCCAATTGTCTGCCGATGGCGCGTTTAGCATGAGCGTGGACCTTGCCAGCGTGAAAACCAATATTGACCTGCGCGACGAACGCCTGCGCGATTGGGTGTTTGAAGTCGCCCAGTTTCCCAAAGCCGAAATCAGCGGCAAAATCGACATGAACGCCATCGGCAGCCTGAAAACGGGCGACAGCCTGCAACTGAAACAGCCGCTCACGCTGGATTTGCACGGCAGCAAACAAGACATTGAAGCCGAGCTGACGCTCAAACGCGGTGCCGACAACAGCATCAGCGTGGCAACCGCGCAGCCTGTTGTGGTGGACGCGAAAAAATTGGGCATGAGCGGGGGCGTGGCGAAGCTGGTGGAAGTGATGGGGCTGGCATCGATTAACGAGCAGATTCCCGTTACCTTCAACGGCACGTTTACGCGCCAGTAAGCATCAACCCGCACGCGCCATGCAAAAGACCGTTTGAACGCTCAACATTCAAATGGTCTTTTTGCTTGCGGCAGCCTGAAAACAGGCTGCGGGCGTTTTCAGGCTGCCTGAGCGGTTTTGGCATTCAAGGCAGCCTGAAAACCCATCCATTCAGCAAAAAAACCGTTTGGTGTAGTGCCAAACGGTTTTGTTTTCAGGCTGCCTCACATCACAAAGGCAGCCTGAAACCGTATCTGCATCACATCCGCGACACCATCACGCCCGCGCCCAACGCGGCGGCTTGGCGGTAAAACGCGCGCAGTTCGGCAAAACATGCTTGGCAACGCGCGCGCAGACCGGCGGTATCGTCTTGGCGGTCGTAGCCTTGCAACGCGGCGGCGTGTTGCGTGATGAGTGCGTTTATATCGGCGCGGTCTAACGCGGCGGCGATTTCGGCAACCCGCGCGGCGGGTGTGGCGAAAACGGACGCGTCAAACGCATCGTCTTCATCGTCCGCGCCCAAGAGCACGCTGCCGATAACGGCTTCGCTGAGCGGGTCGCCGTCGATGAAATCATCTGCGCCGGTTAAGGCAAGGTGCAGCAGCAGGCTGTCTTTTTCCAAGCCGTATTCGGCAAGTTCGGTGTCGTTTTCGCCGTCGCCATCGCGGATAACGGCATCAATATAGTCAGCGGGATAGGCGGTGTAGTTGGCGATGATACCCATGGGGTTTCCTTTCGGTTTCGGTTTGGTTTCGGAATTTCAGGCTGCCTGATGATAACGATAAGGCAGCCTGAAAGCGAGTTTACGAGCTTCTGCGAAGCTAAAACCGACTTTCAGGCTGCCTCAACCGTGTTTTACAACACCTTCACAATACACTCGCACAAATAGCGAATATTCGCCTCGGTAATCCCCGCCACGTTAATCCGCCCGCTGCGCACGGCGTAGATGGCGAATTCGTCGCGCAGCCTGTCCACCTGCTCGGCAGTCAAACCGCTGAACGAGAACATGCCGTTTTGGCGCACGATAAAGCCGAAATCTTGTTTCGCGCCATATTCTTGCAGCAAATCCGCAAATTTTTGCCGCATGGTTTTGATGCGCGCGCGCATTTCGTCCAGCTCGGCAATCCATTGCGCTTTGAGTTCCGCGTCTTGCAACACCATTGCCACCGCGGATGCGCCGTGCGACGCGGGGTTGGAATACAGCGTGCGAATGATGACTTTCACTTGGCTGAACGCCCGCGCGGCGGTTTCTTCGTTGTCGGCAACCAGCGTGAACGCGCCCACGCGCTCGTTGTACATACCAAAATTTTTGGAATACGAGCTGGCAATCAGCACTTCGCGGTTGTGTTGCAAAAAGACGCGCAAGCCGTAGGCATCTTGTTCCAAGCCGTTGGCAAAGCCTTGATAGGCAAAGTCAAACAGCGGCAGCCAGCCTTGCTTGGCAGCCATTTTTGCCAGCGTTGCCCATTGCTCGGGAGTGGGGTCTATGCCGGTAGGGTTGTGGCAGCAGCCGTGCAACAGCACCACGTCGCCCGATTGCGCTTGCGCCAAATCGGCCATCATGCCGTCCCAATCCAGCCCGTGCGCGGCGGCGTCGTAGTAACGATAGTCGCGGATGTTGATGCCGACGGCTTTGAAAATGGCGTTGTGGTTGGGCCATGTGGGCGCGGAAATCCACACGTTTTGCGCGGCGGTGTGGCGTTTGATAAATTCGGCGGCGATGCGCAATGCGCCTGTGCCGCCTAGGCTTTGCGCGGTTTTGGCGCGGCGGCTGGCGATGATTTCGTGGTCTGCGCCAAATAGCAGCTCTTGCGTGGCGGCGTTGTAGGCGGCTACGCCGTCGATGCCGAGGTAGTTTTTGCTGTTTTCGCTGGCGAGCAGGCGGGTTTCGGCGGCTTTGACGGCGCGGAGAATGGGGGTTTGCCCGTTGGCATCTTTGTACACGCCGATGCCGAGATTGACTTTTTCGGCACGGGTTTCGGCTTTGAAGGCTTCGCCTAAGCCTAGAATGGGGTCGGCGGGGGCGGCGGAGATTGAGTCAAAAAACATGGGATTTCCTTTGTTTACGGGGTTGAGACGGGAAAATTATACGCTGGATTGGGGCGCGGTGGGCACGATGAGGCAGCCTGAAAACTGCGGGCTGCAATGACAATGGCAATGAAGACCAAACGAATTTGAGCAAAGCGGGGATGGAATGTGAACGGTGCACCGTTGCTGCTTTGTTTTGGGTGGCTTGCGGAAGGGGGGAAATATGGTTTCAGGCTGCCTCTGCGGATGGGTATATCTAGGGCAGCCTGAAAATGGATGGGTGCGTGAACGCGGGCGCAGATGTTGGGCAGCCTGAAACGCTTATCCGCGTTTCTTACGGCTTGCTGGCACGCCGTGCGCTGGCATGGTGGATGGTGAGGTGGATGGGGCGATACGCCATTGTTGCAGCACCGTGGCGAACTTTGTTTTCAGGCTGTCTTTACTTGCAAACCAACCATTTGGCGATGAACCGTCGCCGTTCCATCGCGTAATCTGTTTTCAGGCTGCCTCTGTATTGTAAGCAGGGTTAGGCAGCCTGAAACGGTGCAACGCTACACAAACCTATTTTCAGGCTGCCTTTACTTGCAAACCAACCATTTGGAGATGAACCGTCGCCGTTCCATCGCGTAATCTGTTTTCAGGCTGCCTCTGTATTGTAAACAGGGTTAGGCAGCCTGAAACGATGCAACGCTACGCAAACCTGTTTTCAGGCTGCCTTTGATGCTGATTAGGCAGCCTGAAACCATGTGTAGCCGTGTAACCCCATTTTCAGGCTGCCTCTGCATCTCGATGCGCCTGATACCACGCCCTCGCCGTTTCAATATCCTGCGCAATTTGTGCTTGCAAATCGGCAATACTGTCAAACTTGGCTTCATCGCGCAGTTTGTGCAAAAAGGTTACTTGGATGCGCTCGCCGTATAGGCAGCCTGAAAAGTCAAACAGATGCACTTCCAGCTTGGCTTCGGGTGTGTGCGACACGGTGGGGTTGGTGCCAAACGATGCCACGCCCGCGCATTCGCCAAAGCTGCCCTTGGCGCGCACCACAAACACGCCGCTCAATGAATAGCAGTGCAGCGGCAAATGCACGTTGGCGGTGGGGCAGCCGATGGTGCGCCCCAGCTTTTTGCCGTGTTTCACATGCCCGCTTAATGTGTAAGGATGCCCGAGCATTTGGTTGGCGGCGGCAACATCGCCCAATTGCAAGGCTTGGCGGATGGCGGTGCTGCTGGCGCGTTCGCCCGCAATCAAAATGCTGGGCGTGCGCTCGGTTTCAAAATCGCGTTGCGCGGCAAGCAGGTTGAAATCGCCGCCGCGCCCTTTGCCAAAGCGAAAATCGTCGCCAATCAGCAAATAGCGCGTGTTGAGCTGCGCGCGCAAAATGGTTTGGATAAATTGCTCGGCGGTTTGCGCGGCAAATTGCGGGTTAAAGCGTTGCACCCACACGCTGTTTACGCTGCCCGTTTGCTGCAAAAGCTGGATTTTGTCGCGCAGCGGTGTGATGCGTTGCGGCAGCGGGCGGTTGGCTTGGCGGCTAAAAAATTCGTTGGGCTGGGGTTCAAAAATAATGGCGACGCTATGCAACTGGCGTACTTGGGCTTCGCGGGCAAGGCGTTGCAGAATGTGGCGGTGTCCCGTGTGCACGCCGTCAAAATTGCCGATGGTTACGGCGCTGGGCGGCAGCGGCGCAGGAAGTTGTTGTCCAAACCAGATGTTCATAGTTAATTTAGGTTAAAAAAAGAAAGAATTGTAAGGGAGTTGGTGGGTTTTGTGGATGCTTGCTTACAAGTTTTCAGGTAAAATCATCCGTTTTTACGTTGTTTGTATTGGCTGGTTTTTTATGATTGCAGATATTTGCGCTAACCTGAATTTTCGCTGCGATGTGATTTACGAATATCGCCATATGTTCTTAACGGGGGCGGTTGCCACCGTGGTCATTACGGTGATTGCTACGTTGTTTGGCACAATTTTGGGCACGATTGGCGCGCTAATGCGGATTATGCGCTTTGAAAATGGCAATGTGTTTATGCGCGCGTTTGCGTGGCTTTGTCGCACGATTTCTTGGCTTTATATAACGTTTTTCCGCGGCACACCGATGTATGTGCAGATTTTTATTTGGTATTTCGTGTGGTTTGTGGCGTTGGTGCATCCGCAGCACGGCTTGATTGTGAGCGGGTCAGAAGCAGTGGCGTTGCGCCGCGAATATGGCGCGTGGATTGCAGGCTGCTTGGCTTTAACGGCTAACACAGGTGCATACATCACCGAAATCTTCCGTGCAGGCATTCAATCCATTGACAAAGGGCAAATGGAAGCCGCCCGCTCATTGGGGCTCACTTATCCGCAAGCCATGCGCTTTATTATTCTGCCGCAAGCGTTGCGCCGTATGCTGCCACCTTTGGCAAACGAATTTATCACGCTGCTGAAAGACAGCTCGCTGCTGGCGATGATTGCCGTGCCCGAGTTGGCGTATGTGCAAAAAACCATTTCGGGGCGGTATTCCATTTACGAAGAACCGCTGTACACCGTGGCATTGGTGTATTTGGCGATGACGATTTGCTTATCCGCATTCTTCTCTTGGCTGGAAAAACGGTTTAGCACGGGGCATCGGAAATAGTTTGATAAACCATGTGAGGCAGCCTGAAAACGTGTTGAGTGCGTTTTCAGGCTGCCTTGCTTATCCACCCAAATAACTAGTTCACCACAATACAAAGAGTTAATAAGCGTAAAAACCGCACATATTCTTTTAACAAAAATCAACAATTCAAGTAAAATAACATCCAATTACACCAATAAGCCGAGTTTCACCAGCGGGGTTTGCTCAACTAAGCCAAAAGAACAACCCCAGTGATAAACCCGCCAAAAAGGCAGCCTGAAAAAGCCGCCTACACAAGGAAACAACCATGAACGTAACCAGACGGCAGTTTTTCAAAGTAACTGCTGCGGGCGCGGGCGCAACTACTCTTGCCGCCGTGGGCTTAATGCCCACCAATGCGTTTGCAGAAGTTCGTCAATACAAGCTCTCAGGCGCATCTCAAGCGCGCAACAACTGCACCTACTGCTCCGTGGGCTGCGGCACTATCCTATACAGCATGGGCGACGGCGCAAAAAACGCCAAGAAAAAAATCTTTCACATTGAAGGCGACCCCGACCATCCCGTGTCGCGCGGCTCGCTGTGCCCCAAAGGCGCATCGCTGATTGATTTTGTCAACAGCCCCAACCGCATTCCCTATCCCGAAGTGCGCGAACCGTTCAGCAACGAATGGAAACGCATCTCGTGGGAAGAAGCGCTCGACCGCATCGCCCGCCTCATCAAAGACGAGCGCGACGCATCATTCCAAGAAAAAAATGCACAAGGCGTAACCGTAAACCGCCTTGAAACCATCGGCATGCTGGCGGCATCGGCATCATCCAACGAAACAGGCATTCTCACCGTTAAATTCTCCCGCGCATTGGGCTTGATTGCGCTGGATACACAAGCGCGCGTGTGCCACGGTCCCACCGTATCCGCCTTGGCATCCACCTTTGGGCGCGGCGCGATGACCAACACCTTTGTGGACATCCAAAACGCCGATTTCATTATGGTGATGGGGGGCAACGCCGCCGAAGCGCATCCCGTGGGCTTCAAATGGGTGATTGAAGCGAAAAAACGCAAAGGCACCAAGCTGTTTGTGGTGGACCCGCGTTTTAACCGCACCGCGTCGGTTGCCGATTTTTACGCGCCCATCAGAGCAGGTTCAGACATCGCCTTTTTGGGTGCGCTGATTAACTGGCTGATTGAAAACGATAAAATTCAATGGGAATACGTTAAAAACTACACCAATGCTTCGTTTATCGTGGCAGATGGTTTTGATTTTAACGATGGCTTGTTCACAGGCGCAAAAGACCCCAATGGGCAGCCTGAAAACACCCACGGCTCGTTCTACAACAAAGAAACATGGTTCTACGCGCTAGACGAAAACGGCTACGCCCAAACCGACCCCACGTTGCAACATCCGCGCTGCGTGTTCCAAATGATGAAAAAACATTATTCCCGCTACACGCTGGATATGATGACCACCATTTGCGGCACCAGCAAAGAAGATTTCCTCAAAGTAGCCCAAGCATGGGGCGAAATGTCCGCGCCCAACAAAGCAGGCACAATTTTGTATGCCCTCGGCTGGACGCAACACTCCTACGGCTCGCAAAACATCCGCACCATGGCGATGATTCAGCTTCTGCTGGGCAATATTGGGATGTCGGGCGGCGGCGTGAACGCCCTGCGCGGACACTCCAATATCCAAGGCTTGTCGGACTTGGGCTTGCTGTCCACTTCTTTACCAGGTTATCTGAACCTGCCCAGCGAAAAACAAGCCACGCTGCAAGATTATCTCAACGCCAACACGCCCAAAGCCTTGCAGCCTAACCAATTGAACTATTGGAAAAACACGCCCGCCTTTTTCGTGAGCTTCCTGAAATGGATGTATGGCGATAACGCCACCGTCGAAAACAACTGGGCGTATGACTGGTTGCCCAAATACGAAAAAATGTACGACATCTTGCAGATTACCGAAGATATGTATCAAGGCAAGATGAAAGGCTTGTTAGTGCAAGGCTTTAACGCGCAAGGCTCGTTCCCCGATGCGCATCGCGTAACCGAAGCGTTCTCCAAGCTCAAATTCATGGTGGTGATGGATCCGCTGAAAACCGAAACCGCATCGTTCTGGGAAAACCACGGCGATGCACACGCCACCGACCCCAGCAAAATCGGCACTGAAGTTTTCAGGCTGCCTACGCCATGCTTTGCCGAAGAAGAAGGCTCTATTGTGAACTCTTCGCGCTGGCTGCAATGGCACCACCCTGGCGCAGATCCCTACGGCGAATCGCTGCCCGATTTGGACATCATGGGCGAGCTGTATCAACGCATCAAAGCCTTGTATGAAAAAGAAGGCGGCAAATTCCCCGATCCAATTACTAAATTGTCGTGGAAATACGCCAAATCGCACGCGCCTAGCCCTGCCGAAATGGCAAAAGAATCCAATGGC
Organism: Kingella oralis; assembly: GCF_014054985.1. Lineage (NCBI taxonomy): Bacteria > Pseudomonadati > Pseudomonadota > Betaproteobacteria > Neisseriales > Neisseriaceae > Kingella > Kingella oralis. Next base: position 1,750,732 of record NZ_CP059569.1, read on the forward strand.
TATGCCTTGGCAGATTTGAAAGACGCCGATGGCAACATCATCCGCAAAAAAGGCGAATTGCTAGATGGCTTTGCCCAACTGCGCGATGATGGCACTACCGAATGCGCCACATGGATTTTCTCTGGCTCGTGGACGCAAGCGGGCAATCAAATGGATAGACGCGACAATACCGACAGCGGCTTGGGCAACACGCCCAAATGGGCATGGGCTTGGCCAGCCAACCGCCGCATTTTGTATAACCGCGCTTCATGCGACCCCAGCGGCAAGCCGTGGGACGAACATCGCCAGCTTATCCGATGGGATGGCGCAAAATGGACAGGCGCAGATGTTTCCGACTTCAAAGCCGATGCTGCCCCCGATAGCGGCATGAATCCGTTTATCATGAACGAAGAAGGCGTGGGGCGTTTGTTTGCCGCGCGTAAACTGGTGGACGGGCCGTTCCCCGAGCATTACGAGCCATTGGAATCGCCCATCGGCACCAACCCCTTGCACCCCAAAATCGTGCAAACGCCTGCCATGCGTGTGTTTGACAGCATCAAAGACCGCATCGGCAAAGCCGAAGAGTTCCCTTATGTTGCCACCACCTATCGCCTAACCGAGCATTTCCAATTTTGGACGAAATCCGTGAAATTGTTGATGATTGGGCAGCCTGAACAATTCTGCGAAATCAGCGAAGAATTGGCAAAAGAAAAAGGCATTGAAAAAGGCGATTGGGTGAAAATCATCAGCAAACGCGCGTGGATTAAAGTGCGTGCTGTGGTTACCAAACGTGTGAAACCCTTAACCATCAACGGCAAAACCGTACATCAAATCGGCATTCCGTTGCATGGCGGTTGGGAAAACGTATCTGGGCAAAAACAGTTTATCGTGAACACGCTCTCGCCATTTGTGGGCGACTGCAACACGCAAACGCCTGAATACAAAGCATTCTTGGTAAACATTGAAAAAGCATAAGGAGCGGCACCATGGCACTGCAATCATTAGACATCAAACGCCGTTCCGCAACGGCAGAAATCACGCCGCCCCCAGGGGTGCGCAAACCGATTGAAATCGCCAAGCTGATTGACGTAACCACCTGCATCGGCTGCAAAGCCTGCCAAATGGCGTGTTCCGAGTGGAACGACATTCGCGACGAAATCGGCATCAACCACGGTGTGTACGACAACCCGATTGATTTAACGTCAAAATCTTGGACGGTGATGCGCTTTGCCGAGCACGAAGAAAACGGCAAGCTAGAATGGCTGATCCGCAAAGACGGCTGTATGCACTGCGCCGACCCAGGCTGCCTGAAAGCCTGCCCATCACCGGGGGCGATTATTCAATACGAAAACGGCATTGTGGATTTTCATCAAGAAAACTGCATTGGCTGCGGCTACTGCATCGCAGGCTGCCCGTTCAACATCCCGCGCATGGATAAAAAGGAAAACAAGGTTTACAAATGCACCTTGTGTTCCGACCGCGTGGCGGTGGGGCAAGAGCCCGCTTGCGTGAAAACCTGCCCCACGGGTGCAATCCAATTTGGCAGCAAGGAAGACATGAAACAGCTTGCCGCCGCGCGCATCAAAGATTTGAACCATCGCGGCTACAAAAACGCGGGGTTGTACGACCCGCAAGGTGTGGGCGGCACTCATGTGATGTATGTGTTGCACCATGCCGACCGCCCCAGCTTGTATAAAGGGCTGCCTGAAAATCCACACATCAGCGCAACCGTTAAGCTGTGGAAAGGCTTGTTGAAACCGTTGGCGACCTTTGGCATCGCCGCCGCCGTGGCAACGGGCTGGCTGCACTACATCACCGTAGGCCCGAACCGAGCCGAAGAAGAAGCCCCCGAAGTCATCGGCAAAGAGGGCGACATCTTGAAACGTGAGGAGGACGCATAATGAAAAAAGAACGCTTAATCCAACGCTATAAACGCGCGGAACGCTTTAACCACTGGGTGGTGGCGGGTTGCTTTGTGTTGCTTGCCATCTCGGGCTTGGCGTTTTTTTACCCCGCGTTTTTCTGGCTCACGGGCATTTTTGGCACGCCGCAGTTGGCGCGCATGGTGCATCCGATTATCGGCGTGGTGATGTTTCTCGGCTTTTTCCGCCAATTTTTGCGCTACTGGCGGCACAACTTCATCAACAAGGAAGACATCAAATGGATGATGGCGGTGCCGCAAGTGCTCAACGGGCATGAAGTGGGCGATGTGGGCAAATACAACGGCGGGCAAAAGGGGATGTTTTGGCTGATGACCGGCTGCATGCTGGTGCTCGGCGTTACCGGCATCATCGCTTGGCGGCAGTATTTTTCGGGCTATTTTGCCATCAACACCGTGCGCCTTGCCCTGCTGCTGCACGCATGGGCGGCGACCATTCTGATTGCGGGCATTATTGTGCACGTTTACGCCGCCATTTGGATACGCGGCACGGTTCGCGCCATGACCGAAGGCGTGGTTACGCAAACTTGGGCGAAAAAACACCACCCCAAATGGTATCGTGAAGTGATGGCCAGCGCGCATGAAACGCCGAGCGGCGACGGCAATGGCGACAACACAGGCTCAGGCGGCAACGCGACCGATAAGATGCAGCCTGAAAACGCAAACGAGCTGCCTGCCGCGCCTGCGGCAGGGGAACAGCCGCAAGCGTGATGCAAGCCTGTTTGCGCCCATCGTGCGGCACAAAAGGCAGCCTGAAAACTGGTTTATGCGGGTTTCAGGCTGCCTTTATTTGGTAGAATGGAAAGGGCTGTTTGGCTGGGAGATGGCGTTTCAGGCTGCCTAATCAATCGGCGTAGTGTGCGGCTTTGCCATACACGGTCTGGCAAGGTTCAAAACATTACGGGTTGGCACAATCTCGGCGAGCCTTGGATAAGCCATCACTTGCCTTTTCAGGCTGCCTTTTGCACACATCATCCAAGGCAGCCTGAAAATATAAACAACACAAGCAGGGTGTGGATGGCTTTGCCACGCACGCCGTCTCCCATACAACAGCTCTTTTCAGGCTGCCTAATCATCACAACTGTTTAATGCTGCCGCCCTCTCCCCTACGTCCAGCCGAACGCAGCATCCTTTTTTCGGGAAAAAGCGTGCGCTTGTTCGACGACGCGCATAGCACGGCTAGTTCGCACGCGCCGAAAAAAGGATGCGGGGTGAAGGAAGTCTGCGAAGCAGACCTGCACGTCGGGGTCGCCTTTCTTTTGCTTCCTTTTCTTTGGCGAAGCAAAGAAAAGGAAGTGCCCCGTCGGCACGAGACGCATGGTTAAAGCTACGCTCAAAGCCAACCATAAAGCAGCAACCTTTTTCAGGCTGCCTATCCACAGCTATTCTGTAAACAAATATAGGCAGCCTGAAAACCAAAACACGCAAAACAAATTCCCACAAAGCCCAAACAACAACCACCCACCCTATCAATCCCCCTTTTTCAGGCTGCCCCCATGCCCACCACTCCCCCCCCCATCCAAACCCGCCCCATCACACGCTATCAGCAAGGCAACTTCACCCCCATCCAAGACACCCTCGCGCAAGAAGCCCCCATCGCCCTGGTGTACAACGGCATCTCCCACGCCGTCATCATGGCAACCCCGCAAGACATTTCCCAGCTCGCGCTCGGGTTCAGCATCAGCGAACACATCCTGCAACGCCCCAGCCAGCTCTACGGCAGCGAAATCATCCACACGCCCCACGGCATAGAAGCCCGCTTGGAAATCGCCAGCGAATGCTTCGCCCAGCTCAAACAACGCCGCCGCACGCTCAACGGGCGCACAGGCTGCGGGCTGTGCGGCATAGACAGCCTCGCCGCCGCCCAGCCAAGCATCGCCCCCGTAACACGCAGCCTGAAAACCCAAGCCGCCCATATCAACCAAGCCCTCGCCCAGTTCAACCAACACCAGCCCCTGCGCCAGCAAACCGGCAGTCTGCACGCCGCCGCGTGGGTGATTGGCGGGCAAATCCAAGCCAGCTACGAAGACATCGGGCGGCACAACGCGCTAGACAAACTCATCGGGCATCTCGTGCAACACCGCGCCGACACCCAGCAAGGCTGGCTGCTGCTGTCCAGCCGCGCCAGCTACGAAATGATAGCCAAAGCCGCCAGCATCGGCATTCACACCATTGTTGCCGTCTCCGCCGCCACCGCGCTCGCCGCCCAAATCGCCGAACAAGCCCACATCACCCTAATCGGCTTTGCCAAACCCGAAAAATTCACCATCTACACCCATCCGCAATACATCACAGCCTAGCTCATCCGTTTTCAGGCTGCCTCACACACCCCAAAGGAACCCCCATGACCCCCGAACAAATCCAAAACAAACCCTTCTTCTACAAACCCTTCTACATCCCCCCCAAAGCCGACCTCTTCGCCCAACGCGCCCTCCGCTTCCAAGAACTCGCCCGGCAAGACCCCTCCTCATGGCACGACTACCTCACCATCATGGCAAACCTCGCCCAAGCGCAACAACACGCCCTAGACCAACACCCAAGGCAGCCTGAAACCGCCTTGCCGCGCGTCCCAACCGTGCCGCCGCACACCATCGGCAGCCTGAAAACCATCATCCGCCACATCGCCCCCACCCTATCCGAAGCCACCCAAGCCACCCTGCAAACCCTGCTCAACACCCCCGAAGCCGAGCTCACCGCCCTTGCCGAACGCATCCTGCAAGGCGACATCCCCGAACACGAAAAACCCTACCAAATCTGGCTGCACGCCGCCCTGCAAGTCGCCTACACCGCCCAAGCCCGACAACAAAGCGACGACACCGTCCCCCCGCAAGACGACCGCGCCCACTGCCCCAACTGCGGCAACGAAGCCATCGCCTCCGTCATCCTCAGCGGCGGCGACTGGGACGGCTTGCGCTACCAACACTGCCCCCTGTGCAACAGCCAATGGAACGCCCTGCGCGCCAAATGCACCTACTGCGGCGACCAATCCGCCATCTCCCACCAGCAAATCGACACCCTCGAAGCCCCGCCCGTTTACCAAGGCGCGCGCGCCGAATGCTGCGGCAAATGCCATCACTACCGCAAAGTTTTCCTGCACAGCCAACAACACCACGCCGACCCCGTCGCCGACGACCTCGCCAGCCTCGCCCTAGACATCCTGCTTGCCGAGCAAAACGAATACACCCGCGGCGGGCACAACCCGTTCTGGCTGGACTAACCCCAAGCCCAAGCCGTTTTCAGGCTGCCCCAAGCAACAAAAAGGCAGCCTGAAAACCGCTTCGCCCGCTTCCGCAACAGCCAAACCGCCATTTACCCTTTGCCAAAGCCTTGGATGCGGTCTGCGTAGCGAAACAGAATGGCGACGTTTTTTTACAAAGATTTCAGGCTGCCTTCCCCAAAAAGGCAGCCTGAAAACCCATCAGCCCCGCCCACCGCCGCCAAGCCCATCCCATGCAAAATAAAAAATTTCGGCGAATCACCCCATTAGCCCCGACCGCCACCGCCAGCCAAAGCACGCCCCCAAACGGGAACAAAAAATGCTGGAAAACAGGCTCCACATCAAAGCAGGCATCAGCCCCGCCCGCCCCCGATAACCCAACCCACGGAGTCCCCATGAAAAGCGCACCCTTCAAAACCATCACCCTAGCCGTGCTCGCCGCCCTGCTGTCAGCCTGCGGCGGCGGAGGCGGCGGCAGCGGTTCCGACATCCGCCCCGACTACAACGGCGGCGGCAACGGCAATAACCACACGGGCAACGGCAGCCGCCCCATTTCAGGCACATGGCAAGCCGCAGCCGCCAACGACAAAGCCGAAGCCCTGAGCGGCGACGGCGCCTACATCGGCATCGTGGACACCGGCATCAAAACCGACGGCATCGGCTTGCGCAACCGCAACGCCCGCATCAGCAAAAAAGTCATCGCCGTCTACGACAACGAACTGGTCGATTCCAACGACACCATCGGCCACGGCACCAAAATGACCGAAATCATCTTAGACCACGCCCCCCAAGCCGCCATCAATTCGGGCGTGAACAGCCCGAGCAGCGTGTATTCGTCCACAGGCCTCACCAACCTGCTGCTGGCGATGGAGCAAGGCACCAAAATCAACATCCTCAACAACTCATACGGCGACGACACCACCTCCAACAACGTCAGCATCGAATACGGCAAAAACTACGAAAAACTCAGCAACAGCTATTTGCTGCCGCTGTACCGCGAATTCGTCAACCGCAACGTGCTCGTGCTCAAAGCCGCCGGCAACGAAGACCGCACCATCACCAACGCCGGCGCCGCCCTGCCCCTTGTCGCCCCCGAGCTGGAAAAAGGCTTTCTCGCCATCAGCGCCTACGACCAAGCAAGCGGCGAGAAAACCCAAAACGCCTGCGGCGAGCTGACCAAAAACTGGTGCATCACCGCCCCCGAGCTCTTCTCCACCTACGGCATCGACACGCAAAAAACCGCCTATGTCGGCACGTCCAACGCCACCGCCTATGTTTCCGCTCTGTCTGCCCGCATCAAAAGCCGCTACGACTGGTTCAGCAACGAAGACATCAAAAACGCCCTGATTACCACCGCCATCGACAAAGGCGCGCCGGGCGTGGATGCCGTTTGGGGGCACGGCTTGGTAAACGAATCCGCCAGCCTCAACGGCTACGGACGCTTCGACAAAACCCACACCTTCAACGTGGAAGGCAACAAACGTGCCTATTTCTTCGACAACGACATTTCAGGCGCGGGCGGCATGATTAAAACAGGCAGCGACATCTTGGTGATGAACGGCAACAACACCTACACCGGCAACACCGAAATCCGCGCGGGCGAACTGGTTGCCAACGGCCATTCTGTGTCTAACCATATTGTGGGCAGCGGCGGCAAGCTCACCATCGGCGACAGCGCCGACACCATCCGCTTAGGCTCGGTCAGCAACCAAGGCACGCTGGAAGTGAACCAAGCCAATCTGCAAATCAACGGCAGCCTGAATAACCGAAACGGCAACATCAATCAAGCCATCGGCACCCGCATCAACATCAGCGGCAACGCCGACTTAACCAACAGCAGCCTCACGCTCACCGGCGTGAAAAACGGCTATGTAACCCGCCAAGGCAACACCGAAGTGCTGCTCAACGCCGAGCAAGGCATCAGCAGCGCAGCAGGCTTTGCCGTGCGCTACGGCACCCAGCTGGGCGAACTAATTAACAACAGCTACAACGTAACCGGCAAGCAAGTGAGCGTAACCACCTCGCGCCAACAAATCGGCGACGTGCTGCGCAACCAAGCCGACTACACGGGGCGCGACAAAACCATCTCCATCCTTGACGGCTTGTTAGACAAACTGGATGCGAGCAAGCTGGGCAACAGCATCACCTACGGCTACATAATGCCCACCAACGACGAACCCGTGGCGGGCGCAGGCATCGCCCAAGCCCTGCTCACCACCCGCGCGCTCAACAAAACCGTGTTCGGACTCAGCACTGAAACCGCCCGCCACGCGCAAGAACACGCCGTGAACGAAAAAATCGTCCGCAGCGACAAAACCATGCGGCAAGCCCTGATGTCCAACGCAGACGGCACGATGTGGGTGGACGCGGGCTACGGCACGTCCCACGCCCGCAACATGGCAAGCATCCACGGCGAAAGCAAGGATTACAGCCAATCGCTCGGCTTGGCGCGCCACTTCGGCGCAGACGGCAAACACGGGCTTGCCGTGCAACTGAGTAACCTGTCGCACAAATGGACGGAAAGCTACGGCGGCTTGAACAAAAAAATCACCACGCGCGGCGCGGGCTTGGAAGGCGCGTACACGTTTAACCAAGGCGGCTACTGGCTTTCCGCCATGCTGGGCGCGGACTTCCTGAAAGCCAAAACCGACTTCGGCTCAGACCGTGGCAACCAATATCTATTCGGCATCGCCGCAGGCAAAGCGTTCAACTTTGACCGTTTCGGCATCATGCCCAGCATCAGCCTGCAACACGCCCGCATCAACGGCTTGGACTACAACCTCAACCGCTACGGCGCGGATTTGGTTTCCGCCGACAACGTGAAAACCCGCGAAACCAGCGCTGCCATCGGCGTGGACGGCTTGTGGAAAATCGACGAAAAAGGCAAATGGACGCTCAACGCAGGCTTGAAACTGCGCGAAATCCTCAACGGCAAAACCCGCTACACCGCCAACTACGGCGGCATCAAAACCAACGTGCGCGAATCGTATTCAGGACACCGCCCCAACATCGCCCTCACTGTGGGCACGAACTACCACATCACCGACAGCCTGAACGTGTACCTCAACGGCGCGTATGAAAACGGCCGATACCGCAACAAACGCGCGGCAAACGTGGGCTTGGGTTGGAAGTTCTGAACCATCGTTCTCGCAAAGCCGAACGGCAGCCTGAAAACGACTGCTGACAAAAATCCGCATTTTGCTTCCACCCAAGCAAAGTGCGGATGATTGTTTTCAGGCTGCCTTAACTGTTTACCCAGCCATCTGAGGCAGCCTGAAACCTTTGCCAAGCCTAATCTATGGCGCGTCGGCGGCTCGCCGACATTTTGCCAATCAGCAAAGCCATGTTGAAGCAACTATTTGGCGACGAGCCGTCGCCGCTCCATTTTAGATTTCAGGCTGCCTCAACCCTCAACTGTTTGCAAACCATAAGGCAGCCTGAAAACAGCAAAGCCGCTTGGCACAATGCCCAACGGTTTTTACCGGATAGCTTGAGATTGGATTTCAGGCTGCCTCACTTCCCTATCCCAACAAATAAACCAGCCCACCGGAACCCCAAGTTCCAATGGGCTGATTTCTATCTATCCGCTGACAAACAGCTAACTCAACGCCACTTCCGTCAGCAGCATCACCGTCGCAATCGCCAGCAACGCCCCAATCATCGGCAGCACAAATTTTACCCATTTGTTAAACGGAATATTCAGCATTTGCAGGGTAACCAGCACCAAACCGGTCGGTGCAAGGAACAGCATCGCATATTGCCCCCACATATACGCGCTCACCACAATATGGCGCGGCACGCCCACCGTATCCGCCAGCGGAGCCATAATCGGCATAGACAGCACCGCCAAGCCAGAAGAAGACGGCACAATCAAGCCTAGGAAGAAGAACACCACCAGTTGCGCCATAATAAACAGAGCGGGCGGCATACCTGTTACCAAGTGGGTGGAGAAATCCAAAATGGTATCGGAAATCAAGCCCTCTTCCAGCACCATGTTCACGCCGCGCGCCAAGCCGATAATCAGCGACACGCCCACTAATTCAGATGCACCTTTGGTAAACGAGTTCACAATATCCTGCTCGCTCAGCCCCGACAAAATCATCACAAAAAACGCAATGGTTAAGAACGAAGCCGCCATTTGCGGGAACCACCAGCCGCGCGACATCACGCCCCACACCAAAATAGGGAACGCCGCCACAAACAGCACCAAAATCACTTTTTTGCGCCAGTCAAACGCCACTTCGCCTTCGGCTTTCACATCTTGCATATACAATTTGTAAAATTCCTCGCGGTCTTCATAAGTGTACGAGAAGCTGGGGTCGGCTTTGATTTTGTTGGTGTACCAGCGCAGGTAGGCAATCACGCAGCCCACGCCCAGCACCAAGCCAATCGCGCGCGGCACTATGCCTTGCGTGAACACAATCCCCGCCGCGTTAGACGCAATCACCACCGAGAACGGGTTGATGGTGGAAAACGCCGTCCCCATCGACGAAGCCAAGAAAATCGCGCCCACGCACACAATGGAATCATAGCCCAGCGACAAGAACACGGGCACCAAAATCGGATAGAACGCCACCGCTTCTTCTTCCATGCCGCAGGTTGTGCCGCCCAACGCCATCAATACGCAAACCATGAACACAATCATAAATTCATTGCCTTTGCTGCGTTTGGAAAGCGCGGTTAAGCCCGCGTTGAATGCGCCGGTTTTGTTAATCACGCCGATTAAGCCGCCGAGCACAAAGATAAACGCCATCACATCTGCGCCTTCAATCGTGCCACGCACCATGCTTTCAGCAATATCGCCCAAGCCTTTGGGGTGTTGCGGCACACGCTGATAGCTGTTGGGAATGGCGATGGGCTTGCGAATCACGCCGTCGGTAAAGTTTTTCAGCTCAATTTTGATGTTGAGTTTGTCCAAAGTTTCTTTGGTGGCGGGCATGGTGGTGTCTGCCTCGCCGTGTTTTTTGATGACAAACACTTTCTCGGTTGAGTTGTAAGTCAGTTTTGAATAAGTACCAGAAGGGACGATCCATGTTGCGCCCACGGCAATCACCATGATGATGAGCAAAATGGTGAACGCGGAGGGGAAATGGAACGGTTTTTTTACTTTCTTCTCCATCATAAGCTCCTTAAATCGCAGCGCACGCTTTCAAACAACCAAAACGCTGCTGCATCTTGTTCAAACGTTACAAAAAGATACAAGTAGAAAACAGCTTGAAATTGGCAAATTACACGATTTTTATTGCTTAGTTTTTCCGAATTCTAGACCTATTCGCCCAATCTGTCTTAATTTAGGTCAATTTGTTTTAACTTATTTTCATTGTTTGTTGATATAAATTTACACGGATTTCTGTTAAGCAGCCCGCTTATTTTTCGCGGTGGATTTCCGATGTGGTGCGATAAAAATCCCATGCGCCGCCGGGGAAGCCTCGGCACAGCCCGGTATCTTTTTCTTCGGCAAGCACAAATTCCGTGCCGTTCCATGCGTAGGTTTCGGTGGATACGCAATCGCCTAAGCCGCGCCCTTTCAAGCCCGCGTTGAGCAAGCCGTTTTGGTAGCCCTCACCCATATTGCCAAGCAAGCCGATATGTTTTTTCACCGTTTTGCCTTTGCCGTCGGTAAGGAAATAGTCATCCATGCCTTGATACGCGCCGCGTCCGCAGAAAACGGATAACAGCGCGTTGTCTTTATCAATCGGATACAGCGCCATGTCTTCTTTTTCGTCATCCGCACAGCCGTAGCTATCGCTTTGTAACTCTTTGGGCGAGGCGGCGTTGCGCGCGGCAAGCAGTTGCGCCAGCAGGTTTTTGTAGCCTTTGCTGCCGTATTTGATGATAACGGGCTTGGCGGGCAACACGCTCGGCACGGTGATAACGGGCTTGGGCTGGGCGGCAAGCACGGTTTTTTGCTCGTTGCCGATATGGATAAACGCGCCGGGCGTGCCTTCGCGCTGTTGGAAAGTGTCCGCGTGCAGTAGGGTTACGTTTGCGCCTTCGTTGGACAGCATCCACGTTTCGTTTTGGTGTCGGAAGGTAACGCTTTGCCCGCGTTTTACGGCGGTGAGCAGGGCTTGGGTTTGGCTGCCGCTTAATTTGCCGTAACCCGAATTTTTATCCAAGACAACTTGCCCGTGCGCTTTGCCGTCAATCAACAATTCCGCATTGGGTAATTCTTTTTCGCTCATCAGATAAACTTCGCCCTCAATCGGCGTGTTTTCGCCTGCGGCGCGGGTAAACAGCACGCTCGCCGGCTTGTCGCTGCCTGATTCCGAGTAGCCTGCGATGCGGCAAGTGCCTGTGTTGTCGCATTGCATTTCCCAGTCTTTTTCAATTTGCCCCACGCCTTGGATGGGTGCGGCGTGCGGCGTTGCGGCGGCGGCAAAAGCGGCGGCGAGGATGCTCAAGCGGACGGCGTGTTTCATGATGATTCCTTTCATAGTGAACAATCGGCTAAAACCCTGTATTCGCAATCATTATAGATATTTTGCGGCTTGTTGCGCCGATGTTTTCGCCATACGGACACATGGGGGGCATTTTCAGGCTGCCTTTGCCCATTGCGGCAGCCTGCGCAGCATCATTTAAAACCCTTGCCCCGCCATAATGCCCGCTTGTTGCCGCCCACTTTGCCCGCCGAAGCAAAGCGCGTGGGCGCGGCTTGCTATAATGCGGTTTTCAGGCTGCCTCAAACCACCGCTCATCCAATCAGGCAGCCTGAAAACCAATAGAGGCAGCCTGCAAAGCGTAGCGGCGTTGCGAAGCGAAAACCCGTTCACAAAGGAAACCCCATGCAAACGCAAAAAATCATCCAACACATCATCAACTGGCTGCGCGATTATGCCGTGCAAGCCCGCGCCCAAGGCTTTGTGGTGGGCGTGTCGGGCGGCATTGATTCTGCCGTGGTCTCCACGCTCTGCGCGCAAACCGCGCTGCCCACGCTGCTGCTCAATATGCCCATCCGCCAAAAGATTGACCAATTTGACCGCGCCGCCGAACACATCGCCGCACTGGTTGCCCAATATGCCAACGCACGCGGCGAAACCGTGGATTTAACGCCCACCTTTGAGCAATTTGAACGCACCGTGCTTACAGGCAGCCTGAAAAGCCCCAACCAAGATTTAGCCATGGCAAACACCCGCTCGCGCCTGCGCATGACCGCGCTGTATTACTACGGGCAAATCAACGGTCTGCTGGTGGCGGGCACGGGCAACAAAGTGGAAGACTTCGGCGTGGGCTTTTTCACCAAATACGGCGACGGCGGCGTGGACATCAGCCCGATTGCCGATCTGCTCAAAACGCAAGTGTATGCAATCGCCAAAGAACTGGGCATCGCCCAATCCATCCAAACCGCCGCGCCCACCGACGGGCTGTGGGATGGCGAGCGCACCGACGAGCAACAAATGGGCGCAAGCTATCCCGAGCTGGAACGCGCGATGGCGCAATTTGAACGCGGCATCACGCGCGACGCGCTATCAGGACGCGAGCAAGAAGTGTTTGACATCTTTGTGAAACTCAACCGCGCCACCCAACACAAAATCCAACCCATCCCCGTTTGCACCATCCCCAAAGAATATTTATGAAACCCCAGCCCAAAATCATCTTTTTTGACATCGACGAAACGCTGTACATCAACCGCGGCAAAAAAACCGTCCCCGAAAGCGCCAAAACTGCGCTCAAACTGTTGAAGCAAAAAGGCATCATCACCGCCATCGCCACAGGGCGCACCATTCCCTCCATGCCGCCCAAAATCGTGGAACTGATTGCAGAATGCGGCATCGACATGATTGTCTCGCTCAACGGGCAATATGTGGAATACCAAGGCAAAGCCCTTGCCAAGTTCCCGCTGGATAACGCCCTGCTCACCCGGTTTTCAGGCTGCCTCAAAGTGCGCGGCATCGCCCACATGCTTGCCACGCGCGAAGGCTTGTTTGCCATTGCGGAAAACCGCTATCTGCAAGAGGCGCTCGGCTCGCTGGGCATCAGCTACCAATCCGACCCCGCCGCCTGCGGCAAATACGACACCTACCAACTGCTCGGCTTTTACCCCGCCGAACAAGATGCCGAAATCGCCCCGCTGCTGCCGCCCTCGCTGCAAATCATCCGCTGGCATCCCAGCGGCGTGGACATGCTGGACAAAGCCGGCTCAAAAGCGCGCGGCATCGCCGCCGCGTTGGACAAATTGGGCATCAGCATCGCCGACAGCATGGCGTTTGGCGACGGGCCGAACGATTTGGAAATGATTGCCGGCGTGGGCTTCGGCGTGGCGATGGGCAACGCCGTGCCCGAGTTGAAAGCCGTTGCCGATTACGTTTGCCCCGCCATCGACGAAGACGGCATTTATCGCGGCTTGGTGGATTTGGGCGTGATTGAAGCAGCATAGCGGCAGCAAGAACATAGTTTCAGGCTGCCTATGCGTAACGCCCTGAGGCAGCCTGAAACCGGAATGGAGCGGCGACGGCTCGTCGCCAAATGCTGATAAGATAAGGCTGAAACCAAGTCGGCGAGCCGCCGACGCTCCACCGCTCGCAGGTTGGACAAAGTTTTCAGGCTGCCCAAACACCCGAATTAAATCTTTTAATCAAAATCAACCGCAATCTGAAATACAATAGCGAAACTTTATTATCCGAATCCCGAAAGGAACGCATCATGAAACAAATCCAAGCAGACGTTGTAGTGATTGGCGGCGGCACGGCAGGCATGGGCGCATACCGCAATGCCCTGTTGCACACGCCCAATGTTTATCTGATTGAAGGCAACGTATTCGGCACCACCTGCGCGCGCGTGGGCTGCATGCCCTCCAAGCTGATGATTGCCGCCGCCGAAGCGCGGCACCACGCGCTGCACACCGACCCGTTCGGCGTGCATTTGGACAAATCGTCCGTGCGCGTGGACGGCGCGGAAGTGATGAACCGCGTGAAATCCGAGCGCGACCGTTTCGTCGGCTTTGTGGTGGAGGACGTGATGGCGTGGGACGAAAGCAAACGCATCATGGGACACGCCAAATTTATCGACGAACACACCGTCCAAGTGGACGACCACACACAAATCCGCGCCGACCGCATCGTTATCGCCACCGGTTCGCGCCCCGTGGTGTTCCCGCAATGGCAGTCCTTGGGCGACAAACTGATTGTGAACGACGACGTGTTCTCGTGGGACACGCTGCCTGAAAGCGTTGCCGTGTTCGGGCCGGGCGTGATTGGCTTGGAGCTGGGGCAGGCGCTGAACCGCTTGGGCGTGCGCGTGGAAATCTTCGGCTTGGGCGGCTTGCTCGGCGGCATTTCCGACCCCGTGGTGCTGCAAGAAGCCGTTGAAATTTTTGGCGCGGAGATGACGCTGCATCTGGATGCCCAAACCGAAACGCAATTAACCGCCGAGGGCAAAGTGCAGGTGCGCTGGACGCAAGAGGGCGAGCGCGGCACGTTCACGGCGGATTATCTGCTGGCGGCAACAGGCCGCCGCCCGAATGTGGACAATTTGGGCTTGGAAAACCTGCCCATTGAGCTGGACGCGCGCGGCGTGCCCGTTGCCGACCCGCACACCATGCAAACCAGCATCCCGCATATTTTCATCGCGGGCGATGCGTCCAACCAACTGCCGCTGCTGCACGAAGCCGCCGACCAAGGCAAAATCGCGGGCGACAACGCGGGACGTTTCCCCAACGTGCAAGCAGGCTTGCGCCGCAGCCTGCTGGGCGTGGTGTTCACCCATCCGCAAATCGCAACGGTGGGCGCGCGTTTTGCCACGTTGCAAGCGCAGTATGGCGAGCGTTTTGAGCGCGATGTGGTTATCGGGCAAGTGTCGTTCCGCAACCAAGGGCGCAGCCGCGTGATGCTGGTGAACAAAGGGGTGTTGCGCGTGTATGCCGACAAGGCGACGGGGCGGCTGCTGGGCGCGGAAGCGATTGGACCTGCGGTGGAACACTTGGCGCACCTGCTGGCTTGGGCGCATCAAATGCACATGACCATCCCGCAAATGCTGGAAATGCCGTTCTATCATCCCGTGATTGAAGAGGGTTTGCGCACGGCGTTGCGCGATGCGGCGGCGAAGCTGTAACACGCCGCACCCAACCACTGAGGCAGCCTGAAACGCGCGGCGGAACGGAGAAACCGAACCGGCAAACCGTTTTCAGGCTGCCCTTTTTCGCGGGCAACAGCGGGCGGTTATCAACATGCAACGCAAAGGCAGCCTGAAACCTTTACCTCCCAAAGGCAGCCTGAAAAACCAAACCGTTTGGTGTGCCGTTCATCGCGCCAAACGGTTTTTTGCCGGGCAGGCGGGTTTCAGTTTCGCAACACCGCATCGCGGACTGAACCCTTTGTCCAATCCAAAGGCAGCCTGAAACGCCCCCTTATCCGCCCAAAACCTGCCATTGTTGGTATGATTGCGTTTACACAATCCTAACCTAACCCATTAGAGTTTTAACATGAAACCCAACTGGCTACTGATTACCCAAAACGACGACCACAGCTATCTCGACCATTTTGCCCCAACCCTGCAAGAACACCCCGCCGATGTGGGCGTGGCGTAGGGCAGCCCTGACACGGTTCACTATCTGCCCAACCTCGCCGACGCCCATTACGACACCGTGCTGGTTGCGCATGCCGTGCTGCAAAACGCCCCCGTGGAAGCCTATGCCCACTGGCTGCGCGTGCTCAAACCCGAAGGCAGCCTGTGCCTGCGATGCAACAGTTTTGACGCAATCAAATCCGCGCTGGTGCAACTGAACACCGTCATCGCCGACATCCGCACGCTCGATAACCATTCGTTTGTGCTGGTGAAAAAACCCTATGACGCGGGCGACCCCAGCTTTTTGCTCACCTTGGGCGCGGAAAAAGAAGCCCGGCAAGCCGGACGAAGCGATTGAGCTATACCGCCAAGCCGCGCTGTGGCACGCCGCCAACGAGCAAACCTACTACCGCCAATTCATGCTCTACCAACGGCTAGGCTGGCACGCGCCGGCAGAAAAAGCCGCGCAACAGTTTTACCTGTGCCGGCAAACGCCCGCGCTCAAATTCCAGCAAGCCCAGCTTGTTTTGCAAATGCAAGACTACCCGCGCGGTTTCCGCCAGCGCGAAAAAGCGGTAGCAAACGTGGCGCTGTATCATCGCAGCCCTTTCCCGCCCGAAGGCGACGACATTTTGGCAAAACGCTGGCAACGCCAATCGCCCAAAGGCAAGACTTTTGTGATTTGGAGCGAGCTGGGGCTGAGCGACGAAATCATGTTTGCCCAACTGGCGCATCTGTTCAAACGCCAGCTGGGCGTGGCGAAACTGATTGTGCTGGCGCACGCCGATGCCGCCGCCCTGCTCCAAACCCATCCCGATATCGACGAAGCGTTTGACGTGGCAACATGGCACGAGCATTTAACCGAATTTGATTTTTGGAAATTTCCCTACGCGCTGCTCACGCGGTTTGACCGCCCGTTTGAAACGCTGCCCAAACGCCATCCCTATCTGTTTGCCGAGAAAGCGCAAAAACGCCGTTTCATCGGCGTGTTCCCGCTGAACCGCAGCCGCGCGCGCATCGGCTTGGCGTGGCGCAACGCCGACATCCCCGAGGACGACATCCGCTCCGTATACGATGTGCAAGACTTGGACGCGCTGGTTGCCGCCGCGCCCGACGCGCATTGGGTGTGCCTGCAACAAAACCTCACCGCCGCAGAAAAACAATGGCTGGAAAAACACCGCATCGCGCAGTTTTCCGATGAAATCGGCGGCTTGGCGGATTTGGCGGGCTTGATGGCGCATTTGGATTTCGTGGTCAGCACCGATACGCCCGTTATCCATTTGGCGGGGGCGATGGGCATTGAGGGCGCGGTGATGCTGTCTGCGCCTGCTTACGCCTGGAACTGGGGGATAGTGGGCAGCAAACGCAATATGTGGTATCCCACCGTGGAAAATTGGCACGCGCCCCACCCGCTGGCAAGCTGGCGCGAAATCATCAGCGAGGCGGCGCAACACCTGCACGCGCATCTGCACAACCGAACGTTTTAAGGCAAACACACGATGACCATCCAATCTATTCCTTTACCCAAAGCCTTTCGCCTGCTCAACCACGGGCCCGTTTTGCTGGTTTCAGGCTGCCACAACGGCACGGACAACGCGATGGCGGCGGCTTGGGGCTGTCCGCTGGATTACAACCCCTGCCGCTTAACGGTGGTGCTGGACAAATTGGCGTTTACGCGCAATCTGATTGAGCAAAGCGGGCGTTTTGCCGTGCAGATTCCCGTGCAGGCGCAGGCAGAACTGGTGCTGGCCATGGGGCGCAGCAGCCGCAACGCCAATCCGCGCAAAATGGATAATGTGCCGCTGTTTCGCCAAGCGGGGTTTGATGTGCCGCTGGTGGCGGGCTGTGCGGCGTGGCTGGCGTGCCGCGTGTTACCCGAGCCGCACAATCAGCAGGCGTATGATTTGTTTATCGGCGAAGTGGAAGCGGCGTGGGCAGACGATGCGGTGTTCCGCGACGGGCATTGGCGGTTTGACGAGGCGGGCGACGATTGGCGCACGCTGCATTATGTGTCGGGCGGGCAGTTTTACGCGATTGGGCGGGGGCTGGATTTGGGGGAGCGGTAAGACACAACAAAGGCAGCCTGAAAACGGGTTTTTCCATTTTCAGGCTGCCTTTTTGTCTTCATATCAAGCTGGGCGGCAATCACCAAAACGGCGCAGGCAGTTTGCGCGCGCAAAAATGCGCCGCCGCCGATTGGAAACAGGTATAACGCGCCCGCTTGGCGTTGCCGGTTTGCTTAAACGCGCCGTTGCGATGGTACACCGCCAGCGGCGCATCGCCGTGCCGGTAACGCCACGTTTGCGTATCGGCTTGGTATTCGGCGGTAAAGTCATACTGCTTTTGCCCGATTTGATAGCTCGCCGATTGCACATCGGGCAGATTGGGGCGCGGCGCGGAAGACACCACTTGCACGCGGCAGCGTTACGCTTTTTCAGGCTGCCCGTTGGCGCGCACCAAGCGGCATTGCGTGTCTTTCAGCTGCGGAATGTCGGCGTGTGCCGACAATGCCGACAGCGCGGCGCCGATGAGTAAAATTTTCTTCATAGCCTTCTTTCAAAAATATTCGTTATAGAAAAGGCAGCCTGAAATCCATTTTCAGGCTGCCTTTGGCGTTTACAGCGTGCGCGCCACTTCAATCACATCAAAGCATTCCAACACGTCGCCCTCGGCGATGTCGTCGTAGCCTTTAATCATCAAACCGCATTCAAAGCCCATGCGCACTTCTTTCACATCGTCTTTGAAGCGTTTGAGCGAAGACAACTCGCCCGTATGGATGACTACATTATTGCGGATGATGCGCACATGGCTGTCGCGTTTGACCACGCCATCGGTAACCATGCAGCCTGCAATGTTGCCCACTTTGGACACGGTGATGACTTGGCGGATTTCCACCGTGCCCGTTTGCTGTTCCTTTTCTTCGGGCGCGAGCATCCCGCTCATCGCGGCTTTCACATCGTCAATCGCGTCGTAAATAATGTTGTAGTAGCGGATTTCCACGTCTTCGGCTTCGGCGAGCTTGCGGGCAGAGCCATCGGCGCGCACGTTAAAGCCGATAATCAATGCGCCCGAAGCAATCGCCAAGTTCACATCGCTCTCGGAAATACCACCCACGCCGCTGTGCAACACGCTCACTTTCACCTCGTCGGTGGACAGTTTTTGCAGGCTGCCCGCCAAGGCTTCGTAAGAACCCTGCACGTCTGCCTTGATGATGACCGACAGATTTTGCGCCGCGCCTTCGCCCATGTTGTTGAACATATTTTCCAGCTTGGCGGCTTGTTGCTTGGCAAGGCGCACATCGCGGTATTTGCCTTGGCGGAACAGCGCCACTTCACGCGCTTTTTTCTCGTCTGCCAACACCAGCGCGTCTTCGCCTGCGTTGGGCACGTCCGACAAACCTAAGATTTCCACGGGGATAGACGGCGTAGCGGCTTCAATCGGCTTGCCGTTTTCGTCTAACATGGCGCGGACTTTGCCATACGCCGTGCCCGCCAGCAGCATATCGCCTTTGCGCAGCGTGCCGCTTTGCACCAACAGCGTTGCCACCGCGCCGCGGCCTTTGTCTAACCGCGCTTCCACGATAAGCCCTTTGGCAGGCGCGTCCACAGGGGCTTTCAGCTCCAACACTTCGGCTTCCAGCAACACGGCTTCCAGCAATTTGTCAATATTCGTGCCTTGTTTTGCCGAAACATCAATAAACTGCACATCGCCGCCCCATTCGTCGCTCACGACTTCATATTGCGTCAATTCTTGGCGGATGCGCTCGGGGTTCGCCGCTTCCTTGTCAATTTTGTTCACGGCCACCACCAGCGGCACACCGGCGGCTTTGGCGTGGGCAATCGCTTCCACCGTTTGCGGCATCACGCCGTCATCGGCGGCCACCACCAGAATCACGATGTCGGTGGCCTGCGCGCCGCGTGCACGCATAGCGGTAAACGCTTCGTGCCCCGGAGTATCCAAGAACGTCACCACGCCGCGCGGTGTTTCGACGTGATACGCGCCGATGTGTTGCGTGATGCCGCCCGCTTCGCCTGCCACCACTTTGCTGCGGCGGATGTAGTCCAACAGCGAAGTTTTACCGTGGTCAACGTGCCCCATCACCGTAACAACGGGTGGGCGCGGCAGCAATTCTGCCGTGCTGGCGGATTCTTCGCCCAAGAAGGCATCGGGGTCGTCGATGGCGGCGGGTTTTCCGATGTGTCCCATTTCTTCCACCACAATCAGCGCGGTTTCTTGGTCCAGCGATTGGTTGATGGTAACCATCATGCCCATTTTCATCAGCGTTTTGACCACTTCCACGCCTTTCACCGCCATTTTGTGCGCCAAATCGGCAACGGTGATGGTTTCGGGCACCAGCACTTCATGCACCACGGGCTCGGTGGGGGCTTGGAAGCCGTGTTGGTTGGGTTCCAGTTTCAGTTTTTTGCCTTTTTTGCCGCCGCGCACGCGCTCGTCGTCGCCGCCGCGTCCGCCGCGAGCGTCTTTGCCGCCTTTGCCTTTGCCTTTGCCGCCACGCATTTCTTCATCATCGCGGCTGTTGCGGCGGTCGTCTTTTTTGCGGCTGCCGCTGCTGGGGTTTTCAGGCTGTCCTGGTTGCTGTGCGGGCGAAGCGGTTTTCAGGCTGCCCGAGGCGTTGCCCAGCTTGCCGCCTGCTTTTTGTTCCGCTTTTTGGCGTTTGGCTTCTTCGGCTTTTTTCTCTAATTTTTCTTCGCTGGGCTTGGCGATGCGCTGCCCTTTGCCGTCTTTGCCGTCTTTTTTGGCGGCGGCGGCCAAGCGCGCTTCTTCGGCGGCTTGCAACTTGGCTTCTTCGCGGCGTTTGCGGCGTTCTTCGCGCTCGGCTTTTTCGCGGGCAAGCTGCTCTTGCGCTTCGCGCAATTTGGCGGCGCGGTCGGCCTCTTCGCTGCGGCGTTCCGCTTCGGCGGCGTTCACCACTTCAACAGGCGTGGGCAACGGCTCGGGCGCGGCGTCTTTTTTCTTGTTGCGGCTGCGTTTTTTCTTGTCGCCTTCGCCGGCGGCTTTTTCAGGCTGCCCTTGTTTGTCGGCTGATGGTTTGTCAGATGCTTTTTCAGGCTGCGCTTGCGCGGCAGATTGTTCAACAGCAGGCTCGGCAGATTGCGCCGCAACTTCTGTTTCCGCTGCTTCGGTTTTTTCAGGCTGCTTATCGGCTTTGGCGGCTTTGCCCGCGCGGATATGCTCGGCTTCGGCTTGCGCGGCGCGGCGTTTGGCTTCGCGCTCGGCGGCTTCCTGCGCGGCTTGTTCGGCGGCGGCATCGTTTTCAGGCTGCGCCTGCACGGCAAGCTGTTCTGCCGCGCCGCTATCGGCTTTCAGGCTGCCCAAACGCTCGGCAGCGGGTTCGGCGACGGGACTTTCAGGCTGCCCTTCTTGTTCCGCTTTGAGCTGCGCCAGCAATTCTTCTTTGGAAACTTTGTTGCGGCGTTTTTTTACAACCACTTCGGTGTCGGTTGTGGACACGGTTTTTCGGTTAGTCATCTGTTATTCCTTATGCGTTGTCTTCTTCGGCGAACCAATGCGCGCGCGCCGCCAAAATGGCTTTTTCGGCTTCCTCGTGGCTCACGCCTGTGATTTCAATCAGCTCGGCGATGGAAAGCTCCGCCAAATCGTCGCGGCTGGTGATGTTGGCTTCCGCCAAATCGCGCAGCATGTCTTCGTCCACGCCGTCCAAAGTGCGCAAATCTTCGTCAATTTCGTTGAGCTTGGCTTCGGCTTCTTCGGCGGCTTTGAGCACCACTTCGCGCGCTTTGGCGCGCAGGCTTTCCGCCAGCTCGGCATCAAAGCCTTCCACTTCCAGCAATTCGCTGGCGGGCACATACGCCACTTCTTCCACGCTTTCAAAGCCTTCATTGACCAGCGCATCGGCGATTTCTTCCGACACTTCAAGCTGTTCCACAAACAGATTACGCGCCGCCGCGCTTTCGGCTGCGTTGCGCTCTTCGGCTTCTTGCAGCGTCATGATGTTCAGTTGCAAGCCGGTTAATTCGGCCGCCAAGCGCACGTTTTGCCCGCCGCGCCCAATCGCCAACGCCAGTTGGTCTTCAGCAACAATCACATCCACCGAGTTCAACTCGTCGTCAATCACAATGCGGCTCACTTGCGCGGGCGAAAGCGCGTTAATCACAAATTGCGCCGTGTCGTCCGACCACAGCACCACATCGATGCGCTCGCCGCCAATCTCGTTAGACACGGCGTTCACACGCGAACCGCGCACGCCAATACACGTGCCTTGCGGGTCTATGCGTTGGTCGCGCGCCAACACGGCGATTTTGGCGCGTTGCCCAGGGTCGCGCGCCACTTCTTTAATTTCCAACAAGCCATCGGCAATTTCAGGCACTTCTTGGGCAAACAATTCGCGCACAAAATCAGGCGCGGTGCGGCTGAGCAACACTTGCTTGCGCCCGCCGTTGAATTCTTCCAGCTTCCAAAACAGCGCGCGGATGCGATCGCCACCGCGATAGTTTTCGCGGGGCAGCATTTGCTCGCGCGGAATCAGCGCATCCAGCTTGGGCGCAAGCTCCACCACAATGCCGTGGCGTTCCATGCGTTTAACCGTGCCTGTTACGATGTTTTCATGCGTTTCCAAAAAATGATTCAGAATTTGCTCGCGCTCGGCATCGCGGATGCGTTGCAGGATGATTTGCTTGGCGGTTTGCGCGGCTTGTCGCCCAAAGGCTTCGTTGGGCAACTCTTCTTCGTAGTAATCGCCCACGCTGATTTGGATTTCAGGCTGCTCTTCTTGGATTTGCTCAATGGTTTTTTCCAGCTCGGGATAGGTGTAATCCAAGTCTTCCACGATGAGCCATTTGCGGATGGTTTTGTAGTCGCCTGTTTCGCGGTCAATGCGGATTTCCAAATCCATTTGCTCGCGGTCGGCTTTTTTCTTGGCGGCGATGCCCAGCGCGACTTCCAGCGCTTCAAATACGATTTCGTTGCTGACGTTTTTTTCGCTTGCCAAGGCTTCGGCTAGCAGCAATATCTCTTTGCTCACGTTGTGTCTCCTAATGGTTAAAATTTGAATTCGGGTTTCAGGCGGGCTTTGTCGATGTTGCCCAGCTCGATTTCGGCAGTTTTGCCGTCAAACGACAGGGTGAGCGTTTGCGTGCTGTCGTTAAAGGCTTCTAAGCGCCCGATGAAGTTTTTTTGCCCGTCCACCGGCAGGCGGGTTTTGAGCTTGATTTGGCTGCCTGCAAAGCGGATGAAATCGGCGGCTTTTTTCAGCGGTCTATCTAAACCAGGGCTGGAAATTTCTAGGTTTTTGTAGTCTATGTTTTCCACCATAAACACGCGGCTTAGGTGGTTGCTGACGGCGGCGCAGTCGTCCACGGTGATGCCGCCTGCTTTGTCAATAAACACGCGCAAGGTGCCTTGCGCGGTGAGTTCGTGGTCCACCAGCTCGTAGCCGAGGCCGGGGAGGGTGGTGTCTAAAATGCTTTGAATGTCCATGTTTTCTTTGTTTGCAAGGGGTATAAATACAAAAAAATGACCGCGCGGGTCATTTTTCGGTGGGGGGATGAAAAATTGGCGCGATTATACGGCTTTTTGCTTGAAATGAAAAGGATGTTTTGCGCAAGGCAGCCTGAAACGGGGGGATGGAGGCAGCCTGAAAGGTAAAAAATAGGGCAAGAGGGATTTGGCGAAAATGGTTTTGCTCTCGCGCGTATGATTTTCAGGCTGCCTAAATGGCTGCATAATGCGCGTTTTGTGTTTTTTAGTTTGAGGGAAGAAGCAATGTCTGAATTGGATAAAATTTTGGCGTACAACGCCTCGTTTGTGGATGCTGAGCAGTATGCGGCGTATCAAACCAACAAATACCCCGAGCGCAAGCTGGCGATTTTGTCGTGCATGGACACGCGGATTGTGGAGCTGATTTATGCGGCGCTGGGCGTGAAAAACGGCGATGTGAAGATGATTCGCAACGCGGGGGCAGTGGTGTCGCATCCTTGGGGTTCGGTGATGCGCTCGCTGCTGGTGGCGGTGTTGGAATTGCGGGTGGAAGAAATTATGGTGATTGCGCATTTTGACTGCGGGATGCGCGGGCTAACGGCGCAGGCGATGCTGGACGCGGCGCAGGCGCGAGGCATTCCTGCCGACCGCATTGAAACGCTGCGCCATGCGGGGATTGATTTGGATGGCTGGTTTACGGGGTTTGATAATGTGGAACAAAGCGTGCGCCATACGGTGAACATGATTCGCCATCATCCGTTGATGCCGAGCAATGTGGTGGTGCATGGGCTGGTGATTCATCCGAGCACGGGCAAATTGACGTTGATTGAAAAGGGTATGCGCGATGAATAAGCTGGGCTTGTTCGGCGGCAGCTTTGACCCGATTCACAATGGGCATCTGCATATCGCCCGCGCGTTTGCCGACGAGCTGGGCTTGGACAATGTGATTTTTCTGCCGGCGGGCGAGCCGTATCACAAACACAGCACGCGCACGCCTGCGGCGCAGCGTTTGGCGATGGTGGAGGCAGCGATTGCGGGCGATGCGCGTTTTGCGGCGAGCGATGTGGACATGGTGCGCGATGGGGCGACGTATAGCGTGGATACGGTGCAGATTTTTCGCCAGCATTTTGCCGATGCCGAGCTTTGGTGGCTGATGGGGATGGACAGCTTGCTGCAACTGCACACTTGGAAAAACTGGCGCACCTTCGCGCGGCTCACGCATATTGCGGTGGCGGCACGGGCGGGGCAGTCGTTGAACCTTGCGCCGCCAGAGCTGTGCGATTGGCTGGGCGAAGCGTTGCAACAGGGCAGCCTGAAAATCTTGTCTGCGCCGCTGCGGGATGTGAGTTCCAGCGCGATTCGGCGGCGGGCGGCGGCAGGGCAAAGCATTGCGGACGACGTACCCGAGGCGGTGGCGCGGTTGATTGGGCAATGGGGGCTGTATCGCGGCGTTAAGGCAGCCTGAAATCCGAATGGAGCGGCAACGGTTTGCCGCCAAATGGCGTGTTAGACGACGCGCCATCACGTATCACGTTTCAGGCTGCCTTAAATCATCAAAAGCAGCCTGAAAACATAACAATCGTTTGGTGTTGCGCCAAACGATTTTTTGCCGAATAGATGGGTTTTCAGGCTGCCTTTGTTCGCCATGATTAGGCAGCCTGAAATCTAAACCCGAAATCTAAAATGGAACGGCAACGGCTCATCATCAAACCGATCCAACCCAACAGCGCTTTGCTGATGAGCCGCCGACGCGCCATTTGGTTTTCAGGCTGCCGCAGAAGATGCAAAGGCTCCAATCCAAACCGCGTTTGCCAAACAAGCGGGGCAAAACCGCCTGATTTTTACGCCGTCGGCAAGCTCGCGCATCCATATCGCTTAACGCGCGCGCCGCTCCTGTTATACAATATCACCCTTTTTTGCTCAGACAGCCTGAAAGTGTGCTTATGAAACCTCCCTTTTCCCTGTTGCTCGCCAGCCTGTCCCAACGCCTTGCCATCGCCGCCGCCGTGCTGCTGATTGTGTGGTGCGTGTATTACTGGGCGGTGTCGGCATGAGTATTGTTATCCACAATTTAACCGTGAGCTATCAATCACGCCCTGCTGTGCACCATGTGAACATGACGTTTGCCGATGGCTGTATGTATGCCATTTTTGGGCCCAACGGCGCGGGCAAGTCCACGCTGCTTAAAGCGATTATGGGGCTGCTTAAACACACGGGCAGCGTGCAATGGCAAAACTTGTCGCGCTGCGATATTGCTTATTTGCCGCAGCAATCCGACATCGACCGCAGCCAGCCGCTCACCGTGTTTGAGCTGACGGCGATGGGCTTGTGGTACGAAACGGGCTTTTTCGGGCGGCTGACGGCGGCGCAGCGCGAGCGGGTGCATCATGCGCTGGCGCGCGTGGAGATGGCGGATTTTGCTCACCACCACATCAGCGACCTTTCCAACGGGCAGTTTCAGCGCGTGCTGTTTGCCCGTATGCTGGCGCAAAATGCGCGCTTTTTGCTGCTGGATGAGCCGTTTAACGCGGTGGATGCCAAAACCACTTATGCCTTGCTGGATTTGCTGCGCCAAGAAAACCAAGCGGGGCGGGCCGTCATCGCCGTGCTGCATGATTACGAACAGGTGCGCGCTTATTTTCCGCACACGTTTTTGCTGGCGCGCGAAAAAGTCGCCAACGGCAAAACCGAAGCCGTGCTCACCGATGAGCTGTTGCTGCAAGCCAATGCGCTGGCGCAAAAGGCGGAAGACGAAGCGCAATGGTGCAAGGTTTAGGCAGCCTGAAACTATACTGCGCCACTTTGTTTACACGCCCAAAGGCAGCCTGAAAACCGCGCCCACTCCATTTTCAGGCTGCAACTTTTGCTTAAACTGCAACCGATGGAGCGTCGGCGGCTCGCCGACATATTGCCGCCAACCAGTCAATCCCTATTAAACACACCATTTTGGCGACGAGCCGTAGCCGCTCCATTACGTTGCTTGATTGGCAGAGTTTTCAGGCTGCCTTATGTTGGGCGTAATCAATAGGCAGCCTGAAAACCGCATTCCCCTATCCACAACACCGTCGCCCCTTTTCAGGCTGCCTCCACCTCCCCCCACTACACCCACTCCCACATCCCCAAACCATGTACGACTTATTCATCGCCCCCTTTGCCGAATTTTCCTTTATGCGCTACGCCCTAGCGTCGGTTGTTTTTCTTGCCCTCTCCGCCGCGCCCGTGGGCGTGTTTTTGGTGATGCGGCGCATGAGCCTGATTGGCGACGCATTGAGCCACGCGGTTTTGCCCGGCGCCGCCATCGGCTACATGATTGCGGGGCTGAGCCTGCCCGCCATGGGCTTGGGCGGTTTTATCGCGGGGATGCTGATGGCGTTTTTCGCGGGCATCGTGAGCCGCTTCACCGAGCTGAAAGAAGACGCCAACTTCGCCGCGTTCTATCTCACCAGCCTTGCCGTCGGCGTGCTGCTGGTGAGCTTGGGCAACAACAGTGTGGAGCTTTTGCATTTGCTGTTCGGCTCGGTGCTGGCGGTGGATTTGGATTCGCTGCGGCTGATGGGCGGCGTGGCAAGCTGCACCATCATCGCGCTGGCGGTGATGTTCCGCCCGCTGCTGCTGGAAAGCATAGACCCGCTGTTTTTGCGCTCGGTAAACGGGCGCGGCGGCTTGTGGCACGTTGCCTTTTTGATTTTGGTGGTGATGAATTTGGTGGCGGGCTTTCAGGCGTTGGGCACGCTGATGTCGGTGGGCTTGATGATGCTGCCCGCCATCGCCGCGCGGCTGTGGGTAAAAAGCATCGGCGCGTTGATGCTGGTTTCCGCCGCCAGCGCGTTGCTGTGCGGCTATGCGGGGCTGCTGCTGTCGTACCACCATCCCGCCAACCTGCCCTCCGGTCCGACGATTATTCTATTTTGCGGCGTGTGGTATTTGCTTTCCGTGCTGTTTGGCGCGCAAAGCGGCATCGTAGTCAAACTGCTGCGCAAGCGGCATCGCGCGATTCATGCTGCGGCGAAGTGATTTTCAACCTTCACTACGCTGCGGCATACCTCTGAGCTTTGCATAAGTTCGCATGGCTAAATCAAAGATTTAGATGCTCACTTAATACCCAAATCAAAGATTTGGACGAAGAGGCAAGGCTGCCTGATTGCTGTTTGCAAGAGGCAGCCTGAAACAGTTAAAACCAAAAAACGTTTACAATACGCCCCCTACCCTTTTCAGGCTGCCTCAACCGCCAAAGGCAGCCTGAAAACCATTTTTAACCCATTTAACCAACCCATTAACCCCAACGAGTTCCCCCATGTCCCAAGAAATCCTAGACCAAGTGCGCCGCCGCCGCACCTTCGCCATCATCTCCCACCCCGATGCGGGTAAAACCACGCTTACCGAAAAGCTCTTGCTGTTTTCGGGCGCGATCCAAAGCGCGGGTACGGTAAAGGGCAAGAAAACCGGAAAATTCGCCACTTCCGACTGGATGGAAATCGAGAAGCAGCGCGGCATTTCCGTTGCCTCGTCCGTGATGCAGTTTGACTACAAAGACCACACCGTTAATCTGCTGGACACCCCCGGCCACCAAGACTTCTCGGAAGACACCTACCGCGTGCTCACCGCCGTGGACAGCGCGTTGATGGTCATCGACGCCGCCAAAGGCGTGGAAGCGCAAACCATCAAATTGCTCAACGTCTGCCGCCTGCGCAACACGCCCATCGTAACCTTTATGAACAAATACGACCGCGAAGTGCGCGATTCGCTGGAACTGCTCGACGAAGTGGAAAACATCCTGAAAATCCGTTGCGCGCCGGTAACTTGGCCCATCGGCATGGGCAAAAACTTCAAGGGCGTGTACCACATTCTCAACGACGAAATTTATCTGTTTGAAGCGGGAGGCGAGCGGCTGCCGCACGAGTTTGACATCATCAAAGGCATAGATAATCCCGAGTTGGAAAAGCGTTTCCCGCTGGAAATCCAACAACTGCGCGACGAGATTGAGCTGGTGCAGGCAGCGTCCAACGAGTTTGATTTGGATGAATTTTTGGCGGGCGAACTCACCCCCGTATTTTTCGGCTCGGCGATTAACAACTTCGGCATTCAGGAAATCTTAAATTCGCTGATCGACTGGGCACCCGCGCCGCAAAGCCGCGACGCAACCGTGCGCACCGTGTCGCCCGACGAAGAAAAATTTTCCGGATTTGTGTTTAAAATCCAAGCCAATATGGATCCGAAACACCGCGACCGCATCGCCTTTTTGCGCGTGTGCTCGGGCAAATTTGAGCGCGGCATGAAGATGAAACACCTGCGGATTAACCGCGACATTGCCGCCAGCAGCGTGGTTACCTTTATGTCGCACGACCGCGAGCTGGTGGAAGAAGCGTTTGCTGGCGACATCATCGGCATCCCCAACCACGGCAACATCCAAATCGGCGACAGCTTTTCCGAAGGCGAAGCGCTGGCATTTACCGGCATCCCGTTTTTCGCGCCCGAACTGTTCCGCAGCGTGCGCATTAAAAATCCGCTGAAAATCAAACAACTGCAAAAAGGCTTGCAGCAGCTGGGCGAAGAAGGCGCGGTGCAGGTGTTCAAGCCGATGAGCGGCGCGGATTTGATTTTGGGCGCGGTGGGCGTGTTGCAGTTTGAAGTGGTAACCTCGCGGCTCGCCAACGAATACGGCGTGGAAGCGGTGTTTGACAACGCATCCATCTGGTCAGCGCGCTGGGTGTCGTGCGACGACAAGAAAAAACTTGCCGAGTTTGAAAAAGCCAACGCGGGCAATCTGGCGATTGACGCCGGCGGCAACCTCGCCTACCTCGCCCCCAACCGCGTGAACCTGAATTTAACCCAAGAGCGCTGGCCGGACATCGTGTTCCACGAAACGCGAGAGCATTCGGTGAAGCTGAACGATTGACGGGGAGGCAGCCTGAAAACGGGAAAATGGTTTTCAGGCTGCCTTTGCCCAATCCAAACTTCGTTCCAACTACGTCATTCCCGCGCAGGCGGGAATCTTGGTGAAACTACAGCATCACTTTGTTTTTACAGATATTGCCGAATCTCAAACAAGATTCCCGCCTGCGCGGGAATGACGGTGATTTAAGTACTGTAGATTGGGTCAAGACCCAACAAAGCCTTGAAATCATCGGAAACGTTGGGTTTTGCAACCCAACCTACAAGACTGCCTCCAAACAAATAAAAGGAAACACCATGCACCCCATCGCCCAAATCCGACAAATCCGCATCGGGCAGCCTGAAAACTTTGCCCGCAACCAACAAAGCGCGATTAACAAGCAGCCTGTCAGCGGCAAAATCGCCGTTACGCCCACAGGTTTGGCGGGCGACGGGGTGGGCGATCCGCGTTTTCACGGCGGCGCGGACAAGGCGGTGCACGTTTATGCGCTGCACCATTACGATACTTGGCGGCGTGAATTGCCTGCGGCACAAAATATGCGCTTAGGCGGCTTTGGCGAGAATTTTTGCCTGGATGGCGCGGATGAGCACTCGGTGTGCATCGGCGACAAATGGCAGATCGGCACGGCGCGTTTTGCCGTGAGCCAAGGGCGGCAGCCGTGTTGGAAGCTGAACGAGCGTTTCGGCATCGCGGATATGTCGCTGCGCGTGCAGCAGGGTTTGCGCTGCGGCTGGTATCTGCGCGTGTTGGCGGCGGGCGAAGTGGCGGCAGGCGATGAAGTGTTTTTGCTCTCGCGACCGTTTCCCGAATGGTCGGTGGCGCGGGTGCTGGCGCTGATTGACAGCCGCTGTTGCGATGCAGACGAAATGCGCGCCGTATTGCGCCTGCCGCTGCCCGAATCGTGGGCGTGGCTGTTTGCGCGGCGGCTGGAAACGGGCGGGTGCGAAGATTGGGACAGACGTTTGTTCGGCGACGGCAGCGACGGCAAAAAGGCAGCCTGAAAACGAGCAAAGCGAGTTTCAGCGAAGCTAAAAACGGAAAACGAGTTTTCAGGCTGCCTTTGTTGGTTTTCTATGCTGCTTGTTTTGCTGATAATCTGATTACCAACGCTCGCGCACAAATCGGCGCGACACTCCAAGCTGTAAACCACAAACCATTCGCTCATTCAACCCAACTCAATCCATCAAACAAAGCATAAGGCAGCCTGAAAAACGGAAAACTCGTTTTCAGGCTGCCTTTGAATTGGCTGGGAACGATGAAATGATGACATTGCTTGATGGCTTGGCTGCCGCCGTTTTAGCTTCGCTGAAACTCGCTTTGCTCGTTTTCAGGCTGCCTCACTTCGCGGGTGCGCCGTAAATCCGTTTGCAAATCTCTGCCGACAAATCAGCGCGGTTGAGCGTGTAAAAATGCAGCCCCGGCGCGCCGCCTTGCAGCAGGCGTTCGCACATGTGCGTTACCACGTCCAGCGCAAAGGCGCGGATGGATTCGGCATCGTCGGCGTAGGAATACAGTTTGAGCCGCAGCCAGCGCGGAATTTCTGCGCCGCACATATCGGAAAAGCGCACCAGCTTGGTGAAGCTGTCCACGGGGATGATACCAGGGATGATGGGGATGTCCACACCTGCGCGTTGGGCATCGTCCACAAAGTTGAAGTAGGCATCGGCGTTGAAAAAATATTGCGTGATGGCACTGTCTGCGCCTGCGTTCACTTTTTGCACGAAGTAGCGCAAATCATCGGCGGCGTTTTGCGATTGGGGATGGTATTCGGGGTAGGCGGCGACAATGGTGTGAAAGTGGTCGCCAAATTTTTGTTTGACTAGGGCAACGAGTTCGTTGGCGTAGCGCAAGCCTTCCATGCCAAAGCCTGTGCCCGATGGGATGTCGCCGCGCAGGGCAATCAGGCGGTTTACGCCGATGTCTTTGTATTGTTGCAGCAATTCAACAATTTCGTTTTCCAGCATGCCGATGCACGGCAGATGCGGGGCGGCGGGGGTTTGCTCGTTTAGAATATCGCGCACGGTTTGCAGCGTGCCCTCGCGCGTGGAGCCGCCTGCGCCCGAGGTGCAGGAGAAAAATTGCGGGTTGAACTGTTTGAGCTCTTGGCGCACAAGAATTTGCTTGGCGCGCCCTTCGGGGGTGCGGGTGGGGAAAAATTCAAAGCTGAGACTGCGGGAGGTGGTCATAGTGGGATTCCTTATTGGGTTTTCAGGCTGCCTTGGCATGGGGCGCATCCATACATCCATAATAGTTTTGCGCTTAGATTAAAGGCAGCCTGAAAATGCAGTAAACCAACAACAGCACAAGTAAGCTGTGCGGCTTGCCTGCATCATTCAATTATTGCTAACGGTGCGTGGCAAAGCCACACGCCCTATTGCGATAGAAATGAGGCAGCCTGAAACGGGGTAAAACCATTTTCAGGCTGCCTTTTGCGCGAGCAGAAAGGGGAGCAACAGATGCCGCCCTATTTCCGCAGATTATTTCGCGCCAAACTCGCGGCGCAGCTTGTGGGTTACATTCATCATTACGCGCAGCTGCTCAATGGTTTCTGTCCAACCGCGTGTTTTCAAGCCGCAGTCAGGGTTCACCCACAGGCGTTCCAGCGGCACCACGCTGATGGCTTTGCGCAGCAAATGCTCCACTTCGGCTTCGGTGGGCACGCGCGGGCTGTGGATGTCATACACGCCCGGGCCGATGTCGTTCGGGTATTTGAATTCACCAAACGCGGTCAGCAAATCCATGTCGGAGCGCGAAGTTTCAATGGTAATCACATCCGCATCCATGCTGGCGATGGCGGGCAGGATGTCGTTGAACTCGCTGTAACACATGTGGGTATGGATTTGCGTGCTGTTTGCCGTGCCTGTGCTGGTTAAACGGAAGCTCTCGCAAGCCCATGCAAGATATTCATCCCATTGGTTTTTCTTCAACGGCATCGCTTCGCGGATGGCAGGTTCGTCAATTTGGATAACGGTGATGCCTGCGCGTTCCAAATCCAGCACTTCATCGTTCAACGCCAACGCGACTTGTTTGCACACTTGCGAGAGCGGCACATCGTCGCGCACAAACGACCATTTGAACATGGTAACCGGCCCTGTGAGCATACCTTTCATCGGGCGTTTGGTCAGGCTTTGCGCGTAGCTGGACCAATAAACCGTCATCGGATTGGGGCGCGATACGTCGCCGTAGATGATGGGCGGTTTCACGCAGCGGCTGCCGTAGCTTTGCACCCAGCCAAATTGGCTGAAACAATAGCCCGCCAGCTGTTCGCCAAAATATTCCACCATATCGTTGCGCTCGGCTTCGCCATGCACCAACACGTCAATGCCCAATTTTTCTTGCTCGGCAACGCAGTAGGCGATTTCTTTTTTCATCGCGGCATCGTAATCGGCAGCGGAAAGCTCGCCTTTTTTGAACGCGGCGCGGGCTTGGCGGATTTCGGTGGTTTGCGGGAACGAGCCGATGGTGGTGGTGGGCAGCAGGGGCAGGTGAAGCTGGGCTTGCTGCGCTTTGATGCGCTCGGCAAACGGTGCACCGCGTTGGTCTGCGCCTTTGGGCAGATTGGCAATGCGCGCCTGCACGGCGGCGTTGTGGATTTTGCTGTTGCTGGCGCGGTCGGCTTGGGCGGCATCGGATGCGGCTAAGACAGCCTGAATGCTGTCTAAACCGTTTTGCAAGGCTTGTTTGATGTTGCCCAGTTCCACCAATTTTTGCGCGGCAAACGCCATCCAAGATTTGATTTCGGCATCCAGTTTTTCTTCCAGCGCAAGATCTTGCGGGCTGTGCAACAAGGAGCAGCTTGGGGCAACCCACAGGTTGTCGCCAAATTTGGCTTTGGCATCTTGCAAGTTGGCAACGATTTGGCGCAAGTTGGCACGCCACACGTTGCGCCCATCCACCACGCCTGCGGATAGGATTTTGCTGCTGTCTAGTTGCGCTACAAACGTTGCCAACTGCTCGGACGCGCGCACGCAATCAATGTGCACGCCGCTGATGGGTAAGCTATTTAGCAAGGCGGCGTGTTCGGCAACGCTGGCAAAATAAGTGCCCAAAATGATGCGAACGGGGGCTTGCGCGAGGGCTTGATAGGTGCTGGGGAAGGCTTCTAGCCAAGGTTTGCCCGCATCAGCCGCCAAAATCGGCTCGTCGATTTGCACATATTCCACGCCTGCATCGGCGATGGCTTGCAATAATTGTTGGTAAACGGGCAACAGCTTGGGCATCAGTGTTTTGATGCGGCAGCCAAATTCTTCTTTCTTCTTGCCCAGCCACAGCAGCGTGAGCGGGCCCACCAGCGTAGGTTTCACCGCGTAGCCTTGCGCTTGGGCTTCGCGGATTTGGGCGATAAGGCGCTCGGGGTGGGCGGAGAATTGGGTGTCAGCGTGCCATTCGGGCACGATGTAGTGATAGTTGGTGTCAAACCATTTGGTCATTTCCATCGCAAATTGGGTGGCGTTGCCGCGTGCCAGTTCAAAGTATTGCGGTAGGGTCAGATTGGCAGCCTGAAAACCGAAACGCGCGGGAATCGCGCCCACGGCGCACAGCAAATCCAACACATGGTCGTAAAACGAAAAGTCGCCAACGGGCAGCAAATCTGCGCCTGCGGCGTGTTGGGTTGCCCAGTTGGCACGGCGAATTTCGGCGGCTACGTTTTGCAGATCGGCTTCGCTGGTTGCGCCTTTCCAGAAGGATTCGGTGGCGAATTTCAGCTCGCGTTTGCCGCCGATGCGGGGATAGCCTGATAGGTGGAAGGTGGTCATAGGGGTCTCCTAGTGGACGTTTTGGGTTGAAAGATTACAGAACGGGGGATATTGCGCTTAATCTTGCATGAATACAAATGAAAAATTTCCAGCGGAAATATGAATGATTTTAATGTCTAGGCAGCCTGAAAATGGGATTTGTGCTTTGTGGCTGGCTTTGAGTGTCGCTTTAACCATGCGTCTCGTGCCGACGGGGCACTTACTTTTCTTTGCTTCGCCAAAGTGTGAACCTGCATTCATCATCCGCGCGACAGCTTTTGCGCCCTAAAAGCATGGCTACGGCGTTGCAAATGCTCGCAAGGTATCCAACCTTGCTGTGCTTTGCGCCTTGTATCCATGCTTTTATGCCACAAAATCTATTCACGCGGCTAATGAATACAGGTTCAAAGCAAAAGAAAGGCGACCCCGACGTGCAGGTCTGCTTCGCAGACTTCCCTCACTTCGCATCCTTTTTTCGGCGCGTGCGAACTAGCCGCACTTCGTGCGCCGTCGGACAAGCGCACGCTTGTTCCCGAAAAAAGCATGCTCCGTTCGGCTGAACGTAGGGGAAAGGGTGGCAGTAGTAAACGGATGTGATGGATTAGGCAGCCTGCGGAGCGCAGCGGGGTTGCGAAGCTAAAACCAATCTATCCCGTAAAAAAACCGTTTGTCTCTACACCAAACGGTTTTTCTATTTTCAGGCTGCCTTTGATGATGATTTAAGGCAGCCTGAAACCTTTGCAAAACCAACACCAGTGCTTGCCGACATTTTAATCAACCAGCGCAGCCAATTTAATTACGCCATTTGACGACGAGCCGTCGCCGCTCCATTGAGGCAGCCTGAAAACGGGTTAGGCACGGCGCAAGCCCTTACGCGCGGCATTTGCCGCATACGCCTGTGAGCACAACGTGTTCTTCGTTGAGCGCGAAGCCTGTTTGTTCTACGGCTTGGTGCAGGGCTTGCCATTCGCGGTTTAGGCTTTGTTCGTCCACCGTGCCGCATTGGGTGCACACAAGGATGAAGCTGCTGTTGTGGCTGTGGGCATCGCTGTGGCAATGGCTGTTGCATTCGTGTTGCACATGGCTGCATAGGATGTAGCCGTTTACGGCAGGGATTTTGTGCAACACGCCTTGCTCTGCCCAAAAGTCTAGGGCGCGGTAGGCGGTAGGCGGGGCGAGCACGTTTTGGCTTTCGCGCTGCATTTGCGCCAGCACGGTGTAGGCTTTAATCACGCCGTCTAGCTGCAATACGATGTCTAAAACGTGTTCGCGCAGCGGGGTTACTTGGACGTTTTGCGCGCGGCATTGAGCGAGTATGTTTTGTTTGATGTTCATGGCAGTCCTTGTTGGAAATAATGCTCGGATTGTACGCAAGAATGGCGTTGGGCGGTTTAACATGGCTGCGGGTAAAGCGCGATGTGCGCCTAATGCAGCCTGAAAGCCGTAGGCTCAACGAAGTTAAAACGAGCAAAGCGAGTTTCAGCGAAGCTAAAACGGCAGCCTGAAAATGGGCAAAGCACGGATTACATAAACCGCGTTGCTACAGCTCGCTCGCCCAGCATCGCCACCAAGCTATCCAGCAATTCGTTGCTCAACACCAGCCGCCATTTGGCGTTGGGCAGCAAGGTGCCGTGGGCGCGTTCGTTGGTGTAGGTCAAAATCAGCGGGATTTTGTTGCCGTTGGCTTGGGTGTGCGGGCGCAGCAGTTTGGCAAGGGCGTCAATATCGTGTTCGGGGCGCAGGTTGAGCGTGAGGCTGATGGCAAAGCGGGAGCGGGCTTCGTTGAGCCGGTGGATGCCGGCTTGCTTTTGCTCGTCGCTGCCGATGTTGGCCACGTTCACGCGCAAGCCGCCATCGGGGTTGAAGCGGTCTTCGCGCACGCTGCAATCGCAAATCAGGATTTGGTCGGCTTTGAGCGTTTCTTTGGGGATGCCGTCCAGCAAATCGCCGCGGATGATGACTTCTTGCTTGGCGGTGTCGTCTTCCAGCAGCACGGCAATCATTTTGCCGTTTTTGGTCATGATGCTGCGGATGGAGGTGGCAAAGCCTGCCAGCCGTTGCGTGCCGTCTTTGGCTTTCAGGCTGCCTAATGGCGTGGGCGCAAAGGCGCGCACTTCGCTGGCATAGGGTGCAAACGGATGCCCGCTCAAATAAAAACCAATGGCTTGCTTTTCTTCGGCGAGCTTGGTGGCTTCATTCCACGGCTCAATGTATTGCAGCGGCACATCCGCCAGCGCGTCTTCCACCATGTCAAACAAGCCGCCTTGGTTGGCGTTGTCGGCTTTTTGCTCGGCTTGGGCGATGGCAAGGTCAATATTGCCCAGCAGCATGGCGCGGTTGGGCTCTATGCTGTCAAACGCGCCGCCGCGAATCAGCGCTTCCAGCACGCGGCGGTTGGCGTGCTGTTTGCCCACGCGTTCGCAAAAATCAAACAAATCGGTGAACTTGCCGCCGCTTTCTCGCGCGGCAACAATGGCGTTGACCGCCGCTTCGCCTGTGCCTTTGATTGCACCCAGCGCGTAGCGGATTTGTTTTTGCGCGTTGGGGATAAAGCGGTAAAACGATTCGTTTACATCGGGCGGCAAAAAGCGGATGCCGTTGAGCTTGCTTTGCGCGTCATCAAAAAACACTTTGAGCTGGTCGGTGTTGTCTAGCTCGGATGACATGGTTGCTGCCATAAATT
Source organism: Kingella oralis (assembly GCF_014054985.1). Classification (NCBI taxonomy): domain Bacteria; kingdom Pseudomonadati; phylum Pseudomonadota; class Betaproteobacteria; order Neisseriales; family Neisseriaceae; genus Kingella; species Kingella oralis. The sequence goes on from NZ_CP059569.1 coordinate 1,787,140, forward strand.
CGGCGGGATAATGCGCTTTGAGCCACGCGGTTTGATACGACACATAGGCATACGCCGCCGCGTGCGATTTGTTGAAGCCGTAGCCCGCAAATTTTTCCATGTAGTCAAAAATTTCATCGGCTTTTTCGCGGCTGATGCCTTGTTTTGCTGCGCCTTCGGCAAAAATTTCGCGGTGTTTCACCATCTCTTCGGGCTTTTTCTTGCCCATCGCGCGGCGCAGCAAATCCGCACCGCCCAGCGAATAGCCACCGATGACTTGCGCCGCCTGCATCACCTGCTCTTGATACACCATAATGCCGTAGGTTGGCTCTAACACAGGTTCCAGCAGCGGGTGCATATATTCAAACTTCGCGCCTTTCATCCGCTCAATAAAGTCGGGAATCAAATCCATGGGGCCGGGGCGATACAGCGACACAAAGGCGATGATTTCTTCCAAATTGGTGGTGTTGGCTTGCGCCAGCATTTTTTTCATGCCGCTGGATTCAAACTGGAACACGGCGGTGGTGTTGGCATCGCGGAAAATTTTGTAGGCAACTTGGTCGTCCAGCGGGATATGGCTCACATCCACGTGCTCGCCTGTGGTTTGGCGGATGAAGTTTTGCGCCATTTCAATGATGGTGAGGTTGCGCAGCCCCAAAAAGTCAAATTTCACCAGCCCAATTTCTTCCACATCGCCCTTGTCAAACATAGACACAGGCGAGGCGTTTTCATCGGCTTGGTACACGCCGCAAAAATCGGAAATTTTGCTTGGCGCAATCAACACGCCGCCCGCGTGCATCCCCAGATTGCGGGTTAAATCTTCCAGCTTCATGGCAAGATTAAGCAGCTCATCGGCTTCTTCTTCGCGGATGATTTGCTCGATTTCGGGCTCGGCGGCGAGTGCGTCTTTCAGATGCAGCGGCTTATTGGCTTCCAGCGGAATCAGTTTGGACAAGCGGTCGCACAGGGCAAACGGCAGTTGCAGCACGCGCCCCACATCGCGGATCACGGCTTTGGACGACATCGCGCCAAAGGTTACGATTTGGCTGACGGCTTGTTTGCCGTATTTTTCGCGCACATATTCAATCACGCGCCCGCGGTTGGCTTGGCAGAAGTCAATATCAAAGTCGGGCATGGACACGCGCTCGGGGTTCAAAAACCGTTCAAACAGCAGCGCGTATTTGAGCGGGTCTAGGTCGGTGATTTTGAGCGAATACGCCACCAGCGAGCCTGCGCCCGAGCCGCGCCCCGGTCCAACGGGGCAGCCGTTGTTTTTCGCCCAGTTGATGAAGTCTTGCACGATAAGAAAGTAACCCGGAAACTGCATTTTGATGATGATGTCTAGCTCAAAATCCAGCCGCGCTTGGTATTCAGGCTGCCTTTGGGCGCGCTCGGCTTCGTTGGGATAGAGCACGGCTAGTCGCTCTTGCAAGCCTTCGTTGGCAAGATGGCGCAGGTAGTCGTTCAAATCCATGCCATCGGGCGTGGGGAACAGCGGCAGGAAGTTTTTGCCCAGCGTGAGCGTGAGATTGCAACGTTTGGCGATTTCTTGGCTGTTGGCTAGGGCTTCGGGGATATCGGCGAAGCGGGCGGCAAACTCATCGGGGGTGAGAAAATGCTGGCCGGGAGTGAAGTCGTGCGGGCGTTTGGGGTCAATGAGCGTCCAGCCACCTGCGATGCACACGCGGGCATCGTGGGCTTTGTAATCTTCACGTTGCAAAAATTGGGTGGGATGGGTGGCGACTACGGGCAGTTGCAGGGCTTGGGCGATTTTCAGGCTGCCTGAAACGCTGATTTCCCAGTCGGGTTTTTCGGGCAGGCGTTGCAGTTCCAAATAAAAGGCGTTGGGAAACCATGCGGCGTATTTTTGCGCGGCGGCATGGGCTTTGTCTTCGTTGCCCAGCATTAAATGGCTGCCCACTTCGCCCATCTGCGCACCCGATAGGCACAGCAGGCCGCTGTTGTCGCCTTGGGCGAGCCAGGCTTGGTTGATTTGCGGGGTGTGTTTGTTGCGGTCGTCGGCTTCAAAGGCGGCGGTGAGCAGTTCGTTGAGGCGGATGTAGCCTTGTTCGTTGCGAATCAGCAGCACGGCGCGATGGGGCTTTTCAGGCTGCTCGGGGTTTTCTATACGCACATCTGCGCCGCAAATGGGCTTGATGCCTGCTTTGCGGCAGGCTTTGTAGAATTTGAGCAGCCCAAAGGTGTTCATCAGGTCGGTGAGAGCGAGGGCGGGATAGTTTTCGGCGCGGGCGGCGGCGACATAATCGCTGATGCGGATGATGCTGTCGGTGATGGAAAATTCGGAGTGGGCGCGTAGGGGGATGGGGGTCATGGCGGGGGGGGGTGATGGGGTTGCGATGAGTGGGATTTTATCATGTGAACAAAGGCAGCCTGAAACGGATGATGGGTTTCAGGCTGCCTATGGAGCGTCGGCGGCTCGCCGACATTTTGCTAACTCGTAAAGTACTGTTGAATGGCGAGTCGCCGCCGTTCCATTTTAGATTTCAGGCTGCCTAAACGCGGGCGCAAGGGGTGGCAGCCTGAAACGGCTATGCGCGTGGGGTGCAGGGGCTTGCCCCTGCTCGTGGTAAGCGGCGAAACGCTTGCGCGGGCAAAGAGATGAACCATGCTGAAAGGCAGCCTGAAACGGTGGATGGCGTTTTCAGGCTGCCTATGTTTGCGCGGGATGGCTAATAAAATGTGGCGTGAATAATCCAAAGGCAGCCTGAAAACCATTTTTTCTGTTTCAGGCTGCCTTGATTGCTTCATCATCATTCTGTGAATTGCCAACCATTTGCCAGTATCTTGGCAACCAGCCTCGCCGCGCCATGTTGCATTTTCAGGCTGCCTAACGGATTTGGCTGTTTAGGATAAATTTTGCGCCGTTGTCTTGCGCCAATAGCCGCGCCAGTTCGGGCAGGGCTTCGCGCAACACGCGGTCTAAAATATAGGGCGGGTTGAGGATAAACATTCCGCTGCCGTGCATGCCAAAGCCGTCGGCGCGGGGGGCGTGGACGTGCAGTTCGGCGCGAAGGTGGTTGTCGGGCAGCAGTTTGGCGAGTTTTTCGGGCAGGGTGTGGCTTTCTTCGCGGCTTAAACAGGGATACCAAACCATGTAGCAGCCTTGTTCAAAGCGTTTGAGCGCGTCGCGCAGGGTATGGACAACTTGGGCGTAATCTTGTTTGCGTTCATACGGCGGGTCTATCAACACAACGGCGCGGCGCGTGGCGGGGGGCAGCAGGCTAATCAGCCCTGCGAAGCCGTCTTCTTGTTTGGCGATGGCGCGTTTGCCGAGGCGCAGCGCGTGGAGGTTGTCTTGCAGCAGGGCAAAATCGGCGGGGTGCAGTTCAAATAGGCGCAGTTTGTCGGCGGGACGCAAGAGTTGAGCTGCCCACAGCGGCGAGCCTGCGTAGAGTTGGGTCATGGCTTCGTGTGCGGCGAGAGTTTGGGCAAATTGGGCGAAGGCGGCTAGGGAGGCGGGCTGTTGGTTTTCAGGCTGCTTTTGGGCTGCGGGATGATGATTTTCAGGCTGCCCTTTGTCTGCGGAATGATAGTTTTCAGGCCGCTCTTTGGGTGTGAGACGATGGGCAGCCCATAGCCGTGCGATGCCTTGTTGGTATTCGCCCACTTTGTTGGCTTCGCTGCTGTGTAGGTCGTATAAACCTGCGCCTGCGTGGGTGTCTATGTACCAATAGGGTTTGTCTTTTTGGTTGTAGTAGTTGAGAACGGTGTAGAGCGTGAAGTGTTTGAGCACGTCGGCGTGGTTGCCTGCGTGGTAGGCGTGGCGGTAGCTGAGCATGGGTTTCCTTTTGCGGCGCGGGATGGGCGGCGGAATATAGCAAAGGTGGGGCGGGTGGGTCAAAGGGCGGCGGGTTGCGTGATAAGGCAGCCTGAAATCAGGCAAGGAATGGTTGATGCTGCGTGGGGTGCAGGGGCTTGCCCCTGCTCGTGGTAAGCGGCGAAACGCCTGCGCAGGCATAAAACAAGCCAAAGGCAGCCTGAAAACGAGCGAAGCGAGTTTCAGCGAAGCTAAAACGTACTGCTAAAAATGTTTTCAGGCTGCCTTTGGCGGGGCGATTAGTGATCGCGTTCCAAATCCACTTTGTATTCAATGCGTCCGTTGCCTTTGTGTTCAATGCTTACGTCCATTTCTTGATTGTGACGTTTGAATTTTAAATCGGCATCGTCGCGCTCAATGTCGGATTCCACCAAGCTAAACCCTTGGCGTTTGGCGTGGCTGATGGCTTGCTTGGCGAGGGAGCGCACGTCGTTGCCGCGCAAACGAAATTCTACTTCATATTCGCCATCGCCTTGGTGGTCGGCTTTGATGACTTGCGCGCCGCGTGGTTGGTAGATTTCGCGGGGCACGCTGCCGTGTGCGGAGGCGAGGTTGATGAGACTTGCGGCAAGCACAGCGGCGAGTAGATGGGTTTTGTTCATGGTTTGCCTTTCGGGGCGGTTAAAAAAGGGCGCATCATAAAAGCGGGCGGGTGGTGGTCGCAAGGCGATTTACATTTGTTTATTCGCAATGGGCTGCGCGGGGTTTCAGGCTGCCTGAAAGGTGCGGGCGGTAAGGCGGGCAATAAAATGGTGGACAAGCAAGTTGCCCACCCTACGCGTTTAAAGGCAGCCTGAAAACGAAATTTCCCCGTTTTCAGGCTGCCTTTGAGGCGATGAACTGCACAATGCACCCAAGCATAATTTGCGGCTTAAAGGCAGCCTGAAACGCTTATTTTTCCATTTTCAGGCTGCCTTTCAAGCTGCGTGCGCAGCAAAGCTGCACACCCTACCTATGTTTTTTCATCAATCATGCGCCAGCGCATCAATCGGGTTGAGCTTAGACGCATTCTTGGCGGGCATATAGCCAAACAGCACGCCAATTGCCGATGAGCACAGCACCGCGCCGATAATGGAAGCTGTGGAAAACGACATAGCAAAATCGGTTACCACGCTGTTAAACAGCGAAGCCAAGCCAAACGAAATCAGCACGCCTGCCAGCCCGCCAATCAAACACAGCAAAATCGCTTCAATCAAAAACTGCTGCAAAATGCTGTTCTGCCGCGCGCCAATCGCCATGCGCACGCCGATTTCTTTGGTGCGCTCGGTAACGGACACCAGCATAATATTCATCACGCCAATGCCGCCCACCACCAGCGAAATCACAGCGATAGACGAAATCAGCAACGCCATGGTGCCCGTGGTTTTTTCTACCATTTTCTTGATGCTGTCGCTGTTTTGCGTAAAGAAATCTTCCGTGCCATGCCGCGCGCGCAACAGCTCGGTGATGCCTTTTTCTGCCGTTTGCGTGTCCACATCGGGCTTAACTTTCACCGTGATATTGCTGATGTATTTATTGCCGCTGATTTGGCTCATCAGCGTAGTGTAGGGCGTGTAAATCTGCAAGCTGTCGGACGGGGCTTCAAATTGGTTGTCGTCTTTTTTCAACACGCCGATGACGGTGAGCGGGCGTTTTTTCAGCAGCACCACTTTGCCTAGCGGGTTTTCGCCATTGGGAAACAGCTTTTTCTGCGTGTTTTCATCAATCACCACCACTTGCGCGTTGTCTTTCACGTCTTCCGCGTTAAACAATCGCCCCAGCCCGATTTTTTCCCCGCGCACATCAAAATATTGCTCGCCCACGCCTGCCACGCTGGCGGTTAAGTCAATGTTTTTGTAAGTTAATGTGCCGCTGCTGTAACTGCCTGGGGTGGTACTTTCCACATAGCTCAATCCTGCAATCGCTTGGCTGTCGGCAACGGTGAGCGTTTTCACCTTGCCTGAGCGGCGGTCACCAAAGCCTTTACCTGGAAAGATGCTAATCATATTGGTGCCCATAGAGCTGATGTCTTTCAGGATTTTTTCCTGCGTGCCGTTGCCCAACGCCACCACCGACACCACGGCGGCGATGCCGATGATGATGCCCAACATGGTGAGCAGGGAGCGCATTTTGTGCGCCACAATCGCCTGCACCGACATTTTGCAGGCTTCGTTAAACTGGTCTTTATAAAACGCCAAGCCGCGTTTTTCTTGAATGGCTTGCACGTTGCTGGGGTGGATTTCTTCGCTTTTGCTGCTGTCGGCGATGATTTCGCCGTCGCGGATTTCAATCACGCGGTTGGCTTGGGCGGCGATTTTGGGGTCGTGGGTTACCATGATGATGGTGTGCCCGTCGTTGTAGAGCTGGTGGATAATTTCCATCACGTTTTCGCCGCTGTGCGAATCCAGCGCGCCTGTGGGCTCGTCGGCAAAGATGATTTCGCCGCCGTTCATCAGGGCGCGGGCGATGGATACGCGCTGTTGTTGCCCGCCTGAGAGTTCGCTGGGCTTGTTTTTTTCTTTGCCTTGCAAGCCCAGTTTGTCCAGCAGCATATCGGCGCGTTGGCTGCGCTCGGCGTAGCCGATGCCTGCGTACACGGAGGGCAAGGCAACGTTATCGCGCGCGGTAAGCGAGCTGAGCAGGTTGTAGCGTTGGAAGATGAAGCCGAAGCGTTTGCGGCGCATGGCGGCAAGTTCGTCTGCGCTCATTTTGGAGGTTTCGGTGCCTGCGATGCGGTATGTGCCGCTGGTGGGCGTGTCCAGCAGCCCGAGAATGTTCATCAGCGTGGATTTGCCCGAGCCTGATTGCCCGATGATGGCAACAAAATCGCCTTTTTCTATGGTGAGATTGATGTCTTTGAGCACGTGCACGCGGTTTTCGCCTGTGCCGAAATAGCGGTTGATGTTTTTGCATTCTATGAGCGACATGGTTTTGCCTTTTATTTGCTTTTCAGGCTGCCTTTGGCTTTTCAGGCTGCCTGAATACGAACACGGTGGGAAGTTGAAAACGGGGTTTCAGGCTGCCTTATGCGTTTGCGGCAGCCTGAAAAATAAATTGATGCTGCGGTTTCATCCATTTTTCAAAGCGGAAAAATTCATCGCTGCCGTCAAATGCCGTATCGGTTTGATGCGGGTCGGGGTGTTTGGCGTGGAAGAATTCGACGATTTGGAAGCCGCATTTGTTCACATAAAAATGGATGTTGCGCTTTTCCATATAGGGCGTGTGCGTTTCCCAAACGATGGTTTCGGGGAACATCTGTTCCACCGCCTGCCACACGCGAAAGCCAAGTTGCTGCCCATGCGCGGCGCGGTCAATGTAAAACAAATCCAGCGCGTTGAAGTGATTGGGGCGGATGGACAGCACCACGCCGCCCGATAATTTGCCCGCCACCCACACGCCAAACGCTTGCGCGTGTTCGGCATCCAGCGATTCGGTGATTTCGTGCTCGGAAATCACGAATTCTTGGGAGGCGTTGGGCTGATGCTCAAAGGCAGCCTGAAAGGCGTGTTGCAGTTGGCGGATGAAGGTGGGGCGGTCGTGGGGGGATAGGGGTTGCAGGGTGAAATTTAGCATGCTGGTTGAATGTGGGATAAGGCAGCCTGAAAACTGTTTTGGCGTTTTCAGGCTGCCTTTGCGTTATTCGTTTGCTTGGAATACACGGAAGCCGCGTTGTTCGGCGGCGGCTTGGTCGGCTTGTTGAATGGTGTACACGTTGATGCTGCCCGTTGCGCCGCCGCACACGCTGGGGAAGGCAACGCCGCGCAGTTCATCTTTGCGCGCGGCGAAGACTTGGATGCCGCTCAATTCGCGTTGCATGGCTTCGGGGCTGATGCCGCCGCCTTGGCATTGAACGGCGTTGTCGCTGCGATAAACTTCTATGCGCGGGGCGGCGCGGGATGACGTTTTGGCTGCGCCGAAACTCACTTCGTTCGTTTTCAGGCTGCCTGAATGGCTGGCGCAGGCGGTGAGCAAGAAGCTGGCGGCAAGGAAAAGGACGGTTTTTTGCATGATGCGCGGGGTGGTTTGTTAAAGGGCGTTATTGTAAATTTTTTTGCGCAGGGGGTTTGTTATGATTGCGTAAAGTTAGCAAAAGGCGCGCGGCGGGGCGTTTCAGGCTGCCTGTTGCAGGAAATATTCGGCAAGGGCGGCATCGTCGGGGCGGGTGAGTTTGATGTTGCGGCTGTCGCCTGTTACCAGCGCAGGCTGCAAGCCAAGTTGTTCTACGGCGGATGCGTCGTCGGTGATTTGGCTTAAATCGCTTTGGCTCAGGGCGCGGTGCAATAAGGCAGCCTGAAAGGCTTGCGGGGTTTGCGCTTGCCAAATGCCTTCGCGCGGAATGGTTTGCACGCTGTGCGCTAGCTGTGGGGCGGCTTGGCGTTTGAGCGTATCGGCAACGGGGATGGCGAGCAATGCGCCGTGTTGCTGGGCGTGTGGGTCGTTATCTAGCGCATCCAGCAGGCGGTTGAGCGCGCTTTGCGGCAGGCAGCAGCGGGCGGCATCGTGCACGAGCAAGGTGTCGCTGGGTTGGATGATGCGCTGGGCGAGCAGGTGGGCGATGCCGTTGGCGATGCTTTGGGCGCGGGTGTCGCCGCCTTGGGGGTGGACGCTTGCGTTGGGCGGGAGGGTGATGGCTTGGGCGAACCAATGGTCGGCGGGGGCGATGATGACGGCGATGTGGGCGATGCGGGGGTTGGCGGCGAATAGGTTGAGGGTGTGTTGCAGCATGGGGGTGCCGAGCAGGGGGGCGTATTGCTTGGGGGTGGCTGCGCCGTAGCGGCTGCCGATACCTGCGGCGGGGATTAGGGCGATGTGGGGCATGGGAATCTTTCGGGGATGGTCTTGCGGTTTTGGCTACGTCGAAACGCGCTGCGCTCATTTTAACTTCGTTGAAGCCTGCGGCTTTCAGGCTGCCTTAATGCGGACGGCGTTGGGCGTAAACACAGGTGCGGTCATACAACAAAGGCAGCCTGAAAACTGTATTTTTTGTTTTCAGGCTGCCTATTGCTTTGCTAAACGCTCGCGCTATGCCAGCTTGGCGGCATATTGTTGCAACAATTCTTTAAACGCCTCGCCTGTTTCGGGATGTTTTAAACCATAAGCCAGCGTGGCTTCTAGGTAGCCGATTTTGCTGCCGCAGTCGTAGCGTTGCCCTTCGAAGGCATGGGCGAGCACGGGTTCGTATTCCACCAGTTTGGCGATGGCATCGGTGAGCTGGATTTCGCCGCCTGCGCCGCGCCCAATGGTTTGCAGTAGTTGGAAAATGCGCGGGGTTAAAACGTATCGCCCCACCACGGCGAGATTGGATTCGGTGTCTTCGGGCTTGGGTTTTTCTACGATGCTGTGGATGCGTTGATATTGCTGCCATGCGTTGGTTTCCACCATGCCGTAGGATTGGGTTTGCGAATGGTCAATCGTTTGCACGCCGATGACGCTGCTGCCTGTTTGGTTGTACACATCAATCATTTGTGCAATCGCACCGCGTGGCGCGTCAATCAAATCGTCCGCCAAAATCACGGCAAATGGCTCATTGCCCACCGCAGGCAAGGCGCACAACACCGCGTGCCCCAAGCCCAAAGCTTCGGCTTGGCGCGTGTAAAAACAGCTTACGTGGGCGGGCAAAATGTTTTGCACTTGGGTTAAGAGCTGCTCTTTGTGGCGCAGGGCTAACTCGGTTTCCAGCTCGTAGGCTTTGTCAAAATGGTCTTCAATGCTGCGCTTGCTGCGCCCCGTTACAAAAATAATCTCATCGCAGCCCGCTTCAATCGCCTCTTCCACCGCGTATTGAATCAACGGCTTATCCACAATCGGCAGCATTTCTTTGGGATTGGCTTTGGTGGCGGGCAAAAAGCGCGTGCCCATGCCTGCCACGGGGAATACAACCTTGCGGATACGAGGAAATGGCGTGGTCATTGATGCTCCTTTTTCTTTACACAAAATAACGCGGGCAATTATAACGACACGCCTTTGTTCTGTCAGGTAAAATAGCGCCAACGATTATTCTCCCCCCTTTCAGGCAGCCTGAAATCTGGAAACGGCTGCTTCTTTATTGATTGCCCACCATGTCTCACACCAAACGCATCGCCACCCGCCCTATCAACCCCCAGCTTCAATCCGCCCTGCAAGCCGCAGGCGCAAACCCGCTCATCGCCCAGCTTTACGCCGCGCGCAACGTTGCCGACAGCAGCGAACTCAACGACAGCCTCAAACAGCTTATCCCCTACACCCAGCTCACCAACTGCACCGCCGCCGCCAGCCGCCTTGCCGATGCCATCCAAGCGCAGCAAAAAATCCTGATTATTGCCGATTATGATGCCGACGGCGCCACCGCGTGCAGCGTTGCCATGAAAGGGCTGGCGAGCATGGGCGCGGCGGTGGATTTTTTTGTGCCCAACCGCTTTGAACACGGCTATGGGCTTACCCCCGAGCTTGCCGACATCGCCCACGCCAAAGGCGCAGATTTAATTGTTACCGTGGACAACGGCATCAGCAGCGCCGAAGGCGTGGCGCGCGCCAAAGCGTTGGGGCTGGATGTCATCGTTACCGACCACCACATCGCAGGCAGCGTCATCCCCGACTGCATTATTGTGAACCCCAACCAACGCGGTTGCACCTTCCCCAGCAAAAGTATCGCGGGCGTAGGCGTGATTTTTTATGTGTTGATTGCGCTGCGTGCCGAATTGCGCGCGCGGGATTACTTTTCAGGCTGCCGTGCCATCGCCGAGCCCAAATTAGACGAATTATTAGACCTTGTGGCACTCGGCACAGTCGCTGATGTCGTGCCGCTGGATCACAACAACCGCATTCTTGTGTCGCAAGGTTTAAAACGCATTCGCGCGGGCAAAATGAGCCACGGCATCCGCGCCCTGTTCCAAACCGCCCGATGCAGTGCGCAAAAAGCGCAGCCGTTTGACTTTGGCTACAAAATCGCACCGCGCATCAACGCCGCAGGGCGGCTGGATGATATGTCTATCGGCATCGCCTGCCTGCTTTCAGGCAGCCTGAACGAAGCCGAAAGCATGGCAAGCGAGCTGAACGAACTCAACCAAACGCGCCAAGAAATTGAGCAAGAAATGCTCACCGACATCCTTGCCGATTGCCCCAGCGCCTTGCCCAGCGAACAAACCACGCTGTGCGTGTACCGCGACAGCTTTCATCAAGGCGTAGTCGGCATTGTTGCCAGTCGTTTGAAAGAAAAATTTTACCGCCCCGTGTTTGTGTTCGCGCCCGACGACGATGGCAACTATCGCGGCTCGGGGCGCAGCATCGCGGGCGTGCATCTGCGCGATGTGTTGGATGCCATTTCCAAGCACGCGCCTGAAATCATCATCAAATTTGGTGGGCACGCGATGGCGGCAGGGCTCACGCTGCGTTCAGGCAGCCTGAAAACCTTTGGCGATTTGTTTGAAGACATCGTGCGCAGCCAAGTGAACGAAGATACGCTCTCGCAAACCTTTCTCACCGACGGCAGCCTGAAAGCCAGCGACATCACGCTTGCCAACGCCCAGCTCATCAACGCGCAAATTTGGGGGCAAGGCTTCCCGCCGCCCAGCTTCGCCGACACGTTTCAAGTGCTCCGCCAGCAAAGCATGGGCGCAGACAAAAAACACACCAAAGCATGGCTCACCAAAGAAGGGCAAGAGTTCGAAGCCATGTTTTGGCGATGCGAAGACACGCTGCCGCGCGACATCCGCGTGGTGTACCGCCCCACAGTAAACGAATGGCGCGGCAACACCGAATTGCAGCTTTATGTGGATTATTGGGAGGCGGCGTAGGCAGCCTGAAAACGAGTTGGCACGCCTTTGCAAAATCTAAACGGCAGCCTGAAAACACACCCGCGCCAAGCGCGCATCATCGGCGCAGCCGCGTCCATCGCCAACATTTCCATCGCCCGCGCAAGCGTTCGCCATCCCGCCGCCCTACCCCATTTTCAGGCTGCCCCAAGCACGCACGATTGCCCCGCGCCGCGCCAACCCCATTCCCCGCCCCCAAGGCAGCCTGAAACATCCAACCAACCGCATCACAACCGGAAAGCCCACCATGGACACCCTACTGAGCATGAAAGTCTTCTGCCAAGTCGTGCAAAGCGGCAGCTTCACCCGCGCCGCCGAACGGCTCAACATCTCCATCCCCATGGCAAGCAAACACGTCTCCCATCTGGAAAAAACCATCGGCGCGCAACTGCTCTACCGCAACAACCGCAGCCTGAAACTCACCGAGCAGGGCGATGCCTACTACCGCGACTGCCAAAGCGCGCTGGAACTGCTCGCCCAAGCCGCCGAACACGCCAGCGCAGGCGCCAACCACCCGCAAGGCACGCTGCGCATCGCCGCCCCCGTATGGTTTGCCTGCGACAAATTCGCCCGCATGCTCGCCGCCTACCAAAGCCGCTACCCCGATGTAGAAATAGAACTCACCCTCTCCAACCGCCATGTCGATTTAAACAGCGACGGCGAAGACCTCGCCCTGCGCCTATCCGACAGCCTCGCCGAAAACATCATCGCCAAACGGCTGGGCAACATCCCCTTCTACCTCGTCGCCACCCCCACCTACCTCGCCCGGCACGGCACGCCCCGCGCCCCGCAAGACCTTACCCGGCACCCCGCCATCCTCCCCACCTATGTGGATTTGTCCCGCATGATGACCGAATACCAAGGCAAAACCGTGCCGCTCGAATTCCAAGGCAGCAAAATGCGCAGCAACCACACCCAAATGGTCGCCGCGCTCATCCGCGCCCATGTTGGCATCGGCTATATGCCCGCATGGCTCGCCGACGACGACATCACCACCGGCAGGCTCATCCGCCTCCTGCCCGACTGCCCGATGAGCAGCCCGCCGTTCTACGCCGTGTATGCCAACCGCCAATACATGAAAGCCAAAGTACGCAGCTTTATTGACTTTATGAGCGAGCAAATGACCGCCTGAACACAAACACCCAAACACCAAAGGCAGCCTGAAAAGGGATTTCCCGTTTTCAGGCTGCCTAAACTTTTTGCAAAACCTAAGTGTTAGCAATGAGCAGGGTTATTTCTAATTACCCCAACCGCGCCAACTGCTCCGCCGCCTCTATCGCGTAATACGTCAAAATCCCATCCGCGCCCGCGCGTTTAAAGGCGAGCAGGCTTTCCAAAATCACTTTGTCGCCGTCCAAAAAACCGTTGTCAATTGCCGATTGCAGCATCGCGTATTCGCCCGACACTTGGTAGGCAAAGGTGGGCACGCCAAATTCGTCTTTTACGCGGCGCACCACATCCAAATACGGCAAACCGGGTTTCACCATCACCATATCCGCGCCTTCCATGATGTCCAACGCCACTTCGTGCAGGGCTTCGTTGCTGTTGGCGGGGTCTTGCTGATATTGCTCTTTGGACGATTTGCCCAAATTGCCCGCGCTGCCCACCGCGTCGCGGAACGGCCCGTAAAACGCGGAGGCGTATTTGGCGGAATACGCCATGATGCGCGTGTGGATGTGCCCTGCGTTTTCCAGCGCCACGCGGATGGCGGCGATGCGCCCGTCCATCATGTCGGACGGGGCGACCACTTGCGCGCCTGCTTCGGCGTGGCTTAATGCTTGTTTCACCAGCACTTCTATGGTTTCGTCGTTGAGCACATAGCCTGTGCTGTCGGTTAAGCCGTCTTGCCCGCTGAGCGTGTAGGGGTCTAGCGCGACATCGGTCATAATGCCCAGCTCGGGGAATTCGCGGCGCAGGGCGCGCACGGTGGTTTGCACCAAGCCTTCGGGGTTGTAGGCTTCGCGTGCGTCGGCGGTTTTGTTTTGCGTAACCACGGGGAACAGCGCGAGCATGGGGATGCCCAGTTGGCAGGCGTGTTCGGCAGTTTTTAATAGTAAATCAATGCTTTGGCGTTTGATTTTGGGCATGGAGGCGATGGCTTCTTCGCGGTTTTGCCCTTCCAATACGAACACGGGGTAAATCAAATCGTCGGGCGTGAGCGTGTGTTCGCGCATTAGGCGGCGGCTGAAATCGTCGCGGCGCATACGGCGCATGCGGCTGATGGGGGCTTGGCGGGGGGGGAAGTTCATGTTGGTTTCCTTTTGTTGATTGGGTTAAAGGGCGTTTCAGGCTGCCTTAATGCATTTGTGGGCAGCCTGAAAATCATCCAGCGTTGCCCAAATTTCGCCGCATTCGCCGCAGCCGTAAAAATCTTCGGTTTCATTGAACACGTGGCACACGATGCCGTCGCAATTGGGCTCGAGGCAGGGCTGGCGAAAGCCGTCGTCGGGCGGGGCGGTGAGTTTGGGGTTGTCGGTGTAGCCTGTGGTTTGCTGGCAATGCGGGCATTCAATCATCACCAGCTGCAAGCCCGTGGACTGCATGCGGGTTACAAAATCCTGCGCGTCGGCGCAAAGGGTAAACGGAGTGTGGCAATGGGTGCAGATGGTGTGCATAGGAAGGCAGCCTGAAAATGGGGAAATTTTTTTAACTGTGCAACGCGTGTTGCCGATGGGCGGCGCACTCGGCAGCCTGAAACAGCAAACGGCAGCCTGAAATCTGTTTTCAGGCTGCGTCAAACAATCGCTCGCCGCGCGGATATTCGCGCCATGTTGCCGATTGTGCGCGCAAGGCGGTTTGCAACGATTGCGCCGCCGTTTCGGGTTTCAGGCTGCCGCAAAGAAAAATATCCGCCGCCGCAAAGCTGTGTTCCGCCCAAGTGTGAATCGTGATGTGCGATTCCGCCAGCAGCAGCACGCCCGTTACGCCGCCGCCCGCGCCAAACGTGTGAAAATGCGCCGACAAAATCGTTGCCCCCGCCTGCTGCGCCGCCGCCCGCATCGCGCCTTCCAACGCCGCTGCATCGCGCAACAGCACCGCCGGGCAGCCATATAAATCCAGCAAACCATGCAAGCCGGGGCGATAAGCGCTCATTTGTGCCCGCCCGAATAGCCGCCGTAACCCGAGCCGCCGGGCAGATAAGCGCGGCTGCCCGAGCCGGAGCCCGTGCTGCCCACAATGGCATAATTGCTGAACGTGCCAAAACCAATCGCCAACAGCGCAACGATTAAATAAGTATTCCGATTCATGGCGACTCCTTCGCTGCCAAATCCTGCGCACGCGCCGCCTGCCGCAATTCCAGCTGCCGCGCGTGAAACTCGCCCATGCTCTCCAAACCGCGCAAATGCCGCGATAATTCCGTGAGCGCGCGCTCGTAAACATACCGTTTAAATTCAATCACTTCATCAATCGGCGCCCAATATTCGTGCCAACGCCAGCCGTCAAATTCAGGCTGCTGCGTAGCGCGCAAATGCATATCGCTATCCTGCCCCACAAAGCGCAGCAAAAACCAAATCTGCTTTTGCCCGCGGTACGAGCCGCGCCATTCGCGCCGCACCCAATTATTCGGCACATCATAGCGCAGCCAATCGCGCGTGCGCCCCAAAAGTTTAACGTGCTGCGGCAGCAAGCCCACTTCTTCAAACAGCTCGCGATACATCGCCGTTTCAGGGCTTTCCCCGGGCTTAATCCCACCCTGCGGAAACTGCCACGCATGTTCGCGCACGCGCTTTCCCCAAAACACACGATTATCCTGATTGAGCAAAATAATACCGACATTCGGTCGGTATCCTTCCCTGTCCAGCATCGTGCCACTCCAAAAAATCAATGCCCGAATTTTCCCACAAAACCCAAAAAGCTGCCAACACGCTATAATCCGCGCAGCCCGTTTCAGGCTGCCTCAACGCCCGCGCGATAGCCCTAAGGCAGCCTGAAAACCATAAAGCAGACCTTGTTTGCAAAACAGCTCAGTTTCCACCCAAAGGCAGCCTGAAAATCCATCCCGCGCAGCCAAAAGCAAAAAGGACACCCAAATGACCGAACTTGCCCAACTCATCCAAACCGCCGGCTACGGCGAAGTGCAAGAAACCCTGCAATTTCTGCTGGAAGAATGCAGCCTAGACCAAGCACCCGACCGCGAAGAAATCGCCCAATGGCGCGACATTCTCGCCACGCGCGGCGGCAAATTCCAAGCCCTCGCCCAACAATGCCAACAATTTCTCAACGAACTCGCATGACGCTCCCCAAAAACAAATGGCTCGCCGCCGCCCTATTGTGGCTCATCGCAGGCATATACAGCCTCATCTTCCGCGAAAGCAACAGCCACCTCGCCCCGCCGTTTCCCCATTTTGACAAAATCGCCCATGCCGCCCTGTTTTTCGCCCAAACATGGCTGCTCGCCAAAGCATGGCTCGCCGAGCGCAAACGCCCGCCCATCGCCGCCCTGTTTTTCTTCGCCCTGTGCTACGCCATCAGCAGCGAAATCGCCCAACACCTGTTCACCCAAACACGCCAAGGCGACCCGTTCGATGCTCTTGCCGATATGGCGGGCAGCGGCATCGCCCTTTATCTCGCCCGCCGCGCCTATCAACACTACAATAGGCAGCCTGAAAATAATTCCGTTTAATTTCATTTGATTGTTATCCCGCTGGCGGAAACCGTTTGACAACGCAAGCAAAGCTAAGCATAATGCGCGACTTCATTCCCCGATAGCTCAGTCGGTAGAGCGACGGACTGTTAATCCGCAGGTCGCTGGTTCGAGCCCAGCTCGGGGAGCCAAATTTATGCCGTCTAAACAATCGTTTAGGCGGTTTTCTTTTATAGAGCTATGGCTCTTATTGTTTTCTTGTGTCCAAATTGTGTCCAACACATCCGCATGAACCAGCAAATGTTCGGATGATAGATGGGCATATCGCTCTACCATCTTGGCATTTTCCCAACCGCCCATTTCTTTCAAAACGGCAATCGGTACGCCGCGTTGGATTAACCAACTTGCCCATGTATGGCGCAAGTCGTGCCATCTGAAATCGTGGATACCTGCTTCTTTTAGGCAATCCTTCCATATTCTGCTGCTGATGCTGTGGAGCTTTTTACCGTTGTTTTGGGTAAATACATACACGGCGCAACGTTTTTGTTGTTGCAGAATGTGGAGGGCGGTTTGATTGAGTGGAACGCCAATAGCTTGTCCGCCTTTGGTTTGGTCGGCATTTATCCATGCGGTGCGCCGTTGGATGTCTATTTGTTCCCACTTCAATTCCAACACGTTGCGTTGGCGTAAACCTGTTGCCAAAGAAAAGGCGGCTAAATCGTGCAATAGGGTATGGCGCTGGGCGAGCACATCAAGCAGCTTTTGCGCTTCGGCAGGTTTAAGCCAGCGGATGCGTTTTTTGGGTTCTTGATACAGCGTTAGCCGTGGTGCGTGGTCTAGCCATTCCCATTCTCGCGCGGCTTTGTTCAAGATGGCTCGGATTAGGGCAAGATAGCGGTTTTTAGTGCTGTTGCCACAAGGCAAGGCAATCACGGTTTGCATAATGGTGCGACGGTCTAAACTGGCTAAATCTTTACCGCGTAACGCGCCCAATGCGCGCAAACGTCCGATGTCGCTACGGATGCTTTTTTTGTCTTGCTTTTCTTTCAGCCATTTGGCAGCGGCTTCGTCCCAAAGGCGTTTGGGGCGAACTTTGAGATGCTGCTGTTGCCACAATTCGTGTTTCAGTTGTTCCAACAGTTTTTTGGCTTGTTGGTAGTCTTGTGTGCCAGTAGAGCGTCTAATTCTTTCGCCGCTCGCTGTCCTGATGTCAAGATACCAAGTACCGTTTCGTTGGTATAAGCCTGTTTGTTTTTTAGGCTGTCGTTTGGGTTTGTTTGATTGACTGATTTGAGTTGATTTGGGCATTGTTGTTTACTCCTGCTGCGAGCCAATGCCTGCACGGATTGATTTTCAGCTTCGGCAATGAGCGCGTCAAGATGGATTTTGCGGATGCAATAGCTACGCCCGATTTTGGCGGCAACGAGTTTGCCGCTGCGTATCATTTCGCGCACCGTTTCGGGGTGGCATTTGAGATAGGCAGCGGCTTGGGCGACGTTGTAGGTTTCGCTATTCACTTACGCTTCCTTTCTATCGGCTCACTACGATTACAATCGTCAGCAAAACGCTTTGTACAACAAAACCCAGTAGCAAAAGCGTTTTCAGGCTGCCTGAAAACCGTGTCCAGTGTTGCTGGATATGCTGCTGGGTTTGTTGTTGCAAACGTTGGCTAATTTGGTTGTACAAATTGGTTTCATTTTCTTGCTGCGATTTGGCATTGCTGGCAAGAATCTCTTTAATAATTTCCGCTTTGAGCTCTTGCAGCTCTTCGCTGGCTTCAATAATCGGCGTGGCAGTTTCGGTTAGGGCAGCCTGAAAATGGGCTATATCGTGTTGGAACTGTGCGATTTGCTGCTTTTGGATGTTTTCCATTACGGTCGCAAACATGGCTTGCATGATTAACATATCGCGGATGGATACATCATGCGGTTCAACTTTCAACCCTGCGCGGTGATAAACCGCCGTGCTGATTTCATCGGCATTCAAGAGTTTCAGCTTCGTGTTAGGTTTTGCATCTGCATTCATGCTGGCTTATCCGCTTCGGGCAAAGTGTGTTTCTTGTGCCACGCTTGGCTGGCAAGAAAAGGCACTCGGTCTAACTCCGCCCAAATGATGTTGCGAAACTCTGCTAAACGGGTGCGCGTCCAACGTCCAAAATCAGCACTTTTAGCAACTTCATGGAACGTAGCATTGTGTTCTGTCATTTGTTTAATATCATCGCCATAGGTATCTGCATTCATTACTGGAATGCGAACAATGCCTGCAATTTTGTTGCGGTAGGCATTGCAAATTTCAAACTCTTCAAACGGTTTACCTTGTTCTTGAATCTCACCATGTAAATGCTCATTGAGCCAAACAACAACTTGCGCATCAATGCTACTTAACACCCGCGCCAAACCTTTGATACATTCATTTTTCGCTTGCCCACCATTCAGCGGAACGTGCATCACCATGCGCACATTTTCATTGATTAACATCGCATCCACATTCGCTTCGGCGATATAGGTCATCAACGGGTCAAAAGTAGATGTGCCTGTATCAATCACAGCAATGCCCTTATCATCAATTAAAGTGTCTAACAAACCGTCAAATTTTTTGATGTTAATCACAGGGCGGTCATCCGCTTTAATATTGATGTATTTAGCCTTTAATGCTTTATATTCCGCAAAAGTTGCGTTATCAGGGTCGGTGTCAAAGCAAAAAAGCTTGTCTTCCGCACGGTCTTGCAAATATTGCGCCAACAACATAGCTACAAAGGATTTGCCTACGCCACCTTTGGATTGGGTAACAAAATGCACTTCTTTCATTTCAAAACCTCTCTAAGTTCAAATTTAAATTCAAAATCAACAATCAAATGATTATTCACAAGAAAAAAACCACTTTGAGCTCGGAAATGGTTTTTGCATTGTGAACAACAGCATTCAGGCAGCCTGAAAGCAAAAAAAGCCGCCAACGATATGCCCATCGTGGCGGCGTAAAGCGCTACGGAAGAAGAAACAAACCGCAGCAGGAGTTAAATCTTTATCTTTTCTTACTAGCGAATCGCACAAACTGCACCACAACAGCAAGAATCCCCACAACTCCACAACCCATCAGCAACTTTACCAAAGTTACTTTGGTATCTATGGATATATCAAAGCAAATAACGAGTGCAGAACCTATTACTGCAGCCAACAAAATAGCTGCTGCATTTGAATAAAATTCGCGCAAGGTTTGCTTATAGTGGTGTATATCGCATGATATTTTCTCTTCAGTAGTTTTCATGTATTCGCCTTTTCTTAGTGTTACTTTACTGCCCTACATCCACCCATTTGCCCCCTTGTTTCGGGTCGCCCACATATTTCACGGTGTCGCTTACGCGCGTCCATTCGTGGTTGTGATAGGCGGAGCAGTAGGATGGTTTGGCATTGAGCACCACCACTTTTTGCACATCTTGGCACTCTTGCACGGGTTTGCGATTGCCCCTGCTGCCCATAACGCTTTTATTGGCAACCGGTTTGCACTCGCGCACGGCAATGGTGCGACGCATCACACGATTTAACTCTTGGGCATCGCATCGCCCTGCACCATTTGCCAAGGCGCGATTTAACTCTTTAATGCCCTTCTCGCCAGATGTGGGGCAAAGGTTCAAAAAGTTCTCCCGCGCTTGAATTGTTTTGTGCGGTTTCTTGTGATGAATGCTGAAATAGCGTTGCAAAGACGGATTGCACTCGCTGGGGCGAGTGCCACTGGATAAGCACAAAATGGCTTCGCAGGCGAGTTTAGTGTCGCCTGTAAGCAAATCAGGCTGGGTTGCGGGGTTGGCGGGCGCAGCGGATGCTATGCCGGGTGCGAGCAGCGCGGCAGTTAATAGAATGGCGAGTTTGGATTTCATAATAATCTCCTAGTTGAGAAAAAGGAAAGGCAGCCTGAAATCGATGTATTGATTTTCAGACCGCCTGAAAGGGGGTATCGCTGCCACAATGTTTTTCGGTTTCCACGACCGCCACAATGTTTTTGGCTTTCCACTGCCGTTTGGGGTGGCTTTGATACCCGTTGAGAAAAAATTAAATAAAAAGGTTATGGTTTCCCCCGCTCCACCCGCCATTCAAACGCATACAACACGCTATCGGGCGAGGCGTAATCATTCATGCAATCTCGCAAGATACGGGAATAGGCATAACCACCGTTGGCATAGGCAAGCATTCGTTTGGGATGCGCTCGCAAATCATTGCGCACCATAAAACGCAGCACGCAAAAAAGCAGGGGCACAACCAAAACGATAAGCAGCAGGCAAATCAGCACCTGCCCTATTCCATCCTGAATCCATTGTGGGTAATCAGGAAAAAGGGATAACAGAAATAGCAGAGCAAAGGTAATGGCTGCGTCAATCCATAACAGCAATCCAAAGATGAATGCGACATAGTGTTCAAACAACAGTTTGATAAAGAGATGCTTCACAGCGCAGTCATTCGCCCATACCGTCTGCGCGTATAGGCATTTTCAGGCTGCCGTGCCAGTCGCACTACAAAATAGCCTGTGCGCTGTTCCAGCTTCACCCAACCCTCACGCATGGCAGCAATGGCACACTTTCGTTTGCCCTCATCGGCAGCATCAAAATCGGAAACGGTGATAAATGGGCGATAGGCGAGAATGCCCAGTAATTTCTCTTGTGTCCATTTGCGGCTCATGGCGCATCCTTTTAATAAAAAGCCGCCTCTTCGGCAGGCGGCAAACCGTGCAGGTTCACGTTATCCTGCAAACGCCGAAAATACTGTGTGCAACCACAATATTTCAGTCTCTCAAGAGCAATTGATTGCGTTCATGCCTATGCCTAGGCATTACTATGGCGTGTACACGAATACGAAATCACACCACACACGCCTGAGCCGCTTACGTCGTTTGCCCTGTTGCAAGAGCAAACGTCCCAAGTGATGCGATTAAGTTAAAAAGGCAACCTGAAAAACCAAACGTTCAGACTGCCCCGAAAAGGTGGGCATCTGACCACCCGTGTTAAGATTAAGTTTCCGACTAAAACCTTTTCACAAAACAGAAAGATGCCCATGGAAATCATCATTTCAATACTTAGTTTGATTGTCGCAACATTTGCGTTTATCTTGGCTTATATCCAAGTCCGCAACCAAATCCGACCCAACATCAAAATCGCCTTGGTACACAGCACAGAGTTTGGCGATACCATGCAAATAGAATTAAGCCGTTTGCCACAATGTTATCAACTGCGTTCTGTTTCCGTCGTGTGCCAACGAAAATGCGTTATTCTGAATTACGGCATCGGCACATTCTCACAAAATGCCCCACAAACCATTCAACCTAGCGACACCATCCAATTAGGCTATTGGATTAACGCAGACGACAGTAACACACCAAGCTCACTCACTTTTTGGTTCACAGTTGCCAAATCGCCCTACAAACGAGCCTTGCGTTTAGGATTCAGAAGTGTTTTATCTCCTTATTTTGCAGGCTGTGAACTACCCGTGGTCAGCAGAACCAATGACATCATTTAATCAACTAACCAGCTGCCAAAGCCGCCAGCAACCCCGCAACAATAAAAGCAGCAATATAGACCATCTTCATAAAAAGATGCGTACGCCCGTCATACCTGAGCCCCCAGTGATAATCCCAAACATCAAAGACCAACAGCAAAACCGCAGGCACCAAAAACACAAGTGCGGGAGCGAGAGGATAATCAGCCAACCAAGCAGAAATAAAGTCCATATCATTCTTTCAAAAATTCCCACACCCAAACCTGCTCAATCCAATCAACATCCAAACAGGCTTAAATCTGAAAACAAAAAAAATAAAAACCACTCAAAAAACGATTTTCAGGCTGCCACTAAAACTCAAAAACCCAAAAGCAGCCTGAAACCGTTTGCTATGAAAAACAAATCCCCAGCCGAGCGCGAAACACGCCACGGCAAAGGGTGCGCAGGCTATGCCCGAAGGCAGGGAAACTGCGTTGGGGGCGCGTCCGTGGATTAGCCCCGCATCGCGGATACGCCGCGATTACAAGATACGTCCAACTGCCGCCTGTCCACGGACGCACTCGCGCTACCCGTATGCACGGCATTCTGATTAAGGCGGATTGGATGCCGCCTGCAACCTTTGATACGCATTTCACCGATAAGCCACACAAGATTAGCCGCGTTTCATAGCGAAAAAATTTCTGCCGAGCCACAAAAAGAAGCCGCGCAAAAAGACGAAAGGAACGCGCCAATCTTGATAAAGACCAAGCATCGGGTGGTTGATACGTTTGCCGAATTGTTAAAGAACTGGGGTACTGCTTTGATGTGCGAAGTATATTTTAAATATATCGGAAAGTCTATCAAAAATATATTTT
This sequence comes from Kingella oralis, assembly GCF_014054985.1. NCBI lineage: Bacteria > Pseudomonadati > Pseudomonadota > Betaproteobacteria > Neisseriales > Neisseriaceae > Kingella > Kingella oralis. The sequence goes on from NZ_CP059569.1 coordinate 1,809,648, forward strand.
CATGCCGATATTTATTTTATCGTATTGATTTATATAAATATTATTTTTGTCATATCTGTCGTTTTATTGCCGATTTGGCATAGATTGCAAGCCATTTGCTCTTCAAGAGCAACAAAAAGGCAGCCTGAAAACAAAGAGTACTGTTTTCAAGCTGCCTTTTTATGGGAATGATGGTTGCACAAAATAACCTTTTAGGTTAAAATTAACCTAATTGGTTAATTGAGAGCATCATGGAAAAAAGAACGCCGCATTGCAGCCTAGAAAGAGTAAAAGCCTTGTTGGCAGAAGAAAAAGTCCGCGCAACCCGTGTAGCACTGGTTGGTGCGGAGCTTTTAGGCATTGATTATGACGAAATGCAAAATATCGTGAGCAACCTAAACCGTTCAGACTTCTATAAAAGCATGACCACTCATGCAGACCATACAATTTGGCAAGATGTATATCGCCCAACCGTTGAGCCCTACGGCGATTTGTATATCAAGCTAACCGTAATAGACGATGTTTTAATAGTTTCATTCAAGGAGCGTTAATTATGATGAAATGTCCCGTGTGTGGCGCAGCAGAATTAGTGCACGATGTGCGCGATATTCCTTATACCTACAAAGGGAAAACAACCATTATTCCCCAAGTAGAAGCGGATTTTTGCCCTGCGTGTGGCGAATCGCTAACCGCGCCTGATGAAAGCCGCCGAATGATGAATTTAATGGGCGAATTTCATAAACAAGTAAACAATGAAATCGCTAGCCCCAGCTTTATCCGCAATGTTCGCGCCAAACTTAATTTAAGCCAACGCGAAGCGGGCGAACTGTTTGGCGGTGGCGTAAATGCTTTTTCTCGCTACGAAACAGGTAAAGCAGCCCCACCAAAATTGTTGGTTATGATGTTTAAAATGCTGGATAGCAATCCTAGCCTTTTAGAGCAGTTGCGGAACTAATTATTCATAGAAAGGCAGCCTGAAAACAAAATCCTGTTTTCAGGCTGCCTTAATTCCTTGTTTATTTAATCTTTTGGCTATTCAAAATGGTTTCCATTGTAATAAATAGCCTGCTACTGCCCTGTTCTAAAAATTGAAATCCAACCGTCTCATAAAATGCTGAAACGCCATCTTTGGCATCTACAACAATAATCGGAACGCCCAAAATATCATTGGCAATAATCAATTTTTCCAAAGCAGTACGCAACAAAAACAATCCTACGCCCTGTCCGGTAAATCGCTTATCTACTGCCAAACGGGCAATCAGCGCAGCCGTATCTACCGTTTTACTTTTCTTGCCCACTATCTCATGCCAATTAAACCGCGTCATGGTAAGCGTGAAATAGCCAATAATGGTTTCATTGTCATCAGCCGATAAAACATAAGTCTGCGCCTGATTTCTATTGGATTTCTGCCCAGCAAACTTTTGCAAAAAATCATTTAATGCTGGCACGCCACAATCAAAACCCTTTCGGTTGTGCGTTTCATTTAATGGCTCAACGCCCTTATTTAAAACCACCACGGCTGGGTTATCGTTCATACACGTTCACTTCGTCAAAATTGGTTTGAAACAGTTGGCGTAGTTTTGGATTAGGCTCTGGGGGATTATTTAGCGCGTCCATTAAACGCAAGCTGGCTTCTTGGCTTAATTGAATGGTTTGCTCCTGCGCAATAATCGCTTTCGCTTCTTTTAAAGCTGCCTGCAAAACAAACGAATTGATGCTGGAAATTCCTGCCAACTGGGCAGCTTCTTTTAATAAATCTTGTGTTTGCACATCAATCCGCGCAGTAATACGCGGAGCAGTTGAAGTCATCATGGTCTCATTCCTTTTAAAATGTGCCAAAATGGCACACAATAAGTTTAAGATTACAACTTGATATTGTCAAATGAAAAGGCAGCCTGAAAATGTTTTCAGGCTGCCTTATTCATATTTTTAGCCAAACTTGCGATTAAGGTCTGTAACAACACCAATGATTCGCGCGTCGTCTGGCATCAACTCGGGATTGCTTTCATTGTGCTTTAAGGCGTACTGGTTTTTCAAATCAATAAACAACTTAGCAATTAAACCACGCCCATAAGTAGATAGAACCAAAACAAAGTTTCCATGATTTGCTGTGATATTTGGGTTAATGGTTAGCATATCATCTTTAAAAATACCTTCACTATGCAAATCGTTATTTGGCACTTTTACAATAAATGGTTTAATAAAATCTTGCTGTGTAATGTTGTCTAAATTTATAAACGCATGATTATTTTCAGTAATATTTGAATACGATACTTCGCCAAAATTATTTCCGCCAACCTGAATATGTGTCGCATTATTATTGATGACTTGATTTTGATACGGCAATGGATAATTACAAACTTCTGAAATCTTTACCATGATGTCAAATGTAGGTTTATTTCTACCATTCTCAATGGCTGAAACGCTGCCTTTTCCTGAAAATCCAATCGCTTCCGCCAGCTCCTCTTGCGTTAAATTAGCCTGTTTTCTTGCATTAGCAACCCATTGCGCCAAGTTGTATTGCATAGTAAACCCTTAAATGGCTGATTTTATCTAGCAGCACAGCTTATTGTCGCATCCGTATCATTGACTTGTTTGTATATTCAAAATATACTTGAAACATTTTTAGCAAACTCTCCGAGATTCAAGTGATGCAAGATGCGATTTTATTAGCCGCCAATGTTATTGGTAGTCAAGCCTCATTAGCCAAAGAGTTAGGTGTGCACCCAACAACAGTTAATAGCTGGGCTCGTGGCAGAAACAAAATTCCAGCCGAAACTGCTATCAAGATAGAAAAACTAACTAATTCTGTTGTAACACGTCAAGACTTGCGCCCTGATTTGTTTGAGTAATCATGCCCACCCCCTACCCCAACCACCACACCCCCCTTCACCGCCCCAGCCACCCTGCGGGCGCGTTTCGCTGCGTATTCGCAACGGGTACGAGTGTAGCACGCTTAAAGGGGGGGCGCTGATGGATATGCCCTTTAACCTGCTCACGCAAAACCTTGAACAGTCGTTCCGCATTGTGTATGACGACTATCAAGCGTTGCTCGGCAAAAAACACTACGCCCGCGATTTGCTCTCGTTGTTGCACCGGTGGACGGATTGGGCGAGCGGGCAGCCTGAAAGCGAACAAGTTGAGCGTGATGGTTGGATACGCCTTACCGCCAAGGATTTAGCGGCGAACTTAGGCTTTTCTCGCCGCAATTACGAACAAGCGCGCGCTGATTTGAAAGAAATGGGCATTGTGGAATGCCACCGCGAGCGCAAGGTGCATGGCAAACTGGCGTGGAAACTCAATATTTTCAGGCTGGCTGAATTGATTGCCAAAATGAAAGGGCGCAAGCTGGTTGTGCCGTCTGAGCGCAAGGACAATTATCCCCTGCCCGATTTTATCCCCGCCGATTTGTGGGATGAGTATCACGCGGTGTTGTTCAAGAAAAAAGGCAAGTCATGCAGCCGCAAGGAGAAACAAGCCTTTGTTGCCAAGCTCACCGAGTTTCACCAGCGCGGTTTGGATATTGTGCTGATTATGAAAAAATCCATTGACCACGGCTGGTTTGGTTTCTTTGACCCCACCGATAGCAGCCCGCATCACAAAATGGGCGATGATGGCAGCGCAGCCGCCAAAGCCGCTCTTGCCAAACATAATGCGCGCCAAGCAGCCAAACCGCCCGACAAGCCCGATAAACAGCCTGAAATCCGCAGCACGGAGGAAAAAGCCAAAGGCAAGACCCATGCGCAGCGGTTGATGGAAATCGCCAAAGGCAAAAAATCTTGGTAAAACGGTAGGATAATCGCCCTGCCGCTTTTGCCGTGTTTGAAATCTTGCCCTTACCTCACCTTTAACCCGTTTTCGTTGTTTTAACGCACGAAAACGGGCTTTTTTTCACCCGCTCGCCTGTAAAGCAGCCTGAAAAATTGCTTTCGCCATGAAAAAAGGGTAGCACGGCATTTATTTTGCCCGATTAAATGGCTTTCAGGCTGCCTTAATGCCGTCGTTTTGCCATCAGGCAGCCTGAAATATCGAGCGCACAAGGTTAAAATGGCTCAAAATAATATTGATAAAACATCACTTTGCTCATTTTGAACAAAGAACATTGCGCATCAAAGACAAAGTACATTGCACAAAAAAGCCTAACACTCTAATGAAACAGAGAACACAGGCAGAAAAGACTTTACAGATATTCTAGGCAGCGCGCGGCTGCCCTTTCGGGTGTGGGAGGATTTTCTTTTTTGGTTGTAAGGCAACACGAAGGCAGCCTGAAAAGTGGATATGGCTTTCAGGCTGCGCCATCCTTTGCTACAATCCAATCAGTTTTTACAACCCAGTTTTGGAAGCTGGCAAACATTGTTACCCTGCCTATGGCAGGCAGGAGCAAGGAGGCGAAAGCCTGACGGTTTCACAATGTACCGTTTTCCAACCTTGCCCCAAAGCCTGCCCCTATGCGTGGAAACATAGTGGGCATTTCTTTTAAACATTGTGAAAGGCATTCGCCATGAATCTCATCTCTTTGGGCTCATCTTGCCCACATCATTCGCGCGGCTCTATCGCGCATCTTGTTACGAAACCCTGTTACGAAACTGAAAAATCTGTTACGAAACCTGTTACAAAACCCATTTTGCGCGTTACGAAACCGCGTGATGAAACCACAAAATTCGTTACAAAACCCGTTACGAAACCCCTGTTTTTTCGCCCCACCCTATCCAGCGTGTTACGAAACCGTTACGCAACCCCACAAAATCCCATATTTCATCACAGCAGAGTGGAGGGCATAGCATGAACACCATGGACTTACTACCCGCCATCATCGCATTAAGCAGTATGGGCGGATTGCTGTATTTCGGCATCCGTAATGTGCAAAAAGACCAATCGCGCCAAGAAGCGCGATACTGGCAACAGGAATGTATGGAACTGGAATACGAGAATGAGTTTTTGCGCGAACTGGGCAATCGGCTCGTGCCGCGTCTAGTCAGCAGATTAGGCGCGCCGTTTCAGGATTACCTGATTGAGCGCGAAATGATGGCGCAGTTGCCCGCAGCCGAACCGAACGAGCCAAACGAGCCGCGTCCGCCGATGCAGATATTCTTTGGCGGCACGGGCAGGGGAATAGATATTACTGCCAACAATTTTGCGGCAGATGCTTACGATGATGAAGCGGATAAATACGAAGCGAGCGATGATGCAGATGCCGCACACCGTGAACAAACACCCATACGCCCATACGCGCGCCCACAACGCCACAGACGCACTACTCGCCCTTTCCCTAGCCCAATCCCTGCCTTTGCTTACAATGCCCGTTGGCAGTCGCCTATCCGCTCCAATCGGCGCATTCCCCCAACCTTATTTAGGCAGTCTGAAAACGATGATGTGATTGAGGCGGAATACACCGAAGTTTTGCCAATTTTGCCAAACCGTAGCCAACAGCAGCCTGAAACACCCAAACCGCCCGCCGCACGCAAAGGTGGCAGACCCAAGAAATATGCCAGCGCGGCGGAACGTCAAGCAGCATACCGCGCGAGAATGGCAGCCTGAAATTTCAAACCGCACAGGCGTAAAAAAGCCCAAACACCGCAGCTCTACTCTGCCGTGTTTGGGCTTTTTTTGTGTGGGATGTCGTGGTGAAACCTGAAAAAGTTGTTACGAAACCTCTGTTTGGCGCGTTATGAAACCCTGTTACGAAAATCATAAAATTGTTGTAAAACAATTTATTGGAGTTTCGTAACAGGGTTTTGTAACGTTTCAATACAGCTTACTCAAATCAACCTCATCAGCGGTTGGCCAGCGGCGAATACCTGGTCGGTCTGCTTGTTGGAGTGCAGATTGTCGGGATATAGATTGCTCGTTGGATTCTTGTCTATCTATTTGATTTTCTTTATTTTGTTTCTTATTCTTTACTCTTGCATTTTCTTGGGCATCGGCTCGTTTTGTTGTAGCTGCGGTTTGTTGCTCGCGTTGCCGAACTTTAATGAAAGAGTTTAAGGTGGTTTGGCTCACTTTTATTCCATTTAAATCAAGGTATTCCAAGATTTGTTTTTGCGTATAACCGTTATTTTTCAAGGTCAAAATATCTTCCCGCCAAGGCTCTAACTTTGATACTTTGGCATGGCTTGGCTGTTGTGCCATAAAGGCTTCTAGGGTGATTTTTTTATCCATAGTAAATCCAATTCAATCTACATAAATCCATACTTATCTAATTATAACAAGTAACGTTACGGCAATCAATCCACAACCATCTTTTGTTAATCGTTAGATAACCATAGATAGCAATAGATTTATAAAATAATAGTTAAATTAAAATCTAGTTTTAAAAGTATTAAATCGTTAATTTATCATCAATAAATCGTTAATACAACTACTTTAAAACTATTAAAATCTATTTACATCTAAAAAAATCAGGATAATATCTAAAACATCGCGCGTTTCTTTTTTTCAAAACACTCATATCAAACACAACAAACCCTATAAAACTATGAACGCAGGATAGGCTACCGCCGACAAAACAGTACCTATTTTGAGATTTCGCCCAAAGGCGAAAACGCCGCAAGCGACTATTTTTTTGAAACGACAAAAAAGCAGCCTGAAACAAATGGTCAATCGATTAAGATTGCTCATCTGTTTCAAGCTGCTTTCGCATTGAAATAAGTTACCGCTCCATTCCGTCATCGCGTGTTTGGGTTTTCTTGCGCTTGGGTTGGGTGGTGGTATTTTGTTGTTTAGGTTGTTGCTGCGCCATGGTTTGCTTGCGTTGCTGTTCCAGTTGCGCACGGATTTGGTCATACATTTTTTGCGCCCGGGTATCGTATCCTGCTTGGGCGACTTGCTGGGCAAGTTTGGCGATGTCTCGCGCTTCGGTTTTCATACCGTTCAAGTAGAGTTGCTTGGCCAGCGATTGATAGCGTTTGAGTAGTGCGCTCCTTGTTTCTTGGCTGCGTGTTTGGTAAGGATTGTGCGGGCGTTGTTGGGTTTCTAGGGCGGTTTTTAGGCTGCCTTGTTGCTCAGCGGTGATGCGTGATGTTTGCCGCGCGGGGGCTAATCGCTCATCAATAGCGCGGACAATGCCGTTTTCTCCTTTGATGCTTTTGCCGCGATGCTGGCGGCGGGTGGCAGCGCATTGCACGCCTTCGTCGCGTAACTTTTCGGCGAAACGAACGCGCCATTCAAATAGGTCGTTTTTGCGTGGATTGATGCGTTGCCCTAGATTGTCGCGCATCAGCACCGCTAGATGGACATGGGGATGGGGTGGCTCGCCTTCACGGTCGGATTCATGGTGAAGCGCGAAGACGTATTCATGGTTGGAAAATTGTTCAGCGGCAAATTCTCGGGCGGCATTTAACACGGCTTGGGGCGGCGTGCCTGCGGGCATGGATAGGACAATGTTTAATGCTTCTCTGTGCGCGGTGTCGTCAGCAATGCCAAAACGGTTTTGCCAATTTTCCAAGTGTTGTCGCACGGCTTTTTTGCTTTGAATTTGCTCACCATTTTGGTTTTCTAAAACGACTTCACCGTTGCGTGAAATGTAGTCCAAATGGTTACGGATGCCTTTCATGCCTTTGGAGTTTTGGCTGTGGCGTTTGGGGATTTTAACCATCACTTCGGGGTGCTTGCGGGCGGCAGCTTGGAGATTGGTTAGAGCGGTGTGGTTTTTGAGTGGTTTGTGCGATGTGCCGCTGCGTATTTTCTTTTGTTTGCCGTGTACGGCATGGGTGCGGTATTGGAGAAACCAGTCATCTAGGTTTTTCATGGGTATCTTTCGGATGCAAAAAAAGCAGCCTGAAAACGCTGTTTATGGTTTTCAGGCTGCCTTACAGGAGGAAAATTAGTTTTCTTGGCGCGTGCGGTGTTCTTGAATGATGATGCCAACACGTTTAACGTGTTCGGTAATGATTTGTTCAAGCTCGGCAAGTTGGCGTTGTGTAAGCGATGCGCCCTCGCCTGTGTTTAAGTGGCGTGCGATTTGGTTAATGTTGCGCCCGATTGTGCCAAGTTGAACGTTGGATTGATAGAGCGCGGTAATTTCGTTATCCGTGAGTATGGGGTGTTGTTCTATGTATTCTGCCAAAATGTAGAGTGCGCGACGGTTGGGCGACATTTTGCCTTGTTGCGCGGCGGTATGGATGTACTCGGCGATATGGGGTGGCAGTTTGAGTTCTAATCGTGTTTTGGCTTCGGTGGTCGTGGAGTGTGTGGGTGGTTCGGCAGTAGGGGATTGTTTAGCAAGTTCTGCGAGCAGTAAATCACGAGCAAGTAGAGAGATGTTGGTTTTGCCGTATCGCTGTTTGGATAAGGCGGCAAGGTGGGCGCAAGTTTCTTGGGATAAACCATAAACTTTGATGTAGTTACTCATCATCACATCCTTTTAACATATTGAAAACAATTAAATAACATCAAAAGGCAGCCTGAAAGCTATTTTTCAGGCTGCCTCTCGCTTAATCACTCATGCTCATGCCGTTGTCTTTGCCTTTTTGCTTGCCTTTGGCAGCTAATGTTTGTTGCTGTGTTTGCTGCTGTTGTGAGGGTTCAAGCGTGGGCAGGTTGATTCTGTTGCCTTGAATCATGTTAGACAATGTTTGGTAAACACTACGGCGCATAAATTCACGCTCATCAGGGGTTTTGTGCGGCATTTTTTCCAATATTTGCAAATACGCAACTTCAACCTTACGCATCATCGCCATATCGTCTTTGGACAAACGGTTGAGCTTTTTGTGATAGTCATTCATCAAACCATTGGTTTTGTCTGGCGATACGGTTTCCGATGCCGTGCGCTGTTCTGCGCTAGGCTGCTCTGCTTTTGCTGCGCCAGCCGTAACCTGTTCTTGGATTTGGGTGGCGTGCAATTTCTGCTCGGTCGTTTGCGCTTGCGTAACCTGCTTGTCGGCTTCGGAGCGCAGCGGGGTGAAGTCGGGCGATGCCGTTCGCTCGATGATTTGGATTTCAAACGAATTGCGTTTGCCATCTTTGCCTTTGTCTATCAATTCCACCTTGTCGCCCACTTGCGCACCGCTTTCTTTCATAGCACGTTCTAAATCCATGCCCCAGCGTTCCCATTGTTTGTCATCTTTTTCCAGCAAGACGAAATAACTCATGCCTTTGTCGGGATTATGGTTGTAATGGTCTTTGCCATGGGCAACGAGGCGCGCGCCCAATTCTTTACTTGGGGTTTCTCGCGCGGGTTTGTTTGGCTCGGGGGCTAGGGGTTGATGCTCAATGCTGTTGCGACTGCGGTTTTCGCGCTGGTTGGCCAGTAATGCTAAATCTTCTTTGCTGGGTTTGTAGCCAGAGGTGGCAATGCCGCGCAAATTAGCTTCTAACCACATTTGCTGTTTAAATTCTGCGCCGCCCGAGATTTTGATGCTGCCCCAGTTTTTGGCTTGGGCAACGTCCAACATATCGCTGATGGTTTGCGCATCGTTTTTGGGCGTGGAAAGTTTGTTGCCTTTGTCTTGAAACACAACGGTGTTATGGCTGTTGATGTCTGAATAATTCAAATGCCCCAACAATCCGCTGTTGGTTTGAATGTAGCGTGATTGAATGTTGCTAGGCACGCTGTAATGGTGGTCAAGAATAGGCTGGGGCTTGCTGATTTCAGGCTGCTTTTCTGTGTTTTCAGCATCACGCTCGGGTTTTTGCATTGAATTTTGCTGTAAAACACGTTCGGCAGCGGCATCACCCGCAAAGCCTGCGGCAACGCTAGCGGCAGTTTTTGCCATGCTACTACCTGGAATGGCAGCGTCTAACGCAGTATCTGCAGCTATGCCTATTGCTGCACCAACGGCGGCTTCTTGGGTAAATTGCTGTGCCGACTCAATCCGCTCTTTTTCCTTGGCACGCCGTAGGTTCTCTTGCACTTCGGCGGCGGAAATGGTTTCAAGCTGGGGTTGGGCTTCGGTGGATTGCGTTGGACTTTGAGTCTGTTCTTGCGTGATGCCGCCGAACTCAATGCTGTTTTCTACTGTTTGAGCTTCGAATGCCGGGGCTTCGGATGGGGTCATATTGGTGTCCTGTTGGTTTGAACTTGGCAATGGTTCGCCTTGTGTGTTTTCAGGCTGCCCAACAACTTGCGTTTCCGATGGCTCAGAAACAGCAACAGCCGCGTTATCGGCGGCTGTGGGTTGGGATGGTTCGGGTGGTTGGGCTGTTTCAGGCTGCCTTTGCGGCTGCACGGCGGTTGGCTCTTGATGCAGTTTGTGTTCATGTTCCGCTGCTTGGCGCATTTGGAAGGTCATTTCGCGCATCAGAGTGGATAGATTGTCTAAATGGATAGGCTTGCCATCCAATACTTTGTCAAACGATGCGATATAACCGCCGCCTTTGTCTGCTTCAATTTTGTCCACCATTATTTCTCCGCCATAGCCTGCCAAATGAATGCGAGCTATTTCTCGCCCGTTGGGCAGGGTTTGGTATTCAAAAGAAAAATCGGAAGGTAGGTTAAGGGCGGATAGTTCGTCAGCAAAGGTGGGAGAGGCAGCATTTTCAGGCTGCCCACTTTGGCTTTGCGGAAACTCACCATGTTCATTTTCAGGCTGCTGTGGCATTTCTGCCGCACGTTCAGCCAAAATCTTGTTTACTGCGCCGCGCACATAAATACCTTGTTCTGCCATTTCGCTCATCATGGCTTCGCGCTCGGCGGCATCGGCGATTTGGGCAACGTTTTGGGCGTGGCGTTGGATGTCTTCGGGGGTGGGGGATTGTGCCATTTGGGCTTCCTTTTTAGGTTGGGTTAAATTTTGACTTGGCAATGGATTTTCAGGCTGCCTATGGGCATTTTGCCATTGCGCCAAATCGCTTTCTGTTTTAATATGGTGGTAAGAAAGTTCAGTCTCAGACGTAATATCCCAATGCAATTGAAGCGGATGGGTAGTCAAAAATTCCTGAACTTTCTTTTTGTTTGCATACAGCAAATCATCTTGAAACGCGCGTTCCAGCTGCGTATCGCTTCTGCCGTACACGCTCACCACATCAATCAAATCTGCCCCGTGTTTGCCTTTGCCTTGACTTAAATGCACTGCCGCAATGACGGGTTTTTCTTTACCGTTTTCGCGTTCATGCAACCGGGTTAAGACCACAAATGAATTGCTTTGGGTGGCGGATTTGAATACCGCTATCGGGTCGTTCATTTCGCCGGGCAACAGCTTTAAGTCATCGGGATTTACCGCATGGCGGTTTTTGTCGTAGGCGTTTTGGCGGTTGAGGTAATCGGCGACGGCTTTTTCAATCGTGCCGCCTGCAATGCGTACTTTGCCTTGCGGCACGCCCAGCATTTGCAATACATCAGGCGTTGTGCCCAGCTGGATGTAGCCTGCGGGGACTTTGCCCGCCACCACGTTATCTACTGCTTGCGTGAAGGGAGTGTTCTCGCTCGCCGGTGATGGCTTTGCCGTTTCAGACTGCGGTTGCGGGGCTGCCTTGCGTTCCTCAAGAATACCGTTCACCGCGCCGCGAATATCTACCCCGCGTTGCGCCAACTCGGCAATCAGCGCATTGCGGTGTTTCTCGTTGCGCTCACCGCCAAATTTTTCCAGTACATATTCCGCGCGAAAGCGTAATCCCGCTTCGTCCGGCGGCAGGGTTTCGGGGCTTTCCTGCGGGCTTTCGGGGGCTTTGTTTTGTATGTGCTCGATTTGACGGGCAATTTCAGGCTGCATGGCGGCGACTTGGGCAGTGCGCTCTGCCGACAAGGGTGTGCCGAGTGCCTCTTTGACGGCATCCATGCCGCGAATTTCCGCCAAGTCGTTAAAGTCGCTGGGGAACTTTTCTTTGCCGTCTGCGTCCAATTGTCCGTGCCGTTGTTGCCATACGGTGATGTCGCGGGCATCAAATTCGGGCAGCCTGATTTGGGCGCGCCCGCCCAATATGGCAGCGGCTTCGGCGGCTTTGGTTAAACCTTTTTGGCTCGCGCGGTCGTTGTCAGCGGCAAGGTAAATAGGGGTGTCGGCGGGCAGATTGCCGCGCTCGATGATGCGGGCGGCAACGACGGGCAGATTGCCCGCGTCAAAAGCAATCACCACGGGCTTGCCCGTTGCCAAGTGGACGCTGGCGGCGGTGGCGTAACCTTCGGCGAGGTAAAAACCTTGTGCCATATCGGCGTGCGTGCCATTGAGGATGGCGTAGCCGCCGCTTTTTTGTCCGCCTGCCAAAAAGCGTTTTTGTCCGCTTTCTTCAATCTGTTGCAGATTGACCAGCTCGGTGTTGCCTGTTTGCCCGTTGCGCGAGTAAATCGGGATGACCAGTTTGTTCTGCCCTTTGTAACGATTGATGCGGATGCCTGCCACGGCGGTTACTTCTTGGATGCCTTTGCTTTGCAGATAGGGATGCGCCAAATCGGCAGCGGTGAGGGCTTTGGCATTGCGCCAAATGGCATGCGCCAGTCGGGCGGCGGATTGATGGCGCACATGGTTATACGCCGCCCAAATTTCGTCTTGCGTGGCGCGTTCCCGGGCGATTAGGGCGCGCTGCTCCGGGTTGGGGGCGACGTAGGGCTTTTCGGGGCGGTAACCGTTGTCGCGAGCTTGCTTAAACAACGTGGCAACGGTGATGCCGCCTGCTTTAGACTTGGCGGATTTCCAAGTGGCTTCGGCAACACTAGCCTTGTAGTTGTCGCCTTGTCTTGACCAGTCGTGCCATAAGTCTTTGCCGTTTTCGCCGAGTGCGTCTTTGATGGCGTATGCCATCGGATACCAGTCGGCATAACTGGACGGGGTGGGGATGTAGGATAAGGCGGTGCGCACTTCGTCATAAGTGGGTGGGGCGTAGTCGGTAGGCATGGGAGGCTCCTTTGTCGGATGGGAATGGGGAAAAAGGCAGCCTGAAACGTTGTGATGCGTTTCAGGCTGCCTTTTATGTGTGATGTTTACCCGCTTTGCCAATCATCATCTTGCGAATAATCCTGCGCTTCCCACTCGTCATCGTCATCAGCGGAACTGGCGGGAATGGCATCAATCATAGCTTCCAGGCTTTGGGATGGATTCTTCATGCCGCTTGCCAGCACGCTCATGCACGTTGGCATATCGTCAAGCCGCCACAGGTTTTGGATACCAGTGGCAAACTGACCGAGTTTTTCATTGCCGTCCACATTGGGGAAATCGGCAAGGTTTTGGCTCATGCCTAAGGCAAGTTCATTGACTAGGTGTTGGGCAAACGGGTCTTTATTGTTTGCTGTTTCAATCTGAATTTCATGCTGTTTGAGTGGTTTGGCTTTTTTCTCCTTCTTGGGGACGACATAACGCACTTTGCTCAAAGTGGGCTCCACGATTGGGATAGTGGGCGGTGGAATTTTGGCACGCTCTTTGAATAGCGGGTCATCGTAATAGCGGATTTTGTCGGCATAAATCGGGGGCATGGCGGCCATATCCAAAATGCACTTATCCATCGGCATTTGCTTGATTTCCGTGTCGTACATCAAGGCGCGTTTTTGCTCGCTGATGCTTTGGCTGTGGCTCGTGCCTCTGCCTGTACTGCGGCTTTTGGATTTGGCTTTCACGGTTTCGTTGCCCAAAATCTCGCTGTATTCCTTGGCTTCGGTTTGGTCGCGCGGGGTAAACATCACGCGGCAGGCGAAGTTGGTAAAAAACGTACGGGCGTTTTCGCGCCCGTAAACGGCTTCAATTTGCGCGGGCGATTGCACGATTATCATCAGCCGCAGCCCATAGCCTGCCACATACGACACGCCATCCATAATAGCGGGCACGTTGCCCAACGCGGTGAACTCATCCATCAGCAAAAGGCATTGATGGGGCAGCGTGGTTTTGCCTGTTGCAGGGTTGAGGTTGTTTTCAGGCAGCCCTTGTTCTACGTTCACGTTGATTAACTGGCTGAAAAATAGGTTGGTTAAGCGGGCAAACGTGCCTGTTTCGGTGGGTTTGATGCCAAGGTAGACGGTCATGCGGCAGCGGCGGATGTCGTCCAAACGGAAATCATCGTCAGAGGTTACGGCTTCCACAATTGGGTCTAAAAAGATGCCCAAAGGCTGCGTAAACGTCGAGATGATGTCGGCGTTGGTTTTGGCATTGCCGTTGGCAAAATCGGCTAGCAGGGTATGGCAGGCATCGCTTAATGGCGCTTCGGACTGGGCGCGGTAATCCAGTTCAGATTTGAGCCATGCTTGTAGATTGTTGCTGGTTTCCTCATTGCTATCACTTTCTTGTTGGTTGGACGAGTGGGATACGCTATGGGTTTGGGTGGCTAAACGGTAGAGATAGCCTAGTGAACTGCGCTGTTTGTAATCCGCATCGCGTGTGGGGCGTTCGGCTTCGGTTTCAATCATGTAAAGCGACAAACCCACAAACAGTTTGCGCGCGCTTTCTATCCAAAAGGCATTGCCGTTTTTACCACCGCCGTCCATGGGATACATAATGGCGGCCATATTGGATAAATCGCGGTAGGTAAACAGCGGATTGCGTGAAATGTAGGTAAACGGATTCCAGCGGTGGCTGCAAATGTTTTGGCTTAATTTTTCGGCTTGTTGCGCCAGTTGGGCAACATGGTCGGCATCGCTCACGATATTGCCGTGCTCATCGCGCTCTTCAAACGCGGCTTTGCTGATGCCGGGCATTAAACCGCCCGGATTGAACAGGAACACTTTTTGCCCTGCTTGGGCACGAAAGCCTGCGGTGAGCAGGAAGTTTTCAAATTTAGGGTCGTAAACCACCATGCTGTCGCGGTAGTTGAGGCAGTTGGGCACAATAATGGATACGCCTTTACCTGCGCGGGTACGGGCGGCAACCAACACAAATCCGTTGTCCATCCAGCGCAATAATTGCCCTTTGTATTTGCCCAATAGCAATGCGGGATATTCGGCTTGGTCGGTTTGTTTTTGGTTTCTCTTATCGGCAGGCTTTCCAATCTTGGGTTTGTTCAGCAAACCTGCCTGGAATATTTCGGCACGGTTGGCAAATCGCGCCGAGCCGTGTAACTCGCGTTTGGGTTTCATGAACGTGGCAACCAGTATCATCAGCGCGGGCGCAAGCGTGATAATGCCTGCCAAGGCACATGATGCGATAAACGCGGTGTGCATGGTGGGCGACATTTGATGGGTGTGGGCAAAATAGCGGGGCAATACGCCTAGGCTGGCGGGTGTTTTTAACGCTTGCCAACGAGTAAACAGCATGGCGCCCAAAAACAAACCGCCCAAGGCAGCGGGCGGCGTGAGAATAATGCCCAGTATCACTAGGGGCTTTTTGGAAGGTTCGGACATGGTAGGCAGCCTGAAAATAAGTGGAGCGGTTAGAGGTATTGGTGCATGGTTTCGTCAATATCATCATCGGCGGGTGGCGGGTTTTCAGGCTGCGTTGAGGCGTTCTCATTCTTTTTGGCTTTATTTTTACTTTCTATGGTTTTGATGCTTTTGCCTTTCACTTCATAACCACGTTTCACTTCGCCTGTTTGCGTGTTGATGTATTCATAAGACCAAACGCTGCCCCATATTTCCACACAATCGCCTTGTTTGAGAAATGAAGCAGCAAATTGAGCAGGCTGCCCAACCAGCTTCACAGCAAACCATTCTGTGTGTTCAATGGGGTTGCCGTTTTTATCTTTACGTTTGTCTTGGCAGGAAACGGATAATTTGGCGTGGGCGGTGCCGTCTTGAAAAAAGCCGATTTTGGGGTCTTGCCCAAGGTAACCAATAAGGTGGAAGGTGTTGTCGTAGGGCATGGGGGTGTCCTTTCGGGGAGTGGATGAAAATGGGGTGTAGGTAGTTGTATAGAGATGAAGAAAGACAGCCTGAAACGGTGGGTAGAGTTTCAGGCTGCCTTATTATTTGCCAGCAGCTTTTCGGTCTCTTTACGCCAATGCACGGCAATCGCATCCAGCTCGCTGGCAGTGGGTTTGGTTTGCGGTTGGTTTTTCAGTTCAATCAGTGCATCAATGGCTTCACGCCTAATTTTGCTTTCCAACCAACGGGCAGCTTCGGGCACGTCTTTGCTGTACCAAAAGTTATGGCAATGGTGGCAAAGGGCGGCGGCGTTGTCGGGATGAAAACGAATTGCCCAATGGCGACGGCTAAAATGATGGCTACACTGCAAACCCGTAGATTGTGCGGTGTAGCTTGTGCCGCAATGTTCGCATTGATAGTTGGCGCGGGCGCGGATGTAGTCGCTAAATGCGGCATCGGCTGCATTGCGGGTAAAGGTTTCAAAGTGGGCTTTGCCTGTGTCTTTGAGGGCTTTATCTAGGGCTTTGATGGTGGCGATGGCTTCGCTCAATGCGTCATAGAGTGCGGGCTGATTGCATTCTTTGGCGGTGCGTCGCCATGTTTGCAAGCTAATCAGCGTGTTGGCGGTGTCGTCTCGGTCTTTGAGGGTGATAATGGTCATGGGGTGTCCTGCGAAAAAGGCAGCCTGAAACGGTGGAATGGGTTTCAGGCTGCCTTGTAGTTTGAAGGGTGTGGAATGGCGTTATTTATTCATTCTGCGCCACTGGCTCGGCTCAATCGGATTCGCATCGCGCCACAATCCTAATTTAGCTGCGCGTGCATTCTTTTCTTCTTGTGCGTACTGTGTACCACCATAACGGCGATATGCCCATGCAAAGCCGTCTTTCACCATCTGCTGATTGACGTTCAGGCTGCCCAGTTGAATATCGGCAACGGTGCGCCCGTAGCGGTCGGTATCCGTGATATTGAGGGTAACGGTTTGGTTGTACACCAAATCGGATAGATGCTTTTTCGCCTGCTGCCCAAAGGATTGTTGCTTTTCGGGGGCATCAATCGCATGGAGGCGGACTTTAATTGGTTGCTTGGCGGCGGTGAGACAAGTGAGCGTATCGCCATCGGCAATGCCTACCACGCGACAGGTGGTGGGTTGAGCGGTGGTTGGGGTGCTGTTGGCAAATGATGGGCGGTGGCTAGTGGCATAAGCAAGGGCTGCGCTGGCGAGGGTGGTTAGGATGGCTAGCGTGGGTTTATGTTTGAGTGGGTTGAGCATGGTGATAATTCTTTGGTTTAGTAAAGGCAGCCTGAAACGCAAAAAATGGTTTTCAGGCTGCCTTGTTGTATTCCCTACACCCGCCCACGCAGCGCGTAATACGTCGCCACTGGGTCATAATACAATTCGGTCATGTAGGTATGTTTGAAGAAACACACCACGTCAATCGTGGCGCGCACGGTGTTGAGAATGTACTCATACGGCATGGATTTACCTGCGGCGGATTCCATGGCGAGCTGGGCGATGCGGTAATGCACGCTGCGCGCATCGTTGGCGTGGACGGAAGTAAGACCGCCGGGGTGGCCGGTGTTGAGCGCGGAGAGATAATCCCACGCTTCGTCGCCGCGCAGCTCGGTCAGCAGGATGCGGTCGGGTTTTAAGCGCATACAGGCAGCGATGATTTGCTTGGCCGTAATATGTTCTTTGTAGAACAAATGGGCATGATTGGGGTGGTTAGGCGTGTCTAGCTCGTGGGTGTCTTCAATGGTAATTAGGCGGGTATCGCTGGGGATTAAATCCACTAGCGATTTGGTAAACGTGGTTTTGCCCGAACCGGTGCCGCCTACCATGCAGATGTTGAGTTTGCGGTCGATAGCGATTTGAAAAAAGGTGTTTAAGTCGCGGTTGGCTTTGGCTTCGAGCATTTGGTACTGCCAGTCGGCCAAGGGCACGTCGTGTGGCAGCTTCATTTGGTCGGCGATGTCGGCGAAGTGGTGGCTGTTTTGGTGTAGGGCTTCTTGGGTGGTTTCGGAGGCGGCTTCGGCGGGGTTTTCAGGCTGCTTTTGATGCTGCCTGAAATCTTCTGCTTTGCCGTGTTCGGAATAGTCCACGAAGGCTTGTAGGCGATTGGTTTTAATGTAATCGCCTAGGCTGAATCGGCTGGTGGAAGGTTTGCGAATGGCGAATACGGCGGTTTTGTCTTCGCAGCTTGGTGGGAACATGATGTGTCCGCGCTCGCCGTCGGGGAGGGTTACGGAGTGGATAGGGTTGGCGGCGTTAATATGCTTGCTGTTGAAGTTGGCTAGCGCGTTAGCCAACTGGTGAAGCTGGTCTAGGCTGAGGTTAGGGTTTTCTATACGCTCCACACCGAAGCTGCCTTCGATGAATAATTCATGCGGACGGTTAATCATGATTTCGGTCAAACCGTCGCGGGCGAGCAGTTCGCTGATACCGAGATTGTCCAGAAAATTGCGGGCGGCAGCATCGGATTGGATAAGAGGTTTGGTTAGGGTGGATTGCATGGGTTTTTCCAAAAAAAATTAGGCAGCCTGAAAGCGGAACCCGCTGTTTCAGTCTGCCTTTGCGTTACTGGCGAATCTTGGCATCTCCTGCATCCAATGTAAGCAGATGCGGATTGACGCGCTCATACACGCCGCCAAAGTCCACATCGCGCGCCACAATGATGTTGATGAAGCTGCCTTGGTTCACATAGCCCGTGGGCGGGATGTTGATGCTGTTTTTCAGGGCTTCGGTTGCCATGTCCTGTGCCGATTGTGAGGTGTTGTCAAAATTGAAGGTTTGACCGTTGCCATTACTGTTCTTGCGATTGCCGGCATAGTTGCCCAAGTCGCCAATCAGGCTAATCATGATTGCGCCGCCGAAGCGTTGCCAAAAGTGGTATTTCACGTTTGCGCCGATGCCTGCTTCGCCCAGTTGTCCTGCCGAGGGGCTGGCAAGATTCACTCGCACACCGTAAGGCGTTTCCACTTCGTTCCATAGGGCAAAAATACGAGCCTGCCCTTGCAACAATGCAGCGGTTTGCTCGCCGGTGATTTTGCTGCCGCGTTCCAGCAACAGCACTTTGCCGTTGGCGGAATACACGTCCTTATTGACAATGCAACGGGTAAAACCTGCTTGGGTGGTAACAATCCGCGTTTGCAACGTACAAGGAATGTTTGTGCCTTTGGCAAGGAGATAATCGCTGTTGGCTCGGCGCATGGCGCGAACACCGGCGGTTTGAGTCGGATTAAGTTGAGCAGCGAAACGGTTACCGCTGGATGCCGGGTTACTGTCGTCGCTTTGCAAACCGCTCATTTCGCTTTCGCTGATGGGCGGGATGCCTTCACTGTTGTTGCCGGCAAGCAGTTTGGCTTGGGCGGCGGCATCATTCGTTGCGCTTTCTGTGCCTATGCTGCCTGTGCCACCATCGTTGCCCACCAATATTTCGCCCAGCAAACGGCGGTCTTTGGGTGGCGGTTCGGAGGCGGCAACGGTTTCCGCTTGGACGTATGCCACGCTTGGCGTGCTGGCTACGTCTGGCGTGATGCCTTCGGGCGCGGATGCTTCAACTTCGGCTTCTTGTTGCGCATCTAACTCGCGTTTGATTTTAGCTTGTTCAGCAGCAAAATCGTATTGTCGGTCATTGCTTACTTCGGGCTTTTTCTCCTCAGCGGGCGGTTCGGTCGGAGTGCGGTTTACCCACATCATCATAAAGGCAATCGCCAAACCTGTGCCCAACAAGGCGACGCCGCCCAATATCATTTTTTGCGGGCTGGAACTTTTGCCGCCCATGCTTTCTACATCGGCAACACCGCCTTCAATATTGATGTCGCCCACTTTGTCGTGCATGGTGGGTTGGTCGGCCGGTTGAACGGCGATTTCAGGCTGCCTGAAATCACCATCACTTTGTTTTTTGCGGAAACGGTTCAATAATCCCATCGGGGTATTCCTTTCTGTATTGGCTATTTCACGAGCCGCACGCTTTCGCCATCGTCTGTACCGTGGCGGTTGAACGTGCCCGTGGCGTTGTAGCTGCGGTTTTCAATGCCGAGCACCGATTTACCCGAACGCAAGATAAATTTGGCAGCGGTTTCATGCACCACGATGGTATCGCCTTCGGTATGGCTATCGGTCAGGCTTTCGCTGCCGTCTGCATTGATGCGGTAAATCACAGGCAAGGTGCGCCCGTTGTTAAAGCGGAAATAAGTAAAGCGTCCGTTGTCCCACATGGTGGTAGGCGCAAGGGTTTTGTCGCCATAACCCCAGTAATTGCGGTTATCACCCATCGCTTGAACGCCCCCTGATTGTTGCAAGGCTTGCTCGGCAGCATGGCGTTTGGCGGCTTTGGCGGCACGCGCTTGGCGAATCTCTTCGGGGTAACGAAAGCGCAAAATGTAGGTAGGCGGTTGCTTATTGCTGGCCAGCTTCAAATCAAAGGCGTAGGTACGTTTGTTGGAAACCACAATCAGGTTGGTAACGGGTTTTTCCTCCACGGGCTTGAAAATGATGTTGTTGCCACGCACCGCCAATTTCCAAGCCAGTGCGTCACCCATGCCTGTTAGCGAGGATTGCGTATCTAAAAACTCGCCATCAGCCAGTTGCACCATCGCCGCGCGTCCCACTTGCGCGTAAATCGGATAAACCTTTTGATTGGAATAATCCTCGGTGCGGATGCGCGGGTCGGCAAAGGCAAGCGTGGGCAACAAAAAAGCCGCTAGGGTTAAGCGGCGGATGATGGGTTGAAATGTGTGTGGTGCATTTTGGCTACGCCGAAACGCGCTGCGCTCGTTTTGGTTACCCCGAAACTCACTACGTTCGTTTTCAGGCAGCCTGAAATGAATGGTGGGCATCATTGCACGGTCTCCTTATCGGTGCGCCAACTGGTTACTGTAAAACCCAATGGGTTGATTAGGCGGGCTTCGTCTGATAGCGCCTCATCGCGGTATTCGTAGGTGATGGTGGCAACGTAGCGTTGTGGTTCAATCACTTGCTTATCGGCCGTGAGCGGAATCATGGTTTTTTCATAACGCACTTGCGCGGTTTTGCCAATGAAACTAATGGATAGAATTTTGATGTTGATGCGGAATTTGTCGGCTAAAACTTTATGTGGCGCGTTGGGGCTGTCTTTGTAGAGCCGAACCAACTCGGTTTGCAATGCACCATCCGACATCAATGCCGTTGCATCAAACGTATCTTGTACCGAATACCAATCATAGCCTTCACGGTATTTCACATACGCCGATAAGTTGGCTTTATCAATGACTTCGCCATAGCTTTGCTGCTGATTTTTAATCATGGTTACAATATCGGTTGCGCCTGTGTTGTTGTCCACGCGCACCAAAAAGGGCACAACGGTTTTAAGCGGCGTCAAACCCGCCACCGCGCCTACGGCGATGCCTGTAATCAGCAAACACACACCGCAGATACGCCAAGCAATCTTGGCGTTTTTGCGCACGCGCTCGATTTCGGATGATTCAAAAATACGCGCCGCTTCAATGAATTTGAGCGGCGTTTTAAATTTGGTTTGAGTGTTGGAAGGAGAAGTTTGGCTCATGATGATTATTCTGCGGTTGAGGTTGAATGAGATGCGGATTGAGAAGCAGGCACGTTAATGGGAAAAGGCGTGCCATACGGTTTGGGCGGGTTATGGGAACAGGCAGATAACCAAAAAACCGCCGCAAGGGCAGCAAAACAATATTTGAAACGTTTGGGCATAATTTTTCTTTCAAAAATAAAACGCCTTGTGGTGAAACAAGGCGTTGGGTTTAAAACAAACGGAAGCACTCTATCGGCGACTAAATAACGCCATCAAAAAGGTAACGGTGGCAATAAGCATCATCATCAATAATGTAACCGGCCATGCAAACCACCAAAAAATAATATGGCACAAGAAAAAGCCGCCCACATTTTCCAAGGTGTCATGGAAGGGATGAAATTCCATATTCAAGCCTTCGGTAAAATAGGCGGTAATCAACAAGCCTGTAATAAATTGAACAATCGTAGCCGAAAGCAAAAAAGCCGCGAAAGCAACATCGGCCGGATGGTCAATCCAACGATTAAGCACATGATAGCGCAGATATTCCGAAACAAAATAAGTCGTTCCCCACGATAAGGCGAAGGCAGCAATCAATACAATCCAGCACCACCAAAACGCCAAATTTCCTTCTGAATCTCTAACCAGTCTTCCTAAATCCATGTTGCGCTCCTTGATTGATGATGTGTCATTTTAACCGATTTAGCCTTTTATTGAACCGCCACGCCCCCGCAATCGTCTCCACACACCGGCAGCACCTTTACCTGCCATTCTCATAGAGGATTTTGCCGCACCGGCCGCTTGGCGACCCGCCAAACCCGGTAAGCCCGCCCCTGCACCTTCTAGGCTTGCGTCGCCTGTTAATGCGGTTGCCATCGCTGGAACTTTCCATGCGGCCAAGACAAACAAAATCGTCATCGCCGTAAAGAGAATGATTAAGCCCAAAGCCACACCGATTGCTTCCATATTGCTTGCCTGTGTGATGGCCATTTTGGCATTGTCTATGTGTTCTTTGAATGTTTGGATTTCAATGCCCGCTAAAACGGACAACAAGCCTATGGTTAGAATGCTGTTTAGGCATTGGCCAATCCAGTTCATGCCATATTGCCGCGTGCCGGGAAACAGCATCGCACCGATAAACATCGGACCGACCATCAAATTGAGTGCCAATACAATTTTGGCAATCACCCAATAAGCAAATACGACTGAAAGCAAAACGTTGGTGCAAAAACGCAACCAGCCCTCAATAGCCCATAAGGCTAGGATATTGCCCGCATCCGTTATATCTAAATCCATGCGTGCCAGGTTTAATTGCGCACCAATCACATCCATGGCGAGAGCGGCACTATCAAACATTTTTATATCCACACTTTTACCAAAGGCTTGGGACAGGGTTTCAGGCATATTGTAGATAATTTGGGCGAGCGAGTTATATTGAGACGCATTAAAGGCAAAGGCGATAATGATTAACCAACCCATCATGCGCTTACTCAAATCCACAACGTTTTCATCTAATCCCCTGTTGTATGCGTCTAGCGCGATAATGACAATGTACAAGCAAAAACCTGATGCAAACAAAGGGGAAACATTGGAAATGAACGTACCGACATTGTTAAACAACTCGGTGCCAAATTTCACCACAAAGGTATCAGTTAAATCTTGAAAAACAGAAGAAACCATGGGTTGCCTTTCTTGCAGAAAAGCCCCGTTTGCACGGGGCTGTATTTTTAGCAGCCGTGCGCGTCCACACCTGCTTGTTTGGCAATGCCGCAGTGCATCGCATTGCGCGCCTGCTCGCGTTGCGCTTCTTTTTGCATTTCTACCATCTTCAACATATTGGTTACGTTGGCTTGGTTTTGCGCGATGATGCCGTTTTCAATCGCAATGCGGTTCGCCAAATCTGCGGCTGCTTTGGCATCTTTGGTTTTATTCACTTCGCCTATCATTCTTTCAAGATTATCAAGGCGGTTTTTAGAGTCTTTCGCCGCTTTGCTCATCATCTCAAACTGCTGCTCCATGGTTTTTTTGAAATTATTGGGGTCGTAACTCTTGGCAGAAGTGAGGTTTTTGAGGTCTTGCTTGGCAAAATCTGAATAAAACTCTTTCCATTCGCCATCAAACGCATCTTTAACTTGGGCTTTGATGCCGCCATAGTTGTTTTGGCTGGTAAGGGCTTTAACTTGATTTTTAAGTTGCTTGATGGATTCAGCCAGTTTTTCAACTTGCTGTCTGCCGTGCTCTACCTGTTGAAGGGCTTGCGTCAACACGGGAATATCGGTGGTAGGAATGCCGCCTGCCCATGCGCTGCCGCTCATCAGGCAGCCTGAAATCAAAGCGGCGCAAAGGGTTTTACGGATTAAGTTTGGTTTCATGGTAATACTCCAAAAAATGCCGCAGATGCGGCGAACAAAAAAACCGCCTCAATCAACAAGGCGGCGGTGGTGGAAAAGGTGGTTTAGAGACGGCTGGTTTTGAGTTCCAGCTTGGACGCATCGTATTTTTCAGCGCAAGAGGGGATGGTGGTTAGGGCTATCCACTCATCAGGGCCAATCATCGTAAAGTTGCCAATACTGCCCGCGCGTGCGCCGCTCTTGGTGTAGGTGGGGATGCTGTAAATAAAAGTGAAACTTTTGTTGGTTTTATTACGCACTTCGCCTGTTAAGCTCACCATGTCGCCGCCACTGGGTCGGCAACCATCTTTGTACACTTCTAGCTGCATATTGCGGGTTTCAAATTGCGCGGTGCTTTTGTTGGCAAGGGCAATGGTGGTTTTATCACCCGAATGGTTGTTGGCGGTGCTGCTGGTACTGCTTGTTGCGCCATTGAGCGTGCCGAGTGCTTGGTTGGCACTTTCTAACGCCGTGTTGAGTTCGGCACAGGATGCGGTAAGCAGCGTGGCGAGCAGTAATGGGATAAGGTTTTTTGATTTCATGGGATGCTTTCGGTTAAGGTTGAATAAGATTTTCAGGCTGCCTCATACGACGTAGGCAGCCTGAAAATCATTTGCGGATTGAAAAACAACTTGGATAAGCGGCTAGAACACTGCGCGCCCCTTGGTTGCTGCCATGATGAAGGGTTGATACCAATCGCGCACATCATCGCCATGCTCTGCCATGGTACGGTGCAAGAGTTCCACGTTGGCGGTATTGCCTGACAGCACAGCGATGGCTTCGTGCATACCGTGCAAATCCAGCTTGGCAAAGGCGGATTGCTTGGATTGTTTCACCAAGAAGGTGCGGCTTTCCAAGGGCAGTTTCACCAACTCTTCGTATTCCTTGCGCGAGATACCGCAGCGTTTATAGCTGTTTTCGTATTCCGCATCGGGGTTCGGCAGAAAAATTTTGGTGGGGGTTTGCTGCACAATCGCGGGGAAAATGCGGCTGTTAATCGCATCTTCGGGCGATTGCGAAACCAAAATCAACCAGCCTTTGCGTTTGCGGTCGGTTTTGAGGATTTTGAGCATCAATTCCTCGGTTTGGCTAAACCGCAGCGGCCACCAAAACTCTTCAACAATGCTGGCCAAAAGCCCGTCTTGCTCCGCCACTTTATCCATCATCATATTGCGCAAATGGAACATATACGCCAATACAGGTGCGGTAGGCGGGTAGTCGTCTTTGAGAATATCGGTCAAATCAAAACCAACACGCCAAAAGTCGTTCGGGTCAAACAGGTTTGCCGGATTGTCCAAGCACCATGCAAAGCGTCCGTTTTCCGATTCACACCATTTAGCCAAGCGGTAATACAGGCAGTTATCATCGGCTAGCTTGGGTATCATTTGCAGCAGATGGCTGAACCGGCGCATTGACCAATCTAAATTCATGGTTGCATCCACCGCGTCTTGGATTTGTTTCTCTTCCGACGCGCTCAACCTGCCTGCTTCGTTTTGCCCGCAGATGCCCACCAGTGAATAAAGGAACTCACGGTTACTGGGTGTATCGGGCAATTGGAACGGATTAAGCCCTGTGGGCATCCCTGCTTCCAAGGCAAAGTAACTGCCGCCGATGGCGCGCATAAAGATTTCCATCCCCCTATCCAAATCCAACGCAAAAATATGCGGATTGAAACGTTCGGCAAAGGCAACCAAAGCACATTGCAACGTGGTTTTACCTGCGCCCGTTGCACCTAAAAGCAGGGTATGCCCTGCGATTAAGTCGCCGATGTTGTCTTCTTTGGGGTTGGAAAAATGGAAGTTGAAGTCGTACACGGTTTTTGAAACCGTCTGTAAAGGAATGATGGCAGAACCATCACCCAAAGGATTGCCTGATTTTTTGCCGTGTGAATAGTTATGGATGCCAAACGTGCACGCTAGGTTTTCCGTGGTCTTGGGAAAGGAGCGCGGACGGTCTTTGCTGCCCAACACTTGGCTGAACCATGTGGACGGCGCGGAATAGCCTGCTTTCATAAAACGATAGCCGCCTGAGTTCAAAAAGGCGGAATAGGCGCGCGCGCCGTTATCGGCCGCTTGGGCAGGCGTGTTGCCAAACACAACCAGCGTGGAGGAATAGTCGCCAAACATGATGTCGCCCGAAGTCAAACGCCCCATGCCGTCCACCAACTCTTCTTGCTGGCCGGTGGCGTGGTCATCCACCGATTGGAAGTTATGCAACTGGCGTTCTATTTTCTTTTGCATCTCGTAGGGGTTGATGAAAATCATGCTTTGCGTGAAGGTAAACTCGCAAGGCAGGGTGAGAATGCTGGTGAGAATTTTGGGTTTGGATAGACCAAAATCGCGCAAGTCATACAACAGGGCGTATTTTTTGCCGCCACTTTCGGGGCGAATCTCGCAAATATCCGTGCCAAAGTGCAAATTGGCGGCAGGAATGGTTTTGTAAGCTGATTGTGGCGTGAGCGGAATGTTTTCAGATTTGCCACTGATTAGCCCGCTCAAAAAACGATACACATCGGAAAACGCCATTTCGTGTTGGTTTTGCCACGCACTCAACACTTCGGGTTCATACGGAGCGAGGGCACGCAGTAGCATTTGGATGTACTCTTCGCATTCTTTAACGCCTGCGTCCATATCGTTATTTTTAATCAGGAGCGATAAGTAAAAGTGGTTTTCGTAATAGTCTTCTTCACGAAAACGGCGTAGATAATCTTGGCTAAACCGCTGGCAAAAAGCGGTGTTAAAGTGGTATTCACGGTCAAAATTGATGCGCTCGCGTTTGAGCGTTGTCCACACCGCGCCACGATTGCCAAGGCTTTTGCCTAGGCTGGTTAAAACGGCGCGCAGGTTGGCAAAATGGCTAAATAAATGGGTATCGTCCACACCGTCAAAGGGGATGCCATCCATGCGAATCACAAAGCCATAATGCCCTGTTTCGTAGAACACTACTTCATTGGTAACGTGTTGGCAGATTTTTGGCATGAAGTCGGCGGAGCTTGCCGTTTGATTGAGTGTTTTGCTCCAATAGTCGCTGGTAATTTTCATAGTCTTCTCTGTGTCGTCCGTATTTGCCTGCGTGTAGAGTGAAAGTGCCTAAACGTGCGCCCGATAAAATTCTGCGTAAAAGCCACTTGGCTTCTAAGGCGTAGATTCTGATGGCTTGGTCGTCGTTTTCGCTGATGGTTTTTAAGCCGAAGTAGATTGGAAGAATCAACCCCACAATGAGCAAGGCAGAACTGCCTATAAATTGCTGGGCTATCATGCCGATAAACATCAAGATGAAAAAACAAATGATGAGCGGCATAAGCGGCGCGCCTGCCAGCATGGCGGGGCGATTCATCCCGTTGTAAGTGGGATATTCAGTGTGAATGTCTTCTTGGTAGTCTGGCATGGTTTTCATCCTTGTTTTCAGGCTGCTTTATCCTGTAAACGAATAGGCAGCCTGAAAAGTATTTCAGGGTTAATTAACTGAATTTCATTTTGCCGCCTTCGGTGAACAAATAAGTGCCAAAGGCTATGGCCGCACCAGCGCCAAGAATCCACAAGCAAGTACCCAACACATCCATCCAGTCTTTTTTACGGCTCGCACCTTGTACCATTTGCCAAATCAGTAGAACCGTACACACGATGCCTACTATGGTGTAAATGCCATCGCGGATGTTTTCTACAATTTTGTTGGCTTGGTCAAACCCACCTGCCGCCATCGCTGCTTGTGCACCAAACACCAAAACAGCAGCCAACGCCACTTGTTTCATGTTGATGCGTGCCCATTGTTGCTTTGCTTCTTGCTGGCTATTGAGGCACATCAACATCAGCCGTTCTTTTAAATTCATGTTACAAACTCCAAAAAATAAACAAAAAAAAATGCCACCCTTTCACTACTAGGGCAGCCTGAAAACAGCTTTACATCGCGCAAACAGCCAGCAATGCAAAACCGACCAAAGCCATACCCCGCTGATTTCAGAAAACATCAACGGGGCACGGCATCAGTTACGAAAAAAGCCACGTTTAGTTAGGGCTAACGTGGCTTTTGAATGGTTGAAAAAGAAAGGAAAACGAGACTAGAACTCGCCGAATACGTCCCATGCGGCGCGTGGTTTGGCAGGCTGGGTTTCTACGTTTGGTTGTGCGGGGGCATCATCGTATGACGGGATTTCAGGCTGCCGCAGTTCTGGCTGATAGGCGACTGCGCGAACCGCTTTGACTGCCTGTGCGTTGGCAGGTGGTGTGCGGTTAAAGTAAACCGACGGGGTAACGGGAACAGAATTGGTTTTGCCGGCTCTGCCGGACGCAGCCAATGGCGCAGTTGGATTAATAGCCGGCACGTTGTATGCCAACAGTTGATGCTGGTTGTTTTCACGGGCGGCATTGAGAATTTTAACCACATAGGGCGGTTGCCCTTTGAAATCTGCTTTAAAGCCCGTACCAAAATTTCCGCTGTAATAACAGCTAAACGCTTTTTGCAGATGAGCCTGTGTTGCCCCACCCGCGCGCTTAAAGCACTCTTGCAAAATGGCTGCCCCGGTGGCGACGTTTTTGCAGGGATGGAACACGGTTTCATAGTTCAAACCAAAATGTGCCAAGTTTTTCTTGTTGATTTGCATCAGCCCCATGCTGAAATTGCGTCCTTCCCGATGCAGCTTGTTGGCGGCGGCAACGGCTTCGCCCAACGTTTCAGGCTGCTTTTTAAGCGCGCCGCCGACTACACCAATTACAAAAGGGTTAAATTTGCTCTCCACCCGCGCCACCGCTTGCAAGGTATCGGGATGTACCGTGCTGCCGCATTGCTCGGCTAGCTGGTTAAACGAAACCCGCTGCGATGAGGCAGCGGGTTTGAGTGAGCGGGGTGTTTGAGCAGCCATTGTTTGAAAAGGCAAAGCGGTTGCCAGCAAAAGGGCAATGGTTTTTTTAAACATAATGAATCCTCGCAAAAAACAAAAACGAAAAAATCCACAAAAATCCGTGTAGATGTTTGCGTTTTGGCTCTTTTGCGCGTGTGTCCAATTTGTGCCTGAATGTGGCTGAATTAGACTGTTTTAGACTGTATTGTGCAGGTATTGACTCTTTAATAATCAATTAGTTAAAAATATAGTTCGGGACTGTTAATCCGCAGGTCGCTGGTTCGAGCCCAGCTCGGGGAGCTAAAAAAGCCAAGTTTTTCGGAACTTGGCTTTTTGCTTGTCTTCACGCAAGACAAACGCGCAAAACAAAACACCGTTCCATCAGGAAACGGTGTTTTTCACATGGAACCCCGCGAATGCCGTTTCGGCTGAGTCCGCTTGAACCTTGTACACAAGGTGGTCATCTCGGGTAACTTCGGGTGCAATCTAACAAGAGACCGCTCGCGCCTGTTACAACTCCCGACAACCGAGCAAACTTTATTGGTTCAAGGAAATGTGTGCCATTACGAGCACCGCAGGGAAATTTAACGGGTTCAACTTTTGCTCAGCGTTTCGTCGCAAAGCTTGATGAGTGATTGGATTTTACGTTCATACTCTTGGCTTGGCAAGGCTTCTTGTTCATATTTATTCGCTATTTTGAGCAAATCGTGCGAAAGATTGAGCGCCGCCATAATCACCACTTTTTCGGTTTCCATGCTCTGGCTGGCTCCTTGGATGGCGGTGATTTTTTGGTTCAACATCTCCACCGCTTTATACAAGGTTTCGCGCTCGCTGTTGGGGGTGCCAATGGTAAATTGGCGGTTGAGAATTTCAACGCTGATTTGTTCAATGCTCATGGGATGGTTTCCTCGTGATTGTTTTCAAGCGCGGGCAGACGGTCTAGCAAAGCGCGAATTTTGTTGGCATTTTCTTGCAAGAGCGCGCGATAGGCATGGTTTTGCGTGATAAGTTGTTCCACTTGCTGTTGCAATTGGGTGTTTTCGTTTTCCAAATGTTCTTTTTGTTGGTTAAACATTTGGTTGAGCTCGTTTAGGCTTTTTTCGTGTTGCTCGGTTTGCAGGGCAAATTCCATGCGGAAGCGCTCGGCTTCTTGCGCCAACTGAGTGGCAAGGGCTTCTTTTTCGGCGTTTACGCTATCTAACAGGGATTTTTCTTGCGTTTGCCATTCGGATTTGGCATCGGTGAGCGAGGCGCGCAGTTGTGCGGTTTCGTTGTCGTATTGCGCGATTCGGTGTTCGGCTTCGCTCAGCTGCGCTTGCAATTCTGCTAGCTGCTCGGTTAATTCGGCATTGCTTTTTTGCGCTTCGCTGGCTTGTTGTTTTTGCGAGGTTAATTCTTGGCGCAAAACCAATGCGCTGTCTTCGGCGGATTGCAGTTGTTCTTGCAATTCTTGGATTTTATCGCCGTGTTGCTCTTGCTCGGTAAAGCGCTCTTGCCAGTTTTTTTCTTTGTTTTGAATGGTGTTTTGCAAAAAGGAGATTTGATCGCGCAGGTTGATGCGCTCGGTTTCCAAGAGTTTGATTTGTTGTTCTTGGAATTGCAGTTTGTGGTTGAGCTCTTCGTCGTTGGCGGTGTTGGCTTTGTTTACGGCGGCGGCGAGTTGCTCTTCCCAATGCAAAACTTGGGCATCGTATTCTCTGCGTTCAACCACGAGCTTGGCTTTGAGCTTTTGGTTGTCTTCGTAAAGATAGTGTAGTTTGCTGGCGAGAGCTTTGATTTTGGATTCTAGGGTGTCTAGTTCTTTTAATGTGTTCATGGGCTTTCCAAAGAATTGTGCGGATGGTGTTTTTCAGGCTGCCTCAATTGTGTTTAGGCTGATGTGCTATTCGCTTTTGGGTTCGCGTTGCATCAGCCGTTCCATCACATCGCTGGCGGCTAATTCGTTGCGGACGAGTTGGTAGAGCATATCGGTGATGGGCATATCAATTTGGTATTTGGCGGCGGCGTTGTGCACTTCTTCTATGGTAGGCACGCCCTCGGCAACGTGTCCGATTTCTTTGAGCACTTGGTGCAGGGTTTTGCCTTCTGCCAAGCCCAAGCCCACTTTGCGGTTGCGGGACAATGCGCCTGTACACGTTAAAATCAGATCGCCCATCCCTGCCAAGCCCATCATGGTTTTGGTGTGTGCGCCCATGGCAACGGCAAGGCGGGTAATTTCGGCTAAACCGCGTGTTACCAAGGCGGCGCGGGCGTTTAAGCCGTAGTTCAATCCGTCGGATAAGCCTGTGGCGATTGCCATAATGTTTTTGACTGCGCCGCCCACGGACACGCCAATCACGTCGCTGTTGGCATACAGGCGCATCACGTTGGTGTTCAACGCTTGCACCAAGCCGTGTAGCCATGCTTCGTTTTCGGAGGCAAGGCACACGGCGCAGGGTAGCTGTTGGGCGAGTTCTTGCGCGAAGCTGGGCCCTGATAACACGCCGATGCGTGGGTTTTCAGGCAGCACTTCTTGCACCACTTGGAATGTGAGCAAGCCTGTATCTAGTTCAAAGCCTTTGCAGGCGGTGAGAATGGGGAGATGACCGCCGCCGTGTTGTTTCAGCTGCTCCACGCTGGAACGCAGCCCCACCACGGGCGTTACCACCAGCACCAATTCGCTATCGCGCAGGGCTTCGGACATATCGGCATACACATTTAGGTTATCAGGCAGCCTGAAATTGGGCAGGTAGCGTTCGTTTTCACGGCTTTGCTGCATGGCTTGGGCATGCGCGGCGTTGTGCGTCCACATGGCAACGCTGTGGCTGTGTTTCGCAAAATGGATGCCGAGCGCGGTACCCCATGCGCCTGCGCCTAAAATGGTGATGTTCATATGCTTATCCTTTGCTGGAACGGGCTGGCAACAATGCGGGCGATTCTATCATAAGATGTTTGTTTTTGTTTAGGTTGGTTAAGAAGCTGTTTAAAGATGATTTCAGGCTGCCTTTATGCGGATGAGGCAGCCTGAAAAATGTAAACAGAACAGGTTTGAATGGCGGATGCTGATTCAATGTATGTTTTCAGGCTGCCTCTATACACACTAAGGCAGCCTGAAACGCGCTTAGAACAAGCCGCTGATTTTGCCGTTTTCGTCCACATCAATCCGCTCGGCGGCGGGCGATTTGGGCAGCCCCGGCATTTTCATCATCGCGCCGCACAACGCCACGATAAACCCCGCGCCTGCGGAGACGGTAATCCCGCGCACGTTAATCGTGAAGCCTTCGGGCTTGCCGAGCAGCTTGGCGTTGTCGCTGAGCGAATACTGCGTTTTTGCCATGCAAATGGGCAGTTTATCCAAGCCGAGCCGTTCCAAATTGGCGATTTCGGCGGCGGCTTCGGCGCTGAATGTTACGCCTGCTGCGCCGTAGATTTTGCCGGCGATGGCGTGGATTTTGTCGGCGATGCTGTCGTTTACATCGTAAGCAAAGGCAAATTCGTTGGACTCGTTTTCAATGGCGGCAACCACTTTGCGCGCCAAATCTTCGCCGCCTGCGCCGCCTTTTGCCCACACTTCAGCAAGCGAAACGGCTGCGCCTGCTTGTTGGCAAGCGGCTTCAATGGCGGCAAGCTCGGCATCGCTGTCGGAGGTGAAGCGGTTAATCGCCACCACCACAGGCAGCCTGAAAACTTGTTTCATGTTGTTGATGTGCTTGATAAGGTTGGGCAAACCTCGTTGCACGGCGGCGACATTTTCGGCGTTTAAATCGGCTTTTTCTATGCCGCCGTTGTATTTGAGGGCGCGCACGGTGGCGACGATGACGGCGCAATCGGGGCGCAAACCTGCCAGCCGCGCTTTGATATCGCAGAATTTTTCTGCGCCCAAATCCGCGCCAAAGCCCGCTTCGGTTACGGCGTAGTCGCCCAAATGCTGCGCCAAGCGCGTTGCTAACACGGAATTGCAGCCGTGCGCGATGTTGGCAAAAGGCCCGCCATGCACCAGCGCGGGGCTGCCTGCCAGCGTTTGCACCAAATTGGGCTTGATGGCGTCTTTGAGCAGGGCTGCCATTGCGCCGTGGGCGTGCAAATCTTTGGCGTAAACGGGTTGGTTGTCAAAAGTGTAGGCGATTAAGATGTTGCCAAGTCGTTGTTTCAAATCAACAATGTCGTTTGCAAGGCAGAAAATCGCCATCACTTCGCTGGCTACGGTGATGTCAAAGCCATCGGGGCGCATCACGCCATCGGTGGGCTTGCCTAAGCCATTGATGATGTTGCGCAATTGTCTGTCGTTCATGTCCACCACGCGCCGCCACAGCACGCGCTTGGGGTCTATGCCCAGTGCGTTGCCTTGATAGATGTGATTGTCCAGCATGGCGGCGAGCAGGTTGTTGGCGGCGCCGATGGCGTGAAAATCGCCCGTGAAGTGCAAATTGATGTCTTCCATCGGCACAACTTGCGCGTAGCCGCCGCCCGCCGCGCCGCCTTTGATGCCGAACACGGGCCCGAGCGAGGGTTCGCGCATGGCAACGATGGCTTGCTTGCCGATGCGGTTGAGTGCGTCGGTGAGTCCGATGGTGAGCGTGGTTTTGCCTTCGCCTGCGGGCGTGGGGTTGATGGCAGTTACGAGAACCAGTTTGCCGTGTTTGTTAGGCAGCCTGAAAGCGTTGGCGGGATTGATTTTGGCTTTGTATTTGCCGTATTGCTCCAAATCGTCGGGCGCGATGCCGAGCTGGGCGGCGATTCGGGCGATGGGTTGCAGCGTAGCGGCTTGGGCGATTTGAACGTCGGTTTGCATGGCGGGATTCCTTGTGACGGGTTGTGGAGAACGGGTTAATTATACCGATAATAGGCAGCCTGAAAATGATAGGCAGCCTGAAAAAAGGTTGGCAACGATGTTTTAGCTTTGGTTGCACGCGCTTTGCGCGTTTCAGGCTGCCTTGCATTTCGGTTATAATCGCCGCCATTTTGCAACGAGAACAATCAACATGAAAAAGCAACAACGCAACGGCTACGCACGCGTGGACCGTGTGAAAGAACAAATTATGCGCGAGCTTGCCGAGCTGGTTCGCACCGAGCTTAAAGACCCGCGCGCAGGCTTGATTACGATTAACGATGTGGAAGTAACCCGCGATTACAGCCACGCCACCGTGTATTACACCGTACTCAACGGCGACCGTGCCGCCAGCGCCGAAGCCTTGGAGCACGCCAAAGGTTTTCTGCGCAGCAAGCTATCGCGCCGCATTACCGTGTTTCGCGTGCCCGAGCTGCATTTTGAATACGACCACTCGCTGGAACGCGGCATGACGCTGTCGCATTTGATTGAGCAAGCGGCAGCTGAGCCTGATGTGCCTGATGTGGAATAATTGAGGCAGCCTGAAAACGATAAAGGCAGCCTGAAAACGCCATTTCGCATATTCCTATCCCTTTCTAACTCCAATTCCCATCCCAAAAAACACCATGCAAAACAACGCCACCCAAATCGCCGAACGCGGTATCGCCGCCATCCAATCGGCGGAAAACACCCAAGCCATTGAACTCATCAAAGCGCAGTATTTAGGCAAAACAGGCGAACTCAACGCCCTGCTCAAACAGCTGGGCGCGTTATCCGTTGAAGAGAAAAAAACCGTGGGCGCGCACATCAACGAATGTAAAACCCGCTTTCAGGCTGCCTACGATGCCAAGCGCGCCGCCTTTGCCACCGCAGAATTGCAGCAAAAACTCGCCGCCGAAGCCTTGGACGTAACCCTGCCCGCGCGCAGCCAATCCGCAGGCGGCTTGCACCCCGTTACGCTCACCTTGCAGCGTGTGGTGGAATTGTTTCACGGCATGGGCTTTGACGTGGCAGACGGTCCCGAGATTGAAGACGATTTCCACAATTTCCAAGCCCTGAACATTCCGCAAAACCATCCCGCCCGCGCCATGCAGGACACGTTTTACACCGAAGGCGGCAACGTGCTGCGCACCCACACCTCGCCGATTCAAATCCGCTATATGCTGGACAAGAAAAACCCGCCCATCCGCATCATCGCCCCTGGTCGCGTGTACCGCGTGGACAGCGATGCCACGCATTCGCCGATGTTCCACCAATGCGAAGGCTTGTGGGTGGAAGAAGGCGTGAGCTTTGCCGATTTGAAAGCGGTATTCACCGATTTTATCCGCCGCTTCTTTGAGCGCGACGATTTGCAAGTGCGCTTTCGCCCCAGCTTCTTCCCGTTCACCGAGCCGTCTGCCGAAATTGACATCATGGGCGACAACGGCAAATGGCTGGAAGTGGGCGGCTGCGGCATGGTGCACCCCAATGTGTTGCGCAATGTGAACATTGACCCCGAGCAATACACGGGCTTTGCCTTTGGCATTGGGCTGGATAGATTTGCCATGCTGCGTTATGGCGTGAATGATTTGCGGTTGTTTTTTGACAACGATTTGAGTTTCTTGAAACAGTTTGCGCAGTAAGCGAATCATGGTTTTCAGGCTGCCTTTGCATAGAACAAAAGGCAGCCTGAAATTTATCCCTTACCCATTTTCAGGCTGCCTAAACGAGCACTTAGGCAGCCTGAAACCTATCCGCGCTGTTTCCATTTCGCCAGCGCGGTTGCACTGAGCAGCATGGCGATGCACACCAGCGAGATGATGATGACCAGCTTGTTTGCCAGCGCGTCGTCGCCCGCCTGCACGGCTTCATACACGGCGATGGAAAGCGTTTGCGTTTCGTTGGGGATGCTGCCCGCCACCATCAGCGTTGCGCCGAATTCTCCCAGCGCGCGGGCAAAGGCGAGCAGCACGCCCGCGAGAATGCCGCGCCATGCCAGCGGCAGGGTTACATTAAAAAAGATTTGACGACGCGATGCGCCAAACACGGTGGCCATTTTTTCCAGATTGGGCGTGATGTTTTCAAACGCGGCGCGAGCGGGCTTGGTAATCAGGGGAAAGGTTACCACCACGGCGGCGATAACCGCGCCTTGCCATGTGAAAATCAGATTGATGCCGAAGGTGTCGTCCAGCCATTTGCCAATAATGCCCTGCTTGCCGAGCAAAACCAGCAAGTAATAGCCCAACACGGTGGGCGGTAGCACCATCGGCAGCATAAGAATGGTGTCCAGCAGTTCGCGCCCGATAAAGCGTTTGCGGGCGAGAAAATAGCCCGCGAGCGTGCCAAGCACGAGATTAACGGTGGTGGCGATAAGGGCGACTTTGAGCGAGAGATAGAGGGCGGGGAAGATTTCGGGCATGGTGAAATGGGCGGTTTGCAGTAAACAAGAAGCAAGGGATGGGAAACAATTGCGCGAACACGGGCTGCCATGCACGCAGGGAAAGGTTGAGTACGGCTTGGCAATATTCGGGGGAATAGGGGCGGATATGGATATTCATGAACGTGAGGATTGCTATAAGGTCGGCGGATTCGGGCGTACTTAACAGGCGGCGATAAACAGCGCAACGATACACATTAGGCAGCCGTACCAGATATTGGAGCGCAAGGCGGCCTTATCCTGTGCGTATGCCCAAATATAGGCGGCACGCAGCAGTAGGAACGCGGCGGACAGGGTATTAACAGTACTTTGCGCAGCTTCGCCTGTGGCGTGGGCAATGATGACGGCGGCGGCATAAAGCGGCAGCATTTCGTAGCCGTTCTGCTCTGCGGCAAAAAGCCGTGCCGCTTTGCCAGATGCCTGCGCGCGGTGGCGGCGGGGTTCGCGGTTGGCTTCGGCATCAAGCAGTCGGGCGGACTTCTTGGCTAAGAGGGAACACAGGCTGTTGAATAGGGCGAAGATAAGTATGCTGAAATAGGCGAAGGTCATCGGGGTTTCCTGATTATTGGGCTGTTGGGGCGGGATGGTTTTCAGGCAGCCTTTGGGTTTTGGGGCTGCCTGAAAATTGATGTGGAATGCTGCAGGCAGCCTGAAACGCATTTTGCGGGTTTTCAGGCTGCCTTTTGTGATACGGATGGATTATTTCGCGGCGCTAAACCCATAGCGGCGCAACACGGTTTGCCCGTTGGCGGAAAGCACATAGTTCACAAAGCGTTGCGCTTCGTTGGCGGCTTTGCTGCTTTGGGTGAGCGCGATGGGGTAGGCAACGGGTTTTTCGGTGGGAACGGTGGCGACGATGTTCACGGCGTGGGGTTTGAGCGCGGCATCGGTGCGATACACGAAGCCCGCTTCGGTTTCGCTGCGGATAACGTAATCCAGCGCTTGGCGCACGTTTTGCGTTTGCACGATTTTGGGTTTCAGGCTGTCCCACAGTTTTTGTTTTTCCAGCGCGGCTTGGGTGTATGCGCCTGCTGGCACGCTGGCGGGATTGCCCACGGCGATACGTTTCACGCCTTCTTGTTGCAGGTCTTTGGGCTGTTTGATTTTCAGGCTGCTGCTTTTGGGCGTAATCAACACGAGCGAATTGAGGGCGAAGGTTTTGCGCGTTTGTGGGCGGATGAGGTTTTGCGCGGCGGCTTTGTCCATAGTGGCGAGGTCGGCGGTGGCGAGCACGTCCACGGGCGCGCCTTGGGCGAGCTGTTGCAGCAGCGTGCCGGATGCGGCGGTGTTCAGTTTGATTTTGGCATCGGGATATTGTTTTTCGTATTGGCGGGCGATGTCGGTGAACGCTTCTTTAAGGCTGGCGGCAGCGGAAACGGTGATGTCTTCGGCTTGGGCGAACGCGCTGGCGGCTAGGAGCAAGGCGGCAATTAGGGATTTTTTCATGGTTTGTCTTTCTTTCTGATTAGCTAATGAGCTAGTTCGTTTGGGGGAAAAGGGCGTAGCGTAGTGCAAAGGTGGAGGCTTGGGTATTGGTGGAATGGGGGAGGAGGTGGGGTAGTTCTTTTGGATTAGATGGGTAGGGGTTAGGCAGCCTGAAATTAAGTTCAGATTAGAGTAGCTAAAATTGGTTTGGGCTGAAATGTGCGTTGTACTGCATATCACGCTTTGGGTTACTGCTTTGTGGTTAGCGTTGGGTGTAGGGGAGGGAGCAGTAGCATCAACCGTATCTGATAAATTAGGCAGCCTGAAAGGCAATCTATCCAGTAAAAAAACTGCATGGTAGAACACCAAGCGGTTTTGTTTTTCAGGCTGCCTTTGGGTCGGCTAGCGAGGGTGGGGCTACGCTGGGGTGCAGGGGCTTGCCCCTGCTCGTGGTAGGCGGCGAAACGCCTGCTCTGGCAAAAGATAAAGCATGCTTTGAGGCAGCCTGAAAATGGTTAAGGAGAAAATGGGCAAGGGTAAATTGAGGGGATGCGTGAACGGTGTGCGCAGCAAGCTGCACAGCCTACGACTGGGTTTTCAGGCTGCCTCGCTGCGCTTGTTTACAAAATCGCGAGCATGGTTTGGCTGGCTAAAAACACGGCGGTGATGCGTTGCCCTGCGCGGATGTCTAGGCTTTCGCTGCTGTTGAGCGTGATGGCGGCGGCGAGGGTGAAGCCGTCGTCGGTGCGCAGGCGCACGATGTTGTTTACTGCGCCTTGTTCTATGGCTTCTACGCGGGCTTCTAGGCTGTTTTCGGCGGAAAGGCGCAGCGGGTGGATTTCGGTGAACAGGGTGATGGCGTTGGCTTTAAACAGCACCACGGCGGTTTGCCCGATTTGGGGTTTCAGGCTGCGGTAGGCGAGCGGGCTGATGTGGCTGTACACTAGATGGCTGCCACATTGCACGGCGATGCTGAGGCAGCCTGAAAAGTCTTCTATGCGGTGGATGGTGCCGGTGAGTTGGTTGCGTGCGCTGCTTTTCATGGGGGTTCCTTGTGGATGGGTGGGGGTTCAGGCTGCCTTAATATTGCGCGGCTGAGGCAGCCTGAAAATGGGTGGAATGGTGTTTGGCGATTATTTGGCGATGCGCTGTTATCGTTTTATCTGCGTTTTCAGGCTGTCTTACCGCGCCATCAGGAGGCAGCCTGAAAAGCCGTCAAGCCGTTTCAGGCTGCCTACACCCGTTCAAACACGCCAATCGCTTCCACATGGCTGGTTTGCGGAAACAAATTCATCATCCCCGCCGTGGCAAAGCGATAGCCTTTGCTCGCCAACACCGCCGCATCCCGCGCCAGCGTGGCGGGGTTGCACGAAATATACACAATGCGCTGCGGCAAATACGGCGCGTGCAAGGCTTGCACCACGGCAAACGCGCCCGCGCGCGGCGGGTCCAGCAGCATTTTGTCAAACCGCCCCAGCGCGGCGAGGGTTTCGGGCGTGGCGGCGAACAAATCGGCGCTGGCAAATTGCGCGTTCGGCAAGCCGTTTGCGCGGGCGTTGGCAACAGCGCGTTGCGTGAGGGCGGCGCTGCCTTCAATGCCGACTACTTCGGCAGCGCGCTTTGCCAGCGGCAGCGTGAAATTGCCCAGCCCGCAGAACAAATCGGCGATGCGCTCGTGCGGCTGCGGGTCAAGATAACGCACCGCGCGCGCCACCATAATCTCGTTGAGCGGCAGGTTGATTTGGGTGAAATCGCCCAGCTGAAACGGCATGGTCAAGCCAAACTCAGGCAGCCTGAAAACCAGCGGCGGCGCATCGTGCGGCGACACGGCTTGCGGTTTCGCGTTGCCTATTTGTTGCCACACTTGCCAAACTGTTTTACCGCCCGCGCCGCGATTGAGGCAGCCTGAAAGCGCGCACAACACGTTTTCAGGCTGCCTTTTTTGGCTGACGATGTTCACCGCCGTAACCCCCTCGCCCACACTGATTTCCACGCTGCGAATGCCTACTTTTGGCTGCACATTCACCATATCTTGCAGCGCATCGTGGATGATGCCGAGGCAGCCTGAAACGTGCTCGGGCAGCAGCAAACATTGGTTGATGCCCACAATTTTGTGGCTGCGCTTGGCTTGGTAGCCCAAAACCACCTTGCCGTTCGCGCTGGTGTGCACCGCCAAACGCGTGCGGCTGCGGTAATGCCACGGCGTGCCGTAAACAGGCGGCAACAGGCTTTCAGGCTGCACCTTGCCAATGCGCTGCAACTGCTCTTCAAACACGCGCTGCTTCATGGCAACTTGCGCCGTAAATTCAACGTGTTGCATCGTGCAGCCGCCGCAGTCGCCATAATGCGGGCAAGCGGGCGCGCGCCGATAGGGCGATGGCTGGACAATTTGCTCAACTTGTGCTTCGGCAAAATGGGCTTTATCTTGCGTGATGCGAATTTGCGCGATTTCTTGCGGCAGCGCGTTGTTTACAAAGATGGTTTTTCCGTTGAGCTTGGCAACGCCGCGCGATTCATAATCTAAAGAAGTGATGTAGGCAGGGTTCATGGTGATGTGAAATGTTGTGTTGCTGCAACAATTAAAATTGTTCACTAATATAAACGCTTATTTTCGCATAAAACTGCGCTCAACTAGCGTATCATGGCGAACTCTTTTGTTTGTACGTTTCATCTTAAAAACTATATGAATAAATACGCTTTACTGAGCTTGGGCGCGGTGGCGCTCGCTTCTCCCGCTTTCGCGGCGCAAACCATTCCCGTGCCCGATGTCGCGCCTGCCGCAGCGGGCTATCAAGTGGTGATTAACATCCCGCAGCAACGCCTGTTTTTGTTTAAAGACGGCAGCCTGAAAAAGGTTTATCCGGTGGGCGTGGGCAAAGCGATGTCGCAAACCAATATTGGCGAACACAAAATCGGCGCGAAAGCGTTTAACCCCACTTGGCACATCCCGCTGTCCATCCAAAAAGAACGCGGCGACGGGGTGAAATCGGTGCCGCCCGGCCCGAAAAACCCGCTGGGCCCTGTGTTTGTGCGCTTGGGCAATCCCAAGCTGGGCTTGGGCATCCACGGCACCAGCAATCCCGCCAGCGTGCCAGGGGTGGTGAGCCACGGCTGCGTGCGCATGAAATCGCCCGACGCGCTGGAATTCGCCAAAACCATCCACACCGGCTCGCCCGCCACGGTGAGCTACGAGCGCATCGCGCTGAACCAAGACGACGCGGGCAATTTGTGGCTGGCGGTGTTCCGCGACCCGTATAAAAAAGGCGCGTTGAAAACCAGCACGCTAAAACAAAGCATCGCCGCTTGGGGCGAGGCAAACGGGCGCACCGTCAGCACCGCCAAAATCGACGCGGTGATTAAGGCGCAGGCGGCGAAACCCGTTTGCCTGACTTGCTCGGCAAAAGGCGCGCGCATTCAGGGCAGCCTGGCTTCTATCGCGTGGAAAAGCGGCTCGGCTGATTTAACTGAGCCTTATGGTGGTATGTCGGTGCGCCCTGACGAGCAGCAGGATGAAGTGTTGCCAGAGGGCAGCGAAATTGAAATTGACGCTTCGGATAACGAGAAAATCAACAATTTCAAAGGGACATCGGTGTTTGACGATGTGGGCGCGGTTTCTTTGAAGGCGCTGGAACAATAAGCCAAGTAAACAACAGATAAGGCAGCCTGAAAACGGGGGAACGCGTTTTCAGGCTGCCTTTGGTTATGGGGGCGCGGTTGGTGGTTGGGCGCAAACTTTGGGGGCAGCCTGAAACCTAAATGCAACGGCGACGGCTCGTTGCCAAAGGGTGAATTCAATAGGGCTTTACGGGTTGGCATGATGTCGGCAAGCCGCCGATGCTCCATCGGTTGCCGGTTTTGCAAAGGTTTCATCCAACAAAAAACCGTTTGGCGCACAGAACGGCGACCAAACGGTTGTGTTTTTCAGGCTGCCGTTCATGCTTTCCGATCGTGTTTTGCCAAGCGGCTGCGTTGTTCCAAATACCATACCAGAGCGGCGGCGGCGCTGGCGAGGGAGATGATGAGCGCCGTCCAAAAGCCGTAAATGCCCATGTGAGCGGCGTGGGCGAGGATGTAGCCCAAAACCAGCCCCAAGCACCAGAAGGCGACGGCGTGGATAATCATCGGCACGCGGGTGATTTTGTAACCGCGCAGGGCGTAGGAAGCGATGCATTGGGTGAAATCAAACACTTGGAACACGCCGGCAAACACAATCAGGCTGGCGGCGAGCGTGAGCACGGCGGCATCTTGGGTGTAGATTTTCGCCAAAGGCAGCCTGAAAACCAGCAGGGCAACGAGGGTGCACGCGCCCAAAATCCAGCCGCACACAATGGCAACGCCCGAAATATAACGGGCGCGGGCAAACTGTTTGCGCCCGATGGCATAGCCGATGCGCACGGTGGCGGCGGAGCCGATGGCTTGCGGAATCATGTAAATCACGCTGCTCAAACTCAGCACGATTTGCTGCGCGGCAACGTGGTTTTCGCCCAAATCGGCAATCAGCCACACGATAAAGGTGAACAAGCTAGCTTCCAAAAAATACGACAGCCCAATCGCCCAGCCCAGATTGGCGATGTTTTTTTGCGTACGCCAATTGGGAAGGCAAAAGCGTTGGGTGAAGCCGAAGCGGCGCAGGTCTTGGCTTTTGGCGATGTACACGGCAAGCGCGAAGGTGCTGAACCAAAACACGATGGTGGTGGCCACGCCTGCGCCCACGCCGCCGAGCGCGGGAACAGGCAGCTGCCGCAGCCATGCAATGAGCGCAGGGGCAGCCTGAAAACGCTCGGCGAGGTCGGCGGTGCCTTCCGCGCCGAAAATGAACAGGTAGTTTAAAGGGATGTTGAGCAGCAGCGCCGCCCAGTTAATCCACATGATGGGCTGCGGTTTGTTCAGGCTGGATGCGTAGGCGTGCAGGGCGCGGTAGATTAGCGCGGCGGGCAGCCCGAGCGCGACGATGCCGAGGTATCGGGCGAACATGGTTTTGATGTGTGCGCTCATGTCCAGATAGTTTTGCAGCGGGATGATGAGCGCGAACAAAACCGCCATGCCAAGAATGCCCAGCAGCAGCCCGAACCACACGCCTTGCCGCCCCGTTTCGCCGACTTCGTGCGTGCCGCCCGCACCGTGCTGCTGGGCGATGATGGGGTTGAGCGCCGCCATAATGCCCATAAAGGTGATGAACAGGGTGGAGAACACCGAGCTACCCAGCGCCACGGCGGTGAGGTCGTCTTTGCCCGCCGCGCCCGACATGGCGGTGTCCACCACGCCGATGGCAACGGTGGCGATTTGCCCGAGCATCATGGGGATGGCGAGGGCGAGCAACTGGCGGGTTTCATGTTTGAAATCGGCGGGGGAATAGCGGGTGAGGTCAAAAAGCATGGAGAACGTGATGGAAAAGGGGTGGGTTTTAGGCTTTTCAGGCTGCCCAAATGCTTAGAGGCAGCCTGAAAATGGAAAAGCGGACAAATCGTTTGGGGATGATGCGCCGGCATCAGTCTTCGTTGAATTTTCGCACGCGCATCAGAATGTCGGCGGCTTCTTCGGCGTTTTTGCCCGACGCTTTGATTTTTTTCTCGCTGTCGGCAAGCACTTTGCCCGTGCTGCCGATGATTTTGAATTTGACTTTGCTGCTGTCGTGGCTGCCCGAGCCGTCAAACGCGAGTTTGCCGTTGTCGTGGTACATTTGGATGCGCAGGGTGTGGCCGGTGTATTCGGTTTTGAACGCCAGCTTACCGTTTTCGTAGTGTCCCGTTGCGGTGCCTTGGTGGTTTTTGATGTCTTGGAATTTCAGCACTTCGCCCTCGGGCGTGTACCACACCATGCGTCCGTCGGCGGCAACAAACGCGTCAAAGTTTTTCAGGTCTTTGTCGTCGGGGATGACAACGGGGTCGATTTGTTTGGTTTTGCTGTCTTGGTAGAAGTCTTGGATAACGGCTTTGCCGTCGGCGGTGCGCCCGATGAGCATGCGGTAGAAACCGCCCGCACTGGCTTGCGGCGTTTCGTTGCCCTCGGCATCGTAGTAGGCGAGCGTGCGGGTTTCGGCTTGGGCGACCAGCTTGGCGCTGTCGGCTTCGGATTGGCGGGCGACTTCTGCTGCGGCGGCGGGGATGGGCAGCGCGGTTGCTGGGGGGGCGGCTTGCGCGCTGAGCGCGGCGGCGAGCAAAGTGGCGATAAGCAGTTTTTTCATGGGGATTCCTTTGGAGTGAGGGAACGGGAGGCAGCCTGAAAACGGGTGAAGCAAAAACGGGTTTTCAGGCTGCCTCGCTATTGGTTCGGTTCGGCGTGGCTTACAACGCGGCTAACACGGCATCGCCCATTTCGCTGCACGACACCCGTTTTGCGCCTGCTTCAAAAATATCGCCGGTGCGGTAGCCTTGTTCCAGCACGCGCTGCACGGCGGTTTCCACTTGCACGGCGCGCGCTTCGTCGTTCAGGCTGTAACGCAGCAGCATGGCGAGCGACAGGATGGTCGCCAGCGGGTTGGCTTGGTTTTGCCCTGCGATGTCGGGCGCGGAGCCGTGCGAGGGTTCGTACAGCCCTTTGCCGTTTTCATCCAGCGAGGCGGAGGGCAGCATGCCGATGGAGCCGGTGAGCATGGATGCTTGGTCGCTCAAAATGTCGCCGAAGATATTGCCCGTGGCGATGACGTCAAACTGTTTGGGCGCGCGCACCAGCTGCATGGCGGCGTTGTCCACATACATGTGCGAGAGTTCCACATCGGGGTATTGTTTGCCCACTTCGTCAAAGATTTCGCGCCACAGTTCGGTGGTTTCCAGCACGTTGGCTTTGCCTACGGAGCAGACTTTTTTGTTGCGCTTTTGGGCAGCCTGAAAGGCAACGTGGGCGATGCGGTGGATTTCGCTTTCGCTGTACCGCATGGTGTTGAAGCCTTCGCGCTCGCCGTTTTCCAGCGTGCGGATGCCGCGCGGTTCGCCGAAGTAGATGTCGCCCGTGAGCTCGCGCACGATGAGGATGTCCAGCCCTGCGACGACTTCGGGTTTGAGCGTGGAGGCGTTGGCGAGTTCTTTGTACAACACGGCGGGACGCAGGTTGGCGAAGAGGTTGAGGTCTTTGCGGATGGCGAGCAGCCCGCGTTCGGGGCGCAGCGGGCGTTCCAGCGTGTCGTATTGCGGCGAGCCGACTGCGCCCAGCAGCACGGCATCGGCGGCGCGGCACAGGTTTTGCGTGAACTCGGGATAGGGCGCGCCGTATTGGTCGTAGGCTTCGCCGCCGAGCGGGGCGTATTGGTATTGCGCGTCCAGCCCTTGCTCGATGAGTTTATCTAACACGCGCACGGCTTGGGCGATGATTTCGGGGCCGATGCCGTCGCCGCGTAGGATGGCGATTTTTGCTGTCATGTGGGGTATCCTTTCGGGTGCTGGGGGAAATGGTGGGGTGGGATTGTAATGGATTGTGAAGGTTTTAGGCAGCCTGAAAATGGCGTAAATCTTGTTTTCAGGCTGCCTCAATCTAAGCACCCAAAGGCAGCCTGAAATCTTTGTATAGTGGAATAAACCAAAGAAATATCTAATTCCATCAGCGTGTAGAGTGTGCGCCACAGGCACGCACTTGGGCTCAGAAGAT
This sequence comes from Kingella oralis, assembly GCF_014054985.1. Taxonomy (NCBI): domain Bacteria; kingdom Pseudomonadati; phylum Pseudomonadota; class Betaproteobacteria; order Neisseriales; family Neisseriaceae; genus Kingella; species Kingella oralis. Next base: position 1,854,260 of record NZ_CP059569.1, read on the forward strand.
TTTGCAAACCGCGTGCGTGGCAGAGCCACACACCCTATTTGTGCCGTTGTTATTTTGGCTAACTGTAAAGCCTTAACAGCCGCCTGCGTTGAGAAGCTCAAAACAAGAAATGCCGTCATGTCCGCGCAAGCGGGAATTTTTTTATTTTAGGTTTGGCAAAGATTTCAGGTGGGCGATGTTGGCGAACCGCCGCCGCGCCATTTTGCGTTTTCAGGCTGCCACTAATGCGTGTCGCCCCATTCTTCGCGCAGCTGTTGGGCAGCCTGAAAATAGTCGTGCAGTTCTTGCGCGTTGCGGTTTTTCAGGCTGCGTTCCAATTTGTCTAACTGCTGTTTTTGTTCGCCGATGAGCTGCAACAGGCTGTCGCGGTTGGCAAGGGCGATGTCGCGCCACATTTCGGGGCTGCTGGCGGCGATGCGGGTGAAGTCGCGAAAGCCGCTGCCTGCGAATTGGAGATAACGCGCGCCTTGCGGGTGGTCCAGCATTTGGTGCACATAGGCGAAGGCGAGCAGGTGCGGAAAATGCGACACGGCGGCGAAGATGCGGTCGTGTTCGGCGGCGGTCATTTGGTGGACTTGCGCGCCGATGCTTTGCCACAGCGCGGCGACGGTGTTCAGGCTGCCGCTGTCTTGTTGTTCGTGCGGGCAGAGAATGAGCTTTTTGCCTTGGTATAGCCCGAACCGCGCCGCCAGCGCGCCGCTGCGGTCTGAGCCGGCGATGGGATGGCCGGCGACGCAGCGGGGATAGTGCTGCGGCAGGTGCTGGGCAAAGGCGGCGAGGGCGGATTGCTTGGTGCTGCCCACGTCACTGACGATGGTGCGGGCGGATAACAGCGGGGCGAGGGCTTGGCAGATGGCGGGCAGCGCGGCAACGGGAGTAGCGATGAGCACCAAATCGCTGTTGCGGACGGCTTGCGGGGTGATTTGGCTGGCGGCGGTGTCTATCACACGGCGTTCGAGGGCGCGTTCCAGATTGGCGGGGCGGGTGTCGATGCCGATAACGGTGCGGACAAGGCGTTGGCGTTTCAAATCCAGCACAAACGAGCCGCCGATTAGTCCTACGCCGATTAGGGTGATTTGGTTGAGTGTCATGGTGGGCAGCCTGAAAAAGGGGGCTGGGGGATGGCAATGGCGGGGGATTATACCGTTTCAGGCTGCCTTTTGCGGGGGCATAGGCAGCCTGAAAATGAAGCACGGCACATTTCAGGCTGCCTTGATGCGTGCTTACTTCATCGCCACGCTTTTCATCCATGCAAACAGTTCGTCTAAATCGTAATCGCCGCTGTGTGGCACGCCCCATGGCAGGGCGTAGTCCACGTTTTTGCCGCTGTTTTTCAGTTTGAGCGATAAGAGTAAGCCGATTGCCAGCGAGGTGTCGCGGTCGTTTTCGCCTACGCGGATGCGGTAGTGCTGCGTAGGGCTGGTGTAGTTCATGGCATTCATCAGCTTGACGGTGTGGGCATCGGCTTTCAGGCTGCCTGCTACGGTGCTGTTTTTGAGACTAAACGCGGTGAAGTGTTTTTTGTCGGTGCGCGCGTCGCCGAAAAGCTGGTTTTCGCCTGTGGACAAATCTACGCCGTCAAACGCGGGCGCGGTTTTTTGCCGTCCGACAAATTGGGCGTAGGCGGCAAAGTCGGCGGCGATGGCTTTGCCGTTTTGGATGGTGAGCCATGTTTGGTCGGATAAATCTTTGCCGTTGTCTAATGCTTTTTGCGCCGATTGCAGCAGCATGGCTTCCATTTCGGTTTTGAACGTGCCGTTGCCGTTGGCATCCAAAGTCATCGGCGTGCCTTGCGCGTTTTTGAGTTTCAGGCTGTTTACATAGGCGGGAAACAGGGCTTTCAGGCTGCCTGAAAGCTGGATTTGCGCGGGCGTTTGCGTGCCTTTTACCAGCTTGCGTTCTACTTTGTAGTCCAGCATGGAGATGTCTATTTTTTGGTAGTCGTTTACGCCGTTGAACTGCCATTCGTAGGCGGCATCGGCGTATTCTAGGTTGGTGATGGGGCAATAGGCGGACACGGCGAAAATGGTGTCGTTGGCGCGGGCTGCGCCCAGTTGGCGCAAATAGGGTTCGTAGTCTTTGCTGCCGCCGCTGGTGCCAAGCAGGGCGGAGAGTGCGCCGCCTGCGGAGGTGCCGTTGCTGATGATTTTGTTGGCATCGCCTGCCATCGCTTGGTCGTTGGCTTTGAGGTAGCGCACGGCGGCTTTTAAATCGACGATGGCGGCGGGGGCGTGCCCGTTGGCTTCGGTGCGCCCGCGTGCGCCTGCGCTGGCAACCACATAGCCTTTGGATAGGGCGAGCATAATGGCGTTGGGCTTGCCGCCTGCGCGTTGGTCGTTTTCAGGCTGCCCTGCGGTGGCGGGCATATAGCCGCCGATGTTGTTGGGGAAGAAGATGGGGGCGGTTTGCGCGGTGTAGCCGTCAATGCTGCCGCCTGAAAAATAGGCTTCGGGAATGTAAACGTTCAGCGTTTGGTAACGGGTGTCGGCGGGTTTTAGAACATACACGATGTTTTCAAAGGCGCGGGGGCGGCAAGGGTGGGCGCGGCGAGAACGGCAAGCAGGACGGCGGAGAGGGGTTGGTTCATGGGGAGACCTTTGGGGTGGGTGGAGAAAGGGGGAATATAGTGGATAGGCAGCCTGAAAACAAACTTTCAGGCTGTCTCTATGCTACGCGCTCAACGCATTAAACACATCAAAATACTGCGGAAACGTTTTGCCCACGCATTTGGGGTCGTTGATGATAATCGGCACGCCCATCAGCGACACCAGCGAGAAACACATCGCCATGCGGTGGTCGTCATACGTATCAATCGCGGCGTTGGGCGTGAGCGCGGCGGGCGGCGTGATGCGGATGGCATCGGGGTCTTCGCGCACGGTTGCGCCCAGCTTGCACAACTCGGTTGCCATCGCGGCGATGCGATCGGTTTCTTTCACGCGCCAAGAGGCGATGTTGCGGATGCGGCAGGGCGCGCCCGTTGCCAGCGCCACCACCGCCAGCGTCATCGCGGCATCGGGGATGTGGTTGGCATCCAAGTCAAACGGCAACACGGCTTGCCCCGCCGCGCGGGAAACTTCAATAAAATCGTCGCCCCATTGCACCGTCCCGCCGATTTTTTCCAGTTCGTGCGCAAACGCCACGTCGCCCTGAATCGCGTTCCGCCCCAAGCCTGTTACGCGCACGGGGCAGCCTGAAATCAAGCCCGCCGCCAAAAAATAGCTCGCGCTGGACGCATCGCCTTCCACGTTCACCACCTGTGGCGCATGGTAACGCGCGTTTTCAGGCAGCCTGAAAACCTGATGCGACTGATTTGCCACGCTCACGCCAAATTGTTTCATTAAATTCAAGGTTATATCAATATACGGCTTGGAAATCAGCTCGCCTGCCACGCGGATTTCAAATGCCTCGCCCGTGAGCGGCAACGCTATCAGCAGCGCGGTGAGAAATTGGCTGGACACATTGCCCTTAATCGGAATCTGGCGCATGCCGTTATCCGCGCGTTCATGGATGCGCAGCGGCGGAAAGCCCGCGTTGCCCAAATAATCCACCCGCGCCCCCGCCAAGCGCAGCGCGTCCACCAAATCGCCAATCGGGCGTTCGTGCATGCGCGGCACGCCGTGCAGATGATAATCGCCGCCCAAAATCGCCAGCGCGGCGGTAAGCGGGCGAAACGCCGTGCCCGCGTTACCCAAAAACAAATCGGCGTGTTTTACAGGGAATGCGCCGCCGCTGCCTTGGATTTTCAGGCTGCCTGATGGCGTGGTTTCCAGCTTGATGCCCAATGCGGCAAGGGCTTCCAGCATGCGGTCGGTGTCGTCTGATTTGAGCAGCGAGCGGATTTCGCAGGCGTTGTCTGCCAAAGCCGCCAGCAGCAAGGTGCGGTTGCTGATGCTTTTTGAACCGGGCAGGGCAACGGTGTTGTGCGCTTTGAGCCGGCGCGGGGCGAGTGTGAGGGATTCGGTCATGATGGGCTTTGGGGAACAATGGGAAAGGCGGATTATAGTTGAATATAGTTGAATAAGGGATTGCGCGGATTGCGCGATGCCCAAACGCGCGTTGCGTGTTTTCAGGCTGCCTCGGGGGTGCGCGGTACAATGCGGGCGGCAATCGGGGTGGCGATGCCGCGCGCCATGCTACGCCAAGCAGCGATAAAATCTGCCTTGGCATAGGCAGCCTGAAAATCACCAGCCGTGGTTGCGCCGCTCACCCTCCCGTTTTACCCATCCCGTTGAACTTGAAACCGCCATGACCAAATCCACCCGCCTGCTCCAACTGCTCCACATCCTGCGCCACCGCAGCAAACGCCCCGCCACCGCCGCCGAGCTTGCCGCCGAGCTGGGCATCAGCCCGCGCACGCTCTACCGTGACATCGACACCCTGCGCGCGCAAGGCGCAGACATTCGCGGCGAAGCAGGCATCGGCTACCAGCTGCACAGCGACCACAGCCAACTGCCGCCGCTGATGTTCAGCCAAAGCGAGCTGGAAGCCATCATCATCGGCATACGCTGGGCAGCGGGGCACACCGAGCCGACCCTCGCCCAAGCTGCCGAACACGCGCTCACCAAAATCCGCAGCGTGCTGCCGCCGTGGCTGTCCCACACCGCCGCCAACGCGCAGTTTTCCATCAGCCCCGCGCCGCAATACAGCGAAGCAGAAATCCGCGCCCTTGCCCCCATCCGCCAAGCCCTGCGCGAAAACCGCCGCCTCATCATCGGCTACACCGACCAACACGGCAACCCCAGCCGCCGCCAAATCCAGCCCATCGCGCTGGGCTATTTCCCCGAAGTGCGCCTGCTGGCCGCATGGTGCGAGCAACGGCAAGACTTCCGCCATTTCCGCTGCGACCGCATCCAAAGCATCGCCCTTGGCAGCCCCAGCTCCACGCCGCACGAACTCTTGCTGCGCCAATGGCAGCAACGCGAAAACATCCGCGCCAAAGACTGCTGACACAAACTGACACACCCCGCGCGTATCATTGCAACACGGTGTTTCAGGCTGCCTTTTAGGGTTGATTAGAAAATGAGACAAGGCGGCAACGCCGTATCATCGCAACTTCAATCAACCCTAAAAGGCAGCCTGAAACACCGTTTCCCATCCACCCCACCGCAGGAGCAAACATGAAATACTGGATTGGCACGGTTTGCCAAGAACACGTTTTGCGCGGCGTGGCAGGCGGCTTCTGCCAAGTCTGCCACGGCAAAGCCGCCCCGCTCAACCGCATGCAGCGTGGCGACTGGCTGCTGTATTACAGCCCCAAAATCCGTTTGCACGGCAACGAAAAGCTGCAAGCCTTTACCGCAGTCGGGCAGATTGCCGACGACCAAGCCTACCCGTTTCAAATGAGCGCCGACTTCATCCCCTTTCGCCGCAATGTCGCCTATGCCGAGATTGCGCGCGATTGCCCGCTCAGCATCGCCCGCCAACACCGCGAATGGCAGCGATACGCCGGCATGCTGCGCTACGGGCATTTTGAAATTTCCGCCGATTTTTTCAACTGGATTGCCCGCTATATGCTGCGGCAGCCTGAAAACGCCTCCGCGCCCAATCCGCAGCAAGCCGGTTTGTTTTAACGTTTTCAGGCTGCCTATTATCAAGGCAGCCTGCGTGTATGCCGCAACAAAAAAACGTCGGGCATCCATGCCCGACCTACGGTTTTGCGAAGATTTCAGGCTGCCCTCTCCTGCGCGCGGCGTTGGAATATCCATTCGTTTTCGTTGGAGGCGGCGGCGTTGTATCGGTAGCCGTCCAGGTCAAAGTTTTTCAGCTGCTCGGCGTTTTCTATGGCGTGTTGTGCGGCGTAGCGCACCATTAAGCCACGGGCGCGTTTGGCGTAGAAGCTGATGATTTTGTATTTGCCGTCTTTTTCGTCTTGGAACACGGGGGTGATGATGCGGGCGTTGAGTTTTTTGGGCTGGATGGCTTTGAAGTATTCTTGCGAGGCGAGGTTGATAACGATGTTGTCTTCGGCGCATTGCAGTGTGCTGTTGAGCCGTTCGGTGATGATGTCGCCCCAAAATTCGTAGAGATTTTTGCCGCGCGGGTTGGCAAGGGCGGTGCCCATTTCTAGGCGGTAGGGCTGCATTAAATCCAGCGGGCGCAGGATGCCGTATAGCCCTGATAGGATGCGGACGTGGTTGTGGATGTAGCTGATGTGTTCTTCGGCGAGGCTGCGGGGGGCGATGCCGTCGTATACGTCGCCGTTAAATAGATAGAGGGCGAGTTTGGCGTTGTCGGGCGTGAACGGGGGCTGCCAGTTTTGGTTGCGCTCGGTGTTGAGCAGGGCGATTTTGTCGGAAACGTGCATCAGCTCGGCGATTTGCTGCGGGGCGAGTTGGCGCAGGGTGTGCATCAGCTCTGCGGCGTGGTTGAGCAGCGGCGGGGTGGAATAGAATTTGGGGGTGAATTCGTGGCTTTCGTTGAGGTTTTTGGCGGGGGAAAGCAGGAAATACATGGCGGGTTCCTTTGGGGATGGGGAGTGCGTTTGTGCGCGGTCCGGCGTATCTGAGGCAGCCTGAAAACCGGATGCCGCCGACAGGATGGCTGCGGATGGATTTTCAGGCTGCCTGACGGTTGCTTTCGGCGGGCTCGTGGTTGTCTTTTTTGGGGGCTTTTTGTTTGCCGAGCTTGGGCAGGATAAAGTGCATTTTCAAGCCGTTGGGCTGCACGTTTTCGGCGATGAGTTTGCCGTGGTGCTGCTCGGCAATGTGTTTGGTAATCGCCAGCCCCAAGCCTGTGCCCGAGGTGTTGTTGCTGCTGTCGGCGCGGTAAAACGCGGTGAAGATGTGCGGCAACTGCTCGGGTTTGATGCCCGGCCCGTTATCGATGATGACGATGTGGATGTTGCGGCGGTCTTCGTGCAGGATAACGCGGATGGTGCTGCCTTGCGGGCTGTATTTCATGGCGTTGCGAATCACGTTATCCAGCGCGCGATACAGATAGCTTTCGTTGGCTTCTAGCTTGGTGGTGGGTTTCAGGCTGCCTGTGTCCAGCAGCAGGGTATCGTTGTTTTGTGCGGCAACGTCTTGGCTGTCTTCAATCAGTTGCTGCATAAACGGCACAATCGCCAGCGGCTCTTTTTCCATGGGGATGTTGGCGGTTTCTAGGCGCGATAGGGTAAGCAATTCGCCCACAAGGTCGTCCATGCGGGTGAGTTCGTTTTCCAGCCGCGTGATGTATTCGGTCTGCTTTTCGGGACGGGCTTGAATCAGCCCCACAATGGCTTGCATGCGGGCAAGCGGCGAGCGCATTTCGTGGGAAACGTGGTGCAGCAGATGGCGTTCTTTTTCAACGAGTTGTTGCAGCTGCGCCGCCATTTTGTCAAATTGGATGCCGAGGTTGGAGAGTTCGTCTTTGCGGTCGTCCAGCTGCTGCGATACGCGGGCGTTAAGTTCGCCTGCCGCAAGGCGGTTCATGCCGTGTTCAAGGATGCGGATGGGTTTGGAAATGTTGCTGGCAAGGATATACGCCAGCAGCAAGCCGATGATGAGCACGCCGCCGAACACGATGAATTCGTGCCACACGGGGGCAATCGGCAGCCCCGGAATCATAAAGGTGGGCAGGCGTTCTATGCGCGGTTTGTCAAAATTGCGGATGAAAAACAGATATTCTTCGCCGTAGGGGTCAAGATAGATAAGCGATTGGTTGGACGACGGATTTTTAAGCGCGAAATCGTAGGCGTGTTCAATCTCGCCGGCGGGAATGCTGCGGTTGAGGATGTCGGAACCCGTGCTGCCTGTGATGATGTAGATGTTTTGCGCGGTGGGCATCTGCCAGCGTTGCAACAGCTCGCGCGTGGCTTGCGCGCCTTGGGTTTGGAAGGTTACCAGCGCGTTGGCGAGCAGGGCGGTTTCCATGTTGCGGGCTTGCTGGGTGTGGGTTTCCGACAGGCGGTTTTGGATGACCCAAAAGGCAAAGCTGGCAACGAATATGCCGCAGATGATGACCATGCAAAAGGTGGCGAAGATGCGTTGAAAAAGTTTCATGAATGCGCTCTGGCAGGTTAATTTGGTTGATGCGGGATTATATAGGCAGCCTGAAAATGCCAAAAGCCCTTGCGGGCAAACAAGGGCTGGGCTGAGTGTGCGCTGTTAAATGTATTGCACGTTCAAAATATCGTATTCGCGCACGCCGCTGGGAGCCTGCACTTCGGCAACGTCGCCTTCTTCTTTGCCAATCATGGCGCGGGCGATGGGCGAGTTCACCGAAATCTTGCCGATTTTGATGTCGGCTTCGTCGTCGCCCACGATTTGATAGGTGGCTTCTTCGTCGGTTTCCAAGTCAGACACGGTTACCGTTGCGCCAAACACGATTTTGCCTTCGGCGTGGATTTCTTTGGGGTCGATGATTTGCGCGTGCGAGAGCTTGCTTTCCAGCTCGGCGATGCGCCCTTCAATAAAGCCTTGGCGGTCTTTGGCGGCTTCGTATTCGGCGTTTTCCGATAAATCGCCATGCGAGCGCGCTTCGGCGATGGCGGCGATGACTTCGGGGCGGGCAACGCTTTTGAGCTGTTGCAATTCGGCTTTGAGCTTTTCTGCGCCCGCAACGGTTAAAGGGATTTTTTGCATGTTCGTGTTACTCCGATGAGATTTTGGTTTTCAGGCTGCCTTTGCGGAACATGATGAGGCAGCCTGAAAATGAGTTTTAGGTATCAATAAAAAGGCAAGCCACATCTGAAATGCGGCTTGCGGAGTCAATCAAATTGGTCGGCATTGTATCAAATGCGCGATTTATTGCAATGGTTTCATGCCCATAAATTCCAACAGGAAGTTGGTGAACGCGGGGTTGTTCGGTTTTTCGTGCATGGACGACCAGCGTTGCTGCCAGCCTTTGAGCGCGTTTTCCACATAGGCGCGTTGCTGTTGCGCGGTGATGCTGCCGCGTTGGTTGTCGACAGCGGAGCGCAGATACACTTCATACACGCTGTCGTCCACATTGTTATGCCCCACCAAATCCAAGCGGAAGCGGTTCAAATGCTGCGCGGCCTGCACTTTGGTGAGCTTGCCTTCGCGCACTTGCGTGCCCAAGCGGTTGGCTTCGGCGCGGATTTTCGCCACATCGGAATAATGGCTGGATTTCATTCTAAAACCTGCGGCGGAAACGCTGCTCGATGGCGTGCGGCCGCTGTTGAATCCGCTTTGGCACGCGCTCAACGCGATGGCGAGCAGGCTTAATGTAAGGGCTTTTTTCATCATGGCTGGGTCTCCGAGTAATATTCCGAGTCTTATTAACGCGGAATATTAACCTATTTTTGCAATAGCGCAAAGTTTTGCGGGCGGGTTGGATGGGCAGGATTTTCAGGCTGCCTTGGGCGGGATGAACAGGCAGCCTGAAAACAGGATGATGCCGATGCGCCTGCCTCAACGCGCTCTGCTTGTTCACACGCATCCAAATCGGGCAAACAAAAAGCAGCCTGAAAACGGGCAAACGGCGTTTTCAGGCTGCCTTTAATGACGGGCATTACGCCAAATCGGCATACAGCGCGGTGGAAAGATAACGCTCGCCGAAATCGGGCAACACGGTAACAATCAGCTTGCCGGCGTTTTCGGGTTTTTTCGCCAGTTCAAGCGCCGCCCATACCGCCGCGCCTGATGAAATGCCCGCCAAAATGCCTTCTTTTTCGGCGAGTGCGCGGGCGGTGGCGAGCGCGTCTTCGTTGGTTACGGTGATGACGCTGCCATAAACACCAGTGTTCAAAATGCTGGGCACAAAGCCTGCGCCCAAGCCTTGAATGGCGTGCGCGCCTTTTTCGCCGCCGCTCAACACGGGCGAATTGGCGGGCTCCACGGCATAAATCTGCACGTTGGGATTGCGCGCTTTCAACACTTCACCCACACCGGTGAGCGTGCCGCCTGTGCCCACGCCGGCGAGGAAAATGTCCACTTTGCCGTCGGTGTCGCGCCAGATTTCTTCGGCGGTGGTTTGGCGGTGGATTTCGGGGTTGGCGGGGTTGTCAAACTGGCGCGGCATAAAGTGGGTGTCGGGATGGTTTTTCACCAGCTCTTCGGCTTTGGCAATCGCGCCGCTCATGCCTTCGGCGGCGGGGGTGAGAATCAGCTCTGCACCGTAGGCACGCAGCAGCATTCTGCGCTCTTTGCTCATGCTTTCGGGCATCACAATGGCCAGCTTGTAGCCTTTTGCCGCGCACACCATCGCCAAGCCGATGCCTGTGTTGCCCGAGGTGGCTTCCACGATGGTGCTGCCTGCTTTGATTTTACCGGCTTTCTCGGCGCTTTCCACCATGGCGATGGCAATGCGGTCTTTCACGCTGCCAGCGGGGTTAAAAAATTCCAGTTTAACTGCCACGCGGGCGGGCAAGCCTTGCGCGAGCTGGTTAAGCTGAACAAGGGGGGTGTTGCCGATTAAGGCGTTGATGTTTGCTGCGATGGCCATGATTGCGTCCTTTGGTTGGTTTTGCAAAATTGCGATTGGGCTATGTTACGGGGGAATAGGGGGAAAATAAAAGAATTTCTGTTACTTTGTTTTATAACTGGGCGATATAATACCGCGCTTTTTTTGGCGATATTATGGGGTCGGATTGTTAAATCCGATATTTATTTGCTTGCCAATCTGAAACCTTTGCAAAGGTTTCAATCTATATAACACGGCAGCCTGAAACGCAGTTCAGCGTAGCTAAAATGGGTTGCGTGTTCGCCGTATGCTTTTCAGGCTGCCTGATGATTGGTTGCGCCTGATTGATAACAAACACATTAGGCAGCCTGAAAACGCTTTTTCCCGTTTCAGGCTGCCTCAACAAGGTTTTCTTATGAACAACAATCGTCCGCCCTATTCTCTTTGGCTTGCGCAAGCCGCTTGGTGTGCGCTGATTGCGCTCACGCTGCTGTGGGATTGGGCGTTTGCGCCGCTGCATACGGGGCGTGCGTTGCTGCTGATTAAGCTGCTGCCCTTGCTGCTGCCATTGCGCGGGATTTTGCGCGGGCGGGTGTACACCTATCAATATTGCTCTATGCTGGTTTTGGCGTATTTTTGCGAAAGCGTGATGCGCTGGTTTGACCCCACGCCGTTAAGCCGCGCGCTGGCGGGCGTGGAAACGGTGCTTTCGGCGGCGTTTTTTGTGTGTTGCCTGTTGTATTTGAAACAGTTTAAAAAGAAAGATTAAACGCATGGATTTGTCTCAACGCGATACTTTGTTTACCCGAGAAACGCTGCCGCTTTGGCTGGGCTTGTTTCTGATTGCGGTTGCCGTGCCGTTTTCCATTATGCGCGTGGGGCCGTTGCCCAGCTTCTTTTTGGAAGCGGGCTCGCTGCTGGGCGGTTTGATTTTGGTGGCGCTGACCTTGTTTTCAGGCTGCCTGAAAACGCGCCCGCCCGCCGCATCGTATTATTTTGTGGCGCTGGCGGTTTTTTGGGCGGCGCAGGCGCGTGTTATGCAGCTTGTTTATACGGGCATGAGCGACATGGTGGCGTGGACGTTTGCGATATTGGCGTTGCTGTGCTGGGCGTGCCGTGGTTGGATGGCGCGGTTGGGCGCGGAGCGGGCGTTGTCGGTGTTGGCGGGCACGCTGCTGCTGGGCGCGGTGTTGCAAGCGATGGTGGGCTGGCTGCAATATACTGATTTGGCAGGAAAATTCCACGGCGTGTTGATGTATCGCAAAGGCATTGTGGAGGGGCAGCTTGCCCAGCGCAACCATTTTGCCCATTATTTGATGTGGGGCATGCTGGCGGCGGGTTGGCTTTGGGCGCAACGGCGTTTGGCGTGGTTTGTTGCCGTGCCGTTGATACTGTTGATTGCGGCGACTATGGGCTTAACGGGTTCGCGCACGATTTTTGGCTATGTGTTGGCGATGGCGGTGCTGCTGCCGTTGTATCGCCTGTTTTCAGGCTGCCTCAGCACGCGCACGGTGTGGGGCTTGGGCTTGGCGGCGGCATTGGTGCTGCTGGGGCAATTTGCCGTTGAGCCTGTGTTGGATTTGTTCCGCGAAGGCACAATCACCAGCGCGGCAGACCGCATCAGCAGCGGCTCGCAAATCGCCGGCTCGGGGCGTGGCTACGAATGGCAAAAAGCGTGGCAAATTTTCCTATCCGCGCCGTGGTTTGGGCATGGCTGGGGCAGCTATCCGCTGTATGGTTTTTTAACCAATGTTTACCCCACCACCTTCCGCCCGTATGAAACTGATGTGTTGTTTACCCACAGCCACAATTCCTTTCTCAACCTGCTCGCTGAAATGGGCATTGTAGGCACCGCCTTGGTTTTATTGGGCATGCTTTGGGCGATTCGCGGCTGCTTTCAACGCGCCAACGCGCCCGCGGGCGTGTTCATCCTCGCGCTGATGGGCGTTTCACTGGTGCACAGCGCGCTGGAATATCCGCTGTGGTACATCTATTTTTTAAGCATCTTCGCCCTGTTTATTGGCTTTGCGCCCGCATCGGCAAAAGCATCCGCCCAACCGCCAGTAGGCAGCCTGAAAACGGTTTACGCCGCTACCGCGTTGGCAATCGCGCTATTGAGCGCAGGCATTGTGTACACCGCAACCGTGTATCAAGACTTGCGCCAATTTTCCGCCGGCGGCGGCAACACCGCGCAACAAGCCAAAAACATCGCCGGCTTGCAACGCATCGCCCGCCACAACGCCATGCTCCGCTACTACGCCCATTTCCAGCTAATCAGCCATTTTGACCCCAGCAGCGCAACGGTGCCGCCATGGGCAGAAGAAGCCGCCGAGTCGCTGCGCTACCGCCCCTATGCCAACGCCCAACGCTACGCCTTTGCCGCCTACCGCGCAGGCAAAATTCAGGCTGCCCGCGATTGGATGATGCTGATGTATCACTATTACCCCAGCAAATTCTCCGCCTATTCCGACCCGATTATGGACAGCCCCTACTACCCACAGCTGCAAGCCGACTTCACCGCCCAATGCCGCGCTTATTACACCAGCGTAGAACAAATCCCCATTTGCGCCCAAGCTGCGCCAGCCAAGCCCGCGATTGAAGATGTGTTGAAGAATTTGCGTGCGATGCGAGGGAGCGGGGCGAGCAATATAAAAAAATAAAACAGCAAGCAATCCTTTATCCATCGCTAATAAATTTGAGATAATTTCCTTTTCTCGCAATCATTTAAGGAAGCGTCATGGCAAAAAGAACGCCTGCAACATTAGTCTATCAACTGCATATCCGCTTAATAGATTCCAAGCCCGATATTTGGCGCAGAATATTGGTGCCCGTGCATTTTGATTTACACAATTTGCATTATGTTATCCAAAACGCTTTTGAATGGAATCACGAGCACTTATTCCAATTCTGCCAAGGCGACCCTTGGGGAGAAGTCTTGTATCCCCCATCGGACGAAGATGGAAGCATGGTTGAGCCCGATGACAACGGCAAATATCCGCCCGCGCCACCATTACACAAAGTATTAAAAGTTGGCGAAAGCCTGTTTTATGTGTACGACTTTGGCGACAGCTGGGAGCATGAAATCTACTGCGAAGCCTTGATGGTTAAACCACCCAAAATTCGCCTGCCGCACTGCGTAGATGGCGCAAACCATGCTGCATTTGAAAATTGCGGCGGCGTGTATGGTTATGCTCACATCCTAACAATCCTATCCAACCGCGATAACCCCGCCTATCAAGAAGAACTAGCCGAGCTAACCGATTATTACACCAAGCGAATTTTAAAATACGACCCCACCGCCTTTGATCCGAAAAAATTAAAATTGTAGCCCCCGCCAAATTATGCAAAGAAAGGAACCCCCATGCCCCTCACCCCCGAACAAGCGCAGCAGCGCATTGACGAAATCCAAGCCCTATACCGCCGCTGGCTGCAACTCTTGCCCCAGCTTGAAGCCGCGCAGCAGCAATGGCGGCAGGCGGCGCAAATCATGACGGAGCTGGACAAGTTTTACGCCGCCGAATATATGGCATACACGAATGCCGTGGCGGACGGGCTGCCCGTGTCGCTGCGCACCGAAGGCGAATACAGCGTGTTGAGCGAAGACACGCTGTTTGACGCGTTCGACGACCACTACCGCCTTGCATGGCAATGGCTGCGCGAAGCCACCGCCGCGCTTGACCCCGAAAACCGCGCGTAAGGCAGCCTGAAAACCATGCACGCTCCAGTAGCGCATGGAACGGCAACGGTTTATCACCACATAACGTTAAACAAGGCTCAGCCTGTGTAGAAAATAAAACAGCAAAGCGAAAGCAGCATCCCCGCACAATCCCATTTCAGGCAGCCTGAAAACTATGCGATAATCCGCCCCCGTCAAAAACCCTATGCAACAAGAGAATCCAATCATGGCAGAAAAGAAATCCGACAAAAACACCGATAAACCCACCGACAAAGCCGCCGCGCTCAAAGCCGCCCTCGCCCAAATTGAAAAAAGCTTCGGCAAAGGCGCGATTATGAAAATGGACGGCAGCACGCCGCAAGAAGAGCTGCAAGTCATCTCCACAGGCTCGCTCGGGCTGGACCTCGCCCTTGGCGTAGGCGGCTTGCCGCGCGGGCGCATCGTGGAAATTTTCGGGCCGGAATCATCAGGCAAAACCACGCTTTGCCTGGAAACCATCGCCCAATGCCAAAAAATCGGCGGCGTGTGCGCGTTTATTGATGCCGAAAACGCCTTTGACCCCGTTTACGCCCGCAAACTCGGCGTAAAAGTGGAAGATTTGATGGTGTCGCAACCCGACACAGGCGAGCAAGCGCTGGAAATCTGCGATATGCTGGTGCGCTCAGGCGGCGTGGACATGGTGGTGGTGGATTCTGTTGCCGCGCTGGTGCCCAAAGCCGAGATTGAAGGCGACATGGGTGACAGCCACGTCGGCTTGCAAGCCCGTTTGATGAGCCAAGCTTTGCGCAAGCTCACGGGGCACATCAAAAAAACCAACACGCTGGTGGTGTTCATCAACCAGCTGCGCATGAAAATCGGCGTGATGTTCGGCAACCCCGAAACCACCACCGGCGGCAACGCGCTGAAATTCTATTCGTCCGTGCGCATAGACATTCGCGGCACAACGCAAATCAAACCCACAGGCAAAGACGAAACACCAATCGGCAAAGAAACCAAAGTGAAAGTGGTGAAAAACAAAGTGGCGCCGCCTTTCCGCTCCGCTGCGTTTGACATCCTGTACGGCGAAGGCATCAGCTGGGAGGGCGAGTTGATTGATTTGGGCGACAAATACGGCATCATCCAAAAATCGGGCGCGTGGTACAGCTACGATGGCAACAAAATCGGGCAAGGCAAAGAAAACGTGCGCATCTGGCTGAAAGAAAACCCCGAAATCGCCAACCAAATCGCCGAAAAAATCCGCGCCGAAGGCTTGGTAAACCCCATCATCACCGAAGACGTTTTGGATGAAACCGATGGTGAAATGCCCGACGAAGAATAATCGTTAAACCTCAAACAGAGGCAGCCTGAAAACGAGAACGTGCGTTTTCAGGCTGCCTTTTTCAATTTAAACCGCCCTAGCCTTGTTTACAGTATTTCAAGTGCTGAAAATCAAGGGCTGAAAAACGCTTGCCATTATTCCAGGCTATCGTTGCAATTTTCAGGCAATCTATTGAGCAGATAAGCGGATGCGCCGCAGCGCAAAACAAGCGATAATGCGCCCGTTTTTATTTTCAGGCTGCCTATCCGGCAAACGATGCCTGCAAACGGAAAATAGAGAAAGGAATCCCGATGAAACCATTTATTTACGCGCTGTCGGCGTGTTTGAGCCTGACGCAGTTTGCCCATGCGGCGGTGAACGCGGATGATTTGTTGCCGCCCGAGCAGGCGTTTGTGCCCACGGTAACCGCGTCGGACAAGGGTGTGGACGTACAGTTTAAAATCGCCGATGGCTATTATCTGTATCAGGGCAAGATTACGGCGGATACGCAGCCTGAAAAGCTGTTGCGCGACCAGGCGGCGTTCAGCCAAGGCGAGCAAAAGGAAGACGAGTTTTTCGGCAAGCAAGTGGTGTACCACCGCGCGGCGAACGTGAAATGGGATTACGCCCGCCCTGCGCCCGCGGCTTATAAAATCACGCTGCATTATCAGGGCTGCGCGGAAGCGGGCGTGTGCTACCCGCCTGTGGACACGGAATTGAGCATCAACGGCCCGGGCGTATATGCGCCGCAAGAGGTGGCGGCGGATAACGCGAAGGATATGTTTGTAAAGCCGCAGGGGAGCGTTCAGGCGGATTCGTTAGCCGTGGAGCAACCCGCGGCAACGCAGAATGCTCCCCTTTCGTCCGCCAATGCTGACAGCCGTTTCACCCTGTCGCGCGACACCATCGGTAGCAATTTGCTGTGGTTTTTTGTGTTTGGCTTGGGGTTGAGTTTCACTGCGTGTATGTATCCGCTGCTGCCGATTGTGTCCAGCATCATCGTGGGCGACAAATCGGGCGGCAAGCGGCGGGCGTTTGCGCTGTCGTTTGTGTATGTGCAAGGCTTGGCTTTGACTTACACGCTGGTGGGCGTGCTGGCGGGGCTGACGGGCGCGTTGCTCACCGTTTGGCTGCAACAGGCTTGGGTGGTTTTGGCAGCGGCGGGCTTGATGGTGCTGCTGGCGTTGTCGATGTTCGGCTTGTTTAACATCCAGCTGCCCAGCGCGTTGCAAAGTTATTTTCAAACCCAGAGCAATAAATTGTCGGGCGGCAAGGTGGCGAGCGTGTTTGTGATGGGGATGCTGTCTGCACTCATCGTTGGTCCGTGCGTTGCGCCGCCGTTGGCTTTTGCGCTGGGCTACATCGGCAAAACGGGCGACGCGCTGTTGGGCGGGGCGGCGTTATACGCAATGGCGTTGGGCACGGGCGTGCCGTTGATGTTGATTGGCACGTTTGGCGGGCATATTTTGCCGCGCGCGGGCGATTGGATGAACGGCATCAAATATGCGTTTGGCGTGATTTTGCTGGCGGTGGCGGTGTATTTGGCGACACCGTTTCTGCCGTATGGCGTGGTGGCGGGGCTTTATACCGCGCTGCTGGTTGCGCCTGCCGTGTATTTGTTTTACTGCGCCCGCGCGTTTTCAGGCAGCCTGAAAACGGTTGCGCTGGGCTTGGGCGCGGTGTTGCTGGCGATGGGCGCGTGGTTCGGCGTGCAAAGCGTGCGCGGACAAACCACGCCGATGCACGAATTTTTAACCCTGCATCAGCCATCGTCCCATGCGGTGCACGGCATCAAAACCGCCAGCGTTGCCGAGCTGGAACAGGCGATTCAGGCTGCCTTTGCCGCCGATCCAAGCCAACCTGTGCTGCTGGATTTTTATGCCGATTGGTGCGTGTCGTGCAAGGAGATGGAGGCGAAAACCTTTGGTGCGGCGCAAGTGCAGGCGGCGGTGCCGATGGCGCGGCTGATGCAAATCGACGTTACCGCCAACACGCCCGAGCATCAGGCGTTGCTGAAAAAATACGGGCTGTTTGGCCCGCCCGGTTTGTTTGTGCTTAAAGCCGACGGCAGCCACGGCGCAGGCTTGCTGGGCTACGCGCCTGCCGATGAATTTGTGGCTTGGTATCGGGCGCAAGCGAAGTAGGCAGCCTGCGTAGCGCAGCGGAGTTGCGAAGCTAAAACGGTTATCCCCATCTGGAAAGGTGAAACGGCTTTTTGGGATGGGGATGATTTTTATTGGGATGGTTTTCAGGCTGCCTTTGTGTGCTTGATAAAGGCAGCCTGAAATGGAATAAATGCCGTTTTCAGGTTGCCTTTTCCCTACACAAAGGCAGCCTGAAAACCAATCCCCCGCTATAATCCCCACCTTTTTCCCATCCCTCCACCGCCATGTTCCCCAAACTTGACCGCATCTGGCAAATCCCCGCCGTCTATTGCCTCCTGCTCACCGCCCTCGCCCTCGCCACCCCGCTCACCTTCGCCCCCTATTACCACTTCTGGCTGATGCCGCTACTGTTCGGCGGCTTGGTACGCCTGATTGAGCTTAAACCGCATCGCGCCGTGCGTTCTGCTTACTGGTTTGGCTTGATTGGCTACACCGCCCAATTTTGGTGGATACACACCGCGCTGCACGGCATCGCCAAGCTGCCCGAATATTTCGCCCTGCCGCTCACCCTGCTTTTGCCTGCCTTTTTGGGGCTCTATCCCGCGCTCGCCTTCTGGCTTTACCGCCATTTCAGGCTGCCGCGCAACGTGGGGCTCGGCATCGGCTTGCCCGTGCTGTGGACGCTCACCGAATTCGCCCGCGAACGCCTGCTCACAGGCTTTGGCTGGGGCGCATTGGGCTATTCGCAAATCGCCGATAACAGCCCGCTGGCAGGCTTTGCCCCGCTGGGCGGCATCCACTTGGTTACCTTTGCCACCGCGCTGATGGGCACATGGCTGGTGTTGCTGGTAAACAGCCAAACCGCCAAGCCCCGCATCGCCGCCGCCGTCGGCATCGTTGCCATCCTGCTTTCAGGCTGCCTTTTGCGTACCATCGCGTTCACCCAACCCACAGGCAGCCCCACCACCGTTGCACTCGCGCAAGGCAACATAGAACAGCGGCTTAAATTCGCCCCAAACCAACTCCTCCCCACCTACCAACGCTATCTGAGCCAAGTCGCTACCACCCGCGCCCAAATCGTCATCCTGCCCGAAACCGCCCTCCCCGTGTTCCTGCAAAACACCCCCGGCGAAATCATCCAAGAATTCGCCCAAACCGCCCGCCGCAACGGCAGCAGCCTTGCCGTGGGCGTGCCGCTGTTTACAGCCGATGGCGAAAACTACCTCAACGCCATCGTCAACCTCACCGACTACACCCCGCAAACGCAGCCTGAAAAGCTGCCCATCTACGCCAAAAACCACCTTGTCCCCTTTGGCGAATACAAACCGCTCAAACCGCTCACCCAGTTCCTCTACAACGCCATGAACATGCCCTTGGGCGACTTCCAACGCGGCGGCGCAGCGCAAGCCCCGTTTAGCATGGCAAACCAAAAAGTCGCGTTCAACATCTGCTACGAAGACGGCTTTGGCGACGAACTCATCGCCTCCGCCCGCCAAGCCACCCTGCTGGCCAACGCCAGCAACATGGCGTGGTATGGCGATTCCAACGCCATGTGGCAGCAGCTGCAACAATCGCAAACCCGCGCCCTAGAACTCGGACGCTACATGATTCGCGCCACCAACACAGGCGCAACCGCCATCGTTTCGCCGCAAGGCAGCATCGTGCAACAAGCCGCGCCCAACACCGCCACCGTGCTAGAAGGCAGCGTGCAAGGCATGACAGGCGAAACACCATTTATGCGGCTCGGCGGCTCGCTGCCGTTTATTGGCTTGCTGGCTGCGATAGCCGTGTGGCTGAAATGGCGGTTTAGGCAGCCTGAAAATACAAAATAAGGGTGAAATACACCAACCCCATTTTAGCTTCGCAACTCCGCTACGCTACGCAGGCTGCCCCATGCGCAAAGGCAGCCTGAAACCCATTAACCGCGTATAATCCGCGCCTTTCAAAATTTTTGAGTACACATCATGTTTAGAACCCTGCTCGGCGGCAAAATCCACCGCGCCACCGTAACCCAAGCCGACTTGAACTACGTCGGCAGCATCACCATCGACCAAGACCTGCTCGACGCGGCAGACATCTGCGTGAACGAAAAAGTGCAAATCGTGAACAACAACAACGGCGCGCGTTTTGAAACCTACACCATCGCAGGCGAGCGCGGCAGCGGCATCGTGTGCCTGAACGGCGCGGCGGCGCGGCTGGTGCAGGCGGGCGACATTGTGATTATCATGTCGTATGTGCTGCTGTCTGAACCCGAAATTGCCGCGCATCAGCCCAAAGTGGTGCTGGTGGACGGGGCGAACAAAATCCGCGAAATCATCCGTTACGAGCCTGCCAACACCGTTTTGTAACGCAAAGGCAGCCTGAAAACCCCATCCGCAAACAAAAATACGTTTAGCCGCGAAGCCAAACGTGTTTCCCGTTTTCAGGCTGCCTGTCAGCGCACGGCCAGCCGGTACACCCACACCGCGGCAGGCGGCGAATTGTGCCACACCATCGCATGGCGGAAGCTCTCAACCGACGCGTCCGCCGCCAACAACGGAATCGGGTTTTTCAGCCCGTAGGTAAACTGCACCAACACCGAGCGCAGATTTTTGTGCAACTCGCTTTGCAAAAACGCGCCGATATCCCGCGCCTCATCCTTCGCCAAACTGCGAAACGGCAGCGACGACACAATCGTTTTATTGCCCGCCTCCTGCCAATGCGGCAAATCCTGCACCCGACAACACGCCACCTCAATTTCAGGCAGCCTGCGCTGCAATTCCTGCGCAAACGACGGCAAAAATTCGCACGCCACCAAACGGTTTCTCCCCGCCAGCGATTGCGCCAGCACCCGCGTAATCGCGCCGTTGCCCGCGCCCGCCTCGATAAACAGCGCATCGCGCGCGCCATAGCGCAACGCTGCCGCCGTCATCGCCCGCCCCAGCATTTTGGAAGACGGCAAGATGCTGCCCACATTGCGCGGATTGCGGGCATAGCGTTTCAGCCAAGCCCTTGCCTCGTGGCTTTGCTGCGAAACATGGCTGAACAAACGGGAAACAAAACTGGGCTTCATAAACATCGCCGTATTCAATAAAAGATTTGAGATTATAACTAGTTATGGCGCAGCATGGCTGAACCAGCTTTCAGGCTGCCTAAAATAAAATAAATATTCCAATAGCATCCGCAAAGCAAATTGAAGACCAAACATCAAACCCTGCCGCACTTTTTGATATAGTAGGCAGCCTGAAAACCAATCCCCCCATTACCGGAAAGCCCGTTATGATTACCAAAGCCCAATACCAAGCCCAAGCCGCGCAAGGCTACAACCGCATCCCCCTCGTGCAAGAGCTGCTCGCCGATTTGGACACCCCGCTCTCGCTGTATCTCAAACTCGCCAACCGCCCGTTCAGCTATCTGCTGGAATCGGTGGTGGGCGGCGAACGCTTCGGGCGCTATTCGTTTATCGGGCTGCCCTGCCGCGACTACATCAAAGTATCGGGCAGCCGCACCGAAATCTATCAAGACCACCGGCTCGTGCAAACGCACCACGGCAACCCGCTGCACATCATCGAACAATACCACGCCCAATTCAAAACCCCCGACATCCCCGGCCTGCCCCGTTTTACCGGCGGGCTGGTGGGCTACTTCGGCTACGAAAGCATCTACCATTTCGAACACATTGCCCACCGTCTGCGGCAGCCTGAAAAACACAACCCGCTGAACACGCCCGACATACTGCTGATGCTGTCGCAAGAGCTCGCCGTGGTAGACAATTTAAGCGGCAAAATCCACCTGATTGTGTATGCCGACCCCAGCCATCCGCAAGGCTACGAAACCGCCCGCGCCAAGCTGGAAAGCCTGCGCGAAAAACTGCGCCAAAGCGTGGCCATCCCGCTCTCGCTCGGCAGCCGGCGCACCGTGCCGCAGCATCTCACCGGCGAAGAAACCTTCAAAAGCTATGTGCGCCGCGTGCGCGAATACATCCTCAACGGCGACTGCATGCAAGTCGTTCCCGCGCAAAGCATGAAACTGCCGTTTACCGACCACCCCCTGCACCTTTACCGCGCCCTGCGCACGCTCAACCCCTCGCCGTATTTGTTTTACTACGATTTTGGCGATTTCCACATCGTCGGCTCGTCGCCCGAAATTCTGGTGCGCCGCGAGCGCGACAAAGTGGTGGTGCGCCCCATCGCCGGCACACGGCTGCGCGGCGCAACACCCGAGCAAGACCTTGCCAACGAGCGGGATTTGCTCAAAGACCCCAAAGAAATCGCCGAACACACCATGCTCATCGATTTGGGGCGCAACGACGTGGGGCGCATCAGCCAAATCGGCAAAGTCGCCGTAACCGACAAAATGGTGGTGGAAAAATATTCGCATGTGATGCACATCGTTTCCAACGTGGAAGGCAGCCTGAAACCCGACACCAGCAACATGGACATCCTCGCCGCCACCTTCCCCGCCGGCACGCTCTCGGGCGCGCCCAAAGTGCGCGCGCTGGAAATCATCGAAGAGCTGGAAACCACCAAGCGCAACATTTTCGGCGGTGCGGTGGGCGTGTGGGGCTTTAACAACGACATGGACTTGGCGATTGCCATCCGCACCGCGATTGTGCAAAACGGCGAATTGTTCGTGAGCAGCGGCGCGGGCATCGTGGCAGACAGCGTGGAAGAAAGCGAATGGCAGGAAACGCAAAACAAGGCGCGGGCGGTGTTGCGCGCGGCGGAGATGGTGCAGGACGGGCTGGACAAATGATTTCAGGCTGCCTTGGAGCCATCCGAACCCTCCCATAGGCAGCCTGAAAACGCGCGGATGCGCCTCGCGCCAAGCAAAAAGCAAAACCAGATAAACAGATAAAGCCCGACCGTTTTTCAGGCTGCCTTATCCCCATAGGCAGCCTGAAAAGCGAAAACCGTGCAACTCTGCTAAAATCGCCCCCCTTTTTTTGCACACACAGCCCAATCCCAAGCATGCCCCCCGTCTTTATCGCCGTACTCATCGCCCTGCAATTTTTAATCTACTGCGCCGCCCGCGCCCTGCTGTGGCAATTCCGCATCCAAGCCCCCGCCCAACGCAAAACCTTCTACATTCTCGCCTATGCGCTGTGCAACGGCTTCACCCTCGCCGCGCTTATCCTGCGCCAAAGCCTGCTGTTCCGGCTCAACGCCGCCCTACTGGTTGCCCTGCTCTATATCGCGCTTACCGGCCTTGCCGTGCTGGTTATCGGGCGCATCGCCCGCCGCCTCAGGCAGCCTGAAAAGCTCGGGCGCGACCTGCGCCACATCGCCCCCGCCCTGCTCATCGCCCTGTTTGCCCTATCCGTTTACAACGCCTACACCCCTGTGGTGCGCCGCGTCAGCATCCGAATCGACAAACCGCTCGCCCAGCCTATCCGCATCGGCATGGCATCCGACACCCACCTCGGCACGCTCGTAGGCGCGCGCCAGTTAGACAAACTCGCCCAAATCATGCAGCAGGAAAAAGCAGACATCATCCTGCTGCCAGGCGACATCATGGACGACGACATCGCCGCCTACACCGCCGAAAACATGAAGCCCCACCTCGCCAAACTGCGCGCCCCACTGGGCGTGTACGCCACGCTGGGCAACCACGACTACTTTATCAACCCCCAAGCCATCACCCGCGCCATTGAAGACGCAGGCATCACCGTGCTGCACGACCAAGCCATCCTTATCAACCGGCAATTCTGGCTCATCGGGCGGCCCGACAACCTAAACAGCCACCGCCTGTCCACCGCCGAACTCGTGCAAAAAACCAACCCCGCGCAACCCGTCATCCTGATGGACCACCGCCCCGACCACGTCGCCGAACACGCGCGCCTGCCGATTGATTTGCAAGTGTCGGGACACGTGCACAACGGGCAAATCTTCCCCGCCAACTTTATCGCCCAAACCATTTACCGCCCGCTATCCTACGGCTACCAAGCCATCGGCAACGGACACTTTGTCGTAACCTCGGGCTACGGCTTCTGGGGCATCCCCTTTCGCCTCGGCTCGCAAAGCGAAGTGTGGATAATTGAAGTGCGGGGCAAATGAGCCTGTGCCGCCGATGCCATAGCCGCACGCAATCAAGGCTTTCAGGCTGCCTCATGCACTCTTGATTACACCGTAACACCCCCCACCTAACGGCAGCCTGAAACCAAACGGAGCCCCGTCATGAACACCATCCGAGACTACCTGCAAACCCAAGCCCTCGCCCTCAACCCCGACAGCATCGCCATCGCCCGCGCCGCCACCCAAGCCGTCATCGCCCACGGGCAAGCCCACATCGAGCGCAGCATTTTGCAACCCAAACACCTGCCCGAAGACATCAGGCAGCCTGAAAACGAAGCCCTGCTCAAACAACTCTACATGGCGCTGGACTCCGCCCACAGCCGACACCCCGCCCAAACCGCCAGCCTCTACGGCAACCACGCCCCCAGCCAAAGCCTTATCCGCCTCATCCAACACGGCGCGCCCGTTGAAGAGCGCATCCCGCTCAACGAAGAGCACTACTGGCAACACCTCGCCGCCCGCACCGCCCAATCAGGTTGGGCGCAAATCGCCCCCAGCACCGAGCAATGGCTTGCCGACGGCGAACTCACCGGCGCACACAACCGGCGCAGCGCCAGCCAAACCAGCCTGCCCGTCAGCAGCGAAGACGGCATCGTGTACGGCGTGCTCCACCTGGAAACCCCCGCCCCGCTCAGCGACGAGCAACTCGCCCACTGGATAGGCGTCGCCCTCGGCATCCACCCCGTTCTCAGCCAACTGCTGCCCCAAGCCCCAAGCGAAGAACAATAGGCAGCCTGAAAACCCAATCGAACCAAGCCGCAAACCCCTTTTCAGGCTGCCGCAAACGCCTGATGCAGCCTGAAAACAAGTCTTAGCAAAGTTAAATCCCATCAAGAACGTTTACCACAAAGCACCTTTCCTGCTGGCGCAGCCGAGTGGAACGCGATTTTTCGGGAAAAAAGGACAAAACTGTTTGAGCAGCGAAGCGGCGAGTTTTTTGTCCGCCCGAAAAATCGCGTGAAGCGAGGGAAGTTTGGCGCAGCCAAACCTGCAACCGCAGTCGCCTTTCTTTTGCTTCCTTTTCTTTGGCGAAGCAAAGAAAAGGAAGTGCCCCGTCGGCACGAGACGCATGGTTAAACCCAATCGGATGCCGACCACAAAGCAGAAAACACTTTACTTTTTCCAATGGCAGCCTGAAAACCCTTTTCAGGCTGCCCCATCAACACACACAAGAAAGACCACAACCATGACCCTGCAACACATCACCTCCTGCCGCCTCCCCACCGAACACGGCATCTACCAAATGCACGGCTACCAAGACAGCCAAACAGGGCAAGAACACATCGCCCTCGTGATGGGCGACATCACCACGCCCGAGCCCGTCCTCTCCCGCGTCCACTCCGAATGCCTCACCGGCGACGCCCTCTTCTCGCAAAAATGCGACTGCGGCCCCCAGCTCAAAGCCGCCATGCAAGCCGTTGCCGCCGAAGGGCGCGGCGTGATTGTGTACCTGCGCCAAGAAGGGCGCGGCATCGGCTTAATCAACAAAATCCGCGCCTACGCCCTGCAAGACAAAGGCATGGACACCGTAGAAGCCAACCTCGCCCTTGGGCTGCCCGTCGACGCGCGCGACTTCACCCTCGCCAAAGAAATCTACGACCACCTCGGCATCCGCAGCATCCGCCTGCTCACCAACAACCCCGAAAAAGTCCACACCCTGCAACAAGCAGGCATCCACATCACCGAACGCCTCCCGCTGCACGTCGGCATCCACCCCGAAAACCAAAACTACCTCAACACCAAAGCCCAAAAACTCAACCACATGATGAAAGACTAAAATGCTCGCCCTCGCCCTCCTCTGCGCCGCCCTCACCGCCGCCACCCATTTCTACATCTTCTATCTGGAACTGCTTGCCTACGGCGCGAGCAACTTCCGCCGCGTGTTCCAAATCCCGCCCGAACACCTGCCCATCGTGCGCGCCCCGTTTAACAACCTCGCCATCTACAACATCGCCCTCGCCCTAGCCGCCAGCCTCGGCATCCTGCTGCACATCGTCGCCAACAGCAACTACCTCTACGGCATGGCAAACGGCTTAATCTTCGCCGCCCTCGGCACCGCCACCGCCGCAGGCGCATACCTGTGGTACAGCCAGCCCAGCAAACAACGCCCTGCGCTGATTCAAGCCGCCCCCGCCCTGCTCGGGCTCATCTGCCTTGCGCTGAGCAGATAGGCAGCCTGAAAACGCCATCGCGCGGCAAAACGGCTTGCGCCCCGTTCAACACCATTCAGCAAGGCGGATTGCCCATCCGCCTTTTTATATACGCAACGGTTTCAGGCTGCCGCCGCCATCCAACGGCAGCCTGAAACCCGCCCGCCCAGCCCGCCAACCCAAATACGCTATAATCCCCCATCCGCAAAATCTCCACCCGTCCCATGCTCACCTACACCCCCACGCCCAAACGCCCCGTCCAACCCACCCGCGAATACCCGTGGCTGCTGCTCCTGCTCGCCTTCGCATGGCTGTGGCCGGGCGTGTTTTCGCACGATTTGTGGAAGCCCGGCGAACCCGAGCTCTACACCACCATCAGCGAAACCCCGTTCGGCGCATGGCTGCCGATGCTGTTTGGCGAGCCCAATTTTCAGGCTGCCCCGTTATACGTGCAAACCGCCCAGCTGTTCCAACGCCTGCTCACGCCGTGGGCAGCCGATGCCTATTCCGCCGCCCGCTTCGCCAGCGTGTTCTACACCAGCCTCGGGCTCTTGGGCAGCGGCATGGCGGGCTACCGCTTTCTCGGGCGGCATCACGGGCGCAGCGTGGTGCTCATTCTCATCGGCTCGGCAGGCTTGCTGCCCGTCGCCCACTTTATCGACAGCCAATCGCTGCTGTTTGCAGGCATCGGACTGGCGATGTGGGGCTACGCTGTTGCCCACCGCCAAGCCATTCTCGCCGCCTTGCTCATCGCCCTTGCCAGCGTATTTCTGATGCAAAGCGCGGGCATCCTTATCGCCGCCGCGCCCCTGCTCACAGGCTGGCTGCTCTGGTTCACCAGCGCGCAATGGCGCAGCAACCGCATTCTCATCACCCTCGTCTGCGCCACGCTCACCGCCCTGCCGCTCGCCAGCATCCACCCCGTCGCCCTCGCCGTCACCCATCCTGCCGCGTTCGCCCAATATGTTCACCAACACCTGTTCGGCGGCTACGGCGGTACACAGCATTTTCAGGCTGCCTTCCGGCTCCCCTATTACTTGCAACACATCCTGTGGTTCGCCTTTCCCGCCCTGCCGCTTGCCGTTTGGACAGCCAGCCGCCGCAAAACCCTGCCTGCCAACGCAGGCAGCTACGCTGGCTACACCCTCGCCCTGCTCACGCTGTTCATCGCCCTCAACCCGCAGCGCAACCAAGACAACCTCGTGCTCATCCTTCCGCCGCTCGCCCTGCTCGGCGCAGCCCAGCTGGACAACCTACGCCGCGGCGCAGTCGCCTTTCTTAACTGGTTTGGCGCGATGGCTTTCGGCGCAGCCGCGCTGTTCCTATGGATAGGCTTTATCGCTATGAACTACGGCATCCCCGCCAAACTCGCCGAGCGCGCCGCCTATTTCAGCCCCTACTACACCCGCGACATTGACCCCATGCCCATCATCGTCGCTCTGCTGTTCACCCCCATGTGGCTCATCGCCATTACCCGCAAAAACATACGCGGGCGGCAAGCCGTAACCAACTGGGCGGCAGGCATCACCCTCGTGTGGGCGCTGCTGATGACCCTGTTTCTGCCGTGGATAGATGCCGCCAAAAGCCACCGCCCCATCGTGCAACAAATGCAAAACAGCCTAAGCGATGACATCCTCGTCTCCCTACACAGCCACACCAGCTGCCTCTACATCCCCCCCAGCCAAACCGACACCCGCATCGCATGGCAACAATACAGCACCCTGCCCATCACCAGCAGCACACCCAACTGCCACTATATGCTCCTGCAATACAACCCCAAAGCCCAAAGGCAGCCTGAAATCCACGGCAAAATCCTGTGGACAGGGCGGCGCCCCCGCAGCAAGCACGAACAATTCGTGTTGATTGATACACAGCCGTAAACCAGCAGCGAAACAACAAAGGCAGCCTGAAAATAGAAAATCCCCTTTTCAGGCTGCCTCAATCCCCCCAGCAACCGCCCACACAAGGAAATCCACCATGTCCCAATACTTCCAACTCTTCAACCTCCCCGAGCAATACCCCCTAGACACCGCCGCACTGGAACAACGCTACCGCGCCCTCGCCGCCCAGTTCCACCCTGACAAACACACCACCGCCAACCCCTTCGAGCAAAAGCAAGCCCTGATGATGAGCGCCACCCTCAACCAAGCCTACACCACGCTCCAATCCCCCATAGACCGCGCCGCCTACATCCTGCAACAACGCAACATCCACCCCGACGACCCCCACAACACCCAAATAGACCCCGAATTTCTGATGCAACAAATGCAATGGCGCGAAACCCTAGCCGAAGCTCAAGCCGAGCAAAACACCGCCGAACTACACGCCCTGCAAAACGAAATCGCCCAAGCCCAAACCCAGCTTTATCAACAGCTAGAACACGCATTCAACCAACAAGACTACCCCGTCGCCAGCGACCTTGTGCGCCAAGGGCGTTTTTTGGACAAACTGCACCGCGAAATCCAAAACGCGCTGGATTGATTGCGCCAGATACATTTTCAGGCTGCCTCCATCATCAAAAAAGGCAGCCTGAAAAAGTTTCACTTCAATCAACCAAGGCACAAGAAACCAACAGTTTGAACAGCCCGCCGACGAATTGGGGCCGGAACAATAACTGGAACAAAAAGGTAGCCTGAAAACAAGAAATCCCGTTTTCAGGCTGCCTCTTCATGCGCCTCATGCTTTTTTTCTTCGCGCGCCAAACGCACTAAGCAGTAAAACAAATAAGCCAACGGCAACAACACCAGCACCAATTCAGCAAGGGCTTGGCGAGCCGCCTTCTCGCGCAGGGCAAAATAGTATGCGCGGCTGTCGGCGAAGCGGATGATTTCCTTGCCGTTCACCGACAAGCTATACAACCTATTGAAGCCCCTATGGTTGGGCATATATAAGGCAACGGCTTGTTCGCCTACGAAGCGGTATACGCCCTCATCGCGGCAGGAGCTATCCCCAGGGCAGCCCATGCGCACACCGCTCAGCACAAAATAATCGCTGCGGAGCACGCGCTTGGGATAAGCAGGTACCACGCCCTCGGCACGCAACATCATGGCAGGCGGCGTGTTGATGCTGTTATCGCGCACCACTTGCATTTTGTCCCAAATAGACCCTACTGCAATTAACCAAACCCCCAACACAAGCAAGGCTGCTGTCATGAGCGCAACCTGCACGCTTGGGTATTCCGCATGCCGCTCGTATTCTGGTTTGAGCAACTGCCCGAGGTTAAGCAAGAGGAGCGGTATATACGGCGTTATAAAAAACAACGGCGCGCTACTCACCCAGTGAAACCCCAGCCAAGGCAAAGCCACGCAGCACCAGCCCAGTATCAACACACGACGCAGGGCTTTGGGATGTGCAAGTTCGTAATCGGTCATGCTGTTCTCCAAAATGGTTTTATTGAAGGCTGATTGAGGCAGCCTGAAAGCGCAAATCCGATTTTCAGGCTGCCTTATTTCAGCCATACTGCTTATTCAATATCCCTGCGATATCCCGCTGCCAAACCCGCGCACGCAGGCTGCTTCTCTTCTCCAACCACGTTATATAGAGCGAAAGAACACCAAATAAACCGAAAAACAGCCCCTGATACACCCAATCATCAACCATCGGCTTAATATAAAACACCACACCAAACACGATAAAAACACCAATCGTCTCTAATTATTAAAAGAAAGGCCGTCTGAAACGTATTTGTTGTTTCAGACGGCCTCTTAGCTCAAACCTTGAGAACCGCATGCGTGCGTTCCGCACACATCCTACTTATAGGCTACGCCTGTTATACTTACTCATCAGCTATTTTGGAATACATATACTCTACGGCTTTAGGTGATAGTGGTGCTTTACACTCGGTGCAATAATCTTTATTAAATGGAGAAATTCCTCTTGAATAAGTTAAATTATTAGCATCAATCTCAAATGATTTGCCATTAAATTTTTGAAAAGAATGGCAATATGGACATATGCTGGCAATCGGAATATAAATAATACAAAAAAGTAATCCAACAACCCAATATATAGTATATATAATAAAAAAAATATCTTTCTCTAAGAAATTATTATTTATAACAATTTCTTGGAGGGTTGCCGCACCAGATATACAGGCTACGGAAATAAAAAAAATCTTAGGAATTAACATTCTTTTTTGAAATTTTTTCGCAATATACATTGCTTGTTCTTTGTCATCTAATTTTTTCATATCCTTTACTTCTTCCGTTCCAAATATCCCATTTCAACATACCACCTATTCCCAATTGAGGTTTAACAACAGATTTAACTTCCCCTCCTCTATACAATGAAGATGCTTGACCCTTAAACCAAGTTGGGTAGTAGTTAAAAAAATCTTGCCACGCATCAGCAACCCAATAAAATTTATTCAGCGTGGCATTGAAAAAGCCCACCGTTATCCCGTTTTCATCGCCCTCGCGGGTAAGCCAAATCTTCGCCACATCATGCCCCACCCAATCCAGCACGCGGGCATCTACCCGCTCGGTAACGTTTTGCTTGCCCTCGCTGTTTTCCAAGCACAGTTTGCCGCATTGGAGCTGCGCGGCGTAGGTTTCGGATACGCTGGCAGCAGGGTTTGGCAGCACTTTGCCGCGAAAAGTATGGACGGCGTAATCTGTGCCGTTGATGTTGATGGTGTCGCTCATGTTTTTCCTTTTGTTGAGAGATGATTGAGGCAGCCTGAAAATCCCAATCAATCTTTCAGGCTGCCATTACACGCGATTTTATTTTAACGATTTTCAGGCTGCCTTTGGCTTTTCAAACGGCATCAGGCAAATTCCAACCACAGCCCCACGCCCACCATCACAGCAAACACCAGCCAAAGCAACGCCACCACCACCGACCCTTCCGACCATTTCCCCCGCCGCCAATCGTCTTTAAACTGCTGCACAGTCCACATCACCAACATCACCAATTCGCCAGCCGCTAAAAGCAAATAAAGCAATTGAAACATCACAACCCCAACTCGCCCCACATCGCATCCACCTTCGCCGCCACATCGGCATCGCGTTCAATCACACGCCCCCATTCGCGTTGGGTTTCGCCCGGCCATTTGTTGGTCGCATCCAAGCCCATTTTGCCGCCGAGTCCGCTTACGGGGCTGGCGAAGTCCAAATAATCAATCGGCGTGTTTTCCATCAAAACCGTATCGCGCACGGGATCCATACGCGTGGTAACCGCCCAGATGACTTCTTTCCAGTCGCGCACGTTTACGTCGTCGTCCACCACAATGATGAATTTGGTGTACATAAACTGGCGCAGGAAGCTCCAACAGCCCATCATCACGCGCTTGGCGTGGCCGGCGTATTGTTTTTTCATGCTCACCACCGCCATGCGGTAGGAGCAGCCTTCGGGTGGCAGGTAGAAATCGGTGATTTCGGGGAACTGTTTTTGCAACAGCGGCACGAACACTTCGTTTAAGGCCACGCCCAATACGGCGGGTTCGTCGGGCGGTTTGCCGGTGTAGGTGCTGTGGTAAATCGGGTTTTCGCGCATGGTGATGCGCTCAACGGTGAACACGGGGAAGTAGTCCTGCTCGTTGTAATAGCCGGTGTGGTCGCCGTAGGGGCCTTCCAGCGCGGTTTCGTCGGGATGAATCACGCCTTCGAGCACGATTTCGGCGCGGGCGGGCACTTGCAAATCGCTGCCGATGCATTTCACCAATTCGGTACGCGAGCCGCGCAGCAAGCCGGCGAACTGATATTCGCTCAAAGTGTCGGGTACGGGCGTAACCGCGCCGAGAATGGTGGCGGGGTCGCAGCCGAGCACCACGGCAACGGGGTAGGGCGCACTGGGGTTTTCTTTGCGGAACGCCTGATAATCCAGCGCGCCGCCGCGATGGGCGAGCCAGCGCATGATGAGCTTGTTTTTGCCGAGCAGCTGCTGGCGGTAGATGCCGAGATTTTGCCGTTTTTTGTGCGGCCCGCGCGTTACGGTTAAGCCCCAGGTTACCAGCGGGGCAACGTCTTCAGGCCAGCAATGCTGAATCGGCAGGCGCGTCAAATCCACTTCGCCGCCCTCCCACACGATTTCTTGGCACGGCGCTTTTTTCACCACGTTCGGCGCCATGCTCCAAATGTCTTTTAACAGCGGCAGTTTGGAGAATGCGTCTTTGATGCCCTTGGGCGGCTCGGGTTCTTTCAGGTAGGCCAGCGTCTGCCCGATTTCGCGCAGCTTGGCAACGCTGTCTGCGCCCATGCCCATCGCCACGCGCTCGGGCGTGCCGAACAGGTTGGCGAGCACGGGAAAATCGT
Source organism: Kingella oralis (assembly GCF_014054985.1). Classification (NCBI taxonomy): domain Bacteria; kingdom Pseudomonadati; phylum Pseudomonadota; class Betaproteobacteria; order Neisseriales; family Neisseriaceae; genus Kingella; species Kingella oralis. The sequence goes on from NZ_CP059569.1 coordinate 1,886,139, forward strand.
AGCGGCTGCCGTCGGGGCGCACGGCGTGTTCAAACAAGAGCGCCGGCCCTTCGGCGCGCAGCACGCGGTCGGCGATTTCGGTCATTTCCAAATGCGGCGAAACGGGCGCGGCGATGCGTTTCAGGCTGCCTTTGGCTTCGAGCATTTGGATAAATTCGCGCAGGTCGCGGTATTTCATCATCGGTTTCCTTGTGGGTTGATGGGTTTTCAGGCTGCCTAGGGCGGCGGGTTGGGGCAGCCTGAAACGCGCTGGGTTCGTTTTCAGGCTGCCTTTGGCGCACAACAAAACCGCAGACACGCTAAGCAGCATCTGCGGCTATCTTTTGCCAAAGCAACGCCATGCTGCTTTTCAGGCTGCCTTAACAGTGAACCTGTGTTTAGAACGGAATATCGTCGTCAATATCGTCCACCGGCGCGGCGGGGGCAACGGGCGCTTGGCGTTGGGTGGGCGCGGCAGGAGGCGGCGCGTCGTAAGCGGGCTGTTGCGGCGCGTAGGGCTGTTGCGGCTGCGGCGCGTAGTTTTGCTGTGGCGCAGGGGCATAGCCTGCATCGTCGTGATAACCGCCGCCTTGCTGATTGCCGCCGCGCGAGCCGAGCATTTTCATTTCGTTGCCGATGATGTCGTATGCCGTGCGCTCTACGCCTTGCTTGTCGGTGTATTTGCGGCTTTGGATTTTGCCTTCAATATACACTTGGCTGCCTTTTTTTAGGTATTGCCCCGCCACTTCGGCAAGGCGGCGATACAGCGTGATGTTGTGCCATTCGGTGCGCTCTTGGCGTTGCCCGCTGTTGCGGTCGTTCCACGATTCGCTGGTGGCAATAGAAAAATTGCACACCGCATCGCCGTTGGGCATATAGCGCAGCTCGGGGTCGCGCCCCAAGTTGCCAATTAAAATCACTTTGTTCAATGACATTTGTTTGCTCCTGTTAAGATGGTTTGGATGGCGGCTTCGTCAAATCCTTGCTGCAAGGCTTTGATAAATAAGGTTTGGTTGTCGTGGCTAAACGCGATGCTTTCCACGCCCGCCGTAGTTTGAATGGCAGTTTTCAGGCTGCCCAAATCGCCCTGCCACGCAGGGGGGACGGCGAACATGATGTTTTTAACGGGCTTGGGCGCGGGGGCGCGGGCGGCAAGCGCAAACCACGCCATGCCGATTGCGCCGCAAAAAATAAACACGCCGTTAAAGCCGTATTGCGCGTATAAGCGGCTGCCGATGATGCCGCCCGAAAACACGCCCACCGATTGCAAGGTGTTGTACACACCCATCGCCGTGCCTTTAAGGTCGCTGGGCGCGATTTTGGACACCAGCGAGGGCATACTGGCTTCCAAAATATTGAAGCCGATAAAATACACCACCAAGCTCAGCCCGATGAGCCATGCCGCATTCAGGCTGCCTAATAGCGCGAACTGCGCGGCGGTGGTTAAGCCGATGCCCAGCAAAAACACGAGTTTGAGCTTATTGCGCGTTTCGCCGATGATGATGGCGGGAATCATCAGCACCAAGCCGATCACGGTGGCGGGCAGATAGATTTGCCAATGGCTGGCTTTGTCCCAGCCTAGATTTTTTAACGCAAACGGCAGCGTGGTAAACATCGCCATCAGTCCCGCTTGCAACACAAAAATGCCAAAATTCAACCGCAAAAGCTGTCCATTTTTCAACACTTCGCCAATATGCCCCACTTGCAGTTGCGCATCTTCATGCAAACGCGATTGTGCGCTGGTGGGATTGGGCGTGTACCACGCCACCAGCGCAATGCTGGCAAGGCTCAACGCGCCCATCAGCGCAAACAAGCCGTTCACGCCCAGCCAGCGGCTGAGTATCGGCGACAGCACCAAGCTAACGGAAAAAGTGAGCCCAATACTCAATCCAATCAACGACATCGCGCGGGTACGCACTTCTTCGCGGGTTAAATCCGCCAGCAACGCCGTTACCGCCGCGCTCACCGCGCCCGCGCCCTGCACCGCCCGCGCCATAATCAGCGTGTGCACATCGGTTGCCATTGCCGCCCAAAAGCTGCCCAGCGCAAACACGCCCATGCCCAGATAAATCACTTTTTTGCGCCCAATTTTGTCAGACAGCATCCCCAGCGGCAGTTGTAACAAAGCTTGGGTTAAGCCATACATCGCCATCGCCAAGCCCACCATTTTCGGCGCATTGGCGGCATTTGCCCCCGCCAAATCGTGCGCGTGCAACGCCAACACAGGCAGCACCAGAAACATCCCCAGCATCCGCAAGGCATACACGCCTGCCAAAGACACAGCGGCGCGCCATTCTTGGGGCAATAGGGCAATTTGGGGAGACTTCGCTTGCATGGGGTTTCCGTAAGATTGGAGCAGCCTGCGTCGCAAAGCGAACCGCGGCGGGCAAAACAGTGGGCAAAAGAAGCGTGGATTATAACATTTTTGCTTTTTCAGGCTGCCTTTTTCGTTAGCCGTCGGGATGACGGGGCAGCCTGAAAACGCAGCCGCTTCGTGCCGCGCCAAACGGTTTTTTGCCATGCGGATGGGTTTTTCAGGCTGCCTCGCCCGCCGCATCCGTTATAATCGCGCCCATCTTGTTCCCCCCGCACGCCGCCATGCCCAATCCCCTGCCCCTACCCGAAATCAAAAACATCATCTACGCGCTGGACATCGTCGGCGTTATCGCCTGCACCATCGCCGCCACCGTGCTGGCCAAACAGCTCAAATTAGATTTTTGGGGCGCGGTGCTGGTTTCGTTTCTCGGCAGCGTGGGCGGCGGTACTTTGCGCGATTTGCTGATTAACCGCCACCCCATTTTCTGGCTGCACGATTTGAACTACCTCTACACCATTTTGCTGCTGAGCACGGTGGTGCAAATGTTTTACGGCTTTTTTGCGCGAATTAACCATGTGATTCGCTGGTTTGACGCGCTGGGCTTGGCGGCGTTCACCATCATCGGCGTGGAAGCCGCACTCAGCCGTGGCATGACGGCAACCATCGCCATTTTGATGGGCGCGTTTACCGCCGTCATCGGCGGCGTGATGCGCGATATTGTGTGCCGCCAAATCCCGCTGGTGCTGCGCCAGGAAATTTACATCACCGCGTCGATTATCGGCAGCGGCTATTACCTGCTGATGCTGCAAACGGGCATAAACGCTTGGCTGCGCAGCCTGTCCACCATCGCGCTGATTTTCGCCGTTCGGATGCTGGCGGTGTATCGCGGCTGGAACCTGCCCGACATCACGCTGCCGTGGTGGCGCGAGCGCGATTAGGCAGCCTGAAAACATTGTTAGAGGCACGTTTTAGCTTCGCTAAAACCCGCTTCGCTCGTTTTCAGGCTGCCCTTCCCTTTTCCCCTCTCATCCAACCTTTTTTCAGGCTGCCCTAACCATGCTAGATTTCATCCTCCACATCGACCAACACCTCATCGCCCTTGCCGCGCAACACGGCATTTGGATTTACGCTATCTTGTTCATCATCGTGTTCTGCGAAACAGGCTTGGTGGTAACGCCGTTTTTACCAGGGGATTCGCTGCTGTTTGCCGCAGGCGCAGTCGCCGCTGCTTCCGCTGGCGCGTTAAACGTGCACATCATCGTTGCCGTGCTGCTTGCCGCCGCCGTTTTGGGCGACGCATCCAATTTTGAAATCGGCAAATATTTCGGCGCAAAGCTGTTCTCACGCCCCGATAGCAAAATCTTCAAGCCTGAATACCTTGCCAAAACCCATGCGTTTTACGAAAAATACGGCGGCAAAACCATCATCCTCGCCCGCTTCGTGCCCATCGTGCGCACCTTCGCCCCGTTTGTGGCGGGCATGGGCAAAATGCACTACGGGCATTTTTTGCGCTACAACATCGTGGGCGCAATCGCGTGGGTGGTGTCGCTCACCTATCTGGGCTATGCCTTCGGCAACGTGCCGTTTATCAAAAACAACTTTGGCGCGCTGGTAATCGGCATCGTGGTTTTTTCCGTCGTCCCCATGGCGATGGAATGGATGCGCGCCAAGCGAAACAAAAACAAGGCAGCCTGAAAACAAGCGAAGCGGGTTTCAGCGAAGCTAAAACGTGTCTCTAACAATGTTTTCAGGCTGCCTGCTCCGCGCAACACCGCCCGCCCACAAGGACACCCCATGCCCCAACTCTACCTCGCCTCCAACAGCCCACGCCGCCGCGAAATCCTGCAAAATCTCGGCTACACCATCCACAACATCGCCGCCGAAATCGACGAAACCCCGCGCCCCAACGAACCCGCGCACGACTATGTGCTGCGCCTTGCCGTCGCCAAAAACCGCGCCGCCCGCCAAGCCCACCCGCACGCGCGGCAGTTCCCCATTATCAGCGCCGACACCAGCGTGGTGCATCGCGGCGCAATCCTCGGCAAGCCCGCCTTGCCCGAACACGCCGCCGCCATGCTGCGCGAGCTATCGGGCGACACGCACCAAGTGCTCACCGCCGTGTGCGTGTCGTTCGGCGAACACGAACACGCCTGCGTGCAGCAAAACAACGTGCAGTTCTGCCCGCTGGGCGACGCGCAAATCGCCGCCTACATCGCCACGGGCGAGCCGCTGGACAAAGCGGGCGCATACGGCATCCAAGGCATCGGCGGCGTGTTTGTGCAGCATTTGGCAGGCAGCTTCACCGGCGTGATGGGCTTGCCCGTGTTTGAAACCATCGCCCTGTTGCAACGCTGCGGCGCGGCTGTGCCACCGTTTCAGGCTGCCTCATGCGCCTAATTGCCATTTCAGGCTGCCTCAACTTCGCTTCCATCCTACCAACCAAGGAGTGCCCATGAAACTCAATCTGATTGCCCCCATCCTGCTCGCGCTCGCGCTCACCGCTTGCGATGTTCGCATGGGCAACAACACCGATTCTGCCCCAGCCGTTGTCACCAGCCAAAGCGATGTGTTGCAGCAAATCCAAATCGGCAGCACCACAGTTGAACAGTTGAAAAAACTTTATCCCGATGTCCTGCAAAGCGACAGCGGCTATTTAACCTATGGCAACCGCAGCATCACCGTTGAATCAGGCGACATCGCCGTCTATATGCGCGACATCAAAGGCAACGTGCCACAGCAAATGTTTATGTTTGATAACGACAGCAAAGTGTTGCAATCCATCTTATTCTTGCGCACCGACCTCAATTTTGACGCACTATTAGGCAGCCTGAAAACCGCAGGCTTCGCCCCCTACCCCGATTTAACCGCCGATGAATTTGCCATTTTGCAAATCGATCCCAGCCAAACCCCCGAAAGCCGCAAACAAGGCATGCAACAAGCAGGCATCCTGCTATTTAAAAAAGGCACACTGCTTGCGCTCGCCATCCCCGCCCAAGCCAACACAAGAAACAAAATCCCCGCCTTAATCATCATCAACCTCGCCTACGCCCCCGAACACCGCGCCAAATGGGAGAAACATCAATCCAGCGCATCGCCAGCGAAATAGTTTTCAGGCTGCCTCAACGCGGGCGCACTATGAGGCAGCCTGAAAACCATCCCCGCGCCTCTACGGCTTGCTTGCAAGCCGTGCTCTTGCATCCTATTGAATGGCGTGGAGCAATTAAAGCAGACTCATCATTCGCCACGGCTTCAAAACAGCTTTTCAGGCTGCCTCTGGCGTGCGCCAATCAACCAACCAACGGCTGAACCCACATCCCAAAGTTCAGTCGTTTTAGCATTTGAAAAAATATGAAAACACTCACCCGCCCTACTAGACAAACATAAACACTAAATTTATGATGCCGCCCGTTGCAAATCCTTGCAGCAATCAACCCATTTTTCCGCAAAGGACAAAATATGAACATCGCAAAAACTTTGAGCATTTTGGCTTTAACCGTTATCGCAGGCAGCGCAATCGCCGCCCCACGCGGTCCGATTAACGCGAAAAAAATCACCAGCACACAAACCGTAAACTACACTTGCCAACAAGGTCGCGTTGCCGTGAAATACAACTTTAACGGCGCAGGCATTCCTGTTACTGCCGCCGCTAAATTGAACGGCGCAACCCGCGTGATGCAATACGATTTGAACAAATCCGACAACGTGGACACCATTTTCGGCGGTCGTGGCTACGGCATCAGCATGGAAATGCTCACCAGCAAAAACGCACGCAAAGCCAACATCGCCACCATCACTTCGCCCAACGATGAAATCTTGTTTAAAGATTGCGCCCCACGCTAATTTTCAGGCAGCCTGAAAATGCAAAACACGCCCGCAGAGCTTTGCGAGCGTGTTTTTTATTGCGCGATTATTTCACGATTATTTGACGATTTGCACAGGGCCGTGGTCATCGCAATGGTCGCCGTGTTGATGATGCAAACGACCGTTTACCAAGTAATCCACATGGTCGCCGTGTGGCACGGCTTCGTGTCCGCAGCCTGCGCCGTGGCGGTGTTCGCCGCAAGTGTGCACGGGGTGGCAGCCGTCTGGGTTGGCATCGTTTACTTCCAAGCGGTGTTCATCATAATGCTCGGCGTGGGCGTGGTGCAGATGCCCATCGTGCAGGTAATCCACATGGTCGCCATGTTGGATGGCGGTGTGTCCGCAGTTTGCGCCGTGGGCGTGGGTGTGGTTTGCGTGTGTTTGACAATCGGTCATTTTTGTATGCTCCTGTATAGGGTTGTGGAAAATTTACTGCAGACGCATTGTAAACGTTTGGCGAAGCGAAATCAATAACTCGTTGAAATTTCATGGTTTTATTCTGATATAGCGTAACGGATTGTAAAGACTAGTGCGGTGGCATTTTGTTGGCACGCGTTTCAGGCTGCCTCAACCAAAACAAAGCAGGACGATTCAAACGAACCGTCCTGCCATTTTTTTGCTTGCTGTCTGTTGTAGCTGCCTTTGCCTTTTTTGTTGCGCTCTACCTTGTGGCGGAAGAGGTTGGATTTGACTAGGGCTTTTAAGGCGTTGTCTTGGATTGCGCCTTTGTTGAGTTGAACTTTTCGGCTCATGGTTGGGTTTCCTTATAGGGTTGGTTAAGTGTACGGTTGAGGCAGCCTGAAAACGGTAAAACAGGTTTTCAGGCTGCCTTTGTGGTGGTCAATATCTGAATAGAAGCGTGGCAAAGTCTCACGCCCTACATTGGATATTTACTTGCCTTTTTTGGCGGCTTTTTCGTCAATCGCGGTAAAACGGTTGGCGATGTGTTGGTGCAACAGCTCGCGTTTTTCCCAGAAGAATTTTTCAAATTTCGCCAGCGAGTAGATTTTTTGTACCATTTTGGGAAAGCCTGCGTGCAAGATGGCGGCGATTTCTTTGTTGGTTTCTTCGTTGTCCATGCCTTCGCGCAGGTTGATGTTTTTGCTTTCCAGATAGGCGGTAAGCTGGTTTTTGGTGTAGGGGTTGATGTCAAATTGGTTAATCATGGTGGTTCTTTCTTTGTGTTGAATGAAAAGGGGATTGTAGCTTGCAAGCAAGTGGGTTGCCAACTTTGTGGCAGCCTGAAACGAAGTTCAGCGGAGCTAAAACGGGTAACGTGGTTTTCAGGCTGCCTCTATCTGTGCTGTGTTAATCAAAGCGTTTGATGTATTTCAATTCGCCGCCTGATGAAAGCGTGCCGATGCGGGCGATGGCTTGGAAGGCGCGGCTAAGTTGATACACCAGTTTAACGGTTTGGTTGGCTTGCCCCAGCCCGACTTCGTAGCCGAGGTAGAGGTCTTGCGTGAGCTGTTTGCCGAAGGTGAGCACTTGCTGGGCGGGGTTAAGTTCGCCGGTGTTGATGTTGCGGGTTTGCTGGGTGGTTAGCCCGAAGTCGTCCACAAAGCCCATTTTGTCGTTGAACTTGCCTGCCAGATAGGCGCTGACGGCGGTGGCGAGCGCGGCGTTGTCGCTGTCGCTGCCAGAGCTGGCGCGGTTGAGAATCAGCCATGAGAGTTTGTCTTTTTCGCTCATCGGTTCATCGGCAACGAGGCTCACGCGCGGGCTTTCCAGATTGCCGAGCACTTCCACGCCTGCGCCCACGGGGGAGGCGCGGCGTTCGGCACGGATGTTGAGATTGGGCTTGGTGAGCGGGCCAACAAACGAGATGATGCCTTTTTTCACCACCAAGTCTTGCCCGTAGGCTTTGTATTGCCCGCGTGTGATGTAAATGCTGCCCACGGCTTGCACGTCGGCGGTGGTGTGGGAGGTGAGGTTGAGTTTGCCGCCGAGCGACACGCGCAAACCTTCGCCCACGAAGAACAGGCGGTCGTTGAGGTCAAATTCCAAATCCAGTTTGAGCGGCAGCGGGGGTGCAGGCGGGGGTTTGACTTCGCCCACGATAATCACGTCGTCATCGAGCGTGGGGGCGCTGCTTTCTTGGAAGCCGAAGCGTCCCATATCGGTTTTCAGGCTGCCGGTCAGCGTGATGCCGCTGCTGTTGTAGCTGATGTCGGTTGTGCCCGACAGGGTGAGGCGGCGGCTGGCTTGGTCTAGGATGGGGTATTGGGCGACGGTGATTTTGGCGTTCACATCGGGCGCGCTGTTCACATAGGCGGCATCGCCGGTCAGGCTGATTTTGCCGCCTTTGCGGTCGAATGTGAGCGAGTCGATGTGCCAGCGTTGTCCGTCTAAATGCGATTTCAGGCTGCCGTTGTCGAGAATGATGCCGACTTGGCGGTTGCGGTAGTACAGGTTGTCGCCGTTTACCGTGCCGCTGAGTTTGGGCGTAGCGACGGTGCCGGCGATTTGGGCGGTGGCAACGAGCGAGCCTTGGATGATGTGCCCCACGGGCATCATGCTTTTCAGGCTTTCCAAGTTGTCGTTGGTGAATTGGATTTTGCCGCTTACGGGGGCGGCGGTGATTTTGCCGCTGCCGAAGGCTTGCAGGATGTTGTAGTCGCCCGATGCTTTGCCGTAGCGGGTGTCGGCGGTGATGGTGTTGTGGATGCCGCGCCCGTCTAGCGTGGTTTTAAGCACGAAGTTTTGTAGATTGAGCGGCTGCTTGCGGGCGGTGGGCAGGGTGATGTCGCCGCCTTGTTGGCGCAGGTTTAGGTAGCCGCGCGGGCTTTGGGTGTAGCTTAAATCCCAGTCGGCGGCGATGGTGAGATTGTGCTCAATCGGCGGGGTGTAGAAGTTGTGTAGCTGTTCTAGGCTGAGATTATTGGCGCGCCCTTTGGTTACCAGCCCTGCTTGTTTGCTCCATGTGAGCTGGTCTAGATTCAGGCTGCCGCCAAGCGCTTGCCAGCTGGCTTTGCTTAATGCGACGTGTTCGGCGCTGGCTTCTAGCCGCATGGTGTTTTGCAGGCGTAGGTTGAGCGCGCCTGCGATGTTGAGTTCGCTGATGTTGCCTTGCCATTGGATTTTTTCGTTTAGCCCGCCGCTGGCTGCGGCGCGTAGGGTAAGCGGTTTGTTGTCTATTTTCAGGCTGCTTTGGGCTTTGAATTGGTGTTGGCGTTGCGTGCCGTTAAGGCTGGCGTTGATGTTGTCAATGGCGATGCCGCCTGCGCTGATGTGGTTGCCGTTGAGTGTGATGTTGAGCGGGGCGGTGGGGCTGGGGCTGGCTTGGATTTTGAAGTCTAGGTTTTGGATGCGCAGGGCTTCGCCGAGGGCAAAGCCGCGGGCTTGTCCGTTGAGGTTGGCATCCACTTGGGTGTAGCCGTTGGCGGTGGTTTTCAGGCTGCCTTTGGCGGTAAGTGCGCCTTGTAGCCCGAAGCCGAATAGGTTGAGATTGGGGGCGTTGATGTCTAGGGCGAGGTTGTCGCCTTGTTTGCCGTATGCGCCTTTGGTGTTGAGGTGGTTGTTGCCTAGGCGGATGGCGAGGTCGGCGCGGCTGAGGTGGTTGTCTCGGTAATCGACCACGCCGCTGCCTGATAGGTTTGCGCCCGACAGGGTGGAGGGGGCGAAGTTGAGTTCGCTGTGGATTTGTTGCTTGGCGATTTCGCCTGTGGCTTGGATTTTGCCGTTGATGTTGCCTTGCGGGAAGCTAGGGTAGAGCGCGCTGGGGTTGAAGTTTTGGCTGGATGCTTGCAGGGTGAGTTTTTGGTTTTGGAACAGCTCCAAGCTGCCTGCGATTTTGACTTCGCCGCCGTTGTTCGCTTTGACGCTGCCGTTTTCTAGCAGCAAGGTGCGTTGGGCGTTTTTGGTATCGGTGGCGATTTTCAGGCTGCCTTTGCTTTGGGCGTTTTCGGTGGCGAGTTGCCAGTTGATTTGCGGGTCGGCAAATGTGCCTGTGGCTTTGATGTCACCGTTGAGCGTGGGGGCAAGGGCGGTGCTGAGGGCATCGCTGCTGGTGAGCTGGGCGATGTTGGCGGTGAGGTTGAGGGTTTGGTCGCTGGTGCGGATGTCGCCTGCGATTTTCAGGCTGCCTTTTTGCAGCAGGTTGGCTTGGATGTGGTCTATTTTGATTGTGCCGTTGTCGTCAATATTGAAAATGCCGTTGATGAGTTTAACGGGGATGCCGTTGTTGTCGGCGGTTTTGGGCAGCTCGTTACGCAGGTTGAGCGCGCCGCGCAGCGTGGTTTTGGTGTCGTCCAAATCGGGCGTGATGCCGAGCGTGAAATACAGCGAGGCTTCGGGCAGGCTGGGCAGGAAGGCTTTGGGGTTGATGCCCTGCCCGATGATGTTCACTTTGCCGATTAGGTCGTCAATGCGTTTGGCAAACGGGCGCAGTTGGGTGTTGGCGTGCAAGCCGATGCCGTTGCCTGCTAGGGCGGTGTTGATGCTGATGTTATTCAGGCTGCCCGATAGGTTGAGTACGTTGCTGACGGCGATGCCGTCCAGTTCGCCGTCTGACACCAAATCGCCTGATAGGGCGAAGGGGGCGGCGGTGTTGGCGGCGAGTTCGCCTTGGGTGCTGGACCAATAGTTTTTCAGGCTACCTATTTTGATGCGGTGTTCTTGGTGGTTGTAGATGTAGCTGGCTTGGGCTTGGCGCAGGATTTCGGTGTGGTTTTTGCCTTGGGTGATGCTGTTGATGGTGAGGTTGTCTAGCGCGATACTGATGGGCAGGCTGATGCTGATGGGCGCATCGGGGCGCGGGCTTTTGGGCTGCGGAGGTGTGGGTTTGGATTGAATGTGGATGTCGCCCGCGTTGATTTGGTTGATGTGCAGATGGCGTTGCCAGAGCTGGCTGGGCTGCCATTGGAAATAGAGGCTGCTGATATCTATATCGGCGCTGGGGGTGATGATGCGCAGCTCGTCGGCGTTGATGCCTTGCAACACGCTGCCTGTTAGCGTTTGGGATGTGATTTGGATGTCGGCGAGCTTGGGCAGTTGATACACGGCAAAACGCAAGCCGCTGTTGGTATTCAGCAGCCATGCCGCGCCGCCTGCGCTTGCACCAAGCAGAACGATAACCGCGCCCAAGGTGTATTTGAGCAGGCGGCGGAGTTTTTTGGATTTTTTGGATGACGGGGAAACGGTGGGAGTTTCTTGGGATGGGGAGGGTTGCTCGGTCATGGTGTTTTATTGTGAAGGGGGTTTTCAGGCTGCCTTAGGCGGAATTCGGCTTGCCGATATTTTGCGAACTGATGATGCGACGGATAGCGCAAGCTGCGCGGCAAAGCCAAAAGGATTGCAAAGCTTATTTCAGGCTGCCTCATGCCTAAAACCGCGTGCCCAAGCTAATATGCCAGCGCAATTTTTTATCGCGATGCCCGTAGGCGATGTCAAACGAAAACGGGGCGGCGGGGCTGAACCAGCGCACGCCGATGCCGGTGCCGTGGTATAGGGTCATGTCTTTGAACCGGTGGGCAACGCTGCCCACATCGTGAAACGCGGCAAGGGCGAAGCTGCCTTTGATGGGGTATTGGTATTCGGCGCTGGCGACAAACATGGCGCGCTCAGGCAAGACCGCGCTGCTGGGCGGGATTTTTCTGCCGATGCTGTTGAGTTCGTAGCCGCGGATGGAGCTTGCGCCGCCCGAGCGGAACATCAATGATGAGGGCACGTTACCGTCTTCAAATTTTTGGTTGGTGTGCACATAGCCGATTTCGCCGCGCGCCACCCATGTGCCCAGTTTTTTGTCTTCGGGCGTGTAGTAATAGCCTGCGCTGCCGTGTACGCGAATCATGGGCGCGGATGAAAGCAGCGAGCCGAGTGTGGTGCCGATTTTGCCGCTTAAATAATAGCCATTGGCCGGACGCAACAGGCTTTCTAGCCGTTGGCGTTTCCATGCGGCGGTGAGCATGGTGGCGTAGCTGCGCCCAAAATTGACATTGCTATTGGGGATGCGGCTGTCTTCGGCGATGAATTCAATGCCCACGCGCGATTCAATGCCATCGCGGTCGCGCACGCGCCAGATGCCCGATGTGATGCCGCGTTTTTCCAAGTTTTGCGTGGTGCTGCGGCTGTAGGCAAGGTTGGCGGTGTTGAAATAGCCCGAGCCTTTGCGCGGCTGGCTGATGCCGATGCCCAGCTTGGTTTGGTATTTGTCCATCTCCCATGCAAACGAGCCCACATAGCCGCGGTTGAAAATGTTGTAGTGTTCGTAGCCAAGCTCGCCGCCCAAGCCGTATTCGGAATCAAAGCTGATGCCGGTTTCAAATTTTTGCCGTTTGGCTTCGGACACGGCAACTTTCACGGGCACGCGGTCGCCCTGCAAATTATCAAAATCGGCTTGCACGGACGCGCCGGTGTAGTGGCTGTCGTTTTCTAGGGCTTGCTGGTAATCCAGCAGTTTGTCTAGGTCGTACACATCGCCTGTTTTAAACTGCGCCATGCCTGAAATCACGCTTTGCGGATAGCGTTGGTTGCCTTTAATTTGAAAATCGCCGAAATAAATCGGCTTTTTGCTGTCCACGGTTACGGTTAAATCGGCTTTTTGCGTTTGCGGGTTCACGGCGGCTTGCGTGCCGGTGAACTGGGCGAGCGGGTATTTTTTGCGGGTTACGGCGGTGAGCACGGAGGTTTTGCTGCTGCTCCAATCTTCTTGGCGAAAGGGCGCGCCCACGGGCAGTTGCCAGTTGGAAAAGGCGTTTTTGTAGTAGCTGCCGAGCGTGTCGTCTTGCAGGATGTCGCCCAAAATGGCGACGTTTACGTTGTCAATCGTAGTGCGCTTGCCGGTGATGACTTTCACGCGGTAGCCCTCGCCTTCGGGCGTTACGCTGACTTCGCTGTTGAAATAACCTTCGGTTTTTATCATGTTGCGCGCGTCGTTGGGCGCGTCTTCGGCGAGGTAGCCCAGCTGTTCTTTGTCTAGTTCTTCTTTGCGTTGGTAGGCAATCAGCGGCAGATGCTGCTCCAACATTTTTTGGATTTCGGGGTTATCGGCTTCAATGATGATGGGGTATTTGGGGGTGAGTTCTTTGTCGTCTTCTTCGTTGGCCTGCTCGCTTTTGCTTTTGTCTTTGCGCGGGGAGATTTCGGATTTTTTCAGCGGCGGCGCAGGGGTTTGCTCTGCGCTTTCATTGCTGGCGGCGGTGGGCGCAGAAGCGGCTTCGCTGGAATTTTGCGTGGCGGCAAACAGCGGGCTGCTGATGGATACGAGTAAACAAGAAAACAGGGCGGTGTGGCGAAAAATCATGATGATGGGCGTTTTCAGGCTGCCTAATGGCGAGATGATGGAATACAAAAATGGGCGGCATTTTAGCATAATGCGGCGGGTGGCGTTTTCAGGCTGCCTTTGGGGTGAGGCAGCCTGAAAACAGGTTTAACGTTTTACACGCTTTCAGAAAAATCCTGAGGCAGCCTGAAAACCAAAACGGCGCGGCAACGGCTTGTGTTGCTCAATGGCGCATTCAACAAGACTTTGCTGGTTAGTGAAATATCGGCAAGCCTTTGGTGCGCCATCGGTTCATCGTTTACAGGCTTCGCAAAGGTTTCAGGCTGCCTAGCAGATTGAGGCAGCCTGAAAACCATTTTAGCCCCAGCAAGCGCGTAACCTTTTTTCAGGCTGCCTCAATTTTTTCAGACTGAAACCTTTGCAAAACCTGCAACCAATGGCGCATCAAAGGCTCGCCGACATATTCCTAATCAACAAACATATTAAATCAACTATTTGGTATTTGGCGACGAGCCGTCGCCGCTCCATTTTGTGTTTTCAGGCTGCCTCAATAATGCGGCGGCACTTCATCCGCCAAACTATACGGCTTATCCCCCGCCCCCTCGCTTTGCTGCTGGATTTTGTTGTACAGCAGCCGCAACTGTGCCTGCTGCAAATCCAGCGCATCTTGCATTTTGGCAACGGTGTCATTCAGGCTGCCTACCAGCTCGTCTTGCAGCGCAAGGCGGATTTCCAGCTCAATCATTCGGTTTTCTAATTCGTTCTCGTTCATCGGGTTCACTCGTTTCGTCATCCATCATCCCAATCAAAAGGCAGCCTGAAAACCATAAAACCCATTTTCAGGCTGCCTCTGTATCACAACATCAAGGCTTACAACACCACCGCCGCAATCCACCCCGCAATAAACAACGGAATGTTGTAATGAATAAACGTGGGAATCACGCTATCGCGCATGTGGTCGTGCTGACCGTCCACATTCAAACCCATGGTTGGGCCCAATGTAGAGTCCGAAGCGGGCGAACCCGCATCGCCCAACGCCCCCGCCGTGCCGATAATCGCCACCGTCGCCATCGGCGAAAAGCCCAAGCTCACGCACAGCGGCACATAAATCGCCGTGATAATCGGCAGCGTGGAAAACGAGCTGCCAATCCCCATCGTAATCAGCAAGCCCACCATCAGCATGGCAAACGCCGCCATCGTTTTATTGCCGGCGAACATCGTCGCGCTCGCCTGCACCAAAGGCTCAATCTGCCCCGTCGCCTTCATCACCTCGGCAAAGCCCTGCGCCGCAATCATGATAAACCCCACCATCGCCATCATCTGCATCCCGCGGTTAAACACCGAATCCGCTTCCGAGCGGCGCACAACCCCCAGCATCATAAACACCGCAAAGCCCAGCAGCGCGCCCAGCATCAGCGCATCCTTGTAAACCAACTGAATCGCAAAGCACACCAAAATCGCCACCGCCGCCACCGCGCTGCGATAAGACGACACCACAGGCTGCCCCGCCGCCTCGCTTGCCGCGTCCACATCCACCTGCTGGTTCTGATACACGCGCGGCTTGCGGTAATGCACAAACGCCAGCAGCAAGCCCGCCACCATGCCCAGCGCGGGAATCGCCATCGCCTCCATCACATGGATATGCTGCACGCTCATCCCCGCCTTCTCAATATTGCCCAGCAAAATCTTGTTCAAAAAAATCGCGCCGAAACCATAAGGCAGAAACATATAAGTCGTAACCAAGCCAAACGTCATCACACACGCCAGCAAACGGCGGTCAATGTATAACCGATTGAAAACCAACAACAAAGGCGGCACAATCATCGGAATAAACGCGATATGAATCGGCACCACATTCTGGCTCATCACCCCCATTGCCAGCAGCGCCAACAGCAAGCCCCATTTCACCCCGTTGATGCCCGAGGGAATCGTATCCTGCGTTTGGTTGGTGGAAATGCGCCGAATCATCGCCCCCGCCATCTGCTGCGGCAGCCCGGAATGCGTAATCGCCATCGCAAACGCCCCCAGCATCGCATAAGAGAGCGCAATCGTCGCCCCGTTTGCCAAACCGTCCTGAAAATGCGACATCACCCCCTTGGTAACCACATTGCCCGCCGCATCGCTCACGTCCGACAACGGCAAACCCGCCGCCAGCCCCGCCGCAAACGCCCCAATCACCAAACTCAACACCACATGAATCCGCGACACCGACAACACCAGCATCACCAAAACACCAATAATGACCGCATTCATTGCACAACAACTCCCGCCGCCCAGCAACAGGCAGCCTGAAAACAAAAAAACGCATCATACCTTAACATCCCTTAACATAACAAATCAAAAATCCCCGCCAGCCTACTCTTTACACACTTTCAGGCTACCCTGCCCCACCTTGCCAACAGAATTTCATTAAAAATCAACCCACCCCCAGCGCAAACGCAAAATTTCATTTGACGAAAAAACCCAAGCCCAGTATAGTGCGCGGCTTCCACACGGCGAATTAGCTCAGTCGGTTAGAGCAGAGGAATCATAATCCTTGTGTCCGGGGTTCGAGTCCCTGATTCGCCACCAAATCACATAAGTTGGAATCATCCATTCCAACTTATTTTAATAATCGGGGGTATAGCTCAGTTGGTAGAGCGCTTGCATGGCATGCAAGAGGTCAGCGGTTCGATCCCGCTTACCTCCACCACAAAACAGAAATCCCAGTCGCAACGACTGGGATTTTTTTGTTTGCGAGATATTGTGTTTTATTTGCCCGAGGCAGCCTGAAATCTTTATGCAGCGTCGCAACCGATGGCGCGGCAAATTAAACAAGGCTGCGCTAATCAGCAAAATGTCGGCGAGCCGCCGACGCTCCATCGCAGCACAGTAATCAACCTAAGCAAAATAAAACATCGCCTTCGCCAGAAACACAATCAGCAGCATTTGGGTAAACACCGCCGCATGGATGTATTTTGACCAGCCCACCGTCAGCGTGTGGGTTTTCATTTTGTAAACAGCGATAACAAAATGGGCGAGAATGCCGCACGCGAGCAGAATTTTCAGCGAAAGCATGGTGGCAAAGCCGCCCGAAAACGGATGGCGCAACACGGCGGCGTAGCGGTGCAGCATGGTCAGCCCCGACAAAAACACGCCGCTCACCACCCACGGCATCACGCGTACGGCGCGGTATGACAGCGCGCGCTCCACTTCGCGGCGGGCTTCGCGCGAAACGCGTTTGCTGTGCATCACGCTGAGCACCAGCGCTTCAAAAAACACGCCGCCCACAAAAGTGATGGCGCAATAAAGATGGATGATGTGGGCATAGGGATAAAGGGCAGACATAAGATTCCTTTGCGGCAGCCTGAAAACGGGGCAACAGACCTTTCAGGCTGCCTGATGACGGGTTGCATGCGTTATCGGGTTTTCAACCTTGCGCGCTGCGCTGCGGTATACCTCTTTGGCTTTGCATAAGTTCGCATGGCTAAATCAAAGATTTAGATACTCACTGATACCCAAATCAAAGATTTGGACAAAGGGGCAAGGCTGCCTTTTGTTCGTCAAGCAGCCTGAAAACCATCACACCGTTTCTTTTTCCGGCGCCGCTTTCGCCGCGTTCATTTCCAACACCACTTTCTGCGCCTCGTTATCCCAATCAATCGCCACGCTGCCGCCGTTTGCCAGCTTGCCGAATAACAATTCATCGGCAAGGGCTTGGCGGATTTCGCTTTGAATCAGGCGTTGCATCGGGCGCGCGCCCATTTGCGGGTCAAAGCCTTTGGCGGCAAGGTGTTCGCGCAACGCGCTGCCAAAGCTGGCGGAAACGTTTTTCGCGGCAAGCTGTTCGCCCAGTTGGGCAAGGAATTTATCCGCCACGCGCAGGATGATTTCGGGCGTGAGCGGCGCGAAAGGCACAACAGCATCCAAGCGATTGCGAAACTCGGGCGTGAAAGTTTTTTTGATGGCTTCCATCTCGTCGCCGCGCTCGTGTTTGCCCGTAAAGCCAAAATTGGCGCGGTTGAGATTTTGCGCGCCCGCATTGGTGGTCATGATGATGATGACGTTGCGGAAATCCGCGCTTTTGCCCGTGTTGTCGGTGAGCCTGCCCGCGTCCATCACTTGCAGGAACACGTTGTAAATATCGGGATGTGCTTTTTCCATTTCGTCCAACAGCAGCACGCAATGTGGATGCTTGTTGATGGCTTCGGTGAGCAAGCCGCCTTGGTCAAAGCCCACATAGCCAGGGGGCGCGCCAATAAATCGGGTTACGGCAAACGGCTCGGAATATTCCGACATATCAAAGCGTTGCAGCGTGATGCCCAGCGCGTTGGCAAGTTGGCGGGCGACTTCGGTTTTGCCTACGCCTGTGCTGCCTGAAAACAAAAAGCTGCCAATCGGTTTTTCAGGCTGCCCCAAGCCTGAGCGGGCGAGCTTGATGGCGGTGGTAATCAAATCAATCGCTTCGTCTTGCCCGAACACTTTGGCTTTGAGTGTGTCGGCAAGGTGGCGCAACACGGTTTTATCGTCGTGCGACACGGTGGTTTCGGGAATGCGGACGATTTTGGCGATGATGCGTTCAATCTCGTTTTTGCCGATTTCGTCTTGGCGGTTTTCAGGCTGCGCGATGCGTTGGGCTGCGCCTGCTTCGTCAATAATATCAATGGCTTTATCGGGCAAAAATCGCTCGTTGATGTATTTGGCCGACAGCTCTGCGGCAGCCTGAAAAGCATCGTCGGTGTAATGCACGTTGTGGTGCGCTTCAAACATCGGCTTTAAGCCCTGCAAAATTTGCACCGTTTCGGACACACTCGGCTCGCTGATGTCAATTTTTTGGAAACGGCGGTTTAAGGCGTGGTCTTTGGCGAAAATGGTGCGGTATTCGTCATACGTTGTCGCGCCGATGCAGCGCAGCTGCCCTTTTGCCAACGCAGGTTTGAGCAAGTTTGACGCATCCATCACGCTGCCTTGCGTGCTGCCCGCGCCTATCATGGTGTGGATTTCATCAATAAACAACAGCGCATTGGGCACCGCCGCCAGCGCTTTTAACACCGCTTTCACCCGTGCTTCAAAATCGCCGCGATATTTCGCCCCTGCCAGCAGCGCGCCCATATCCAGCGAATACACTTGCGCCTTCGCCAACACTTCGGGCACTTGGTTCCGCTCAATCAAATACGCCAAGCCTTCCGCCAGCGCGGTTTTGCCCACGCCCGCCTCGCCCACCAGCAAGGGATTGTTTTTGCGGCGGCGGCACAACACTTGCAACATCCGTTCCATTTCCGCCTCGCGCCCGATGAGTGGGTCAATGCGCTCGGCCTGCACTTCAGCGTTCAGGTGGACGGTGTAGGCTTCCAGCGGATTATCGGCAAGATTGTTGTCGTCATCATCCTGCGAACGTGATGGCGCACCCGCATTCAGGCTGCCTGAACGATGCGAGAAATAGCGCAGCAAATCAATGCGTTTAACCGAATGCAGTTGCAAGAAATACGCCGCAGGGCTGTCGTCTTCATCCAGCAGCGCAATCAACACATCTTCGGGCAACACCTTATCCTGCGACGAATGCTGCACATGAATCATCGCCCGCTGAATCACGCGCTGAAAGCCCACCGTGGGCTGCGGCTCGTGCGTGGCTTGGTCGGCGGGGTAAACAGGCGTGTTTTCATCAATGCTTTCTTGCAGTTGCACCACCAACAGCGCGGTTTCCACGCCGCAATGCTGCAACGCCGCGTTCACATCGGTTGAGCCTTGCACAATCGCCAACAGCAAATGCTCCAAGCCCACCAATTCATGCCGCGCATTTTTGGCGTGAGTGTATAAATCTTGCAAAATCAGTTCAAGTTCTTTTGAAATCATAGAGATACTTCCTCAATCGTACACATCAGCGGATGCCCTGCCTCATCGGCAAGCTGCATCACTTGCTGCTGCTTGGTTTCGGCAATATCGCGCGTGTAAACGCCGCACAAGCCTTTGCCATGATGGTGGACTTCCAGCATGATGCTCACCGCCTTGCTTTCAGGCAGCCTGAAAACATCTTGCAGCACATCCACCACAAAATCCATCGGTGTGTAATGGTCATTTAACAGAAAAACGCCGTATTTTTTCGGCGGCGCGAGTTGGGTTTTTTGCGATTGGCGTGTGGCTTGGTGCAGGCTCATGGTGGGCTTCTGTTGTATTTTTTGTTATTTTAATGAAAAAGTTTGTGTTTGCCTAAACAAAACTTGACGATATCCGTTAAAGTGAGTAAAACGTCAAACAGCATTTGGTGTGCGTTCAGAACCGTTCTCTGCAAAGAATTGCTTTTAAACTTGCTCCAACTGCTTTTTGTTTAATATTTTTAGTAAGAGAGTAGCATTTTATGGCAACTGGTACAGTTAAATGGTTTAACGACGCTAAAGGCTTTGGTTTCATCACTCCTGACGAAGGCGGCGAAGATTTGTTCGCACACTTCTCGGCAATCAACATGGAAGGCTTTAAAACATTGAAAGAAGGTCAAAAAGTTTCTTTTGATGTAACCACCGGCCCCAAAGGTAAACAGGCCGCCAATATCCAAGGCGCGTAATCGCGTTTGACCAGATTAACCAAATCGCACAAAGCGGATAACTCGGATTGGGTTGTCTGCTTTTTTGTTTGGGTGCCGGTTTCAGGCTGCCTATGCGTTTGCACAACGGGGTTAGGCAGCCTGAAAACGTGCTTTGCCGATTTAAGCTATAATTCTATTTTTCAACGGTATTTTGATTCGCATGACTGTTAAACGTTTTTTGATTGTGCCGGCGGTTTTGCTGCTGGCAATCGGGTATGCCGCTTTGCTGTTTGCGCCGAAAAATAACGGCATGCCTTACCGCTTGGTAGTGGAAAAGGGGCAAGGCATGGCGGCGGTGGGGCGCAAATTGGCGGCGGAAGATAAGATTTACAGCCGCTATGTGTTGGTGTCGGCGGCATACGCGCTGGGCGTGCACGACAAGCTCACCAGCGGCAGCTACCGTTTTGCCGGGCGGGTGTCCAGTTGGCAAATTTTGCAGCATCTGCGCCAAAACAATCCCGATTTGGTTTCGGTGCAGATTGTGGAAGGAATGCGGTTTAGCCAGATGCGCCGCATCGTCAACCAAACGGCGAATATCCGGCACGACACGCGCGCGTTGAGCGATGAGGCATTGCTACGAAAAATCGACCCCGATGCCGTGTCTGCCAACCCCGAGGGCTTGTTTTTCCCCGACAGCTACGAGATTGCGGCGGACAGCAGCGACATTCAGATTTTTCAGGCTGCCTACAAGGCGATGCAGCGCGAGTTGAACAAGGCTTGGGAAGCGAAACAGGCGAATCTGCCGTATCAGAAACCGTATGACTTGCTGATTATGGCGAGCTTGGTGGAAAAAGAAACGGCGCATGAGGACGACAGGAGCGATGTGGCGGCGGTGTTCCGCAACCGCTTAGCGAAGGGCATGCGCCTGCAAACCGACCCCGCGGTGATTTACGGCATGGGCGCGGCGTATCAGGGCAAGATTCGCAAGGCGGATTTGCAGCGCGACACGCCGTATAACACCTACACGCGCACCGGTTTGCCGCCCACGCCAATTGCGCTGCCCGGCCGCGCGGCGTTGCAAGCGGCGGCCAACCCTGCCGATAGCGATTATTTGTATTTTGTTTCGCGCATGGACGACACGGGGCGCAGCCAGTTCAGCCGCACGCTGGACGAGCATAATGCGGCGGTGCAGAAATATATTTTGAAGAAGAAGTAGGCGATACATCGTTTTCAGGCTGCCTCGGGTGATGGGCAACCTGAAAATATTGGTTGTCGATTATGCTAAAATCGCGCGTTTTCACACACCACACGATTGAGGATTGAATATGTTGTTTCCGGAACAAGTTAAAGAGCTGATTGCCCAAGTTACCCCTTGCGAATTGATTGAAGTGGAAGGCGACGGGCATCATTTTTTCGCCAAAATTGTCTCGGCTTCGTTTGAGGGCAAGGCGCGGCTGGCGCGGCATCGCTTGATTAAAGATGGGCTGGCGGCAAAGCTGGCGAGCAATGAATTGCACGCGCTATCGATTACCGTGGCGGCAACGCCTGCGGAGTGGGCGGCGAAGCAGCAGTAAGTCAGTAAACATAAAAGGCAGCCTGAAAACGTGTTAGATGCGTTTTCAGGCTGCCTTTTTGCGTGGCGCAAACGCCTGCATGGCTTGCGGCGCGGCGAATGCTTGCCGATGTGGCTAACCTGTAATCCCTATGAATACGCTATTGCAATTTTCAGGCTGAAACCTTTGCAAAACCCACGAGGCAGCCTGAAACCTAAAATGGAGCGGCGGTGGCTCGCCGCCAAACGGCTGATTAAACAGAGCATTACTGGTTTACCAAGATGTCGGCGAGCCGCCGACGCTCCATCGGTTATCGATTTTGCAAAGGTTTCAGGCAGCCTCTGTTTACAGGAACACCGCCCGTTTATTCGCCTGCTTGGCGCAAATCAACCAATTCCGTGCCCGCCAGCCAGTCGTATAAAAACTGTTTGCGCGGGTGAAACAGAGCAAAGCCCCACGGCAATATCCACCAAAACAGCGCGGCGACGGCGGCGTTTCTGCCGTGCCAACCGATGTGTTGCAAGGCGGCGTAGGAAAGCAGGGGAATGAACACCAGCAGCACGCACGCCCACGCAAAGCGCAGAAACAACTGCCGTTTGCTGGGGCGGCTGCCCGCAAGGTTAATCAGCCCGATTTGCCACACGCGCATCGGCAGCGTTTGCCCTTCGCGCTGCCAGTTCAGGCGGAAGTATTGCCACCACGCCAGCACAAACACGAGGCTGGTAAGCAGCGGGATGGCGGGCGCGAGCGTGGGTGCGCTGCGGGTGATGACGGTGTTGATGATGCCCGCTGCGATGCCTGCGAGTATGGTTACCGAGCCAATCAGCAGGCTTTCATACAGCAAGGCGGCGAAGCGGCGTTTGAGCGGGGCGATGGGGCGCATGGGGTGTCCTGTGGGGGTGAGGCAGCCTGAAAATGGTTTGGGCGAGGATGAAGCATGGATGATTACACCCTACCCTTTTTCAGGCTGCCTTGTGTGGTTAGGCAGCCTGAAACCTTTGCAAAATCTGCAACCGATGGAGAGCTGGCGGCTCGCCGACATATTTTCAATCAATAAAATCATGTTGAATCACATTTGGCGACGAGCCGTCGCCGCTCCATTTTAGGTTTCAGGCTGCCTTATGGGGTTGGATTAGGCAGCCTGAAACTGATTTTCGGCGCAAGCAAAATGCTGTTTTGCACGGCGGCAAGGGCGGCGGCTTGATAACCGCTGGTAAACGGGTCTAACACGGTGTCGGCGGGAATTTTGCGCAGCCAAGTGAGCTGGCGTTTGGCGAGCTGGCGCGTGGCGGCTTGTCCTTGTTCAACAAATTGGGCGAAGCGGGTTGCGCCATCCAAATGCTGCCACGCTTGGCGGTAGCCCACGCAGCGCATGGATGGCATATCGGGGTGCAGCGCGGGGTAACGTTGCCGCAGTTGGCGCACTTCGTCTAAAAAGCCGTGTTCTATCATTTGGTTAAAGCGCTGGTTGATTTGCGCGTGCAGCAGGCTGCGGTCGCTGGGAATCAGCGCGAGCGTGTGCAGATTAAGCGGCGCGGCGGCGGTGGCATGGGCGGCAAGATGTTGGCTCATGGGCTTGCCTGTGAGCTGGTAGATTTCTAGGGCGCGTTCAATGCGCTGGCTGTCGTTGGGTTTGAGGCGGGCGGCGGTTTCGGGGTCTAGCCGTTGCAATTCGTTGTATAAAAAGGCTAATCCGTGCGCGGCTTTGGTCGCTTGCAGTTGGGCGCGGAGGGCGGGGCTGGCTTCGGGCAGCGCGTTTAAGCCTTGCGTGAGCGCGTGGTAATACATCATGGTGCCGCCGACAATCAGCGGCAGGCGTTGGCGGGCGTGGATTTCGCCCACCAAGCGCGTGCAGTCGCGCACAAAATCCGCCGCGCTGTATGCTTCAACGGGGCTGATGATGTCAATCAAATGATGCGGCACGGCGGCGAGCTCGGCTTCGATGGGCTTGGCGGTGCCGATGTTCATGTCGCGGTACACAAGTGCGCTGTCTAGGCTGATGATTTCGCAGGGAAAGTGTTGCGCGATGGCAAGCGCAAGGGCGGTTTTGCCGCTGGCGGTTGCGCCGAGGATGGCGAAGGCTTTGGGCTGGGGCATGGCGGTTGGGGTAAACAAAAGTGGGCGGATTATACGGGCTTTCAGGCTGCCTTTGGGGAATGGATGGGCAGCCTGAAAACAGCGCACGCAGCATGGCGCAGCAATCTCATCTGCGGCGTGTTGCGTTGCGCCGCCCCGCTCGTGCTAACAATTTTTGCTTACACATCAGCAGCCTGAAACAATGTAATACCGTAACACAAAATCCGTGTATAATCGCGGGCGTTTTTTTCTTAACCCCTGTTTACACAATATTCACAAGGAGAAATATCATGCGCCAACGCGCAATTAAATCAACCGTTTTGGCTGTTGCTTTAACATTTTCAGGCTGCCTTTGGGCAGAAGCGTTGCCTGTGGTAACCAGTTTTAGCGTGTTGGGCGATGTTGCCCAGCAAATTGGCGGCGAGCGGGTAACCGTAACCAGCTTGGTGGGCGCAGACCAAGACGCGCACGCCTATCAGCTCACCGGCGGCGATGTGAAAAAAATTGCGGCGGCAAAATTGGTGCTGCTCAACGGCTTGGGCTTGGAAAGTGGCGAAGTGCTGCGCGCGGTGAAACAAAGCCGCGTGCCGTATGCGGAAGCCACGCAAGGCATCACGCCGCTCAAAGCGGAGGAGGAACACGCGCATCATCACGACCACGACCATGATGACCACGACCACGCAGGGCATCATCATCACGACCACGGCGAGTTTGACCCCCATGTGTGGAACGACCCTGTGTTGATGCAAAAATACGCCGAAAACGTTACCAAAGCCTTGATTAAAGCCGACCCCGCAGGCGCAAATTATTACCAAGCGCGGTTTAAAGGCTATTCGGCGGAATTGGTGAAACTGGACGGCTATGCGCGCGAGCAGTTCAACGCCATCCCGCGCGACAAACGCAAAGTGCTCACAGGGCATGACGCGTTTAACTACATGGCAAAACGCTACGGCATCACCTTTCTTGCGCCGCAAGGCGTGAGCACCGAGGGCGAGGCTTCGGCAAAAACCGTTGCCGCGATTATTCGCCAGATTAAACAGCAGGGCGTGAAAGCGGTGTTCACCGAAAACATTAAAGACGGGCGCATGGTGCAACGCATCGCGCAGGAAACAGGGGCGAAAGTGGGCGGCGTGCTGTATTCCGATGCGCTTTCCAAAGGCGCGCCTGCGAAAACCTATGCCGATATGTTCCGCTACAACGTGAAAACCATGGCAGGGGCGATGAAATAGTTTGCCCAGCGTGCCAACCCGTTTTTCAGGCTGCCTTGTATGATGAATCTGCAAACAAAGAGAACGGTTTAATCCCGCCGTCTGACGGTTAAACCGATAGAGAGAATAAAGGCAGCCTGAAAAAACCAAACCTGTATCACCCATGGGGATACAGGTTTTTTTATCGGCTTAGTCTGTTTTCAGGCTGCCGCAAACTGCAATATCTCGGGCAAAAAGCATTCCAGCAAATCCAGCCGATTGCCGTGGTAATCAAACGTGGAACGCCGCGCCAGCAAAAAAGGCTCGGCGCTGGCAAACTGCAAGGGGCTGCGCGTGAGCGGCAGGCAGCCTGAAAACAGCATCTGCCCCAGCGGCGTGGTGCCGCAATCGAGCCATTTGCGCCACGGCGAATCCGGCGCGCACACGCTTTGCGCCTGCACCACCGCCACGCCGTCCAGCAGCAGCGTAACGCGGCGGGCGAACTGCGGTTGCGGCAGCCTGAAAATGCCTTCGCCGCCCTGCGTTTCGCCCAGCGCGTCCAGCCGCACGGCAAAATCGCCCCGTTGCGACAACGCCGCCGTGAGCGATTGCGCCGTTGCCAAGCGGCTGTCAACGGGGCTGTCGGGTAAATCGGTGTGCCACATTATCATGCGCGTTACTCGGCTGCGGGCGCGGCGGTATTATCAGGCGCAGGCAGCCTTAAAAAGGTGTCGCGGTAATATTTCAGCTCGTCTATGCTTTCCAAAATATCGTCCAACGCCTTGTGCGAGCCCTTTTTCACCACGCCTTTATACACCGCAGGATGCCAACGCCGCGCCAATTCTTTTAGCGTGGACACATCCAAATTACGATAGTGAAAAAACGCCTCCAAGCGCGGCATATATTTCACCATAAAGCGGCGGTCTTGATGGATGGTGTTGCCGCACATCGGCGAGGCTTTGGCGGGCAGCCATTCGCCCATAAAATCCAACAGCTTTTGCTCCACCTCGGCTTCGTTATACGACGAGGCTTTCACCCGCGCGGTTAAGCCCGTGCGTGCGTGCGTGGTGGTGCACCATTCGTCCATGTTGTCCATAATTTCATCGCTTTGATGGATGGCAAACACTTCCGATTGCGCCAACACGTTCAAATCCTTATCCGTGATAATCATCGCCACTTCAATGATTTTATCTGTTTCAGGGTTCAGCCCCGTCATTTCCATATCCAGCCAGCAAAGATTGTTTTGGTCTTTCATTTTTGATTACTTTCCACTACACAAAACGCGCTATTATACGCCATTCCCTTCTTCAGGCTGCCCATCATGCCCCACCGCCTATCCCACTGGTTTAAAGAATGGTTTAACCCCTATAAACGCTATCAACACCAACGCGCCATGCACGCCATCCGCCTATCGCTTGCCGTGGTGGCTGCCATTTTGATTGCCTATTTGGGCAACATTGAACACGGCGAATGGATAGCGATGACCGTATTCGTGCTGCTCGGCAGCGTGCCCTATCAAGGCGCAATCAACAGCAAAGCGTATGAACGCATCATCGGCACGCTGCTAGGCATGACCATCGGCATCGCGCTGATTTGGCTGAACCACCACCTGCTGCACAACAGCCCGCTCTACTTCATCGCCATCGCCGTTATCAGCGCCGTCAGCGGCTGGCACACACTCGGCAACTACGGCTATGCCGCCATGCTCGCCGGGCTCACCATGGCGATGCTGCTGGGCAACGTGAGCGACAACTGGCTGCACGCCGGCATCATCCGCGCCATCAACGTGATAATTGGCGTGTTCATCGTGCTTGTCGCCTCCGCGCTCATCCCCATCAAATCCATGCTCACATGGCGGTTCCTGCTGTCCGACAACCTCGCCACCTGCGCCCACCAATTCTCGCTGATTACCGTCCACAAAGCCCTGCCGCAAGAAACCCAAAACGCCCTGTGGCTGGAACAACGCAGCCTGAACGCACGGCTGGTAAAATCGCGCAGCCTGCTCGCTCCCACCGCCCACGAAAGCAAAATCAACCTCGCCCTGCTCGACAGCATCCAGCAAAGCCAGCGCAACATCGTCAGCAGCATCAACCTGATGCTCGCCACCGTGCCCAAGCTGCCCAAAGCGCGGCTCAGCATCGAAGACGAACAGCTGCTCAGCCGCCACTTCGCCACCCTACAACACGACCTGCACCGCGCCTCCAAGCTGCTCAAAGGCGAATGGCGGCAACCCATCAGCATTCATTTCCCCGAAGAAGCGCAAGTCCGCGCCATCGCCGCCAAGCTGCCGTTTGAAACCCAAGGCTTCGTGTGGACCAGCCTCAATATCCGCAGCGAACTCGGCAACCTGCTTACCCTGCTGCAATCGCAGCGCGAAAAATGGCTCACAGCGGCGGAGAAAGCGAAATTGGGCGCGGGCTAGGCAAGGGGGGGTCAGGCTGCCTTGGTTGCACGATGCAGGCAGCCTGAAACCATGGCAAAACCTAAGTAGGTCGCGCATCAATGCCCAACCTACAAACACAAAAGCAGCCTGAAAACGCTTTTTCCCGTTTTCAGGCTGCCTATTCATGCAAGCATCACGCGATGCTTACTTGTCTTTCACTTCGGTAAAGTCCGCATCCACCACATCATCATCTTTCTTATCCGATGATGCTGCGCTTTCTGCGCTGCCTTTTTCCGCTTCCGCCTGCGCTTGGGCATACACAATCTCGCCTAATTTTTGGCTCGCTTTGCCCAATTCTTCGGCTTTCGCGTCAATGTCCGCTTTATCGTCGCCTTTCACCGCTTCTTCGGCCGCTTTCACCGCCGCTTCAATTTTCTCTTTTTCCGCAGCGTCCAGCTTATCGCCGTGTTCTTCCAACGATTTTTTCACAGAATGGATTAACGCTTCTGCTTGGTTACGGCTTTGCACCAGCTCGTGCAGTTTTTTGTCTTCTTCCGCATTCGCTTCCGCATCTTTCACCATGCGTTCGATTTCTTCCTCGCTCAAACCGGAAGAACCTTGGATGGTGATGTTTGCCGCTTTGCCGGTGCCTTTGTCTTTGGCAGAAACGTGCAAAATACCGTTCGCGTCAATATCAAAGGTAACTTCAATTTGTGGCATACCGCGTGGTGCAGGTGCAATATCGCCCAAGTTAAATTGACCCAGCGATTTGTTAGCCGAAGCGCGTTCACGTTCACCTTGCAACACATGAATGGTTACCGCAGATTGATTGTCTTCTGCCGTAGAGAACACTTGCGATGCTTTGGTGGGGATGGTGGTATTTTTGTTGATGAGTTTCGTCATCACACCGCCCATGGTTTCAATCCCCAGCGACAACGGCGTAACGTCCAGCAACAGCACATCGCTGCGCCCGCCGCTCAACACTTCACCTTGAATTGCTGCGCCCACGGCAACCGCTTCATCAGGGTTCACGTCTTTGCGCGGCTCTTTGCCGAAGAAGTCTTTAACCGCTTCCTGCACTTTGGGCATACGGCTTTGACCGCCCACCAAAATCACATCGTCAATATCGCTTGCGCTCAAACCGGCATCTTTCAACGCGGTGCGGCAAGGCTCGATGGAACGCTGAATCAAATCTTCCACCAGGCTTTCAAATTTGGCGCGGGTGATTTTCATCGCCAAGTGTTTTGGACCGGCGGCATCCATGGTGATGTACGGCAGATTGATTTCGGTTTGTTGCCCGCTAGACAATTCGATTTTGGCTTTTTCCGCCGCTTCTTTTAAGCGTTGCAATGCCATCACATCATTTTTCAAATCAATGCCTTGCTCTTTTTTGAACTCGGCGATGATGTAGTCGATAATGCGTTGGTCAAAGTCTTCGCCACCCAAGAAAGTGTCGCCGTTGGTGGCCAATACTTCAAACTGTTTGTCGCCGTCGATGTTGGCGATTTCAATGATGGAAATATCAAATGTGCCGCCGCCCAAGTCGTATACGGCGATTTTACGGTCTTTGCTGTCGCCTTTGTCCATGCCAAACGCCAATGCGGCGGCAGTCGGCTCGTTGATGATGCGTTTCACGTCCAAGCCCGCGATGCGGCCCGCGTCTTTGGTGGCTTGGCGTTGGCTGTCGTTAAAGTAGGCGGGTACGGTAATCACCGCTTCGGTTACTTTTTCGCCCAAATAGGCTTCGGCGGCCTCTTTCATTTTACGCAGCACTTCGGCGGAAACTTGCGGGGGCGACAGCTCTTTGCTTTGTGCTTCCACCCATGCGTCGCCATTTTTGGCTTTCACGATTTTGAACGGCATGGATTCGATGTCGCGTTGTACTTCTTTGTCTTCGTATTTATGACCAATCAGGCGTTTTACCGCATAGATGGTGTTTTTGGCGTTGGTTACGGCTTGGCGTTTGGCGGGCGCACCCACCAAAATTTCGCCGCCGTCTAAATAGGCGATAACCGATGGGGTGGTGCGCGCGCCTTCGGCGTTTTCAATCACTTTGGTGCTGCCGTTTTCGGAAATGGCGACGCATGAGTTGGTTGTGCCTAAATCAATACCGATTACTTTTGCCATGTTGTTTGCTCCTTAAATGCAATAAAAATTAAAAATAAATAGTGCGCGGGGGTTAAATATCGTTTTCAGGCTGCCCTGAAAGGATTGCCGCGCCTTGATGGCTTGCTAGATAGGGTGCATTTTTTGGTTTTCAAGAGTAGTCAAATAAAATTTTCAGGCTGCCTACATTGCATAACAAAGGCAGCCTGAAAAGCCCAAATTGCGCTACAATTCCCGCAGCTAACACTTTCAGGCTGCCTCAACAAAGGAAAAATCATGGAACAAGAAATCAACATCTGGCAACAAAAATGGGTTATCGGCAACTGGAAAATGAACGGGCAGCTCCACAACAACAACAACCTCGTTCACAAACTGCGCCAACTGCCCGCCGCGTCTAACGTCTGCATCGGCATCACCCCGCCCACCGTTTACCTATTGCAAGTGCACAACGCCGTGCAAATCGTGCTAGACAACAAAATCCACGTTTGCGCCCAAGACGTGAGCCGCTTCCCCGACAAAGGCGCATACACAGGCGAAGTGTCCGCCGAAATGATGCGCGATGTGGGCGTGGACATCGTGCTCATCGGGCATTCCGAGCGCAGCCTTTACTTCAACGAAAAAAACGACGTGCAACGCCTGAAAATAGAAAACGTATTAAACGTGGGTCTGCTGCCGCTGCTTTGCGTGGGCGAAAGCCTGAAAGAGCGCGAAGACGGGCGCGAAAAAGAAGCCGTCGCCTACCAACTCTCCGTGTTCAAAGGGCTTAAAACCCAAAATTTCGCCGTTGCCTACGAGCCCGTGTGGGCGATTGGCACGGGAAAAGTCGCAACAAAAGAACAAATTGCCGATATGCACGCATTTATTTACAACGAAATCTTGTCATTGTGTGGCAACGATGCTAATATCCGCGTTCTTTATGGCGGCAGCGTAAACGATACCAATGCCGCCGAAATTTTTAGCGTTCCCCACGTTGACGGCGCACTTGTTGGTGGCGCATCGCTCAAATACGATGCCTTTACTGCCATCATCCAAGCCGCGCAAAACACACAATAAACCCAATGGCAGCCTTTAAAACACTTATCCTCGTCATCAACATTTTCTCGTCTATCAGCGTAGTTTGCCTGGTGCTTATGCAACAAGGCAAAGGCGCAGACGCAGGCGCAGGTTTTGGCGGCTCGGGCAGTGCGCAAGGCGTATTCGGTTCGGCGGGCAACGCAAACTTTCTCAGCCGCATGACGGCTTTGTTTGCAACCATCTTTTTCATATCCAGCTTGGCTTTGAGCTATGTTCACAGCGGCAACCGCAATAAGGGCATTGATTTCAGCAACGTGCAACAAACTGCGTCTGTTGCCGCATCTGCTCCCGCCAGTTCTGTCTCGGTTGCATCGCAGCCTGCATTGCCACAGCAAACCGCTCCCGCTGCTACGTCAGCAAGTGTAACATCTGCCAGCCAGACCGTTCCGGAAAATGCAACGGTTGCGCCCGTAGCCGCCAGTGCGGAAGCAGTCAGCGAGCCTGCCAAACAAGCCAGCGAACCCACTGCTAAAAAAGAAAACAGCAAAAAAGCCGAACTGGCTAAAAACAAAAACAACGCCGGCAAAAACAAACATGCCAAACCCGCTGGCAAGCAAAACAAAAAGTAAACTTTACGCCGACATGGTGAAATTGGTAGACACGCTATCTTGAGGGGGTAGTGAGCCTAGCTCGTGCGAGTTCAAGTCTCGCTGTCGGCACCAAATCCAAAAGCAGCTATTTTTAGCTGCTTTTCCTTTATCTGTTTTCAGGCTGCCTTATGCCGCTCTTTTTAAGGATTATTTATGTATTTCGTAGACCGCAGCGCGGTGGTGCTCAAACCCACCGAACATTTCCTCGCATGGCTGAACAACTCGCAAGAGGATATGCCCGATTTGACGCTCGCCCAGTTGCGAGCTAATTGCAGCGTGTTTTTGATTCCCGTGTTTGAAGAACCCGAAGAAGCAGTGGCGTATTTTGACGAGCGCTATTTGGGCATTTTCAAAGCCGAGCTGGCGGGCTGGACGTTAGACGAATCCACCTATCCGAAAAACTTGGATTTGGAAACGTTTTGGCAGTTTTTTGAGCTGGAAGTGCACGATTCGGTGCTGGATTTGGAAGAGGCGGAGCTGCAAATCACGCCCGTGTTTGACAACATGGCGTAGCGGCGATGCAGGCGTTTCGCGCGGATTTTGTTCCCTCCCGCATCCAGCGCGGCTTGGCTTTGTGCTATGCCGCGCTGCTTGTTTGCGCGGTGTGCGCTTATTTTTCAGGCTGCCTGAAATGGGGGTTGCTGGCGGCGATTGCGGCGTGCGGCGCATGGGTGTGGCGCAAACCGCGTTACGATGTGAAACGTTTGATGGTGGACAATCAGGGCTTTGCGGCGGTGTTCATCGGCGATGAAGCCTTTGCCGCGCAGCCGATTTCAGGCTGCCTTGCAACGCGCTGGGCGTGTTTTATCCATTGGCAGACGATGGATGCGGCGTTTTGGCAATGTGTGTTTTACGATGCCACCAATGCAGCGGCGTTTCGCCAGTTGCGGCTGTGGCTGGAATATGGGCAGCCCACGCGGGCGCAGATTAAGCGGCGCACGGGCGTGGAGCTGGGTGTGCGCAAACGGCGCAAAGGGATTTTTTGATGGCGCAAGCCAAGGCAGCCTGAAACGCCATTCAACGGAGCGAAATATGGAAGACGAACAGCCTTGCATACTGGTGAGCGCGTGCATTTTGGGCGAAAACTGCAAATTCAACGGCAAGAACAATTACAGCGCACGGGCGGTGGCGTATTTGGCGGGGAAGAAAGTGTTGCCGATTTGCCCTGAAATACTGGCGGGCTTGCCCACGCCGCGCGAACCTGCGGAACTTATCAACGGCAGGGTAACGGAATGTTCGGGGCGCGATGTGCACGAGATTTATCAGCACGGGGTGGCGCAAGCCATTGCGGCGATTGGACAACGCAAGATTAGCCATGCGGTGTTGCAATCGCGCAGCCCAACTTGCGGCGTGAATTGCGTATACGATGGCTCGTTTACGGGGAAGCTGGTGGCGGGCAGCGGGCTGTTTGCACAGCGGCTGCGCGAGTTGGGGATTGAGGTGGTGGATGTGGAGGATGTGTAGCAGAAGCCATTAAAGGCAGCCTGAAAATAGTTGGCAGCCTGAAAAACATTCGGCAGCCTGAAAACGATAAACCCCGTTTTCAGGCTGCCTTTTTATGCGGCGCAAACAGCGAAATTACGCTTCCACGCCAAAATTGCGTTGCAACAACGCGCAAGTGCGCCGTTCTCTGCCGCGACGGCGGCTGCTGGTGCGCGGTGGGATTTTGCTGGCATCCACGGTGGGGATTTCTTGGTGGCGGCCGCTGCGTTCGTTGCGGGATGAGGCGCGGCGGTCGTTTTTTTCGCTGCGCTCTTGCGGTTCACGCTCGTTGCGGCGCGATGAGGCACGGGGGCTGTTTTCGTTTTTCAGGCTGCCTTCCGCCTGCGCTTGCTCCCAGTGCGGTTCAAAGCCTTCAATGCGCGAAATCGGCAATTCGTTGCCTGTTAGGGCTTTGATGGCTTCGTACATTTTTTGCTCGGTTTCATCCATCAGCGAAATGGCGACGCCGTCCGCGCCCGCGCGTCCTGTGCGCCCGATGCGGTGCACATAATCCTCGGCTTGGGTGGGCATTTCGTAGTTCACCACAAACGGCAGCTCGGCAATGTCCAAGCCGCGCGCGGCAACGTCGGTCGCCACCAGCACGCGCAGTTCGCCCGATTTGAACTGGTTGAGCACGTCCAGCCGCGTTTGCTGCGATTTGTCGCCGTGGATGGCGTTGGCAGACAGCCCTCGGCGCACCAAATCGCGCGACACTTGGTCGGCAGACTGCTTGGTTTTGCAAAACACGATGACTTGGTTCATGTTCAAATCCACAATCAGCCGCTCCAACAGCTCGCGTTTGCGGTGGCTGTCTATGGAGATGACGTGCTCTTCCACGTTGGCGTTGGTGGTGTTTTGCGCGGCAACTTCCACAATTTGCGGCGCGTTCATAAAGTCTTGCGCCAGCTTGCGGATGGCGGGGGCGAAGGTGGCGGAAAACAGCAGTGTTTGGCGCGGCTTGGGCAGCATTTGCATGATGGTACGGATGTCGTCGATAAAGCCCATGTCCAGCATGCGGTCGGCTTCGTCCAGCACCACGATTTCTACTTTGCTTAAATTGATGTTTTTTTGTTTGACGTGGTCCAGCAGCCGCCCCACGGTGGCGATGACGATTTCGCAGCCGGCGCGCAGCTCGGCGGTTTGCTTGTTCATGTTTACGCCACCAAACAGCACGGTGTGGCGCAGGGGCATATTTTTGATGTAGTTTTGCGTGTTTTGGTCGATTTGGTCGGCGAGCTCGCGCGTGGGCGTGAGCACCAGCATCCGCACGGGGTGCATGGCGGGCGATGCGCTGGCGTTGGCATAGCGTTTCAGGCGTTCCAAGCTGGGCAGCATAAAGGCGGCGGTTTTGCCTGTGCCTGTTTGCGCGGCGGCGAGCAGGTCGTGCCCTGCTAGGGCTTTGGGGATGGCGGCGGCTTGGATGGGGGTGGGGGTTTGGTAGTTTTGTTCGGCTAGGGCGGTGCAGATTTCGTGTCCTAAGCCCAGTTCGGTGAATGCGGTCATGGCGGTTCTTTCTTGAATGTGGATTTTCAGGCTGCCTGCCGGTTTGTTGGATTAAAAGGCAGCCTGAAAGCAAAGTGCGTTGCTCCCTGTAAACAGGAATCTTGCGCGATATTCGTCATTTTATATAAAAACAATCTGTTGCTTGATTTTCCCCGGATTCCCGCCTGCGCGGGAATGACGATGGCGGGATAGATTTGGGGGTTTGAAAAGATTTCAGCCTGAAAAATCAGGCGGCATTTTATCAAACATTCACTGCTTGCTGTTTGCGCGCTTTTCTATTGTGTTGCCCCATTGTTCGTTTTCAGGCTGCCTTTGCCCGCCCAATTAAGGCAGCCTGAAAACGCTTTTTCCACTAAAATCCGCTCTCCCCAATCTGAAACCGCGCCCGTCGCCATGGATTTGCTCAAACTCATCTACACCCAACACCGCCGCCCGTTTTTGCAGATGCTCGCGCTCACCACCCTGTCGGGCGCGCTGGGCATCGGCATCCTGTCCTACATCAACCGCCATCTGCTGCAAGGCAGCGGCGGCGGGCTGCTGCCCTTTTTGCTGCTGGTCGCGTTTTACTTTATCGCCGCCAACTACGCCCAAATCCACCTTGCCAAAATCGGGCAAAACTTCGTGTGCCAGATGCAAACCCAGCTCGTCAAACGCATCATGGATTCGCACGAAGAACAAATCCAGCTGATTGGCAAGCCCAAAATCCTCGCCAGCCTCGGCAGCGACATCCGCAGCCTGTCGTTTGCGTTTACACGGCTGCCCGAGCTGGTGCAAGGCGCATTGTTTGTTCTCGCCTGCTGCGCCTATATGCTCGCGCTGTCTGCCAAACTGTTTGCCGTTACCCTGCTGATGATGCTGCTGATGATAGCGGGCACCCATTTTGTCGTACAACGCCACTTCGCCAGCTTCCGCCAAATGCGCCGCAGCGAAGACGAAATCCAACGCCACTACGAAACCAGCCTCAACGGACACAAAGAACTCACCCTCAACCGCTACCGCGCCGAACGCTTCTACCAGCAAGAATTTCTGCCCGCCGCCGCCCACCGCCGCGACACCCACATCCGCGCCGATGCCTACCACGCCCTCGCCCTCAACTGGGGCAACAGCATCATGCTCGCCACCGTTGGCATCATCTACTACCTCGCCAGCTACCACGGTTGGGCAAGCAACACCGATGCCGCCGCCCTCACCATGACCCTACTGTTCATGCGCGCCCCGCTTGCCTCCGCCGTTAGCGCATTCCCCCTGCTCGCCCAAAGCAAAGTCGCCCTGCAAGCCCTTGCCGATTTAGGGCTCGCCGACTACGCCACTCCCTTCCACAGCCCTTTCAGGCTGCCTGAAAACTGGCGCACCATCCGCCTGGAAAACATCACCTACGCCTACCCGCAGCAAGGCGGGCAAACCTTTGCGCTGCAACCCGTCAACCTCACCCTACACCGCGGCGAAACCCTGTTTCTCATCGGCGGCAACGGCTCGGGCAAATCCACCCTCTCCATGCTGCTCGCCGGGCTGTACACCCCCGCATCGGGCAAAATTTTTGTGGACGACATCGAAATCACCGCCGAAAACCGCCCCGCCTACCGCCAACTGTTCGCCAGCGTGTTCACCGACTTTCATATCTTTGAACAACTGGTGGACGGCATCGGCGAAGACGCCGCCCAAGCCCAAATCGCCCACTGGCTCGACCATTTGCAACTAGACGAAAAAGTCAAAATAGAACAAAACCGCATCCTCAACAGCAAGTTATCGCAAGGGCAGAAAAAGCGGCTTGGCTTGCTTGCCGCCGCGCTGGAAAACCGCAGCATCATCATTTTGGACGAATGGGCGGCCGACCAAGACCCGCAGTTTCGCCGTATTTTTTACGAGCAACTGCTGCCGCTGCTCAAACAAAGCGGTAGCACCATCTTCGCCATCAGCCACGACGACAAATATTTCCACCACGCCGAGCGCATCATCTCCATGAAGCAAGGCGTGTTAAGCGAATTGGACAGCGAAACGGCAAGAGCGGTGGCGGATGAGCACAGCCGCGCGGGGGTGAACGTAGCAATTGACCGCCCTACCCTGCGCTAGGCACGGCGCGATAAAAGGCAGCCTGAAAACGAGAAATCCCGTTTTCAGGCTGCCTCAATGTTTACGCGATGCAAGCATCACAACCCCGCCAACGGGTCGTCAAATTTCTTTTCGGCTTTGGGTTTGGGCGGATGCTGTTTTTGGTAGCCTTTAATGTTGGCGAGCATTTGCTTCATAACGATGCCGTAAAACACGTTCATAAAGAATATTTGGAAATGCCCTGTTTTGCTGTATGCCTGCCCCGACAGGGTAACATCCAGCTGGGTGGGCGGCGCGCCGGCGGCGGGGCAGGTGATGTCCAGCGACAGCATAACGGCGCGGTCGTCGTTTTCCGTCATCAGCACCAGTTGGCTGTTGTTTACGCCGACTACTTGGAAAAAATCCACAAAATCGTCGGCTTTGGGCGCGCGGTCGGGGTTTTTTTCCGCAAAACCTCTGATTGCTTCGGCTTTGAGCAGACGGGCGACGGCGTTGCGGGCGCGCAGTGCGAGGGCGAATATTTTGGGCGTTTCGGAGGTGAGCGCAACGTAGGCTTCCCATGCGGTGGTGCCGCTGAGCACTTTGCCGTGGGTGCTGTCGATGCAGTCGCATTCCACTTGCGGGGCGATGAGTTGGGCTTGGCTGGGGATATGGACTTGTGCCATGGGAACTCCTTTTCGGGGTGGTGGTCGGATGGGTTTTCAAGCTGCCTTTGGGGCGGCGCGCTTATACGGCGGTGCCTGAGGCGTTGGCGGCGGGTTGGCTGGGGGTTTGCGGCGGCAGTTCGCTGCCTTGCCATTGCCAGTTGCGCTGATATGCGCCGAGCACGGCGTTGGGGTATTTCAGGCTGCCTAAGCTGCCGTTGTAGCGGGCGAGCATGCGCACGAGGTTGCCGTTTTCTAGGTTGCCGTAGTGGCGCAGGATGGTGCAGCCGTAGCGCAGGTTGGTGCGCACGTCAAACAGGTTGTGGCTTTCGTTGCCGATGTAGCGTTGCCAAAAAGGCATCACTTGCATCAGCCCTTTTGCGCCCACGTTGCTGATGGCGTATTGGCGAAAGCGGCTTTCCACTTCGATTAGCCCGAGGATGATTTGCGGGTCTAGCGCAGCGCGGCTGGCTTCGTATTGAATCATCACCAGCAGGCGGCGGCGGTAAAGCTCGCTGTCGATAAAGCGGGCGAGGCGGGCGGACATTTCGTTGAGCCAGCGTTGCCCTTCGGCGGGGCGGTCAAACACGAGGCGCGGCGGGCTGGCGTTTTCAACGGATTGGCGCATGATGCTGGCAACGTCGTCGGACAGGGTTTCTTCGCGTTGCGCGCCTGCGTGCAAAAGGGCGGGGGCGGCGAGGGCGGCGGTGGTGAGGAGGAAGTGACGGCGGGTTAGGGGCATGGTTTGAGGTAGGGTTAGGGGTTGGGTGGGTTTGCCTGTTTCAGGCTGCCTTTGGGGCGTGAACGTCATACTGTTTACAACAATCTGAACAACGATAAGGCAGCCTGAAACGTGAAAAACCGCTTTTCAGGCTGCCTCAGCCTCACGGCTTTCTTGCCAACATATTCACAAATTTAAACTGCACGGGGTTGCCGTGGGCATCTTTGGCGTGCATCGCGCCCAGTTCCTCGCGGTAGTCCAGCAGTTCCCAGCCTGCGTAGTAATCGCGCAATTCGTTTTCTTGGAAGGTGAACGAAAACGGCATCGGGCAGGGGTAATCGGGCGTGTCCATCGCGCAGACGATGAGGTTGTAGCCGCCGCTTTGCGTGTGCGCCTGCATATCGGCGATGATGGCGGGCACGCGGTCGTGTTCTAGGAACATAAAGGTTACGGTGGAGACGATAAAGCCGTAGTCCTCTTGCAGCGCGGCTTGATTGAGGTCGTATAGCTCGGTGCGGACGGGGATGCGCTCTTCGGCGGCGATTTGGGCGATGTTCGCCAGCCCATTGGGGTTGGTGTCCACGGCGGTTACGTCAAAGCCTTGCAAGGCGAGATACAGCGCGTTGCGCCCCTGCCCTGCGCCCATGTCCAGCGTTTTGCAGGGGGCAACATGATGCTGCTCCACGGCGCGGACGACTTCGCTGTGGGTGGCGGTTAAGCCGTAGCGCAGGCGGATGTAGTGCGCGGCGGTGGTGTAGTAATCCAGTTGCACGCGCACGTCGTCGCTAGCTTGGGCAAGCCGGTATTCGCTGTCGGGCGCAAGCTGCACGCTGGGGTTTGCCGCGCACAGTTCGTGTTCGGCGAGGATGTCGTTTTGCGCGGATAGCTTGCGGATTTTCAGGCTGCCCGACAGGGCTTGATACTGCGCCCATGTGTGTTCGGGCACGCGCTGCCCTGCAAACAGTTCGGCGGGCAGGGTGGATTTGTTCCATTCGGCGAAGGCGTAAGCGATAAGCGGGGCGGTTGTGTGTGTTGGAGACATGATGGGAGGCGATGTGAACGTTTGTTTAGAAGAGTGAATTATATAGGTTTTTTGCTTGGCTGAGAAAGGGGCGGGTGTGGTTTTCAGGCTGCCTTATCGCATTCTAGGCAGCCTGAAAGACGATTCATTCAATCAAAAAACATTAGGCGCAACGGCAAGCGGTTTTTGTTTTTCAGGCTGCCTTTGGTGTTCTACAAAAGGTTTTCAGGCTGCCTCATTCCCCAAAGGCAGCCTGAAAAGCTACTTCACCGCCGAAAACACCACCATCAAAATCGGCGCGGCAAGGTTCACGATAAACCCAAAACTAATCGCCACAGGCACAGCCGCCAAACCGCCCGATTGCTGGATAACAGGCAGCGTAAAATCCAAGCTGGTCGCCCCGCCGATGCCCACCGCCGCGCTGGGAAACCGCCGCATAATCATCGGGATGAACACCAGCGCAAACAATTCGCGCAGCAAATCGTTCAGCAGGGCAACGCTGCCCCACTGCGCCCCATACGCGCTGGTAATGACAATGCCCGAAAGCGAATACCAGCCATAGCCCGACGACATCGCCAAGCCCTGCGCCAACGATATTTCAGGCTGCATCCACGCAAAGAGGCAGCCTGAAACTGCGCAAGAAAGCATAAACACCAGCGCCGTTTGCCAACCGCGCCGATTGAGCAACACTTGGCGCAGCGCAATGCCGCCGCCGCGCAACTGCATCCCCACCACAAAAATCAGCAGCATCAGCGCGCCCGTTGCCGCAAAATCGGGCGGCAGCCACGCCCGCGGCAGCAGCCTGCCGATGGCCACGCCCAACGCCACCACCGCCACCTGTTTGATGCCGCCCGTCATGTCCACGCGATGCGTGCCTTGCGCCGCCTGCGTGCGCGGCTGCCACGGAAACACGCCGTCAAACGCGCACAGCATGGCAAGATTGCAGCCAGTCAGCAGCGTAAACAGCAACGCCACGCGCAGCGCGATGTCGTTCAACAGCGACCACAGCCCGCCCACCTGCGCCAAGCCGATACCGA
The DNA here is from genome assembly GCF_014054985.1 of Kingella oralis. Lineage (NCBI taxonomy): Bacteria > Pseudomonadati > Pseudomonadota > Betaproteobacteria > Neisseriales > Neisseriaceae > Kingella > Kingella oralis. The sequence continues at coordinate 1,925,443 of NZ_CP059569.1, forward strand.
TAAGCAGCAAAATCACATACACCAGCCACACCAGCATGCGGTCCAGCATTTTCAGATACGGCTTGGGCAGGGGGATGGCAAAGCCGACAAACATGGGCGTGAGTACCAGCACAAGCGTTTTGATGCTTTCCATATCCCTTCCTTGCGCAAAAGGGGGCGATTATACTGCTTTGCGCCGCCAACTTGTCGGCAGCCTGAAAACCCCCTATAATTCGCGTTTTTTCTAACTCGGGTTGGTAGCTCAGGGGTTAGAGCAGGGGACTCATAATCCCTTGGTCGTGGGTTCGAACCCCACCCGACCCACCAGATTTTTCAAAGTCTAAACAATCGTTTAGGCTTTTTTCTTTGGCTGACGGATTATTTTCGTGTGCCCAATTTGTGTCTTTTGTGTCTTGGGTAAAAGCCAAATCATCCAGCAAAGCTGCGTGGCGATGCAGATGCTCAGGGGCAAGGTGGGCATACCGTTGCACCATTTCTATGCTTTCCCATCCGCCCATTTCTTGCAGAACATTGAGCGGAACGCCTTTTTGCACCAACCAGCTAGCCCATGTATGCCGCAGGTCGTGCCAACGAAAATCGCTGATGCCTGCGGCAGCTAGGGCGTTGCGCCAAATGCGCGAACTGATACTGTGTAACCGCCGTCCTTTGCTATGGGTGAACACATATTCTTTGTGTTTGCCCATTTGTTTTTGGATAACATTAAGGGCAGTTTGATTGAGCGCAATGCCTATCGCCCTGCCCGATTTGCTTTCACTGGCATCAACCCATGCTACGCCGCGTTGCAAGTCTAGCTGTTGCCAGCGCAGATTGATAACGTTGCTTTGCCGTAATCCTGTGGCAAGACTAAATGTTGCCATGTCTGCCATGTATTCGGGCAACGCAGCGATGAGCCTTTCGGCTTCGGCAGGCGTGAGCCAGCGGATGCGGCGTTTGGGTTCGCGGTATAGGGTGATTTTGGGGGCTTTGTCTATCCATAGCCATTCGTTTGCTGCTTTGTTCAGAATGGCGCGCACCAAAGCCAAATAGCGGTTTTTGGTGGCGTTGGCTTTGCCCTGCATGGTTTTTGCGATACTGTGCATCACCAAATCGCGCGTTAGATTGTGCAGATAGATACCTTTAAACATGGAAAGTCCGCGCAACCGGTAAATATCGCTTTGGATGCTTTTCTTTTCCTGTTTTTCATGCAACCAGCGCAAGGCGGCTTCTTCCCATAATCTCAGTGGTTTTTGGTCTAGCTTTTCTTGCTGCCATAAATCGTGTTTCAATTTATCGTGCAGCTTTTGTGCTTCCTGTTTATTTTGCGTACCAGTAGATTGTCTAATTCTGCTGCCGCTCGGTGCCCGAATGTCAATGTACCAGACACCGCTTTTTCGTTGATAGATGGGCATTGTTGTCTACTCCTGCTGCGAGCCAATGCCTGCACGGATTGATTTTCAGCTTCGGCAATGAGCGCGTCAAGATGGATTTTGCGGATGCAATAGCTACGCCCGATTTTGGCGGCAACGAGTTTGCCGCTGCGTATCATTTCGCGCACCGTTTCGGAGTGGCATTTGAGATAGGCAGCGGCTTGGGCGACGTTGTAGGTTTCGCTATTCACTTACGCTTCCTTTCTATCGGCTCACTACGATTACAATCGTCAGCAAAACGCTTTGTACAACAAAACCCAGTAGCAAAAGCGTTTTCAGGCTGCCTGAAAACCGTGTCCAGTGTTGCTGGATATGCTGCTGGGTTTGTTGTTGCAAACGTTGGCTAATTTGGTTGTACAAATTGGTTTCATTTTCTTGCTGCGATTTGGCATTGCTGGCAAGAATCTCTTTAATAATTTCCGCTTTGAGCTCTTGCAGCTCTTCGCTGGCTTCAATAATCGGCGTGGCAGTTTCGGTTAGGGCAGCCTGAAAATGGGCTATATCGTGTTGGAACTGTGCGATTTGCTGCTTTTGGATGTTTTCCATTACGGTCGCAAACATGGCTTGCATGATTAACATATCGCGGATGGATACATCATGCGGTTCAACTTTCAACCCTGCGCGGTGATAAACCGCCGTGCTGATTTCATCGGCATTCAAGAGTTTCAGCTTCGTGTTAGGTTTTGCATCTGCATTCATGCTGGCTTATCCGCTTCGGGCAAAGTGTGTTTCTTGTGCCACGCTTGGCTGGCAAGAAAAGGCACTCGGTCTAACTCCGCCCAAATGATGTTGCGAAACTCTGCTAAACGGGTGCGCGTCCAACGTCCAAAATCAGCACTTTTAGCAACTTCATGGAACGTAGCATTGTGTTCTGTCATTTGTTTAATATCATCGCCATAGGTATCTGCATTCATTACTGGAATGCGAACAATGCCTGCAATTTTGTTGCGGTAGGCATTGCAAATTTCAAACTCTTCAAACGGTTTACCTTGTTCTTGAATCTCACCATGTAAATGCTCATTGAGCCAAACAACAACTTGCGCATCAATGCTACTTAACACCCGCGCCAAACCTTTGATACATTCATTTTTCGCTTGCCCACCATTCAGCGGAACGTGCATCACCATGCGCACATTTTCATTGATTAACATCGCATCCACATTCGCTTCGGCGATATAGGTCATCAACGGGTCAAAAGTAGATGTGCCTGTATCAATCACAGCAATGCCCTTATCATCAATTAAAGTGTCTAACAAACCGTCAAATTTTTTGATGTTAATCACAGGGCGGTCATCCGCTTTAATATTGATGTATTTAGCCTTTAATGCTTTATATTCCGCAAAAGTTGCGTTATCAGGGTCGGTGTCAAAGCAAAAAAGCTTGTCTTCCGCACGGTCTTGCAAATATTGCGCCAACAACATAGCTACAAAGGATTTGCCTACGCCACCTTTGGATTGGGTAACAAAATGCACTTCTTTCATTTCAAAACCTCTCTAAGTTCAAATTTAAATTCAAAATCAACAATCAAATGATTATTCACAAGAAAAAAACCACTTTGAGCTCGGAAATGGTTTTTGCATTGTGAACAACAGCATTCAGGCAGCCTGAAAGCAAAAAAAGCCGCCAACGATATGCCCATCGTGGCGGCGTAAAGCGCTACGGAAGAAGAAACAAACCGCAGCAGGAGTTAAATCTTTATCTTTTCTTACTAGCGAATCGCACAAACTGCACCACAACAGCAAGAATCCCCACAACTCCACAACCCATCAGCAACTTTACCAAAGTTACTTTGGTATCTATGGATATATCAAAGCAAATAACGAGTGCAGAACCTATTACTGCAGCCAACAAAATAGCTGCTGCATTTGAATAAAATTCGCGCAAGGTTTGCTTATAGTGGTGTATATCGCATGATATTTTCTCTTCAGTAGTTTTCATGTATTCGCCTTTTCTTAGTGTTACTTTACTGCCCTACATCCACCCATTTGCCCCCTTGTTTCGGGTCGCCCACATATTTCACGGTGTCGCTTACGCGCGTCCATTCGTGGTTGTGATAGGCGGAGCAGTAGGATGGTTTGGCATTGAGCACCACCACTTTTTGCACATCTTGGCACTCTTGCACGGGTTTGCGATTGCCCCTGCTGCCCATAACGCTTTTATTGGCAACCGGTTTGCACTCGCGCACGGCAATGGTGCGACGCATCACACGATTTAACTCTTGGGCATCGCATCGCCCTGCACCATTTGCCAAGGCGCGATTTAACTCTTTAATGCCCTTCTCGCCAGATGTGGGGCAAAGGTTCAAAAAGTTCTCCCGCGCTTGAATTGTTTTGTGCGGTTTCTTGTGATGAATGCTGAAATAGCGTTGCAAAGACGGATTGCACTCGCTGGGGCGAGTGCCACTGGATAAGCACAAAATGGCTTCGCAGGCGAGTTTAGTGTCGCCTGTAAGCAAATCAGGCTGGGTTGCGGGGTTGGCGGGCGCAGCGGATGCTATGCCGGGTGCGAGCAGCGCGGCAGTTAATAGAATGGCGAGTTTGGATTTCATAATAATCTCCTAGTTGAGAAAAAGGAAAGGCAGCCTGAAATCGATGTATTGATTTTCAGACCGCCTGAAAGGGGGTATCGCTGCCACAATGTTTTTCGGTTTTCCACGACCGCACACAATGTTTTGGCTTTCCACTGCCGTTGGGGTGGCTTTGATACCCGTTGAAAACATAAAAGTAGTTTGAAAAACCAAAATTCTCAAACTACCCAAGAAAGGCGAGCATCTAACCGTCCGTGTTAAGATTAAGTTTCCTAATCTCAAACCTTTTCACACAACAGAAAGATGCCCATGGAAAATGGATGAATATCCATCACCCAAGCCATAATAAGACCATGAATACGAGTTCTAAAATAAAATGAGCAACTAAAAAGAGAATAATGATTTCTGCGACCATATTTAGCCAAGTGCTATTAAGAGCCAGCAATACAGCCGACTTAATATTAAATCTCTTCAATCTCATCCATGTATCCCCTCAAACATTCCCACACCCAAACCAGCTTCAACCAGCCCAAACAGGTTTGGGTGTGAAAACCACTCAAAAACGATTTTCAGGCTGCCACTAAAACTCAAAAACCCAAAAGTAGCCTGAAACCGTTTGCTATGAAAAACAAATCCCCAGCCGAGCGCAAAACACGCCACGGCAAAGGGTGCGCAGGCTATGCCCGAAGGCAGGGAAACTGCGTTAGGGCGCGTCCGTAGATTTGCCCCACATCGCGGATACGCCGCAATTAAAAGATACGTCCAACTGCCGCCTGTTCACGGACGCACTCGCGCTACCCGTATGCACGGCATTCTGATTAAGGCGGATTGGATGCCGCCTGCAACCTTTGATACGCATTTCACCGATAAGCCACACAAGATTAGCCGCGTTTCATAGCGAAAAAATTTCTGCCGAGCCACAAAAAGAAGCCGCGCAAAAAGACGAAAGGAGCGCGCCAATCTTGATAAAGACCAAGCATCGGGTGGTTGATACGTTTGCCGAATTGTTAAAGAACTGGGGTACTGCTTTGATATGTGAAATTTTAAGATAACTTAAATAATAGCGCAAGTATTATTTTAAGATTTCTTAAATTTAATTTTACGGTGTTGTTTTTACGCGATTTCGGGCAAAGGGAAATAGGCAGATGGCAAATTTTCTTATATTGAAATAAGAAAATGCTTGACCGCATAAGATTATTATCTTATAATTTATGCTGTGATTAACAATGTAGAAAGGCAGTTATGGAGAACAATGTTGTTTGGCATCCAAGAGCAACGCGCCAATTTTTAAAAATAGATAGGCGCTACCGCGCGGCAATAGAAGCAAAAGTCGCCATGTTGAAAGATTTTCCCTTTCTTGATGGCTTTTATTTAGACGTAAAGCAGACGTAAAGCATTTGAGCGGCAAGCAGTATCGGATAAGACACGGCGATTACCGTATATTCTTTGAAGTAATAGATGGTGAGCCGAAAATCATCAATATTATGCAAGTGAAACGGCGCACCACAACAACCTACAAGCATTAACCAATCAGCAGGGCGCAAGCCCTGCCTTAACAAAGGAAGCCTAAAATATGAACGTACAATACATTCACGACAAACACGGCGAAACTCAATTTGTAATTTTGCCTATTGATGAATACCGCCGTTTAATTGACGATAATAGCGATGAAAAATGGGAAGACATCCCTAGTAAGGCGACTGAGTTTGACGATGTAACCATTCCCCATGATATTGTAAAAATCATGAGCGAAAAAGAAGTTAGCGCAATCGCAGCATGGCGCATCTATCGTGGTTTAACCCAAGCGCAAGCCGCAGAAAAAGCAGGTATCAGCCAAGCTGCGCTCTCTCAAATTGAGAAAGTGGGAACAAGACCACAAGCAAAAACACGCGAGCAATTCGCTGCTATTTATGATTGCTTACCCAATCAACTTGCACTTTAAGCGCAATTAAAAGGCAGCCTGAAAATGTTTTCAGGCTGCCTTTTTACTTACCGTTTACGCCGATAAATCCGATGCTCAATCATTGTGCCAATTATCTCAATTTCATGATTACTAGACGACAACGAAGCATAATCATCATTTAGAGGGATAAGCGAAAACGACTGTTCATTTCCCAAATCCAACTCATTAGCTTTGAATTTTCTGAACAACGTCGTTTCCCCACTTCTAGCTAAAACAAATTCCCCTGGTAAAGGGCGAACTTTGGGGTCTATTACAATTAAATCACCCACTAGAAAATCAGGGGTCATGGAGTCATCAATAATATTGAATGCAACCGCAAATTCGGAATGATTAATTTCAGACATAATGTACTCGGTTTCTGTATGGTTAATAATCCGAGTACTATCCCAATTTTTTAAATCATCGTAGCGAAAAACAGGTATTTTCGTAACATTTTCAATCTTATGCGGGGTTATATTTTCTCCTTCTCCACGCAGCAACCAGACAAAATCACATTTAAAAATTTGCGATAAATCATACAAATTTTCTGCGTTTGGTTTAGTGATGTCAGTTTCCCATTGTGAAATTGCTGCGTGCGAAACCCCCTGAACTTTTTTTGCTAAATCGGCTTGCGTTAAGTGCAGTTCTTTTCTTTTTTGCTTAATTCGTTGTCCTATTGTTGTTGCTTGCACTGTGTTAACCCCATTCTAAATTTGCAAGCGGCGATAGTAACCAATGTTGATTTAAGTTTCCTTTATGTGTAAAATTTAAGAATATTTAAATTTTATGAATTTCAAAAGTAGCTACCATGTTGAAATCTGATGTTAAAAAATACTACGGCTCATTTGTAAAAGCCGCACAAGCACTAGGCGTTAGCCCATCTGCGATTTCGCAATGGGGCGATGTTATTCCCGAAAAACAAGCCTACCGCTTGGAAAATCTCACACGGGGAAAATTATCTGTTGATTTGTCTTTATATAGTAAAGACAGCGATATTTCCGCCTCTGCTACGGAATAATCATGCCCACCCCCTACCCCAACCGCCACGCTCCACGCCACCGCCCCAGCCACCCTGCGGGCGCGTTTCGCTGCTTATTCGCAACGGGTACGAGTGTGGCACGCTTAAAGGGGGGGGGCGCTGATGGATATGCCCTTTAACCTGCTCACGCAAAACCTTGAACAGTCGTTCCGCATTGTGTATGACGACTATCAAGCGTTGCTCGGCAAAAAACACTACGCCCGCGATTTGCTCTCGTTGTTGCACCGGTGGACGGATTGGGCGAGCGGGCAGCCTGAAAGCGAACAAGTTGAGCGTGATGGTTGGATACGCCTTACCGCCAAGGATTTAGCGGCGAACTTAGGCTTTTCTCACCGCAATTACGAACAAGCGCGCGCCGATTTGAAAGAAATCGGGCATTGTAGAATGCCACCGCGAGCGCAAGGTGCATGGCAAACTGGCAAGGCATTCGCCATGAATCTCATCTCCTTGGGCTCATCTTGCCCGCATCATTTGCGCTGTTCTGTTGCGCATTTTGTTACAAAACCTGTTACAAAACCTATTTTGAGCGTTACGAAACTTGGCTTTTCTGTGATGAAACCGCATTACGAAATCCAAAAATTTGTTACGAAACTTGTTACGAAACCTCTGTTTTTCCGCCCTACCCTATTCAAAGCGTTACGAAACCGTTACGAAACCCCGCAAAATCCCATGTTTCGTAACAAAAAAGTGGAGGGCGTAACATGAACACGATGGATTTATTGCCCGCCATCATCGCATTAGGTAGTATGGGCGGATTGTTGTATTTGGGCATTCGCAATCTGCAAAAAGACCAATCGCGCCAAGAAGTGCATTACTGGCAGCGTGAGTGCATGGAATTGGAATACGAAAATCAGTTTTTGCATGAATTGAGTAATCGGCTCATCCCCCGATTGGTGAGTAGATTAGGCGCGCCGTTTCAAGATTATTTGATTGAGCGCGAGATACTGGGGCAATTACCCGCCGAGCCTAACGAGCCAAACGAAATGCGCCAACCGATGCAGGTTTTCTTTGGTGGCAGTGGCAAAGGGATAGACATTACCGCCAGCAATTTTGCGGCAGAGACTTGGGATGATGAAGTGGATGAATACGAAGCTCCCTACGAAGTGAACGATGATGCCGACACCGCATACAGCGAACCACCACCCATTCGCCCATACGCGCGCCCACAACGCCACAGACGCACTACTCGCCCTTTCCCTAGCCCAACCCCTGCCTTTGCCTACGATGCTCGTTGGCAATCGCCCATACGCTCCAATCGGCGTATTCCCCTAACCATGTTTAGGCAGCCTGAAAACGATGATGTGATTGAAGCAGAATACACCGAAGTTTTGCCGAGCTTGCCAAACCATAGCCAAAGGCAGCCTGAAACGCCCAAACCGCCCGTCGCACGCAAAGGTGGCAGACCCAAGAAATACGCCAGCGCGGCGGAACGGCAAGCAGCATACCGCGCGAGAATGGCAGCCTGAAATTTCGGCATAAGTAACAAATTTACTGCTAAAACCCGCTGCAAGCCTTATGCTGCAAGGCTTTAAGCGGAGTCAAAGGTTTTGAACACAAAAAATGCTTTTTCTGCGGCTCAAAACAGGTCAAAAAGAACGGACAGCATCAGGGCATCCAACAGTACAAATGCCAATGCTGCAATAAGTATTTCAACGGCGGCAGACGGATAAACCCGCAAGCACTATGGCAAGCCTACACCGCAGGCAAACAAACCGCTGCACAGCTTGCCGCCGCCTACGGATGCAGCCGCCAAACCATCCTGCGCCATCTCAAAAAAGCCGCGCCCAAAGCGCAGTTTGCCGCGCCCCAATGCGCCAACGTCGTGATGGACACCACCTACTTCGGACGCCGTTTCGGCATCATGGTTTTGTTCGACAGCATCAGCGGCAAAGCGCTTTCTGTTACCGAAGTCAAAAACGAAACCAACGCCCTTTACGCCGAAGCCATCGGCAGCCTGAAAGCCAAAGGCATTGAAATACAAAGCATCGTCTGCGACGGCCGTAAGGGTTTGCTGCAACTGTTCCCCGATATCCCCGTACAACTTTGCCATTTCCACCAAGTCAAAACCGTCGGCTGCTACCTGACGCGCAACCCGCAAACGGCAGCAGGCAAAGAGCTGTGGCACTTGGCACGGACGTTGAAAAACAGCCGCAGAGCCGACTTTGAAAGCAGCCTGAAAGCATGGTTCGAACAGCACAAAGACTTCTTCAACGAACGCACAAAGAACCCCGAAACGGGCAAATCCCACTACACCCACCCAAGACTACGCAGCGCATATTTCAGCCTGAAACGGAACATGGGCAACCTATTTGTGTTTGAAGAGCATCCCGATCTGAACATCCCAAACACCACCAATCTGCTTGATGGTGCATTTGCCGGATTAAAGCGGCATTTGGCGTGTCATCACGGCATGAGTAAAGCCAACAAAATAAAGTTTATTAAGGATTCTTTTTCTGAAAAATAAATTTTCAGCAGTAAATTTGTTACTTATGCCGAAATTTCAGCTTCGCGGCAATTCCGCTCTGCTGAGTTTCAGGTAGCCTCAATTCCAACCGGCTTAACTACTATTGTGCCGCTGTGCCGGAAATATCCACGGTAACGCGGCGGTCGGGCTGCAAGCAGGCTTTCAGAGCCGCAGTAGCACGGGTACCGGTACACGCAGTGGTAACCGGCTGGCTTTCGCCGGCACTGGCCACACTGATGGGGGCTTGTACGCCTTTGCCCTGCAGATAGTTTTTCACTGTTTGGGCACGCTGTAGGCCGAGGTTGTAGTTGTATTGCTCGCTGCCGAGGCGGTCGGTGTGGCCGGTAAGGGCGATGCCGTCGATATGGGCTTGACAGCTAACGAGATTTTCGGGCAGGCGGTCGAGGGTGGCTTTACCTTCAGGCAACATATCGGCGGCATCCGATTGGTTGAATCGGAGCAGGGCATCAGCCGAAAGGTTGATGCGCTCAACTTGCGGCTCTGCCACAACGGGTTGCGCAACGGGTGCTTCTTCGGCACACCAGCGGTGGTGCACGTCGCGGGCGGCGGCTTGGCTGCTCAAACCGGCGGCCAAGGCTGTGAGGAGGAGAGTTTTTGTAATCTGATTCATTGTATTCAATCCTTGTTGGGGCTACCTGAAAACTATTCGTTCAAATATTTTCAGGTAGCCTTTGCTGCATCAAACGCTTACTTCCAAGTGTATTTGAAGCCTACGCTGCCACGGCAGCCATGGCGGCTGGTGCTGCCAAAGTTGTGCTGGTAGCGGGCATCGCTGTCTTTACTCGGTGTGGTTTGGCCGCTGACTTGTCCTTCCTCATCGACTTCTATAGCCTGACGCTGTTTGCTGCCGGCGGTCTGAATAATGGTGGCGTCAATGACGGCGGCGGATGCTTTCTCTACTTTTAGGTTTTTTTTCGGTCAGTTGGCGGTTAATCAGTTCCAGCAATTCGGACAGGGTCTTGTCTTGCGCCAGCCAGTTGCGGTAGCGGCATAAGGTGCTGTAATCGGGGATGCTCAGTTCGTCAAAACGGCAAAACAGGTTGAAATCGATGCGGGTGATGAGGCTGTGTTCGAGTTCGGGATCGGAGAGGCTGTGCCATTGTCCGAGCAGGACGGCTTTGAACATGGACAACAGGGGATAGGCGGGGCGGCCGCGGTGGTCTCTAAGGTAACGGGTTCTTTGACGATTCAGGTACTGTTCGATCGGCTGCCAATCAATCACTTGATCCAACTTCAATAGTGGGAAGCGGTCGATGTGTTTGGCAATCATGGCTTGTGCGGTTTGCTGGAAGAAGGTGCTCATGAGAAATCCCCTAAATGTCTTGGTGGGAATTTAGGGGATTTTGGGGAATTTTGCAAAGGTCTCAGGCTGCTTTTAAATTCCAATAAAAATCCCTTGGCTCAAGCAAAAGCAAACCAAGGGATTTGAGCGCGCGATTATTGCGCAACAGAGGTTGTGCCAGTGATTTCCACCACTACGCGGCGGTCAGGTTGCAGGCAGGCTTTCAAAGCCGCCGTTGCACGGGTGCCATGGCAGTCGGTGGTAACCGGTTGCGTTTCACCAGCGCTGCGGGTGCTGATAGGGTCTTGCACGCCTTTTTCCTGCAAATAGGCTTTCACGGTTTCTGCACGTTTCAAGCCCAAGTTGTAGTTGTATTGCTCGCTGCCCAAGCGGTCGGTATGGCCCACCAGGGCAATGCTGTCGATGTGCGCTTGGCGGCTGACCAGACGGGCGGCCAGGTCGTCCAATGTTGCGCGGCCTTGCGGCAGCAGATCTTTCACAGACGAGCGGTTGAATTGGAACAAGGCATCGGCGGCCAGATTGATACGCTCAACTTGAGGTGCTGGTGCAGGCGCCACCATAACGGGAGCCGCAGGTTCTTCAGGCGCACACCATTTGTGAATGTAATCTTTGGCCAATGCAGGAGTGCTTAAGCAAGCTGCCAGGGCAGCAAATAAAAATGTTTTTTTCATTGATGGTTTCCTTTGGGCAGGCTGCCTTAAATCAGGCAGCCTGCACGGTAGGGGTTATTTCCAAGTGTATTTGAAGCCGACTGTGCCACGGTAACCGTCGCGTTTTGCGCCGCCCAGGTTACGTTCGTAGCGCGCATCGCCGTACAGGTAGGCATTTTTGCCCAGCGGCAGTTGTGCGCCCAAGCCCAGTTCGCCCCACGTAGTGTTGCGTTTCTCGCTGACAGAGTCCGCACCGATGTGGATATTGCGCGGTTTGATGAAATCATTCCACACATTGGCAACGGCATAGAACGTGTTGGTGCGCAGGTTGCTGTTTGGTGCATTGTAGGCCAAACGTGCACCCAAGCGACCGCGCAGACCGTGTTGGCCGTTTTGTTCTACTTGGCGGATACCGTCGTTGAAGTTTTTCAGGCCCACATATTGGTACATCAACTGAGCTTGCGGCTCAATCATCCAGCCGCCCTCGTTTTCGGCGCGCTCACCCAAGGCAAACGGACGACCAACTTCGGCAGACAGGCCTGCACCCCAACCGTTTTGTTTCACGGAAACGGAATCACGGGCTTTATAGTTGTTGCGCAGCCAGCTTACTTGGCCGACCAAATCCAGATAGCTGCCGTTTTGTGCGTAGTAAGTGTTGCTCACGCCCAAAGATACGGCATCGGTTTTGCCTTCGCCGGTGAATTTATCGTCCACCACAACGCCGCCGACAGCACGGTAGCGGTCGAAGAAGTCGGTTGTCGCATGGGTATATGCCGCAAACACGCCAGTCAGGTTATGACCGCCTTTATCGTTACGGCGGATGGCAAAGTCATGACCGATTTGTACGCCGCCCATTTTGGTTTCAAAGTTGAAACGCTCTTTACCATCGCTGTTCAGACCGCGACCCAGCAGGCGCGCCCAAGTTTGACCTTTGGCCTGGTCGCCGCAGGTTGCACACTCATCCCAAGCCATGATTTGGTTTTCGCCACGGCGTTCGTGCAATGTAGCAGACAACGTGTTGTAACCGATTTCTTGGTTCACTTGCGGCATCAGCGTATATGCTGATACACCAGGTGCGAAAATATAGTGTCCTGGAGCTGGAGCAGGTGCAGGAGCAGGTGCTGGAGCAGGTGCTGGAGCAGGTGCAGGAGCCGGAGTAGCATACAGCGTCCATGCGTACACATTTTTACCGCCTGCAGTGCTCTTCAACACCAATTGGGCTTGGCCGGCATTGGTGGTGTCGGCAGTACCTGTAAAGACAGCGTTGCCATCCGGTTGACCAACTTGCTGACCAGCGGCATTGGCTGCAGGCTGCTCTACGGTTACCACATCAGAAGAGAACTGCTGTGCAGTGGTTTTCGTGATGTTACCGATAATGCCGTTTGGCGTGCTGACAACAGTTTTACCGCTGGCCGTACCTTTAATAATCAGGTGGTCGGAGTCTTTATCCGCATCGCTGTTCCACAGGGTGTTCACCACCAATTTACCGTTATTGCCGGTGTAGTCACCGTTTACGGTGATGGTTTTGTAGTTGCCCACAGCAGCGGTAGTCGGTGTAGCAAAGGCTACGGTGCCGGCATTATCCAGGCTGGTTACGGTGGAATTGCCGGTATTGTTCCAAGTGGTACCGTTAGCCAGCTCCACGGAAGAAGTACCTGCTGCCAGCGACATCACACCATTCAGCACCGCGCCATTAGTGGCAACGAGTGAGTTGGTGCCGGCAACTGAATTGAATACGTTGGTGGTACCGGTTACCGTGCCACCATTAACGTTGATAGTGTTGTTACCAGCATTTGCACGCAGGGCGTCGCCATTGGCTTTCACCGTTGCGTTGTTCAGGTTGGCTGTACCGTTATTCAGCGTTTGTACGGCAACGCTGTTGGCACCATTCAGATTCAGGCTACCTGAATAGTTCACCGTGCCGCTGTTTTGCGCGGTATAGCCGGTTACACCAGCGGCGCTGGTGGTGGTGTTCAGCTCAGAAACCAGTTTGGTTTTGTTATTAGGTGAACTACCGGCAACTGCTTGGTTATTCAAACCGTGGTTTTTACCATCTGCTATACCAATGGTTGCATTGGTGGCAGTGTCCGCAACATTAGCCGTGCCTTTTAAACTAGCTGCGGCACCGCCGGATACCAAGGCCACCTTAGAGCCGCTGCCGGTCAGGTTATAAGTACCATTATTCACATTAACAGCAGAAGCTTTACCTGCTGCATCAGCGCCATCACTAGCCAAAATCACGGCATCTTTGCCGGATGCAGTAACGGTGAGATCGGATGCATTTACGGTACCACCAGCATCTGCACGGAACATAGTGGAGTTCTCGGTAGTGATGTCGGTACTGTTGGCCAAGGCAGCTACGTTGGCAACAGCATTGCCACCATTGATGTGGTAAGCAATTTGGTTTTTCGCATTGGTGGAGTTATCGAACACGGCTTTCATGCCCGCATTGACGGTCATGGTTGAATTGCCGCGTGCGTGTGCGCCGATAACGTTGTCACCTTTCAAGGTCAATGTGCCATCTGCAACCACATCGGCTTTGCCAGTACCTTGGCCATCAGCATAAATACCGTAATTGCGGGTCACCAGGTTGGCAGAAGCCTCTTCTACCGTAATTTTGCTGGTGGCGGTATTAGTGATTTTTGCCGTGCGCCCTGCCTCGGCCACCACGTTTTCACCGACTGCATTAGTGCCAATTACGTTGATTGCACCGGCATTGGTAATTTGAGCAGCGCCAGAGTTTTGTGCTTGGATACCAACGTTTTGTTTTGGCTGTGCACCGCCAACACCGCTTGCCTTACCCTCGATATTGATGACACTGTCTGTGCCCAAGTTAACCACGGTTGATGCATCACTGTTGCTGGCTACACGGATAGCGGTAGCACCTTGAGTTTGCTCTCCAAGGGTAATCTTACCGTTATGATTAACAACGGCATTGCTGCCATTCACCAAAATACCTACTTGGTCGGTAGCATTGCCGATCAGCTTAGTCGGTGCGTTTTTGTCGTATTGTGCTGCGCGGCCGATAAAGATTTGGCTGTCTTTCTCACTATTAAATGTACCGCCTTGTTCTACACGTACGCCGGTAATACCGCTGTTTGGCGAACTGTTCACTGCTACATTGATAATACCGCCGGCTTTATTGGTTGCCGTAGCATTATTATTCACACGAAGTGCGTAGTTGTTATGCGAATAGCCCTGATAGGTATAGCCGGCAAGGTTAATGATGCCATTATTTTCGAAGTTGCCGCTATTGGTTGCATTAATAGTGGTAGACAAAGAGTAGTAGTCATTTTTATTTGTCTGTCTGGCCTGGGTTGTGTCGTAATTATCAGACGCAAAGAAACCACCGGAAATCACACCGTTGTTAATTGCTGTACTGCCTGCATCACGTACGGTCAGACTGTTGAAACGGCCGGACAGTTGCGCACCTTCCTCAATCACTGCTTTACCACCGTTTTCTGCCAGCATGCCGCCACCGTTACTTGACTCCAAACCAGGGCTTACGTCAATTTGCCCACCATTTTTGATGGTAGCAGTGGAACCCGCACCAGTTGCGGCCAACACCCAGCGCTCACCAATCGGCAGAGTAGAATCTGGATGGATAGCAATGGGGTTATTTTGACGGAAAACTTTTGTTTCGGTAGCAGCAGCCTCATTGAAATAGCGATCGTATGCTGCCTGTTGGGTTTCGCCGGCATTGGCAAAACCAGGCGTACCAACGGCAGGAATCAAGACATCTCTATTATAGTTAGCCAAATCCTCCACCGTATTCAGCGTATGGCTCACCCCCCTAAAGGTAACGGTTTTCGGCTTAAACAAAACTTGGCTAATCGCCATCTCTTGGGAAGCTACACGGGTTTCTTCAAAATAAATGCGGTTTTTAGATACCCATTCTGCCGACCCACCGCCTTCGGCCTGCACCAACCGAGAGTTTTTTAAAGCAATCAGTGTTTTTACAGTGTTCGGAGTAGTAGTCTCATCTACCATAGCAGCAGCCGGATCACCTAAGCTGGCAATAATTTTGCTGCCGTTGCCATTAGCGGTACCCAAGCGCATATCAACGTATATATCATTACCCGTTGATACAGTACTTTGAATATCTGCTGCAGATATAGATTTAACGTTGTTGTAAACGTTTACGGTTTGGTTACTATTGGTTGCTGGGTCTGTTACATTGACTGTGCGGCCTTTTTGGTTGGCAAGCAGGCGCTCGCGCTGATTCAGTTCCGCAAGAATGGCGGGCTCTGTAAACAGTTCGCTTAATTTTCCACTTCTGATAGAGCGGTCATTATTATTACCGGTAATGTTGTTGATATCGGGTGATGTTAAGGTAACAGTATCACCACCGGTTACCAAAGCCTGACCGACTTTATTGTCGTTTGCGGCTGCAGTATAAACACCCATATCACAGCTACCACCGCTGGCTACAGTACTGCCATTGCCACAGGTAGAAGCCGCAGCGGGCAAAGCAGATACACCAAGACCGATCACTGCGACAGAAGCCAGCAGTTTGGCGGCAGAATTATTGGAAGACTTCTTCCGGCTAGCGCGCTCCAATTCTGAGCACACCACCCAGGTGCCGCGCTCTTCAGAGTACACGATATTATAAATTTTATTCATTAAATTAACTCCTTAAGTGCAAATACGCTGACACATCTGAACTAATTTCAAATGCCCACATACGATTCCGCAAAATGAAATCGGCGGATTGTAACATATGCAAACAAGAGAACTAACGAAAACTTACCGCCAATAACAGCAATTGATGGATAAAAGACACAAAACAGCAATACAACACATCTCATTGAACCGATTACTCTAAATAAGCATCGTTTCTCTATTATCGATACACAGCAACTGGTTTCAGGTAGCCTTTCCCCGTCTGAAGGCTACCTGAAACACCCCACCCAGCCCTGTGTTACCATAACGCCCATCTTTTCACATCACACCATATACCATGCCCACCAAACACATCCTGCTCGGCATCAGCGGCGGCATTGCTGCCTATAAATCCTGCGAACTTGTGCGCCTGCTCAGGAAACAGGGGCACACCGTAAGCGTGGCCATGAGCCGCGCCGCTGCCGGCTTCGGTTCCCCGCAAACCTTCCAAGCCCTGAGCGGGCACACCGTGTGGACGGACGATACTGCCGACTCCGCCGACGGCATGGCGCACATCCGTCTCAGTCGCGAGGCCGATGTGTTCCTTATCGCTCCCGCCAGCGCCAACACCCTGGCCAAAATCGCCCACGGCATGGCCGACAACCTGCTCTCCACCCTGGCCGCCGCCCGCGCCTGCCCGCTGGCCGTTGCCCCCGCCATGAACGTGGAAATGTGGCGCAACCCGGCTAACCTGCGCAACATCGCCCAACTGCAAGCCGACGGCATCACCGTATTCGGCCCCGCCAGCGGCAGCCAGGCCTGCGGTGAAACCGGCGAAGGCCGCATGCTCGAAGCCGCCGAATTGGCCGAACTGCTGCCCGACTTGTGGACCCCCAAACTGCTTGCCGGCAAACGCGTTTTGCTCACGGCCGGCGCCACCTTTGAAGCCATCGACCCCGTGCGCGGCATCACCAACCTGTCCAGCGGCCGCATGGGCGTGGCGCTAGCGCAGGCCTCCCGTGCTGCCGGGGCGGAAGTGGTGCTGGTGGCCGGGCAGCTTCAGGTAGCCCCGCCTACAGGCATAGCCGTACACCACGCCCACAGCGCCCGTGAAATGCACGAAGCCGTGATGAGAGAAGTAGATAACTGCGATGTGTTTATCAGCGTAGCCGCCGTAGCCGACTACCACGTGGCCAACCGCAGCGCCGAAAAGCTGAAAAAAGACGGCAACGGCACGCCGCCCGTTATCGAATTGGCCGAAAACCCCGACATTCTCGCCGCCGTGGCTCGGCTGCCCAACGCGCCCTTCTGCGTGGGCTTCGCCGCCGAAAGCCACAACGTGCTCGAACACGCCCGCGCCAAACGGCTGCGCAAAGGCGTGCCGCTGATTGTGGCCAACCATGCCGTCAGCGCCATGGGCAGCGGTAACAACCAATTAACGCTCATCAGCGACTCGGCCGAAACCGCGCTGCCGGAAATGGGCAAACGCGACACCGCCGATGCTATCGTGGCCGAAATCGCCCGGCTGCTGGAAAAGGCTACCTGAAGCCCTGTCCTATGGCTGTAGTTTTCGGCATAAGTAACAAATTTACTGCTAAAACCCGCTGCAAGCCTTATGCTGCAAGGCTTTAAGCGGAGTCAAAGGTTTTGAACACAAAAAATGCTTTTTCTGCGGCTCAAAACAGGTCAAAAAGAACGGACAGCATCAGGGCATCCAACAGTACAAATGCCAATGCTGCAATAAGTATTTCAACGGCGGCAGACGGATAAACCCGCAAGCACTATGGCAAGCCTACACCGCAGGCAAACAAACCGCTGCACAGCTTGCCGCCGCCTACGGATGCAGCCGCCAAACCATCCTGCGCCATCTCAAAAAAGCCGCGCCCAAAGCGCAGTTTGCCGCGCCCCAATGCGCCAACGTCGTGATGGACACCACCTACTTCGGACGCCGTTTCGGCATCATGGTTTTGTTCGACAGCATCAGCGGCAAAGCGCTTTCTGTTACCGAAGTCAAAAACGAAACCAACGCCCTTTACGCCGAAGCCATCGGCAGCCTGAAAGCCAAAGGCATTGAAATACAAAGCATCGTCTGCGACGGCCGTAAGGGTTTGCTGCAACTGTTCCCCGATATCCCCGTACAACTTTGCCATTTCCACCAAGTCAAAACCGTCGGCTGCTACCTGACGCGCAACCCGCAAACGGCAGCAGGCAAAGAGCTGTGGCACTTGGCACGGACGTTGAAAAACAGCCGCAGAGCCGACTTTGAAAGCAGCCTGAAAGCATGGTTCGAACAGCACAAAGACTTCTTCAACGAACGCACAAAGAACCCCGAAACGGGCAAATCCCACTACACCCACCCAAGACTACGCAGCGCATATTTCAGCCTGAAACGGAACATGGGCAACCTATTTGTGTTTGAAGAGCATCCCGATCTGAACATCCCAAACACCACCAATCTGCTTGATGGTGCATTTGCCGGATTAAAGCGGCATTTGGCGTGTCATCACGGCATGAGTAAAGCCAACAAAATAAAGTTTATTAAGGATTCTTTTTCTGAAAAATAAATTTTCAGCAGTAAATTTGTTACTTATGCCACCAATTACAAAAGGGTTAAACTTGCTCTCCACCCGCGCCACCGCTTGCAAGGTATCGGGATGTACCGTGCTGCCGCATTGCTCGGCTAGCTGGTTAAACGAAACCCGCTGCGATGAGGCAGCGGGTTTGAGTGAGCGGGGTGTTTGAGCAGCCATCGTTTGAAAAGGCAAAGCGGTTGCCAGCAAAAGGGCAATGGTTTTTTTTAACATAATGAATCCTCGCAAAAAACAAAAACGAAAAAATCCACAAAAATCCGTGTAGATGTTTGCGTTTTGGCTCTTTTGCGCGTGTGTCCAATTTGTGCCTGAATGTGGCTGTATTAGGCTGTGTTAGACTGTATTGTGCAGGTATTGACTCTTTAATAATCAATTAGTTATAATTAAAAGACGCGTCTCATAATCCCTTGGTCGTGGGTTCGAACCCCACCCGACCCACCAGATTTCAATCGCGTGAATGCTTGTTCACGCGATTTTTTGTAACCCGATACACAACACCATGCGCCGATTCTTGCTTGCCTGTTTATTATTGCCCGCGCTTGTCGTTGCCGCCCCGCAACCGCCTGCCGCTTCTCCATCCCCCTCACCGAAAGCCGCCATGCAGCTCATCAAACAAGATGCCAATTTGTATCGCGTGGACAGCAAACTGTACCGCAGCGAACAGCTTAACCGCGACGACCTCGCCACCATCCGTCAGCTGGGCATCCGCAGCGTGGTGAATCTGCGCTATTTTGGCCGCCATAAAAACCAAAAGATTTTTGCCGGCCATCCCGATATCGCGCTGATTAACCGCCCCTTGCTCACTTGGCGCGTGCAGCCGCGCGACATTGCCCGCGTGTTGCGGACGATTGAGCAACAGCAGCAACAGGGCGCGGTGCTGGTGCATTGCTACCACGGCGCGGACCGCACGGGCACGATTGTGGCGATGTACCGCATTGTGTATCACGGGCTGCCGATTGCCGATGCGCTGGCGGAAATGAAGCACGAACGCTTTGGCTACCACAGCATTTGGCGGAATTTGGAACGGCTGTTTACCGAAGAGAACGTGGCGCAGGTTAAGGCGGAGCTGGCGCGGTTGCGCGGGGGCGAATAAAGCATGAAAGGCAGCCTGAAAAACGGATTTCAGGCTGCCTTGATGCTGCGGCGGACGGTTGATGCTGGGCGGGCATGGATGCCCGACAAACACCGACCTATTTCAATACGCCACCACTAAAAATGTCGGGCATCCATGCCCGACCTGCAACACCCCCCAAGGCTTTTGCCAAGGTTTCAGAATAGCAAAAGGCAGCCTGAAAACGCTTGTATCCCGTTTTCAGGCTGCCTTTTATCGCGATAGCTTATCGTGATGACAGGCACGGCGGTTTCATCATCCGTTCGGCGCGCCCCCCATCGCGCCCTGCCCTGCCCTATTCCGCCGCTGGGGCAGTGTTCATCAGCCGTATGGCTTTCAGGCTGCCGTAATGGCTGAAATACGCCGCCAGCCCGATAAACACGCCGTTTTCGTCGTAGGCACGAAGCGGCGTGTTGCTTTTCAGGCTGCCGCTGGGGGTGTATGGCGCGGTTTGCCCGAAGCGCAGTTTGCGGGCGGCTTCGTTGTCTACGTTAATGCGCGGCAGGTAGTGCATAAGGGCGTCGCAGGGCAAGAGCAGGGCATCGCGCTCGGCTTCGGACAGCGCGGCAAGCGCGTCCAGCGTGTGGGTTTGGGCGATATCAAAGCCTGCGGTGGCGGTGCGGCGCAGGGCGGTGAGGTGGGCGTAGGTGCCGAGCTGTTTGGCGATGTCTTCGGCGAGGGTGCGGATGTAGGTGCCTTTGCTGCACTGCACGGCGATGGTGGCGTGCGGCGGGGCAAAATCTTGGACGGTGATTTGGCGGATGGTGATGTCGCGCGGTTTGCGCTCGATGGTGATGCCTTGGCGGGCGTATTCGTAGAGCGGTTTGCCGTTGTGTTTGAGCGCGGAAAACATGGGAGGGACTTGGCGGATATTGCCGGTGAGCGCGGTGCAGGCAGCCTGAAATTCGCTCAGGCTGATGTCGCTGCGCCCTGTGGCGATGATGTCGCCTTCGGCATCGCCCGTGGTGCTGGCTTCGCCGAGTTTTAGCGTGGCGGTGTAGGCTTTGTCGGCATCCAAAAGGTATTGGGCGAATTTGGTGGCTTCGCCAAAGCAGACGGGCAGCACGCCGGTGGCAAGGGGGTCCAGCACGCCGGTGTGCCCTGCTTTTTCGGCGCGGTAGAGGCGGCGGGCTTGTTGCAGGGCGGTGTTGCTGGATAGGTGAAGCGGTTTGTCTAGCAGGAGCACGCCGCAGACGGGGCGTTTGCTGGGTTTGGCGGGGGTCATTTTTCGGGCGGGAGACAGATGGGCAGCCTGAAACGGGGGATTTCAGGCTGCGTTTGAGATTGGCGTTTAGGCGGAAGTTTTGTAACGGCGCGGCAACGGGTCTGTCGCTGATGCTGCGTTGAACAGGGCTGCCGTGCTGTTGGCCGGATGTCGGCGAGCCGGCGCGCCATGTGTGTTTTCAGGCTGCCTTAGCCGTATTCTTTCACCGTGCCATCCAGCGCAATCGCCCATGCTTTGATGTCGGGGCGTTGTTTGACGGCGTTTCGGATAACGGATTCGCTGCTCACGGCAAAGGCGGTGGACAGGGCATCGGCAAGGGCGGCTTGGTCGGCGCGCACGCTGATGCTTTGGTAGCGGGGGTTGCTGCCGCCTGTTTTGGGGTTGAACAGGTGGGTGAACTTACCATCGGGGTCAAAATAGGTGCCGTAGCCGCCTGATGTAGCGAGGGCTTGGTTGTCGAGCGGGATTTGGAAGCGCGTGCCGTTGGGGTCTTTGGGGTCGCGCACGCTGACGCGTTCGGGATGCCGGTGTTGGGGGTCTAAGTGGTGCAGTTCGCCCAAATCCACCAAGGCGTGCGCCAGCCCTGCTTTTTCCAGCAGGGTGGTGATGCGGTCGGTGATGTAGCCTTGGGCGATGCCGTTGAGGGTGATGCCCATTTTGGGTCGGGTGAAGCGCACTTCGCGGCTGCTGAATTGGACGTGTTGGAAGCCGATGTGTTGCACGGCTTGGGCAAGATGGGGCGGCGGGGTTTGGCTGTTGGGGTGGCGGCTGAACCAATCGGCATAGAGATGCCACAGGGTTTGCACGGTGGGGTCAAACGCGCCTTGGGTGAGCCGGTGCACATAGCGGCTTTGGCTTAACACGGCGAGCAGGTCGGGCGAGGGGTTTTTCAGGCTGCCTGTGCGGTTGAGCTGTTGGATTTGGCTGTCGTCGCGGTAAAGGCTGAATACTTTTTCCAAGCGGGCGACTTCGTCCAAGCTGCGTTTAATCAGGCTTTGGGCGACGGCGGGGTTGGGATGGTAGAGGCGCAGTTCCGCGCCAGAGCCGAGCGCCACGCCTTGCCAGAGAGCGGGTTTGACGGCGGGGGCGGGGGCGGCGGTTTGGGCATGGGCGAGGGGGAGCAGTGCGCCGGCGGTGGTGGCGGCGGTGATGCGGATAAAGCGGCGGCGGGTGAGCATGGTGGTGTCCTTTGTTTTTGGGGGAGGGGTTTTCAGGCTGCATCAGGCGGTTGCGGCAGCCTGAAAATGCTTAATGGCTGGCGGCTGCATCGGGCGCGCTGGCAGGCTGCGGCGGCACGCCGACAACGGGGTTGGCGTATACGAAGCTGTCGGGCACGTCGTCAAACGAAACGATGCGCCCGCCGTTTTTGGCAACGAAGGCTTGGGCTTTTGCCATGTCGGAAAAGGGGATGGCATCTTGTGTGCCCATGCCGCCGATGTAGCGGCTTTCAATCACATAATGGGCGGTGCGGGCATCTATCCATTTGGCGTTAGTGGTGAGCGGTTTTTCCCAGTCGGCATCAGTGGCGTCGCTCATGTCGGTTACATAGATGGCGGCGATGTCTTTGGGTTCGCCCGGGTGGCGCACGAAGTTGAAAATTTGGGTTACGGTGGAGAACCACAGCGCTTCATCCGGCTTGCTTTCCAGGAAGATTTGCGCTTTGGGCCCGTTGTGCTCGGGCAGGTTCATGGTGCAGTAGTAGCCCTTGGCGGCATCGCTGATGACTTGCGGCTGGGGTTTGTTGGCGGCGGTGTTGCCGTTTTCGCCGCCGCACGCGGCAAGGGCGGTGGCCAGCAAAAGGGTGGCGATGAGTTTTTTCATGGTGGTTTCCTTGTGTGTGAATGGAGTTTTCAGGCTGCCTTGGGCGGGTTATTTGAAGTCTTCCCAGTCTTCGGGGCGGTATGGGGTGGAATAGCAGATGATGCCGATGTAGCCGTTGCACAGCAGGATGATGAAGCTGCCAATGCCGAAAATCCAGCTGTCCAAAAAGTCTAAAAACGCGATGCGGTCGGAAAACTCAATCAGCAGCATGGTCATCAGCTCAACGTACCATGCGGGGCGAGTCATGTGCCAATAATATCGCCACCGTTCGCGCTCTTCTTGCCACCATTGTCGGATGGTTTGCCACATAACGGGTTTCCTTTTTTCAGGCTGCCTGCTAAATCTGCCTGCGGTTAAACAGCCATGCCGCCAGCGCGAAGGGCACGATTATCCAACCGATTTGCGCGGCGACCAGCAGGGTTTTGGTTAAGCCGATTTGCCCGCTGATGCCCGCCATGCCCGAATACATGGCGGTGTTTTCAAAGCCTGTGAGGTTGAGCAGGCGGTAGATGTCGGTGGGGTTGAACAGCAGCACGTTTTCCAGCAGCTTGGCGGTGATGCGGTGTTTGCTGTCGGCAACCAAAATGCCGAGCAACGCCATGTCAAAAATCACCACGAAAAACAGCCACACGCCAATCGCCAAGCCCGCCGCTGTGCCACGTTCTTTCACTTTCGCGCTAATCAGATAGCCCAGCGACAAAAACGCCGCGCCCAGCAAAATGCTGGCAACAATCAGCAAGAAAAAAGGCTTCCATGCGGCAGCCTGAAAACCGCCAAACTGCCATTGCAAAATCAGCCCCGCCGCGCCGTAGCCAATGGTGGTGGCAACGGCAAGCAAAAAGGTGTGCCCAATAAACTTGCCCACCAAAATCTGCCAGCGCGAGATGGGGTAGCTCAACAGCAACGCCATCGTGCCACGTTCAATTTCGCCAATCAGCGCGTCATACGACATCAGCATGGCAATCAGCGGCACGAGGAAAATAGACAGGCTAGACAGGCTCACCACGGTTACGGTGAGCGGGTCCACTTTCACGCTGCCTGTGGGCGTGCTGCCCATAAAGCCCAGCGCCAGGGCAAGGGCAAACATCAGAATGGTGGCGGCGAGCACCCAGCGGTTGCGGAGATTATCGCGGATTTCTTTTTGAGCGATGATAAGGGTGGGAGACATGGTTTTCCTTTGCGGATTTTTGTTGTGCGTGCTTATTCGTTTTCAGGCTGCCTTGGGGCTGCGCCTGCTCGTCCGTTACACGTCTTCGCGTTTTAAAAACTCGGCATACACTTCGTCCAGCGTGGGCGTGTGGATGTCAATGGCGGTGATGTTGTCCAAGCTGCCCAGCTCTTGCAGCCGCGCGGCTTTTTCGTTGGCTTGGCATTCGCTGATGTAGCGATGAGGGCAGCCTGAAACGCTGTACCAATGCGGCGGCAGTGTAGTTTCGCGGGCAAGGGTTACATCAATGCTCACAGGCAAGCCGCTTTGCACTTGCAACTCGTGCATATTGCCGTCTGCCAGCTTTCTGCCGTTTTTCATCACCACCACACGGTCGGCGTGCCCGTCCAGCTCGGCAAGCGCGTGGGTGCACAGCAGCACGGTTGCGCCTTGGGTTTTGAGTTCATGCACAATTTGGTAGAACAACTGGCGCGAAGCGGGGTCTAGTCCTGTGGTGGGTTCGTCAAACAACAAAACCTGCGGCGCGCCAAGTAAGGCTTGGGCAAGTGCAAGCCGCTGCCGCATCCCTTTGGAATACGCGCCCACGCGCTTGTGCGCCGATTGGGCAATGCCCACCCGTTCCAGCAAGGCTTGGTTGCCTTGTGTGTCCACGCCTTTGAGTTTGGCGTAAAAATCCATGGTTTCTTTGCCCGTTAAGCTCGGATGCAGGGCAACGATTTCGGGCAAATAGCCAATTTTGCGGCGGATTTCGGCGGCGCGTCCGCCTGATACGTTTTCGCCAAACAGGGTTACACTGCCTGCGCTGGGGCGGATAAGCCCCAAAATCAGCTTCATGACGGTGGATTTGCCCGCGCCGTTGTGTCCCGCCAGCCCGACGCATTCACCGGCCTGCAGGGTCAAATCTACGTTATTGACGGCTTTTTGCTCGCCGTATTGTTTGGTTACTTGGGTGAGGGAGAGTAGGGTGGTCATGGGCTTTCTCGGGGTGGGGAAGGGTTTCAGGCTGCCTGAAAGTTTGGTTGTGCAGACGTGCCGTTCGCGCTCCATTGGGTATGGCGGATATGGAATTGTCGTTATGGTACGGAAAAACCGTTTTCAGGCAGCCTGCGAATGCCGGAATCGGCATTATCCGCGCACGCCCACCAATACGTGGGAGGCTTTCACAATCACGTTCACCGCCTGTCCCACGGTCAGTTTCATATTTTCCGCGCTGTGCTTGGTGATAATCGCCACAAACGTGTTGTTGCCGACTTTCACGTCCACCTCGCTGTTCACCGCGCCGGTTTCAATGCGGCTGACAGTGCCGGCAAGCTGGTTGCGGGCGGACAGGCGCAGCGTTTCGTCTGTGGAAACCAGCACCGAAGAGGCTTTGATAACGGCAACGGCTTCTTTGCCTGCGGCCAGCCCGAGGTTTTGGGTGCTTTCGGATGTGATGATTGCGGTCAGCGTTGCGCCGCCGGCCAGTTCCAGTGTGATTTCGTCGTTTACCGCGCCTTTTTTCACGTTTTTCACGGTGGCGGGAAGTTGGTTGCGTGCACTAATCATGGGTGTCTCCTTAAATGGAAGGTTGGGATAAGGGGTTTCAGGCTGCCTGAGACTTTTGCAAACATCCTCATCTTTGGCGCATTTCTTCGCCATGCGCTTCTCTAATGCTTGAAAATATAGTGGATTAAAATAAAAATGAGACAAGGCGGCAACGCCCGCCGTGTACGGGTAGTACATAAGGGCGTTGGCAACGCCGTATCATTGTAATTTTAATCCACTATATTTCAATATTATCTGCGCATTCTGTGATGCTATTGCTTTGAAATGTGCTCAAATCTGAGGTTTTGCAAAGGTCTCTGCCTGATTGGTTTCGGTTTCCAGCCGGATAAAGGCGGCAATCATCGCCTGCCACACGGCTTCGGCCACTTCGGGCGACAGCCCTGCGGCGGCGGCCTGCCCACGGCGTGCGGCGATGACTTGGGCGACGCGTTCGGGCGCGGCAACGGCCTGTCTGTCGCCGCGCGGTTTGAGCCTGCCCGCCTGTTCCACCAGCGTTTGCCGCTTGGCGAGCAGGGTGATGAGTTCGGCATCCAAGCTGTCTATGGCTTGGCGGACTTCGTTTAGGGTTTCGGGGTGCATGGGTGTCTCCTTAAATGGAAGGTTGGAATAAGGGGTTTCAGGCTGTCTGAAAAGGGCGGTTTCGGGCGGCGGATTTCAGCGCAGTGTTTGCAAAAACGGGTTAAACGCAATTTCCCACAAAAAGCCGTCCGGGTCGGCGATATAACCGCTGTATCCGCCCCAAAATACTTTCTGCGGTGCTTTGACGATGTTCGCGTTTCGGGCGGCAAATGCGGCAAACAGCGCATCCACTTCGGCTTCGCTGCCGACATTGTGCGCCAATGTGAAATTTGGGAAACCGCTGCCCTGCGCCGATACCTGCGCGTCCTGCGCCAAAGCTTCCCTGCCGAACAGGGCCAACCGTAGCGCGTTTCCCGTTTGGAAAAACGCAATGTGTTCGTTGCCGTCTTCCGTTTCCCGCCAACCGAATACGTCGCGGTAAAAACGGTGGGACGCGGCAAGGTCGGCCACGCCGAGTGTGATGTAGTTGATGTGTTGTTCCATAGCATTTTCCGTTTCGGGATTGGGCGGGATTGGGTTTCAGGCTGCCTGAAACGGCGCATTATCCCGTTTTCTGCGCGCCTGCTTTCAATTCGCGCAGTTTTTTGAGCGTTTCGGTTTCGGGCATCACCATCAGCGGTTTGCTGTCGGTCATGCCGCCGGGCATGATGGCGGGAAAGTTCTTCTGCGCCCATTTCACTATCGTTACGGCGGGGCTGTTCATCAGCAGGCGGGCGGCGGGGGCGCGCCAGAGGATTTGGTCGGTGATGCCGTTGGGTTTGTAGGCGGTGTCGGCGATTCCGTCTCCGTCCAAATCAAACGCGCTGTTGTCGCTCCAATAGTTGCCGTATTTCTGCCCTTCCGCCCAATCCACGAAGCGTGTGCCCACATATTTGATTTGGATGTGGTTGTTCACAAAGGCGTTTTCGCGGATGGTGTTGCCCTCGGCTGCGCCCGAAAAGTGGATGCCTATTTCGCAGCCTTCAAAATGGTTGCGGGTGAATTGGTTGTTGTTGGCGTTGTAGAGATACACGCATTTGGGCGATTTTTCTACGGCGTTGCCATCAATAATGGAATCGTTGGCATAGTTGAGCATGATGCCTTGGTCTATGTTGTTGTAGGACACGTTGTCGCGCAGCTTGATGTTGGTGGAAAACATGATGGCATAGCCAATTTTGCTGTTGGATACGATGTTGCCTTCAATTTGGCTGTCGTTGGTGTACATATAATGCACACCGTAGCGCAGGTCGTGGAAATGGTTGTGGCTAAACGTGTTGAAATTGCTGGCGTTGGAAAAAATGCCGTCGCGCCCGTGTGAGATGTCGTTGTAAATCACTTTGGAATTGGGCGCGTTCCACACGGTTACACCGTTGCCGCGTTCGTTTTCACGCAGCTCTTGGTTGCCGATGATGGTGTTGCGCTCGACAACGGCGTTGGGCGCGCCCCAAAGATACACGCCCACCGAGTTATCCAAAATGTTGTTTTCCACGATGTGGGCGGCATCGGCGGATTTGTCCAGAAAAATGCCCGCGTCCATATTGGGCAGGCTGATGCCCGATTTGGTTACGGTAAGGTGCTTAATGGTTACATGGGGTGCGGCAACGGTAATGGTGCGCCCCGTGCGGTCGCCTTGGATAACGGCATCGCGCTTGTCGCCGCCTTCCAGCGTGAGCGGTTTGTTGATGACGATTTTACCTGCGTATCCGCCTGCGGCTAGGCGCAGGGTGTCGCCCGCTTGGGCTTGGTCAATCGCGGTTTGCAAATCCGCGCCCGCGCTCACGGGGATAACGGCGGCTTGGGCGGATGCCGCCAGCCAAGGCACGGATAAAGCAAGGGCGAGAAAAAGGGGGGAGGTTTTCATGTTTGCGTGCGTTTTCAGGCTGCCCTGAAAAGAAGTTGTTTTAATGGGTAGGCAGCCTGCGAAGCGAAGCGGCGCTGCAAAGCCCAAACCGCAAGGCTTGCCCTGTTTTCAGGCTGCCTCAGGCGAGCATTGCCGCCCTGCCCTGTCGGCTTGGCGTTTGCCCGAACAAACCGCCTACCCATTAAAACTGTGCGGAAGCAAACACGTTTTCAGGCTGCCTGAAACCATGTTTAGCGTGTTTATGTTGATTAAAACGAGGCACAACGCCCCCGTATCACGGCAATTTTAATCAACGGTGCAAATCGGTTTCCCTATGCGGGAAAATAGCCCATTCGGCTACCAAAATTTGATAGCCGAATGAGCCAAAATCACATCAAGCGATTATTTTGCCGCAGAGGCAGCAGAGGCTTCGGCGGGTTTAGAAGCCTCGGCAGGTTTAGAAGCTGCTGCTGGGGCAGAAGCGGCTGCGGCAGGCGCGCCTTCCGGATGGAAGATGTTTACCGGCGTGCTGTTTTTCGTCAACGCTTCGTCGCCCAAGAATGCTTCGCCTTTTTTGTGTACAACCATGCGACCAGACATTTCCATGTGCAAGGCGTGGCAGAACCATTGGCAGTAGTACCAGTAAACGCCCACGCGGTTGGCGGTAAAGGTAACCGAAGCGGTGGCTTGCGGGCTGATTTCCATCGCAATGCCGTGTTCTTCCAAGGTGAAGCCGTGGGTTAAGTCTTCAATGGTTTCCATGTTGGTTACATACACGGTAACTTCGTCGCCTTCATGCACTTCAAATGCAGGCAGGCTGTACGCAGGCGCAATCGCCGTCATATACACGCGCACTTTGTTGCCATCGCGGATAACGTTTTTAGCTTTTTCCAATTCCACGCCGTCTTTTTTGGCTTGCTCAACTGCGTCTTCCCACATCCAAGGGTCTTTGCGATCCCAAGTTTTGTTGGGGTTCAGCTTGCTGGTCGCCACCAACATCAAATCGTGTGGCTCGGCAAAAGTTGGATTATCGTGCACCAACTTCATTTCATCGCCGGAGATGTCAATCAATTGGTCGCACTCGGGTTTCAAAGGACCCACGTTCAAGAAACGGTCTTTTGAGAACTTGTTCAAAGACACCAGCCATTTGCCATCGGCTTCTTTGGTTTCGCCCATGGTGGTGTGGTTATGACCAGGTTGGTAGTGAACATCCAGTTTTTGCACGATGTAATCGTCTTTGTCGCTTTTTTCTGCGTAAGCCGCAATCGCTTTATCAATGTTCCATTTCACCATTTGGCTATCAATAAACAAGGTGGTGTAGGCATTGCCACGACCGTCAAACGCAGTATGGAGCGGACCTAAACCCAATTTAGGCTCGGCTACCACCACATCGCGCTCTTTGATTTTGCCTGCGAACAAGTCGTCCAGTTTGCGCACGTCTAACACGGTTACAGTGGGCGACAGTTTGCCGTTGAGCATGATGTAGTTGCCATCAGGCGATGCGTTACAGCCGTGTGGCGAGTTGGGCACAGGGATGTAGCGAGTGTATTTGCTTTTCGCTTGGAAGCGACCATCTAACACTTTCACGCCGTTGATTTCTTTGAAATCGCCCGCTTCAATGCCTGCTTCAATCGCTTTCAAGTCAAACACCACACACCAGTCTTGCTCGTTGGCAGAGGCTTCGGTTACGGTGCCGCCTTTTTCAGAGTTATAGCAAGTGGCAAAAGAGTATTTACCTTGGTAGTCGGCATCGCCGTTATCCAAGTTACCATCCACCATCACTTGCCATGCTATTTCCATGGTTTCGCCGTTTAATGCGGTGTAGATTGCCCAGTAGTTTTTAGCAGGGTCATCCAGCATTGTGCCGTTGTTGGGCACGGGCACGATGTGTTCGCCGTTGGCAAAAACGTAACCTGTTTTGGGATAACGTTGTGGGCGCAAGCCGTGGATGCCTGATGCGTTGGGAATTTCGGTGATTTTGTCGGTTTTCATCACATCGCAACGGATACGGCAAACGCGGTTGTTGGCTTTATCGTTGGCATACACATAGCGACCGTCATAAGTGCCATCGGTGAACGACATATGTGGGTGGTGCAAGTCGCCATTGGGGTAGCAAGGCAGATTGGATTTTTTCAAAAACTCGCGTGTGCCTTCGGTTAAGTTAGCATTCAAGATTTTGCGGCTTTCGTTGGTGCGACCCCAGCCTGTGGCGCTGTCCATGTTGAACACGGGTACGCGCATCAACTCGCGCATAGAAGGCACGCCGATAATCCGCATTTCGCCTGATTGACCGCCTGATAGGAAGCCGTAGTATTGGTCTAACTCGCCTGGGCCAACGTGGTAGTTCAAACCGCCCTCGGCAGAAGCAGTTGATGCGGCAACAGAAGCAGCAGGCGCAGCGTTAGAAGCACCTGCGTGTGCAGCAGAAGCAGGCGCGTTACCGCCGCTTTGCGTGCCACCAGAACAAGCTGCCAAGCCCATCAAGCCCACGCCTGATGCAGCAGCAGTACCTAAGAATTTACGGCGACTGAGTTTGTTGTCTGACATAGTGATAACTCCTATAAAGAGTGTTTGGTTAAATAAAAACAGGAGAGAGATGCCTGTTGTAGGTTTTCAGGCTGCCTATTGGGTTGCTGCATCAAAGGCAGCCTGAAAACCTAATCCGCTTTTTTCGGATTCTTCACAAATTGCACAACCTGCTCTTGCGGCTCGCTTGGAGCTTGCTGTGCTGCCAATTCCGCTTTGGCCGCGGCTTGTTTGGCTTTTTTCTTGTTGGTCGCCACCACTTGCGGGCAACGGGTTTGGTGGTTATACATCACTTGGCAATGCAAGCATTGGATACACTCGTTCGGGTTGATGTCGCCTTCGGGCGCAATCGCCTGCACGGGGCATTCGTGATTGCAAATCTGGCAAGGATTGCCGCACATCGAATAACGGCGCAACCAGTTAAAAATTTGCAATTTGGCGGGAATCGCCATCGCCGCGCCCAGCGGGCAAAGATAGCGGCAGAAAAAGCGTTCGATAAACAGGCTGGCAACCACCAACGCCACGGCAAAAATCACGAAATACCACTCGCGCACAAAATGCAAAATGATGGCGGTTTTAAAAGGCTCCACTTCGGCAAATTTTTCAGCAGTGCCCAATTCGTATAACGATATGCCAAAAAGTACCATAAAGATAACATATTTTAACGCAGTTAGGCGGGTATGGATGCCGAACGGGACTAAATATTGTTTTACTCCAAACTTTTTCGCAATCGCGCAGGCGATTTCTTGCAACGCGCCAAACGGGCAGAGCCAGCCGCAAAACGCGCCGCGCCCCCAAAGCAGCATACCGATGGCGGTGGCACTCCATAGTGTGAAGATGAAGGGATCCATCAAGAAATAATCCCAGCTAAACCCTGTGATTAAGGATGATGTGAACGTCATCACGTTTACAACAGACAGCTGCGCGTGCAAATACCAGCCCACATACACCAGCGTTACCGTCAAATACGCCAAACGGAAGCGGTTGAAGAATTTTTCGTATCTGACCAGCGTGTCTTGGAAAAAGAACACCGCGCTCAAAATCAGCAGCATTACGGCGATGGCGGCAACGTGGAAGCGTTTTTCCCACCACAGGCGTTTCCAAATCATGCGCTGCGGATTGTCTTCCGCGCCGGCATCGGCGGTGGCGATGTCGCCCGCAGGCGCGCTTGCGTTGGCAACGACGGCGTTGCCCGCAGGCGCAGAGGCAGCCTGAACAGGCGCAGGCGCATCAATCACCACAGGCTCGCCGTTGGGGTCGTCCACGGTAAATTCTTTGGGCAGCAAGTAGTTCAAATCAACGGTTACAAACGCTTTGTTTTGCACGCTTATTTCGCGTTGCACCACCAGTTGCAAATGCCACGGCTCGGCTGCGTCCAGTTTTTCGTTTTCGGGAATCACAAACAGCGACACTTCTTTAAACTCGGGCGCGCCTGCGGCTTCCAGTTTCAGCAAGCGAGTGTGTTGCGCGTCGGTAAAGCGGAAGCCGTTGTCGTTTTGCACCACCTCAATGCGGTCAAAAATACCGCCGCGCACATAACCCGAGCCTTTCCATGAATACACGCCCTCACCTGCCACGATAATCGCGGCTTGGTTGGGTTTCAGGCTGCCTTTGAGCCGCTCGTAGCCCTGTTCGCCCAACAGGCTTTTGCCGATGGAAGGCTGCGATACCACGGCGGTGTATAAATTGATAAACGTGTCTTCGGGGTTGCCCGGTTCCGGTTTTTCGGCGGCGGCGGGGTTGTTTTGCTCCAACATTTTGTTGGCTTCGCCGATGCTGATGTGCAACTTGGCAACCGCGCCTTGGTCTAATAATTGTTGCCACGACAAGATGTCTTGTTTTTCCATATTGGGCAAACGATGCGGGCGGGTTTGCACGGTGTTATTGGCTGCGGCGGCGGGAGCTTTGCCGCCTTGTTTGGCCAATTCGGCGGTGATAATCCGCGCAGAACGCACAATGCTGTCGCCAATCACCACCACGGTAACGGTTGCGCCTGTTACGATGGGCGAGGGCGTTGCACCCGCTTGCGGCGGGTTTTTGGTGGGATTCATGCCGATGTAGCCGTCGATGAAAGTGTCCACTTTGGAGCGCGGAATGCCAATCAGCAAAATCGGCTCGTGGTGTTCCAGCATTTTCGCGCCCTTGATGGTGCCTTCGTTATCCAGCGCCACAATGGTGTCAATCGGTTTGCTGGAATAGCCGCGCGTGCTGACCACGTCTGTTGTGATGTACACCACGCCCACTTCTTTGTCGCCTTCATACACTTTTGCCATCATCGGCTTGCCTTCGGGCGCGCCAAAGCGTGTGGCATTGGGGAAAACATCGGCAGGTTTGACTTTGTTGATTAAATCGGGCAAACGCTCGGCTTGCGCGGGCGCGGCCAAAATCAGCAGCGTACACGCGGCGAGCAGAAAGAATATGATTTTCTGATAGAAATGGTGTGCGATTGAGACCATTGGGCGAGACATATTGGTTTGTCCTATTTTGGTGGTTTGTTGTGTTTAGAAACATCCACATTTTAGAAGCCTTTACTGCCTTTTCGTTTGACATAAATCAAGTGAACAAATCTTTATAAACGTTATGAATTTGTGTGGTTATGTTAAGAATAGGTAAAACGGTTAAACTTGCTTAGTTCTTTTTGTTTACGGGTTTAAAGGCAGCCTGAAAACGGATTGAGCCGTGCCATGCTTGCCATAAGCGCGCGCCATTTTCAGGCTGCCTTACGGTGCGCAAGCAATCAACGCGCCTAGAAAAAGCGCATAAACTTGTTATACTTGCACGCTTTTTAACGCCCCCTATTCCACCATGCCGCACTCCAAACGCGCCCAACGGCGCATCATCAATCACCATCCCTTTTGGCAAGCCGATAAGCCTTATCTGCACGACCACACCATCACCGACGCGCGTTTTCGCCGTTTGGGCTACATGATGGCGTTTTCGGCGGGCGCGATTAACGCGGGCGGCTTTTTTGCGGTGGCAAGCTACACTTCGCACGTTTCGGGCTTGCTTTCGCGCGTGGCAGACAGCATGGTGTTGTTTGAATGGCATACGGCGTTGGCGGCGTTGATGGGCGCGGTGTGTTTTTTGCTTGGCAGCATCACGGCAAATTTAACGATTCTTTGGGGCAAGCGGCATCGTTTTCGCAGCTGCTATGGCTTGCCGTTGTGGATTGAGGCGATTTTGCTGCTGCTGTTTGCGGTGTTTGGCTTTGCGCTATCCAGCGTGGGCGCGGTGATGTTGCCGCCCACGTTTTTGCTGCTTTGCTACATTATGGGGATTCATAATTCGGTGATGAGCGTGTTGTCGGGCAGTCTGATTCGAGCGACGCACATGACGGGTTCAACCACGGATTTGGGCATTGAAATTGCCAAGGCGTTGTATTACAGCAAAAAAAGCCACCCGAAGCTGCCCGATGTGAAGGTGAACCGCCCCAAGATGTATCTGCTGATGGGGATGATTAGCTGCTTTATCATAGGCGGCGTGGTTGGCGCTTACGGCTATCGCAAGGTGGGCTATTATTTTACTTTGCCTGTGGCGCTGCTGCTGTTTCTGCTGGGCGCGGGGTCGGTGGGCTATGATGTGAAGATTCGGACGAAATTGTGGCTGATTCGGAAGATTAGGCAGCGGGAACAGCAGCGACGGCTGGCGGAACGGCAAAAGGCGGAAAGCCAAACGAAGGATTGAGCATGGGCTGAGGCAGCCTGCGTAGCGCAGCGGAGTTGCGAAGCCAAAATGGGTTTAAGCATTGTGCTTTGTGAGAACTGGTTTTCAGGCTGCCCTTTGTAGCATAAAGCGTTTTCAGGCTGCCTCAGGCTTAACACGATTGAGACAGTCTGAAAACCAAAATGAAACAACAACGGTTTGTCGCCAAGCCGCTTGTTCAATAAGGCTTTACAGGCTGGCGAAATATCGGCGAGCCATCAACACTCTATAACAAACATAGTTTTCAGGCTGCCTCTGCTTATCCGCATCAAGGCAGCCTGAAAAAAACCAAAAAAGGGCAGATACACAATCTGCCCTTGCTTACGGCTGTTTACCATTTCAGCCCATTATTTCTTCGGCTGGCATTCCCGCGCCAAATACAACCATGTTTCCACCACGGTATCAGGGTTCAGCGACAAGGTTTCAATGCCCTCGTCCACCAGCCACTTAGCAAAGTCGGGATGGTCGGATGGGCCTTGCCCGCAGATGCCGATGTATTTGTTCAAGCGCAAGCAAGTGGAAATAGCAAGGTGCAGCATCACTTTTACCGCGGCGTTGCGCTCGTCAAACGTGCTGGCAATCGGCCCACCGCTGTCGCGGTCCACACCCAAGGTGAGCTGGGTCATGTCGTTTGAGCCGATGGAGAAGCCGTCAAAGTATTCAAGGAATTGCTCGGCAAGCAGCGCGTTGCTGGGCACTTCGCACATCATAATCAAGCGCAAGCCGTTTTTGCCGCGTTCCAAGCCGTTTTCTTTGAGCACTTCCAACACCGCTTCCGCTTCGGCAAGCGTGCGCACAAAGGGAATCATCACTTCCACATTGGTCAGCCCCATCACATCGCGCACATATTTCACCGCGCGGCATTCCAGCGCAAAGCAAGGTTTGAAGTCGTCCGACACATAACGCGCCGCACCACGGAAGCCCAGCATGGGGTTTTCTTCGTGTGGCTCATATTGCGCGCCGCCGAGCAAGCCTGCGTATTCGTTGGATTTGAAATCAGACATCCGCACGATGACTTTTTTCGGATAAGCCGATGCCGCCAGCGTGGCGATGCCTTCGGCGAGTTTGTCCACATAAAAATCAACGGGCGATGCGTAGCCTGCAATGCGGTCGGTGATTTCAGCTTGCAATTCAGGCGTTTGTTTATCAAATTGCAACAGCGCGTGTGGGTGGATGCCGATTTGGCGGTTAATCACAAACTCCATCCGCGCCAAACCAATGCCCTCGCTAGGCAAGTTGGCAAACGAGAACGCCATTTCGGGGTTGCCCACGTTCATCATAATTTTGGCGGGCGATTTGGGCATTTGGTCCAGCGAAACTTCATCCACTTCCACTTCCAGTAAGCCCGCGTAAATATAGCCTGTGTCGCCTTCGGCGCAAGACACGGTTACTTCCGCGCCATCGGTTAAACGGCTGGTGGCATCGCCGCAACCCACCACCGCAGGAATGCCCAGTTCACGCGCAATAATCGCCGCGTGACAAGTGCGCCCGCCGCGGTTGGTAACAATAGCAGCGGCGCGTTTCATCACAGGTTCCCAATCGGGGTCGGTCATGTCGGTAACCAAAATATCGCCTGCTTGCACTTTGTCCATCTCGCTCACGCTTTTCACCACGCGCACCACGCCTTTGCCCACTTTTTGCCCAATCGCGCGACCTTCCACCAACACATTGCGCTCGCCTTTGATGGAGTAACGGCGCAACACATTGCCAGCGGCTTTTTCTTGCGATTTCACGGTTTCGGGGCGAGCTTGCAAGATATAGAGCTTGCCATCCACGCCATCGCGACCCCATTCAATATCCATCGCTCTGCCGTAGTGTTCTTCAATGGTGAGCGCGTATTGGGCGAGTTCGGCGATTTCTTCAGGGCTGAGCGAGAAGCGTTTGCGGTCGGCTTCGGGCACATCTACCGTTTGCACCGACTTGCCCGCCTGCACGCTGTCGGTAAACACCATTTTGATGAGTTTTGAACCCAAGGTTTTGCGCAAAATGGCGGGTTTGCCTTTTTTGAGCGTGGGTTTGTGCACATAAAATTCATCGGGGTTCACCGCGCCTTGCACCACGGTTTCGCCCAAGCCGTAAGATGAAGTGATGAACACCACATCTTCAAAGCCGCTTTCGGTGTCAATGGAGAACATCACGCCTGATGCGCCTGTGTCGGAGCGTACCATGCGTTGCACGCCAGCCGAAAGCGCAACGGCATCGTGGTCAAAGCCTTTGTGCACGCGATAAGAGATGGCGCGGTCGTTGTAAAGCGATGCAAACACATGGTGCATCGCTTCTTTTACATTATCCAAACCATTGATGTTTAGGAAAGTTTCTTGTTGCCCCGCAAACGACGCATCGGGCAAATCTTCGGCGGTGGCCGATGAGCGCACGGCAACGGAAATTTGGTCGCTGCCCGCATCGGCAACCATTTTTGCCCACGCCGCTTCCACTTCGGCATTCAATTGCTCAGGGAAAGGCGTGTCCAAAATCCACTGCCGAATTTGCGCGCCCACGCGTGCCAACTCGGTTACATCATCCACGTTCAACGCGGCAAGTGCGGCGGAAATGCGTTCGTGCAGCCCATCGTGTGCTAAAAAGGCGCGGTAGGCTTCGGCGGTGGTAGCAAAGCCGCCCGGCACACGCACGCCTTTTTCGGCAAGTTGCGAAATCATTTCGCCCAATGATGCGTTTTTGCCGCCCACGCGTTCCACATCGGTCATGCGTAGGTTTTCAAGCCAGATAACGTAGTTTTCAGCCATTTTTCAGAGTCCTTTCCGAGACTGGGTTAGTGGAAAAAATTGAAGCGAACGTTAATTCGCGTAAACATAATAGCACACATCAATTTGAATTTTGTGGCGCGGCGGTGATTTTGGTGGAAATTTTTGTAATCGCTTGTAATTAACGCAGATTGTTTTTGTTTAACAGATAAGGCAGCCTGAAAATTGCTTTTATTGGGCAATTTTTTCTAATTCTGGTTTTCAGGCTGCCTATTTTTGATATTTTATGGGATAAAGTTGCGCGAATTGAGGTAAATCAAACAAAGTGGATTTTGTTTTTGCGGGCAAGAAATTTTGGATTGGGTGGTGATAATGGTGATTTTGATTACACACAGTTACAAATGATTGCAAACGCAAAGGCAGCCTGAAAACGAAAAATACGTTTTCAGGCTGCCTTAATTTTAAATCATGTAAAACATATACAATATCATCCACATCACCACCACCGCCCAAGCCAAATCCAGCACCACTGCCAATATAAATAGCCAAACCTTGGTGGCTACTTTTGTTTTATGTACCAGCATCATCAGCACCGCGATGATGTGCCATAAAATCATCGCGCCCGTAAACATAAACAGTTGGTTCCCCGTCCCAAACAGCGTTCCATTAAGCATAACGGGCGGCACAATAGCCACGAGAAACCACCAAATGCCAGCGGGGATGCCCCATTTAATCAGCGATGGCAAAGGCTGATATTCTGGCTCGGTGGTGGTTTCATCGGCTTCGGCGGTTGTTTTATCTGGCTCGTCTGTCATATTCATTCCTTTTTTGGGTTGTTTAAGGCAGCCTGAAAACGAGTAAAGCGAGTTTCAGCGAAGCTAAACCAAAAAAACCATTTTCAGGCTGCCTATTACTACAAAAACCGCCTACGCATCAATATTCTGCGCCACCAGCGCATTCGCTTCAATAAATGCTCTGCGCGGCTCAACCTCGTCGCCCATCAGTGTAACAAACGTTTCATCGGCGGCAATCGCGTCTTCAATGCGCACTTTCAGCAAGCGGCGCACTTCGGGGTTCATGGTGGTTTCCCAAAGCTGCTCGGGGTTCATCTCGCCCAAGCCTTTGTAGCGTTGCATGGTTAAGCCTTTTTGCGCGGTGGCAAGCAGACTGTCTAGCGCGGCTTCAAAGCTGGCAACGTGTTGCGCTTCGGCATCGCCTTTGTGCAAGGCTGCGCCTTCACTGCCGATTAAGCCGCGTTGCTGTTCAGCGGTTTTCAGCAGCACTTGATAGGCTTTGCTGTCCACAAATTTCTGGTCTAAATACGACACCATCACATTGCCATGCAGCTGGCGCGTGATTTTGATGAAATGCCCGCCGTCTTGCCCTGCGATGTGTTCCAACGCGATTTCTGGGTTTTTCAGGCTGCCTAAAAGGGCGGCAATGGCGTGTTGCGCGGCTGGTTCGCTGGATAAATCAATCGGTTCAATGTCTATCAGTGCGCGCAGCACAGCGGCATCAATCACGCGGCTTTCTTCGGCAATGGTGTTGCGCGCGCGCAAGAATTGCTTGGCGAGTTTGGTTAATTCCGCGCCTTCCAGCGTGCGGCTGCCTGCCACGATTTTGGCGTTGTCCACCGCCAACCCAAGCAAAAATTCGTCTTTTTCCATTTCGTCTTTCAGATAACGCTCTTGCTTGCCGTGTTTGGCTTTATACAGCGGCGGCTGGGCGATATACACATAGCCGCGTTCTATCAATTCGGGCATTTGGCGGTAGAAGAAGGTGAGCAGCAGCGTGCGAATGTGTGCGCCGTCCACGTCGGCATCGGTCATAATGATGATGCGGTGGTAGCGCAATTTTTCTAGGTTAAATTCTTCTTTGCCGATGCTGGTGCCCAGTGCGGTAATCAGCGTGGCAACTTCTTGGCTGGCGAGCATGCGCTCAAAGCGGGCGCGTTCCACGTTCAAAATCTTGCCTTTGAGCGGCAAAATGGCTTGGAATTTGCGGTCGCGCCCTTGCTTGGCGGAGCCGCCTGCCGAATCGCCCTCCACCAGATAAAGCTCGGATAACGCAGGGTCTTTTTCCTGGCAATCAGCAAGTTTTCCGGGCAAACCCAAACCGTCCATCACGCCTTTGCGACGCGTGAGTTCGCGGGCTTTACGGGCGGCTTCGCGGGCACGGGCGGCTTCTACGATCTTGCCGCAGATAATCTTGGCATCGTTGGGGTTTTCTTCCAAAAAGTTTTTCAAGGCTTCGCCCAACACTTCGTTTACCACGGGCGAAATTTCGCTGGAAACCAGTTTGTCTTTGGTTTGCGATGAGAATTTGGGGTCGGGCAGTTTCACGGATAACACGCAGGTCAAACCTTCGCGCATATCGTCGCCCGAGGTATCCACTTTGGCTTTTTTGGCGATGTCGTTATCGGCGATGTATTGGTTGATGGTGCG
This sequence comes from Kingella oralis, assembly GCF_014054985.1. Taxonomy (NCBI): domain Bacteria; kingdom Pseudomonadati; phylum Pseudomonadota; class Betaproteobacteria; order Neisseriales; family Neisseriaceae; genus Kingella; species Kingella oralis. The sequence continues at coordinate 1,964,630 of NZ_CP059569.1, forward strand.
CGTCATGGCTTGGCGCAGCGCGGTCAGGTGCGTGCCGCCGTCGCGTTGCGGGATGTTGTTGGTGAAGCATTGCACGGATTCTTGGTAGCTTTCGTTCCATTGCATCGCGCATTCCACCGTCATGCCGTCTTTTTCGCCCAGCGCGTAGAAAATCTTGCTGTGCAAGGGTTTTTTGCTGCCGGTGATGTATTGCACAAAGCCTTGCACGCCGCCTGATTCGGCGAAGTCTTCGTGTTTGCCGTCTCGTTTGTCAAACAGCTCGATGCGCACGCCGTTGTTCAAAAACGAGAGTTCGCGGATACGCTTGGCGAGCGTTTCAAATTTGTATTCCACCGTGCCAAAGGTGTCTTCGCTGGCGAGAAATTGCACGCGCGTGCCGTGGCGATTTTCAGGCTGCGCTGCGCCGATGGCTTTCAGCGGCGCTACGGTTTCGCCGCGTTTGAATTCGACAAAATGCTCTTTGCCTTCGCGCCAAATGGTGAGTTTGAGCCAATAGGACAGCGCATTGACCACGCTCACGCCCACGCCGTGCAAGCCGCCTGACACTTTGTAGCTGTTGTTATCAAATTTTCCGCCTGCGTGCAGAATGGTCATAATCACTTCGGCGGCGGAGCGGCCTTCTTTGGGGTGTATGCCTGTGGGAATGCCGCGCCCATTGTCTTCGATGGTGATGGATTCGTCGGCGTTGATGGCAACGGTGATGCGGTCGCAATAGCCTGCTAGGGCTTCGTCGATGGCGTTGTCTAGCACTTCAAATACCATGTGGTGCAAGCCTGAGCCGTCTTGGGTGTCGCCGATGTACATCCCTGGGCGTTTGCGGACGGCTTCTAGGCCTTCTAGGACTTGGATACTGGCTGCGCCGTATTCTTGATTGGTTTGTTGTGTCATGGTTTCGGTCTTTATTGAGTAAATGGAATGGGGTTTCAGGCTGCCTCATTTAGAACGCGGCGATAAACAGCGCAATCACGCAAACCAAGCCCGCGCTCCAAATGGCGGAACGCGCGGCGGCTTTGTCTTGGGCGTATGCCCAAATATAGGCGATGCGAGAGAGAAGAAACAGGGTTGTCCAAAAGTTGATTGTGCCTTGCGCGGCTTCGCCTGTGGCGTGGGCAATGATGACGGCGGCGGCATAAAGCGGCAGCATTTCGTAGCCGTTTTGTTGCGCGGCGTTGAGTCGTGCGGCTTTGCCTGTGGCTCGGGCGAGAATTTCGCGCGGATTGTGGTTTTCGGCGGCGTGCATATTGGCGGCTTTTTTGGCGGCAACGGAGCAGAATAAATTGAACAAGGCGAAAAGGAAAATGCTGAAATAGGCGAAAGTCATGGGGATTCCTTGTGTGCGCTTTTCAGGCTGCCTGAAAAGGGGTTTGAATGTAAACGCGCAATTATATCATAGCCTTGCTGGGATACATTTTCAGGCTGCCTTGTGTGATTAAGAACCTGTATTCATTATTTGCATAGGCAGATTTGATGACATAAAAACGCGGATACAAGGCAAAAAGCACAGCAAGGTTGGACACCTTGCGCGCATTTTTAACGCAGTAACCGCGTTTTTAGGGCATTAAAGATGCCTATGAAAATAGTGAATACAGGTTCTAATGGGCAGCCTGAAAATCATTTATCGGCGTTGTCGGCAAGGATTTTGTGGTACACGCTGGGCGGAACGTAGCGTTTTACAATCTCGCGCCAGCCTTTTGGCCCGACTAACCCTTTAACCATAGTGGACGAAATCTCGGCAATTTCGCGCGGCGGCATCAGAAACACGGTTTTGATGGCTGGCTGCAAATCGGCGTTGATGTGGCGCATGGCGCGCTCGTATTCATAATCGCCAGCGGAGCGGATGCCGCGCACGATAAACGCCGCGCCGACGTCGTGGGCGTAGTTCACCAAAAATTGATATTCATACGATGCCACGCGCACGTTAGGATAGGGCTTTGCCATGTCTTGCAAAAAGGCGATGCGCTCGGCAACGGTGTAGCTGCTTTTTTTGTCGGGGTTGATGCCGATGGCAACAATCAGCTCGTCAAAAAGCTGTTGGGCTTCGGCTATCATCCATAGGTGCCCGTTGGTGGGCGGGTCGAAACTGCCTGCGTACACGGCGCGGCGAAGGGTGGATTGGGTATTCATATCAAATGGGTTGGTAGCCTTGAAAGCCGATGGGGGCGGGTTTGCCTTGCGGGTTGGGCGTGAGCGTGATGTGCCAATCGGGCAAGCGTTCGTTGAGCAGCAACACGTTGTCCACGTCTTTCAGGTTGTCTTTATGCTGCGCGTGATGATGGGGAAGCAGGGCGGCAAGGGCTTTTTGTTTGGCTTCGGCAGCGGTTTCGGCAACAAACAAGCCGAACTCGTGCGCTTCGGGCAAGGCTTCGGGGCAATAACCGCCCACGTTCACAAAATAGAGTTTCAGGCTGCCTGAAACGGAGGTGGCGGCTTTGGGGGCGACTTGGATGCCGTAGCCGTCTGCCCAGTTGATGATTTGCCAGCCGTCTATGTGGATTTTGTCGGCATCGCCAAACCACGCGGCTTTGAGCACGGGGATGGCTTCTTGCCATGTGTCGCAAACGGCAAACTGCACATCGTGGACTTCGATGTTGGATTGCCCTGCGCTGCCGCCGAGATAAAAAAGATGGAGTTGAGGCATGGTGGTTTCCTTGTGGAACGAGCCGCGCATAATAAAGGCAGCCTGAAAAACGGTAAATACCATTTTCAGGCTGCCTCTCTTTTTCAGGCTGCCCTTGTCTTTTCAGGCTGCCTATCTATGTTTACAAGGCGAGCAAATTAGTGCCCACCGCCGCCGCAAGCACCGCAGCAGCCGGAACCGCCTTGTTTCATGTCAATCACCATACGGCCTGTAATCTTGCCGTGGTGCATTTCGTCAAAGATGGCAGGGGCTTCGTCCAGCGTGCGCAGTTGCACTTTGGGCACCACCAAGCCTTCCGCACCAAATTGGAACGCTTCTTCCAAGTCTTTGCGCGTACCCACCAGCGAACCGACCACTTCAATGCCGTCCAACACCACGCGCGGGATAGACAAATCCATGCTTTCGGGCGGCAAGCCAATCGCCACCACGCGGCCGCCTGCGCGAACGCAGTTCACCGCCGAGTTAAACGCCGCTTTGGATACCGCTGTTACCACCGCCGCGTGTGCGCCACCATTGGTGTGTTTTTTGATGAATTCGGCCGCGTCTTCTTTGTTGGGGTTCACCACCAAATCCGCGCCGCTTTCTTTGGCAAACGCCAATTTTTCATCGTTCACATCCACCGCAATCACGTGCGCGCCGAATACTTTCTTCGCATATTGCACGCCCAAGTTGCCCAAGCCACCTGCGCCGTAAACCGCAATCCATTGACCGGGGCGGACGCCGGCCACTTTAATGCCTTTGTATGTGGTAACGCCCGCGCAAGTGATGCTGGATGCTTGGGCAGGGTCTAAGCCCTCGGGTACTTTCACGGCGTAATCGGCATCCACAATACAATGCGTCGCCATGCCGCCGTCGGCAGTGTAGCCCGCGTTCAACACGCTGCGGCACAAGGTTTCGCGCCCTGTGTTGCAGTATTCGCACGAGCCGCAGCTTTGGAACAACCACGCAATGCTCACGCGGTCGCCCACTTTCAACGCTTTCACGCCATCGGCAACTTCTTTCACAATGCCGATGCCTTCGTGTCCCAACACCACGCCCGTTTTATCGCCATAATCGCCTGCGGCAACGTGCAAATCGGTGTGGCACACGCCACAATATTCCACTTCAACCAATGCTTCGTTGTAACGCAAAGGGCGGATTTCTTTTTCTGTTACTTCCACGCCGTGTTTTGCATTGGGGTTCACTACTGCTGCTTTCATTTTAGCCATGATTTTTCTCCGTTTGGGAAATGGTTTGGAAAACGACGCTAACTGCACGCCAACGTGAACTGCTGAACCGCAGTATGCGCTTTTGGTTTATGGCGTGTCAAGGGTTTGGACGCGAAATTCCTGTTTGTAATCAAATAGATGAATATGTTATAGTGTAACCAATTTGCTGGCTGTGGGATCGCCTGTTTTCAGGCTGCCTCGGCTCCCTGCGATTAGGCAGCCTGAAAAACTTTCTGTTAAAATTCGCTTCCTTAACACCACGTCAAAACGGAACGCGCCATGCAAGTGCCACAAGAAATCCGCATCAACAAAACACGCGACACACTCACCCTTGTTTACCCCAACCACGCACACGCCCTGCCTGCCGAATTTTTGCGCGTGTATTCCCCCAGCGCGGAAGTGCGCGGGCACGGCGTTGGACAGGAAACGCTGCAAACGGGCAAACGCGGCGTATTGATTACCGATTTGGAAACTGTGGGCAACTACGCGCTCAAAATCACCTTTTCCGACGGACACGACAGCGGTTTATACGACTGGGCATATCTGCACAACCTCGGCAGCCAGCAAGCAGAATTATGGCAGCAATATCTTGCCCTGCTCGCCATGGAAGGCGCATCGCGCGACCCCGATTTAACCGCGCCCGCTCCGACCAAAGCCCATAGCTGCGGCGGCTGTTCGCATCATTAACCCCATTTCAGGCTGCCTTTGGCGCGCCTCCGCTTTGAATATATTTATGGCAGCCTGAAACGCCATTGCCCTGTTTCAGGCTGCCCTTTGCCACCGCCCCACACACATGACAAACCTATACACCCTTATCCCCGCCCTGCTCATTATCGGCACTTGCCTGTTCAGCTACCTCGGCTTCACCAACCGCGTGATTTTTGACCGCTATCAATTCCAAGTCGGGCAAGTGCGCTACAACAAGCAATACTACCGCCTGATTACATCGGGCTTTTTGCATGCCGATTGGGGGCATTTGTTTTTTAATATGTTCACGCTGTATTTTTTCGCCCGCCCCATCATGTTTTACTATGGCGTGTTTGTATTTGTGTGGCTATACATCGGCTCAATCGTTGCCGGCAACGCCTTTTCGCTCTGGCTGTATAAAAACCGCCCTAGCTATGCCGCCATTGGCGCATCGGGCGGCGTGTCGGGCGTGTTGTTTGCCGCCATCGCGCTGGCGCCCACGCAAACCATCGGCGTGTATTTCATCCCCGTAACCGCTTGGATTTTCGCCACTTTATACTTCGCCTACTCCGTTGCCATGCTGCTCAAACCCCGCCCGTGGGACAACATCGGGCACGCCGCGCATCTGGGCGGCGCAGCCTTGGGCATGGTGTTGGTTGCCACGCTCTCGCTGCCCATTTTTATGCACAACATTGTTTACATCGCCATCATGAGCCTGCCGCTGCTCTATTTGGCATACGAATTACTGATTAACAAGAAAGCCCGCTAATAATGAACCCTACCCGCCTTGCCACCCTAATCGCTTGCAGCGCCGCGCTTTGCGCCTGCGACAAAATCGCCGAAAAACTCCACCCCGCCTCCGAGCCTGCCGCCAGCCAAGCATCCGCACCCACCGCTTCTGCGCCCAAAGCCGTGAACGTGCGCGAGGCCTTTATCAGCGCGTGTTTGAGCACCGCATCGCAGCAAGCCCCCGCCGACGATGCCACCATGCAATACTGCGGCTGCGTGTACGACGAGGGCGCGAAAGCCTATGGTGACAAAGCCCAATGGGACAGCGCGCTCGCCATTGATAAACCCGAAAATATGCCCGAAAAACTGCAAAAAACCGTTGCCAGCGTATCGGATAGCTGTTCACAAAAATTCTTTGGCGTGAGCGCGGCTTCGGCAGCTTCCGCCGCCATTGCATCCTCGCCCGCCAAAGCGACATCGCCCGCCGCGGCATCGCAACCTGCCGCCGCCAGCACGCCCGCCCATGCCGCCGGCGCATCCGCCGTTGCCGCATCCGATGCCAGCGCGCCTGCCGCCGCAACAGGCAAACATTCGGGTGGCAGCAAACGCCGCGGGCATCATCGCCGTCGCCGCTGATTGATTGAGGCAGCCTGAAATCGTTTTTGCTGTGCGGTAGACCGTTTTCAGGCTGCCTTTTATACCGTGTTACCCTTATCCCCAGAAAGCCCCATCATGACCGACCAAAAAACCCATTTCGGCTATCAAACCGTAAACGAAAGCGAAAAAGCGGGCAAAGTTGCCCAAGTGTTCCATTCCGTTGCCCAAAACTACGACATCATGAACGATGTGATGTCGGGCGGTTTGCACCGCGTGTGGAAACATTTCACCATCAACACCGCGCGCGTGCCCAAAAGCGGCAAAGTGTTGGACATCGCAGGCGGAACGGGCGATTTGTCGCGCGGCTGGGCAAAACGCGTGGGCAAAGACGGCGAAGTGTGGCTCACCGATATCAACTCTTCCATGCTCACCGTGGGGCGCGACCGCCTGCTCAACGAGGGCATGATTTTGCCCGTTGCCGTGTGCGATGCCGAAAAACTGCCCTTCCCCGACAATTATTTTGACCTTGTTTCCGTGTCGTTTGGCTTGCGCAACATGACGCACAAAGACGTTGCCCTTGCCGAAATGTATCGCGTGTTAAAACCGGGCGGCACGCTGTTGGTGCTGGAATTTTCCAAAGTGTACGAGCCGCTAAAACCGGTTTACGATTTTTACTCGTTCAAATTCCTGCCGCTGATGGGCAAATACATTGCCAAAGATGCCGATAGTTATCAATATCTTGCCGAAAGCATCCGCATGCACCCCGACCAAGAAACGCTGAAACAGATGATGCTGGACGCAGGCTTCGACCGCGTGGATTACCACAACCTGAGCGCGGGGATTGTAGCGCTGCACAAAGGCGTGAAATATTGATTGGAACGCACAGGCAGCCTGAAACGGGAAACCGGTTTTCAGGCTGCCTGAGTTCATTCCGTTTCAACTTATGCGCGAACCGCCCTCTCCCATACCCTTGTTAAAGGCAGCCTGAAAACATATCCGCAGGCTGTTGCCACGTTAAAAACCATCCACCCCCGCAGCCCTTTTTCAGGCTGCCCAACTCCGCCATGCCCACCATCGCCCAAATCCTGCAAACCGCCCCCATCCCGCGCAACGAAACCCGCCTGCTGCTGCAACACATCACGGGCTACACCGCCAGCCAGCTCATCACGCGCGACCGCGAGCCGCTGCCCAAAGACCAAGCCGACCAATTGCACCGCCTTATCGCACGGCGCAGCGCGGGCGAGCCGATTGCCTACCTCATCGGCACGCGCGAATTTTACGGGCGCGCCTTCGTCGTTTCCCCCGCCGTGCTCATCCCGCGCCCCGAAACCGAACACCTGCTGGAAGCCGCGCTGCAACGGCTGCCTGAAAACGGCGTGTTGTGGGATTTGGGCACCGGCAGCGGCATCATCGCCGTCAGCGCAAAATGCGAACGCCCCGATGCCCGCGTGTTTGCCAGCGACATCAGCGCCGAAGCCCTGGCCGTCGCGCAACAAAACGCCGCCGCGTGGTGCGCCCCCGTTTCATTCGCACAAGGCGCCTGGTTTGCCGCCAACCAAGTTTTCAGGCTGCCGCAACACAGCGTGCACATTATCGCCTCCAACCCGCCCTACATCGAAGCCGACGACCCGCACCTGCAACAAGGCGATTTGCGCTACGAGCCGCCCGCCGCGCTCACCGACTTTGCCGACGGCTTGGCGCACATCCGCCACATCGCCCAACACGCGCCCGCCTATCTGCGCCGCCACGGCTGGCTGCTGCTGGAACACGGCTACGACCAAGGACAAGCCGTGCGCGATATTTTGGCGCGATTTGGTTTCTGCCAAATTGAAACGCAGCAGGATTGGGCGGGGCTAGACCGCGTAACGCTCGGGCGCGTTGAGGCAGCCTGAAAACCGATTTGCCCAGCCCGTTTCAGGCTGCCTCTGCATGGTAGCAACACACTGCAATCCAGTCGGCAACCTAATAGCGCGGCGACTCGCCGACATCGCGGTAACAATCCGCACAACACCCCGCTTAGCGGCAAGCCACCGCCGCGCCATCACTGAAATCTTTACCCCAAAGGCAGCCTGAAAACCCCTTTACCCGTTTTCAGGCTGCCTCTGCATCGCACCACCACACCCGCACATTCAATCCACACAAAAAAGGCAGCCTGAAAACGCATTCAACTACGTTTTCAGGCTGCCTCATTCAAGCTATTTACGCCGCTTTATCACGACTGATCGACATTTTAATCACTTGCCATGCAAACAAGCACGCGCCGCCGATGAAGGTGAAATCCGCAATCGTGCGAATCCAGCGGAACAGCACCAAGTAATCCTGCTGCATGAACGCTTCGCTGCGCGCATACCACAAACCTTGGCTAATCGACGCATAGCCTTGAATAATGCCAATCGGCAACAAGCTGGACACAATCATCAAACCCAAGCCGCCGTTGAGCAGCCAGAAGCCGATGGTCATGTATTTGGCGTTGTAGGTGTAGTTTGGCTTGATGTAACAGCCCACCAGCAACACAAAGCCCAGAGCCAAGAAGCCATACACGCCGAACAATGCGCCGTGCGCGTGCACCGCAGTGGTATTCAAGCCTTGCAAGAAGAACAAGGTAATCGGCGGGTTAATCAAGAAGCCGAACACGCCCGCGCCCAGCATATTCCAGAACGCAACGGCGGTGAAGCACATCAAAGGCCAGCGCAAACGTTGCATCCAAGGCGCAGCGTGTTGGTGAGACCAATGCTCATACGCCTCATGGCCGAGCAGCACCAAAGGCACCACTTCCAAAGCAGAGAACGAAGCACCGGTTGCCATAACAGGCGTGGTAGTCCCCGTGAAATACAAGTGGTGGAACGTACCGGGCACGCCGCCGACCAAGAACAAGCTGCCGGCCACCAAAGAAGCGGCGGTTGCCGATTTATAGCTCACCAAGCCCAAGTTGTAGAACACAAACGCCAAGGCGGCTGTGGCGAACACTTCAAAGAAGCCTTCTACCCACAAATGCACCACCCACCAACGCCAGTATTCCATCACAGGCACAGGGCTGTGTTCGCCGTAGAACAAGCCGGGCGCATAGAACGCACCCACACCCACAATCGAAGCCACGAAAATCGCCAGCAGGTTTTTGTCGCCGCCTTGTTTGAACGCAGACACGGTGCAGCGCAGCATCAAGAACAGCCACAACAGGAAGCCCACTGTGAGCAACACTTGCCAGAAGCGGCCCAAATCCAAGTATTCATAGCCTTGGTGGCCAAACCAGAAATTGGTTGAGCCAGACATTTTGTTCAATACGAGCGAAACAAAATTGCCGGCATAAGAACCCGCCACCACGATGAACAAGGCAACGTATAACAAGTTCACGCCCAAGGCTTGGAATTTAGGGTCTTTGCCGCCGTTGATAATCGGCGCAACAAACAAACCCGCAGTCAAGAAGCCCGTTGCAATCCAGAACAGCGCAGATTGCAAGTGCCAAGTACGCGCTAGCGAGTAAGGCAAAATTTTAGACATTTCAATGCCGTAGAATGTTTGACCTTCCACGGTGTAGTGCGCCACCAAGCCGCCGAGCAAAATTTGCACGATGAACAAAATCACCGTAAGCGCAGCATATTTCCACAACGCTTTTTGCGATGGAGTCAAAGTAATTTTGGCTAATGGATCGGAAGCGGGGGCTTTGGGCGTATCGTCGTGCGAACGCAAGAAATGATAGCCCCACACCAAAAAGCCAATACCCGCCAACAAGAACACAAACGAGGCAAACGACCACATATAGTTTTCGGTGGTCGGCACGTTGTTGATTAAAGGCTCGTGCGGCCAGTTGTTGGTGTAAGTCGCTTCGGTGTTCGGGCGGTTGGTGGAAGCGGTCCACGCCGTCCAAAAGAAGAAGTTAGTCAGTTTTTGACGCGCTTCGGCATCGGGCAGGGTGTTGGTGCGCATCGCAAAGTGTTCGCGCGACTTGTTCAACGATGGCTCATCGCCATACAAACCGATGTAGTAAGGCGCAACGCTTTCAATCGCTTTGATGCGCGTATCCGACAGCTTCACGCTGCCGTCTTCCTGCACGCCGCTGTTAAAGCGGTATTCTTGAATCATTTTGGCGCGCACGGTTTCTTGTTGCACTTTATCCAGCTCGGCGTATTTTTTGCCGAAATCAGCCTGCGCGGTTAAATCCAACCATGCTTCCAATTCGCGGTGCAGCCAATCGGCCGTCCAGTCGGGGGCTTGGTATGCGCCGTGTCCCAACACCGAACCCAGCTCCATGCCGCCTGTGCTTTGCCATGCGGATTGACCTTTGAAAATATCGTCTTTGGTAAGCAAAACTTTGCCATCCGCCGAAACGAATTTTTCAGGAAACGGAGGCGACTGGCGATAAACTTCAACGCCAAGATACCCCAGCAGAGTGAACGTTACGGCTAACACGCCAATGAGCATGTACCATAACTTTTTATATTGTCCCATTTTGTGCTCCTTAAAAAAGTTAAATTGGACGTGGTTAAAAATTCATTATTATTGAATGTTAAAAATTGTAACACGAATAGCGCCAAAATAAGTAGCGATTTTTTCAGGCTGCCCTTATCGCGCCAAATTGAGATAGTTTCTTATCTTTCAAAGTGTTTACTTTAAACAACGCGCCATTCTCAAACCGTTCGCTTTTTTTGATTTACCGCAAATATTTTTAATAGAAAATTCAGCAAATATGAACTTTTTTATTTTTGTTGATTTATGTCAAGATGCGTTAATCCGCCTTAACTAATAATGCTTTCTAACAACAAGGCACCGCCAAAATAAGTAGGCAGCCTGGAAATAATTTTAAACCCGTGTTAAGGACACAACACCATGAAACGTCAAACTCTTGCGATGCTCATCGCTTCTGCTTTCGCTCTTTCCGCTTGCGCGCCACAGCCTGCGCCTGAGGACAAACCCGCTGCCGGCAGCGCGCCTGTTGCAGCAACTTCTGCTCCCGCCGCCGCTTCTGCGCCCGCTGCGTCTGCCGGTGCCGAAGCCGAAGTGCCTGCCAGCGAATTGCCTGTTATCGACGCTGTTTTAACCAAAGCACCCGAAGTTCCCCCTGCTATCGACCGCGACCACGCGGCTCGCGTGAAAGTGAACATCGAAGTGCAAGAAAAAGTAATGAAAATGGCAGACGGCGTGGACTACAAATATTGGACGTTCAACGGCGATGTGCCCGGTTCGTTTATCCGCGTGCGCGAAGGTGACCAAGTGGAAGTGCATTTCTCCAACCGCTCTGATTCCACTGTGCCGCACAATATTGACTTCCACGCTGCAACCGGCCCGGGCGGCGGCGCGGCGGCTTCGTTCACTGCCCCTGGTCATACCAGCGTATTCAGCTTTAAAGCATTGCAACCTGGTTTGTATGTTTACCACTGCGCGACTGCGCCTGTGGGCATGCACATCGCCAACGGTATGTATGGCTTGATTTTGGTTGAACCCAAAGAAGGCTTGCCCAAAGTGGACAAAGAGTTCTATGTGATGCAAGGCGATTTCTACACCAAAGGCGAATACGGCGCACAAGGCTTGCAACCGTTTGACATGAAAAAAGCGATTGATGAAGACGCGGATTACGTTGTATTCAACGGACACGTTGGCGCGATTGCAGGCGATAACGCGCTCAAAGCCAAAGTGGGCGAAAAAGTGCGCTTGTTTGTGGGCAATGGCGGGCCCAACCTCGTTTCTTCTTTCCACGTGATTGGCGAAATTTTTGACCGCGTGGTGGTGGAAGCTGGCACGGTAGAAAACCACAACGTTCAAACCACGCTTGTTCCCGCAGGCGGCGCGGCGATTGTGGAAATGAAACTGGATGTACCCGGCAGCTACACTGTGGTTGACCACTCCCTCTTCCGCGCGTTCAACAAAGGCGCGTTGGGTCAATTGGTTGCCGAAGGGGCGGAAAACAAAGACATCTTCTCAGGCAAAACGCAAGACTTAGTGTACCAAGGCGAGGGCGGCACCATCCAAACCGCGCCGCTCACCGCCAGCGAAGCCTCACAAGTTGCCGCAGGCGCACCCAAAGCCGCATCCAAAGAAGAGCGCATTAAAGCAGGCGAAAGCGTGTATCAATCCACCTGCTCGGCTTGCCACGGCGCAGAAGGCAAAGGCGTTGAAGGCGCGTTCCCTCCGTTGGCAGGCTCTGATTACCTGAATGCCGACCCCAAACGCGGCATCCACGCCGTTGTGAAAGGTTTGAGCGGCGAAATCACGGTAAACGGCAAAAAATTCAACAGCGTGATGCCCGCGCAAGCCTTGGATGACGAGAAAATCGCCAACGTGCTGACTTATGTGTTGAACAGCTTCGGCAACAAAGGCGGCGAAGTAAAACCCGAAGACGTTGCCGCCGCGCGTAAATAAAGCGTAGTTTTGTGAGAGATTGGCTGCCTGATGTGTGTATCACGATTCAGGCAGCTTTTTTAACGAAGGACGTTTGAGGCAGCCTGAAAATTGCGTAAAATCCACTTTCAGGATGCCTTATCACAAGGAACATCATTATGCGAACCCAACACATCATTCTCGCTATCCTATTTTCAGGCTGCCTCAGCGCGCACGCCGTGGAAATGGCAAACATCCCCGGCGGCTCTTATCGCCCGCTGTACCTCAAAAAAGACACGCCCATGATTAGCGTGAAGCCGTTTCAAATTGACAAAACGCCCGTAACCAATGCCGAATTTGCCCAGTTTGTGAAAGCCAATCCCAAATGGCAGCGCGGCAACGTGAGCGTGAAACAAGCCGAGTCAAACTACCTGAAACAATGGGACAAAAACGGCCCCAAAGCCGCCGATGTCAACAAACCCGTAACCAACGTTTCATGGTTTGCCGCCCATGCCTACTGCGCCGCGCAAGGCAAACGCTTGCCCACCAACGACGAATGGGAATTTGTGGGGCTCGCATCCGAGCTGCAAGCCAACGGCAGCAACGAACCGAGCTACAACCGCACCATTTTGAGCTGGTATGAAAACGGCAGCAAAGGGCTAAAAAACATCCGACAAAACAAACCCAATTTCTACGGCGTGTACGATATGCACGGCTTGATTTGGGAATGGACATCCGATTTCAACAGCAGCCAAATCACATCAGGCACGCTTAAAGCCGCTGATTTTTGCGGTTCAGGCGCAGTAAACAGCAGCGATCCCAGCAACTACGCCGCCTTCCTGCGTTATGGCATCCGCACCAGCTTACAACCCAATTTTGTCTTGCACAATATGGGGTTTCGCTGCGCCAAATAGTTTTCAGGCTGCCTGAAACACTTTTTCAGGCTGCCTGAACTTGTCGCATAGGTTTCAGCCCACGCGCTCAGATTGAGTAACCGCGTGGGCTTAGCTTCGCAACTCCGCTTCGCTACGCAGGCTGCCTCAACACCTCCACTCACACAAGGAACAAACCATGCCCCCACGCCAAACCCTGCTCAACTGGTGCGACCAAACCCTGCAACCCCAGCTATTCAAAGACGGCGCACCCAACGGCTTGCAAATTGAAGGCAACGACCAAATCCGCCACATCATCACCGCCGTAACCGCCAGCCAAGCCGCCATCAACCACACCATTACCCAAGGCGCAGACACCTTACTCGTGCACCACGGCTTATTTTGGCGCAGCGAACCCACCGCCATCATCGGCTGGAAAAAACAACGCATCGCCGCCCTACTCGCCCATAATATCAACCTGATTGGCTACCACCTGCCGCTCGATGCCCATCCCACGCTTGGCAACAACGCCCAACTCGCCGCCAAACTCAACTGGCAGCCTGAAAACACATTCGGCGAACAAAATCTGCTCAACATCGGCACATTGCCCGAAAACCAACGCACGCTCGCCCAGCTTGCCCAAGCTATTGAACAAACGCTGGGCAGAACACCCACCATTATAGGCAACCCCAAACAGCCGCTTACCCGCATCGCATGGTGCACAGGCGGCGCGCAATGGTATTTTCAGGCTGCCATAGATGCAAACGCAGACGTGTATCTCACAGGCGAAATCTCCGAAGCGCAATATCATCTTGCCAACGAAACAGACACAGCATTCATCGCCGCAGGGCACCATGCCACCGAACGCTACGGCATCCAAGCATTAGGTAAGGCACTCGCACAACAGTTTGATGTGAAAGTGCAGTTCTTTGATGAGCATAATCCAGCATAACAAAATGAACAAAAAGCAGCCTGAAAACTGATAAATGAAGTTTTCAGGCTGCTTTTTTATAAGAAGGTTTTACTTACCAAGTAAAAAACTCCCCACCTTCGTAGGGAGTTTTAGCATTCTAAATCCGAGGCAATATCAGATTAGAATTTGTGTTTCATACCAATGCTAACTACGTTAGCTTTCAGTTTGTCATCGCCTTTACCAGATTGCAGGTAGCCGTATTGACCATTAACGATAGTGCGTTTAGACAATGCGTAGTCAGCACCTACCAAACCTTGGTAGTATTTGCCATTACCAGCAATTTTGTCACCATTAATGTCTTTGATACCGAAACCGTAAGCAAAAGTACCTTTCAGAGTCAAAGCATCATTAAGAGTGTAAGCACCAGACAACGCCAACTCGTTTACTTTATCAGCATCAGCATTCAAAGTAGAATTAGCACGTTCTACACGTTGTGAGCGTTGGTAAGCCAAACCAGCCAACCATTTGTCGCTCTCGTAACCTGCTTGTACCAATGCTTGGTAACCGCCTTTTTTACCAGCAGCAACAGCAGCAGTAGTACCGCGTGCATATACACCAGCAACATCAGCAAAGAAGCCAGAGTTTTTGTAGCTTGCGCTCAAACCATAAATGCCTTTGGCTTTATTTTTGTGAGCACCCAATGCGTTAGTGCTTTCGCCGTTTTCTTGCTCGCTAGGTGAGTAGTAAGCTTTTGCAGTGAAACCAGACAAATCAGGAGTTTCGTAGCTAACTGCAGTTGCACGACGGTTAGCATCAGTACCACGAGTGAATGTTCCCAAACCAGCAACAGAAGAATCATATTCCCATTGGTCCAGTTTGCCATTCAACTCTTTGATTGGAGTTTGTTGGTAACCTACTTTAACAGTACCGAAGCCACCTTTCAAACCAATGAAAGAATCGCGAGTACCGAATGTACGACCGCTACCACCACCGATGTCTACTTTAGATTCAACTTGCCAAATAGCATCCAAGTTGTCAGTCAGGTGTTCATGACCTTTGAAACCGATACGTGAACCGTAATCAACGATTTGGGTAGTTGTACCTTTGTTTTTGTCTTGACCTAATTTGTTACCAAAAGTAGTTTCAACACCACCTTTGATTTGACCGTACAAAATCACATCGGCCATAGAAGCAGTTGACAATGAAGCCAAAGCCAAAGCAATCAGAGTTTTTTTCATTTCTGTATTCCTTATGTTTACTTAAACAAGTTTTGAAAAGAATTAAATGTGCTCACAATAAAACACTTTTAACCCCTGTTAAGCCCAAAATCTTATTGAGCCTTGCAGTTCGCAGTCGTTAATATAGCTATTTTGCGAAAAAAAAACAAACTTATTTTTTGTTTTTATGCTGAGCGTACTTTGGGATTTTTGGTTTTATTTTGACTATTTTGTCTTATTTTGTTGTTTAATAAAGCAATTTATAAGAATAAAATAGTGTTGTTTTTTTGCAAATTTATTTTTGCAGTGTTGCTTTTTTGTGGAATGAATGGGCGGCAGCTTGGTGTTTTCAGGCTGCCTTTGGTAGCAAGCCATTGCCTTCCAATTAGGCTGCGGCTAGTTTTTTGCTGATGCCTTGCTCAATTTTGGCCAGACTGTCGGCTTGGGCTTCTTGGTAGGCTTCTTCTAGGGCGAAGGCGAAACCTGTTGCATCGGTGCCGCCGTGGCTTTTGACGACGATGCCGCGCAAGCCGAGAAAGATGGCGCCGTTGTAGCGGCGCGGGTCTAGGCGGCGTTTGAAACTTTGAAGCACGGGCAGTGCAGTAAACGCGCTGAATTTGGTGTATAGGTTGCGCTGGAATTCTTGTTTGATGATGCCACCCATAAAGCCTGCCGTGCCTTCTATGGTTTTGAGTACGATGTTGCCCACAAAGCCGTCGGCAATCACGATGTCTACTTTATCGCTGTATATTTGGTTGGCTTCGATGTTGCCGATGAAATTGACGGGGCTTTGTTGGAGCAGTTGAAAGGCTTGCTTAACGGTTTCGGTGCCTTTGATGTCTTCCGTGCCGATGTTGAGCAAGCCGATTTTAGGGGCGTTGTGGCTGGGATACAGGGCGCGGTAGAGTTCGTTGCCCATGATGGCGAATTGGTGGAGCTGCTCGGGGGTGCTGTCGACGTTTGCGCCGAGGTCAAGCATCAGGGTGAGCTGGTCGTTTTCAGCGGGGAGAAATTTGGCAATGGCGGGGCGGTCTATATGGGGCAGGGTTTTGAGCACGAAGCGGGCGGTTGCCATCAACGCGCCTGTGTTGCCTGCGGAAACGGCGGCTTGGGCGTTGCCCTCTTTCACTTGCTGGATGGCAACGCGCATGGATGAGTCTTTTTTGTTTTTTAGGGCGTACTGCGGAGCTTCGTCCATGCCGACGACTTCGCTTGCGTGAATGATGCTGATGCGCGCCATTGGGGCGTTGGCTTGTTGCAAGGCGGTTTGAATTTGGGCTTGGTCGCCTACCATGATGAGTTTGGCATCGGGGCGGCGTTGCAAGAAGTTGGCGGCGGCGGGGGCGGTTACGGCGAGACCAATGTCGCCGCCCATGGCATCTACGGACAGGGTTATCATGTTGAAGGTTTCCTTGGTGAGGGTTGGGCTTGGTGCGAGGCTGGCGCACTCGTTTTCAGGCTGCCTTTGGCGTTAGCCCTTGGTGTTTGCGGCTTACCCAGTATTCAAAGCAGGTATTGTAAAACGGTTTCAGGCTGCCTGAAACGCTTTTTGGGGGTTTCAGGCAGCCTGCGGAGCGTAGCGGAGTTGCGAAGCCAAAATGGTTTGCCGCTTTATTCTTCGTCGGAATGAACGCCTGCGGCGGCGCGGCAGTTGTGCGCTTCGATGTCGGTGGCATCCCATGGGTAGTTTATCCACCAGTCTTCAATTTCTACGCCGCTAAAATAGGCGACATCTGCGGGCAGCTCGGCGACTTTGGGTTTGAGCTTGTTGTGAATCACGGCGACGCCGATTTTCTTGAAGCCGTCGCGTTCCAGTTCATCCAGCACAAAACGCATGGTGGTGCGGCTGTCGTCCACTTCGTCCACCACCAAAACGTTTTTGCCTTGCAATTCGGTCGGAATCGGGTCAAGCCATTGAATTTTCTGCACCGCATCGGTGGTTTGGCTGTCGGTTTCGTTCAGATAATAGGCGGTGGTTACGGCGTAGATGGGGATGTCAAGAAAAGTGCGCAGCATTCGGGCGGGGATAAAGCCGCCGCCGCCGATGGCAATCATGGCATCGTATTTGACGCCTGCTTCGTTGATTTTTTGGGCGATGTGTTTCACGGTGCGATGGATGTCGTCGTAGGTGTACCAAATTTTTTGTGCCATGGGAATGCTCGCTTTTCTGTGATGGGATGGGATGTTTCAGGCTGCGTTGGCGTGAGAGTGGGCAGCCTGAAAATGGTTGGTACGAAAAAGCCAGCCGATATTGCTGTTGCTCAATCGCTGGCTTTTTGCGCCGCTGTGCTTATTCGCCTTTGGCTTTGGCTACTTTGCGACCACGATACATTCCGTTGGGAGAAATGTGATGTGGGCGGTGCACTTCGCCTGTTGCGCTATCTACGGACAATGCGGGGGCAGTAAGCGCGTCGTGTGAACGGTGCATACCACGGCGTGAGGGGGATTTTTTGTTCTGTTGAACGGCCATTTTGAACTCCTAATTAAATGAAAGATAAAAAAGTTAGCCCGATTTTTTCAATCCTGCCAGCGCGGCAAAGGGATTGGGTTTGCTTTGATTGTTGGCTTCTAGCTGGGCGTTGCCGCATTGTTCGTGCTTGGGGGAAAACGGCAAAGCCATGAGGATTTGGTCTTCAATGAGCGAGAAAACGTCTATTTCGGGTTCTTGCAGCATGCCTTCGAGGTCTTCGTCGGCAAGCATGGCTTCGTCTAGCGTTTCTTCGTTTTCAAACAGAACAATCCGCACGTTTTCGTTTAACGCAAATTCTGTGGGTTGCATGCAACGTTGGCATTGCAGGGGCAGGCAGCCTGAAAGGGTGAGCGTTAAATAGGGGCGTTGCCATTTATCTATGCCGCCTGTTAGGGTGTAGGCGACGGATGATGACAAGTCGGTGAAATCGTGCGTCCAAACGCGTTCGTCCAGTTGGTTGAGCGAGACGTTGCCTTGCAGGGTTTCTTGCTTGGCGGTGAACGCTTGGGAATCAATCAGTATTCGGTTTAACATAAACGGCGCATGATATAATTTTATGCTTATTCAGTCAATATTTTTAAGGGAGTGGCGCGATGGCGTTGCCTGTTGTTTTGGGGTCTTCTTCGGTGTTTCGCCAGCAGCAGTTGGCAGCTTTGGGCTTGGATTTTGCGGTGGGCAAGCCTGTGTTTAATGAGTCGCCGCTGGCGGGGGAATCGGCGCGGGATACGGCGTTGCGTTTGGCGGTGGGCAAGGTGCGCTCGTTGGCGAGGCGGTTTCCTGCGCATTTGATTATTGGGGCGGATCAAGTGGCTTGGTGTGATGGGCGGCAGTTGGGCAAACCGATGTCGGTGGAGCGGGCGGCGGCGATGTTGGGCGCGTTATCGGGGCGGGAGATTGTGTTTTACAGCGCGGTGTGTGTGTTGGATTCGGTTTCAGGCTGCCTTAAATCGCATGTGGATGAGACGGTGGTGCGGATGCGGGCATTGTCGGCGGGGCAGATTGGGCGGTATTTGGCGCGTGAGCCTGATGCGATTTTTTGCGCGGGGGCGGCAAAAAGCGAGGGCTTGGGCGCGGCGTTGTTGGAGCGCGTGGATTGTTCTGATCCGAATGCGTTGATTGGTTTGCCGATTTTTTGGTTGGTGGGGACGTTGGGGGCGTTTGGTGTGGAGGTGGTTTGAGGGGGAGATGGATGGGTTGAGGCAGCCTGAAAATCGGGAACTGGTTTTCAGGCTGCCTTTGGCGTGTGATGGCTTAGGCTCAAATTGTTGCGCGGCTTATTGGGCAGCCTGAAAATCATGCCATGATTGGTTGATGCTGCGCGGGGTGCAGGGGCTTGCCCCTGCTCGTGGTAGGCGGCGAAACGCCTGCGCGGGCGATGTTGAATAATGGCAGGTTGCGCGGCGAAGTGTGGAGTTCTTGTTGGGCGGATGGGGGGGGTGGGGCGGCGGGCTGTTGTTCTATTGGCGTTTCAGGCTGCTTTGTTAGCTGCGTGCGCAGCGAAGCTGCACACCCTACGATTTGTTGCTTTTATTGCGGCAGCGTTGTTAATTTGAAATTATTTAAGCGTTTTCAGGCTGCCTTGATTGCATATTAAGGCAGCCTGAAAATGTTTACCGCTTGCGCTGCAACACCCATTTGATGTCGTCGCCCAACGCTTCCACGCTCACGGTTTGCCATTTTGACGGACGGGTGAGCGTGTTTTCGTTTTCAGGCAGCCTGAAAAGACCGCGCGCGCTGTCGCCGAGGATTTTCGGGGCTTGGTAGTACACGATTTCATCCGCCAAATCGGCTTGGATAAAGGCGGTGGCGAGGGTGCTGCCCGCTTCTACCATCAGCTCGCCGATTTGGTGTTCTCGGGCGAGATGGGCGAGCAGGCTGGATAAATCGTTTTCAGGCTGCCTATATATGTGCACGTTGGGGTAATCGGCGAAGGGGTTGGCGGGGCTTTGCGTGCAGATGAGCGTTTCGCCGCCGTCTTGGATGATGCGGCTGCGGGCGGGGGTGCGCAGTTGGCGGTCCAGCACGATGCGCAACGGCTGGCGGATGGTGGGGATGCGGACGTTGAGCTGCGGGTTGTCGGCGAGGATGGTGCCGATGCCGGTGAGCACAGCGCAGCTTTCGGCGCGTTGGATTTGCACGTCGGCGCGGGCGGCTTCGCCTGTTATCCATTGGCTTGCGCCGTTGGCAAGCGCGGTTTTG
Organism: Kingella oralis; assembly: GCF_014054985.1. Classification (NCBI taxonomy): domain Bacteria; kingdom Pseudomonadati; phylum Pseudomonadota; class Betaproteobacteria; order Neisseriales; family Neisseriaceae; genus Kingella; species Kingella oralis. The sequence continues at coordinate 1,984,472 of NZ_CP059569.1, forward strand.
CCGTCTAGGCTGGCGGCGATTTTGAGTTTGACAAACGGGCGTTGGCGTTCGATGCGCGACAGAAAGCCGCGGTTGAGCGCGCGCGCTTCGGCTTCGCACAGCCCGCTAGCGGTTTGGGTGCCTGCTTGGCGCAGGATGGCCAAGCCTTTGCCTGCCACAAGGGGGTTGGGGTCTTGCATGGCGGCGACCACGCGCGATACGCCTGCGCGAACGAGCGCTTCGGCGCAAGGGGGCGTGCGCCCGTGGTGGGCGCAGGGTTCTAGGGTTACATAGGCGGTTGCGCCGCGTGCCAGCGCGCCCGCTTGGGCAAGGGCGTGGACTTCGGCGTGCGGCGCGCCCGCTTGCACATGGTAGCCTTGCCCGACGATTTGGCTGCCGTGCGCGATAACGCAGCCGACGCGCGGGTTAGGGCTGGTGGAAAAGCGTCCTTGCCATGCGAGGGCGAGGGCGAGTTGCATGTGTTGGGTGTCTTGGTGAGTGAACGGAGGCATGGCGGTTGCAATGGGATGGGAGTGGGAAGAAGGTGCGGAGCGGTAAAACGGTTGGACTGGGATGACGGCGCAAACGGAAAGCCGCCCTGCCCTGCGGATAACATTGAGGCAGCCTGAAAAGGGATAACCCCGTTTTCAGGCTGCCTTATATGTATATGCGCGCGGTTAGTTAAACTTCACGCTGTTTGCCAGCAGGTCTTTCAACTCGTTGGCAGACATTTGCCCGCTGGTGGCGCACACCACGGCGAGTTCTTTATCGGCAGACAAATGGGCGATGCAGCTTTCGCGGGTGCTAGCGTTTTCGTTGGCTTGGGTGTAGCGGTATGCCATGCTATCGGCGGTGGCGGCATCTACTTGCGCGTCTTTCACGCTTTGGTCGCTTTCAATTTCTTTTTTCAAATCGGCAAACAGTTTGTCGGCGGCTTTGTCGGTTTTGCCTGTTTGCACCACGGATAGGGTTAAATCGGCATCGTCGTTGCGTTGCAGCAGGGTTACTTGCTCAGCGGGCACGCCTTCGGGCAACAGGTTGGCATCGGCGAGCTTGTCTTCGAACGCGCCGCTAATATTTTGCGGGATAACGAATTGCACTTTGTTGTCTTTGCTCGATAGCGTGGTGCCGGCGGCTTCGGATGTGCCGGCGGCGGATGCAGCAGATGCTTCGGAAGCGGCTGCGGGCGCGGCGGGCGCGCTAACGGCGGCAGGCGCGGAGGCGGCGGGGTTTACAGGTTGGTCGCCGCACGCCGCCAAACCGATGGCGGCGGCGATAAGCAGGGCTTGCTTTTTCAATGAAATAATTTTGGATGACATGGATGTTGTCCTTGAGTTTGTTATAAAAGGGATGGGCAGCCTGAAAACGGAAAACGCGGCTTGCGCTGTTTGTTTTCAGGCTGCCTTGGGGCTTAGCCTAAATCCAAAACGGCAGAGGTGTACACGTTTTGCACGTCGTCCAGGCTTTCCAGCGCGTCGATGAGTTTTTGCATTTTTTCGGCATCGGCGCCGCTCAGTTCGGTGGTGTTTTGCGCGCGCATGGTTACGTCGCCGTCTTCGGCTTTGAAGCCTGCTTGTTCCAGCGCGGCTTTGATGGCAGCCCAATCATTGGGCGCGGTGATGACTTCAATAATGCCTTCGTCGTCCACAATCACATCTTCTGCGCCCGCTTCCAGCGCGGCTTCCATCAGCGCGTCTTCGTCCACATTGGCAAAAACAAGATAGCCTTGATGCACAAAGTTAAACGCCACGCAGCCGTCTGTGCCCAAATTGCCGCCGTTTTTGGTGAAGGCGTGGCGCACATCGGCAACGGTGCGGGTTTTGTTGTCGGTCATGCAGTCCACCATCAGGGCTGCGCCGCCGATGCCGTAGCCTTCGTAGCGCAGTTCTACATAATCCACGCCTTCTAGGTTGCCTGTGCCTTTATCTATCGCGCGTTGCACGTTGTCTTTGGGCATATTGGCATCCCATGCTTTGTCCATAGCAAGGCGCAGGCGGGGGTTGGATGCGGGGTCGCCACCGCCTTGCTTGGCGGCTACGGTGATTTCTTTAATCAGTTTGGTAAAAATTTTGCCGCGTTGGGCATCGACGCGGGCTTTTTTGTGTTGGATATTCGCCCATTTGCTGTGTCCAGCCATGTTTGGTCTCCGAGAGATAATTGCTTCAAAACGCGCGATTTTATCATAGAACCTATTTTTGCTGTGATTGGGCAAGGTGAACTGGGTTTTCAGGCTGCCTTTGGGGTGTTGAGGCAGCCTGAAAACGTGTAAACGAAATCCCAAGCGGTTGCTGTTCTATTTTTAGTTTTCAGGCTGCCTCTATGCTGTTGTGCAAGCAATCCTGTAAACAAAGGCAGCCTGAAAAGCCAAATTCCCGTACAATTGCCCCCATGCAAAACAGCTTACACATCCCATGATTTACCATCGTCAATTCATCAAAGAAACCACGCTCACCGCCATCGCCATCTTTTTTGTGGTGTTGGCGATACTGGTGTTCACCCAAGGCATCAATATGCTCGGGCGCGCCGCCGACGGGCGCGTTGCCGTGGATGCCGTTACCACGCTGATTGGCTTTTGGACGCTGGGCATGACCCCGCTTCTGCTGGTGCTCACCGCCTACATCAGCACGCTCACGGTGCTCACACGCTATTGGCGCGACAGCGAAATGGCGATTTGGTTATCCAGCGGCTTAGGGTTGAAAAAATGGATACGCCCCGTGCTCACCTTTGCCCTGCCGCTTGCCGTGTTGGTGGCAACGATGCAAATTTCCGTGTTGCCGTGGGCGGAATACCGCAGCCGCGAATACGCCGAAATCTTGAAGCAAAAGCAAAATTTATCGCTGGTGCAAGCGGGCACGTTTAGCGAATTGGGCAAAAAAGACGGGCGCGTGTATTTTGTGGAAACGTTTGACACCGATAACGGCATCATGAAAAACCTGTTTATCCGCGATATAGACGAAACGGGGCGCGACAGCGTGGTGTTCGCCAAAGAAGGGCGTTTTGATTTGTCTAACAACAAGCGCACGCTGGTGCTCACCAACGGCTATCGTTACAGCGGCATCGCGGGGCGTGGCGATTTTGACCAAGTGTCGTTTCAAGAGCTCAACCTCATCATCAACACCACGCCCAAAGTGGTGGACCCGATTGACCACCGCCGCACCATTCCCACCGCGCAGCTTATCGGCAGCAGCAACCCGCAATACCAAGCCGAGCTGATGTGGCGCGTGTCGCTGCCGATAACCGTGTTGCTGCTCAGCCTGCTGGCGATTCCGCTGTCGTATTTCAACACGCGCTCGGGCAATTCGTATCATGTGTTGCTCGCCGTGGGCTTCTTTTTGGTGTACCAAAACGGCTTAACCCTGCTGCGCGATGCGGTGGAAGACGGCAAAATTAACTTTTGGCTGGGCTTGCTGCCGATGCACTTGCTGATGATTGCCTGCATTTGGGTATTGCTGCGGATGCGCTCCATGCCCGCGAAGCCGTTTTGGCAGGGGCTGAAAGCGGCGGTGCTGGGGCGGTAGTTGCCCTAATCTGCCCAAAGGCAGCCTTACCCCTTTGTCCAAATCTTTGATTTGGGTATAAAGGGTTATGCCGCAGCGTAGTGCGCAAGGCTGAAACGACTGCTAAACCTGTTTTCAGGCTGCCCTATTCCCTCCATCCCTTTTTCAGGCTGCCTTACTCTATGCCATGAAACAGTCCACAGAAGCAGCCTTGCTCCTTTGTCCAAATCTTTGATTTGGGTATTAAGTAAGCATCTAAATCTTTGATTTAGCTATGCGGACTTATGCAAAGCTCAGGGGTATACCGCAGCGCAACGCGCAAGGTTGAAAATCCTTTAACTAAAATCCTTTAACCCATCTCACCCCCTATTTTCAGGCTGCCTACTGCACCGCAGCCTGAAACACCAACCGCCATGAACCTCATCACCCGCTATCTCATCAAACGCCTTGCCGTCGCCTCGTGCTACGCCCTGTTCGCCATCCTCGCGCTATACAGCTTCATCGACCTCATCAGCGAAACTAGCGTGGTCGGGCAAAACCAATACACGCTTTGGGTGGCAACCCAATACATCCTGATGCAAATGCCCGCACGCGCCTATCAGCTGATGCCGCTTGCCACGCTCATCGGCGGGCTGGTTGCGCTCAACCAGCTTGCCAACAACAGCGAGCTTGCCGTCATCAAAACCAGCGGCTTATCCACCGCAAACATCATCGGCATCATCATCAAATTCAGCGCCATTTTCGCCATCGCCACCGTGTTGCTTGGCGAATGGCTCGCGCCTGAGCTCAGCCGCCGTGGCGACGAAATGAAAGCCAACGCCCGCGCGGGGCACATTGCCGCCGCCCACAACGGCATCTGGATTAAACAACCGGGCAGCATGATAAACGTTGCCTCCATGCTGCCCGACAACACGCTCGTTGGCATCAAAATCTGGCACTACAACGACCAATTCCAGCTCACCGAAGCCATCAGCGCTGAAAAAGCCACCGTAGCCAACGGCGCGTGGCAACTGCACAACACCCACAGCACCACCCTCGCTGATAACCACGCCCAGCCCCAGCAACAAGCCGAGCGCGAATGGCAAACCGACATCGGCAAACCCCTGCTCAACGTATTACTGGTTAAACCCGAGCAAATGAGCTTCACCGCGCTCACCCAATACATCCGCTATCTCAAAGAAAACCACCAGCAAACCCAAGCCTATGATGTCGCATGGTGGAACAAACTCATCTACCCCATCGCCACGATGGTGATGGCACTCGTTGCCCTCGCCTTCACCCCCAATTCAGGGCGGCACAGCAACATGGGCTTAAAACTGTTTGGTGGCATCTGCCTTGGGCTGCTGTTCTTCTTCACAGGGCGGCTATTTGGCTTCACCACCCAGCTTTACGGCGTGCCCGCCATGCTCTCCGCCATCCTGCCCACCGCCGCCTTTGGCTGCTGGGCGATGTATCTAATACGCAAGCAAGAGCAGCGGTAGGCAGCCTGAAACCAATAGGCAGCCTGCGTAGCGAAGCGGCGTTGCGAAGCTAAAATGGATGGATGCCATCAACCAAGCTACTCACCATTTTCAGGCTGCCTTACCCCGCCCCACCCCCAAATTCAGTATAATCCCCCCATTTTTCCAACCCCATAACACAAAGACACAACATGACCGAACAACAACCCAACCTAGAACAAATGACCGCCATCGCCGTCAATGCCCTAGAAGACATCAAAGCCAAAGACATCATCGTGCTCAACACCAGCGACAAAACCTCCCTCTTCGCCCGCATGATTATCGCCAGCGGCGATTCCACCCGCCAAGTCAAAGCCCTTGCCAACAACGTCGCCGTCGATTTGAAAGAAGCAGGCTACACCATCCTCAGCAGCGAAGGGCAAGACAGCGGCGAATGGGCGCTGGTGGATGCCGACGATTTAATCGTCCACGTGATGCTCCCCGCCGTGCGCGATTATTACGACATCGAAGCGCTCTGGGGCGGCGAAAAACCCCAATTCCACACAGGCGCAAGCAAACCATGGCACGCCGCCGATAACTAAGAACCTATATTCACTATTTTCAGGCTGCCTAAACACACATAGGCAGCCTGAAAACACTCTTAACCACTCGCTCGCACAAGCGATGCCCGCCATGACCCCACACCAACTCAAAACCCAACAACAACGCCATCGGCAGCAAATCCAAAACTACCAACACCAACAGCTCGCCCAAGAGCTGCAAGACACCCACGACTACACCCAACACACCCACGGCGAAACCAGCCCCCAACACGCCCAAAGCCTGCTCAACCTCGGCGCATGGCACACCGCCAACGGCGATTACGCCGCCGCCGAACCGCTGCTCAAACAAGCCGTGCACATCCAACGCCAACACAGCAACCCCAACGCCCTCGCCCAAGCCCTCAACCAGCTTGCCATCAACCAACTGCACACCGCCCAAGCCAGCGAAGCCCAACGCAATCTCGAAGAAGCCCTAACCCTCGCCACCGAAGCCGACTTAACCGCCCAAATCCACGACGACCTCGGCAACGCCCACTACACCCAAGAAAACCTTGCCCAAGCCCTGCACCACTACGAACAAGCCGCCGCCCGATTTGAACGCCTATACGGCATGCACCACCCAAAAACCGCCCAAGCCTACACCCACGCCGCCGCCGTCTACCGCCAGCAAGACCACGCCCAAGAAGCCCTGTCCATCCTGCAACACACCACCCAAATCCTAGAAACCACCGCCCCCGCCCACCACCCGAGCACCGCCCTCGCCCACTGCGAACTCGCCGCCGCCCACGACGCGCTCAAACACTATCCCCAAGCCGCCGAACACTACCGCCAAGCCGCGCAACACCTCGCCCGCAGCGTCGGCACCGACCACCCGCTCTACGCCAAATACCTCTGCCGCCACGCCTACCACCACCTGCAAACCCACCGGCCCGAGCAAGCCCTCACCCAGCTCCACCAAGCCCTGCTCATCTTCATGAACACCTACGAAGACGACCACCCCATCATCCACAACACCATCCAAAACATCGTCTTGCTCATGATGATGACCGGCAACGACCACCCGGATTAACCCAAAGGCAGCCTTGCCCCTTTGTCCAAATCTTTGATTTGGGTATTAAAGGGGTATACCGCAGCGCAACGCGCAAGGTTGAAAACACAACACAAAATGGCATGGCGACGGCTCGTCGCCATACATATACATAAATGTTTACCGCAACCACAGTAAGCCAACCCCGTTTTCAGGCTGCCTCATTCCCACCCCGACACCCAAACATGAACATCACCATCCTAGCCGTCGGCACCAAAATGCCCCGTTGGGTAACCGAAGCCGTCAACGAATACAGCAAACGCTTCGGGCGCGACATCCACTACACCCTAAAAGAAATCAAACCCGAAAAACGCGGCGCAGGCACCAGCAGCGCGCAAGGCATGGCCGCCGAAGAAAAACGCATCCTCGAAGCCCTGCCGCCCAACGCCCACATCATTGCCCTAGACGAACGCGGCAAAGCCCCCACCTCCGTAGAACTGGCCGAACACCTGCGCGGCTGGCAGCAAAACGGCGCCCACCCCTGCTTCATCATCGGCGGCGCAGACGGCATGACCGACAGCCTCAAACAACGCGCCCACCTGATGCTGCGCCTGTCCAGTCTCACCCTGCCGCACGGCATGGTGCGCGTGCTGCTCACCGAACAGCTCTACCGCGCCGTCTCCATCCTCAACAACCACCCCTACCACCGCGAGTAAACCCCAAAGGCAACCTGAAAACAGGTTTGCCCATCCCCCAAAACCACACCCATGAACAGCAAACACCTCAAACTGCTTATCACCCTCATCGCCCTGCTGGTTCTCGCCAACATCGGCATCCAATTCTGGCAACCCCATCCCGCCACCGCCCCCCAAACCGCCAAAAAATCCCGCGCCCAAACCACGCTCCCCGCGCCCAAACAATACGCCCAAACCCCGTTTGACTGGCACAGCGTCAAGCTGGAAAGCAACCTCTGGAAAATCAGCAAAGCAGGGCAGCCCGATTCCTACCTGCTCGGCACCATCCACATCGGCAAAACCGACGCCCGCATCAGCCCCGCCCTCGCCCAGCTGATTACCCAAAACCAAAAAATCATCACCGAAGTCGCCGACGGCATCCCCGAAAGCACGCGCCAAAGCCTCGTCCAAGCCATGCTCAGCGACACCCCGCTCTCGCAGAAAATGGGCAGCCGCGCGTTTAACGCCCTCAAACAACACATCCGCAGCTACCCCAACGCCGAACCGCTCCTGCAAAGTCTGGACCAACTCCACCCGTGGGCGGTCTTGCTCAACACCCTGAGCCTGCGCGAAACCGACGAAAGCAACGAAACAGGCGCAGACAAGCTCATCACCGCCCAAGCCACTCAGCAGCACAAACCGCTCGGCAGCTTGGAAAGCCACATTGAAGCGCTCGCCTACTTTCACATCCTGCCCGAAGAGCTCATCATCGCCGGGCTGAACGACTGGGCGCAACGCCCCAAAAAAGACAACGACAAAATCATCTTCGAAGCCTATGCCCACGGCGATTTCGCCCGCATCCCCGCCCTGCTGCAAAAAGACACCGAATTCAACCCCGAAAGCAGCCTTTCCCCCGCGCAGCAGCAACAATTTGCCGACTGGTTCGTGCAACAGATGATTGTTGCCCGCAACCGCAACTGGCTGCCCAAAATCCAAGCCGAAGCCGCCAAACAGCCCACCCTGTTTGCCGTGGGCACCGCGCATCTGGTGGGCAACCAAGGCCTGATTATGCTGCTGCGCCACAACGGCTACCAAGTCGAACCGATGCCCAAGCTCGCCGTGTGGCAATAAGCATCGGCAGCCTGAAAACGAGCGCAGCCAAAACAAATGAAATGGGTTTCGGCGCAGCCAAAACCGCCGCCACAACGGCGCATCCGATTGCCTGCCCCAAAGCATCAAAGGCAGCCTGAAAATCCCATCACGGGTTTCAGGCTGCCTTTGTTTGCGCGCGGTTTACACATTTTGAAAAGGGAAACGGCTTGGCTGTCTTCGTTCCATTGAACCGCGTTTCAAGTTGAAACCTTTACGAACTTGCCACCCATAGAACAGGCGCGCCGACATCCCGCCAACGCCTGATTAAACAAACTGTTTGACGGCAAACCGCCGCCGCGCCATTTGGCTTTCAGGCTGCCTTATCCCCCGCCGAACCGCTTGGGATAGCGTTTTTCGGCAAACCGCCACACCGAGCGCGCAAACAGCCGAATGATTTTCGCCGCAGCGGGGTCTTGCCGCTTGATTTGCGGCAGCCTGAAAAACAGGTCGCGCAAATCCTGTTCCGCGTGCTGTTTTTGCTGCGCCAGCCACGCGGCAACGGCGGGATTTTGGCTGACCACGCGCCCGTTGCGCTCATCGGGCGCAAGTCGGGCGGCGTGCCACACTTCGGCGGGGATGTTGATGATGCCGCAAGCGAGGTCGGCATCCCAATCGCGCATCGCGGAACACCATGCCAGCGCGCGCACCAGCTCGGGAACGTGTTTGGCGCGGGTGGCGCATTGCTGGGCGCAAAACAGCAGATTGAGCGACGAGGCAAAAGTTTGGCGCATATGCCGTTGCAACCGCGCTTGCGGGTAAAGCAGGCGGGCGGGGGCGCGGACGGCATCGGCCTGCATCAGCCGCAGCAGGCGGGCCACTTCCGCGTGGGCTTCGGCGTAAGCGGGCAGTCGGGCGAGCTGGCGGTTAAACAGACAGGCAAGTCGCGGCAGGTCGGATAGCGGCTTGGATGGAATTTCAGGCTGCCTCATATCTGCCGCGCTGTTTGCGGCAGCCTGAAACGCGCCATGCCGGTTTTCAGGCTGCCTTTGCGCGGGTTGAGCATAGCTTTGCCATTGTCGGATGATTTGCGCGGCGTGTTGCGGCGGCGTGAGCGCGTGTGAGGCTGTGCCGCAATCGGCAGCATTCGTTTTGGTTGCACTCGTTTTCAGGCTGCCATTGAGCGGGCGGTCGCCGTCCATAATGTCGTCGTAGGCCTGCAAAAAGCAGTAGCCCGCAATCATCAGTTTGCTGCGCTTGGGATGGAACGGATATTGGCTGTACAAAATCAGGCTGACGAGCGCATAGCGCGGATGGCGGCGGGCGAACCGAGCTTGGTTGTGCAGCCAAAGCAGATGCGTTTGGTAGCCGGGCAAAGTGGCGCGGGCAAGGCGGCGGATGGGTTGCCAAAGCAGCAGCACCAACAGATTGCCCGCCACCAAATCCAGCCAGTGATGGGCGTGGATGGTGAGCGTGCTGATGTTGATGGCGGCGGCATACAGCCAAATGACAGCGCGCGCGGGGCGCGAAACATGTCGGTGCAACAGCGCGGCGGCGCTGGTGGCAAACGCGCAATGCAGCGAGGGCAGATAGTTGTGGCTCATGCCGATGGTGTGCGCAAGGCGCAGCAGCGTTTGCCCTGCGCCTTGCGGGTTTTCAGGCTGCATAAAACGAACGTGAACGGGATAAAGCTGAAATGCGATACTGGCAACCACCAGCTCGCCGGTGAGCAGCAAAAAGAAACGCCATTGCGCGGCGATGTTGAGCCGACGGGCGGCGCAAACCAAAAACAGCGGCAGGCTCAAATAAAGCCATGCGGTGGCGGGAATAAGCGGCACGGCGCTGTTTAACGCCAACGCAGGCGCGGGGTTGCGATAAGCGGCAAGGCAGCTGCTGCCGCCAAACAACAAGATGAACAGCAGAGTAAACAGCAGGATAAGCGCATAAGCAGAGATTCGGTTCATGGCGGCAAAGGCTGAGGCAGCCTGAAAATCAGGTTTCAGACAAACAAAAAGGACTGCTCGCAAAAGCAGTCCTTCAAAATTTGGTGCCCAGAAGAAGACTCGAACTTCCACGTCCTTACGGACACTAGTACCTGAAACTAGCGCGTCTACCAATTCCGCCATCTGGGCAAAGAAGCGCGCATTATAGCGGTGCAACCGGCAATGCGTCAAGCGGTATATCTGCAAACGGCGCAAAACAGATGCGAAAAACCCAACCTTGTGCTACACTCGCGCGTTTTATTTCCCGTCAAAAATCAACGAAAGAAAGACCAGCCATGAGCGCAGCAGTTGAAACATTAGAAAAATTGGAACGTAAAGTCATCGTATCTTTGTCTTGGTTAGACATCAACGAAGCCACCGACAAAGAGCTGAAAAAAGCGCAACGCCGCGTGAAAATCGACGGCTTCCGCCCCGGCAAAGCCCCTTTGAAAATGGTTGCCCAAATGTATGGCGCGGGCATTCAAAACGACGTGTTGAACGATTTGGCGCAACAAGCGTTCAACAAAGTGGCGCAAGAGCAAAACCTGCGCATCGCCGCCGTCACCAAAATTGAGCCCGTTGAAGGCGAAGAAAGCGCCGACGCTTTGAAAGTGGCGTTCACCTACGAAACCTTCCCCGAAATCAAAATCGGCGATTTGTCTGCCTTAAACATTGAAAAAGTGAGCGCCGAAGTGGGCGACAAAGAAGTGGACGACACCGTTGAAATCTTGCGCAAACAACGCACCCGCTATAACCGCGTGGAGCGCGCCGCGCAAAACGGCGACCGCGTGATTATCGACTTTGAAGGCAAAATCGACGGCGAGCCTTTTGCCGGCGGTTCGTCTAAAAACTATCCTTTCCTGCTGGGCAACGGCGAAATGCTGCCTGAATTTGAAGCGGGCGTGCTGGGCTTGAAAGAAGGCGAAAGCAAAGACGTGGAAGTGAACTTCCCCGAGGATTACCACGGCAAAGAAGTGGCCGGCAAAACCGCCGTGTTCACCATCACCGTGCACAATGTTGCCGAGCCTATGTTGCCCGAAGTGGATGCCGATTTTGCCAAAGCCTTGGGCATTGCCGATGGCGATGTTGCCAAAATGCGCGAGGAAATCAAGAAAAACGTGGCGCGCGAAGTGAAACGCCGCGTGGATGCACGCAACACCGATGCCGTTATGGAAGCCTTGCGCGGCGCGCATTCGTTTGATTTGCCACAGGCTTTTGTGAAAGACGAAGCGCAACGCTTGGCAGATGAAATGAAACAAAACTTCGCGCAACAAGGCTTGGATGCCGCCAACTTTGATTTGCCTGCCGATATGTTTACCGAACGCGCCGAGCAGCGCGTGGCATTGGGCCTGCTGCTGCCCGCTTTGGTGGAAGAATTCAAACTGCAAGCCACCGACGAGCAAGTGAAAGCGATTATCGCCGATGTTGCCGACAGCTACGAAGACCCGCAAGAAGTGATGGATTGGTATTTTGCCGACCGCAGCCGCCTGGCAGGCCCGACCAATTTGGCGGTGGAAGCCAATGTGGTGGATTATGTGCTGGGCAAAGCCAACGTTACCGAAAAAGCATTGAGCTTTGAAGAAGTGATGGGCGCAAACGCTTAACCGCATCATCAAAAAGCACCAAGGCGATTGATTGCTTGGTGCTTTTTTGTTAGCCGCTTGGGCAGGGGTTTTGGCTTGGCTGAACCCGTTTTACCCGTTTTCAGGCTGCCTATTCTGATGTAGCTTGCCGCAAAGGCAGCCTGAAAACGCAGCCGCGCGCCTTATCCAAAAATCCATCGTTTCGCGATACGCCTGTTTTCAGGCTGCCGATTCGTTTTAACCATTCAAACCTGAGGAAAAACCATGTTACCCGATATTCAAAACAACACCTTAATCCCCACCGTGATTGAACAAAGCGGGCGCGGCGAGCGCGCGTTTGACATTTATTCGCGCCTGCTCAAAGAGCGGATTATCTTTTTGGTGGGCCCCGTGAATGACCACACCGCCAACTTGGTGGTGGCACAGCTTTTGTTTTTGGAAAGCGAAAACCCCGACAAAGACATTTATTTCTACATCAACAGCCCCGGCGGCAGCGTTACCGCAGGCATGAGCATTTACGACACCATGAAGTTCATCAAGCCCGATGTGCAAACGCTGTGCTTGGGGCAGGCGGCGAGCATGGGCGCGTTTTTGCTGTCGGCGGGCACCAAGGGCAAACGCTTTGCCCTGCCCAACAGCCGCGTGATGATTCACCAGCCTTTGATTAGCGGCGGCTTGGGCGGGCAGGCTTCGGATATCGAGATTCACGCGCGCGAGCTGTTGAAGCTGAAAGAAAAATTGAACCAAATGCTGGCGGAACACACGGGCAAATCGCTGGAACAAATCGAGCGCGACACCGACCGCGACAATTTTATGTCTGCTCAAGAAGCGGCGGATTACGGCTTGATTGACAAAGTGATTACCACCCGCGCCGATGCGGCGTGATGATTTGATTTTCAGGCTGCCTTGGATGGGATGCTTCGGCAGCCTGAAATGCTTGGGGCGACACGCCTGCGCTGCACACAAACACAGGCAGCCTGAAAATGGATTATCCCGTTTTCAGGCTGCCTCAATCATCGCACCCTGCGCCTGAAACGATGTCGGGCGGACACGGCAACACCAATCGGTTGCCGATACCGGCTAAAACAAACGTAGCATCATGTAGCGCAAAAGGCAGCCTGAAAACCGCAAAACGGCGTTTCAGGCTGCCTTTCGCACGGGCAAATGCCCACCTGCCATTGTTTTCCTGCTTTCAAGCACTTATAATTGCGCCCGCATTTTCCTACATCCAACTACATTTTGAAGGAGCAAAAACCATGGCACTCGTATCCATGCGCCAATTATTGGACCACGCCGCCGAACACGGCTACGGGCTTCCCGCATTCAACGTCAACAACTTGGAGCAAATGCGCGCGATTATGGAAGCCGCCGACCAAGTGAACGCGCCTGTCATCGTGCAGGCATCGGCAGGCGCACGCAAATATGCGGGTGCGCCTTTTTTGCGCCATTTGATTTTGGCGGCGGTGGAAGAGTTTCCGCATATCCCCGTAGTGATGCACCAAGACCACGGCGCATCGCCCGACGTGTGCCAACGCTCCATCCAGCTCGGCTTCAGCTCAGTGATGATGGACGGCTCGCTGCAAGAAGACGGCAAAACGCCGTCTAGCTATGAATACAACGCCGAAGTAACCCGCCGCGTGGTGCAGTTCTCGCACGCTTGCGGCGTGTCGGTGGAAGGCGAAATCGGCGTGTTGGGCAATTTGGAAACGGGTGAAGCGGGCGAGGAAGACGGCGTGGGCGCGGAAGGTAAATTGAGCCACGACCAAATGCTCACCAGCGTTGCCGATGCCGTGCGCTTTGTGCGCGACACCAATGTGGACGCGCTGGCGATTGCGGTGGGCACGAGCCACGGCGCATATAAATTCACCCGCCCGCCCACAGGCGAAGTGCTGCGGATTGACCGCATCAAAGAAATCCACGCCGCGCTGCCCAACACGCATATCGTGATGCACGGTTCTAGCTCCGTGCCGCAAGAATGGCTGAAAATCATCAACGAATTTGGCGGCGACATTGGCGAAACCTACGGCGTGCCCGTGGAAGAAATTGTGGAAGGCATCAAACACGGCGTGCGCAAAGTAAACATTGACACCGACCTGCGCCTTGCCAGCACGGGCGCAATCCGCCGCTTTATGGCGCAGCACCCCAGCGAGTTTGACCCGCGCAAATATTTGAGCAAAACGGTGGAAGCGATGAAGCAAATTTGCTTGGCGCGTTATCAAGCGTTTGGCTGCGAAGGTATGGCGGATAAAATCAAGCCGATTTCGCTGGAAAAAATGGCGGCGAAATATGCCAAGGGCGAGTTGAACCAGATTGTGAAATAGCAAGCACAGGCAGCCTGAAAACCGTTTTCAGGCTGCCTTTTATTACAATAGCGCTTTCCGTTTAAGCTAAGGAGTGGCTATGTCTTTCTTGATTTTTGTGCTGTTGGTGGTTGCCGTTATCGCCGTTTAGCTGATTAAAACCTACAACCGCCTGCAAACCAGTATGCAAAATATCCGCGAGATGTTTTCCAATTTGCAAGCGGGTTTGAAAAAACGCCAGCAGTTAAGCGGGCAGATTATTGAGATTGCATCGGGCTATATGGCGCACGAGCAGCTCACGCAGCTTAAAGTGGCGCAAAACAACACGGGGCAAATGCAAATGGTGGCGCAAGCCTTCCCCCAGCTGAAAGCCGATGCCACTTACCAAAAACTGATGCAGCAGTTGGAAACGCTGGAAAACGACATTCTGGCGCGGCGCGAAAATTACAATAACCGCGTGAACGCGTATAACAGCTATCGCAATTCGTTTCCCGTGGTGCTGGTGGCGCAGAAATTGTCGTTTAGCATCATCCAGTATTTTGATACCGACGACGAGAAATTTGACCTGCAAGCGCAAAGCTTCTCCCGCGACGACACGCAAGCCTTGCAGCAGTTTATTGACGGCAGCGCCAAGGCGGTGGGCGACATGACTTCGCAAGCGGTGAAACATATCAACCAAGGCGTGTCGCAGCTGAAAGACAAATTGGATTCGGCAAAGCCCGAACAACCCAATGGCGATGAACCGCAGGATAAAGAGAAATAAACCATAGGCAGCCTGAAAACGGAATTTCAGGCTGCCTTAATCATCAACATGAGACTCTATGCCCCCCCCCAAAAAAACCTGCCCAAAGATTTCGCCGAACTGTGCCGCTGCAACAACCTAACCAACGAAAAAAGCAGCCTGAAAACGACTTTCCCGTTTTCAGGCTGCCTTTTTACGCGCCGATTTACGCTACGCCAACCGCTTTAAGCAATTCGTCCGCCGCCAAAATGCCCAGCGCGTTGCCCGCCAAAGGGCTGTCGCCGGTGAGCAGGCGGCGGTCTTTGTGCACGCTGCCGTCGATGCCGGTTTTGCTGTTTTTCACCACCATGCCCAGCTCTTCCAAGCGTTTTGCCAGCAGCCAAGGCAGTTTGCCGGGCATATAGCCGATGTCCAAATTCGCGCCTTCGTCGAGCGCATCGGGGAACACGCACAATTCGTAGCCTTTAAACGGGAAATCCGCATCGGCGCGACCCACCGCCGCCGCTGCCAACGCCGCCGGCCCGTGGCACAGCGTGATGACAAATTTATCGTTTGCCAATGCCCAATCCAGCAGGCGTTGCATCTCGCGGCTTTCGGGCAGCTTGTTAAACGCGCCGTGCCCGCCGGGAATCAGCACCGCCAAATAGGGCGAATCGGGCGCGGTTACCGCGTCCAGAATGTCCGCCAATTTGGCGGGTTTGTCCAGCTTGGGCAGATATTCGGCATAGATTTCGGCGATGGCGGCATCTTCGTTCGGCATCGCCCACATTTCAAATTTGGCATGGTTGCCCGACAAGATTGCCACGTCAATTTCAAAGCCTGCTTTGTGGATATGCAGCATCGGCAGCAACGTTTCTACGGGGTGGTTGCCCGTTGAGAAAAATTTGCCGTTTTGCATTTGCAGGTAGCGCTCGTCGGCTGCCACCATCAGCACTTTGAATTTGCCGCCGGTGTAGGGTTGGGCAAATTTTGTGCCGGCAAAATTGGTTTTGGGCGCGGTGTATTGCGACAGCGAATATTCGGACGGGAAAAACGCATTATGCTCGGCGCGGTCGGCAACGGGTTGGCGGGACAGTTCGGTCATTCGGATGCTCCTAAATGAATGGTGGGAAAGCGCGCATTGTAACGTGAGGCAGCCTGAAAACCGTTTTCAGGCTGCCTCTGCCAACTTTTGAATATCAACCCGCCCTGCACGCCACCATATAGTTCACGCGCACATCATCCTGCAAAAAATACTGCCGCGTGAGCAGGTTGAACGACATCCCGCGCGTGTCCACCACATCCAGCTCTGCCTGCCGCGCCATGCGCGCTAATTCGGCGGGCGTGATGAATTTTTGCCAATCGTGCGTGCCTTTGGGCACAAGGTTGAGCACATATTCCGCGCCCAGCACCGCGTGCAGATACGATTTGGGATTGCGGTTGATGGTGGAAAAAAACACCCAACCATCGGCTTTTGCCAGCTTGGCGCAGGCGCGGATGATGGAGGCGGGGTCGGGCACGTGTTCCAGCATTTCCATGCACGTTACCACGTCAAACGCTTGCGGCATTTCCGCCGCCAAATCTTCCACGCTCACGCAGCGGTAGGCAACGTTTGCCACGCGCCCGGCATCGGCGTGCGCCTGCGCGGTTTGCAGCGACAATTCTGCCATGTCCACGCCCAACACGCTTGCCGCACCGCGCCGCGCCATGCTTTCCGACAATATGCCGCCGCCGCAGCCCACATCCAGCACCGTCTTGCCCGCCAAGTGGGCGTGTTGGTCAATATAGTCCAAGCGCAGGGGGTTGATGTCGTGCAGCGGTTTGAACTCGCCCGTTTTGTCCCACCATTTATCGGCGATTTGGCTGAACTTGGCGATTTCGTTGGGGTCAACGTTGATGGTTTCGTTGGTCATTTTGGTTTCCTTGTTTAGATTGAGGCAGCCTGAAACGCAGTAAACCCACTTTCAGGCTGCCTCACAATCATTGTTTACGCGTCCGCAGCCACATTGCCCACACAATCAGCAACACCGCCGCAAAAAACATCACGCTCCACACCGGCAGCGGCACGCCCAACACCTTATACACCTCGCCGCAAAAGCCCGAATCCCCGCGCAACAGCGGCTCATACAATTTAAACAACGGCTTGTTTTTCAAAACGAACGACAGCGGCGCGCCGCAATCGGGCTGCTCGGCAGGCGGCAGCGACTGCAAATGAATCTGCTTTGCCGCCACCCAAGCGCCAAACGCCGCAGGCGCGGAAATCAACACCGCCGCCAGCGTGCGCCCAATCAGCTTGCGATGCGGCAGCGCGATGCAAACCAACGCCAGCAACATCGTTGCCACCAACGCCAAACGCTGCTGGATGCACATCACACACGGATTCATTTTCAGCACATATTGCCCAAAAAACGAGCCGCACACACCGCCCGCCGCCACCAAAAACACCGCCAACACCGTTAAACGATAGCACGGCATCGCCCGCAATTTGTTTACCAAACTCATGTTGTCGTTCCAAAATCCATAAAACGGCGAAGTATAATACCAATTTTCCCACAAGGCAGCCTGAAATGTCTCCCAACACAGCACTCGTTATCTTCTCGGGCGGGCAAGATTCCACCACCTGCCTGTTCCAAGCCATCGCCGACTGCGGCGCGGGCAACGTGCAAACCATCAGCTTCCAATACGGGCAACGCCACGCCGTCGAGCTGCAACGCGCCGCGTGGATTGCCCAAGATTTAGGCGTGCCGCACACCGTGTTGGATTTATCCGCCATTGGCAACATCACCCACAACGCTTTGATGGACAGCAGCGCGCCCATCCAGCAAGCGGGCAACACGCCCAACACTTTTGTGGACGGGCGCAACGCCCTATTTTTGCTCTACGCCGCCATCCACGCCAAAGCGCAAGGCATCCACCGCATCTACACAGGCGTATGCGAAACCGATTTTTCAGGCTATCCCGACTGCCGCGACGTGTTCATCAAATCCATGAACGTAACGCTCAACCTCGCCATGGACTACCCGTTTGACATCCGCACCCCGCTGATGTGGCTCACCAAAAAACAAACATGGGCACTCGCCGACCAACTGGGCGCGTTTGACTACATCCGCGCGCACACCCACACCTGCTACATGGGCGTGGCAGGCGGCTGCCACCAATGCCCCGCCTGCATCTTGCGCGAACGCGGATTGCGGGAGTATTTGGCGGAACGGGGTGGGTAGGGTTACCCCTATCGTTGAAAGATCCAAAGGTAGCCTGAAACGCACTGTATCCGTTTCAGGCTGCCTTTCTTTGCAACGCCCACGCACGTTGATGGCTAATTGATTGTACAAAGGCAGCCTGAAAACGCTTTTGAACCGCTGTTTACACCCTGCCCAAACGCGCTTCACTCGTTTTCAGGCTGCCTCAACCTTCTCCCTTTTCGGCAACACCCACAACGCCCCCAGTGCAAACACACTCATCACCGCAAACGCCCAACTTGGCTGCACCTGATACAAGCCCCCAGCCAACAGCGTTAGCACCGCCACCACCACGCAACTTGCCAGCCCAATATACAACGCCTGCAACTTCGCCATATCCTTTTCAGGCTGCCCCACAATAAACCGCACCATCGTAAAATGCGACAAACTAAACCCCGCCGCGTGCAACAGCTGCACCGCCAGCAAAACCCACGGATTCACCGTTGCCGCCATCAGCAGCCACCGCCCCGCAGTCAGCACCACCGACACCTGCATCAAGCGCACCACCTCCGCCCCACCCAACAGCCGCCGAGAAAAGAAAAACAACACAATCTCCGCCACCACCGCCACGCTCCACAGCCAACTAATCTGCTGCGGCGCCAGCCCAGCCGACTGCCAATAAATCACGCCATAAGTGTAATACGCCGCATGGCTGCCCTGAATCAACGACACCGCCAGCAGCATCCCCCGCGTTTCAGGCTGCCGCAACAGCGCCATATAACCCAACGACGCTTCCTGCGATGCCACCGCCCGATTGTGCAAAGCAGGCGCCGCCCGCGGCAGCTGCATCAGCCCATGCACCAACAGCAAAATCACCATCAAATAAATCAACTGCTCCGCGCCAAACTGCGCCACCACCCAGCCCGACAACAGCGCCCCCAAAATATACGCCCCCGAGCCGCACAACCGCGCCCGCCCATAATCCAAACCAATCTGCTTTTGCCAAGCGCTCGCCGCCGTCTCGTTCAACGGCATTTCGCCGCCATTAAAGGCAAAAAACAGCCAAACCAACGCCACCAACAACCACGCCCAGCCAACGCTTGCCGCAGCCGCCAGCAACGCCGCCACGCTGCCCCACGTTGCCAGCCGAATCGTCGGCAACAGCGCATCCAGCCGCTTCACCCGCTTAGACAGCAACAGCCCGCCCAAAAAGCGAAACAGATAAGCCGACGACATCACAAACGCAATAAAAAATTCCGAATGATGATGGCTCTGCAACCACAACGGAAAAAACGGCTGCACCACCCCAAACGCGCAAAAATAACCCAAAAAATTCAACGCCAGCCAAGCAAAAGCAGAAATCTGAACAGACGGCTTCATCGCACCACCTTGTTTACAAAAATATGACAACCAACACCCAAAGGCAGCCTGAAACGAAATGCAGCCGCGCATGGCGCGTCGGCGGCTCAGATGGATTTTCAGGCTGCCTATTCTGCCACATCATGCCTACCCCACAATAAATTTTCAGGCTGCCTCATCACAACAAGGCAGCCTGAAATCCACTACTCTTCAATCAAAACGCGCGTTCCACCGCCGTTTTAATCCATTCCGTCAAATGAGCGGGCATCACGCCCCACACCAGCAACAGCAGCGCATTAACAGACAGCACCCACTTCGCCGCCAGCGTGCCGCTCATCGGCTCGTGTTGCGTAGCGTCTTCAAAATACATCACGCGCACCACGCGCAAATAATAGAACGCACCCACCAAGCTCATCACCACCGCAAACACCGCCAGCAGCGTTGCCCACGGATATTGCGCGGCAACCAGCGCTTTCAGCACGGCAAATTTAGCGTAAAAACCCGCCAGCGGCGGAATGCCCGCCATGCTAAACAGTGCCAGCAGCATCAAAAACGCATACCACGCATGGCGTTGGTTCAATCCCACCAAATCACTGATTTGGTTGCATTCGTGGTGCTCGTTGCTCACCGCCATCAGCACGCCAAAGCCCGTTAGGCTCATCAGCGTGTAAATAATCGCGTAGAACACGGCAGCCTGAAAACCAATCTGCCCGCCCACAAAGCCGAGCAAAACAAAGCCCATGTGCGACACCGTAGAAAAACCGAACATCCGCTTCACATTGGTTTGCATAATCGCCGCCAAATTGCCCACCAGCAGCGACAGCGCCGCCAGCGCGGCAAACAGCAACTGCCAATCGCCTTTGTTCAACACCAAGCCGCTCACCAGAATGCGGAAGGCAAAAAGAGTGGCGGCGATTTTAGGCACCGAGCCGATAAACGCGCCCACCGAAGTCGGCGCGCCTTGATACACATCGGGCACCCACATGTGAAACGGCACCGCGCCAAATTTAAACGCCACCGCCGCCACAATAAACAACACGCCCAGCTTCAACAGCCAGCCGTTCACGTCGCCGCTTTGGGCAGCCTGAAAAATCTCGGCGAAATTCAGGCTGCCCGTTGCGCCGTAAACCATGGAAGCGCCGTATAACAAGATGCCCGAAGCCAGCGCGCCGAGTACAAAATATTTCAGCGCGGCTTCGGCGGCACGGGCGGAATCGCGTTGCAGCGCAATCATGGCATACAGCGACAACGACAGCAGCTCCAAGCCGATATACGCCGTCAAAAAATGCCCCGCGCTCATCATCACGCTCATGCCCACGCAGGCAAACATCGCCAGCGTGTAATACTCGCCCTTGAAAATGCCGCGCAGTTGGTTATACGGCTTGGCGTAGACAAACAACGCCGCCGTTGCCAAATACATCGCCAGCTTGGCAGCTTGCGAAATGCCATCGGCAATATAAAAGCCGTGGAACGCGGTAATAGGCTCATGCACCCACGTTGCCAACTGCGCGCCCGCCGCTGCCAGCATCACCACAATGCTCAGCCCATGCGTGATAAAGCGGTTGTTATCGCTTAGCCACAAATCCAGCAGCAGCACGCCAAACAGCCCAATCAGCAACACGATTTCAGGTGTGGCTGCACTCAAATTCAAACTTGTCCAATCCATGTTTCACCTCAAATCTTGCTGTGCGCGATTTGCGCCATTAGGTTGTCTGCCGCTTGGTGGATTACCGCGATAAACGGCTCGGGCAGCAAGCCCATGCCCAGCACGGCAACCGCCAAAATCGCCAAAATCACAAATTCGCGCGCGTTGATGTCTTTCATTTCTTTCACGGCGGGATGGAGGATGTCGCCGAAAATCACGCGCTTATACATCCACAGCGTGTAGCTCGCGCCCCAAATCAGCGTGGTCGCCGCAATCGCGCCTATCCACAGGCTGTAATGCGTTGCGCCCATAATCACCATAAATTCGCCCACAAAACCCGATGTGGCGGGCAAGCCTGCGTTTGCCATGCCAAACAGCATCATAAACGCGGCAAATTTGGGCATCACATTCACCACACCGCCGTAATCGGCAATATTGCGCGTGTGCAAACGGTCGTACATCACGCCGATACACATAAACATCGCAGCGGAAACAAAGCCGTGCGAAATCATCTGCATAATCGCGCCTTTAAACGCCCAGCTTTCAGGCTGCCCATTTTGCATAAACAGGAAAAAGCCCAGCGTAACAAACCCCATATGGCTAATTGACGAATACGCCACCAGCTTTTTCATATCGGTTTGCACCAGCGCAACCAAGCCAATGTACACCACCGCAATCAGGCTCAACACAATCACCACGGGCGCGAAATAGCGCGACGCATCGGGCAAAATCGGCAAAATAAAGCGCAAAAAGCCATATGCGCCCACTTTCAGCGTAATCGCCGCCAGCACCATTGAGCCGCCTGTGGGCGCTTCAACGTGGGCATCGGGCAGCCATGTGTGCACGGGGAACATCGGCACCTTCACCGCAAACGATAGGAAAAACGCGATAAACAAAAGCTGTTGCACGCCCAGCGGAATATTTTTAATCGCCTGCAAATCGGCAATCGCAAAGCTGCCACCCGCTTGATACGACAGATAAATCAACGCAACCAGCATCAGCAGCGAACCGAGCAGCGTGTAAAGAAACAGTTTCATCGCGGCATACATTCTGCGCTGCCCGCCCCACATACCAATAATCAAATACAGCGGAATCAGCATGCCTTCAAAGAAGGTGTAAAACAAAATGGCATCTTGCGCGGCAAACGCGCCGTTAATCAGCCCGCTCATTATCAGGAACGCCGCCATGTATTGCGCGGGGCGTTTCTGTATCACTTCCCAGCCTGCCAGTACCACCATCAGCGTGATAAACGCATTCAAAATAATAAACAGCACGGAAATGCCGTCCACGCCCAGCGCGTAGTTCAAATTAAGCGCGGGTATCCACGCATGCAGCTCGGTAAACTGATAGCCGCCGCTGGCGCGGTCAAACTGGGTAAACAGTGGCAAGGTGATGACAAAGCTCGCGGCTGCGCCCACCAGCGCGAGTATGCGCGCCAACGGGGCTTTTTCGTCTGAACCCGTTGCCAGCACCAGCACGCCCGCCAATATCGGCAGCCAAATGGCTAAGCTGAGTAAGTTGTTGAAAAACATAGTATCGCCTGTTTTCTCTTATTGAATTTGAAAGGTTGAAAGGGGTTTGTGTTAAGAAGGCAGCCTGAAAATCACTTGAACCACAGCCCCCAAAAGAACGCGGCAACCATCACCAGCAGCCCGAACACCATTACCGCCGCGTAGGTGTAAATAAAGCCTGTTTGCGCTTTGCGCACTTGCGCCGCCACCGCACCAACCAGTTTTGCCGAGCCGTTTACGATGCCGTTGTCAATAATCAGCGTGTCGCCCACTTTCCAGAACAAATTGCCCAGCACGCGCGCGCCGCGGGCGAACACGTTGTAGTAAATCACGTCCAAATAATATTTGTTGTCCAGCAGCGTATAAACGGGCTTAAAGGCAGCCTGAAACTTGGCAGGCAGATTGGGCTTGGCAACATACAGCAGCCACGCCGTCGCCACGCCCGCAATCGCCAGATACAACACGGGCGAAGCAAGGCTGTGCGACACCATCGCCATCGCGCCGTGAAATTCCTCTTTCATGTGGTGCATCACAGGGTGCGCTTCGTGGTTCACAAAAATCACGCCTTTAAAGAAATCGCCATACAGCAGCGGCTCAATCGTCAATGCGCCGATGATGACAGACGGAATCGCCAAAAACACCAGCGGAAACGTTACCACCCAAGGGCTTTCGTGCGGATTATCGTTGGGCGACAAGTCGTGATGATGTTCGTCGCCATGATGCGCATCGTGCTTGGCTTCGCGCCAACGTTCTTTGCCATGGAACACGATAAAGTATTGGCGGAACGCATAAAACGCGGTAACAAACACGCTCGCCAACACGGCGAAATAGGCAAAACCGCTGCCCGCCAAATGGCTCATTTTCACGGCTTCAATAATGCTGTCTTTGGAATAAAAGCCCGAGAACAACGGTGTGCCAATCAGCGAGAGATTGCCCAGCAGCATGGTGAGCCAAGTAATCGGCATATATTTGCGCAAGCCGCCCATGTTGCGCATATCTTGGTCGTGGTGCATGCCGATGATGACGCTGCCCGCCGCCAAGAACAGCAGGGCTTTGAAAAAGGCGTGCGTCATCACATGGAACATGGCAACCGAATATGCCGACACGCCTAGCGCAACGGTCATATAGCCCAGCTGCGACAGCGTGGAATAGGCGATAACGCGCTTGATGTCGTTTTGGATGGTGCCGAGCAAGCCCATAAACAGCGCGGTAATCGCACCGATAATCATGATGACCGACAGCGCGGTGGTGCTCATTTCATATATCGGCGACATGCGCGACACCATAAACAAGCCGGCGGTTACCATCGTGGCGGCGTGAATCAGCGCGGAAATGGGGGTAGGGCCTTCCATCGAATCGGGCAGCCAAACGTGCAGCGGGAATTGCGCGGATTTGCCCATCGCGCCGACAAACAGCAGCAGGCAGGTTACGGTAATCAAATCCGTGCCCAGAAACTGCATGCCCGCCACATTGGGCAAATAGGCGAACACATCTTGATAGCGCAGGCTGCCGCCAAAATACGCCAGCACCAAGCCAATGCCGAGCAGAAAGCCAAAATCGCCCACGCGGTTCACCAAAAAGGCTTTCAGGTTGGCGAAAATGGCGCTTTCGCGTTTGAAATAGAAACCAATCAGCAGATAAGACACCAAACCCACTGCTTCCCAGCCGAAGAAAAGCTGGATGAAGTTGTTGGACATGATCAGCATCAGCATGCTGAAGGTAAACAACGAGATATAACTAAAAAAGCGTTGGTAGCCGACCGCTTCGTCGTGCATATAGCCGATGGTGTAGATGTGCACCATGAGCGAGACGCTGGTTACAACGACCATCATCATGGCAGTGAGACTGTCCACCAAAAAGCCGACAGAAAAGTCCGTGCCGCCCATGGTGAGCCAGGTATAGACGTTTTCGTCAAACTTGGCGCGCGTACCGTTGATAAAGCCCCACAGCACCTGCGCGGACAACACGGCGGAAATGCCCACGCCGAGAATGGTCGCCGTGTGCGCACCTTTACGGCCGATTTGGTTGCCGAACAGCCCTGCTAATAGGCAGCCTGCAAGCGGAGCGAGGGCGATGATGAGGTATAAAGTCATGTCGGTCATTTTGGGTAAACCTTTATGGGGTAGTTTTTAATGGGTTTGCCTGATGTGCAGGCTGGTTTTGCCGTTTATTTCTTACCAGAAGCTGCGAGCGGTTTTCTGCTAATTGCGTTTCAAATATATCTATTGCGCGAATCAAATCGCCAAGTTTGGCATAACCATAGTTCTTACTGTCAAACGAAGACTGGTTATTGACTACCTGCCCGACACGATTAAGGCTGGCCCAGCCATTCTCATCGCAGCAGTCTGCAACGGCATTTCTCAATAAGTTCATTAAGGCAGTATCCATTTTAAGTTGGCTGCCTGTTCGGCGGTTGGGCGAAGTATTGGCATCTTGGCCGGATGTAGTTTGTTGTTCGTCATCTAAAAATAGAAATTTATTACATGCAGCGACTAATGCTTTCGATGTACTGTGCCGCCCGAAACCGATAACCTGTTTCCCCTCGGTCTTTACCCTCATAGCAAGCGGCGTGAAATCACTGTCGGAAGAAACAATACAAAAAACATCTATCTTTCCAGAATACAGCATATCCATAACATCTATTGTGAGTGCCATATCGGTTGCATTTTTGCCCTTGGCATAGTCAAACTGTTGGACTGGCGCAAGTGCATAATCCAGCAATACTTCTTCCCAACCCTTCAATCTTTCGCTTTTCCAATTGCCATATATTTTGCGAACCATGACCGCGCCATAATTGGCAAGCTCGCTAATAATAAAATCTATTTTTTTGGCAGGCACATTATCTGCATCAATAAAAACAGCGACGGTCTTAAAATTTTGTTCTTGCTTCATCGTCTTGATTTCCTAGTTTTCAGGCTGCCTGAACACTTATTTTCACTGGTGGCCAGTAGGGCTGCTGCAACCCACCCTCCCCCGCAGGGAAGAAAATCAATTTACTGTTGCATTCCAAGGTGCAGGCTGCTTTTCAGGCTGCCTGAAACCGCCCTACCCTTTCAAGCTATCCAAATCGGCAATGTCGATGGATTTGCGGTTGCGGTATACCAGCACCATAATCGCCAAACCAATCGCGCTTTCGGCAGCAGCCACGGTCAGCACGAAAAACACGAACACTTGCCCTGCAGTGTCGCCGAGATATTGCGAGAAGGCGATAAAGTTAAAATTCACCGCCAGCAGCATCAGTTCAATCGACATCAGCAGCACCAACACGTTTTTGCGGTTCATAAAAATGCCCATGGCGCTGATGCCAAACAGCAAGGCGGCAAGGACTAAATAATGCGTGAGCGTAATCATGCTTGGCTCTCCTCGGTGGTTTCGGTTTCAGGCTGCGTGCGCGGGGTTTGCACTTCGGCGGGCATGGAAACGAGACGCATACGCCCTTCGTTGGGGTTTACCCGTACTTGCAAGGCGGGGTCCATGTATTTGGTGCGGGTGGATTTGCGATGCACCAGCGCAATCGCCGCCACCATGCCGAGCACGAGTAACACGGACGCGAGTTCAAACGGCAGCAGGTAAGTGGTATAAATTTGCGTGCCCAAATCGCGCACGTTGCTGTAATCGGCGGGAATGTCTTTCATCGCGCCAAAGGCGGCGAGATTGGTGTCGGGTGCGACAAAAATCATAATCAGCAACGCCGCCATTAACACGCCCACGGTGAGCGCGGCGGGCGCGTGTCGCCAAAAGCCTTGGCGCATGGCTTCTATGTCAATGTTGAGCATCATCACCACAAACAGGAACATCACCATCACCGCGCCGACATACACCACCACCAGCGTAATGCCGAGAAATTCGGCTTGCATCAGCAGCCATGTTATCGCGCTCATGCAGAAGGTGAGCACCAGCCACAGCGCGGCGTGCACGGGGTTTTTGGCGGTTACGGTTTTAAGCGCGCTAAATAGGATAATGGCGGCTAGGGTGTAGAACAGGATTAGGGGGAAGCTCATGGTGGGGTCCAGTTGGGTTGTTAGGGTTTTCAGGCTGCCTCTGTTAGCTGATTGAGCCATGCGATGTAATCTGCCGCGCTTTGCTCTATGGCTTGCAAGGCGGCTGCGGAATAGCCTGCATTGCTGTCTATGGTGTGAAAGGCAAACATGGGGCGGTAATCGGCTTGACAATAGCGTAGCGATAATTCAAACGAGCGCAGGGCTTCGGCAACGGTGTAGCCCACTGCGCCTTGGCGCGTGTAATCGGCGGCGGGCGCGCCCAGCGACACAGCAATCGCGGTTTTCTTGCCTGCCAACGCTTTGCCTTGCGCGCCGTATGCCCAGCCGTAGGTCAGCACATCGTCTAGCCATTGTTTCAACAGCGGCGGGCAGTTAAACCAATACACGGGGAACTGCAAAACCAAGGTTTGATGCGCGTCCACCAGTCGTTGCTCGGCGGCGATGTCTATGTTGCCGTGGGGATAGGCGGCATAAAGCTCGTGTACGGTAAAGCGTTCGGGGTGCTGGCGCAATGCGTCTAACCAGCGGCGGTTTACGGCGGATTGGGCGAGATTGGGGTGGGCGGCGATGATTAGGGTTTTGTTCATTTTGTTTTCCATATTGGGTATTTGGGTTTGATGTGCGGGGGGCGTTTTCAGGCTGCCTATGGTTTGCCCAACCGCGCAATCGCTTGGCGCACCCAATCGCGCAATTCATCGCCGTTGTCTAACGCGGTTTCGGGCAGGCGGTAATACGGTAAAGGAATTTCGCGTATGCCGCCTGTGGTTTTATCGGTGCGGCGGCTGATAAGCGGTTCGCCCAAATCGGCGTGCGGCGCGGGGTATTTGAGATACAGCTCGTTGCTGCGGCTCAAAATCGCCACCATTGCGCCATAATGGCAAAAGCCTACGCCGCCAAACATTCGTTTGCGCGTGATGCCGCCCAGCGGGGCGAGTTGTTCGGCGATGTGGTTGGCAAGTTCGGCTGATGCAGGCATGGTGGGCTTTCGGGGGGGCAGGCTGCCTTACAATGCCACGCGGTATTGCGTCAAGCTCTCCGCCGTTTTGGTGGGCAGAAATTCGGTGATGCTGTATTGCGCCAACCCCGCCTGATGAAATGGGTCTTCGGCGATGATTTGCGCCACTTGCTCGCGGCTGTCCGCCTGCATCACAATCACGCCACCTGTGCACGGCTGTTTGCGCCCCGATAGCAGAAACGTCCCCGCGCGGTAATGCCGTTCCAAATAGGCGATGTGTTCGGGCAGCGCGGCTTCAATCTCGGCAAGTGGGCGGATGTATTCCAGCGAAACAATAAACATGGGTGCTCCTTTGGGTTTTAGCTTCGCAACTCCGCTACGCTACGCAGGCTGCCTTAGGTCATCAAAGCACCCGCTCTTCTTCGCCAAACCACATCACAGAATGCTGCAAATCCACGAACGCGGCTTCGTCTTCCCGCAGCGCAGCCAATGCCGCCTGCCCTGCTTCGGTTTCGCGGGCGCGTTGGAAATCTGCGCGGCTGTCGTACCACAGCTCGCCCATCGCATCAAATTCAAACGGCAGCGTGTCGCGCTGGGTGGTAGGCTGCCCGCTGGCTTGAAAGGGCAGCGTTTTGGCGTAATGGCGGATATTCAACACGTCTTTAAAGCCCAGCACTTTTTCGGAATGCTGCTGCCAGCGAGCGATAAAGGCTTCGGTGCTGAGTTCAGGTTTCTTTTTCACCAGCATAATGATTTTAAACATTTTATTTTCCGTTCCGTGTTTTCAGGCTGCTTTGGGGATTTTCAGGCTGCCTACCGATACGGCGCATCAGCCGCTTTGCGTTTGGCGATTTCGGCTTCGTATTTATCGCCAATCGCCAGCAAAATCGGCTTGGTCATGTGCAAATCGCCTTTTTTCTCGCCGTGGTATTCAAAAATATGCGTTTCCACAATCGCATCGGTGGGACAGGCTTCTTCGCAGAAACCGCAGAAAATACATTTGGTTAAGTCAATATCGTAGCGCGTGGTGCGGCGCGTGCCGTCTTCGCGCTCTTCGCTTTCAATGTTAATCGCCATCGCAGGGCAGACGGCCTCACACAGTTTGCAGGCAATGCAGCGTTCTTCGCCGTTGGGATAGCGGCGCTGGGCGTGCAGGCCGCGGAAGCGTACCGACTGCGGCGTTTTCTCTTCGGGGAAGTAGATGGTGTCTTTGCGGGCGAAGAAATTTTTGAGCGTTACGCCCATGCCTTTGACGAGTTCGCCAAGCAGGAAGGTTTTGACTAGGTTTGCCATTTTGGGTTGTATTCTCTTGTTTGTTGTTGGGTTTCAGGCTGCCTATTGTGCCTAGACTTTATCTTGATAATCGGTAAAGCCGACAATATTGCCAGACAGGTCGGTGCATTCCACCGTCCAGCCTGTTTGAATGCGAAACGGCTCGCTTAAAAAACGCACGCCTTTGGCGCGTAATTGCTGATACAGCGCGTGTACATCATCCACTTCCAGCCACAGCGCGGGTGCAGCTTGGGGAAATTTTTGCTTATCTTTCAAAATAATGGCGGCTTCTTCGTTGCCCACTTGAAACGCCAGCATACCCCTGTCGGAAAAATCAAATTTTACGGGCAAGCCCAGCGTTTCTTGATAAAAACGTTTAGTGGCTGCCAAATCATCGGCGGGAAAAAAGAAATTGTCGTAGTTCATGGCTGTTGCTCCGCTGGGCTGATTACTTTTGTTGAAATGGCGTTTTCAGGCTGCCTCAATCACTTCCACAAACTCAACGGCGAAGCCATCCACGCGCCGTAAAACACAATCGCGGCAAAGCCCACGGGAATCAGCACTTTCCAGCCCAAGCGCATGATTTGGTCGTAGCGGTAGCGCGGGAAAGTGGCGCGAATCCACAAATAGCCATACAGCACAAACGCCATTTTGCCAAACATCCAAACCGCGCTCGGCGCGCCAATCACACCCCAGCTTTGCGGAAAGGGCGACAGCCAGCCGCCCAAAAACAGCAGCGCGGTGAGCGCGCCCACCAAAATCATAAAAATGTATTCGGCAAGGAAAAACAGCGCAAAGGCAAAGCCCGAATATTCCACATGATGCCCCGCTACAATTTCGCTTTCGCCTTCGGCCACATCAAACGGGGCGCGGTTGGTTTCGGCAACGGCGGAGATGAGATACACCAAAAACACCGGAAACAGGGTAAACCAGTTCCACGAAAAGATTGAACCGCCCGCAATGCCCGTGGCTTGCGCGGCAACGATTTCTTTAAAATTCAGGCTGCCTGAAACCATCATCACGCACACCAGCGCGGCAGACATGGCGATTTCATAAGAAATGGTTTGCGCGGAAGCCCGCATCGCGCCGAGCATGGCGTATTTGGAGTTGGATGCCCAGCCCGCGATGATTACGCCGTAAACCGAGAGCGAGGTAATCATCAAAATATACAGCAGGCCCGCGTCAATATTGGTCAGCACCCATGTGTCGTTAAATGGAATCACCGCCCATGCGGCAAACGAAGGCGCGAGCGAGAGCATCGGTCCGATATAAAACAGATAGCGGTTGGATGCGCTGGGGCGGGTTACTTCTTTGAACAGCAGTTTGAGCACGTCGGCAAACGGCTGAATCAAACCCCAAGGCCCGGTTACGTTGGGGCCCACGCGCAGCTGCATAAAGCCGATGACTTTGCGTTCAAAGTAAGTCAGATACGCCACCGTTAAAATCAGCGGAATCAAGATGATGACGATTTTAACCACAATCGCCACCACCAAGCCGATGTCACTGCCGAGCGCGCCCATGCCGAGCGTTTGGGCAAATAGAGATTGAAACCACTCTTGCATTTTCAGGCTGCCTTTCTTAATTCAATCACGTTCATCATGCCGCCAAGCGGAGCGTTTATCGGGTGTTCGGGCAGGAAAACCACGTTTTCAGGCAGCGTATCGTCGGCGCGCACGGTTACGAATACTTCGCTGTTTTGGCTGCCGCGCGTGGCGATGGCGATTTCGCCGTCTGCCAAACCTAGGTTCGCCAGCGTTTTCGGATGCACGCCCGCGCGCGGTTCGGCGGCGTGGCTGGTTTGTTGCAGCGATGCGGCGCGGCGCACGATGGGGTCAGTGTGGTAAATGCCGGTGCCGCCCACGCGCACCAGTTCGTTTTTGCCCGATTGCAGGCGGCTGGCTTTGGCGGACAAATCGCTGTCGTTGTTTAATTTTTCGGGCAGCGCGGCGGGGTCGCCCAAGGCTTCCGCCAACACGTCGGCGCTGGTTTCAAAGTCAAAGCCGTTCAGTTCAAACACATTGCCCAGCACGCGCAACACTTTCCACAAGGGGCGGCTGTCGCCCAAGCCTTTGACCACGCCGTGGAACGACTGCAAACGCCCTTCCATGCTGATAAAGCTACCCGAGGTTTCGGTGAACGGCGCAATCGGCAGCAACACGTCTGCCACGTCCAGCAGCGTTTCGCTTTCATACGCACTAAACGCCAGCACGCTGCCCGCTTGTTTCAGCGCGGATACGGCTGCCGCACCGCCTGCGATGTCGTGCTCGGGATCGATATTGAGCAAGATAACGGCTTTTTTCGGCGTGGTTACCATGTCGCCAATGTTGGCGCGGTTGATGCCGATGATATCCGCGCCAACGCTGTTGGCGGCTTGCGGCAAGATGCCCAGCACCGCACCTGTTTCGCGTGCCAGCTTTTGCGCGGCAAGGTAAATATTGCCAAAGTCGGGGTGATTTTGCGCTTCTGCGCCCAGCAAAATAGCGGCGCGTTCAGCGTTTTTCAGGCTGCCTGAAACATCGTGCGCCATTTCTTTGGCAGCGGTGTTCAAATAGTTCGCCCATTCGCAAGGGTGCAACACGGTTTGCGCGCGTAGTGGCATATGCAGTTGCTCGTGGCTGCTGGCGATGATGTCCAACGCCATGCCCGCTTTGGCGGCGCGGCGCAAGCGAGCGGTGAGCAGCGGCTGCTCTTGGCGCAATCTCGCGCCCACCACCAACGCGGCATCGCAGCCAGCAAGCTGTTCAATGCTTTGCCCCAGCCATGCCGCGCCTTTCAGGCTGCCTGAAACGCCGCTATCCGCCGTGCGAAGCTGCGCGGTGGTGTGGGCGATGTTTAAGCCTTGCGCCAATTTGTTTGCCAGATACAGCTCTTCCACCGTGTTCATCGGGTTTGCCCACAGCGCGATTTCGCCTGCACCGTATTCTTTGGCAACGCAAGACAAGGTGTGGCGCACATATTCCAGCGCGGTTTGCCAATCCACGGTTTTCCATTCGCCGCCGTGCTTAATTTTGGGCGCAACAAGGCGACTTTCGTGGTTCAAGCCTTCGTAGGCAAAGCGGTCTTTATCCGACAACCAGCATTCGTTAATCGCTTCGTTTTCCAACGGCAACACGCGGCGCACGGTGTGTTCTTTGGTTTGCACTTCTAAATTAGTGCCCAAAGCATCGTGCGCAGAAATGGATTTGCGGCGGCTCAGCTCCCAAGTGCGCGCGTTAAAGCGGAATGGCTTGCTGGTGAGCGCGCCCACGGGGCAAAGGTCAATCACATTGCCTGATAGCTCGGTTTCCACCGCACGCCCGATAAACGGCAGAATTTCCGACCATTCGCCGCGGTTGGCGATGCCGATTTCCTGTTCGCCCGCGATTTCTTCGGTGAAGCGCACGCAGCGGGTGCAATGAATGCAGCGCGACATTTCTTGCGTGGAAATCAACGCGCCCATGTCTTTGGGCTTCACCGCGCGTTTTTCTTCAATGTAGCGGCTGGTGGTTTTGCCGTAGCCCACCGCCAAGTCTTGCAACTGGCATTCGCCGCCCTTGTCGCACACAGGGCAATCCAAAGGGTGGTTGATGAGCAGAAACTCCATCACGCCCGCTTGGGCTTGTTTTGCCATGTTGGAATGCGTGTGCACCACCATGCCGTCGGTTACGGGCGTGGCGCACGCAGGCAGCGGTTTGGGAGCTTTTTCCACTTCCACCAAGCACATGCGGCAGTTGGCGGCGATGGAGAGTTTTTTGTGGTAACAGAAATGGGGGATATACGTTCCCAGCTGGTGCGCGGCCTCCATTACGGTTGCGCCTTGCTCTACTTCAATCTGTTTGCCATCTATGTGGATTTGTAACATGGTGTGTTTCCTAGTTACGGATTTTTAAAGGTTTCAGGCAGCCTGAAAACGGGTTTCAGACGGCCGGTTATCGTTTTGTTTCTGGTTTGCCCTATGCGCCCTATCGGTTTTCAGGCTGCCTATCGGCACAGCGCAATCAGCGCAGGCAGCTGCCGATTTGCTCACCGCTGTGCACGGCGTAAATATCGCAGTCGCGCGCAAAGTTCAGCTTGCCTTTGTAGCGGCTACCGATGGCGTCTGCCGTTTCCCACATCACGTTTTCGGTGCGGTTCATAAAATGCGACAACACCACGCTTTTTGCGTGTGCCGCGGCGGCGATACGGCCGATTTCAGACGGCATCATGTGCAGTTTCAGGGCGACGCGGTCGGTGCTGCCTTCGGGGATGGCGTTGTGCGCCACCAACAGGTCGACATCGGCGGCGATTTTGTCCAACGTGCGCCCCATATTGCTGGTGCCGCTGGAAAACACCACCGCGCAGCCGTCTTTTTCCACCCGCCAGCCCAGCGCAGGGATGATGCTGTGGGTAACGGGCACCGCGCTGATGCGGAAACCGCCCTCGCTGGCGGCGAATACTTTCGGATGCGCGGCATCGGCTGCCACGGTAACAGGTTTGAGGCGGAACGACTCGCCGCCGTCCAAAAAGCCCGACAGATAAGCATACGCGCCCTTGTTGCCGATTAACCGCGCCAGATACTGTGCGGCAAAGCCGGCACGATGCGGTTGCCCGAAGGCCCGTAAACAGGCAAATCGCGGTTGCGTCGGGTGAAAACCGCGCCTTTAACCAAGGCGGGAAAGTCGTTCACATGGTCAACATGAAACTGGCTGAGCAACACGGCCTGCAAATCCTCGATTTTCGCGCCCGCCCGCTCAAAATTGAGCGATGTGCCCGAACCAAAATCCACCAACACGGCAGCGCGGCCGTTTTCCCGCACCAAATAGCCCACTGAAGCGCGGTTGTCGTCCAACTCCGGGCCGCCCGAACCGAGCACCACCACATCAAGGTTGGGGTTGCGGCACGCCGCAGCCTGCGCGTTTGCCGAAAACACCAGCAACGCCGCCAGCGCAAATCCGCCTGCCTGACGGAAAATTTCTTTTGTTCTCATTTTGTTTCGTTTGTTATTTATGCCGTTGCGTTTGTTGTTTTCAGGCTGCCTGAAAACTGCTTCAACGCCACTTATGCGCCTTCATCGGCTTGCCGTGTTCAATATAATGCACAAACTCCTCGCGGAAATGCTTGGTGAAGCCGCGCACGGGGAACACCGCCGCATCGGCGAGCGCACAAATGGTGCGCCCCGCCATGTTGTTGCCCACGCTGTCCAGCAAATCCAAATCTTCCATGCGCCCTTTGCCGTTAGCGATGCGGTGCACGATGCGATAGAGCCAGCCCGTGCCTTCGCGGCAGGGCGTGCACTGCCCGCAGGATTCTTCGTGGTAAAAATAGCTCAAACGCTCCAAGGCTTTCACCATGCACACGTCTTCGTCCATCACAATCACCGCGCCCGAACCGAGCATGGAGCCTGCTTTGGCGATGCTGTCGTAATCCATGTTGATTTGCATGATGATGTCGGCAGGCAACACGGGCGCGGACGAACCACCGGGGATAACGGCTTTGAGTTTTTTCCCGCCGCGCACGCCGCCCGCCATCGCCAGCAATTCGGCAAACGGCGTGCCCAGCGGAATTTCGTAGTTGCCCGGGCGTTCAACGTGCCCCGAGATGCTGAATAATTTGGTGCCGCCCGCTTTTTCTATGCCGATGTCGGCAAAGGTTTGCCCGCCATCGCGCAAGATAAACGGCACGGACGAGAACGTTTCGGTGTTGTTGATGGTGGTGGGTTTGCCGTATAAGCCGAACGATGCGGGGAACGGCGGCTTGAAGCGCGGCTGCCCTTTTTTGCCTTCCAGGCTTTCCAGCAACGCGGTTTCCTCGCCGCACACATACGCGCCGTAGCCGTGGTGGGCGAACAGCTCAAACGAAAAGTCGCTGCCCAAGATGTTCTGCCCGAGCAAATTGGCTTCGCGGGCTTGAGCAAGCGCGGCTTCAAAGCGTTGGTAGCCTTCAAAAATTTCGCCGTGGATGTAGTTGTAGCCTGCGGACGCGCCCATGGTGTAGCCGCCGATTATCATGCCTTCAATCAGCGCATGCGGGTTGAACAGGATGATGTCGCGGTCTTTGAAGGTGCCCGGCTCGCCCTCGTCGGTGTTGCAAACCACGTATTTTTGCCCTTCAAAGGCGCGCGGCATAAAGCTCCATTTCAAGCCTGTGGGGAAGCCCGCGCCACCGCGCCCGCGCAGGTTGGATGTTTTGAGTTCGTTGATGATGTCGTCTTGTGGCGTTTTTTCGCTGATAATTTTGCGCAGGGCTTGATAGCCGCCGCGTTTGATGTATTCGTCTAGCGTCCAGCAGCTGGGGTCTTGGGTGTTGACATCTTTAAAAATAACACCTGATTGGTAGATTGCCATGTGTTTTACCTAACTGGGTTTTGTTTGTTTTAGGCAGCCTGAAACCGCTTATTCCAGCTCCGCCAATTTCTTTTCAATCGCATCCGCATCCATAAAGCTGCACATGCTGTGATTGTTCACCAGCATCACAGGCGCATCGCCGCACGCACCCATGCACTCGCCCTCCACCAGCGTAAATTTGCCATCTGCCGTGGTTTCGCCGTAGTCAATGCCCAGCTTCTCTTTCAAATACTCGCCCGCGTCCACGCCGCCGCGCAAGGCGCAGGGCAAATTGGTGCACACGGTGAGCTTATATTTGCCCACAGGCTGCAAGTCATACATATTGTAAAACGTGGCGACTTCGTAGGCGGCAACGGGCGCGATGCCGATGTATTTCGCCACAAATTCAATGGTTTCGGGCGCAAGATAGCCTTTTTCCACTTGGGCGATGCGCAACGCGCTCATAATCGCGCTGCGGCGCTGGTCGGCAGGGTATTTTGCCAGTTCAATGTCAATTTCTTTTAGCGATTGTGCGGACAGCATTATCTATCTACCTCTCCGAATACGATGTCTTGCGTGCCGATAATGGCGACCACGTCGGCAAGCATATGCCCGCGCGCCATTTCGTCCATGCCTTGCAAGTGGGCAAAACCGGGGGCGCGGATTTTCAGGCGGTAGGGCTTGTTTGCGCCATCTGAAATGATGTACACGCCAAATTCGCCTTTGGGGTGTTCAATCGCGGTGTAGGTTTCGCCCTCGGGAACGTGCATGCCCTCGGTGAACAATTTGAAATGGTGGATTAAGTCTTCCATGCCCATTTTCATTTCAGTTCGCTTGGGCGGCGCGACTTTGTGGTTATCGGTAATCACGGGCAGATTAGGATTGGCGCGCAACCAGTCGGCGCATTGTTTGATGATGCGAACCGATTGACGCATTTCCGCCATGCGGCAGAGATAGCGGTCGTAGCAATCGCCGTTCACGCCTACGGGAATATCAAAATCCATTTCGTGATACATTTCATAGGGTTGCTTTTTGCGCACATCCCATTCCACACCCGAGCCGCGCAGCATCACGCCGGTAAAGCCTTTTTGCAAAGCGCGTTCGGGCGACACCACGCCGATGCCTACTGTCCGCTGCTTCCAAATGCGGTTGTCGGTGAGCAGCGTTTCCAGCGTGTCTATGTTTTTGGGGAAACGTTCGCAAAATGCGTCAATAAAATCCAGCATACTGCCTTCGCGCGAGGCGTTGAGTTCTTTCAACACTTTTGCGCTGCGGTATTTGCTGGCCTCGTATTTGGGCATAAAGTCTGGCAAATCGCGATACACGCCGCCCACGCGGAAATACGCGGCGTGCATGCGCGCGCCTGATACGGCTTCGTATAAATCCATCAATTCTTCGCGGTCGCGGAACGCATACAAAATCGCCGTCATCGCGCCAATATCCAATGCATGCGAACCCACGCCCATCAAATGATTCAAGATACGCGTTACTTCGGCAAACATGGTACGGATGTATTTGGCGCGGATGGGCACTTCTATACCCAGTAATTTCTCAATCGCCAAGCAATAGGCTTGCTCGTTGCACATCATGGAAACGTAGTCTAGCCTATCCATATAAGGCAGCGCTTGCAGATAGGTTTTGGTTTCAGCCAGCTTTTCTGTACCACGGTGCAGCAAGCCGATATGCGGGTCGGCGCGAACGATGGTTTCGCCTTCCAGCTCCAAAATCATGCGGAGTACGCCGTGGGCGGCGGGGTGTTGCGGCCCGAAGTTGATGGTGTAGTTTCTTAATTTAGCCACCGTAGGTCTCCTCACGAACAACGCGCGGGGTAATTTCACGCGGCTCTATGGTTACAGGCTGGTAAATAACGCGTTTTTCGGCTTCGTCGTAGCGCATTTCCACATAGCCCGACACAGGGAAATCCTTGCGGAAGGGGTGTCCCACAAAGCCATAGTCGGTCAAAATACGGCGCAAATCGGGATGTTCGTTGAAAATAATGCCGTACATATCAAACGCTTCACGCTCATACCAATCCGCGCTGTTATACAGCGACACAACCGATGGCACGATGGGCATATCGTCATCATCCGCCCACACACGCACGCGAATGCGTTGGTTGTTCTTGATGGAAAGCAGTTGGCTTACGGCAGCAAAGCGCTTGCCTTGCCATGCTTGATTTTGATAGGTGCTGTAATCTACGCCACACAAATCTACCAGTTGCTCAAAGTGCAAGTCGTCGTGATCGCGCAGGGTTTGCATCAAGGAAAGATAGTTTTTAGGCTGGCATTCAAGGGTTATTTCGCCGTATGCCA
The DNA here is from genome assembly GCF_014054985.1 of Kingella oralis. Taxonomy (NCBI): domain Bacteria; kingdom Pseudomonadati; phylum Pseudomonadota; class Betaproteobacteria; order Neisseriales; family Neisseriaceae; genus Kingella; species Kingella oralis. The sequence continues at coordinate 2,021,841 of NZ_CP059569.1, forward strand.
AGATGATGTTGCTGGCTTTGTCGCCCAACAGGGTCGCGCAGGCAGCCTGTAAATCGGTAACGTGCATTTTCGCTCCTTATGCGCGGGCGATGGTGTAGGTGCGTTTGATTTTGCCTTGCAGCTGGATTAAGCCGTAAAGCAAGGCTTCTGCTGTTGGCGGGCAACCGGGCACATAAACATCAACGGGCACAACGCGGTCTGCGCCACGCACCACAGAATATGAATAATGATAATAGCCGCCACCATTGGCGCACGATCCCATAGACAACACCCAACGCGGCTCTGCCATTTGGTCGTAAACGCGGCGCAGGGCGGGCGCCATTTTGTTGGTGAGCGTGCCGGCCACAATCATCAAATCGGCCTGACGGGGCGACGGGCGGAAGATAATGCCGAAACGGTCAAGGTCGTAGCGCGCCATGCCGGCGTGCATCATTTCTACGGCGCAGCACGCCAGCCCGAAGGTTACCGGCCACAGCGAGCCTGTGCGTACATAGTTCAACACCGTATCCGCGCTGGCGGTTACGAAGCCTTTATTTAAAACGCCTTCTATTCCCATTCCAGCGCACCTTTTTTCCATTCGTAAACAAAGCCCACTGTGAGCACCACAATGAACACCAGCATAGACCAAAATGCGTATGCGCCTGTGCTGTGCATCAGGTCTTTATAGACCACCGCCCACGGCACCATAAAGGCGACTTCTAGGTCAAACAAAATAAATAAAATGGCGACAAGGTAATAGCGCACGTCAAATTTCATACGGGCGTTTTCAAAGGCTTCAAAGCCGCATTCGAAGGGTGCGTCTTTTTCGGCGTAGTGGCGTTTGGGCCCGAGCAGCGTGCCCAGCCCGATGAATACAATGCCTGCGATGATGCCGATGATGGCAAAAATGAGTATGGGGAAATAGTTGGCTAACATAGCGAGACCTTAATATTCCGCAATTAAAAATAGGCGGGCATTTTAACGAATTTTGATGTTGTTTAAAAGTTGTAAACGAGGGGAATGTTTGTAAAAATTCCATGTTTTCAATATGTTTTTGAGAGTCATTCTTGTTTGCGATGGTTTTTTGTAAAGTTATTTAAAGCGGGAAGCTGATGGTGTATTTGGGGGATGGATGATTGGTGCTGAGGCAGCCTGAAAATGGGTAAACCGTGTTTTCAGGCTGCCTTATTGTTTGTCCGATGCGATGCAATAAAAAAGGAACGTTGGGTAACGTTCCTTGGGGTTTGCGTTTTCAGGCTGCCTTACTCCGCTGCGCCCACCATTTCTAAAAACTGCTGCTCCGTGAGCTTAACGGTGTCGTCTGCCAAGTGGTAATACGGAGCTTGGCAATCGGTAAACATTTGCAGCGTGAGGGCAAAATCGGCGTTATCGGCAAACAAGCCTGCGTTCACATACCATGCTTCGTCCATACCGCTTTCGGGCAGCAGGTGGAAATAAAGCTGCGTGCCGCATTGTTTGCAAAAGGTGCGCTCCGCCCAGTCGGATGAGCGATAGCTGCCGATGTGTTCGCTGCCACTGATATGCGGTTTGCCCTCGGCGGTTAATACAAATGATGCGCCACCCGCGCGTTGGCGGCATTTGCCGCAATGACAGGCGTGGACTTGGTGGTTGTGGCTGACTTCAAGGGTTACGCAGCCGCATTGGCATTGTGCTTGCATGGTTTGCTTCTTTCTTGGTGATGCGTAAATCGTTTTAATTTTGCTGAAACAGCGTTTTCAGGCTGCCTTATGGGCGGCGTTGGCTTGGGCTTTTTTAACGTCTTCCACAAAACCCATATCGTTGATGCGGATATGGCGGAACAGCCAGCCTTCCAGCAGTTGCAGCATATCTTGGGCAACGTCTTCGCCTGCATCAAAGCGTTTTTGAAATTCCAGCACTTTGTTGACAAAGTTCAGATGCACTTTTTTGTGTTGCTCAACCAAGCGATAGTGCGCGTCTTCTAGCATACGTTCTTCGTAGGCGAAGTGGTCGGCGGTGTAGAAAATCAGCTCTTCCAGCACTTTGCCCACTTCTTCGCGGTCGCCCTTTTCTTGGTCGGCATACAGTTGGTCTAGGCATTCGACGAGATGGCGGTGTTGTTCGTCGATGTCGGGGAAGCCTGTTTCAAGGTCGTGCGTCCAGTAAACGTATGCCATGGTTGTGTCCTTTTTTTGTTAGCGGGGGTTAGAATTTTTAGAATTTCCAGTTGCCGCTTGCCCAGCCTCTCGGTTCGTCGTCTTCGGGTTCTTTGTTTTGTGGTTGGGTGGCGGGCTGGGGGGTGGGTTTGTTTTGCGGCGCGGGGGCAGGTTTGGGAGCGGGCGCGGGTTTGGGTTCTGCTTTGGGCTGCGCGGGGGCGGCTTGCGCTTGTGGCGCGGGGCGCGGGGCGGGCTTGGGCTGCACGGGCTGTGGCGCAGGTTTGGGTTGAGGTTCTGGTTCGGCGACTTCGCCATACTCTTGCATTTGCGCGGCGCGGGCGGCGACAAGGTTTTCGTGCATGGCTTGGTACACGCCTGATTCGTTTACGCTGTTGGTGTAGCCTTTGTCGTTGATGCGGATGTGGCGGAACAGCCAGCCATCTAGGCTGTCAATCAGCAGCACGGCGATGTCGTCGGTGGTTTCCATGGTTTGCAGTTTTTCATGCAAATTCATCAGTTTGTCAATGAAGTTTTTGTGCACGCGGCGATGGGGTTCCAGCAGGGGGTATTTGGCTTGTTCCATCAGCGCTTCTTCGTATTGGAAGTGCGCAAGGGTGCTGTTAATCAGGTCAAACAATACGATTGACATGCGGTCTTTGTCTTTGGCGTTCGCCGCTTCATAGAAGTCGTTGATATGATGCAGCATTTGTTTATGCTGCTCATCAATATCGGGGATGCCTGTGTTTAAATCGGGGGTCCATTCTACGATTGTCATGTGCGGTTTTCCTTATCCTTTTTGTTTGGTGTGTGGCTGTGTGAATTAAACGGTTATTATAAACGTAGACAGTAAAGCTTTGTTAATGATTTACGCGGGCTGCGCCGAGTGTGTTGCGTTGCAAACATAAGCTAAGGCAGCCTGAAAATGCCCAAGTGCTATAATCCGCATCTTTACAAAAACACACATTAACGGCAGCCTGAAAACCTACCGCCCCGTTTTCAGGCTGCCGCACGGAATACTTATGATTGCCCCCAAAGACCACACCCTATCCGAATTTCTCGCCGAGCAGGTCGCCCGACACAATGCGTTCAACCTGCTGCAAGGCTTGGCGATTTGGCTGCGCCAGCGCAAAGGCAAGCGCGCCCAAGAGCGCATCCATCTGCTTATCACCACCTTGCAGCAAGACCCCGAGCTGTGCGCCAAAACCGCCGAGCTGCTGGCAAAATGGCTGGGCAGCTTGCGGCTTTATCCCCTGCTGATTAGCGCGGGGATTTTCTCGCGCAAAGGCTTTCGCGACGAACTCATCGCGCGGCTGTATGAACATTTCAACCCTGCCTACAAAGACCCCAACGACTTGCGCGATGTGTTCGCCCTGCTGCTGGTAAACGAGCGCGATGCCCGCTGGCTGCGCGAAGTGCCCGAGCAAACATGGCTGCAATTATTCCACCTGATTTGGCAAAAAACGCCCGCCCACCAGCTAGACACGCTGCGCCGCTATGTGCGCTGGGAGGGCTTTCACGCCATTGAAATGCTGTCGATTTGGATTGCCGCCGAAGCGCTGGAACCCGATTTGGTGCGGCTAGACCCCAAGCTGTTAGACCGCGATTCGGCATTTGTCGCCTTCAAGCGCGAAACCCACGCTTGGCTAGCGGCGCACGTTCAACACCAAGCCTTTGACGACAGCCATTTGCAAGTGATGCTGCAACAATGCCGCGACAAAGTAGAAAAACTGCGCAAACTCGGCACCGGCTCGGGCGCGGGCGCGTCTATGGACGTGGCGCATCTGCTGGAACGGCTAGACCAAACATTTAACCGCATCGTACTGCTGCTGACCACGTTTGCAGACGAAAAACCCAAGCTCGCCAACCTATTGCATTTAACAGGCATCCTCGCCTGCGCCACCGCCGAGCAACAAAGCGTGTCGCGCCTGTGGAAACGCAGCGTGGGCATGCTCGCCCGCAGCATCACACAAAACACCAGCGACCACGGCGAGCATTACATCACGCGCAGCAAAAAAGAATACATGGGCATGGTGCGCTCCGCAGCGGGCGGTGGCGTATTGATTGCGCTGATGGCGTTGTTCAAAATTGTGTATGTGGGGCGGCACATCACCAACCCGTTTGCCTACGGCGTTGCCGCAGGGCTGAACTACGGCTTGGGCTTCGCGCTGATATTTATCTTGCACTTCACCGTTGCCACCAAACAGCCCGCCATGACCGCCTCGCGCTTTGCCGCCGCCGTGGAACGCAGCGAATCAGGGCACGCGGTCAATCAAAAACTCGCGCAGCTGCTGATTGACGTGGTGCGCTCGCAAGTCGCCGCTGTGGCGGGCAATGTGGTCGTTGCCATGACACTTGCCATGCTGATTGCGCTGGTTTACCGCTTCACACAAGGCGTGCCGATACTCACCGAAGCCGAAGTCGCCTACCAAATCCATTCAGTAAACCCTTGGGGCGCAACGCTTTGGTACGCCGCCATTGCAGGCTTGTGGCTGTTTTGCTCGGGCATTATTTCGGGCTTTTTTGACAACCGCTGCGATTATCTGAACCTGCGGATGCGCCTGCGCCAACACCCCGTGCTCAAACGTTTGCTGCCCGAAAAGCTGCGCGGCAAAGTCGCCGATTATCTCCACTCCAACTACGGCAGCCTGATGGGGAACGTGTGCTTCGGGATGCTGCTGGGCATGACGGGCTTTGTGGGGCACGCGCTGGGGCTGCCGCTGGATATTCGCCACGTTGCCTTCTCCTCTGCCAACATTGGCTACGCCGCAGTGGCGGGGCATGAGGGGCTGTGGGTGTTTATTCAGAGCGTGTTTTTCGTGTTGCTGATTGGCGTGGTGAATCTGGTGGTGAGCTTTATGCTCACCCTATGGGTGGCGCTGCGCTCGCGCGAAGCCAAGATTGACAGCTGGCTGGGTATTTTCCAATGCGCATGGCAGCAAATACGCGCGCAGCCGATGAATTTGTTTTACCCGAAAGATTTGCCCGCCGATGCGAATGAGCAGGGTCAGGCGGAGAAACATGGGCATTAGACTGAAACCTTTGCAAAACCTAAGTAGGTCGGGCATTTATGCCCGACGTTTTAGTTGTGGCGTATTTTAAGATAAATAAATCATTGTTTGTTGGGCATAAATGCCCGACCTACTAATAAACAAAAGGCAGCCTGAAAACACCCACTACTGTTTTCAGGCTGCCTTTCTATCGCGGTTTACTCATTCAATGCGCGAGGAAACAAAATTGTATTTTCCAGCTCAATGTGGTCGTTCAAATCGTCGGCAAAGGTTTTCAAATCGGCGTAAAGCTGTTGCCAGCTGCTGCACGCCTCGGCGGGGGCGGTAAAGTTATCCGTGGTCGCCAGCAACTGCGCCAGCGCGGCTTCGTGTTCTTCGTGTTCCATCATCATCACGCGGATGGGCATGCCCGCGTTGCGCCCCATGCCGTTTTTTATCATCGGGAACAGCATGCGCTCTTCTTTCATCATGTGGCTGCTGAGTTCGGCTTCAATGGCTTGGATTAAATCCACCAAACCGCTGGGGAAGGTTTCGTGGCGGGCGGCGACTTTGGCGGCAAGCTGCGCGGCATCGGCAAGCTGGCGGCGGTGCGTGGCGTGGTAGCGTTCAAGCACGTGGTCAACGGTGTTGGGCAGGCTGGCGGTTTGCCAGAGGGAGAGGTCGGTCATGGTGGGGTCCTTTAATGTGGTTTTGTTATGTTGGCTGCGCTGAACTGGTTTTCAGGCTGCCTCTGAAAGTTGCATATTTTAGGAAAGTTTAAAGCAAAAGGCAAAGCGGGCATGAAAAAAGGGCGTGTGGTGCGCCCTTGCGGTGGATGGATTTTCAGGCTGAAACCTTTGCCAAGCCTACAACCGATGGAGCGTCGGCGACCCGCCGACATCATCTTGCCCGCCCGCAAAGCCTGCCGCTTGGCAACGAGCCGCGCCGTTCCATTTTGATTTTCAGGCTGCCTATACTGCGCCCGCAAGACAATAGGCAGCCTGAAAACGTATGCCTTGCCCTATTTCGCCATTTCGTCATCCACCACGCGATACAGCGCGGCAAAATCAGGCTCGCCCACAAAGGTTTTCAGCACTTCGCCCTTTTTGTTAAGCAACACGCTGGTGGGGTAAAGCTCGGTTTTCAGGAATTTTTTGGCAACGGCTTTGTCGCCATCAAACATCACTTCAAACGGAATGCCTTGTTTGGCAACATAATTTTTCACTCCGTCTAGGCTGTCGGCGGGGTTGGACGTGGGCTCGGCGATGCCGAGAATTTGGAAATCTTTGCCCTGATAATCGTGCGCCATTTTGATGAGCTTGGGCATTTCGCTTACGCAACCGGGGCAGGTGGGAAACCAAAAGTTAATCAGGGTTACTTTGCCTTGCAGGTTAGCGTTGCTGATGGTTTGGTTGTGTAGATTGGTGAGCTGGAAGCTGGGGGCGGGGTTGGCTGGCGCGCCAAACAAGGTGAACGCGGCAAGCGCGATGATGGCGATGGCGGCCAGCGCGGCGAGGGTTTTTTTCATGATAACGAGGTGAGTTGTTGAAAGGCGGCGAGCAGCGGTTCAGGCAGCCTGAAAACGCGCCCTTGGCTGTCGGTGGGCATCAGCGTTACTTCGGCCTGCACGCAAAGCTGCCCGCTGTCGGCAAACAGGATGCGCTGCGTAACGATAAATTGGCGCGATTGGGCTTGGGTAAGCTGGCTGTGAATGTGCAGGATATCGCCGAGCTTGGCGGCGCGGCGGTAGCGGATGTCCATGCGGGAAACGACCAGCTGGGCTTGTTGCAGACTGCCCAACGGCATTTGCCGCTTGAAATAATGCCAACGTGCGGCTTCCAAAAATTCAAGATAGCGGGCATTGTTGACATGGGCGTAGCCGTCTAGGTGGTAGTTCAGGATTTCTTGGGTGTAGGGCATTTTGGGAGGCTTGGGAGTGAGGGGCGGATAGGCAGCCTGAAATCTAAGAATGGAGCGGCAACGGCTCGTCGCCAAATAGCGTGTTCAACAGAACTTTACTGGCTGGCAAAATGTCGGCGAGCCACCGACGCTCCATCGGTTGTGGGTTTGCCAAAGGTTTCAGGCTGCCTTGAATAACGCAACACGGCTTCAATCCCGCCTTGCGCGCGACGCATGAAACAGGCGGATAAACTATCCGCCGTATCTTGGCTTACATCATTGAGGCAGCCTGAAAACTATTTAGCTTCGCTCGTTTTAGCTTCGCAACTCCGCTTCGCTACGCAGGCTGCCTCTGCCATCTTGCCCGTCAATCAAACTCAATCGCGCCGAACGCTTCGCGTTGCAAAGGCTCGCTGCTCAAATCGGTTACGATGCTGGATAGCTCGATGTCAAACCATTCGCGGAAAATATCGGGGTGCAAATCGGGCCACAGGCTTTCGTCTTCGCACCAATCGCCCAGCTCGGCGGCAAAAATTTCTTCCACGCGGTTTTCAATTTCGTCCCACAGCGCGTCGGCGTTGTCGCAGGCATCTACCAAATAAGAATTGGCATCGTCTTGCAAGTCTTCCAGCGTGATGCCGGACAAATCGCTGTCGGGCAGGCTGTTGAGCCAATACCAAAAGGGTTCGTTGGGGATAACGATGAATACGCTGCGGTTCACTTCATACATAATGCTTACTCCTGCGCGGGGGTGGTTGGATTTTCAGGCTGCCTTTGGGCTGCGGGCAGGGCGATTTTCGGCTCGCCGCTTGCGGGCGCGGAAGCGGCTTCGGGGTCGGTTAAGCCGTCTTCGGGTTGGATGGCGGCGCTGCCCAGCTGTTTGTTACGCAACGCCATGTAGGCATCGCGGGTGGCAACGTATTTGTCCAACGCCATTTCGTTGAGCGTGTCGGTGGCATCCAGCAGTTTTTCGCGGCTGCTCACCGCGTTCAGCCCGGCGAGCGAATAATTGGCGGCGCGGTCGTGGATGATGGCGCGTTGCGGCACATAAACCATGCTCACGCCCTCGCCCACCGTATCGCGCACGGTGCTCGGACCAAACAGCGGCATCACGAAATAATTGCTGTTTTTCCAGCCCCAAGAAGCCAGCGTGTCGCCGAAAGTGGTTTTGTGGTTGGGCATATTGGCTGCGCCCGCGATGTCGATTAAGCCGCCGATGCCGAAGGTGGTGTTCACCGCCACGCGCATAAAATCGCCGCCTGCCTTGCCAATGTGTCCGCGCAAGATGTTGTTGCCCATGCTTTTCACATCGCGCAGGTTGTTGAAAAAATTGCCCACCGCGGTGCGCACGGGCTGGGGCGTTACTTTGCGATAACCGCGTGCCACGGGCGTGAACACATATTGGTCGGCTTTGTCGTTAAATTTAAACATCGCGCGGTTGTAGCGTTCGTAGGGGGCGGGCGTGCCCTCGGCTTGGGCGGCGAAACTGGTCGCCAGCAGTAGGCAAGTGATGCCGATTTTCAGGCGGTTATCCATTCTTCTATCTCGTAAAGTTGCGCCAAATCGCGCACGCTGGCGGGCAGGTTGTGGATTTTCAGGCTGCCTTGTGCTTTTTGGCGCAAGGCGGTGAGCAACAGCGATAGGCAGGCGGAATCGGCGCGGGTGATTTGGCTTAAATCGACGGCGTGGATTTCAGGCTGCCTACATTGCTGCGTAAACTGGGCAAGCGCGGCTTGGTTTACCGTTTGCACGCTCACTTCGCCTGCCACATACACGATATTGTCGCGGATTTCGCTTTGCATTATTTGCTGCCGTTTTTGGCTTTTAAATCGGCGATTAAGCCGTCTATGCCTTTGCTGTCTAAAATGGGTTTGAATTGCTGTTTTTGGCTTTGCACAAGGGCAAACGCGCCTTCAAACACCACGTTGAACACTTTGTATTTGTTGCCGTCTTGATAGGTGCTGAACACGGCTTCCACCGGCTGCTGCCCGGGGTTGGTGATGGTGGCGCGTACGTCAATTTGCTCTTTGCTGGGCAACAGGCTGCTGGGCTTGGCAACAGCGTTTTTCACGGTTACCTGCGCGTTTTTGTAGTTCAGCATTTGACGCGAGTAGGTGCGAATCAGCATGGTGCGAAACTCGTTTACCAGCGTTTGTTTTTGTGCGGCGGTGGCTTTGTTCCACGGCGCGCCCACGGACAGGCGGGTCATCAGCGCGAAGTCAAAATAAGGCAGGGCGTAGTTTTCGGCTTGTTTGCGCACGGCGGCATCGTTTTTGCCGTTGGCCTGCTGCAAAATTTTGAGCATCTGCACGGAGTTTTCTTTGATTTGGTTGGACGCGTCTTGCGGCGCGGCAACGGCAAGGTTGATGCTTAACGCGCTGATGGCAAGGGCGGCGAGGATGGACGTTTTTTTCATGTTGTGTTCTCTCTGTATTTTGGTTTGCCCGTTTATCGGGGGCTGGCAGTTTAGCGGATTGTGAGGCGGCGTGGCAACGTGTGGGATTGTAAAACAGGATGCGCCCTTGCGTTTTCAGGCTGCCCTTTTGCGCTTTATTTTGTATTGGGCTCGGCGGGCGTGCTTTGGCTGTCTTTGTTCATAAAATTGCTGACAAATTTGCCAATCAGGTTTTCCAACACCAGCGCGGAAGTGGTCATGGAAAGGGTGTCGCCGTTTTTCAATTTTTCTTCTTCGCCGCCTTGGGTTAAGCCGATGTATTGCTCGCCCAGCAAGCCCGAAGTCAAAATGGCGGCGTTGGCATCCACGCTGTAGGCGTATTTCTGCTCAATCTGCATGCTCACTTTGGCTTGGAAGGTTTGCGGGTCTAGCTGAATATCGCTCACGCGCCCCACCAGCACGCCGGCGGATTTTATCGGCGCTTGCACTTTCAGGCTGCCGATGTCGTCAAACTGGGCGTACACGGTGTAGGTGGCGGATGGCGCGCCGAAGCTGTCGCCGCCGTTGGCAACGCGAAAGGCAAGGATGCCCAGCGTGGCGAAACCGAGTAGGACGAACAGTCCGACCCAAAATTCTAGGATGGCTTTTTTCATGGATTGTCCTTTGCTGAGGCAGCCTGAAAATACGGCTGCGGTTGTGTTTGATGGGATGGGCGAGGCGGAAAAGGCGTTTTCAGGCTGCCTTAATTAGTCTGTTTGTTCCCATTGTTTGGTTTGGAAATCATAGCGGTAGTAATCAAATATGATGTAAGGCACTTTGTAAACCAAATAAACTTGGTTGGTGTCTTTAATTTTGCCATAGCGCGTGTGTTGCATATCTTGTTTGACTTGCGTGCCCGTATCGGCGAGCTGGTCGGGGTATTTGCCATGTTGCGCGCGGTAGCGTTCTATATCGGCGACCACTTGGCGCATATCTTGTTCGGCGGCGTAAACATAATAAGCATTGATGGCGAAACACGCCGCCAGCCCGATTAACCACGCTGCGCCGATGATTTTATGCCGCCGCCAATTTTCAGGCTGCCTAATCGCCCATATCGCCTTGATAAGCCACCACAGCAGCGCCATCGCAGCAGGGAAAAACATCATGAAACCGAACATCGGCTGGCTGCAAATCGCGCACCAAATCCAAATTGCCAGTATTGCGCCATAGGGGATATTCTGGTTTTTCATTTTCAGGCTGCCTATGTGAACATAAACGCGGTCAAAATAAAATCCAACGCCAGCACCGTAAGCGCGGAAGACACCACCGTGCGCGTGCTGGCGCGCAAAATGCCCTCTGCCGTGGGCGTGCAATGAAAGCCTTGATACACGGCAATCAGCGCCACCGCCGAGCCGAAAATCAGCGATTTGGTTAAGCCGTTGAACACGTCATACGACCAGTCAATATTGTTCTGCATATTGGACCAAAACACGCCCGTGTCCAGCCCCAGCCATTGCACGCCCACCAAATAGCCGCCGTAAATGCCTGCCACATTGAAAATACACGCCAGCAGCGGCATGGAAACCACGCCTGCCCAAAAGCGCGGCGCAACCACGCGGGCAACAGGGTTCACCGCCATCACATCCATCGCTTCCAGCTGCTCGGTGGTTTTCATCAAACCGATTTCGCTGGTCATCGCGCCGCCCGCGCTGCTGGCAAACAAAATCGCCGCCAGCACAGGCCCAAGCTCGCGCAGCAACGAAGCCGCCACCATAAAGCCCAGCACATCCGCCGATTTAAATTTTGCCAACTGCGTGTAGCCTTGCAAGCCAATCACCATGCCGACAAACAGCCCCGACACGGCAATAATCAACACGGACAACACGCCCGAAAAATACATCTGGCGGATGGTAAGCCGCGCGCGCAGCAGCGTTTGCGGCAACAGCAGCAGGATTTTGAGCAGGAATAAGGCGTTTGCGCCCAGCGTTTGGATAAAGGCTAAGGTTTTTGCGCCTGTGGATTGGATGAAGTTCATGTTTTATTGGGGTGGTTGGGTTTTCAGGCTGCCTTATTTGAATTCCAGAGGCTCGTCATCCGCAGGCGTGGTGGATTGCCGCCCATAGGCAAAGGGGTCGGCGACTGGGGCGTTATCGTTACTTCCGTTGCCCGCGGCGTTGCCAAACACAGGCTCGTTAAATGGGTCGGCAGCGGGGTTTTCAGGCTGCTTATTGGGTTGGAATGATGGCTCGTTCAAAATAATCGTGTTGCCCGAAGATTCGGTGGGATATTCGGCAGGCGTGGCGATGCAATGTTCTATGTATTTTGCCAAGCGTTTTAGGATGTTCACTTCGCCCTCGTCGGCATCGCACAGGCGCAAAATGGTTTGCTCACCATCGCGATTTTTCAACACCAGCTCCGCGCCCTTGCCCACGCTGTTCACAATAAATTTGCAGCCTTTTAATTCAATGGTTTGCGCGTCGCGCCCGTTTTCAATGTAGCACTCGTTGTCATACAAATTGAGCGACACGCTGGTGCCCAGCTCGTCTTGATACGACACATACCACAAGCCGCCGAACGCGGCGGTTAAAATCAGGCTTATCCACGGCTGCCAGGTAAACAGCGACAGGCTCAACACAACCGCCAGTGCAAACGCCGCATTGGGCAGGCGCACGGCGGTTTTAAACAGCGTGATGGGATACAAAAACCACGCCGGCGTGCCCGCATTGGGCGCGTTGTAGTTCAGCGCCCATTCCAGCTCGCGGTCTTCGTTTTGGATGTGGTGTTTCAATACGTTCATGGTGGTACTCCTTTCAATATAAGGCAGCCTGAAACGGCTTAATCAGCCCGCGATGGCAAAACGCACACCTAAACTGTCAGTATATTGTGAAAAATCAAGATTATACACCAATAGACCTTTTACCCACGCCACAAATTCGGCAAACATCGGCGCGTCCGCCTCGCCCAGCTCAAACACTCCATTATGCTGATGCGAGATTTGGATGTGCTGCAACAGCGCAGGCTGCTGCTGGATTTCGGCAAGCGGGATTTGCCGCAGCCGCCGCATCAACGCGCATGGGTCGGCGAAATCAAGAATCGTGGGATGGCTTTGCCATTCGTGATACAGCGCAATCGGCATGGTTTGCCTTTCTTTAAAATCCATTTTCAGGCTGCCTTATTCATTTGAGGCAGCCTGAAACCTTATTTCTCGTCCTGCCAATCGGCAAAATCAAACGACAGCGCCATAATTAGGCAGCGGGCAGAAGGATTAAATCAAGCGTTATATTTGGCAGGGGATAAGCGTAGATGCGTTCCGCCGCAAGGCTTTGCGCAAACGCGCGGTAATCGGCGGGAACGGCATAGCCGCCATAGGTTTCAGGCAGTGCGTTCATCCTTTTGCCACCCACAAATCTTGCTGCAAACTCGTTTTCGCGGGATAACGAAACGCCACCGGCCCATTGGGCTCGCCGCGCACAAACTGCCGCACCCAATCCGAATCGCTGCGTTCCATCTCGGCAGGGCTGCCTGAAAACACAATCTCGCCATGCGCCAAGAAAATAATTTGGTCCACCAAGTTCAGCGAATGCCCCACATCGTGCGTAACCATAATGCTGGTGGAGCGCAGCGATTTGGTAACCCGATGAATCAAATGCGCGATCACGCCCAGCGAAATCGGGTCTAGCCCCGTGAACGGCTCGTCAAACAGCATCAGCTCGGGGTCTAGCGCAATCGTGCGTGCCAATGCCACGCGCCGCGCCATGCCGCCCGATAATTCCGCCGGCATCAGCTTTTCCACGCCGCGCAAGCCCACCGCATTGAGCTTTAACAGCACCAAATCGCGTATCACGCTTTCAGGCAGCTCTGTTAATTCGCGCATCGGAAACGCCAAATTATCAAACACGTTCAAATCGGTAAACAGCGCGCCCTGCTGAAACAACACACCCATGCGGCGGCGGTGTTCGTTTAATTCGCCCGCCGAAAACGCGCCCAAATCGCGCCCGTTGAGCAAAACCTTGCCCGCGCTGGGGCGAAGCTGCCCGGTAATCAAGCGCATCAGCGTGGTTTTGCCGCTGCCCGAGCCGCCCATAATCGCGGCAAACCGCCCTTGCTCCACCGCAAAACTCACGTTCTGCAAAATCGGACGCGCGCCATAGGCAAAGGCAACGTTTTGAAATTCAATAAAAGGGACGGTCATAATTGATGTAAAGAAATGGGAAAGAAAAGAATTGTATGTGCTTTGAAAGATGGGGAAAAGCAGATTTTGGGTTTCAGGCTGCCTCTGCGCTTGGCTACGGCGTGCGCAGCAAAGTTGCACACCTTGCGGATTGTTGCATTTGCCGTTTCAGGCTGCCTGATAGGCAAAAAAATAACTCTTTGGGAAAGGAGACCAAAGAGTTAGACAGGTTTAAATCAAACCAAAGGATTTACGAAAGGATACATGATGAAACTTTTTATGAAATTTTTGGCGCGGTGGACGGGGCTCGAACCCGCGACCACCGGCGTGACAGGCCGGTACTCTAACCAACTGAGCTACCACCGCGCATGACAACTGCCGTTAAAGCACCTGCCAAAAACTGGTGGGTGATGACGGAGTCGAACCGCCGACATTCTGCTTGTAAGGCAGACGCTCTACCAACTGAGCTAATCACCCGCATCGCTGCGTTGCGAAAGCGTGAATTAAACCAGCTTTTCTTAACTATCGCAAGGGCTTTGTTTGCAAAAGTTTTACACTCGTTAATATTTGTTTGTTTATATTGGTAATTTTGTTACAAAGCGTTTTCAGGCTGCCTGAAAATTTGTGTAAACGTGTGCAGCGATTTTGCCTTGTTTTCAATTGTTTGCCGTTGCTGCAAGGGCGCGGCTGCTTGGATTTGGGCGGTTTATCCTTTATGATGCGCTGTCTTTAACATTACACGCAAAAAATGATGAAAAAAGTGTTTAAATGGGTTGCCGCATTGGTGATTTTGGCTGGATTGGGTTGGTATGGTTATCAAAAAATGCAGCCCAAAAATGAGGCAACTTTTATTACGGAAGAGGTGAAACGCGGCAAAATCGCGCAAACGGTGTCAGCTACGGGCGAGATTGCGGCGACAAATTTGGTGGACGTGGGCGCGCAGGTGTCGGGGCAAATCAAAAAGATGCACGTTAAAATCGGCGATGTGGTGAAAGAAGGCGATTTGATTGCGGAAATTGATAATGTTACCCAAGTGAACGAAGTCAACACGCGCAAGGCGCAGTTGCAAACTTATCAGGCGCAGTTGGAATCGGCGCAGGTGGCGTTGAAAATTGCGCAGCGCAAATACAGCCGTTATAAATCGCTAGCCAGCGCGGATGCGGTGTCCAAAGAGGAATTTGAGGCAACGGAAGACAGCTTGGCTACCAATCGCGCGAAAATCAAAGAGTTACAATCGTCTATCCACCAAACGCAAATTGCGATTAACACAGCGGAAAAAGATTTGGGCTACACGCGGATTACTGCGCCTTCTGCGGGCACGGTGGTTTCGTTGGTGGTAGAGCAAGGGCAAACCATCAATTCCAGCCAAACTTCGCCTACTGTGGTGCAGATTGCGGATTTGACGAGCATGACCAACAAAATGCAAATTGCGGAGGGCGATGCAACCAAGGTAAAGGCGGGGCAAACGGTGAATTTTACGATTTTGTCTGAGCCTGATACGCCGATTAGCGCGAAGTTGGACAGCATTGACCCCGGTTTAACCACGATGTCGCAAGGTTCATACAGCAAATCTACCGATACGACTTCTAACGCGATTTATTATTATGCGCGAGCGACGGTGCCTAATCCTGAGGGCAAGCTGGCGATTGGGATGACCACGCAAAACACGGTGGAAATTGCTTCGGCGGATAATGTTTTGATGGTGCCGACTGTGGCGATTAAAACCAAGGATGGCAAGAAATTTGTGCGGGTGCTGGAGGCGAACAATCAGGCGGTGGATAGGGAGATTCAAACGGGCTTGAAAGACAGCATGAACACGGAAGTGAAATCGGGCTTGAACGAGGGCGAAAAGGTGGTGATGTCGGAAATGGGGGCGGCGGAAAAAGCAGAGGCGGTTGAAAGAGAGATGGCGGGGCCTCCGCGATAGTTTGAATATGATTGAGGCAGCCTGAAAATGGGTTTATACCGTTTTCAGGCTGCCTTTTTTGTGGGCGATGGGGGTGTTATTTGGTTTTTAAGGCGGGGGTTTGCTGAATGCGCCATTCATCAAGAAATGCCATTTTTATGCGGGAATGACGGCGTTATTTTCAGGCTGAAACCTTTGCAAAACCTGCAACCGATGGAGCATCGGCGGCTCGCCGACATTTTGGCAAACCAGTCATGCTCTGTTTGTAGCCATTTGGCGGCAAGCCGCCGCCGCTCCATTTTGAGTTTCAGGCTGCCGTTTGTATTTCGCAAGGGCAGCCTGAAAATGAAACAGCGAGAGATGATTGCCCAATGGCGTGTTGAAACTAAACAGGCGTGCGCTTGTGAACAGGATGTCGGCGAGCCACCAACGCACCATTGGTTGCGGGATTAACAGCGTTTTCAGGCTGCCTTATGCGTTGAACTCCGCCAGTTTGGCGCGGATTTGCGCGGCGGCATCGTTTACATCGCTGCCTGCGATGGTGTTGGCGCGGTCGTCAAAGCGTTGGATGGCGGGCAGCGCGCGCAGATAGCCGTCGATGTCTTGCGCAGTGAGGAAGCGCCCGTGCAAATCCCAGCCCACATTGAGCGCGCGCCCCGGCATTTGGGCAACGCGGTCGTGCAAATGCCCGTATAGGTGATACCAGCCTTTGTGGCAGCCGTCCCATTCGTTAATGGGATAGTGAAACAAAATCAAGGAGTTGTTGATTTCGGGCAGTTTGATTTTTTGGTAGCTGCGGATGGTGGACAGCATGGGATGGCCGTCGGCTTTGGGCGTGTTCAAAAAGCGTTTTTTGTTGCGGCTGATGAGGTCGTCGTGGTTGCCGAGGATTAGGTGGTGCTGCCCGTTGAGGCGGCGCAAAATGGCTTCTATTTTTTTCAGGTCGTGGGCAAAGGATACGTCGCCGAGGTTGTACACGGTGTCTTCGGGCTGCACGGTTTCGTTCCAACGAGCAATCATGTATTCGTCTAACTCTTCCAGCGATGGCGCGGCGGGACGAAATTGCGGGCAGAATTTGGCGATGTTTTTATGCGAGAAATGCAGGTCGGAGGTGAAATAGATTTGTGGCATGGTGGGGCTTTCGTGATGGTCGAGGCAGCCTGAAACAAACGAAGTGGGTTACCAAAACAAAATGGGCTGCTGTGTTTTTAGGGTAAAATTTGGGTCGCAATATGGGCATTTGGATTTTCAGGCTGAACCCTTTGCAAAACCTAAAATAAAACAAGAAATAATCACATCCGTCATTCCCGCGCAGGCGGGAATCTTGCTTGATATTCATAAATGATTGTAAAAACAATCTGTTGTTTAAGTCCAACCAAGATTCCCGCCTGCGCGGGAATGACGGCATTTCTTATTTTTAGCTTCGCAACTCCGCTTCGCTACGCAGGCTGCCTCTGGGGTTTTGCAAAGGTTTCAGGCTGCCTCTGCTTTACGCCACCGCATCCGCCCATGTTAAACCAAATCGCGCCAAATATTTCCGCAGCCTGTCGCTGTCGTTGGGCGTGCTGCGGCTGTTGCGCGATACGTTGAACAGCGCGCGCCCTGCTTCTGCCATGTTTTTGCTTTGGTGGCAAACCGCCAGCACGTTTTCCAGCTGCTGCAAATCAAACAAATCCCATTCTTCGCGGCGGATGCTTTCAGGCAGCCTGAAAACGGGTTTTGCGGTGTGGTTATCGTCGTCTTCCACCCATAAATACTGCAAACGGGCGATTTCGGCGCGAACCAAATCAGTGGAAATTCTGCCCTGCGGCGCCAGCGTTGCCAAGCGCATGATGCTGGCGGCTAAATCGCGGAAATTGCCGCGCCACAGCGATTGACGCGACAGGGCAAAGTCCAAATACAGCGCGTAGGCTTCCTTGTTGAACCGCGTGGCGCGACCAAGCTCCTGCGCGGCAAGGGCAAGCTGGTGTTCAATATTGGGCGCGATGTCTTCGCGGCGATCGGCGAGCGCAGGCAGCGTGTAATGCCAAATATTGATGCGGGCGAACAAATCTTCACGAAACCGCCCCGCTTGCACTTCGCGGCGCAAATCGCGGTTGGTGCCAGCAATGAGCTGAAAATTGCTTTTCACTTCGCTGTCGCTGCCCACGGGGTAAAACTGTTTCTCTTCAATGGCTTTGAGCAACATAGCTTGCTCATCCAAGCCCAATTCGCCAATTTCGTCTAAAAACAACACGCCTTTATCGGCGGTTTTCAGCCAACCATCGCGCTTGTCTGCCGCGCCTGTAAACGCGCCTTTTTTGTGTCCAAACAACGCCGATGCCGCGCCATCGCCGCGCAAGGTGGCGCAGTTCACATCCACAAAATGCCCTGTAATCAAGTGTCTGGCTTTTTTCAGCTCGTAAATCCGCCGCGCCAGCATGGATTTGCCTGCGCCCGTTGCCCCGCTTAACAAAATGGGCGACGGCGAATTGAGTGCCACTTGCTCTATCTCGGCAATCATGTTGTTAAACGATTGGTTTTTCGTGGCGATGCCGCTTTTCAAATAGCGCACCGCATCATCGCGCACGGCAGCCAGCCGCTCGGCTAACACGTCATACCGCGCCAAATCTAGGTCTATCACATCCAAGCCGCCCACATCGCCTTGCGCCATGCTGCGCTTTTGGTTTTTCGGCGGCGCGGTTTGCAGCAGCACGCTGGGAATTTGGCGGCTTTCCACTAGCAAAAACAGGCAAATTTGGGCAACGTGCGTGCCCGTGGTGATATGGGTGTAATAATTTTCTGCCTCTGTATCAAAGGGATAGGATGCCGCCCAATCGTGCAGTTTGGTATAGACTTCGCTGAAATCCCAAGGGTTTGCCAGCTCCATGTTTATCAGATTGACTTGGGTATCGGGGCGCAGCTCGCCAATATCGTCGCGCACCCGCTCGGCAAGCGGGCGGTATCGCTCGCTGTAAAACAGCTCCATGCGGTTGAAGCTGATGTCGGCGCGTTGGTGCAGGGCGATGTTGGGCCGCCATTTTTGCCAACGGGCTTGCCCGAAGCCGTTGTCTAACACGGTGCCGAGAAAGGAGAGGACGACTTGGGTTTTGGGCATGATGGTTGTCCTTTTGTGGGTTTTCAGGCTGCCTTTGTGGGCATGGCATTGCGCTATTTAGAACCTGTATTCACTATTTCCATAGGCATCTTTAATGCCCTAAAAACGCGGCTACCGCGTTAAAAATGCGCGCAAGGTGTTCACCTTGCTGTGCTTTTTGCCTTGTATCCACGCTTTTATGTCATCAAATCTGCCTATGGAAATAGTGAATACCGGTTCTTAATTCTGACGCAATAGACAGCCTGAAAATGGATGCGCGGGAATTTACGCGCAAGATTATAAGCTATTTGGCTAGCTTTTTAGCTAGTTTTTATGGATTATTCAGGCAGCCTGAAAACAGGTTTCAAAAATATATTCTCTTTGTTTTCATGTTATTACAAATTATTTTGCGCTGTTTTGGCATCGTTGGCACGTTGTTTGCAATATACCCCACAAGCACGATGCAAATGCCGAAGGAATTACAGCCTATCACGCTCGTGGTCGCGGGTTCGAGTCCCGTCTCTGCCGTATCAATGGCAGAGTAGCTCAGTTAGGTAGAGCACGATTATTTCTTCATCTTTTGTTGCAACGTGCGCCCCTTTCGGGTGAATGCTGGCTGGTTTACAGGTAGAGCAACGGCTGAAACCGTAGGTCTCGGGTTCAAATCCCGATGGCGTGCAAACGTTATAGCTCAGGAAAAACAACCAGCCGATTTAGTCGCCCGCCCTTTTTATGGCACAACGGCAGATGCCGAAGGAATTACAGCATAGGGTGCCCGAGGTCGCAGGTTCGAGTCCTGCCCCCGTCTCCATTATGGCGGGGTAGCGCAGACGGTTAGCGCGCGGTACATGATTTCTTTATTTCTTGCTGTCGGGTGTGCCGCCCTTTTTGGGCGAATGCAAACAAGATTACATCGGTTTAAGGGGTTCGAATCCCCGCCGCGTTGCCAAACGTGAGACATCTCGTTGTTCTGGTCGTCCACCTTTTCGGCATCGCAGCAGATACCGTAGGAATTACATCCTTCCACGATACGCATTTCTACACCCCTTGCTGCTGCGCTGCCGCCTTATTTCAGGCTGCCTAAACGGTTTTCAGGCTGCCTTAAACACGATACCAAAGGAAAAACCATGAGCCATTACGACACCATTGGATTTACAGGCATCACCAGCAAAGAAACACTGTCTGCCCTAATCAACCAAGTTTCGCCACACGCGCAAATGATTGGCGATTATGCGGTTTACCGCGATGCCAGCGGCGCGGAGCTGTGGGTAGGCATCAATCAAGACAACGAATTTTTCTCGGCTGAGCCGTATTTTTCAGGCTGCCTCCAATCGGTGTGGATAAGCCATGTTGCTGCCAATCAATATGATGACGGTTTTGACGATGGCACAGGCTTTGCCCATGTTTGGTAAAACGGCAGCGCATCGGAAAACGGCGAATGCGTAGATGGCGACTATCCCTTTATTGTGGATATTCCCGACATCGCATCTTTTCCGCAAACCGCCGTTGGCACGGCGCAAAAAATCGCGGTGTGCGCCTTTGCCGAATCAGCAGAATTATTTGCCAGCGAAGCCGCGTTTGCCGCCAGCCAAGAAACGCAAGAATTGAAATGGGCGGCGCAAAGTTTTATCCCCAGCGGAATGTTTATGGATGAAAACGCGCCCGAGGGCGCACGCCCCGCAGCCCGCGCCTTGTTTACAGGCATTGTGCGCACGGCAGAAAAACGGCACAACACGCTCACCCAGCAGCCGTTTTATTACTGCGAAATCGCAACATTTGGCGGCGTTTGGTCGGTGGTTTACCCTGCCGAAGCCTTTGCCGATACGCCGCAGCAAGGCAATGTGATACAGGGCGAATATTGGCTAACGGGGCGGCTTGCCGATGCACTCGCGCCCGAAGCCACACCCCAAGCCCCGCAAAAGCAAGGATTTTGGCAGAAATTGCTGGGCAACTAGCTTTCAGACTGCCTAATAAATATTACTGATTAAAATTAAAAAGGAAATGAAAATGGCTAATACCAACTTGTTCCAATCCGTCAAACAAAAACTTTTCCATGCCGACACGCGCAACGAAGCGGGTGGCTTGGCATACACCCTTTCCCCCAAACAACAGCTCGCGCAGCTGGCGACAACAGGCTGCCTAAACAGCACTTTTTACGCCACCGCCGAAAACCAGTTGGCGCAGGTGCTTGCGCTGGCAAACGGCTTGGATGCGGAATTTATCGCCAAAACCGCGATTTATGCGCGCGAGCATGGTTATATGAAAGACATGCCCGCGCTTCTGCTGGCGGTGTTGGCGCAAAAAGACGTGGCGATGCTGGCGCGTGTGTTTGACCGCGTGGCGGACAACGGCAAAATGCTGCGCAACTTCGCGCAGATGGTGCGCAGCGGTGCGGTGGGGAGAAAATCGTTTGGCTCGCGTCCGAAAAAACTGGTGCAGCAATGGCTGCTGTCGGCAAGCGAACGCCAATTGTTGAACGCGGCGGTGGGCAACAATCCTTCGCTGGCTGACGTGGTAAAAATGGTGCATCCGAAACCGCGCGAAGCGTGGCGTGCCGCGTGGTTCGCATGGCTGATTGGCAAACCCTACGATGCCGAAGCCTTGCCCCCGCTTACGCAAGCGTTTGAACAGTATAAAAAAACCCGTTCAGGCTGCCTGCCCGATGTGCCGTTCCAAATGCTCACCGCGCTGGATTTGGACGCGGCGGCTTGGGCGCAGATTGCGGCAAACGGCTCTTGGCAGCAGGTGCGCCAAAATCTGAATACGTTTCAACGACACGGCGTGTTTGCCGACCAAGCCAACGTGCGCCTTGTTGCCGACAAACTGCGCGATGCCGAGGCGATTGCGCGGGCGCGGGTGTTGCCGTATCAATTATTGACCGCGTTTCAGGCTGCATCGGACGAAATGCCGCACGCCATCCGCGATGCGCTGCAAGACGCGATGGAGCTGGCGGTGAAAAACGTGCCCAGTATTCAAGGCAATGTGGTGGTGTGCCCCGATGTGTCGGGCTCGATGAACAGCCCCGTTACCGGCTATCGCGGCTCAGCAACCAGCGCGACAACGTGCGTGGACGTGGCGGCGTTGCTGTCCGCCGCCATGTTGCGCACCAATCCGCACGCACAGGTGCTGCCGTTTGAAACCCGCGTGGTGGATGTGCGCCTCAATCCGCGCGACAGCATCATGACCAATGCGGAAAAACTCGCCCGCATTTGCGGTGGCGGCACAATGTGCAGCGCGCCCTTGGCGGAGCTGAACCGCCGCAAAGCCGAGGTGGACTTGCTGATTATGGTGTCGGACAACGAAAGCTGGGCAGACCGCGAGCAACATTGGAACAGCAAAACCAGCCTGATGAAAGAATGGGACACGCTCAAACGCCGCTGCCCGCAAGCCAAGCTGGTTTGTCTGGATATTCAGCCCTACACCACCGCGCAGGCGCAAAACCGCAGCGATATTCTGAATATCGGTGGGTTCAGCGACAGCGTGTTCAGCCTCATCGGCACGTTTGCCGAACGCGGCATGAGCGCGGATTTTTGGGTGGACGAGATTGAACGCATCGCGCTGCCCGAAGCCATGTAAACACGCGCAATCGTCACCAAACGGCTTGCCCGATGGTTTCAGGCAGCCTGAAAAGCCATTTTGGCAGAACGTTTTTTCTTCAACCCGCCGCGCTGGGCAGCTTAAGCGCAACAAAGGCAGCCTGAAAACCAAATGGCACGCGCCACCCGTTTTCAGGCTGCCTATCCAAAGGAAATCCCCCATGACCCTATGGCAAACCATTGCAAGCGCGTTTCTGCTGCTTGCCGTTTACATCATCATCGCCATCCGACGCGAAAACCGCCGCGTGGAACAGCTCCGCGCCCAATCGCTCCCCGCCGCGCAAGATGCCGTTAAAATCCGCCCCGATATGCGCTACCAAATCAAAATGTCCGACAGGCAAATGTTTGACAACGTCGCCATCATCGGGCAAATCCGCGGCGAGAATAACCCGTTCGGCGGCTGGGACGGCTTGTTCGTGCTGCGCCTGCCCGACAACCGCCGCGCATTCGTGCGGCAAAGCAGCGTGCGCTATATTTTGGAAACAGCGGCAGCCTGAAAACCTGTTTTGCCGATGCGTCGCCCGTTTTCAGGCTGCCTTATAAACCGCCCCCATGCCCAAACCGCATAAAGGCAGCCTGAAAACCGTAGGCTTCAACGAAGTTAAAACGGGTAACGCGCCGCTGCCCGCCAACCCCAACACCTAAGGAACCCCCACCATGCAAAAATTCATTCTCCTGCGCGGACACCAAGGCTCGGGCAAAACCACCCACGCCGCCGAACTCATCGCCCGATTCCAAAGCGCCCATCCCCACGCCCAAATCGTCCACATAGAAAACGACCAAGAACTCACCAACGCAAACGGCGAATACCAATGGAGCAGCGAAGCCCTCGCCGCCGCGCAAGAAAAAGGACGCGCCCGCTTCAAAACCGCGCTCAAACAAGGGCAGCAACACCCCGAGCACGACATCCTCATCATCAATTCCAACACCAACCAAAAAACCGCCGCCTGCATCCAAATGCTGCAAGCCGCCCGCAAACACGGCTTTCAAACCGAGGTGTACCGCCTGCACAATTTCCACCCCAACACCCACGGCGTTGACGAAGCCGGCGTGCTCGCCGCCTACATCAGGCTCAACCAAAACCCGCTGCGCGACGAAATCCATCTCCCCGCCATGCAGCCCATGTCGCCCGAACAACACGCCAAAATTCAAGAAATGACCCAATTCAAAAACCGCGCCCCGCAATACGATGCAACCCGCCACACCTACATCACCGAAGACTACTTGCGCCTTGGCAAACGCGATTTCAGCATCAAACCCAGCAAAAAATATCCCCAGCTCTCCGTGCTCAAATACGCCCGCAGCGTGTTCTACGAAAACCGCTTTGACAACGCCCTGCTGGAAATGCGCGGCATCGTGTTAGACCAACACAACCAAATCATCATCCGACCGTTCAACAAAGTGTTTAACTACTCCGAACGCATCGCCGCCAACAGCCGCTACCCCATCCGCATCGCAGATAACCACCGCCTCAACGCCGTGGTCAAAGTGAACGGCTTTCTCGGCTGCTGCACCTTTGTGCGGCTGCCTGAAAACCACCCCAGCCACGGCGCAGCCTTCGACAACCGAACCCTCTATTCCACCACAGGCTCGCTGGATAGCGATTTCGCCCGCCTCTTGCAAACCCATTGCGCCCGGTATGAAGCCCTATTCCAAGCCTATCCCAACCACACCTTTATGTTTGAAATCACCGACCCCGGCGATGTCCACATCATCCGAGAAACATTCGGCGAAACCCTAATCGGCATCCGCAACGTTGCCACAGGCGAACAATTCACCGAAAGCCGGCTAGACCAAATCGCCCAAGAGCACGGCATCGCCCGTCCGCAAACCCTAACCGACATCACATTCGGCGAACTCAAAGCCCTGCTCAAAACCGTGGAACACGAAGGCTTTATGGTGTTTGACGCCGACACGGGCGAAATGCTGTTCAAGCTCAAATCGCCGTATTACCTGATTTCCAAATTTCTCGGGCGCAGCAACGAGGGCAACCTCGGGCGCAAACTGGACAAACGCCACGTGGACGAAGAATACTACCCCCTAATCGACCACATCCGCGAAAACCAAGCCGCGTTCAACGCCATGAACGAACTGGAAAAAATCGCGTTTATTCAAGCGTTCTTGCGCGAATTATGACCAAAACGGTTCAAATTTGTTTATTACACAGGATTACACCCCCCAAACCCAAACTAACACCCCCCCGCGTAAGATGCGCGCCTTCCCAGTCGGGATGCAAACAAACACAGGAGATTTACCATGAACAAACTTGCTGCAACGCTTATCGCTGCTGCAACCTTAATCGCTTCCGGCACGGCATTTGCCATGACCCCAAAAACCGTGCACTACAACTGCCAAGGCGACAAAACATTGGATGTAACCTATTCATTCAACAAACAAAATCTGCCTACCAAAGTCGTTGCCAAAATCAACGGCAAACGCCGCACCCTGCCCATCAATCTAGCCCATTCCGACATTGCCGGCACCAAATTCGGCAAAGTGGGCGGCTACATGATTGACACGGCGTATGTAGACACAACCACATACGACCAAGTAACCATCGGCACGGTAACCGCGCCGAACAACAGAATTTTGTATAAAGAATGCCGCCCTGAGAATTAAGGCGTAAACAATAAAGCAGCCTGAAAACGCAAAATGGTTTTCAGGCTGCTTTTTTATTCGGCATTTCCACGCGAGATAATCCGAAAAACAAAAAACACTCCGAAGAGTGTTTTTTGGATAAACGCAGATTAACGTTTTGAGAATTGTTTTGCGCGACGTGCTTTGCGCAAACCTGCTTTTTTACGTTCCACTTCGCGGGCATCGCGGGTAACGAAGCCTGCTTGCGAAAGCGCGGGTTTCAATGCTGCGTCATAGTCAATCAAAGCACGGGTAATGCCGTGGCGAATCGCGCCTGACTGTCCTGTTTCGCCGCCGCCGACTACGTTTACTTTGATGTCAAATGCTTCAACGTTTTCAGTCAAAACCAAAGGTTGGCGCACCACCATGCGGCTGGTTTCGCGTGAAAAGAATTCATCAATGGGACGACCGTTTACGATGATTTCACCTTTGCCTTTTTGCAAGAACACGCGGGCTACTGAGCTTTTGCGGCGACCTGTGCCGTAGTAATATTTACCGTTCATTTGTCGTGTCCTTATTTGATTTCAAGTACTTTGGGTTGTTGCGCGGCATGTTGGTGTTCTGCGCCTGCATAAACTTTGAGTTTGCGAATCATGGCGTAACCCAAAGGCCCTTTGGGCAACATGCCTTTTACGGCTACTTCTAATGCGCGACCGGGTTGTTTTTCTTGCATTTGGCGGAAGGTGCGCTCATACAAGCCGCCGGGGAAGCCTGAGTGGCGGTAGTATTTTTTGCCTTCAAATTTGTTGCCTGTTACGCGCAGTTTGTCGGCGTTGATGACGATGATGTAGTCGCCTGTATCAACGTGCGGGGTGTATTCTGGTTTGTGTTTGCCACGCAAACGGCTGGCGACTTCGGCTGCTACGCGCCCAAGCACTTTGTCTGTGGCATCAATCACAAACCATTCGCGTTGCACTTCATGCGGTTTCGCTGAAAAGGTTTTCATAAAATGGTTTCCAATAAATATTAGATAAAAGAAACGGCGGATTTTAGTGGGTTTCGGGGGGGGTGTCAATGTGTTGTTGGCTTTTTATTGCGCGGTTTCGTTCGTTGAGTTTGGCGTATTTGTAGTATGAGCCTGCGGCTTGGGTGAGGCAGATGGTGAGCCCGTCTGCGCCGTGTTTCCAGCCGCTTTTGAGAAGGTAGCTGCGGATGAAACTCCACGCGCCGTGCATTAAGGCAGCAAGGGGGCTGCTGGTTTTTTGCCCTGCGTTTTGCTCGGCATATAGGCTGCTGTATTGTTGCATTTTGCTAATCAGGGCTTCGATGCTGTCGTAGGTGTAGTGGTTGAGATTACCTTGCAGCAGTTGGGGGCGGATGCCTTGGGGGATGATAAGGGCTTCGTGGACGGCGCGTTGGTTGTATTGAGTGTGGGTGCGGTTGTAGAGGCGGGGGATGATGTCGGGCGACCAGCCGCAGCCTGTGATGGGGCGGCGTTGGTAGTGGTTGATGCGGTTAAGGGCGTAGATGTTTTCAGGCTGCGTTAGGTCGGCTTGTTGGATGCTGGCAAGCAGCTCGGGGGTGATGATTTCGTCGCTGTCTATGTTGAGTATCCAGTCGTTTTTGGCGAGGGCGGCGGCGCGGTTTTTCATGTTGCCAAAGCCGTCGAATGGGTGGTGGTGGAGGGTTACGTTGGGGTATTGGGCGGCGATGGTGAGGGTGTTGTCGGTGGAGTCGTTGTCTAGCAAGAGCACTTCGTTGAAGCTGGCGAGGGCGTTGAGGGCTTCGGCTAGGCAGCGTTCGGCGTTTTTGACGAGCATGGTTACGGTGATGGGGGTGTTCATGGCGTTCAGTCTTTGAGCAGGGTGTAGGCGGCGGCAATCAGGCTGCCCATCAGGAGGATGGCGGCGATTTGTTTGGCGGTGGCATCGATGGCGCGTTGTTGCCGTCGGGTGAGCAGGTTGCGGATGATGACGACGATGAGGACGAATACGCTGACAAGGGTGAGATAGCGGGTGAGCATGGCGGGTGTGATTGAGGCAGCCTGAAAGGGAACGGGTTTTCAGGCTGCCTTGGGATGCGGGGAAACGGGGCAGCCTGAAAACGGGCGAAGCGGGTTTCAGCGAAGCTAAAACGCGCATCTGAAAGTTTTCAGGCTGCCTTGGGATTATTTGTTGAGTTTGGCGGTGGCGGCTTTGTCTAAGCGGCAGTTGTCGGCAATGACGCTTTGTTGTGCGCCTGCTTTTTCGGCTACGGAGAGTTTGCCGCCATCCACTTGGGTGAGTTTGCTGGCATCGGCGGGCATGGTGGTCCACACGGTGGTGCGCTCGGCGGGGTCGTTGCTGATAAAGCGGTTGAGTAGATTGAAGCTGGTGTCGCGCCACATGCCGGGGGTGATTACGCCGTTGATGCGCACTTGGGCGACGATGGGTTGGTTGTTTTTGATGCCATACATGGCGGTGAGTTTGATGTTTTGCAGTTTGTTGTCTTGCAGGATTTGGCAGGTGTAGGCGACTTCTTTTTTGCTGTCGATGTCGCTTTCGCTGCCAGCGGGCGCGGCTTGGGCGGCGAAGGTGGTGGCGGCGAGCAGGGCGGCGGTGAGGATGGGGATGCGTTTCATGTTGTCTCCGTTTCGTTGGGGTGGCGGTTGCCACGACTGGGCGCGATTAGACTGCTTTTGGATGGGGTTGTCAAATGGGTTTGCGTTTGCTTTACATGTTGGGCGGGGATTGAGGCAGCCTGAAAGCCAAAATGGAATGGCAACGGCGCATCGCTCAATAAGAACCTGTGTTCAAGCGGAGCTTTACGGGTTGGCGTGATGTCGGCGAGCTGCCGACACTCCATCTGGTTGTGGGTCGTACAAACATTTCAGGCTGCCTCGATGGCGTTCATTTGAGGCAGCCTGAAAATGGGTTAGTCAAAATTGTTTACGCTGAAAGCTGGGCTGGGTAAAGCGTTCACCTGTGCGGATGTTTACGGCGGTGAGTTCTTCGCCCCACAGCGCGCCTGTATCCAGCGACCAGATGTGTTTTTCGCGGCGGTAACCCAGCGCCGACCAATGCCCGAAAATGATTTCGTGGCTGGTGTGCTGGCGGTGGGGCGCGTCAAACCATGCGCGTTTGGGCGCGGGGATGCGCGCGTAGGTTTCTTTGTAGTCGTAGTCTAGGCTGTTGTCGGGGTTGAGCACGCGCATTCGGGTGAAGACGTTGGTGATGATGCGCAGACGGTCTATGCCTTGGCTTTCAGGCTGCCATTGGCTGGGGTGGTTGCCATACATTTGCGCGAAGAATGTACGGGCTTGGCTGCCCGAAATCTGCGCGGCAACTTCGTTGGCAAGCGCTTGCGCTTGCGGGATGCTCCAATCGGGGTGGATGCCTGCGTGCACAAGGGCGTGGCTGGCGGTGTGGCGCATCAGCGGCTGTTGGCGCAGCCAGTCGCGCATTTGCGGCATTTGCGGGTGGTTGAGGATGGCATCGAGGGTGTCGCGGTGTTTGAGTTTGCCGTAGCCGTGCATCAGGGCGAGCAGGTGTAGGTCGTGGTTGCCGAGCACAATTTGCACGCTGTTTTCGTGTTGCATACAGTATTGCAGGCATTCTAGCGATTGCGGTCCGCGATTGACGATGTCGCCCACCAGCCAAAGGGTGTCGCGGCTGGGGTTGAATTGGATTTGGTTGAGCAGGGCGGTGAACTCGGCGTAGCAGCCTTGTAGGTCGCCGATGGCGTAGTGGGACATAATCTTTTTGCGAATGATGACAAGGGTGGGAATTGTAAGGCAGCCTGAAAGTTTGTGGCGGGCTTTTTCAGGCTGCCTTTTAGATGCGTTGCTTTATTGGCAAAACCTTGTTGCGCGAAACATTGCGTATAATCGCGCGCTTTTAACGTTACCAAAGGAAAACGAAATGGCTCAAAAACTGTTTGTGGCGGGCGCAAGCGGCGTGATTGGTTTGCCGTTGTGCAAAATGCTGCTGGCGGCTGGGCATGAAGTGTATGGCACCACGCGCAGCTCCGCCAAAGCGCAAATGCTGATGGCGCACGGCATTAAGCCGATAATTTTATTGATGCGTTTGACGCCGATGGCTTGCTTAAAGAATTAGACGAAATCCGCCCCGATGTGGTGTTCCACGAACTCACCGACCTGCCCGATGGCTTGGCTGCCGACCAAATGGAAGCCGCGTTGGTGCGCAATGCCCGCATCCGCGACGAGGGCACGCGCAATTTGGTGCGCGCGGCAAAAGCGGCGGGCGTGAAAAAAATCATCGCGCAAAGCATTGCGTTTGTGTACGCGCCCGACGCGCCGCAGCCCGTTACCGAGGATGCGCCGCTGCTGGATTTTGCCGAGCCTGCTTACGGCGAAACCGCTCGCGCGGTGCACAGCTTGGAGCAGCAAATCACCACCGACCCTGCGTTTATCGGCGTTGTGTTGCGTTATGGCTGTCTGTATGGCGCGGGCACGGGCTTTGATGCGCCTGTGGACTTTGCCCCGCCTGTGCACGCGGAAGCAGCGGCGCACGCGGCGGTGCTGGCGTTGCAATGCGAGCAATCGGGCATTTACAACGCAGCGGATGACGATGCGCGGCTGTCTAGTGAAAAAGCGAAACGCGAGCTGGGGTTTGATGCGGGGTTTCGGTTGTAAACGATAAACCGTTGTATTGGTTTTCAGGCTGCCTTAGCGGGGGATAATGAGGCAGCCTGAAAATGCTTTTACGTTTGTTGATAACGGGTTTACAAAAGGCAGCCTGAAACGGGGAAATCCTGTTTTCAGGCTCCTTAATATTGTCAGAAATAGAAAAACCCACTCCTGTGGGAGTGGGTTGCCAAATGGGTTAATTTTTGATTTGTCTTGCACCAAAAGAGCCCATAACTTTGTCGCCGTTGTATGTACCTCTAAACACGCCGCCCAGTTCATTAGCATTTGGACCGTAGAAATGACCTGTCATAAAGACATCACTTTTGCGATTAAATTGTGGACTGTTGTCAATTTTTGTTCCGCTGAATGAGTTACCTTCAATGGTGCCACTTAGTGGAATGCCACGAAGTCCTACTACCCCATCAATGGTTTTATTGCCAAAATCAACATAAAAATCAGCTTGGTCAGATTGTTGCCCCCATGGCAGACTTGTTGGGTGTTCACCTCTGTAGTATGAACCATTACCTTGATAATGGGCTTTTCCTGTGGTCGGCATTTGAGCAACAGGGGTTAAATCACCAATGGCAAACGCATAATATTCATGCTGTGCATTGGGATCATTGTACACCTTACCATGATATTGAACATGGTGACCAAAACGAACATAACTCATCCCTTTGGTATTAACCATAGTAGTACCACTCTTATCAGCAGTATTAATATCAGTCATAACATTAAACGGTATCTGCGCACTATCTAGTCTTGATTCGTAAACGGGAATCGTGCGCCCATTAACGGTAACCATTGAGTTTTTTTCGCCACTAATAGAAGCGGTGCGAGCAGTGGCTAAATTATCTTGGTTAGCGTAAAAGGCAGAACCGACACTAATCAGTTTTGGAGCCGGGGTTGGGGTTGGGGTTGGGGTTGGCGTTGGCGTTGGGGTTGGAGTTGGCGTTGGGGTCGGGGTTGGAGTCGGGGTCGGGGTTGGAGTCGGGGTTGGGGTCGGAGTTGGCGTTGGGGTCGGAGTTGGCGTTGGGGTCGGAGTTGGCGTTGGGGTCGGAGTTGGCGTTGGGGTCGGAGTTGGCGTTGGGGTCGGAGTTGGCGTTGGGGTCGGAGTTGGCGTTGGGGTCGGAGTTGGCGTTGGGGTCGGAGTTGGCGTTGGGGTCGGAGTTGGCGTTGGGGTCGGAGTTGGCGTTGGGGTCGGAGTTGGCGTTGGGGTCGGAGTTGGCGTTGGGGTCGGAGTTGGCGTTGGGGTCGGAGTTGGCGTTGGGGTCGGAGTTGGCGTTGGGGTCGGAGTTGGCTCTGGTTTAGGCGCAGGCGTAGGTTTTGGTCCAATAAAAGACAAATTGCCATTGATGCCATTACTGCTGCCACCACTGCTACAAGCAGAAAGGCTTAGCATAGCTGCCGAAACAAGCACGGCTAATGTTAATTTTTTCATTTGAATATTCCTATGTTAAATAAAATAGTAAAGATGTCTTTACAGACCTTTTCATTTTATTAAATCTTGTTGGATTTTGCATCTATGAAAACCTATATAGGCGGGAATTTTTCTATTTTTTGTAAATAACTCATTGTTTATAAAATTACTTTGTTTGTATCAACCAAAAAATATGTCGCGTAAATACAAATAATTGCGTGTAATGTAGCATTTTGGCTTCGCAATGCTGCTGCGCCACGCAGGCTGTCTTTAATTGATTCAGAAAGCCCCACCATGCACCAAACTCACGGCGACTCCTATCTCACCGCCCTCGCCCAAAAATACGCCCACGCTTTCCCGCCAGACGACATCAGCAACATTCAACATTATCTGCGCGTGGGCGAACACGAAATGGCGTGGGAATCGTTTGCGCTGTCGTGCCTCGCGCACACGGTCGCGCTCACAGTGGACGAAATTCGCGCTATCTATTTCCAACTCAACGCCTTAGGCTTGCAGCAAAACAGCGTTTATGTGGGCGATGTGGTAGCGTTGTTTGCCGCGCGATATATGCCGTAGCCGTTTCAGGCTGCCTTTTACGGATACCGATAAAACGCCTCCGCCCCCAACGGCTCGCGCCCCAGCAGCCGCGCAAAATCCCCCGTATCCGCCACTGAGCCTTGCGCCAGCAATTTCAGGCTGCCTGACGACAAAAAGCCATTGCTCAACACATTCGTCAACGGCAACACAGGGCGCAGCAACCCCATCGGCAACGCCCACACCGCAGGCGCAGCACGATGATGCAGCGTTTGCCGCAAAATCGCCAAATAACCCGCCAGCGTGGTTTTCAGGCTGCCTGCCATATTCACCACCGCGCCATGCGGCAACGGCTGCTCCGCCATATTCGCCAACGCCTGCGCCACATCGTCCGCGTGCACAGGCTGCAACGCAAACCGCCCGCCCGCAGGCAACACCAGCACCGGCAATCGCGCCAGCTTAATAAACAGCTCGCAACTCGCCCCGCCGCACCCAAACACCACGCTCGGACGCGCCATGTTCACCCGCAAACCGCTGGCACACACCGCCGCATCACCACGCCCCTTGCTGCCCACAAACGCCACCTCATGCGCCGCGTCCGCGCCCAATGCCGACAACTGCACCCACGTTTGCACGCCCGCCGCCCGCGCCAAATGCGCCAACTGCTGCGGCGCGTGATGATGCACCCGCTCCAACACATCGGCATGGCGGCTCATCACGCCAACGCAGTTCACCACGCAATCTTGCCCGTGCAACAAGCGTTGCGCCGCGTCCAAATCCAGCCGCATCAAGTCCAATTCCGCGTGCGATGGCGTGGTTACGTTGTGCTGCCGTTCGCGCAAGATTTTGGCTACGCGGCTGCCGATAAAGCCGCTGCCGCCGAGGATAAGAATGTTCATTTTGCATCGTTCCTTATTGTTGCTGATTGGATTGTTGGGTTGGGGCGGTTTTTGCGAACGCCAAAGGCAGCCTGAAAACCTTTGCACAAGCCCCAAGGCAGTCTGAAACACAACAACTGCCGTCATTCCCGCGTAGGCGGGAATCTTGTTTTACGTTTAGAAAATTTTGTAAAAACAATTTATTATGAAAATTTAGCCAAGATTCCCGCCTGCGCGGGAATGACGTTGCTTGGGGGTTGGGCATTTGACAAAGATTTCAGGCTAAGGCGTTGCTCAACCCCAAAGGCAGCCTGAAACCTCATTCGGCAAAGCCACTCCCTACTTCAACTCACCCTTTTCAGGCTGCCTTGGCAACGCAAATGTGCCCATAATCAAGCCACCGACTGCGCCGCCGCAGAGCAGATATTTGATGACCAGTTTGTCGGTGGGATAGTTGGGGTGGACGGTCATGGTGGTAATCCTAGAAAAAGCGTTGTTGGATGGAGGTGAGCGTGAAGCCGTGATGGTCGGCGTTTTGGCAGGTGATGCTGTGTGCTTGGGCGGTGCATCGCCAGTTTTTTCTGCGCTGGGTTTTGCCGTTTGCCAGCGGGGTTGTGCCGAGGGAGTGGAGCGTGTCGTCCACGCAAAAGGCGCGGGCTTCGCCATAGTCGTCTAATGCGAAGCGGTAGCCCCAATCGCGTTTTTGGCAGGCTTCGGGGCGGGCGGTGCGCGGCTGAATGTTGTCGGTACGTTGGTAGATTTCGCAGACGACGCCGCTGCTGTATTGCGAATAACCGCCGCATTGGATATTGCCGTTGTCGCTGCTGAACCAGATGTCGGGGTGGATTACAAGGGCGTGCGCGGGGGCGAGTGTGATGCTGAGTAGGATTGCGGCGAGGGGTGCGGTGGGTTTCATTGTTGTGCCTTTGGGGTGGGGATTTTGTGGGTTTCAGGCTGCCTTTGGGTTGATTGAAGGCAGCCTGAAAACCTTTTGCAAAACCGACAACCGATGGAGCATTGTCGGCTCGCCGACATCTTGGCAAAGCAGTCATACTCTGTTTAATCAGCCATTTGGCGGTAATCCGCCGCCGTTCCATTTTATAGTCGCTCCAATTAAGCCTTATACAGCGTTGGCTCGTCTTGCTGTACTACTTGTACTATCTGCGACTCGCCGCCTTGTATAAGACTTAATTGGAACGACTATAGATTTCAGGCTGCCTTTGATTGATTTAGGGCAGCCTGAAAACGTTTATTTCTGCGCACTCGGGCATTCGGCATCGTGGCAATAGTGCGTGGTGGTTTGCAGCGTGCCGTCTGCGGCGTAGCTTTGGGCTGCGCCGTGTTTTTCACCGTTTTGGTAGGCGGTGCTGGTTTTCAGGCTGCCGTTGGAATAATAGGTTTTGCTGATGCCTTGTTCGCGCCCTTGGGCATCGTGTTGGCTTTCGCTGGCGAGATTGCCTGAATTGAGCCAATAGCGGCGGCAGGTTTGCCCGCCGTCGGGGCGGGGGCTGCATTGGGCGGAGGAGGCTTTGTCTATGGGTGGGTTGTCTATGCTGGTGTCCACGCAGGATATGGGGCGCGGCTCGGCAAGCGCGGGGCTGGCGATGAGGGCAAGCGTGGCGATTAGGGCTAGGGGTTTCATGGGGGTTCTCGGAAAATGGGCGGAATGGGGCGTGTGGCGCAAGGCGATTGCTGCGCCACACGGTTACGCGCTATTTGCTAGCGGGTGCGCTGGCTTCTGGCGCGGGGGTGGCTTTGCTGGGGTGCGTCCATTGTTGCGCGGCGGGGGCGGCGGTGGTGGATTGCTCGGGCTGCGGATAGAAGCGTTTGGGGGGCTGGTGGCAGGCGAGCGCGTCGGTGCTGGCTAGGGCAAGCGCGGTGAGTAGGATGGATTTTTTCATGTTAGGTCTCCTTGTGGGATTGGTTACAAGACAGCCTGAAAACGCGGGGGCAAGCTACGGGATACGTTCCCAACACGCCCTTTGGCTTGTTGGCAAACCATTGCGCTGGCAAAGCAAAACGCTTGTGCTTCGCTAATCCCTTTTTCGGGCTGCCTTATGCGATTGGCTTACAAGGCAGCCTGAAACGCGGGCGCGGCAGCTTGAGCTACGGGATACGTTCCCCGCGCCTCGGGCGTGTTGGCATTCAACTTTTGCTGCAGATTTTGCGTCAGAAGGCGGTAGATGCAAGGCAAAAATACGAGCCTATGCCATTCATAGGCGAGTGTTTTTAACGCGGCAGATGCCGTCTTATGGCGCAAAAGCCGCCAAAATGTTGATTGCCAACACGCCCTTTGGCTTGCTTGCAAGCCGTGCGCTGGCAAAACCAAACCTTGCGCTTCGCCAAACGCCTTTTTCAGGCTGCCTAAATTGTAATCCAAGCGCAATTAGCCTTGTTAAATCGGTTTCATTACCATTAAAAAATAAATCACCACGGTGGCGCAAAACGCGGGGTAGCCGAGCAGCTCCCAGCAAAGCTGGCAACGCCGATAACGCGCGGGCAGGCGTGTTTCCCCCGCCGCCCAAGCCGCTGCCGACAACCGCGCCATTTGAATTTGCAGCCACACCACGGGCAGCCAACACGCGCCCGCCAGCGCGTACAACACCAGCGTCCACTTCACCCACAGCCAAGCCCCGCTCCACGACAGCGGCATGCCCATTTGATGCAGCAGCCACAAGCCCGACAGCGGCTGAAAAATCACCGCAGGCGTGGTAAACCACCAATCCGCCTTCATCACCCACCGCCCCACCACCGCTTGCGCCGCCACCGAGCCCGAGCGGTTTGCCCAGAACAAATAAAACGCTGTACCAAAGCCCGTGCCTACCATCAACGTTGCCGACAAAATATGCAAGGTTTTCACAATTAAATACGCATTCATGGCTGCGCCCTCCTGTTTGCATCACACAAATAAATCAATACTGCCAAAATCGGCACATTTTTCACCAACGGCGCAAACGGGTGCGCCCACATTTCAGGCAGCCTGAAAGCAATAATCACGCTATACCCCAGCACCACCGCCGCCTGCGCCGCCCAAAACCACGCGCAATCACGCAAACGCGTGCAACAGCCCAGTCCAAAAAACACGTCCAACGCGCAAGATAGCGCGAACATGGGCAAACAATAGGCAGCCTGAAAACCAACCCGCGCCAGCAAATCCAACGACTGCGGCAGCACAAACAACGCAGGTTGAATCCCGCTCCACAGCCACAAAAACGCCATGCTGTACACCAAACAATCAAGCCGTTTCATCGCGCCCCTCCTCCGCAGCGGGCGCAACCAGCGGCGCAGGCAAAAAACACCACGCCGCAATCATCGCCGCCGCCCCGCCCCACAACGCCACCCAAACCAGCCAATCCGATTGCGCCACCGATTTATCCAGCCACAGCGTCGCCCCCACCGCCACCGCTGTACACAAACCCACCGCGTGCAGCCGCCCCCAGCGCGTGCCGCGCGTGCGCCATACCGCCAGCCAAATGCCACACGCCAGCGCAGGCAACCAACCATACAGCAGGCTCGCCAACACCACAGGCAGCATCAACACGCCCAGCGGCAGCCCCACGCCGAAGCCGAATAGAACGGGGGCAAGTAAGGTGTACAGCGCGATAACGCGGGCGGCGGGATAGGGAGCGTTCATTTGTTTTGTTCCTAAATTTCTGTTAAAAGTGAAATAAATGGGGAAAAATTTTTGAGAGATTGGATTTCAGGCTGCCTTATCCTGCTTTTGAAGGCAGCCTGAAACGGCATTATTCTGCCTTGGGCAACACCAACGCCGCCAAAATCGCCGCTGCCAACGCACCCACAAAACCAAATAAAATCACCACGTCATCAGATGTCCACAGCAACGTAAACAGCACGCTTGCCACGCTGCCCACCAGCGCCGCCAAACCCGCGCTTTTCCACGAGCGCGTGCAACGCCGCCAGGCCAAGATTAAACCGCACAGCGTGGCAGGCAAGCAGCCGATTGCAGAGCCACCAACTATAAAGGCAATCATTATAAATAGCGGCATATCAAAATGTCCTCGCAACGCATCCACAACCATAGCGAACACAATAATCAGCAGCCCGCCCAGTCCACCGCCTAACAGCGTAAACACGCCAATCGCCTGCCCATTCGGATATTCAGGCTGCCTTTTCGCCAAATGGCGATACCCAATAATCGCCAGCGCAATCGCCAACAGCGGCAGCATAATGCCCCATTCATTCATGCCCCGCTCCTAACGCAAAAATTTCTGAATACTCGCACCCAGCTTCAACACGCGCGCCAGCGTGGTGGTGGACAGCTTCAACATCTCGTTCGCCCAACTGGTGAGTGTGCCGATGAAATCGCGCGTTTCGGTGATGCGGCGGCGCACGGCTTCGTTTTCCTGCGCAAATTCGGGGCTGTTTGCCAGCTCGTTCAAAAACGCCAAAGTCGGCTCAATTTCGCGGCGCTGGCGTTGCTCCACAATGGTGCGAAACAGTGTCCACACATCGTCGGATGTGGCGAAATAATCGCGCCTGTCGCCCAAAATATGGGTAACACTCACCAGTTGCAGCGACTGCAACT
This sequence comes from Kingella oralis, assembly GCF_014054985.1. NCBI lineage: Bacteria > Pseudomonadati > Pseudomonadota > Betaproteobacteria > Neisseriales > Neisseriaceae > Kingella > Kingella oralis. Next base: position 2,058,546 of record NZ_CP059569.1, read on the forward strand.
CTTTAATGCTGTTGGAAACATTCGAGCGCGCCACGTTTAGCGTTTCGCAAATTTCGTCGGCATTCATCGGCTTACCCAAAATGTAAAGCAGCGCGTGAATCTGCGCGACGGTGCGGTTCACGCCCCATTTGGTGCCCATTTCGCCCCAGTGCAAAATAAATCTTTCGGTTACGGGATTGAGTTTCATGTTTGGCTTTCGCTTGCGCGGGTTGGCAAAATTTCGCACAGGTTAAATATTTTTTAAATTTCTGTCAATACAGAAATTAAAGATTTTAAAAGCAGCCTGAAACGGCTGGATGCGTTTTCAGGCTGCCTCAAATCAGTTCGCCACGGTAAAGCGTTGGAACAGATGCGCTTTTTGTTCTACATCATCGGCAATCGCTGCCGCCAAATCGGGCACGGTAATATCAGCAGGCGAGCCATCGGCGTTAAGCAGCGCATCATCTTGCCCGATGCGATACGCGCCTTTTTTGTCAAAGCTCACGGGCGCAACGGCAAACATCACGGCAGGCGACAAAAACGCCCAGTTGATGTCGCGGCGCGGGCGCAAATCGTTGAGCAACACGCGCAAAGCGTTGGCGGCGGGGTAAACATCTGCGGGGAAATCGGGCGTGTCCACCAGTTGCACATTGGGCGCAACATTCAGGCTGCCTGCGCCGCCGACAATCAAGTAATACGGCAGATTGGCGGTTTTGAATGCGGCAAGCAAGTTGTCGTAGCCCGTTTTCACGTCTTGCGCCAAATTGGGGTTGTCCCAGCCCGCGTTAAACGCGCTCACCACCGCATCAAAGCCCGCCAGTTTACTGGCAAAATCGGGCGCGTTCACATCCGCTGCCACGGCGGTTACATTCGGGTGCTGCGCCACTTTGGCGACATTACGGGCAAACGCGGTTACTTGATGCCCACGCGCGGCGAATTCCAACACGGTGGCATTGCCCACCAAACCTGTTGCGCCGATTACTGCAATTTTCATCATAAACTCCTTGTGTTACGGTTAAAAAATCGTTTTCAGGCTGCCTTTATGCGCCTCAAATATCAAAACATACTTCTGCCGCTGGCGGTTTTCTCTTTGGGCACGGGCTGAATCACGTCCCAATGCTCCACGATTTTGCCGTCGTTATCAGAGCGGAAAATATCCACCACCGCTTCGCCTGCATCATCGGGCGATAGCTGGCTGTGAACGTGCAGCGCCACCAAATCGCCATCGGCAATCACCCGTTTTACGCTGGCGCGCGACTGCGGGTTTTGTTTTAAAAACGGCGCAAACGCATCGATAAACGCCTGCCCGCCGTCTGCCACCATCGGGTTGTGCTGCAAATATTCCTTGCCCACATATTGGCGCACGGCGCGCTGCAAATCGTGTTGGTTAAACGCCAATTCATAAAACGCCAGCGCGTTGGCTTTGTTGCGCTCTGCGGCGGATTGGGGTTGCGTCTGCGCGGGCGCGGTTTGCGGCGCGCGGGGTGAAACGGGCGAGCAAGCGGTTAAAGCCAAGCCTAATGCGGCTGCGGCGAGCAGGGTGTTGTTCATGGGAACTCCTTGTTGATTTTCAGGCTGCCTTTTGTTCGGCACGGGCAGCCTGAAAAGATTAAATAAAAGCGGTTTGCGTTGACCGAATGCCGCGCAGTATAATGGCATTACTTATTTTTAGTAAGTACTTACACTTTTGTAAGCATGGATTTTTTTGAAAACAGATTGTTTCGCAAGGATTTTTATGGAAAAAGGCAATGTTTTGGCCAGCGCCTGCCCCTCGCGCGAGATTTTGCGCCGTTTAACCAGCCGCTGGGGCTTGCTGGTGCTGGTGGTGCTGCGCGGCGGCACACATCGGTTTAGCGAACTGCGCCGCGCCATTGACGGCGTAAGCGAGCGGATGCTCACGCAAACCTTACAGCAGTTGGAACAAGATGGGATGCTGGTGCGCCAGTCGTTCCAAACCGTGCCGCCGCACGTTGAATACACGCTCACGGCGTTGGGCGAGGCGGCGGCGGAGAAAGTGGACGCGCTGGTGAACTGGTTGCAGGACAATCTAGACGACATCATGCGGCATCAGGCAGCCTGAAACCGAACACGGCAGCGCCGCCATGCCCGCTCTCCCGTGCCGCAGCCCACGCGTTTCAGGCTGCCTTTAAGCATCGCAAAGGCAGCCTGAAAACCCCAAACTCGCTATAATCCGCCCCTTTCCCCATCAACCCCCAATCCGTCATCCCAATATGCAAAACACACTCAACACCCTGTTCCAACAATGGGCATGGGACATCCTCTACCCGCTAGACGGGCAAAACCAATTCATCGGCAGCGACGGCTTTGAGCGCAGCGAAATCGCCCGCCTCATCGGCGCAGAAAACTGGTTCAACGAAGAAAACCCCTACGACCCCGCCGCCGCCCGCCGCCGGCTCAAAGCCGCCTACGAAGCATGGCAGCAGCAACACGACTTCGAACACATCTGGCAAACCAGCCTGCCCGACACCCTGCGCCACAACCTTGCCCAATGGCAAGCCATGAGCCACTTCAACGAAACCGAAACCCGCCTGCTCACCTTCGGCATCCTGCTGCACAGCCAATCCACCCTGTCGCGCCTGTGCAACCTGCTGGGCGATTTAGACGACAACGCCTGCTGCGAAGCCCTCGCCCAACTCTTGCGGCAGCCTGAAAACCAAATCACCGCCGCCCTGTCGCCCAAAGCCCCGCTCGCCAACATCGGGCTGATGCGCCTTGACCGCAACGACGAGTACTACATGAAAAGCAAAATCGACCTGCTCTCGCGCCGATTTGCCGACCTGATGCTCAACGCCCCCACCACCCCCACCGAAATCCTCAAACGCCACATTCTCCCCGCGCCGCAAACCCAGCTCACGCTTGGCGACTTCGCCCACTTGGGCGTGCTCGCCACCGCCGCCGAAGCCTATCTGCGCCAAGTGTTCGCGCAAAAACTTTCAGGCTGCAACATCCTCATCCACGGCGTGGCCGGCACCGGCAAAACCGAATTCAGCCGCGTGCTCGCCAGCGCGCTGGGCGTAGAGCTCTACGAAATCTCGTGGACCAACGAAGACGACAGCCCCGCCGACCGCGACGACCGCATGAACGCCCTGCGCATGGCGCAAAACATCCTCGCCGGGCAAAACAGCATGCTGATGTTTGACGAAGTAGAAGACTTGTTTGACCGCGGGCAACACGATTTCAGCCTCAACAAAGCATGGCTCAACCGCTTTTTAGAAAACAACCGCGTGCCCACCATCTGGATAGGCAACAACGTAGAACTCATCGACCCCTCCGCCGTGCGCCGCTTTGACATCGTCATCGAAATGAAAGCCCCGCCCGTTGCCCGCCGCGCCGAACTCATCGCCGGCTACACCCGCGATTTTATGGACAAATCCCAAATCCGCAGCCTCGCCGAACACGAAGCCCTCGTGCCCGCCCTGCTCAAACAAGCCCACAAAGTAACCCAAGCCACCAGCCAAGATTGGCAGCCTGAAAAACGCAGCGAACTCTTCCAAAAACTGCTGCAAAACACGCTCAAAGCCCAAGGCAACTACCACGCGCTCAACAAAACCGCCAAGCTGCCCGAAGTGTACAGCCTAGACTATCTCAACACCCCGCGCGATTTGCACCAACTCGCCCAAGGCATCATCGCCGCAGGGCGCGGCACCCTCTGCCTATACGGCGCAGCAGGCACAGGCAAAAGCGCGTATGCCGCATGGCTCTCCGAGCAAGCGGGCAAACAGCTTATCTACAAACGCAGCTCCGATTTGCTGTCCAAATACGTGGGCGAAACCGAGCAACTCATCGCCCAAGCCTTCGCCGAAGCCGAAGAAAACCAAGCCGTGCTGGTGTTTGACGAAGTGGACAGCTTCTTGCAAGACAGGCGCGGCGCCAACCAAAGCTGGGAAATCACCCAAGTGAACGAAATGCTCACCCAAATGGAAGCCTACCAAGGCATCTTCATCGCCACCACCAACCTGATGCGCAACCTAGACCAAGCCGCCCTGCGCCGCTTTGACTTCAAGCTGGAATTTTCGCCGCTGCGCCCCGACCAAGCATGGAAGCTGTTTCAAGCCCACTGCGCCCAACTTAGCTTGCCCTGCCCCGATGAGCTGCGCAGCGAAGTCGCCCGCATCAGGCAGCTGGTGGCAGGCGATTTTGCCGTTGCCGCCAAGCAAGCGCGCATCACCCCGTTTGCTGATGCCCAAGCCCTGCTCGCCAGCTTGCAACTAGAATGCAGCCTAAAAGAAGGCGGCAAAGGGGCGATGGGGTTTGTGTGAGATGGGGCGGGTTGATTGAAACACGCACACTAAAAGGCAGCCTGAAAACGAGCGCAGCGAGTTTCTGCGAAGCTAAAACAGCATAAAAAACCGTTTTCAGGCTGCCTTGCTTCCCATTAGCCGTAGGGCGTGCCGCTTCACTGCACACGCAGTTTGCCCGCAGCCCCCAAGCCCTGCAAACCCAAAAACAGCAAATTGCCCAAGCCTACCCAAACGTAAAGGCAGCCTGAAAACGCAAAATACCGTTTTCAGGCTGCCTTGGTCTTGTTCTCAACGCCCCGCGCTTACCCCGCCCCTATCACGCAAAATCCCCGCCAAAGCTCATCGCCCCCGTTTCCGCGCTGCTGGTTTGCGCGCGAAAGCCTGCAAACAATTCGCGCCCGATGCCGTGCGTATTTTTGCTTAAATCGGGCGCAGGGATGTCGCGCGCGTTCCATTCGGCTTCGTCCACCAGCACATTTAATTCGCCCGTTTTGGCGTTGAAGCGAATCATGTCGCCGGTGCGGATTTTGCCGATGTTGCCGCCCATCAAGGCTTCGGGCGACATATGAATCGCGGCAGGCACTTTGCCCGATGCGCCCGACATCCGTCCATCGGTAACCAACGCCACTTTAAAGCCACGGTCTAGCAAAATCGCCAGCGGCGGGGTTAATTTGTGCAGCTCGGGCATCCCCATCGCGCGTGCGCCCTGAAAGCGCACCACGCACACAAAATCGCGCTCCAACTCGCCGCGCTCAAACGCCGCCAACACTTCGCGCTGGTCGTTAAACACAATGGCGGGGGCTTCCATTTCAAAATGTTCGGGTTTCATGGCAGACACTTTAATCACGCTGCGCCCCACGTTGCCGCGCATCAGGCGCAAGCCGCCATCGGGCGAGAACGGCGCGGCAACGGTGCGCAAAATACCGGTGTCGCGGCTTTCGGCAACCGCGTCGCGCCATTCCAGCTTGCCGTCAATCAAAAACGGCTCTTGCGTGTACGCCGCCATGCCACGCCCAACCACGGTGTCCACATCGTCATGCAGCAAGCCCGCGTCGCGCAGTTCGCGGATAACAAACGGCAAGCCACCTGCCGCGGCAAAGTGGTTCACATCCGCCTGCCCGTTGGGATACACGCGAATCAGCAAAGGGATGATGGACGAGATTTCGTCAAAATCGTCCCAATTCAAAATTACGCCCGCCGCGCGCGCCATCGCCACCAAGTGCATGGTGTGGTTGGTGGAGCCGCCTGTTGCCATCAAGCCTATCATGGCGTTGGTAAACGATTTTTCGCTCAGCATTTCGCCCAGCGGTTTCAGGCTGCCTGATTGGATGCCCTGCACCATGCGCGCGCCCGCATAGCGCGTTAAAGCCTCGCGCATCGGCGTGTAGGGGTTGAAAAACGCGGCGGCGGGCAGATGCACGCCCATCAATTCCATCATCATTTGATTGGAATTTGCCGTGCCGTAAAAGGTGCAAGTGCCCGCGCTGTGATACGAGCCTAGCTCGCTTGCCAACAAGGCATCACGCCCCACTTTGCCCTCGGCAAAAAGCTGGCGCGTGCGGGCTTTTTCTTTGTTGCTGATGCCGCTTTCCATCGGGCCGGCGGGCACAAAAATAGCGGGCAAATGTCCGCACGACAACGCGCCTATCATCAAACCCGGTACGATTTTGTCGCACACGCCAAACAGCAACGCGCCGTCAAACATCTGATGCGACAAACCCACCGCCGTGCTCATGGCAATCACATCGCGCGAAAACAGCGACAATTCCATGCCCTCGTAGCCCTGCGTGATGCCGTCGCACATCGCGGGCGTGCCCCCCGCCACTTGCGCGGTTGCGCCGTATTTTTGCACTTCGTCTTTAATCCAATCGGGAAAATCTTTAAACGGCTGGTGCGCCGACACCATGTCGTTATACGCGCTAATCATGCCGATATTGGGCACATTGGGCTGCTGCATTTGGATTTGGATGGTTTTGGGCATGGCGGCATAGCCGTGTGCCAAGTTGGAGCAGCCTAGCCGGTCGCGCTGCACTTTGCCTTGTTTGATGTATTGGCGAATCCGCGCCAAATAGGCGGTGCGCGTAGGGCGGCTGCGGTCAATAATGCGCTGGGTGATTTCGGCGAGTTTGGGGTGGAGAGGGGTCATGGTTTGCGTCTTTCATTTTGTTTTGTAGCTTAACTACAAAAATAATATTTTGCTGCGGGTTTCAATCTTATCGCACGGGGCGGAATTATACCGAAAAATTGCTAATACGACTGTTTTAAATCAATTTTCGCGCACGCTGCCGAATAGACAAAATTCATGCCAATGTGTAGGATTACTACGGTTTAAGGCAGCCTGAAAAAGGAATCCGCATGACTGATTTCATCATCCGAACCCCACGCCCCGAAGAAGCCGCCACAATGGCAGAAATTGAAGCCTTGGGCTTTACCCCCGCAGAAGCGGCGAGCCTCGCACAGATTACCGCGCGATTGGCGGTGTTTCCCGAGCAATTTTTTGTGTCAGAGCAAGATAACCGCGTGGTGGGCTTTATCAACGGCTGCTCGGCGGATACGCCGCATCTGCCCGACAAATTTTACGCCGATGCCCGCCATCATCAGCCCAACGGTGCGTATGCGTTTGTGTTTGGCTTGGCGGTGCATCCCGATTATCAGCGGCGCGGCATGGCGGCGGCGTTGCTCAATCATTACATCGCCGCCATGCGCGAGCGCGGCAAACGCGGCGTGGTGCTCACCTGCAAGGCGCATTTGCTGGATTACTATCGCGGCTTTGGCTTTGTGCACGGCGGCGTGGCGGATTCGGAACACGGCGGGGCGGAATGGCATGAGATGACGCTGCTGTTTAGCGGGCGTTGAGGCAGCCTGAAATGGGTCAATATGATTTTCAGGCTGCCTATTGTATGGGAACCGCCCGTTGAGGCAGCCTGAAAACCAACATAAAGCAGCGACGGCTCATCGCCAAACGGCGTGTTCAATCAGGTTTTACGGGTTGGAACCCTGTCGGCGGGTTTTTGATGCGCCATCGGTTGTCGGTGTTAAACAATTTTCAGGCTGCCTATCGCGGCGCCCCCCCCTTTCAGGCAGCCTGAAAAGCCGCAAATCTTTTATAATGGCGCAATCATGCCCCCATAGAACAAGGAATCCGCTATGTCTCAAACCAATTTTGATATGGTTATCTTCGGCGCAACCGGCGATTTATCTATGCGCAAGCTGTTGCCCAGCTTGTATCAGGCGCACGCCGCAGGCTTGCTGCATCCCGATGCGCGCATTTTGGGCGTGTCGCGCAGCCAGTTTGACACCGCACAATTTTTGGCAAAAGTGGAAACCGACAGCAAAATCCACATCAAACACCATTTCAGCGACGCGCTTTGGGCTTCGTTTATCAAGCGCATTCAATATTTGTCTTTAAACGTGAGCGAGCCCGAACATTTTGCCAAGCTGGGCGAAGTAGTCAAAGCGCGCAAAGAAACGGATAACGTGATTATCTATCTTTCCACCGCGCCCAAATTCTTCGCCCCCGCCTGCGAAAACCTTGCCGCCGTGGGCTTGAACGCGGATAACGTGCGCATTGTGTTGGAAAAACCATTGGGCACGGATTTAGCCTCATCGCAAGCCATCAACGCCGATGTGGCGCGGTTTTTCAAAGAAGAACAGATTTACCGCATTGACCACTACCTCGGCAAAGAAAGCCTGCAAAACGTGTTGCCGCTGCGCTTTGGCAATGTGTTCCTTGAACCGATTTGGCACAAAGATTTCGTGCAGTCCGTGCAAATCACCATCGCCGAGCAGTTGGGCGTGGAAGAGCGCGGCGAGTTCTACGACATCACCGGCGCGTTGCGCGATATGGTGCAAAACCATTTGATGCAGATGCTGTGCTTTGTGGCGATGGAGCGCCCGAAATCGCTGGGCGCGGATGATGTGCGCGATGAGAAATTGAAAGTGGTTGCCGCGCTCAAACCGATGACTTCTGCCGATGTGGATAAAAACGTGGTGCGTGGGCAATACACCGCCTCAGGCAGCCTGAAAGGCTATTTGCAAGAGCATAAAGTGCCTGCCGATAGCCGCACAGAAACCTATGTTGCCATCCGCGCCGAAGTGGACACGCCGCGCTGGCAGGGCGTGCCGTTTTACCTGCGCACGGGCAAACGCATGGCAGCACGCAGCGCGCAAATTGTGTTGAACTTCAAACCCGATGCGGGCAGCTTGTTCGGCAGCCATGCCAACCGCTTAATCATCAGCTTGCAGCCCGATGAAACCGTGTCGCTCAAATGGTTTGTGAAACAAGTGGGCAGCGGCTTGAACGTAGCCCCCGCCGAAATGGTGTTGGACATGGGCAAAGCGGTGGACGGCCGCCGCGCTGAGGCTTATGAATTGCTGCTGCGCGAGGTGATTGACGGGCGTTTGGCGTTGTTTAACCGCCGCGACGAATTGGAAAAGGCTTGGGAATGGGTGATGCCGATTTTGGACAACTGGGCAACTTCGCCTGTGCCGCCGCACGGTTATCCTGCTGATAGCTGGGGGCCTGAGGCGGCGCGGAAACTACTGGCGCGGGATGGGAATTTGTGGGTGGAAGAGCAGGGGTGAGGTTGATTGAACTGCATGAATAGGCAGCCTGAAAACGGGTAAACACGTTTTCAGGCTGCCTACTTCATTTCCCCGCCTTACACTCCTCCGCCACGCGCTGGCGAAACCGCGCCGCCGCCGCATGGTAAAACGGCTTGGGCGAAAACTGCCGCGACACCGCCGTCGCCACCAAGCCCCCCATCAGCATCCACACCAAAAGCTGCTGGCTGCCCGTCATCTCCATCACCACCACGCTTGCCGTCAGCGGCGATTGCGTTGCCCCCGACAAAAACGCCACCATCCCCAGCAACACCAACACATTCCCGCCCAGCCCCAAGCCCGCGAGCTGCGCCAAATCATGCCCAATCATCGCACCGATGGTTAAACACGGCGTAAAAATCCCACCGGGGATGCCCGCCCAATAAGAAAAAATCGTCGCCAGCCATTTCCACAGCGACATGCCAAACGGCGCATGATATTGGTTGTGCAACGCCTCCAACACCTGCGCCGAGCCCGTGCCATAAGCATCCCCGCCGCTGATTGTGCCCACCGCTGCCAGCAAAAGCCCCATCAGCCCCGCCAGCAAAATCGGGCGACGCTGCACCCAAGCCTTCCAGCCCGCCGCAGGAATCACCCAGCCCACGCCTTTAAACAGCAAACGGCTAAACAAGCCCCCCATCACGCCGCACACCAACGCCACCGCCAGCACCCAAAGCCACAAATGCTTCACCTCCGTGCCATACGCATAAAAATTGCTGAAATACGGGTGGTTGCCCATAATCGCCACCTGCGCAAAACCCGCCGCCAAAATGCCGATAAAAATCTGCCGTTCCCAGCGCAGCATCACATCGCGCCCCAGCTCTTCAATCGCAAAAATTACCCCCGCCAAAGGCGCGTTAAACGCCGCCGCCAAGCCCCCTGCCGCGCCTGCCGCCAGCAAATCGTTATCCTGCAAGCCCGTAAACGCCAAATTGTGCTTCTTGCACCACCGCCCCCAGCTTGCCATCACCGCCGCCCCCACCTGCACCGAAGGCCCCTCCCGCCCAATAGAAGCCCCGCACAGCATTCCCAAAAACGTCAGCGGCACTTTCAACAACGTCTCCCGAAAGCCCAGCGCCCGCTTTTTCGTGCGCCCATACGGCAGCACAATCGACGCAATCACCTGCGGAATCCCGCTGCCCACCGTGTAAGGCGCAAACCGCCGCATCAGCCAAGCAATCAGCATCAGGCCCAGCGGCAACGCCACCCAAGCAAACCACGGATAAGTTTTCACCCAATGCCGATTGTGCTCCAAAGCAAATTCCGCCATCTGCGCAAAAATCATCGACACCCCCGCCACCAGCAGCGAACCAATCAGCAAATACAGCAACGGCACCGATTTTCGCGACAAGCGCCGCATCTGCCGCCATTTTCTACGCGCCCAAAAACGGCAACGCCGCACAAAATTTATCCAAGACATGATGACCCCGTGTGATGATTGGAATGGATGGTTTGAAATGATTTTCAGGCTGCCCCAATGCACAAAAACCAGCCGCGGCAAGGCAGCCTGAAAACGCTGTTTGCGAAAATTCCGAATGCCCGATATTGTAAAACCCCGCCCCGCTTTGCAAAAGGCAGCCTGAAAAGATTTCAACCGCCCGACACAATACAAAAAACAGCCACATCGGGCGCATCTTGCAAACACATTGCGCCCGCCCTATTCGCTTTCCTTGTTTTCAGGCTGTCTGTGCGAATCCTGCAACCGATGGCGCAACCAAGGCTCGCCGATGTCGCCACGCCAACCCGTAAAGCCCTATTGAATACACCATTGGGCAACAAGCCGTCGCCGCTCCTTTTTAGATTTCAGGCTGCCTTTGGGGTTTCGCAAAGGTTTCGGGCTGCCGCCGCTTGCCATCAAGGCAAACCCTGTCTGGCCAGCAGCAATTGCCGTTCCCGCCTGCCCGAAATAAAGCGCGGCAACAGCGACCCATTATCGGCGCGCTCGGCTTACGCTACACCAACTCCATGGCGCAGCAACCGCGCATTCAACAACAAAAGGCAGCCTGAAACAGAAAATTCCGTTTTCAGGCTGCCTTCGCTCCAAATAATTCAGGCTGCCCAAAGGCAGCCTGAAAGCTCAACTACATCACATTACCATTGATAACCCGCGCCGATGGTCGCACCGAATTTGCCTTTGCTGTTGCCTGTGGCAATGCCTTTAACAATCCAGTTGCCGCCATCGTTGATGGCAGAGAAGCCCACCGCGTAACCTTGTTTACCGCGATAAGTGCTGCCTGAAACGGCAACCATGCTCTTACCTGGCAAGTAGGCTTGTGGCAAGCCTGCGGCGGCCATCGCTGCGGCTGTGCCCGCATCGGCTTCATCCGCCACTTTGTTGATTTGCCCGGCCACGCCTTGCAGTTGCGATACGTTCACTGCATCGGTCGGCGCAACACCTGCGGCAACGTTATGCACGGTTACAGGGGCGTTTTGGTCTGCGCCCACCATAGTAACGTGGTTGGTAGGCGTGCCGCCGTTGGGTTGCACATTGCCGTTAGAGTATTGAACAATACCCGCCGCGCCTGTTTGCAACGCATTGATGGCGCTGTTGGTGGCATACAGTTGGCTACCGTTAATCGCATCGGTGCTGTCTGCGCTAATCAAACCAGCGGCAACATTTTGCACGCGGCGTTCCGCGCCCACATTGCCCACGCTCACTACGCCTGTTGGCGTTGCGCCCGCGTAGTTGTAGGTCGTGCCGTTAATCACGCTGGAAGCGTAAGTGGTCGTGCCTGCGCTAGATGCAGTAGCTGCAGAAGTGGCGGCGGCATTGCTGCCCAATACCACAGAGTTCGCTACGTTGCTGGTGGAGTTGTTACCCATCACAAACGTATCGGTGGTGGTAACGGTGCTGCTGTTACCAATAATGCGGCTGCTGTTACCGGTCAGCGTGTTGTTGTTACCAAACACGCCTGCTTCGTTCGCGCTAATGGTGCCGTTGTTGTTACCTACGCTGTATGTACCGCGGCCTGTGATGGTGGTTGGGTCGCCAATCGCACCAGAGCCTTCGCCGGTAACCACGTTGCCCGTACCAATCGCAATGGTATTTTTGCCCGTAGCTTGCGCGCCTTTACCAAATGCCACGCTGCTTTCGCCATCCGCTTTCGCTTGATAGCCCACAGCCGCGCCGTAGTTGCCTTTGGCAGACGAATCTTCTGGGTGGCTCAATGTACCTGCGGTGTTTTGGCTGCCTGTACCATCGTTCACGTGGAAGAACTTGATACCGCCAGTGTTCATGTTGTTAATCGCTTCAACCACGGTGTTTTGGTTGTCGGCAACGTTACCGTGTACATCATAAGTAGTGATGTTGGGTTTGTCCGTACCAATCACGTTGTTGGTGAGATTGTTCACATTGGTTTGCGCGGCTTTCAACTGACGCACGTTCACGGCATCGGTATCGTTCACGCCATCGCCCACGTTGGTAATGGTGTTACCACCGTTGTTCAAGCCGTTGCCTGTTAGGCTCACATTTTTGCTTGGGTCGGTTGGGTTAGTGATGGTGATACCGCCGTTATCCACTTTGGTGTTGCCCGCGGTAACGCTGTTCACATTCAAGTCTTTTTTCAGACCCACGGTTACTTCGCCATTCGCGCCCACTTGGGTTTGAATGTTGCTGCTGTCGTAATCGGTAAACGCGCCTGTGCCTGTGCCTTTAATGCTCAGCGTTTCGCCTGCTTTAATGGTTTCGTCCGCTGTGGTTACACCCGCCGCTTTGCTGTTGCCTGCAATGGTGAAGCCTGCGCCAGCAGAATTAGCAGCATTGGCTACGGCTAACAACTGGTCTTCGGTGGCGGCACGACCGCTGGTAATCGGCGTAGTGGCAGGGTCCCAAGTGATGTTGGTCAAGCCTGTTACGGTGCCTGCTGTACCGTCAATTTTCACGGGTTTACCACCTGTTGCAGCATCGCCAATGGTAACGGTGTTCGCCAGTTTGAAGCCGATTTGATTGTTGCTTACGGTGGTAGTGATGTTGCCATCGCCCGCGTATTTAACGGTTTCACCCAGTTTCACGGTGTCCGCTGTGCCGTTATCAGCATCAATCTTGAAGCCGTTGTTCACCAGTTTTTGCACGCTGTTGTTCAAATCGCCTGCATTGACTGCACGATAAGCATTGGCTGGGTTGGTGATGTCGCCTGCGCTGGCCACGTTGTTCAGCGTTGTGCCGCCCGCCATGGTCATGATGCCTGTATCAGGGTCTTTGGTGGCAGGAGTGGCGGTTGTTGCGCCGTCCGCACCTTGCATTGAAGCAATGATGTCAGCAGGTTGTACGGCTGTACCTGAACCATCGGCTTTGGTGTTAAACGTGCCATCAGGCTGTTTGTACACTTTGCTGCCATCGGCTTTGGTGTAAACGACAGGTGTTTGCGCATTTTGAGTGATTTGTTGTGCATTCAAAGCGTAAGTGAATGTGCTGCCGCTTTGTTCTACGGTCAGACCATCGCCTGCTTTCAGGGTCAGCGTATCGCCTGCTTTAATCAGCTCTTGCGTTGGTGTTGCGCCAGTAGTATTGCCGCCTGCGGTGGCTTTAAAGCCACTTCTGTTAATGGCGTTGGCAATATCGCCTGCGGTTACCAGTTTGCCTGCGTCTGTGCCAGTAGGAACGGTTACTTTGCCTGCATCTGTACCTGTGGCGGGTGCAGTCAAGGTTACAGTGTTCACGCCTACTTTGTATGGGTTTGCTGTGCTGCCATCACCTGTTACGGTTACTGGGCTGTTATCGGCAGCCTGAACTTTGGTTTTGGCGGCATTCAGTTGTGCCACATTAACGGCATCGGTGTCGTTCACACCTTCGGCTACATTACCCAATTTAACGCCTTTGCTTGGGTCGCTGCCTACCAATTTAACGCTGTTGCTTGGTGTGCTGCTGTTGTTGCCTGCGTTATCCACATAGCTCAATGGGGTGTCGAATTTCACTTCGGTTACGCCATTGGTGCTGGTTACATTGGCTACTGTACCTTGTCCATTAACAAAGTTGATGGTATCGCCGTGAGTAACAAAGTCTTTGGCTACGCCATTGCCTTGTACGTTAAAGCCTGCGTTCAGCACATCGTTTACAGTAGCGGCATTATTGCCTTTGCCTGCGAAATCGCTACGGCTGTTATTGGCTGGGTTAGCTGTTGCAGTTGCAGCATCAGCCAAATTGCCTTTCACGTTTGCCAAGGTGGTTGGGGTTGAAGTGGTGTTGTCGCCTGCGTTCATTGAAGCGATGACATCACCAGCCGCTACTTGCGTACCTGCGCCATTAGGTTGGCTGTAGAAGTTGCCGTCTGTGTGTTTATACACTTTGCTGCCATCGGCTTTGGTGTACACCACAGGCGTTTGCGCATTTTGAGTGATTTGCTGTGCATTCAAAGCGTAAGTGAATGTGCTGCCGCTTTGTTCTACGGTCAAACCATTGCCTGCTTTCAGAGTCAGCGTATCGCCTGCTTTAATTAGCTCTTGCGTTGGTGTTGCGCCAGTAGTATTGCCGCCTGCGGTGGCTTTAAAGCCGCTGCTGTTAATGGCGTTGGCAATATCGCCTGCGGTTACCAGTTTGCCTGCATCACCTGTGGCGGGTGCGGCTACTTTGCCTGCATCAGTACCAGTTGCGGGAGCAAGAGTTACAGTGTTCACACCTACTTTATATGGGTCGGTGCTGGAACCTGTGCCGGTTACGGTTACTGGGCTGTTATCGGCAGCCTGAACTTTGGTTTTGGCAGCCTGAATCGCATCGTGAATGGTGTTTTGACCTGTGCCACCAATATTGCTCATCGTAATATTGCCGTCAGCGTCTATTGCAGCATTGCCACCCAAGATAGTTTTAACCGTGTTACCAACATTACCCAATGTTTTTTGGGTGGCGTACAGTTGGCTGCCGTTAATGGCATCGGTGCTCGCGGCAGAAATTTCCCCTGGTGCAACGTGTTTGATTTGACGTTCAAAGCCTGTATTACCAACTGATACTTGGTCGCCCACGGCTATTGAACTATTGCCCGCAAAGTTGCCATAAGTTAAACCACCAACCGTGGCGGAAGTAACTTGGGTGGCGTTGGTATTGGTTTTACTGCCTGCGCCCAAAGCAATGGCATTGTCTTTATTGGCTGATGCGCCTGTGCCGATTGCAGTGCTGGCTGTGCCTGATGCGGTAGATTTAGCACCCAATGCCACGCCCAAATCGCCAGACTGGGCTTGCACACCAACAGACACACCCGCTTGTTTAGAAGCGGTTTTGATGTACACGCCATTTTGCATTGTGTCGCCTGTTAAGGCTTGATAGGCTTGACGTACTGTGCCATTGACTTGGTTGCCATTGGTCGGGTCGGTATAGCTGATTTGTTGGCTACCTGCTCTGTTCAAATCATCACCACCAATCGCAACAGAACTATCACCATACGCCAGCGTATCACTACCTATCGCCAAAGATTGGTCGCCATAAGCATAAGTGCGGTTTTCAGGCTGCGCACCAGTCCCACCACCAATCGCAACCGATTGCCCAACTGATTTCACTGCCAGATTAACCGTGCCCAAAGAGCCACCTGCATTCACGCTAATAGCTTGATTAGAACCAACTGTTGCATTAGAACCAATCGTCACACGTTCGCCATTTCCTCCACTAATAGGTCCTTCACCACTCAAAGCACCTGCTTGATGACCGATAGCAATATCGTTGCGTGCATTTGCCTTAGCAAATGGACCCATTGCCATTGAGTTGTTGCCAGTCGCGCCATCGTTGTTGTAGTTGCTGCCTGCGGCCGTTTGAGCAGATTGAACGCTGTAATAATGCGTGTTACCGCTGCCACCTGCACCGCTGCCGGTGTTGGTAATGGTGATTTTGCCGCCGTTTTGCGACACGTTAATGCCGTTGCCGGCTTCAAATGTCAGCGTTTCATCACCCACAATTTTCTTATCGGCAGCACCTGTTGCGCCGCTAGGTGTGCTATCGCTAGACGTACCTGTGCCTGTATGCGCCACGGCCACGTTAAAGCCATTGGCTTTCAGTTGAGACACATTCACCGCATCATTGTTTTTCACACCAGCAGCCACGTTGCCCAAGGTAACAGGATTGCTTGTATTCGCGCCCACCAAGTTCACGGTGTTGCTTGGTGTGTTGCTCAGCGCACCCGCTGCATCGGTGTAGCTTAATGGCGTGTCAAATTTCACGGTGGTTACGCCGCCCGTTGTGCTGACATTGGCAACCGTACCGCGCCCGTCTGCAAACGTTGGCATTGTGCCAGAGCCTGTGCCTGTATTGCTGATAACAAATTCGCCATTGTTTTGGGCAATTTTGATGCCATCGCCCGCAGTGAATTTCACTTTTTCACCAGGATTTACAACTTCATCAGTTGAGCCAGTTACTTGACCTGAGCCCGTTTTGCCCGAAGTAACCACAAAACCAGAGTTGTTAATCGCTTTGGCGATTTCGTTAGCGGTAACCAGTTTGCCTGCATCGTTTGTAGCGGGCAGATTTACTGCGCCAGTAGTAGTGTTGCTCAATGCAACGGTGTTTATGCCAACTTTGTAGGGGTCGGTTGCTGTGCCTGTGCCTGCTACGGAAATAGGGCTGCCTGAAACGGCTTCTACTTTGCTTGCGCCTGTGCCTGTGGCGTTGATGGTGATTTCTTTGCCTTGTTGAGCAATGCTTACGTTGTCGCCTGCTTTGAAGGTTAATGTTTCACCGTTACCTACTTCTTCGCCTGCGGAAGCTGTGCCACCCTTAGCGGCAACTGTTGCCACTTTAAATTTTTGCATGGCGGTGTCAGCTTTTTTCAGGCTGCCTTTTGCAGCATCGGTGAGATCAAGCTCGTAGTTGGGTGCGCTTGCAGAACCTTTGTTTTCCACTTTCACGGGGCTGCCCGCGGCGGGGCCGACTTTGGTCGGCGTGTTGTTTTTAATCAGGTTAGCAACTGATTTCAACTGTGCCACGTTTACTGCATCTGCATCTTCCGTACCTGCTGCCACATTGATGATTTGGCGGGTATCGTTTTGTGTACCGACAGACACTGCGCCGCTGCCGCCTTTTACTGTTTCGCGGATATTGGCTTTATCGGTATCGCTGGAAGCATCCAAGGCAAATACTTGGTTTGACGCCACGGTTGGTGTGGTGGAAGTGGCGACAGAGCCTGCAACGATTGCGCGGCGTGTTGCCTGTGAGCCGTATCCCAAAGCAACGGAACCAGGTGCGCTCATGGTTGTTGCGCTGTCGCGACCGATAGCAATGCCGTTCGCTGCAGCACTGTTTGCCGCACTACCGATGGCAATAGTGTGTGCATCGGATGCAACTGCGCTAGTGCCGATAGCGGTGGAAGATGTTGCCGCAGCACGCGCATTTGAACCGACGGCAACGGCGTTATGTTCTTCTGCACGCCCTTGTCCCAGCGCCAAAGCGTGGCGACCTGAGGCGTAAGAAGTGTCGCCAATAGCAATAGCACCTTCGGATTGTGAATTGCTGGCGGATGCGGCAGCCACGGTGGCATTGCCAATGGCAATGGAGCTTACGCCCTGTGCTTTTGCGCCGTTGCCGACTGCCATGGATTTGTTGGCGACTGCGCCGTCATTGTTGTAGTTGTTGTCGCCAGAAGCACCTTGCACGCTGTAAAAGTGAGTGTTGTTGCTCGGAATATTGGCAATACTTTTCTGCAAGCCGTCCGTTATCTGATAAAGTTGGCTGCCGTTGATGGCATCAGTACTGCTTGCCGTGATCGCGCCGGCAGCCACATGTTTAATTTGGCGCTCGTTGCCCGCACTACCGATTGAAACCTGATCGCCGGCGGCAATATTTGTAGAGCCGGCAAATTTATTTGCACCACCACCATAAGTCACACTTCCAATGGTGGCACTTTCCACGCCCTGTGCATTCACAGCAGTCGTGCTGCCGTTGCCCAAAGCAACAGAGTTTTTCAAAGTAGCTCTGGAATCATGACCAAAAGCGGCAGCATCCTGCACAGTTGCCTGCGCACCGGAGCCCACTGCAATCGCGCCATAGCCGCCAGCCTGTGACTGAAAACCAACCGCAGTAGTGTAATCAACGCCAGAACTGCCTGACACACTGCCGCGCCCCATTGCAACAGAGCCCACGCCCTCAGACTTCGACTCAAAACCTACTGCCACAGAACCGTCTGTTGCAGCGTTGGAAAAAGCACCAAGCGCCGTAGCATGTGCATCAGTGGCTTTAGCAGAATAACCAATTGCGGTTACTTTCCCCACACCATGAGTATCAGAAGCCTCCGCACCTGCACCAATCGAAACAGCATCCAAAACGGTTGCCTTAGTGTCCACACCGATAGCGATTGAATTTGTTTGCTTGTTGGCATCATCCAAAGTCACCCCCGTCCCGATACGGATGCTGTTGGTTGCATTTGTTCCATTGGTTCCACGATCGCCTAAGCCGATAATGCCACTATTCACATCTAGGCGGCCGCCAAGAGTGAGGTTTTTAGCGCCATTTTCAGTCTCGCTTGCAGTATGATTTTTATCACCGTAAAACAAAGTACGGTTGGTTTGCTTATCATGCGCCTCACTGCCAGCAGTAGTGCGCGAATTACACGGATTATATGAAGATGTTAGGCCAACATCGGCGGCGTTATACACCGACACACTTCCTACCCCCTGCAAAGGAGTTGAAACCTGTTGAGGGTTACCCGGCTGTATCGCATAAGGAACAGCATTAGAACCATCAGGAAGGAGAGTACAGTTAACATCCTGCCCATCATTGATATAAATTCCCGGGCCTGCGTGGGCATACCCAGCAGTAGCAGTCAGAACCAGCAGCATTGTAGAAGCAGCAAATCGGGGGATTTTAATGCCTGCTCGCTCCAAAAGGCCCACAGCAATACCATGAACACTGCCCGATGCAGATTTGCCATGCGCCTTAGCTGTTTCCTGCACAGCCACCCAAGTGTTGGTGCTTTCATTCCAAACAACACGATATGTCTTATTCATAGTTACACTTCCTACATTTCAAACACAAAACAAATTAAAACAAAAATCAACGAAAATCGGATTTTGATTGACATCAATTATTGGTTCGTTAACTGCTAAGTCTCGCTGTTCTGCTCGCAGCAGCGAGCGTTACGCAATAAAATTTTTATTATTTTCAGTAGTTTATAAGCTATAAAAATGCAGATAACAATTCCTGCGCATCATACAAGAAATT
Source organism: Kingella oralis (assembly GCF_014054985.1). Classification (NCBI taxonomy): domain Bacteria; kingdom Pseudomonadati; phylum Pseudomonadota; class Betaproteobacteria; order Neisseriales; family Neisseriaceae; genus Kingella; species Kingella oralis. Next base: position 2,077,521 of record NZ_CP059569.1, read on the forward strand.
AACAATCGCCACTAGCCACTTATCATATCTAGCCCAAATTTTACGTTTTATTGACAACATTTTTACCACACTATCAGCCATCCATTTGTTATAGCCAAACGAATAGCCGCTCGCGTCTCAAAGGCAGCCTGAAAAGCAAAAAATCCCCTGAAACGGTTGTTTCAGGGGCGTAAAGTAAGCGGCAGATTGTTATGGTGCGTTAATTTTCAACGCGGTTTGTAAAGCAGGATGGAGAGATTGCCGCAAACCTGTTTTCAGGCTGCCTTTGCCTATATTTAGGCAGCCTGAAAAGCATTGGGCGACCATCCCAGCGAAATAACGCGCGTTGCTATCATCCCGTCCCAACCGCTGTTCAACAGCATAGCAGGAGACAAAATGCCATGGATGAAATGTCCTTGCCAGCAATCGGCGCACTCATATCTTATATATAGAGATAGGCAGCCTGAAAACCGTTTTCAGGCTGCCTTATGTTGAGAACCTACCCACGCTCTTGCGCCACCGCGTTCATATCGGGCTGCATCACCAAATGTTCATCCAGCTCGCCAATCGCGTCCCAATCCTTGTTTGGATAATCCAACGCATATAAGAAGTAGCGAATGCAGTTAAGCCGCGCTCGTTTTTTGTCGTCCGATTTAATAATCACCCACGGCGAATTTTTGTTATGCGTGTGGAAAAACATTGCGTTTTTCGCTTCCGTGTAAGCATCCCAGCGGTCAAGCGATTGCACGTCCACGGGCGACAATTTCCAATGCTTCAACGGGTCGGAATAGCGCGACACAAACCGCCGCAGCTGCTCCTCGCGCGACACCGAAAACCAAAATTTAAACAGGTGCACGCCGCTATCAATCAGCATCCGCTCCAATTCAGGCGTTTGGCGCATAAACAACAAATATTCCTGCGGCGTGCAAAATCCCATCACACGCTCCACCCCCGCGCGGTTGTACCAAGAGCGGTCAAAAAACACCATCTCGCCCGCCGTGGGCAAATTTTGAATATAACGCTGAAAATACCATTGCCCGCGCTCCACCTCTGTGGGCTTTTCCAATGCCACAATCCGTGCGCCACGCGGGTTCAAATGTTCCATAAAACGCTTAATCGTCCCGCCTTTGCCCGCCGCATCGCGTCCTTCAAACAAGCTCACAACCCGCTGCCCGCTGTCTTTCACCCAGCTTTGCACTTTCAGCAGCTCAATCTGCAATTTCTCCTTTTCCGCTTCATACACCCGACGGCTCATCCGCTCATCATAAGGATAATCCGCAGGCAAAGGCGCGCGGTCGCTATCCTCTTGCGACACCGCCCCGCGATATTTCATTACTGCCTCTTCAAACACTTTCAAACTATCTTTCTTATCCCCCAAATCCACTTGCTCAAACGGCTGCAATTGATGACTAGCAGGCATAACGAAACTCCTTACAAAAATGGTTAAAAAAAGAAACTACAACTCACTACAAACCCATTTTAACGAAAACTAACAGAACAAGTTACCCCCAAGCCCAAAAAAATTTGCGCCAGCGCAAAAATGCCGCAAAAAATCATCCAAACAACCAATAACGCAACATAACGCCCCAAAGGCAGCCTGAAAACCTTGCCAAACGCCAGCAATAATCCGTATCGCGCAGCAAAATTGCCAAACCGCTTTTTGCCATTCTCGCGCGTTGCGCCGCGCACCACGCCACACAACCCCATGCGCTTTGCAAGACACGCCAATAGGCAGCCTGAAAATCCACTTTGGCATATTGTTGCCACGTTATCCATTTTCAGGCTGCCTGTTGCGCATAAATATAATAAGCATAAACGCAAGCCAGCGCACAGCCAGCCCAACAATGCCAGCCATCCAATCAACCCATTCGCGCACCATTTTCAGGTTGCCTTAAAGAGTAAAGAAACGTTAAACCCAGCATTTCTGCACTCCGCTTGCTTTAAACCCATCTTACCCATCCCCAAATGGGCAGCCTAAATGTGATAGAATCCGCCCCATTTGCCGCAAATCTAGCGTACCCAAACGCACAAAGGAAACCCATCAATGCTAACCAAAATCGCCAAAAAAATCTTCGGTAGCCGCAACGACCGATTGCTCAAACACTACCGAAAAATCGTCGCCAAAATTAACAGCTTGGAAGCAGAAACCAAAGCGCTAAGCGACGAGCAACTGCAAGCCAAAACCGCAGAATTCAAACACCGCCTTGCCAATGGTGAAACGCTTGACGACATCCTGCCCGAAGCATTCGCCGTGTGCCGCGAAGCCTCCGTGCGCGTGCTGGGCATGCGCCATTTTGACGTTCAGCTCATCGGAGGCATGGTGCTGCACGACGGCAAAATCGCCGAAATGCGCACAGGTGAAGGCAAAACCCTCGTCGGCACGCTTCCCGTTTATCTCAACGCCCTGTCGGGCAAAGGCGCGCACGTTGTAACCGTGAACGACTACCTTGCCGAGCGCGACGCAGGCATCATGCGCCCGCTCTACAACTTCCTCGGATTGAGCGTGGGCGTTATTCTGAGCAATATGGATTCATTCCACCGCCAACAAGCCTACGGCAGCGACATCACCTACGGCACGAACAACGAATTCGGCTTTGACTACCTGCGCGACAACATGGTGGACGACATCTACAACAAAGTCCAACGCGAGCTCAACTTCGCCGTGGTGGACGAAGTGGACAGCATCCTGATTGACGAAGCGCGCACGCCGCTGATTATTTCGGGGCAGGCCAACGACAACGTTGAGCTGTACCAAATCATGAACCAAGTGCCCGCTCATCTCACGCCGCAAGAAAAAGAAGACAGCCCCGAAGGCGACTATTGGGTGGACGAGAAAAATATGCAAGTGGTGCTGTCCGAGCAAGGGCACGAACACGCCGAGCAAATCTTGACGCAACTGGGCTTGCTGCAAGAAAACGAATCGCTTTACGCCTCAAACAACATCATGCTGATGCATCATCTGATGGCGGCATTGCGCGCCCACACGCTCTTCCATCGTGATCAACATTATGTAGTGAAACCCAACGAAGAAGGGCAGCCTGAAATCGTGATTGTGGACGAACACACAGGACGCTTGATGGACGGGCGGCGCTGGTCAGACGGCTTGCACCAAGCGGTAGAGGCCAAAGAAGGCGTGGAAGTGCAAAAGGAAAACCAAACCCTTGCTAGCATCACCTTCCAAAACTACTTCCGCCTATACACCAAACTATCGGGCATGACTGGCACGGCAGACACCGAAGCCTACGAATTCCAATCCATCTACGGCTTGGAAACCGTCATCATCCCCACCAACAAGCCCATCCAACGCAAAGACTTCAACGACCAAATCTTCCGCACCGCCGAAGAAAAATACGAAGCCGTTGTCAAAGACATCAAAGACTGCTACGAGCGCGGGCAGCCCGTGTTGGTGGGCACGACCACAATTGAAAACTCCGAACTCGTGTCGCATTTGCTCAAACGCGAAGGCTTGCCGCACAACGTATTGAACGCCAAAGAACACGAGCGCGAAGCCCTGATTGTCGCCCAAGCAGGCAAACCCAAAATGATTACCGTCGCCACCAACATGGCAGGTCGCGGTACAGACATCGTGTTGGGCGGCAACGTGCAACACCAAGCCGATGCCATCCGCGCCGACGAATCGCTTACAGACGAGCAAAAACAAGCGCAAATTCAAGCCTTGGAAGACTCGTGGGAAGCCGGACACCAAGCCGTGGTGGACGCAGGCGGCTTGCACATCATCGGCACGGAACGCCACGAAAGCCGCCGTATCGACAACCAGCTGCGCGGACGCGCCGGGCGGCAAGGCGACCCGGGTTCAAGCCGCTTCTACCTGTCGTTTGAAGACCCGCTATTGCGCCTGTTTGCGCTTGACCGCGCCGCCGCCATCCTCAATCGCCTTGCGCCCGAACCGGGCGTGGCGATTGAAGCCAACATTTTGACGCGCCAAATTGAAAACGCCCAACGCAAAGTGGAAGGGCGCAACTTTGATATGCGTAAACAAGTGTTGGAATACGACGATGTTGCCAACGACCAACGCCGCGTGCTGTACCATCAACGCAACGAGATTCTGGGCAACAAAGACATCAGCGAAATGCTGCAAGAATGGCGCGCCACCGTGATTGGCGGCATCGTGGATATGTACATGCCCGCCGACAGCATGGAAGAGCAATGGGACATCCCCGCCATGATGGCGAAATTGGCAGGCGAGTTTAACGTTCATGTGGACGTTTCAGGCTGGCTCAAAGAAGACAACACGCTGGAAAACGAAGAGGTGAAAGAGCGCGTGTTGGCGCAAGTGGATGCTGAATACCAAGCCAAAAAAGACTTGGTGGGCGATGAAGTGTTTAGCAACTTCGAGCGCAGCGTTGTGTTGCAAGTGGTGGATACGCAATGGCGCGAGCACCTTGCCGCCATGGATTACTTACGCCAAGGCATCGGCTTGCGCGGCTACGCGCAAAAAGACCCGAAACAGGAATACAAGCGCGAAGCCTTTGCCATGTTCCAAAACCTGTGGAACAACATCCAATACAACGCCACATCCATTTTGGTGAGCGCACAAATCCAACCGCACCAACCCGAGCCAGAAACCATCAGGCAGCCTGAAAACGCTGCGCCCCAAGCATGGTCAAACGTGGAAAATGGTGCATTTGACCCCGCCAACCCCACCGAAGAAGACAAACAATTCTTCCCCGATGCGCTTGAAGCGCGTGGCATCGCCGTCCATCGCAACGACCCTTGCCCTTGCGGCAGCGGCTTGAAATACAAGCAATGCCATGGGCGGTTGGTATAAAACATTGGTGTAAAAACATCGCTGATTGGTTTTCAGGCTGCCTATGCTGATTGGACAGCATAGGCAGCCTGAAAATGAACCACCCCCAAAGTTTTCGCTTTGGGGGTTTGTTTTGCGTTTTATTGAAATGCCCTGCCCTATGTTGAACCACGTTTCAGGCTGCCGCAAATAAGCCAATAAAAAAGCCACCCCAAAAGGGCAGCTTTCTGTTTTTTGGATTAATCTTTATGTATTCGCAAATAATCCAACGTTTTCAATTCCGCAATAGCAACCGCTAATGCCGCATGTGCTTTGGCTTGTGCTTCATCGTCATTAGACTGTTTCGCATGAGCCAACCGTTCTTGCGCCGCACGTTTCGCCTCTTCGGCGCGCGCCGTATCCAGCTCGGTACTGCGCACAGCAATATCCGCCAGCACCATCACTTTATCGGGCTGCACTTCCAAGATTCCGCCCGACACGGCAACCAACACTTCTTCATTAGAATCAGGCACGGTTAAACGCAAAGCACCTGGGCGAACCAAGCTCATGATTGGCTCGTGTCGCGGATAAATGCCAAGCTCGCCGCTCACGGTTGGCACAACCACAAAGCTGGCTTCGCCGGAGTAGATGTGCTCTTCGTTGCTGACTACTTCTACGCGCATGACACTCATGCCCATCTCCTTAATTTAAGGTTTTTGCTTTCTCAACAGCTTCTTCAATACCGCCCACCATGTAGAACGCTTGTTCAGGCAAGTGGTCGTATTCGCCATTCAGAATGGCCTTAAAGCCAGCAATCGTATCGCGCAAAGAAACATATTTGCCAGGCGAACCGGTAAACACTTCGGCAACGTGGAATGGTTGAGACAAGAAGCGTTGGATTTTACGCGCACGCGCCACAGTCAATTTATCTTCGTCAGACAGCTCATCCATACCCAAAATGGCGATAATATCGCGCAATTCTTTGTATTTTTGCAGCGTTGCCTGCACACCACGCGCCACATCGTAATGCTCTTGACCCAATACCATGGGGTCAAGCTGGCGCGAAGTGGAATCCAAGGGGTCAACCGCAGGATAAATACCCAAAGATGCAATATCACGGCTCAACACAACCGTTGCATCCAAGTGGGCGAAAGTTGTCGCAGGAGACGGGTCGGTTAAGTCATCGGCGGGAACATACACGGCTTGGATAGAAGTAATCGAACCTGTCTGCGTGGAGGTAATACGTTCTTGCAAACGACCCATTTCTTCCGCCAATGTAGGCTGATAACCCACCGCAGAAGGCATACGACCCAGCAGCGCAGATACTTCGGTGCCCGCCAACGTGTAGCGATAAATATTGTCCACAAAGAACAGCACATCGCGGCCTTTGCCTGTTTCGTCTTTTTCATCGCGGAAGTATTCCGCCATAGTCAAACCAGTCAAAGCAACGCGCAAACGGTTGCCAGGCGGCTCATTCATCTGACCGTACACCATCGCCACTTTGTCTAACACGTTAGACTCTTTCATCTCGTGGTAGAAGTCATTGCCCTCGCGAGTGCGCTCACCTACGCCGGCAAATACAGACAAACCACTATGCGCTTTGGCAATGTTGTTAATCAATTCCATCATATTAACGGTTTTGCCTACGCCCGCACCGCCAAACAAGCCCACTTTACCGCCTTTGGCAAACGGACAAAGCAAGTCAATCACTTTGATGCCTGTTTCCAACAATTCTGTTGCGCTGGATAGCTCATCAAATTTAGGGGCGATTTGGTGAATGGCGCGCGTGTGGCTCGCATCAATGGCACCCGCCTCATCCACCGGTTTGCCCAATACATCCACAATACGTCCCAACGTGGCAGTACCCACAGGCACAGTAATAGGCGCGCCCGTATTTTCTACCGCATAACCACGTTTCAAACCATCTGTTGCGCCCATCGCAATGGTCCGCACGATGCCGTCGCCCAGTTGCTGTTGCACTTCAAGTGTCAAATCAACGTCAACCAGTTTCAACGCATCATAAATATGGGGGATGGCATCGCGTGGAAACTCCACGTCTACCACAGCACCAATAATTTGTACGATTTTGCCTTGGCTCATTATCGTATCCTAACTTTGTTCGGGCATTTTCAGGCTGCCTTATACGGCTGCTGCACCTGCCACAATTTCTGACAATTCTGTAGTAATCGCCGCTTGGCGCGATTTGTTGTACACCAAGCGAAGCTCTTTAATGGCATTGGCTGCATTATCGGTAGCAGCTTTCATGGCCACCATCCGCGCAGCCTGTTCTGCCGCCATATTCTCGCTCAATGCCTCATAAACCACAGACTCTAAATAGCGTCTAACCAAATATTCCAACACAGCAACCGGGCTTGGCTCATAGTGATAATCCCAGTTTCGTTGCTGGTTATCATCTTCATTAAACACAGCTTCACCAATTGGCAACAAAATCTCTGAATGCGGCTCTTGCTTCATGGTGTTCACAAAATAAGAACTCACCAAATGGATAACATCCAATTCGTGCTGTTCATAACGGCGGAAAATCTCCGTTAGCGCACCCAGCATGGTTTCCATTTTAGGCGTATCGCCCAAATTGGTTACGCTCGCAATCACATTCAAGCCGATACGTTGGCAAGCCAACAAGCCTTTGCTGCCTAGGCATACAATTTCAACATCAATGCCTTGGTCTTGATATTCCTGAACCTGTGCAAAGAATTTTTTCAGAACATTTGCATTTAAGCCACCGCACAAACCTTTGTCTGTTGTAATCAGAATAAAACCAACACGTTGTTTAGTTTTATGCTCTTCCAACAGTTTGATGCCGTGATCCGCTTGCGTTTGCGCCAAGCGATTCATCACCAAGCGGACGGTATCCGCATAGGGACGCGCAAGGCGCATACGTTCTTGAGTCTTCCGCATTTTAGAGGTCGATACCATTTGCATCGCGCGTGTGATTTTTTGCGTATTCTGCACACTGCGAATTTTGGTAAGAATCTCTTTTCCAACTGCCATTTTAAGACTCCCTCTTCACCTATTTTCAGGCTGCATAGCTATATGATGTTTTGAAAGTTTTCATTGCCCCTTCCAAAACTTGTTCGCTTTCATTGGACAATGCGCCTGATTCATTGATTGTATTCAATGTATCAGGATGTTGCGTGCGAACATAATTCAAAAACTCAGCCTCAAAAGCCAATGCTTTGTTAACAGGAACGTCTGAATACGAGCCGTTGTTGATTGCCCATAAAGTCAAAGCCATTTCAGCAGTGCTCAAAGTGTTGAATTGTTTTTGTTTCATCAATTCAGTAACCACTTCACCGTGTTGCAATTGTTTGCGTGTAGCTTCATCCAAGTCAGAGGCAAATTGAGCAAACGCTGCCAGCTCACGATATTGAGCCAATGCCAAACGAATACCACCACCCAGTTTTTTGATAACTTTGGTTTGTGCTGCACCACCCACACGGGATACCGAAATACCGGCGTTGATAGCAGGACGGATACCTGAGTTAAACAAGTCAGTTTCCAAGAAAATCTGGCCATCGGTAATGGAGATAACGTTAGTCGGCACAAATGCAGACACGTCGCCCGCTTGTGTTTCAATAATAGGCAAGGCAGTCAAAGAACCTGTTTTACCTTTTACTTCTCCATTGGTTAGCTTTTCAACCTCGTCTGCATTGATACGCGCAGCACGTTCTAGCAGGCGAGAGTGCAAATAGAATACATCGCCGGGATATGCTTCGCGACCAGGCGGACGACGCAACAACAGGGAGATTTGACGATAAGCAACCGCTTGTTTAGACAAATCATCATAAACAATCAAGGCATCCTCACCACGGTCGCGGAAGTATTCACCCATGGTGCAGCCTGAATAAGGCGCAATGTATTGCAATGCTGCAGCTTCTGATGCCGTAGCTGCCACAACAATGGTGTGTTCCATTGCGCCATGTTGTTCTAACTGACGCACAACGTTAGCAACAGAAGATGCTTTTTGCCCCACTGCCACATAAATACAAATCACACCCGTATCTTTTTGGTTCACAATCGCGTCTAGCGCAACGGCTGTCTTACCTGTTTGACGGTCGCCAATAATCAATTCACGCTGACCGCGACCAATCGGCACCATGGAGTCAATTGCTTTCAAACCTGTTTGCATAGGTTGATCAACAGATTTGCGCGCAATCACGCCCGGTGCAATTTTCTCAATCGGCGCAGTTAATGTTGCATTGATTGGACCTTTACCATCAATTGGCTGACCCAATGCGTTCACAACGCGACCAACCAACTCGCGACCAATTGGCACTTCCAAGATACGACCGGTGCATTTGACTTCGTCGCCTTCTTTGATATGCTCATATTCGCCCAGCACCACAGCACCAACCGAATCGCGCTCCAAGTTCATCGCCAAACCAAATGTATTACTGGGGAACTCCAACATTTCCCCTTGCATCACATCAGACAAGCCATAAACACGCACGATACCGTCAGTAACCGAAATAACTGTACCACGCGTTTTTTCTTCGGCACGCGTGTTCAATTTTTCAATTTTAGCCTTCAGCAAATCGCTGATTTCAGCAGGATTAATCTGCATGAAATCCTCCTAATTTGTCAGAGTCGTATACAGATTTTGCAATTTACCCTGTATAGACAAATCTAATATTTTGTCGCCCACAACCACTTTCACCCCACCAATTAATTCTGGTTCGGTAACAAATGTGGCTTGCAAACCAACATGAAAATGCTGCTCCAAATCACTAATGATTTTGGCACGCTGACCTTCGCTCTTAACATCATAAGCAGTGTAAACAATCGCTTGCTTGGTATTGTTTCTTGCCAAAACAAGCGTTTTGTATTGTTCAAAAATTTCAGGCAGCACAGCCAAGCGCTTCTCAGCCGCGACCACATTAATGAAATTTTTAAACTCGGCACTTCTCACCGCTTCGCAACCGTCTAACAATTTAACCAGTTGCAATGCTTTTTCCGAATCGTTTAAATCAACTGAACCAATTAAGCTAGCTACTTTGGGCTGCTGCACCAGCCAAGCCAGTTGTTCCAACCCGCCAAGCCATAGATCAAATTGCTCTTTTTCTTGAGCTAATTCAAACACAGCTTTTGCATAAGGACGAGCAACAGTTGCATACTCTATCATAAGGTTACAGCTCCTGTTTTAAGGCACCCAACATTTGAGCATGCTGTTTTTCATCCACTTCGCGACGCAAAATAGACTCAGCACCTTTTACAGCCAAAGCCGCCACCTGCTCACGCAATGCTTCGCGCGCACGGTTAATTTCTTGCTCGGCGTTTGTTTTTGCTTGCTCGGTGATACTGGCTGCTTCGGTTATGGCTTGCGCTTTGGCATCTTCCACAATTTGCGCAGCGCGTTTTTCAGCGTTGGCTACGATTTCAGAAACTTGATTGCGACCTTCGGTTAAGAGCTCTGCAACTTTCTTTTCAGCCTGCTCAAAATCGCTTTTTCCGCGCTCGGCAGCAGCCAAGCCTTCTGCGATTTTATCAGCGCGTTCATCCAATGCTTTTGCGATAGGTGGCCATACAAATTTGACGGTAAACAGACACAAAAGCAAAAAGACAATGACTTCCGCAATTAAGGTTGCATTTAAATTCACTTTACCTGCCCTCTTGTAAGGGTTAATCAAACAAATCGGACGCTGCTTTTATTATGCAGCACCGAAAGGATTAACAAAGGCAAACAACAAGGCAATCGCAACACCAATCAAGAATGCAGCATCAATCAAACCCGCAATCAAGAACAATTTGGTTTGCAATGGACCAATCAATTCAGGCTGGCGCGCAGAAGATTCCAAATATTTAGAACCCACCATAGCGATACCAATTGATGCACCCAAGGCACCCAAGGCAACGATTAAACCACATGCGATAGCAATTAAGCCCATAGTTACTACTCCTATTGATAAAAACAACGAAAAGAAAAGGTTAATGATGGTCGTGCGCCTGCCCAATATAGACAAAAGCCAACGCCATAAAAATAAATGCCTGCAAGGTAATCACAAGAATATGGAAGATTGCCCATGCCAAGCCCGCAATAATATGGAACACGAACAACACAGGGTCAATCAAACTCACGCTGCCCGTTGATGCCCAAGCACCGCCCAGCAACGCAATCAGCAAGAACACCAATTCGCCCGCATACATATTGCCAAACAACCGCATGCCATGCGAAACAGTTTTAGACAAAAATTCCATGATATTTAACAGCAAATTGGCGGGCGCAAGTTTCGCACCAAATGGTGCAGAAACCAATTCATGCCCCCAGCCACGCAATGTTTTGATTTTGATGCTGTAATAGATGCACATCAGCAAAACGCCGATGGCGATTGCCAAAGTAACGTTTAAATCTGCGGTAGGCACAACGCGTAATAGCGCGTGATGTTCGGCGGTCATGCCCTGAAACGCACGCGGTAACGCATCCACAGGCAGCATATCCATGGCGTTCATCAGGAAAATCCACACGAATAGCGTTAAACCCACAGGAGCGACAACTTTGCGCGATTCTTCATTGGGGATGATGCTTTTGCACATATCGTCCACAAATTCAAACAGAATTTCTACGGCAGCCTGAAAACGTCCTGGCACACCTGATGTGGCACGTTGCGCAGCGCGATAAAGCAGATAACTGCCCACCACGCCCAAAAGAATAGAGAAAAACAGCGAATCAATATTGATAAACGAGAAGTCGGCGATATTTTTTAGCCCTTGCCCTTCGGTTACATCAGACAAACTTGTTAAGTTTTGTAAGTGGTGCTTGATGTAATCGGCAGCGGTCATAGATTCACTTGCCATAACGATGAACTCTCAAAAATAATAATAAAACCAAATGACTAACGCTTAACAAGCCGATAAAGTAGGGCAAAAACCGTATTTCGCGATAGAACGCGAATGATGCCAACATTAGAGCCAACGCCAGTATTATTTTTAAACTTTCCGACAGGATAAACCCCAAGCCTGCCCACTCCAGCGAGCGTGAAAAATTTAAAATTAACACCGAAAAAAACGTAGGCAGCAAATAAGAAAAACCGCCCAAACACAAGGATAAGGCAGCCTGAAAACCGCCAACGGCATACGCAATCAAGCTGCATGCAGCGGTTACAACCAATTGGATGCCAACTATTTTGAACATACTTTGCTTATTATTCGCTGCGTTACAGAGTAGTGCAATGTAATCAAATTGCGAAGAAGTGTCAAGCCGAATTAACAAACTGCCTGATGCGGCAGCATAAGTATTTTTGCGTTTTCAGGCTGCCTCTGCGCAATGACACAGAGGCAGCCTGAAAACGGATGGAGCGGATTATTTGGCGGCAGACGCAGCAGAAGCGGCAGAAGCTTCTTTTACCGCGTTTTGCGCGGCGTTTTCGCCCCAAGCGGCCGGGTATTTGTAGCCCGCGAAGCGTTGCAACGCGTATTGTTTGAATTCGTCTGAATTGTACGCGGCGGCTACGTCTTTCACCCATTTGCTGTCTTTATCGGCGGTGCGAACGGCCGCCCAGTTCACATAGGCAAAGCTAGGCTCTTGGAACAGCGCTTCGGTCAGCTTCATGCCGCTGGACATCGCATAGTTGCCGTTTACCACCGCAAAATCAACATCTTGACGGCTGCGTGGCAAGTTCGCGGCTTCCATTTCTACCAGCTTGATGTCTTTGGTGTTTTCCGCGATATCGGCTTTGGATGCTTTGAGCGGGTCGATGTTGTCTTTCAATTTCAACCAGCCCAGCTCGTTCAGCATCACCAAAGCGCGGGCGAAGTTAGACGGGTCGTCGGGCACGGCAACGGTGCTGCCGTTTTTCACTTGGTCAAGCGCGGCCAATTTGCCCGGATACAAGCCAAGCGGCGCGGTGGGCACTTGGAACACTTCGGTCAAATCCAATTTGTGCTCGGCTTTGAAGCCATCCAAATAGGGCTTATGTTGGAAAACGTTGATGTCAATCGCGCCTTCGGCGAGGGCTTTATTGGGTGTAACGTAGTCGGGGAACTCTGTTAGCGTTACTTTGTAGCCTTGTTTTTCCAACATGGGCTTGATTTTATCGGTAACCATCGTGCCGAAATCGCCCGGGGTTGTGCCGAATTTGATTTCGGTTTTTTCTACAACGGGCGCGTTTGAACCTGATGCAGAGGACGCAGCAGGCGTAGAGCTGCCACCTTGCCCGCAAGCCGCCAACGCAAAAGCGATGGCACCGGCGAGCGTTAGTTTACTGAATGTTGTCATGGTTTATCTCCCAATATGATGTGGATAATTATTTTCAGGCTGCCTAACAGGGCTAGGGCAGCCTGAAAACGGTTGCAATACTACGCCAAATAAGCGTAGCGATAAACTTGAATTTGCTGAGGCAGCCTGAAACGCTATTCCTCAATTTCCCAATCTTGTTCTGCGTATTCAACGTGGTCGCCGAAAGGGCGGTCGTTATGTGTGCGCTCGCGGTCAAATGCGCTCAAAAACGCCATCAGTTCCGCATTGGTAACCGGCTCATGGCGCAAATCGTCCACCGAAAAGCCCTCGGCATAATGGCTTTCGTAAACAGGCGGGGCAGCCTGAAAAAGCTCGGCGCGCTGTTTGACGAATTTTTGCCAACTCTCGTCCAGCAGATCCAACAGCATCCCATGCTCTTGAATAAACGCAGATAACTGCTCTTCACTGGCTTCAGGCTGCCAACTGCGCAATCGTTTTAGCATCATGGTTACACTCTTTCCTATAAAGCGCGAAAACGTAAGAATACATAAAATCATGATAAAATTACAACATCTGAGCAGAGCAAACGTGAAAATATTGCAGCAGCAAGGCGTTATCTGTTAAAGTGTGTCAGCTTACCCGCATTAGCCATGGGTAAATTTTTTAGTTTAACGAAGCAAGGAGTCGCTATGGATGATCCAATAATGCTCGGTATTATTGCCGTGGCAGTATTGGCGGTGCTCGGTGCAGTTTTCTTGAAAAACAAGCAAAAAGCATCAGCAGGCAAGAAAGGCAAAAAATCGAGCAGCGCACGCAGCAGCCGCAATGCACACGCGGATGATGAAGACTACTATTCGACCGAATCCGAAGAACACGAAAATTGGGACACAGTCGCCACCACCAATGTGGTAGACGACACCAAAGTTTCCGTTCAAGACGTGGACACGCTCACCGAATTCAACGTATACAAACAATTCGGCTACTTTGACAAAGCCGCCGAATCGCTTTCGGCTTATCTTGCTAAAACGCCTAAAAAAGACCCTCAACTTGCCGGCGAGCTGGTTGAGCTATGGTTGCAAGCCAAAAATGTTGATGCGGCTACCGAAGCCCTAACCCAATACCAAGACACGCTTTCTGAGGAACAGATTACTCAATTTGTTAAAGAAGGTTTGGCGATTGACGAAAACCACTTGGGTCTGCGTGTATTGGCCGAAAACAAACTGGGTTGGAGCGTGAAGAAAACCGCCGAAGAAATCGGCGAAAAAACAGGCTTGGGTCATGAAGAAGCCAAACCTGTTCAGCCCACCATGCGCGGCAAAAGAAAAGAAACGGAAACCGAAAGAAAACAACCGCACAAACCTTTGGTTGCTGGGCGTGGCGTGATTTCAGGCGTGAGCACCGACGAAAAAGGGGCGGTCTTGGCATTTATGGAACCCGAGCAAAGCGTGAAACTATTGAAAAATGTTTTAAGCTACGATGCCGCGGTTAAATACATGAATAAAGCCATTCGCAAATCAGACAAACCTGCTTCCTTGTTGATTGATGCATTATCGCTGGATTATCGCGCTAAAAACATCAACGGTTTTGCGGGGCACTTGTGGAATCTGTATTACAGCCTAGGCCAATATGGCCGACAAGTAAAAGAACGCATGCTTGGCTGGGGCTATACATTGGGGCAACACCCCGTGTTTGACCGCCTAGAAGCCGCGCCCAATGAAGCAGCGTTACGCGACTTGGGCATCCAACAAGGATGGATTGACGGAGGCAGCCTGAAAAAAGCGCGTTACCAAGCGCTCGTAACCGAAAAAGCAGATGTTAATGCCGAACCAAGAACCGCCACTGAGCGTATCTTGAAAGAAGCAGAATCCTTGCTGATGTACGGTCAATTAGACAACTCGATGGAACTATTGGAAAACGCCATTGCAGAGTATCCGCAAGAATCTCAGCTGTATATTACCTTGTTTGACTTGTATGAACGCGCGGAAGAATGGACTCGCTTGGAAAATCTGCTGCAAGAATTGCGTCCAAAAGTTCAAACATTACCTGAGGAAGTAGTGTTGGCGATGAGCCAACTACTACAACGATTTAGTAACGGCTCATTCGGACATTAAATAAAATGAATCATGACTTACCCCACGTCAAAACGGTGAAGTTGTTGTTTGTAGCCATGGACGACCAGCAACAAGCCATGTTCAAAATGGCATTTAAGATGCACAACACGACCAATTACCAAGTCATCAACGCTGGCTCCGGCGAAAAACCCGAGCTGGTTATCGTAGATGGTGACGGTACAAATGGTTTGGCGACATGGCAAAAAGCAAAACATGACTTTTCAGGCAGCGTTGTGGTGTTTTTCTCAAAATCACCGCCTGCTGTAACCGCTCCCTATCTTGCCAAGCCCATTAAATTTGATTCTCTGTTTCTGAATCTCCGCAATTTGTTGCAAGGCAATGGCATCTGGGTGGTTCGTTCAAACATGGCAAACGCAAGTTCAGCAGCACCTTCACCCAGTGCTCCTGCACAAGCCCAACCCGCACGCTCAACACACGCCAATCGTTCCAGCGAAGTAACCATTCCACGCTTTGATCCTCGCGTTGGCATCTTAGGTTCATTCCGGGAAATCTTGGCACATCAGCGCAACACAGCCCTTTTGGTTGATGAAAAGCCTGTGTTAGCCATATTCCCTTCTACGCAACGTGTTTGGATTGCTGTGCCTCCTGAACAACTGCGGGAACTGTGTCGTCAAGAGCACCCTAATATCAAGCTCAAAAATATTCCAGATGAAAACAACATCCAAGATCGCGCCAATGCAACCGTTACATCTACCATGTGGCAAGTAGCATTGTGGACCGCGAATGGTCGCTTGGTTCATCCAATCAATCCCAATACTGTTTTCAAATTAAAAAGCTGGCCCAATCTGACGCGTTTAACACCCTTGCCCGAAGCCATGCGTTTGTCGGCATTCCTAACTAAAACATCTGTTAGTTTGAATATGCTGTATAAACTGATGCCTTTAGATATGGCTGATATTTTGAACTATATTGCAGCGACGTATCTGACAGACTACTTGGAAGTTACGCAACAAGTTCACGAAGCACCAAGCGCACAATCAGCTACTCGCGCAACAGTGAACACATCTGCAACACCACGCCCAGAACAGGTACGTGCTGCGCGCGCAAACGAAGCACATACACAGCAAAAAACAGGCGGTCTATTGAGCCGTTTTATGAAAAAATTGCTGAATAAATAATGAATGAGGGATTACTATGTTGATAGAAAATAAAATCATTTTTACGGGACCAGTAGGCGTTGGCAAAACAACCGCCATCGCGGCCTTGTCTGATGAACCACCTATCCAAACAGATGCCAGCGCATCAGACATGACTGCCGTACGCAAAGGTTACACAACCGTTGCTATGGACTATGGTTTGATTCAATTAGATGAAAACACCAAAATCCATTTATACGGCACGCCAGGGCAAGAACGATTTGACTTTATGTGGGACATCCTAAGCCAAGGTAGTATGGGCTTGATTTTGTTGTTGGATAATACTCGTGGTAACCCATTAAAAGATTTGAAATTCTTTTTGGATTCTTTTGCAGATTTGCTGAAAACCGCCCCCTTGGTGGTTGGTGTAACCAAAATGGATATTCGCGCCGTGCCAGGTATTGATGTTTACCAAAAATATTTAGCACAAAATGGTTTCAATGTGCCTGTATTTGAAGTTGATGCACGTAACGAAGAAGATGTGAAACAACTCGTTACTGCAATGCTCTTTCAAATTGACCCAGGTTTAGAGGTGTAACATGGAATCTACTCTTTCATTACAAACAAATTTATACCCACACATCACGCCCGCTGGCGCATTCTATGCAATTGCCAACAAAAGTGTGAGTGCCAGCCGCACATTGCTGTCTAATATTTTAAAAGCAGATAGCCAACAACCTATCACTCAAGAAAAATTATTAGAATGGTCTGAAACCAGTGATATAGAATCGGCATTGAATTTACTCTATCGTTTGCAACGCCTTGAATTTTTATATGGCGGCGACACCCCAGAAGAAAATTTTGAGCTTCAAGACGATACTTTGGCAAATTTATTGCCCCATTTGTCAGACAGCCAAAAAGCATTGTTGATTGATCATGACGGTTTCTATTTTGCAAACTCTGGTTTTAACCATGAGGCAGCAGAAGAAGTGGCTATTTTGGCGAGCGAAGCCATTCGATTATCTGAGCGCCACGCTCTTTTGATTAAAAACAACCTAAACATTTATCAAAATGCATGGGGTTTATGCGACCCAACAGGGCAAAGCGAATTAACATTCTTCCCCATCTACATCAACGATACAAAATACATTTTGGTAACAGGTGGCACACCACAATTACACAAAGAAGCTTTTGTAACTCTGGTGCGCGCACTTTATAAAACGGTTGAAGCGGCTAACAATTTGGGCGCTGATTTTTAAAAATTTGGATTGGACTAATATAAAATGCATGAACAACTTTTAACTTCCGTATTGAGCGACTTAAACAGCTCTTCCGTTGATATTACTGCATCTGCCGTTATTTCTACCGATGGTTTACCTATCGCGCATCTATTGCCCGCGAACATTGACCCTGATCGCGTAGGTGCAATGTCTGCCGCATTGTTGGCTTTGGGCAATCGCACCACGCAAGAATTGGCTTGCGGTGAATTGGAGCAAGTGATTGTTAAGGGCAAACTGGGCTACACATTGCTGATTCAAGCGGGTGGCACCAATGTATTGTGCTTAACTGCCAAAGAAAGTGCAAAACTGGGTTTGATTCTGTTGGATGCTCGCCGTGCAGCCCGTGCGATTGTGGATATTACAAAATAATTTAGGTTTGGCTTTTCCATTATTCGTTTGACATCCTAGTTTTATTGTGTTGTAATACGCAGCTTATTTGGCCAGATAGCTCAGTCGGTAGAGCAACGGATTGAAAATCCGTGTGTCGGCAGTTCGATCCTGCCTCTGGCCACCAAATATTCAAGCCCAAACGTTTGTTTGGGCTTTTCGTTTATTTTTGAATGGAGTTTTTATGCGTTGGCAAGACCGGGAAGGCAGTAACAATATTGAAGATGCGCGTGGCAGCTCGGGCGGAGGCGGCATGGGTGGCGGCAAACCAATTGGCATCATTGGTTTGATTATTTTGTTAATTGGTGCTTACAACGGCGTGGATTTAAGCGGTTTGGTGGGCGGGGCGAACCAGCTTAGCAATGCTCAGCAGCAAACACGCCAGCAACCGCAATATTCTCAACAAGAGCAGCAGTTATATAAACTCAGCTCGGTTGTATTGCGTGAAACGGAAAAAGTATGGGGCGCGTATTTTCAAAAAATGGGCAAAACGTATCAAGAGCCTGTGTTACAAATTTATTCGGGCGCAACTCGAACGGGATGTGGCACAGGGCAAGCCAGCGCAGGCCCGTTTTATTGCCCTGCGGATAATAAGCTATACATTGATTTGTCGTTTTACAATACCATGAAAAACCAGCTTGGCGCAGAAGGCGATGCCGCGTTTGCTTATGTAATTGCTCACGAAGTGGGGCATCATGTGCAAACCATGCTGGGCACGCTTGGCAAGGTGCACAATTTACAGCAGCAAGTGGGCAAAACAGAATCCAATGCGTTATCGGTAAAACTGGAATTGCAGGCGGATTGCTACGCGGGTGTGTGGGGCTATTACGCGCAAAAAGACGGGCTGTTTGAAGACGGCGACATTGAAGAAGCCTATGTGGCGGCGGAAGCGGTGGGGGATGACACCTTGCAGCAACGCGCGCAAGGCTACACCGTGCCGCACACTTATACGCACGGCACATCTGCCGAACGCAAAAAATGGTTGCAGCGTGGTTTGCAAACGGGCGATATTAACCAATGCAACACGTTTGGTGCGCAATAAGGCAGCCTGAAAACAAAAACCGCTTGGGCATTTGAACCCAAGCGGCTTTTTGCGTTTTGATTATTTCAAATATTCGTGCACTTTCTCTTGATAGCCACGCAAGATGTTGGCGGAATCTGCAAATTTTTGTTTTTCTTCGGCATCCAAAGGTTGCTCAATAATGCGCACAATGCCACTGCTGCCGATAACCGCAGGCGTGCCGATAAACACATCATGCTCGCCGTATTCGCCTTCCACCAGCGCGGAAACGGGCAAAATAGCGCGTTCATTGCGCAAAATGGCGCGGGTAATGCGGGCCAAGCCCATGCCGATGCCATAATACGTTGCGCCTTTGCCTTCAATGATTTTGTAGGCGGCGCGCATCACGTCGTAACGGATTTGCTCCATGCGTTCTTTGCCGTTGGGTTGAGCATCAAAATAGGCTTTTACCGATTGCCCCGCAACGGTTGCCGAACTCCAAGCCGCCAAAATGCTGTCGCCGTGTTCGCCCACCATAAAAGCGTTGATGCTTTGCGGCGCAACGTTAAATTCTTTGGACAATTCATCGCACAAGCGGGCGGTATCCAACACCGTGCCCGATCCGATAACACGCTCCCTTGGGAAGCCTGAGAATTTGTAAGTCGCGTAGGACAACACATCCACAGGGTTGGCGGCAAGCAGGAACACGCCTTTAAAGCCTGTTTTCACCACTTCGCCAACAATTTTGCTGAACACGTTTAAGTTATTATCAATCAGTTGCAGGCGGGTTTCGCCGGGTTTTTGCGGCACGCCCGCGCAAATGGTAACGATGTCGGCATCCGCGCAATCGGCATAAGTGCCTGCTTTGACCACGGTTGAAGTCGGTCCGTTAAACACGCCGTGGCTCAAATCGTAGGCTTCGGCCTCTACGCGTTTTTGGTTGATGTCAATCAACACCAATTCGTCCACAGTGCCTTGGTTGAGCGCGGCATAGGCATAGCTCACGCCCACCGCGCCTGTGCCAATCACCACCACTTTATTGCTCACTTTGTTTGCCATTTTGCTACTTCCTTTGGTTGTTGAAAAAATTTATTACATAATTATGATACGCTTATCTCGCTGTTTCAAGCGCATTTTTGGTCATTTGCTTGTGCCACGTCAATCTTATTTGAAACATTACTCCACCCCAAATCAAACGTTTTCTGTTGCTTTTTTTCAGGCTGCCGCTTGGGGCGATGTGCTATATTCCGTTCATTTTTTACCGCCGAAAACGCCATGAACCGCCCTGCCCTATTTGCCTTATTGTTGCTCACCGCTTGTCAAGCCACTTTGCCCGAAACCTTCACCGCGCAAAACCTGCAACTCGTCATCTACCACGACAGCCTCGGCAACCGCACGCTGCCGATTGCCCGCCGCGCAGGCGAAAAACGCCAAACGGCTTGGCGCAACTGGCTGGCAAGCCATCGCAACCAATGGCAAAACGGCAACACCCCCGTTTCGGGCAGCACGCATTGGTGCGCGCAATGGCTGGAAAACGGCGCGGAGCAGCGCATCTGCAAGCGGCACGACAATCACCACGCGCCCGCGTTGGTTTGGTTTGGCAACGGCGTGTTGCGCGATGCGGAGGCAATTGGCGCGGCGGATAGGATTTGGGCGGGGCGGTTGGCAACGGAGCAGCCGTAGGCAGCCTGAAAATAGCGATTGGTTTGCCCAGCGTTGCCATTGGCGCATAAAAAGCGTTTTCAGGCTGCCTCATGGCAATAGGCAGCCTGAAAACGTATGCTACGTCTCCCGCAAAATATGGCTCATCATGCCCCATCCTGCAATCCCGCTTTCAGGCTGTCTCTTGTTCACAGGTCAAACCATGTTCCCAAAAATCTTGCTCCCTTTCGCCCTAATCGCCGCCTCCATCGCCTCCGCCTGCACCATCACGCCCAACAGCATCGCAGACATCCAACTTGGGCAAACGCTGGCGCAAGTGCAACGCGCCCTGCCGCAAGCTCAAATCCGCAGCGAAGCCGATGCCGAAACGGGCGAAATCACCCTGATTACCCTGCCGCAAGAAATTGAAGTGTTCGCCCTGCTCAACGACAGCACGCAGCAAATCACATGGCTGGAAACCCCATCGCCCGCCTGCCGCACCGCCCACGGCATCCGCCCCCGCATGGCATTGCGCGATGCCGAAAAAACGCTGGGCAAAGTGCGCGATATTGAATTAAGCGAAGTGGAAATGCGCTCCGTTGCCCGCTTCACCCAACAGCCCAAATGGCTCAATATTCGCGTGCGCGGTGGCGATTTTGGCAACATGCCCTCTGCCCATTTCAGGCTGCCTCTACACAGCAAAAAGTTTCGCCGCGATGCCCGCATAGAAAGTTTATTTATCACCCAATAGGCAGCCTGAAACAGCGTTTGGCGAAGCTACAACAAACGAAGCCCAAACAGCCTTGAACACCCGTTTTCAGGCTGCCTCTAACCCCCACCACAAAGGAATCCCCATGACCCTACGCATCGGACAAGGCTACGACGTTCACGCCCTCGTGCCCAACCGCCCGCTGATTCTCGGCGGCGTACACATCCCCCACCCCAAAGGCCTGCAAGGACACTCCGATGCCGATGCCCTGCTGCACGCCATCACCGATGCCCTGCTGGGCGCAGCCGCACTCAACGACATCGGCGCGCACTTCCCCGACACCGCCGCCGAACACAAAAACGCCGACAGCCGCCACCTGCTGCGCCAAGCCTACGCCCTCGTGCAGCAAGCAGGCTGGCGTGTGGTGAATGTGGACAGCACGCTGATTGCCCAGCAGCCCAAGCTGCGCCCCCACATCGCCGCCATGCGCGCCAACATCGCCGCCGATTTAAGGCTGCCTGAAAACTGCGTCAACATCAAAGGCAAAACCAACGAAAAACTCGGCTATCTCGGGCGCGAAGAAGCCATTGAAGCGCAAGCCATCGTGTTGCTTGCCGCGCAATAGTTTTCAGGCTGCCTGACTCCGCTTGTTTGCCACAACAACCCCCGCTACGCCCACATCCCGCTGCAGCCCATAAAGCGGCACACGCAAAGGCAGCCTGAAACAGCGTCCGAAGCAAAAACAAATACCCCCGCTTTCAGGCTGCCTCCGACAAACAAACCCCGCCGCCAACCTTGATTTTCGCCCCACGCCCCCCATATAGCCCCGCATCCGATTTAACCAACCCAAAGACACACAACCATGAGCAAAGATTTTTACGAAACCCTAGGCATAGCCCACAGCGCAAGCGAAGACGAAATCAAAAAAGCCTACCGCAAACTGGCAATGAAATACCACCCGGACCGCAATCCGAACAACAAAGAAGCCGAAGAAAAATTCAAAGAAATCCAAAAAGCCTACGACACCCTATCCGACCCGCAAAAGAAAGCTGCCTACGACCAATACGGACACGCCGCCTTTGAACAAGGCGGTTTTGGCGGCGCGGGCGATTTTGGCGGATTTGGTGGTTTCGGCGGATTTGGCGGCGCGCAAGGTTTTGATTTTGGCGACATATTCAGCCAAATGTTTGGCGGCGCAGGCGGCGCGCGCCAGCCCAATTATCAAGGCGAAGACATCAGCTATCGCGTAGAAATCACGCTAGAAGAAGCCGCCACAGGCGTAAAACGCCAAATCACCATCCCCACCTACGAAGAATGCGACGTGTGCCACGGCTCAGGCGCAAAAGCAGGCACCAAAGCCACCACCTGCTCCACTTGCCACGGCTCAGGCACGGTACACGTTCGCCAAGCCATCTTTCAAATCCAACAAACCTGCCCCACCTGCGGCGGCACAGGCAAAGAAATCAAAGAGCCCTGCCTCAAATGCCACGGCGCAGGGCGTGTGAAAGCCAGCAAAACCGTAGAAGTCAATATCCCCGCAGGCATTGACGACGGGCAACGCATCCGCCTCACAGGCGAGGGCGAACCAGGCACGCACGGCGCACCCAACGGCGATTTGTATATTCACGTTTCCGTTGCCCCGCACAAAATCTTCCAACGCGACCCCGAAATCCCCACCGATTTGCATTGCGAGCTGCCCATCAGCTTCGCCACCGCCGCGCTGGGCGGCGAAGTGGAAGTGCCCACGCTGGGCGGAAAAGTAAAACTCAACATCCCCGCCGGCACGCAAAACGGCAAGAAAATGCGCGTGAAAGGCAAAGGCGTGAAATCGGTGCGCAGCAGCTTGGTGGGCGATTTGTATTGCCACATTGTGGTGGAAACGCCGATTAACCTGACCGAGCGGCAAAAAGAATTGCTGGCGGAGTTTGAAACCATTTCCACAGGTTTGGACCGCAGCCAAACGCCACGGCAGAAAAGTTTTTGGGAACGGCTGAAAGAAGCCTTTGATTGAAGTTGATAAAACCGCTTGCAGGCAGCGCAAGCGGTTTTTTTGTGGGTGTGATGGTTGCGCATGGTTGAGGCAGCCTGAAAATGCTGCGGGGGCGAAGTTAAAATGGAACGTCGGTGGCTCACCGACATTTTGGCAAACCCATCATGTTTGGCTTAATCAGCTCACCGCCGTTCCATTTTAGATTTCAACCTTGCGCGTTGCGCTGCGGTATAACCATTTATACCCAAATCAAAGATTTGGACAAATGGATAAAGCTGCCTCAACCCTTCGTGCAGCCTGAAACAGAACATGGCGTATCGCCGCCATACCCACTCTTTCCGTTGCCGTAGCGCAAGCGTTTCAGGCTGCCTTTGGGCATGGCAAAGGCAGCCTGAAAATAAGAAACGCCGTCATTCCCGCGCAGGCGGGAATCTTGTTTGATATTCAGAAATGATTGGAAAAACAAGCTGCTGTTGTAGGTCGGGCATTGATGCTCGACAAATGCCAAGCTATTTATCTTCATACGCCACAACGAAAAATGTCGGGCATCAATGCCCGACCTACGGTTTCGCAGAGATTTCAGGCTGCCCATCCCGCCTAACCCTGTAAACAAAAAAGTCAGGCAAAACACCCGACTTCCTATTTATCCCGCCATTAGGCAGCCTGAAACTGCTGCCCACTCGCTGCCAATTTTTTCAGCACATAATTCAACGCCACGCCGTAAGCGGGCACAAACAGCAGCGTGCAAATGGTGAGCTTGAACAGATAATCCACAAAGGCGATATGCTGCCAATTTGCCGCCATAAAGGCATCGTCGCTGCCTGCGAACGCGATGGCGAAAAACAGCAGCGTGTCCAGCGCGTTGCCCACAAACGTGGAGGCGGTGGGCGCAATCCACCACGCTTTGAGCCGGCGCAGTTTGTTGAACACGAAAATGTCCATCAGTTGCCCAAACGCATAAGCGGAAAAACTGGCAAGCGCGATGCGGAACACAATCGGCACAAAGGTTTGCAGCGAGGCAATGCCCGTCCACGCGCCTTGTTGGAACAGCACGGAAAGGGCGTAGGACAACAGCAGCGCGGGAAACATCACGAAAAAGATGATTTTGCGGGCGAGTGTTTGCCCAAAAATGCGCACGGTTAAATCGGTGGCGAGAAAGATGAAGGGGAAGGTGAGCGCGCCCCATGTGGAATGGACTTCAAAGCCGTTGGGCAGCGTGATGGTGAAGGGGAATTGCACCAGATAGTTGCTGGATGCGATGACGGCGATGTGGAACAACGCCAGCCAAAAGAGCGCTTGCGATTTTTGCTTGTCGGAAAAAAGATAGTTTTGCATAGGGTTTCCTAGTTTTGGTTTTGATTGGTCGCACATCTTGGCTTTTACTACGGTGCTGGCGCACCTTGCTGTACTGCTTGTACCGGCTGTGGCTCGCCGCCTTGTATTAAAAGCCCATCTGCACGACCCTTTCAACGCGGGAGGGTTACGAACCGCGCGGGGTTGAAAAGGGCAGCCGTTTTAGTTTTACCCTGCGGCTGCCTGCGAAAGGGGCGGATTATAAGGAAATTTTGCCCCGCCGTGTGGATTATCCGCGCGCCTGAGGCAGCCTGAAAATCAATCTTGCCAACGGCAATCCAATTCTGCCGTGCCGTTGAAGACGACCGATAAAGTTGAACTGGGCGCGGCAGTTACCCGAACACCTTGCTGACGGGCTAACGGCTCGGCAGTTTCATACAGCGCAACCAAATTGTTGTTGATTTGCACGGAATAAAGCGCGGCGAGCGCGGTGGTGCTGCGGGTGATGGCGAGGGTGGTCATATTGGCATGGATTGGGCAGCGGCGTGGCAGGCTGCCAGTCCTGCGAGTAAAAACAGGCGGTTTTTCATTTTCAGGCTGCCTCAGTCTTACTGCCTGTCGTGCCCGAACAGCCGCTCGCGCGCTATCTGCTCAAACGCTGTGCCCAGCCGCCCGTAGTTGGCAAAGGGATGGATGGCGATGCCGCCGCGCGGGGTGAAGATACCATGCACTTCGATGTATTTGGGATTCATCAGCGCGATTAAGTCTTTCATAATCACGTTCACGCAGTCTTCGTGAAAATCGCCGTGGTTACGGAAGCTGAACAGATAGAGTTTGAGCGATTTGCTTTCCACCATTTTCACATCGGGGATGTAGCGGATAACGATAGTGGCGAAATCGGGCTGGCCGGTAATCGGACACAGGCTGGTGAATTCGGGGCAGACGAATTTGACGAAATAATCGTTATCGGGATGCTTGTTGTCGAAGGCTTCGAGCACTTCGGGCGCGTAATCGGCGCGGTACTCGGTTTTCTGACCGCCCAGCAGCGTGATGCCGCCAAGCTCTTGGGATGAGCGAGACATGGGATTCCTTTCACAAAATGCGTTTTCAGGCTGCCCAATGGGTTAAGGCAGCCTGAAAACCGAGCGCGGCATTGTAGCAAATATTCGGGCAAAGCCGCAGCAAGTCCTTTATAATACGCCCCATTTTCCAACCCTTTCAGGCAGCCTGAAACCCCTTTTCAGGCTGCCTAAACTATCCTGAATCCAACACGAGAATCCAATCCATGAAATTTATAGACGAAGCCAAAATAGAAGTCTTTGGCGGACGCGGGGGCAACGGCGCAGCCAGTTTCCGCCGTGAGAAATTCGTGCCGCGCGGCGGACCGGACGGCGGCGACGGCGGGCGCGGCGGCAGCGTGTTTGCCGTTGCCGACGAAAACGTGAACACGCTGGTGGAATACCGCTTCGTGAAGCGCTACCAAGCCAAAAACGGCGAAAAAGGACACGGCAGCGACCGCTACGGCGCAGGCGCGGACGACATTGAACTGCATATGCCCGTGGGCACGCTGATTCGCGATGCCGACACCGATGAAATCGTTGCCGACCTTACCCACCACGGGCAACGCGTGTGCGTGGCAAAAGGCGGCAAAGGCGGCTTGGGCAACATCCATTTCAAATCATCGGTGAACCGCGCGCCCAAGCAGTTCACCACGGGCGAGGAAGGCGAAGCACGCACTTTGCTGCTGGAATTGAAAGTGCTGGCGGATGTGGGGCTGCTGGGCATGCCCAATGCGGGCAAATCCACGCTGATTCGCGCCGTGTCTGCCGCCCGCCCGAAAGTGGCGGATTATCCGTTTACCACGCTGCATCCCAATTTGGGCGTGGTGCGCATCGATGAAAACAACAGCTTTGTGATGGCAGACATCCCAGGGCTGATTGAAGGCGCAGCAGAGGGTGCGGGCTTGGGGCATCGTTTTTTGAAACATCTATCGCGCACAGGCTTGCTGCTGCATGTGATTGATTTAGCCCCGTTTGACGAGACCACCGACACCGCCGCCGAAGCCTTGGCGATTGTGAACGAGTTGCGAAAATACGACGAAGAGTTATACGACAAACCGCGCTGGCTGGTGCTCAACAAGCTGGATATGTTGGACGAAGAGACCGCGCAGCAACGCATTGCCCACTTGCTCGCCGCCATCGGCTGGGACTACCCCACCCCCGATGACCGCTTTGAATTTGACATGACCACGCCCAGATTGTTTAAAATTAGTGCCTTAACGCACGAGGGCACGCAGGAATTGGTGCAGCAGATTAACCAATATATCAGCGAGAAAAAACGCCTGATGGCAGAAGCAGCCGCTGCCCAAGCCCAACAGCAGCCTGAAATGGATTTGCCTGAAACCAATCGTGATGTGTTTCAGGCGGAGGATTGATTAACTAACTTGTAAGAGAGAGAAATAATGAAAATTGTGAAAACTTTGATTACTATGGCGATTTTGTATGGGGCGTATCATGTGTATAAAACTCATGACTTTACTATTATTCCGCCGACTGATTCTGATGTGAAAGAGGCGTTTCGTAAAACTGACCCCGCTACTTTCGCCAATGCTCAAAATGTCGTTTTAACTATTACCAAGCCCTGTCAAAAGGTACAAGGTGGTATAACAGACGGTGTATATTCCTGCAATTTTGAAGTCTATATTCGCATGCCCTCTAAAACAACAGAATACCCCGATGTTCGTATTACCAAACGCAAAGGCAAATGGGTCGTTAAAAAATAACCCCACAACCCCTTTTCAGGCTGTCTACCCCTCAAAGGCAGCCTGAAAACCATCCCCCCGCCCCACCATGAACAAACACACCCGCCAAGAAATCTTTGAACGCCTACGCGCCGCCAATCCCCATCCCACTACCGAACTCCATTTCAGCAGCCCGTTTGAGCTGCTGATTGCCGTGTTACTGTCGGCGCAAGCCACCGATAAGGGCGTGAACAAAGCCACCGAAAAACTGTTTGCCGTTGCCAACACGCCGCAAGCGATGCTGGATTTGGGGCTGGATGGCGTGCGCGAGTATGTGAAAACGATTGGGCTGTATCAAACCAAGTCCAAGCACATCATGCAAACCTGCCGTGCGCTGTTGGAACAGCACGGCGGCGAAGTGCCGCAAACGCGCGAGGAGCTGGAAGCCTTGGCGGGCGTGGGGCGCAAAACGGCGAACGTGGTGCTCAATACCGCTTTTGGGCAGCCCGTGATGGCGGTGGACACGCACATTTTCCGCGTTGCCAATCGCACAGGCTTGGCGCGGGGCAAAACCGTGCGCGAGGTAGAAGACAAGCTGATGAAATATGTGCCCAAAGAATTTTTGCTGGACGCGCATCATTGGCTGATTTTGCACGGGCGCTACACCTGCAAGGCGATTAAGCCGCAATGCCAGACCTGCATCATCAACGATTTGTGCGAGTATGGCGCGAAAGAAACGGCAGCCTGAAAAAGCACCTTCAGGCTGCCTGTTGCGATACGGGTGATGCGGAAACGAGTTTGCACTTCTTAAATGCTTTTCAGGCTGCCTTATAGTTTACACAAGGCAGCCTGAAAACGTTTTACCCTATTATTTACGCAAGCCCAAGCGGGTGATAACGTTGCGGTAGGTGTCCGCATCGGTGCGGCGCAAGTAAGCCAACAAGCGGCGGCGTGCGCTGACCATTTTCAACAAGCCGCGACGGCTGTGTTTGTCTTTGGGGTTGGCTTTGAAGTGGGGGGTCAAATCGTTGATGCGGAATGTGAGCAATGCGATTTGCACTTCTGACGAGCCGGTGTCGCCCTCTTTGCGTTGGAAATCTTTAACGATTTGGGCTTTTTGTTCTACGGTTAGCATAGTTGTTTTTCCTAAAAAATAATGCCTTGCGGCGGACAAGTTTGCCGAGTAGCGCAAGCCACCCGTTTGCAAACTCCGAATTCGTTTCGTGCCAACGAAACGAAGCGCGGATTATGCCATAATTTTCAGCGCGATGTGAGATATTTTTGCGTGCAAGGCGTTGATATTGCTTGTTTACCGCTTTCAGGCTGCCGCACAAAAAATTTCAGGCTGCCTCAAATCGCAACAGGCAGCCTGAAAACGCTTAACGCATCAGTAAGACGAATCAACCACAACTTCTTCGCCGTAACCGCCGTTCACGGGCAAGGGGCGGTTGGTGCTCACGGCCGAGCGAATCACGCGGATGCCGCGGATGCCGGCTTCGCGCGCGGCCAATACGTCATCGTTGCTGTCGCCGTAGTGGATTTTGGATTGGGCTTTAACGATGTACGCCGTTTTGTCGTATTTGTATGGCGCAACGGGCGTGTCGCGGGTGTAGCTGATGGGCTTCATGTTTTTCACGCCAAAGGTGCGTTCCAAGATTTTGGCAAGTTGGTCCATGGTGCCGTCTTTGTGTTTTTTGGCGGGGGTGCGCCCGGTGATGAACACCACTTGGTCGCCGCGCGCTTGGTGCATTTCAATGATTTTTTTCGCCGATTCTTTGGGGATGGAGCTCAAATCGCAGCCGTCGGCAACGTAGTCCCAGAATTTTTGGTTGTGCAGGTATTCATAGCCGTTGGGCGACCATTTGTTGCGGCCGTAGTAAAAGCATTGCGAAGACACCAGCACGGTATCGTCGATGTCAAAGCTCACGGTCATCGGGGGCATGTCTTTGATGCTTTCGCGGATTTCGTCCACAGTTACCCAGCGCACATCGGGGCTTTTCACGATGTCGGCAGCGGTTACGCCTTTGTGGTCGTAAGGCACTTTGGGGCCTTTGGCCAAAGCGGGGATGGCAGCAAGCATCAGGGCGGCGAACACGGTTTTTTTCATGATTGACATGGTTGGCTCCTATCAAAAGGGGTTAAGATTTGTTTACAGAAAAACGGCGATATTTTACGTTAGTTAATTTGGTTTAGCAATTGGGGACAAGACGGTTTTCAGGCTGCCGATTGCGCATCAAGGCAGCCTGAAAACCGAAGGCGGCAACGGCGTTAAAACTACAGCAGCGGGCTAAACAGCCGCACCACGTTTTCCACCAGCCCCCAAACCTTGTCGCGCTGCTGCCAATGCGTGGGCGAAATCAAATGGCTGCTGTGCAAATATTGCTGCTGCAACTGCGCGATGGCTTGCGTGGCGGGCGCATCGTAAATCGCCAGGCTGATTTCCAAGTTCAAAAAGAAGCTGCGCATATCCATGTTCACCGTACCGAACAGCGCGTAATCGTTGTCCACCGTCAGCGTTTTCGCGTGCAGCAAGCCGCCGTGAAACAGCGCAATTTTTACCCCTGCATTCAACAGATTGGGATAATACGCCCGCGAAGCCCAGCGCACGAGCAACGAATCCACCTTCGCCGGCAAAATCAAGGTAACGTCCACGCCGCGCTTGGCGGCCGTGGTCAGCGCGGTGAGCAGCAATTCGTCGGGCACGAAATACGGCGTGGTAATCATCACGCGCGATTTCGCCGCATGGATGGCGCACACGATGGTTTCGTAAATCACGGGGTCAGATTGGTTGGGCGCAGACGGAATCACTTGGGCAACCGCGTCGCCCGATTGGCGTTTAATCGTAAGCAATTCGGGGATTTTGTCGCTAATTTGCTCAATTTGCTGCTGCACTTCGGTTAGATTTTCATCCGTTTCCACCGCCACATCGGCATAAAACACCGCCGCCAGTTCCAACACCATTTCGCCGCGGCACCGCATCATCACGTCCACCCATTCGCCCACGCCCGCGCCTTGCTTGAAAAACCGCGGGTCCACCAAATTGAAGCTGCCCGTGTAGGCAATCAGATTATCCACAATCAAAATTTTGCGGTGGTTGCGCAAATCGCTGCGCGCGAAAACCGTTTTGAACACGCCCACAGGCAGCGCAGGCACAATCCGCACGCCCGCTTCGCGCAACTGCGTTTCCCATTCGCTGCCCAAAAATACGCCGCTGCCCACTGCATCCGCCAAAATCGTGCATTCCACGCCGCGCTTCGCCGCATCGCGCACCGCGCTGAGCAACGTTTGAATTTTCCCTTGCGGCTCAATAATGTAAAACGCCAGCGCGCACGTTTGCTGGGCAGCCTGAATGTCCGCCAGCATGGCATCAATAATTTCATCCGTTTGCGTGAGCAAGCGCATGGCGTTGTTTTCGCTCGGCGCCAGCCCCGTAACGCTGGTGGCAACATGGCTGATGCCTTGATAACGCTGCTGCATTTGGCGGTTCAGCTCGGCATTGCCATCGCCCAAATGCTGCTCGGCAAACGCGCGGTAAAACGCATTCATCTGCTCGCTGCGCTTGGCGCGCGCCGTGCCCAGCCGTGGCTCGCCAATCACAAAATACGCAATCACGCCAAACACGGGAAACACAAACAAAATGATGAGCCACGCAAACGCCGTGCCCGTATTGCGCTGCTTATACAGCACGCGAACCACGCAGGCGACTACCGCCAAAACGTGCAGCCAAAGAAAGACCTGCGCCCAAGAAATATCAAAATCCATGTTTACCCCGTTCAATCAATTAAATATCGGCAGCCTGAAATTCTAACCGCGTTTCGTTTGCATAAAAAGGCAGCCTGAAAACATCAAACCGTTTTCAGGCTGCCTTTTGATTCAGCGATTATTGAACTTTAATTTCAACATCCACGCCTGCCGGCAAGTCCAGCTTCATCAGCGCATCGGTTGTTTTGTCGGTCCAATCCACGATGTCCATCAAGCGCAAGTGCGTGCGGATTTCCAATTGTTCACGCGAAGTTTTGTTCACGTGGGGAGAGCGCAAAATGTTGAAACGCTCAATTTTAGTAGGCAAAGGAATCGGACCTTTTACTACTGCGCCCGTGCGTTTGGCGGTTTCAACGATTTCTTGTGCCGAACGGTCAATCAAGCTGTAATCATACGCTTTCAAGCGGATACGGATTTTTTGGTTTGCCATCAGTCTGTATCCTCGTATTAAGCAATAATGCTAGCCACAACGCCCGCACCTACTGTGCGACCACCTTCGCGAATCGCAAAGCGCAAGCCTTCTTCCATGGCAATCGGCGCAATCAATTCAACGGTGATGGTTACGTTTTCACCCGGCATCACCATTTCTACGCCTTCAGACAAGGTAACCGCACCCGTTACGTCAGTAGTACGGAAGTAGAATTGTGGACGGTAGTTGGCGAAGAATGGGGTATGACGACCACCTTCTTCTTTGCTCAATACATACACTTCGGCTTTAAATTTGGTGTG
Source organism: Kingella oralis (assembly GCF_014054985.1). NCBI lineage: Bacteria > Pseudomonadati > Pseudomonadota > Betaproteobacteria > Neisseriales > Neisseriaceae > Kingella > Kingella oralis. The sequence continues at coordinate 2,109,180 of NZ_CP059569.1, forward strand.
AGGGGTAATGGTGCCGGGTTTTGCCAATACTTGACCGCGTTCTACTTCTTCGCGTTTGGTACCGCGCAACAATACGCCTACGTTGTCGCCTGCTTGACCTTCGTCCAGCAATTTGCGGAACATTTCCACGCCTGTGCACGTGGTTTTTTGGGTGTCTTTCAAGCCTACGATTTCAATCTCGTCGCCTACGTGGATAACGCCACGTTCTACACGACCTGTTACCACGGTACCGCGACCAGAGATGGAGAATACGTCTTCAATTGGCAACAAGAAGGGTTTGTCAATGGCGCGTTCTGGGGTAGGAATGTAGCTGTCCAAAGCAGCAGCCAATTCAAAGATTTTTTCTTTGTAGGCAGCATCGCCTTCTAGGGCTTTCAAAGCTGAACCTTGTACGATTGGGCAGTCATCACCTGGGAAATCGTAGCTAGACAACAAGTCGCGGATTTCCATTTCTACTAATTCCAACAACTCAGCATCGTCCACCATGTCACATTTGTTCATAAACACGATGATGTAAGGTACGCCTACTTGGCGGGCCAACAAGATGTGTTCACGCGTTTGGGGCATAGGACCGTCAGCAGCAGATACCACCAAGATGGCGCCGTCCATTTGCGCTGCGCCTGTAATCATGTTTTTCACATAGTCGGCGTGCCCTGGGCAGTCTACGTGTGCGTAGTGGCGAGTTTCGGTTTCGTATTCAACGTGTGCGGTGTTAATGGTAATACCGCGTGCTTTTTCTTCGGGTGCTGCGTCAATTTGGTCGTACGCTTTGGCTGTACCGCCGAATTTTTCTGCCAAGATGGTGGTCAGGGCAGCAGTCAGAGTGGTTTTACCATGGTCAACGTGACCAATGGTGCCAACGTTTACGTGCGGTTTGCTACGTTCAAATTTTTCCTTAGCCATGAGCTAAAATCCTTATATAAAGAACGAGTAAGAGTTTATCTTACACAAAAATGAAACAGCGCGGTTGCGCCATTCCGTGAAAATTAAAACGTGCGATTATCGCGGTTTTTGATAAAAAAATCAAGCAGATTATTTTCAGGCTGCCTGATGCAGCAGGCAAAGAAAAAGCCAAGTCCTGAAAACTTGGCTTATGGGTCGTGAGCGATTCGAACGCTCGACCAACGGATTAAAAGTCCGCTGCTCTACCGACTGAGCTAACGACCCGAGAAACGCGCATTATAGGGAGGCAGCGTTATCCCGTCAAGCGTTGGCAAGAGGGCGTGGCGTGTATGGATACTATCTTATTTAATTTAAATGGAATATTGTTTATGCGCGTAGGCGATAGGCAGCCTGAAACGGGAAATATCGTTTTCAGGCTGCCTTTTATCCGTAATTACGCCACAAACCCACTATGCCGCAGCAAGGCATCAATGCTCGGCTCGCGCCCGCGGAAGGCTTTGAAGTTTTCCATCGCGCTGCGGCTGCCGCCCATGCTGATGATTTCGTTCCAGAACTTCGCGCCCATCGCGCGCACGTCGCCGCTTTCTTCAAAGGCAGCGTAGGCATCGGCGCTCAACACTTCCGCCCATGCGTAGCTGTAATAGCCTGCGGAATAGCCACCGGCGAAAATGTGGCTGAAGCTGTTGGCAAAGCGGTTGTATTCGGGCGGCTGCACCACGGCGACTTCGCGGCGCACATCCGCCAGCACCTGAGCCCAGTTTTTCAGGCTGCCTGCATCGCTTTGGCTGTAAATCAGCATGTCAAACAGCGCGAATTCCATTTGGCGCACCAAAAACATCCCGCGCTGGAAGTTTTTTGCCGCCAGCATTTTGGCAAACAGGCTTTCGGGCAGCGGATCGCCCGTGTCTTCGTGGCTGGACATTTCGCGCAGAACTTTGTATTCCCAAACGAAATTTTCCATAAACTGGCTGGGCAGTTCCACCGCATCCCATTCCACGCCGTTGATGCCGCTCACGCCCAATTCATTAATTTTAGTGAGCAGGTGGTGCAAGCCGTGTCCCATTTCGTGGAACAGGGTGATGATTTCGTCGTGGCTGAGCCGCGCTTCTTTGCCAGCCACAGGCGGGGTGAAATTGCACACCAAATAGGCGGTGGGCGTTTGGATTTGCCCTTTCAGGCTGCCTGAAAGATAGCGTCTGCGCCCGCGGTAATCGTTCATCCATGCGCCGCCGCGTTTGCCTTCGCGCGCGTATAAATCCATATACACCGCGCCGATGATTGCGCCGTCTTTTTCCAGCTCAAAATAGCGCACGTCTTCATGCCAAACGGGCACGCTTTTTTCGCGCAGTTTCACGTCATACAAGGCTTCAATTTGGGCGAACAAGCCTGCCAAAACTTTGCTGGCAGGGAAATATTTTTTCACTTCGGTTTCGGAAAAGGCGTATTTGGCTTCGCGCAGTTTTTCGCTGACATACGCCAAATCCCATGATTGGATTTCAGGCAGCCCTAAATGCTCGGCGGCATATTGGCGCACTTCGGCTAAATCGCGCTCGGCAAAGGGTTTGGCACGTTGGGCTAAATCGCGCAGGAAGGCGAGCACTTGTGCGGGCGTTTCCGCCATTTTGGTTACTAGCGACAATTCGGCGTAATTTTGATAGCCGAGCAAACGCGCTTCTTGCAGGGCGATGGCAAGGCAGCGGTTGATGTTTTCGGTGTTGTCCCATTCGGGTTTGCCGAATTCGCTGGCGCGGGTGGCGTAGGCGCGGTACACCTGTTCGCGCAAATCGCGGTTGTCGGCGTATTGCATCACGGCGATGTAGTGCGGCATTTGCAAGCCGATTTTGTAGCCTGCTTTTTGCTCGGCGGCTGCGGCAGCCTGAAACATCGCCAGCGCATCTTCGGGCAAGCCTTTCAGGCTGCTGTCGTCTTCAAAATAAAGCGCGAAGGCATCGGTGGCGTCCAACACGTTTTGCGAAAATTGGGCGGAAAGCTGGGCGGCTTCGGTTTGCAAGGCGGCTAGTTCTGCCTGCTGCTCGGGAGGCAATTCTGCGCCGCTTAACACGAAACCGCGCAAATCGTGCGCCAATTTGGTTTGCTGCGCGGGGCTTAATTGGGCAAATTCGGGCGATTGTTTAATCGCTTTGAAGCGGGCGTAGAGTTCAATGTCCTGCCCGATTTCGGTGAAGAACACGGTTACTTCGGGCATCAGCTCGTTATATACGGCGCGCAACTCGGGCGTGTCCACCACCGAATTCAAATGCGCCACCACGCCCCAAATGCGCCCTACGCGCTCGGTTAAATCGGTGAGCGGTTCAACGGTGTTGAGCCAGTTGGCGGCGTTTTCAGGCTGCTGTTTAATCGCGGCGATTTGGGCGCGGGCTTCTGCCATCACGGTTTGCATGGCGGGCTTGATGTCGTCCACACGGATGGCGGCGAAATCGGGTTCGTGTTGCAGGTTGAGCAGGGTGTTGTTTTGCATGATGGGCTTTCGGGATGGTTGAGAATAGGTTTTATCAAATGGGGCAGATTGGGTGGATTGCAAGGGTTGAGGCAGCCTGAAAACGGTATTTCATGTTTTCAGGCTGCCTCTGCCGTTTATGCCCCGCTCCATCCCTTTCTGTTAAGATTGCGCCTTTCTTTTCGGAGCAACAAGATGAGCCACAACCCCCCCCATTCCCCCAAGCCCCACCCCCGCAAGCAACGACACAGGCAAGCCTTTTTTGATTTCGCTGGCGATTGCCGTGTTGGTGTTGTTTGGCGTGTTGCATTTTCATTTTGTGGTGCTGTTTGTGAGCATTTTGATGACGTATTGCCTGATTGAAGGCGCGAACACGATGCTGGGCAAGGCGTTGGGCGGGCGGCTGCAACACAAGCACGTTCATCTGATTTCGGCGTTGTCTATTGTGTTGGCGGTGTGCGCCATGCTGGGCATTGCGGTGTATGCGGGCTACACCAAAATCAACATCGACGAGTTTGAAGCCATGTACCACCGCCTGCCCCAGATTCTCGCGTCCTACGGCGCGGACAAATACCTGCCCGAAGGCATCAACATCGGCGAGGAAATTTCCGCGTTTTTCGCCGCCCACAGCGCAAATATTATGCAGGCTGGCAAAAAAGGCGTTACCTCGTTTGTGTACATCATCATCGGCATTATTGTGGGCATTATGCTTAAAACCCATGTGGTGCACAGCAAACAGGCGCAATACACGGGCTTTTTGTCGGCATCACTGGTGGAGCGGCTGGTAGGCTTTAAAACCTAGTTTAAAGATGTGTTTGTGGCGCAGGTGAAAATTTCCACCGTGAACACTTTACTCACCGTGCTGTATTTGTTTGTGGCGCTGCCTGCGGCGGGCATTTCGCTGCCGTTCAAAACCACGCTCACCTGCCTGGTGTTTTTTGCGGGCTTAATCCCCGTGATTGGCAATCTGATTTCCAACACGGCGGTGGTGATTATCAGCTTGGGCAATTCGCTCACGGCGGGGATTGTGTCGCTGATATTTTTGGTGGTGATTCACAAAGCCGAGTATTTTTTGAACGCGAAAATCATCGGCGAGCAAGTGAACGCTAAAGCGTTTGAACTGCTGCTGGTGATGATTGTGTTTGAGCATTTGTTTGGCATCGGCGGCATTGTGCTTGCGCCCGTGTGCTACGCTTATCTGAAAAAAGAGCTGATAGCGCACAAGATTATCGGTTAAAACGTTTTCAGGCTGCCTCATACTAATAAGGCAGCCTGAAACACAAGGAGGGATAAATGGACGAATATTTTGCCGTGTTAAAGCAATACGCCGTGTTCAGCGGGCGCGCAGGGCGCAGGGAATATTGGCGGTTTTCGCCGGTGCAAATAGGCATTGCCTTTTGCGCTGGCGATGTGGCTGGTGGCGGCGTTGCCCAACGAACCGGGCGACAACTTCCGCTGGCGCGATTTGGGCGCGGCGGGGCTGCCGTTTTATGTGATGATGCTCTACGCGCTGGCAACCATTGTGCCCACTTGCGCCGTTACCGTGCGCCGTTTGCACGATGCCGATTACTCGGGCTGGTGGCTGCTGCTGGGCTTTATCCCTTATATTGGCGAAGCGGCGCTGTTTGCCCTGCTCTGCTTCAAAGGCACGGCGGGCGACAACCGCTTTGGCGCAGCGCCTGATGAATATAGGGATTAATTGCCATTGAGGCAGCCTGAAAACCAAAATGGAACGGCGGCGTCTCGCTGCCAGATGGCTTACAAATTGGTTTGCCGACATGGCAACGAGCCGCCGATGCGCCATCGGTTGTCGGTTTTACAAAGGTTTCAGGCTGCCTCATGGTTTGCAAAAATCTTTGCCTGAGAACAGGTTTGCGAGCTTGTGCCAAAACAAAAACACGTTTTGCCACCGCATCGGCAAAACGTGTCGCTTAACGCTTATCCGGCTTGCTTGCAGGCAGCCTGAAAAAGCAAAACAATCTTAGCTTTTGCGCAGCACGCTATCCAGCGCATACTTACCGCCGCCCGTAAACACCAGCAGCAAGAACATCAGCGAATACAACGCCGCCAATTCGCCGCCGTTGGTCATCGGCAGCAGCACATTGCCGCCGTGGATAAAGAAATACGCCACCGCCATTTGACCCGACAGCAAAAACGCCACGGGGCGGGTAAACAAGCCCAAAATCAGCAACGCGCCGCCCGCCAGCTCCAACACGCCGCCCGCGCCAAACAGCGAAAACAGCGGCACCGCGCCGTGCCCATCCGTCATGGAAACGGGAAATTCGAAAAATTTCGCCAAACCGTGTTGCAAAAACATATAGCCCGTAACCGCGCGCACCAAGCACAACGCCGCATCTTGCCAATTTTGTAAACGAGTAAACATAGCTTTCTTCCTGTGTGAATGTTGAAACGGCGCATTATAGGGATAACTACCCGTTTAAAATAGCGCGGTTTGGCGAACGTAGTTTTAACCATTAAGAAACCATCCGCGCTGCGGCAGCCTGCGTAGCGAAGCGGAGTTGCGGAGCTAAAACCGGTTAGCCATTGCCGCCCGATGCAACCCAATCCAACCCTTTGCCCTTTTCAGGCTGCCTACAACGCCCCTCGCCAAGCACCCCTATGTTCCGCCCAAGCCAAAGCTGCCTCATCTGCCACGACATTCAAGACAACGCGCTCTGCCCCGCCTGCCAAAGCGAACTGCGACGTCTCTTTCCCGATACGCGCCACCTTTGCCCGCGCTGCGGCGAAGCCAGCCTGCACCAAGCCCTATGCGGCAACTGCCAACGCCATCCGCCGCCCTATTCCGCCTTTTGGGCGTGCGCCGAATACGCCGCCCCCATCCCCGCCCTGCTGCACGCATGGAAACACCACGGCAACCGCCACCTCACCCCCGTGTTCGCATGGCTGCTCCAAGAAAATCCCCCGCCGTGGTTCGCCAACCAAACATTCGATGCCGTGCTCGCCATGCCCATCAGCCGCGAACGCCGCCTGCAACGCGGCTTCAACCAATGCGACAGCCTCGCCCGAACCGTTACACAACGCTACAAAATCCCCCTTTTGCCGCCCGATTCCGTGCACCGCGCGCCCAAACCGCCGCAATCCACCCTTTCCGCCGCAGAGCGCGCCCGCAACATACGCGATGCCTTTCGCGTGCGCGAGAACGTTAAGAACTGTAAAGTTGTGATAATTGATGATGTTAGCACCACGCATTCCAGCATCGCCGAATTATCCCGCGCCCTGCTTTTAGCGGGGGCTGCCGAAGTTTTCGCCTGTGTAGTCGCGTGTAACAAGTGAAAAAAGATTTGACTTACTGTTGCAAAAAGGCGCATATTGCACGGCTTGCAACGGCGCAAGTTTTGTAAAGATTGTTTATAATCAACAAATTAGGGCTAAACGATGTTTACCGTTGTATTGTTTGAACCCGAAATCCCGCCCAACACGGGCAACATTATCCGCCTTTGCGCCAACACCGGCTGCGAATTGCGGTTAATCAAGCCGCTGGGGTTTCCACTGGACAGCGCGAAAATGAAGCGCGCGGGTTTGGATTACCACGAATTTTCCACGCTGATTGTGCATGAAAACCTTGCCGAATGTTTGGACACGCTCCAAGGCAAACGCATTTTCGCGCTCACCACCAAGGGCAAAAACCGCCCCGATAGCGTGGCTTTTCAGGCGGGCGATGTGTTTTTGTTCGGCCCCGAAACGCGCGGCTTGCCCGCTACGGTGTTGGACACGCTGCCTGAAAATCAGAAAATTCGTTTCCCCATGATGCCGAACAATCGCAGCATGAATTTATCCAATACCGTGGCGATTACGGTGTTTGAAGCATGGCGACAACTGGGCTACGCAGGCGGTTCATAAGAACCCAAAACGGCTACGCGCTCATTCCAACATAAAAGCGGTATCTGTTTAGGCTTGCAAATATCTTCAACTCAAGAACTGGAACACATTTTGACTAAAATTCAACATACTCTTTTAACGGGCGTTTTTGTATTACTGGCGGCAGGCTGCTCCACCACGCGCACGGAGCAATCCGCCCACGCGGGGCGCGAGCCGGCTCAAACGGTTAAAGCGGAGGCTTTGCATTCCACCGCCAATTTAAGCTACAAGGTGGCGGGCAAACGCTACTACCCAAGAAAAAGCGTAGAGAAAAATTTTAGCCAAACAGGGCGCGCTTCATGGTACGGCCCCGGCTTTCACGGCAAAAAAACTTCCAGCGGCGAGCGGTTTGACATGAATGCCCTCACCGCCGCCCACCGCACCCTGCCTATTCCCAGCTATGCGCGGGTAACCAATCTGGCCAACGGCAAAACGATTGTGGTGCGCATCAACGACCGTGGCCCGTTCCACGGCAAGCGCGTGTTGGACTTATCCAAAGGCGCGGCGAAGGCGCTGGGCTTTATCCAGCAAGGTTCAACCAACGTGCGCATTGAAGCGTTAACGGCGGGCGACAAAATAAATGTGGCCGCCAACGACGAACCCGCGCCGCAAGCCGTTCAACCCGCCATCAATTTGGCGCAGAACGAATTGACACTGCCTGAGCCTGCGCTGGTTAGCAATGCCAGCCATGTTTATGTGAGCCTGAAATCGCTGCAAGAGGCGATGACGGCGGAATCGCTGTTCCGCCAAGTGGCTTGGCATGATGCCTCGCCCTTTGCCAAGGAACCGGGCGTGATGGTGCTGGGCTTGGACAACGATTATTGGCGCAACCTGAGCGCGTTGCTCAACCACGCGGAAGCGGACAGCGCGCAAGTGAAACAAGATGTGATTTGATGCGCGCTTGGCGCAGCTATAAGGCAGCCTGAAAACGGGGAAACCGGTTTTCAGGCTGCCTTTGGGTTTGTTGGCGGACGGGCGTGATGGCGTTTATGGTTTTTCAGGCTGCCTCAACGCTGGCGGGACAGGGGGCAGCCTGAAACGGCTCCCGCGCGGCTACGGCTTGCCGGCAAGCCGTGTTCCTGCGCTTGTGTGTTATGGGATGATGGCTGTGTTGAAGCGGGTTGGGGTTGAGCAATAGTTTTCAGGCTGCCTTGGGGGTGGGTAAAGGCAGCCTGAAAACGTATCGGAAGCGTTGGTTGCGCTGCGCTCGTTTTCAGACTGCCTTATCGGGCGGGATATTCGGCAGCCTGAAAGCCAATCCATCCGGCAAAAAACCGTTTGGCATACACCAAACGGTTTTCTTATTTTCAGGCTGCCTATTCTTCATCAGGGATGCGGCTGATTTTCACCCGCTCCACGCGGTGCCCGTCTTTTTCCAAGACTTCAAACTGCCAGCCGTGAAACTGGATGCTGTCGCCCACTTCGGGCAGGTCTTGCATTTGCTCCATAATCAAGCCGGCCACGGTGTGGAAATCGGCATCTTCGGCGGGTGGCGGCAGATTCAGCTGTGGGGCAAGTTCCACATATTCCAACGCGCCGTCCACGGTTAAGCTGTCGTCGGTGTTTTCTTGCACGCTGGGTTCTTCTTCGCGCTCAAATTCTTCGGGGAACTCGCCTGCGATGGTTTCCAGCAAATCTTTCATGGTAACCATGCCCAGCACCGCGCCAAATTCGTCCACCACCAAGGCATAATCCGCGCTGTGTTTGCGAAACAGCTCAATGGCTTGCAGCGCGGTCGCGCTTTCAGGCAGCATCAGCGGTTGCTTTAAGGCAGCATGAATGTGGGTTTCGCCTGTTTCCAAGATTTGCGCGAGCAGGTCTTTTTTGTTGATGTAGCCCAAGGGTTCGTCCACGCCTGCTTTGCCCACCACCAACAGCCGCGAATAGGGGCATTCAATCAGCTTGGCTTTTTGCTCGTCTTTGCTTTGCGAAATATCCAGCCGTTCAATGTCGCTGCGCGGAATCATCACGCCAAAAATGGGGCGCTCGGCAAGTGTGAGCACGCTGCGAATCATGGATTTTTCGTTGTCTTCAAAATGCTCGCTGTCGCCGTTGTCGCTGCCATCTTTGCTCAGCAGCGTTTCGCGGATGCCCATCATGCCCAGCACGTTTTCGGCGGTGCGTTGTCGCCATGAGCTGCCTGCGTAGTCGTTTTTCTTGGTATTTTTTTGCGACACTTGGTTAAACACTTCTATCAGGATGGAGAAGCCGATAGCAGCGTAGAGATAGCCTTTGGGGATGTGGAAATGGAAGGCTTCGGCAATCAGGCTAAAGCCTATCATCAGCAAAAAGCCTAGGCACAGCATCACCACGGTGGGATGCTTGTCCACAAAATTGGTCAGCACTTTGCTGGCGGTTATCATCACGGTCATGGCAACGGCAACCGCCGCCATCGCTACGATGATGTGTTCCACCATCGCCACGGCGGTAATCACGCTGTCTATGGAAAACACGGCATCCAGCACCACAATCTGCGCCACCACGCTCCAAAAGGCGGCGTGTTTTTTGTGCGTGTCGGCAACTTGGAAATGGTTTTCGCCTTCTAGCCGCTCGTGTAGCTCAGTGGTGGCTTTGTAGAGCAGAAAAATGCCGCCACACAGCATGATTAAATCTTTGCCCGACACGCTGTGCGCGCCAAAGTGAAACAGGGGCTGAGTGAGCGTGATGATGTGCGCCATAAAGCCCAGCATGATGATGCGGATGACAACGGCAAGCGCCAGCCCCACGATGCGGGCTTTGTCGCGCAGCACGGGTTTTACTTTGCCCGCTAGGATGGCAACGAAAACCAAATTATCAATGCCCAGCACCACTTCCAATATAAGCAGCGTGGCGAAACCTATCCATGTTTGCGGCTCGGCGAGCCAACTGATGTCCATTGTGGCGTGAATCCTTTGGGTGGGAACGAATGGGGTTGATAGCGGTTTCAGGCTGCCTGCGATAAGGCGCGCGCCGCCCGCCCAAGCGATAAACCGCAAAAGGCAGCCTGAAAACGGATAAAGCGCGTTTGAGCAAAGCTAAGCGGCGTTTCCAATACGTTTTCAGGCTGCCTTGTGGGCTATGTTGTGCAGTGGCGGCGAGGGTTGCCGCATCTCTGCTCGGGTTCGTTCATTGTGTGGTTGCAAAAATAAAAACGGGGCGAGTTTAGCGAAAATTCGCACCATTGGCAAAACGAGTTTCAGGCTGCCTTGGGGACGGGGCGGGTTGGTGCGGCAGTGGCAGCCTGAAAACAGGGCGGGCGATGCCCATGCTCGCGCATGGTTTCCTTTAACCGTTTTCAGGCTGCCCTTCGGCTGCCGTTGTTTGCTCAGCTTCGGCTGTTGATGCAGCTTGCGCCATGTCCGCCGTTTGATGCTCGACGACGGTTTCCGCTTCGGCTTGCCCGTCCTGCACCTCGCCGTCATCCCGCTTGCCGTCGCCTGCGCCGCCCGCTGCCACAAACCCTTTCGCCATGCCCAAATCTTCCAGCGTCATTCGGCTCACGGGCGCTTGCGCCATATTCAGCAATGCCGCGCGCAGCTTGTCGGCTTGGTCGGCAAAATCGGGATGCAGCAGCATAACGTGCCCGAAATCTTCAAATTCCGTTTCAAACAGGATTTTCAGGCTGCCCTGCGTGCCCGCGTTCAAGCTGCGGAACGAGCTGGCAAGGAACAAGCCGATTTCGGCTTCGTTTGCCATCAGCCGCCGCGCCAATTCTGTGAACGTGCGCGCGTGCAGCCATTGCACCGTATCCGCCGTAATCTCCGTGCCTTGCAACACGTCCAAGCCGATACGTTCGATGTCGCAATTGGCGGTAACCAGCACGCGGCTATCGGCAGGCAAATCGCCCAATGTGGCAAACGCGCTTTGTGCATTCGCCACCACCAACACTTGATCGCTGGGCAAATCGGGCTTGGCAAGCGGGATGTAGCCCTTGTCGCGCATCAGGCTGCCCGCGTCAAACGGGTTGGCATACACCAGCGCAACCGTTTCGCTGTCTAGCAAATCTTGCTGCTCGCGGTAGCCCGTGGGCGTTTGCAGGCGGATGGCGGTATCCAGTGCGCGTTGCAACTGCGTGTTAAACATGTGCCAGTGGGCAAAAAATTCGGGGGGGAAATCGGGGGTAATCAATAGGTTCAGCATGGGAAAGCAATCCTCTTTTTGGTTATGCGCAGCGGTGTTTCCTTAAAATCCATTCCTGCATCGGCGCGTATCGTTTCACGACCGCAGCATCTTTATTTTCCAACGCAATTTTAACACACGGCGGCGCTGCCTACGACGGCAAATGGCGGCGTATCCATCCGGCAAACAAGCAAAAAAACGCCCGATTGCAAAAATTTCGCGCGTGGTTATTCAGGGCAAACGTAAATCCGCGTAAAATGCGCGGCTTGCTATTTATGGATATTTTCAGGCTGCCCATGCGGCCAAACCCTTTTTTACCGGAAGCCATTATGACCGACCAAACCCAAACCCCCGAAATCCCGCAATTAGACGAAAACCAAATCATCGCCCTGCGCCGCGAAAAACTGAACGAAATCCGCCAACAAGGCATCGCCTTCCCCAACGATTTCCGCCGCGACGCATTCGCCGCCGATTTGCACGCACAATACGGCGAAATGAGCAAAGAAGAGCTGGACCCGCAAGCCGTGCCCGTAAAAATCGCGGGGCGCATGATGCTCAAACGCCAAATGGGCAAAGCCAGTTTCGCCACCGTGCAGGACGCCACCGGGCAAATCCAACTTTATCTGAACAACAAAGGCGTAAGCCAAGAAGTGCTGGACGCGTTCAACCATTGGGACATGGGCGACATCATCGGCGCCGAAGGCGTGCTCTTCAAAACCAACCACGGCGAATTAACCGTGCGCGTGTCGCAAATCCGCCTGCTGTCCAAATCGCTGCGTCCGCTGCCCGATAAACATAAAGGTTTGAGCGACCAAGAAACCAAATACCGCCAGCGTTATGTGGACTTAATCGCCAACGCCGACAGCCGCGACGTGTTTATCAAACGCAGCAAAATCATCCAAGCCGTGCGCAATTTTATGGTTTCCGAGCAATACCTTGAAGTGGAAACGCCGATGATGCACCCCATCCCCGGCGGTGCAACGGCCAAGCCCTTCGTTACCCACCACAATGCGCTGGACATCCCGCTTTACCTGCGCATCGCGCCCGAGTTGTATTTAAAACGGCTGGTGGTCGGCGGCTTGGAGCGCGTGTTTGAAATCAACCGCAGCTTCCGCAACGAAGGCATGTCGGTGCGCCACAACCCCGAATTCACCATGATTGAGTTCTACGAAGCCTTCTGCGACTACAACCGCATGATGCAAATGGCGGAAGACACCATCCGCGCCGCCTGCCGCAGCGTTTCAGGCAGCCTGAAAATCGAATACAACGGCAAAGAAGTGGATTTGGAAAGCCCGTTCGAGCGCCTCACCATTTTGCAAGCCATCAAAAAATACAACCCGCACTACACCGACGAACAGCTCAACGATGCCGAATGGCTGAAAAAAGAAATCGTGAAACACGGCGAAAGCCTGCCACACGCAGCGGGGCTGGGCAGCCTGCAACTGGCGCTGTTTGAAGGCTGCGCCGAGAGCAAGCTGTGGAATCCTACGTTTATTGTGGATTACCCCGTAGAAGTGTCGCCCTTGGCGCGCGCATCCGACAGCCAAGCAGGTTTGACCGAGCGCTTTGAATTGTTTGTGGTGGGCCGCGAGCTGGCAAACGGCTATTCCGAGTTGAACGACCCCGAAGACCAAGCCGCCCGCTTCAAAGCGCAAGTGGCGCAAAAAGACGCGGGCGACGACGAAGCCATGCACTACGATGCCGACTACATCCGCGCCATGGAATACGGCCTGCCCCCCACCGGCGGCTGCGGCATCGGCATCGACCGTTTGGTGATGCTGCTGACCGATACGCAGACCATCCGCGATGTGATTTTGTTTCCGCAGATGCGCCCCGAGTAACACGCAAGCCATCCAACCGCGCAACCCGTTTTAGCTCCGCTGAACTTCGTTTCAGGCTGCCTCAATGCTGTCGCAACACCAATGGGCAGCCTGAAAACCCATCCCAGAGACCATCATGGCAAAAAACTATTATGAAATTTTAGGCGTAGAAAAAACCGCCGACGATGAAACCATCAAAAAAGCCTACCGCAAGCTGGTGCGCAAATACCACCCCGATGTGAGCAAAGAGCCCGACGCGGCGGAGCGCACCACCGAAATCAACCTTGCCTACGAAACCCTGTCCAACCCCGAAAAACGCGCCCAATACGATGCCGAGCTTGCCCAACCACGCGGCAACCCGTTCCAAGGCGCAGCGGGCGGCGGCAATCCGTTTGGCGAAAATCATTTTGGCGAGCAGGGCTTCCGCTACGAATACACAGGCGGCGCACCGTTTGGCGCAGACGATTTCCAGTTTGAAGACCTGTTTTCCGCCTTTGCCCGGCAGCAAGCGCACGCCCGCCGCCCGCAAGAGCCGCAACGCGGCGAAGACCAACACGCCGAGTTGGCGATTGACATTTACGCCTCCTACGCAGGCGCAGAACGCACGCTCACGCTGAACGTCCCCGCGCTGGATGCCGCAGGCCGCCCCACCGTGCAGCAAAAAACCCTCAACGTCAAAATCCCCAAAGGCATCGCCGAAGGGCAGCAAATCCGCCTTGCCGGGCAAGGCTTGGCGGGCTACAACGGCGGCGCGAACGGCGATTTATACTTAAAAATCCGCTTCCACGCCCGCCCCGACTTATACGTCAAAAACCGCAAAGACGTATACCAAACCATCAGCGTGATGCCGTGGCAAGCCGTGTTGGGCGGCAAAATCACCGTCGCCACCGCATCAGGACGCCTGCAAGTTACCCTGCCTGCCAACAGCCACAACGGCAAAACCATCCGCCTGAAAGGGCAAGGCATCCCCGCCAAAGAAGCGGGCGACTTGTATCTCGTCATCCACATCGCCGTGCCCGAAGCCAACAGCGAAGCCGACCGCGCCCTGTGGCAGCAACTCGCCGACCACTATGCCCAATCCGCACATTAAAGGACAACCGCCATGCAACACGAAACCGACATTTTTTTAAATTTTGAACAAACCCTGGCCGCAGGCGGCTGCCAACGCGAATGGTTGCTCGGGCTGATAGAAGAAGAAGTAATTGTGGTGCAAGGGCAGCCTGAACATTCGGAATACAGCGGTTTCCAATTGGCCCGCATCCGCCGCGCCGCACGCATCGGCCGCGACTTTGAAGCCAGCATCCCCGCTACCGCGCTCATCATGCGCCTGCTGGACGAATTGGAAGAACTGCGCAAAAGCCAACCCGCGCTAAGCGACTAGGCAGCCTGAAAACCCGTTCGGCGCAATCCCAACCCAAACCACATGCAATTTGCCCCCCTTATCCCCGCCAACTCCCCCCTTGCCAACCTCCTGCACCGCTCGCGCTACTGGCAACAGCTGGACGCCGCCGCCAAACGCCTGCTGCCCGCCAACCTGCATCCGCATTTTCGCGTGGCGTGCATTGAAGAGGGCGCGTTGATTATCCACGTGAGCGCGCCCATGGCGGCGACCCGTCTCAAAATGCTGCTGCCCAACCTGTTGCCGCAGTTGCAAGAGCTTGACCCCGGCATCGCCCGCATCCAAATCAAAACGCGCCCGCACAACCCCGCCGCCGCCAAAAGCAAAAATTTCCACCTGAGCGAGCGCGCCCTAAACAGCTTCGAACAAACCGCCGAAAAAGTTGCCCACCACCCCAAACTAGCTGCCGCGCTGCAAAATTTGGTCAAAAACAACCGCAATACTAACAATAATTAACGAAAAACTTGACTTAAATCAAACAAAATCCCCTTAACTGGGGGCATAATCGCCCCCTTGTTAAACGCAAGTTTGTTCTAAATCAAAAACAAACTTAAATATCATCAAACTTTAAGGGAAGACTCATTATGAAAGGGGCTGTACTAGATAAGCCCTAAATACCACACCATCTGCGCAGCACTTTAAGCTGTTCAGACGGTGTGCCAAAGTTAAAACGAAACTCGCATTCTTTCAAGAATAATGGGAAAGATTTACGGTCAATTCCATTGTATTTACGCAGAACACGTTTCGCCTGATTCCAAAAATTTTCAATGCCGTTGATGTGGTTTTGTTTGTCAGCAAACAGTTTGCTGTGGTTAATACGGTGGTGGGTAAAACCACTTACATCCAACACATCATAGCTGCTCAAACAATCGGTATAAACAATACTATCAGGCATGATTTTCTTTGTGATAACAGGCATTAAGGTTTCTCTTTTGGCATTCTTCACTACTACGGTATAAACTTTACCACCACGCTTAAGAATACCAAAGACAGCTACTTTTCCTGCTGCTCCGCGTCCGCGTTTGCCTTTGCGATGTCCGCCGAAGTAACTCTCATCTAGCTCAACCGTACCATCAAAAACTGTATTGGCTTCCAATGAAAGATAGTAGCTGATGACTTCGCGGATTTTGCGGTAGAACAGTGCTGCTGAATTGGGGTGAATGCCCAACAAATCAGCAGCCGAACGGGCGGTTACTTCAAGTACAAAAAATTGGAGCAACTTTTTTCGTATACTCTTTTTTAGTTTACAATGGGTTATCTTCATTTTTGCAGTCTAACATGACTGCTTATCTAGTACAGCCCCTTATGAAAATCTATCTAGGTCTCATCGCAGCCGCAGCATTAACGCTTACCGCTTGTGGCGATAACAAACCTGCGCAACCTGCTGAATCAGCCTCTCCTGCTGCCACTGCCGCCGCATCTGAAACCGCAGCCGCTTCTATGGCTGCCGCATCTGAAGCTGCTTCTGCTCCTGCTGCTTCTGCTCCTACTGCCGCATCAGGAGCTGCGCCTGCCGCTGCTTCAACCGCAGCTGCCGCTCCCGCAGCCGCTGGTGGCGAATGCGAAGCCGTTATCGTAAGCGACGACGCAATGAAATTTGACCCCAAAGAAATCCAAGTAAAATCAAGCTGCAAACAATACAAAATCACCCTGAAACACGAAGGCAAAATGCCTAAATCAGCAATGGGTCATAACGTAGTAGTGTCCAAATCTGCCGACAAAGACGGCATATTGGCTGATGGTCAAACTGCTGGCGAAGCAAATAACTACGTTAAAGCTGGCGATGAGCGCGTGATTGCGCACACCAAATTGCTGAGCGGTGGCGAGCAAGACAGCGTAACATTTGACGTATCTAAATTGGCAAAAGGCGAAGCATACGAGTACTACTGCTCATTCCCTGGCCACTACGCAACCATGAACGGCAAACTCACTTTGGTTGACTAATCCTTCATCGTATTTTCAGGCTGCCTAACCTAAAATAGGCAGCCTGAATTTTTTGTTTACCGTATTAAACATGCTGCTCCCCGCTCTCTACAACGCCCTGTGGCGCATCGCCCTCCCATTCATCCGCCACTATCTGCGCAAACGCGCCCGCAAAAACCCCGCTTATCTGGAACACTGGGGCGAACGTTTCGGCGCGCCGCATCCCAATCCCGTGCAACAACCCATCTGGATACACGCCGTTTCCGTTGGCGAAACCCGCGCCGCGCAGCCGCTTATCGCCGAATTGCAACGCCGCTTCCCCAATGCACCGCTTTTGCTCACCCAAATGACGCCCACAGGACGCGCCACCGCCATGCAACTCTATCCGCAAGCCCAATGCCGCTATCTGCCCTACGACCGCCGCGATTGGGTAGCACAATTTTTGCGTGAACATCGCCCTCAATTTGGCGTGCTTATGGAAACCGAACTGTGGGCAAACCTGATTTCAGGCTGCTTCAACCAGCGCATTCCGCTATTCCTTGCCAACGCCCGTTTATCCGAAAAATCCCAACGCAGCTACCAAAAAATCCCCGGTCTCATCCGTCCCGCCCTGCGCCAGCTCACCGCCATCTGCGCCCAAACCCCCGCCGATGCCGAACGCCTGCAACAGCTTGGCGCGCCCGCCCCCATCGTCTGCGGCAACACCAAATACGACATCCCCATCCCGCCCCAATCCCGCGAACTCGTCGCCCAATTCCGCCAAAAAATCGGCAACCGCCGCGTGTTCCTCGCCGCCAGCCTGCGCGAAAAAGATGGGCAAGACGAAGCCGAACTCATCCTCAACGCATGGCAACCGCACGCCGACACCCTGCTCGTGCTCATCCCGCGCCACCCCGAGCGTTTTCAGGCTGCCTACGAGCTCGCCCGGCAACGCGGTTTCAACACCCAAAAACGCAGCGACAACGCCCCCGTCCGCCCCGACACCCAAGTGTGGATAGGCGACAGCATGGGCGAAATGTATGCCTATTTTCAGGCTGCCGACATCGTCTTCATCGGCGGCAGCCTTGTAGACACCGGCTGCCAAAACATCATCGAACCCTTGCAATGCGGCAAACCCGTGCTGTTCGGCCCGTCCATTTACAATTTTCAGGCTGCCTGCCAAGAAGCCCTTGCCACAGGCGTCGCCCAGCAAATCCACAGCGCAGCCGAGCTTGTCCAAACCGTAACCCGGCAACTCGCGCAGCCTGAAATCTACGCGCAACAAACCGCCAAAACCGCCGCCTACCTTGCCCAACATCGCGGCGCAAGCCAACGCATCGCCGACGCGATTGAACAACATGTGCAAGCCAACGCATCAAATGCAGCCTGAAACCTGCCCATCCCATTTTCAGGCTGCCCCAAAATCCCTTATTGACCAACATCTTGCAAAAATACTATAATGCTCGGCTTGCTGGCATGGTGCTAGCAAGATATTTTTATTCAACAGGAAAAGAAAAATATGCCAACTATCAACCAATTAGTTCGCAAAGGTCGTCAAAAACCTGTTTATGTGAACAAAGTTCCCGCACTGGAAGCCTGCCCGCAAAAACGCGGCGTATGCACCCGTGTTTACACCACAACTCCAAAAAAACCAAACTCAGCCTTGCGTAAAGTCTGCAAAGTGCGCCTAACCAACGGTTTTGAAGTGATTTCATACATCGGCGGTGAAGGTCATAACTTGCAAGAACACAGCGTGGTGCTGATTCGCGGCGGTCGTGTAAAAGACTTGCCAGGTGTGCGTTACCACACCGTTCGTGGTTCTTTGGATACCGCAGGCGTGAAAGACCGTAAACAAGCTCGTTCTAAATACGGTGCAAAACGCCCTAAATAATTTGTTAAACCCTCTGGCACATCGGCAGCCTGAAAACAGCCGCCGAGTAAGTGAATGCCCCGTATGAGCATTCATGGGAATGCCCCAACTGAATAGACATTAAGGAATTAAAATGCCAAGACGTAGAGAAGTCCCCAAGCGCGAGATTCTGCCTGATCCAAAATTCGGCAGCGTAGAATTGTCCAAATTCATGAACGTATTGATGATTGACGGCAAAAAAGCCGTTGCAGAACGCATCGTATACGGCGCATTGGAACAAATTGCCAAAAAAGTACAAGGCAAAGAAGCGATTGAAGTATTCAACGAAGCCATTAACAACGCCAAACCGCTTGTAGAAGTGAAAAGCCGCCGCGTAGGTGGTGCCAACTACCAAGTTCCTGTTGAAGTGCGCCCTGCACGTCGTTTGGCATTGGCAATGCGTTGGGTGCGCGATGCCGCCCGCAAACGTGGCGAAAAATCTATGGATTTGCGCCTTGCTGGCGAATTAATTGACGCAGCCGAAGGCCGCGGCGGCGCAATGAAAAAACGCGAAGAAGTACACCGCATGGCAGAAGCCAACAAAGCGTTCTCTCACTTCCGTTTCTAATATCGAGAGGATAAAAAAATGGCTCGTAAAACCCCTATTAACCTGTACCGCAACATCGGTATTTCCGCCCACATCGACGCGGGCAAAACCACCACTACCGAACGTATTTTGTTCTACACCGGCCTGACCCACAAACTGGGCGAAGTGCATGACGGCGCGGCCACCACCGACTGGATGGAACAAGAACAAGAACGCGGTATCACCATTACTTCTGCGGCAGTAACCTCATACTGGAAAGGTATGGCGAAACAGTTCCCGGAACACCGCTTTAACATCATCGACACCCCGGGACACGTGGACTTCACCGTTGAGGTAGAACGTTCTATGCGTGTGTTGGACGGCGCAGTAATGGTTTATTGCGCGGTGGGTGGCGTGCAACCCCAATCCGAAACCGTATGGCGCCAAGCCAACAAATACAAAGTGCCCCGCTTGGCATTTGTAAACAAAATGGACCGCCAAGGTGCCAACTTCTTCCGCGTGGTAGAACAAATGAAAACCCGTCTGCGCGCTAACCCTGTGCCTATCGTGATTCCCGTGGGCGCAGAAGACGCGTTTGAAGGCGTGGTGGATTTGTTGAAAATGAAAGCCATCATTTGGAACGAAGAAGACAAAGGCGTAACCTTTACTTACGGCGACATCCCTGCTGATTTGGTGGAAGCCGCCGAAGAATGGCGTCAAAACATGATTGAAGCCGCCGCCGAAGCCAACGAAGAGCTGATGGATAAATATTTGGGCGGCGAAGAGCTGACCGAAGCTGAAATTATTGGCGCATTGCGTACCCGCACTTTGAACGGCGAAATTCAACCTATGCTGTGCGGTTCTGCGTTCAAAAACAAAGGTGTGCAACGTATGTTGGACGCGGTGGTAGAACTGCTACCTGCACCTACCGACATTCCTCCTGTGGCAGGCGAATTGCCTAACGGCGACAAAGCCACGCGCCAAGCCAGCGATGAAGAGAAATTCTCCGCATTGGCATTCAAAATGATGAATGACAAATATGTGGGTAACTTAACCTTTATCCGCGTGTATTCAGGCGTTTTGAAATCTGGCGATACGGTTGTCAACTCAGTAAAAGGCACACGCGAACGTATTGGTCGCTTGGTGCAAATGACGGCAAACGACCGCGATGAGATTGAAGAAGTGCGCGCAGGCGACATCGCTGCGGCTATCGGCTTGAAAGACGTTACCACAGGCGAAACTTTGTGCGCCGAAGATGCGCCCATTATCTTGGAACGCATGGAATTCCCTGAGCCTGTGATTCACGTTGCCGTTGAGCCAAAAACCAAAGCCGACCAAGAAAAAATGGGTATCGCTTTGAACCGTTTGGCAAAAGAAGACCCTTCTTTCCGCGTGCGTACTGATGAAGAATCAGGTCAAACCATTATCTCTGGTATGGGCGAATTGCACTTGGAGATTATTGTGGACCGTATGAAACGCGAATTTGCGGTGGAAGCCAATATCGGTGCGCCCCAAGTGGCTTACCGTGAGACCATCCGCAAAGAAGTGGAAGCGGAATACAAACACGCGAAACAATCAGGCGGTAAAGGTCAATACGGCCACGTTGTCATCAAAATGGAACCGATGGAACCAGGCGGCGCAGGCTACGAATTTATCGACGAGATTAAAGGCGGTGTGATTCCGCGCGAATTCATCCCCTCTGTGGATAAAGGTATCCGCGACACCCTGCCAAACGGCGTGGTGGCAGGCTTCCCTGTGGTGGACGTGCGTATCCGCTTGGTATTCGGTTCTTACCACGATGTGGACTCTTCGCAACTGGCGTTTGAATTGGCCGCTTCGCAAGCGTTTAAAGAAGGTATGCGCAAAGCATCGCCTGTGTTGCTTGAACCCATTATGGCGGTTGAGGTGGAAACACCCGAAGACTACATGGGCGACGTGATGGGCGACTTGAACCGCCGCCGCGGCATCGTGTTGGGCATGGACGACGACGGCATCGGCGGCAAAAAAGTACGCGCCGAAGTGCCTTTGGCTGAAATGTTCGGTTACTCAACCGACTTACGTTCTGCTACACAAGGTCGCGCTACCTACTCTATGGAGTTTGCAAAATACGCCGAAGCACCTGCTAACGTAGCTGCTGAAGTAACCGCTGCTCGTAAGGGTTAATTAACTTGGGCTGTTTAGTTTAAGGCAGCCTGAAAATAGAAAATCGGATTTCTCCTGTGTGGGGAAATCCGATTTTTATTTGTCTTTATAGTTCTTCCAGCTTTTCAGCTACCCGATACTCCACCTCCTGCACCTTCTCAAAACACGCCCAGGCGCATTGGATTTTGAGCCGCTCGTCTTCGCGCAGTCTGCTCTCGTCCACGCCGTTTTGTATGCCTTTTCCTGTATTTTTGGTTTCGGCAACAAAATACGCCTTTCCGCCGTTTTGTTTCACCACCGCCCAATCGGGATTGTAATTGCCCAGCGGCGTGGGGATTTTGAACCAGCGCGGTAGTTTGAAATACAGCGACACGTTTTCGTAGTTTTCGCAATCGGCGGCAAATTTCTGCTCGGTTTCCGAATCCAGCGGGATATAGTTTTCGGCGATGGTTTTTTGCCCGTTTTGCACGGTAAACGTGGTCTTGTCGTCAAAATAAAACTCTTCGCCCTCGTTTTCCATTTTTTGCAGGTTGCGCAGCAGTTCTTGGCGGTATTGTTCGTTGTCGGTCAACTCGTAAACAATGCCTTCGCTCATCAGCGCGTGCAGGCAGCGGTTGATTTTTTCCGCCGCCAAATCGATAAAGCGTTGCGGATTGTTTGCCGCATCGTTCAGACGGCCTGATGTTTTGAGAATGTCAAACACCGTGCGCCGTGTTAAACCCGTTTTGTTTTGGATTTCGCCCAAAATATCGGGAATGGCAAACGCCGTTTCGATTTTCAGGCTGCCGCTGGCGGTTTCCACGGCTTCGATTCCGTAAGTAATGCTTTGCTCAATTTTCGCCTTGCGCGTTTGGATTTTCGGCGCGTGGATTTCAGGCAGCCTGAAAACGGCATCGGCGGCTTGTTTGACTAATTCCGCCGTATCGTATTGCACGCGGTAACGCGGTTTGCGGTCGAGTTTCTGCCAAATCGCCTGAAATTCGGGGTCAAGCGGGAAGTTTTTGCGGAAAGTCTGCGTTTTGCGTTTGCGCCCGTCTTTGATATTGCTGGCGGCAAATTTAATACCGCATTCGTCTTCGTATTCCTCTTGCAATTTTTTAGCAAAACTTTCGTAGCTTTCGTTGGGAATCACGGTCAGCACATTTACCGCTTCATCACGCACGCGCTCGCCGTTTTGGTTTACCGCCAAACGCAAGCCGCGTCCGATTTCCTGCCGTTTTTTAATCGCAGAACGGGTTTCGTTGAGCGTGCAAATCTGGAATACATTGGGATTGTCCCAGCCCTCTTTCAGTGCGGAATGGGAAAAGATAAAACGCAAGGGGCTGGCAAAAGAAAGCAGCGTTTCCTTGTCGCGCATAATCAAATGGTAGGTATCGTAATCCGCCTGATTCTGTTTGTTTTCTTTGGTGTCTTTGAAATTTCCGTTTTTATCCTGCGAAAAATAGCCGTTGTGCACGCCGTCTGAATCTTCGCCCGCCAGCTCGCGGTAAAGCTCGTCAAACCATTGCGCAAACTTGCCCGCGCTGCCGTCTGCCGTGCGGTAGTGTTCCACCTTGTCGATAAAAAACAGCGACAACACTTTAATGCCCAGCGCTTTGAGCTTTTTCTCGCGCTTCAAATGCTCTTCAATGGTGCAGCGGATTTGCGCTTTCATCACTTCGTCTTGCAGCGCGTCCTGATTGTCAGCGCGGCTGATTTGCACGCCGTTGGAAAATGCAACCATTTGTTCATCAAAATTGAGTCCATCCACGATATAACCGTGCCGGTAGGCTTCATTCCCGTTTGACTTATCAAACAAATCATCACCTTGTTTGCCATTTTTGCCGCTTCTCACCCACACGGTTTTTTTCTTGGTTTCCTTTTTATCGCGAAAATGAATGTTTAACTTGGCTTTCAGGCTGCCTTTTGCCGGCGGTATTTCCACCAATTCCACAAACGCGCCATTGCTGTCGTTTTCCGCCAAAACCGACTGCACCACAATCTGTTTCACCAGCTTTTGGTTGTAAGCTTCAACGGGATTGAGGCTGTAAACCTTATGGCGGCTGTTTTTATGGGTTGCCGAATAGCGCAAAATAAACAGCGGATTAAAGGAATCTAACGCGGCAAGGCGGTTTTCCGTTTCCATATTTTGCGGCTCGTCCACAATCACAATCGGGCGGGTTTGCTGAATCCACTTAATCGGCGCATCGCCGCTTTCATTGACTATGTTGATTACATTGTTTTCCGGTTTGTCAAACGACTGGATATTGATCACCATAATCTCAATGCCGTCGTTCACCGCAAAATTACGCAACGCGCCCAAACGCTTGCTGTCGTACTCGCTGAAATTCATCACCGGCTTGTTAAACAGCTCGGCAAAATGGTTTTTCGTTGCCCGCAGGGTTTGTAACACGCCCTCGCGGATCGGCACACCGGGCACGACAATCACGAATTTTGTCCAGCCGTATTGGCGGTTCAATTCAAAAATCGTGCGCAGATAAACATAAGTCTTGCCCGTGCCCGTTTCCATTTCCACCGAAAAATTCAAGCCGTGCTGCCCGATTTCCGTTTCAGGCTGCCCGAAGGTTTTTTGCACGTTGTTCAGGTTTTCGCCGATTTGCGCCCAATCCAAATCCAGCTTATTGCCGACAAAAAGCTCAATGCCCGCATCGTGCAAGCTGAAACTTTCGCGGCGCTGCCCCTCAAACAGGCGCACCACCGCATTCACGGCATCGGTTTGGTAGGCTAATTCTTCAAATTTCAGTTCCATAATTTTTCCTTTTTTCAGACGGCCTTTCAGGCTGCCTTCGGATATTTCCCCCGCTCCGTCATTCCCACGCAGGCGGGAATCTTTTCGGCGGTACGCGGATATTTGCCCTGTAAAGGCAGCCTGAAAAAACAGATTCGGCGTTTTCAGGCTGCCCCAACGGCCGCCGCAACCCGACCAAGATTCCCGCCTGCGCGGGAATGACGGCAAGCGGGGCGCGGGAATAACGGCGGGTGTAGCGTTTCAGGCTGCCTCACACACACTCAAACACAATCCCCGCATCTTTCATCTGCAATACCGTATTGCTTTTGAGCGCATCGTTGCCGTCAAACCATTTGTCCAGCGCTACCACCTTGGCGGGCGCGGCGGCGATTACCTCGTCTATCAGCGCTTGGTTGGCGGCTTCCAGCAGCAGCACGATGCGTTTGCCCGTGTCTTCGTCGGTTACCCAATACACGCCGTTTTTGTGTTCGACGGCACCGGTGAGTTTGCAGCCCAGGCGCAGCATCAGCTCGTAAAGCATATTTTCGGGCGCGGCGTGTTCGGCGACGGAATCGATAGCAAGGCGCAACTGTTGTTCCAAATCCGCGCCGTTTTCAGGCTGCCGCCATTGTTTGAAACTGCTTTCGGACAATTTGAACACCTTAAAGCCCGTATCCACGCGTTGCCCGTCTTTGAGGCCGTCTGAAACCTGTTTGCCCGCACGGCGGATACGCTCTTTGGCGATTTCGGCGATGGTTGGCGGCACGCCTAATGATTGGCATAAATCGTAGGCGGCTTTGCTTTTATTGTCATTTGGATCTAGCTCTTCGGGTAATTGAATACAGATGCAGCGGCGTTTTTTTTCGTCTTGTGTATTCATCTGCATGATGGCTTGTGCTGTTGTCCCACTGCCTGCAAAGAAATCTAAGAAAATATCTCCATCATTCAATATAAACGGTAGTAAATTTTGAATTAGGGAAACTGGTTTTGGGTTAGTAAATATCTGTGATTTATCAAAAATATCTTTTAAGTCATATGCGCCAATGCGTCCATCAAGTTCTATTATGCTAGACAGTTTTTCTTCAAATTCTTCTACATAGACTTTTAGTTCAATTATTTTGTTATGATCTGTTCCAAAAAGGACTTTATTTTCTGAAAGAAGGCGTTTCATGGTTTCTTCTTTAAATCTATAACCCATCAAAGGCTGCTTGCACGACATTTTTGTCTTTGGATGAATGACATCATAGCGATAGCCTTCTTTTCCTGGGTTATGCACACTTTGGCTTCCTGTATAGATCCCTTTTTCGTCAATGTATTTATAGCGGTCAAGTTTTCCTAATTGCAGCTTATTTTCTCTGAACCATTTTGTATATTTAGATTGTGCTTCTGCCAAATTGTCTGAATGAGAAAGAATGTCTTTGCCTAACTGAATAAGTAGCTCTTTTGTTTCAGAGAGTGAGGTTTTCCAAATACTTTCAAGATTATTTTTTTCTTTGCAGTAGCAAAATATATATTCATGTTCTACCGCAATATTTGAAGGGTTGTTGTCAGTTGCATTTTTCCAAATTATCTGACCAACAAAATTCTCCGCTCCAAACACTTCATCACACAGCAATTTCAACTGCGCCTGTTCGTTATCGTCGATTGAGATAAAAATCACGCCATCGTCGCGCAACAGCGTGCGCGCCAAATGCAGGCGCGGCAGCATCATCGAAAGCCAGTTGCTGTGGTAATGCCCGCTGTCTTTGCTGTTTTTGCGCCACGCGCCTTGGAATACGCCGTCGCGTTTCAAATAGCCGTCGGCATCTTTATCGCCCACGCGGCGGGCGTATTCTTCGCGGGTTTCGGAAAATTTATCGGGATAGATAAAGCTGTCGCTACCTGTGTTGTACGGCGGGTCGATGTAAATCATCTTCACGCTGCCGGCATAGGCTTTTTGCAGGATTTTCAAGGCTTCCAGATTTTCCGCCTCGATAAACAGATTGCGCGTGCCGTCAAAATCCACCGATTCGGCACGGCAGGGGGAAAGGGTGTTGAAGGTCGGCGCCTGCAACGTGCGGTAGGCATCGGTTTTGCCCACCCAGTTGAGCTGGTAACGCTCGCCCTGATGGGCAAGGTTTTCTTCGCCGAGCATGAGTTTGAGCTTTTCCCAGTCAATTTGGTTTTCGCAAAAGGCTTCGGGGAAAATATTTTTTAGTTCTAATAATTTGTTTTTAATGAAATTATTTTCTAAATCGTGTATAATTTCGGTTCGGTTCGGTTCGGTTCGGTTGCCATAGTTGCGTCTCCTAAATGGGAAAAGTTTGCATTATATTAGATTTGGGGTTTACTTAAAAAACTGCCCGCAACACGCCTTAAACTTTTTCCCGCTGCCGCAAATGCATGGCGATTTCATACTGGGGAGTGCGACTGTTGGGTCTATAAAATACCATGCGCCGTTTATCTGCACGAAAAACGATTGCTCGTGGTGCACGTGCGCTTCGCCGTGTTGGGCAAGCTGGGCGGTAAACGAGACTTGCGCGTGGTGCTTGCTGATGCGCGGGGTGTGTTGATGCACGGTAAGCCCGAGAAATTGTGTTTCGTGCGCCCATTGGGCGAGTTCGTTGCGGTTAAGCTGCGGCTGCTGGGCGGGTACGGTGGTGCGGATAATGTAATCCACTTGTTGCAAGGCGTAGGCGGCGTAGCGCGAGCGCATCAGCTGTTCGGCGGTTTCAGGCTGCCTTTCGTCTGTGTGAAAGGGTTGGCAGCAATCGGCGTAGGGCTGATTGGATTGGCAGGGGCAAAGCATGGTTCTCTCCACAAAAAAGGATTTTGCGATTTGAGGTTTGTGAGGCAGCCTGAAAATGCAAAATCCTTATTTTACGCGATTACGCCAGCGCGCCCAATTTGCCCGCGCGGAACAACTCAATGCTTTCGCGGATTTCATCGGGCGTGTTCATCACAAACGGTCCGTAGGCGGCAATCGGCTCATCAATCGGCACACCCGACAGCAAAATCAGCTCGGCGGCGGCATCGCCTGTGTTGCCGATGCGGATTGCGCCTGCTTCGCGTTCAAAAATCGCCAGTTGCGCTGCGCTGGCGCGATGGGTGTCGTTAAACAGCACGTCGCCCTGCCGCACCAACACGGCAAGATTGTGGTTGGCGGGCAAATCCAGCGTGAGGCTTGCGCCTGCGTGAACGCGTACGTCCCAAATGTTGAGCTCGGTAAACGTGTTCGCTGCGCCGTTTATGCCGTTCAGGCTGCCTGCAATCAGGCGGATTGCGCCACCGTCCACGTTTACCACGGGGATATTTTCGCTGCGTAGATGTTGGTAGCGCGGCGGGGCGTTTTTGTGGGCGCGGGGTAGGTTCACCCAAATTTGCGCCATTTCAAACAGCCCGCCTGCGCGGCTAAATGCTTCGCTGTGAAATTCCTCGTGCACGGTGCCTGCGCCTGCAGTCATCCATTGCACATCGCCTGCTTGGATAACGCCTGCTGCGCCGCTGCCATCGCGGTGCGCCACTTCGCCGTGGTAGGCGATGGTTACGGTTTCAAAGCCGCGATGCGGGTGTTCGCCTACACCGCGTGGGGCGGCGAAGTTGGGGGCGAACTCTTGTGGCATGGCGTAGTCAAACATTAAAAATGGGCTGGTTTGGCGTTTTTCGCCCATGTGGGAAAACACGGGGGAAACGTGGAAGCCGTTGCCTACCCAATGCCGTGCGGGGGCGGAGGTGAGGCTGATTAGGGTACGCATGATGTGTCCTTTCATTGTTGTTCATCAGTGCGTGCAATATAGGGTTTCCCGATGTGCAAAACAATGGCGGAATATGAAACACTGTTTTCTAAAAATGAAACGATAAGGCAGCCTGAAAACAAGCGGAGCTAAAACATGCCGCTAAAAATGTTTTCAGGCTGCCTCTGGCTGTTTAATTATAGGATTGGTAACTTGCAAACCGTGTGCGTGGCAAAACCACACACCCGACATACTGTATTGAACAAGACTTGGTTGGTACTGCCCGCTGATGCGCCATCGGTTATGGTTTGGGCAAAAGAGGCAGCCTGAAAACGTATTTTTGCGTTTTCAGGCTGCCTTAATGTTTAACGCTTATACGCGCGGGTGATTGGCTTCTGCCAGCAAGGCGAGCAGTTTTTCGGTATCGTCCCAGCCGATGCAGGCATCGGTGATGCTTTGCCCGTACACCACGGGTTCGTTTTGCCGCCCTTCCACCAAGTGGCTTTCCACCATCACGCCCATGATGTTTGGCTCGCCGTTTTGGATTTGCGTGGCGATGTCTTGGGCGACTTCCATTTGGCGTTTGAAGTCTTTGCGGCTGTTGGCATGGCTGCAATCCACCATCAGCTTGGCGGGCAAGCCCGCTTGGGTAAGCTGCTCGGCGGCAGCTTTAACGTGTTCGCTGCTGTAATTGGGCGCGCCGTTGCCCCCGCGCAAAATCACATGGCAATCGCGGTTGCCCGCGGTGTGCACGATGGCGGAATGTCCCGCTTTGGTTACCGATAGGAAATGGTGCGGATGCGATGCCGCGCCGAGCGCGTCGATGGCAATTTTCAGGTTGCCGTCGGTGCCGTTTTTAAAGCCGACGGGGCAGGATAAGCCGCTGGCAAGCTCGCGGTGTATTTGGCTTTCGGTGGTGCGCGCGCCGATTGCGCCCCATGCGATGAGGTCGGCGTAGTATTGCGGGGTAATCATGTCTAGGAACTCGGTGGAGGCGGGCATACCGAGGTTATTGAGTTCCAACAATAGTTTGCGGGCTTGGCGCAAGCCGAAG
Organism: Kingella oralis; assembly: GCF_014054985.1. Lineage (NCBI taxonomy): Bacteria > Pseudomonadati > Pseudomonadota > Betaproteobacteria > Neisseriales > Neisseriaceae > Kingella > Kingella oralis. The sequence goes on from NZ_CP059569.1 coordinate 2,137,711, forward strand.
TTGATGTCGTGCGTGCCGTTGAGGTGCGGGTCGTTAATCAGCCCTTTCCAGCCTACGGTGGTGCGCGGTTTTTCAAAATAGGCGCGCATCACAATCAGCAATTCTTTGGCGTATTTTTGGCGCAGGGGCAGCAGGCGTTGCGCGTATTCCAGCGCGGCTTTGGGGTCGTGGATGGAGCAAGGCCCGATAATCACGAGCAGGCGGTTATCTTTGCCGTGCAGGATGTCGGCAATTTGCTGGCGCGTTTGGGCAACCAGCTCGGAGGCTTGTTCGTTGATGGGCAGTTCGTATAAATGGGCGATGGGGGGCAAAAGCTCGTCGATTTGTTTGACGCGCAAGTCGTCGGTGGGATGCAGTGGCATGATGTTCTTCTTTGGTTGGAATTTGTAAAGCGTGTAGCATAGCTTTGTTTACATTTTTTGACAACCAAATGGTATAGAACAATTAGAACTTAATTTTATTCTTTTTGGTTTTTTGTGGATTGCGTTAGTTAAATTTGCGTTATTTTGTTATTTTTGGCATTTTGTTGCTTGAAAGGGGTTTCAGGCTGCCTAAATGGGTGGGGCAGCCTGAAAATGGGGCGCAGTGGGTTTGCTGGGAACGGTGGCTGGATTGTCCGTATATGCGGTTTTCAGGCTGCCTTTGTTCAACTGTATAGGCAGCCTGAAAAGCAGTTAGCAGGGTTCTACAAAAAGTAGGTCGGGCATTTATGCCCGACGTTTTTAGTCAATGTTTGTCGGGCATAAATGCCCGACCTACAACTGATTGGCATGATGTCGGCGAGCCGCCGCCGATTTATTGGTTGCAGGCGTTGCACAGGTTTTCAGGCTGCCTCAATCGTTCCGCATTAGGCAGCCTGAAAACGCGCGTAGCCCTGTAAACCGCTTCAATCAAACGCCACCACGCGGCTGGCATCCACGGCGACGCGGCAATCATCGGTGTGAACAGCTTGGTCGTGAAAAAAGGTAATCGCGCCAAATTGCGGATGCGTGGCTTCTATGCGGTAGCCAATAGGCAGCCTGAAACTGTGTTGCAGCGTGCATGGTGTGCCGCTGTGGGGCGATAGGTGGATGGCTTCGGGCGGGATGTAATGGGCATCGGATACGTTGAGGCAGCCGAGCAGCCGCGCGGCTTGGGCGTTGGCGGGGCGGCGTAAAACGGCTTCGGGTGTGTCGTGTTGCAGCAGTTCGCCGCCCGCCAGCAGGGCGATGTTATCCGCCATAAAGCAGGCTTCGGCGGGGTCGTGCGTAACCAGCACGGCGGGGATTTGGCGGCGGCGCACCAGCTCGCGCGTTTGGCTTTGCAGCTGGCTGCGCAGGGTGGTGTCCAAGCTGGAAAAGGGTTCGTCCAGCAGCAGCACTTTAGGCGTGCCTGCCAAGGCGCGGGCGAGGGCAACGCGCTGTTTTTCGCCGCCCGACAGCGCACTGATGTGGCGCTCCGCCATGTTGCCCATGCCCACTTCGCCCAGCAGCGCTTGCGCTTGCTCGCGGGCATCGGCTTTGCCCACGCCGCGCATCCGCAGCCCAAACGCAGCGTTTTGCCACACGTTGAGATGCGGCAGCAGGGCGAAATCTTGGAACATCATGGCGACGTGGCGGCGTTCGGGCGCGATGGCGTTTTGCGCTTCGCCGTTGATATACACTTCGCCGCTGTCGGGCTGCACCAGCCCCGCGATGATGTTGAGCAGCGTGGATTTGCCGCTGCCGCTTGCGCCGAGGATGGCGGTGATGCTGCCTGCTTGGACGCTGAAACTGATGTTGCGGGCGGTGGTTTTTTGCTGGAAGGATTTGTGGATTTGGCTGAGGGTGAGCATGTTTGGGTTGCTTTTGGATTGCGTGTGTGGATGGGATTTTCAGGCTGCCTATTTGCATCCGCGATAGGCAGCCTGAAACGAAGTTCAACGGAGCTAAAACGGATGCGGCGCGCTTACGGGCAAGGATTGCTGATTTCAGCGTGCACCGCGTCAATCGCGTCCAACACGTCGGGCGACAGGGTTACGGCTGCGCTGGCGATGTTTTCGGCAAGCTGTTCCAGCGTGGTGGCGCCGATGATGTTGCTGGCAACGAATGGACGGTCGTTCACAAACGCCAGCGACAGCGCGGTCAGGCTTAGCCCTGCTTCATCGGCGATTTGCGCGTAGCGTTCCACCGCCGCGAAGCCTTGCGGTTTGCTGTACCGCTTAAAGCGTTCAAACAACGCTAAGCGGCTGCCTGCGGGCATCGCGCCGTGGCGGTATTTGCCTGTTAGCACGCCAAACGCCAACGGCGAATACGCCAACAGCGGCAGGTTTTCGCGCAGCGAGACTTCGCTTAACCCGACTTCGTAGCTGCGGTTGAGCAGGCTGTATGGGTTTTGGATGGTGGCGGCGCGGGCGGTTTCAGGCTGCCTTTCGTGCGCGGCAAGGTAGCGCATCGCGCCCCACGGCGTTTCGTTGGATAAACCATAGGCGCGGATTTTGCCTTGTTTCACCAGCTCGCTGAGCGCGTCAATGATTTCTTCAAACGGCGTAAACGCTTCGCTTTCGGGCAGCTTGTCGATGCCCAGCTTGCCGAAATAATTGGCTTGGCGTTCGGGCCAATGCAGTTGGTACAAATCCAAATAGTCGGTGTTGAGCCGCTTTAAGCTCGCTTCGCAGGCTTCAAAAATTTGCGCGCGCGAAAAATCGTTGCCGTTGCGGATATAGGGTTCCAGCCCGTTGGCGTTGTTGCCCGTTGGGCCGGCGATTTTGCTGGCGAGCACAAAATCATCGCGCTTGCCCCGCGCCGCTATCCACGCGCCGATGATTTGCTCGGTGCGGGTGTAGGTTTCTTTGCACGGCGGCACGGGATACATTTCGGCGGTATCGATAAAGTTCACGCCGTGCGATAGCGCGTAGTCCAGCTGGGCGTGCGCTTCATCGGCGGTGTTTTGCTCGCCCCAAGTCATCGTGCCAAGGCAGATTTTGCTTACTTGGATGCCACTTGCGCCTAATGTGTTGTGTTGCATGGGAGTGTCCTTTCTTGTGGGGGAAATAGGGTTTCAGGCTGCCTTGGGATGGTAACGATTAGGCAGCCTGAAACGTCTGTTGCTTCGTTTTCAGGCTGCCTTTGGGGGATAACAAGGCAGCCTGAAAATAGGTTTTACAGCATCGCTTGCACCGCTGCATACACACTTAACACGGCAATCATGCTGTCCACGCGGTCAAACACGCCGCCATGCCCAGGCAATAAATTGCTGCTGTCTTTGATACCCGCCGCGCGTTTGAGCCAGCTTTCCAGCAAATCGCCGCCGATGCTTACCAAGGTGAGGATAACGGCAACCAGCATGGTGGCAAACCAAGACGCTTCAAAGCCCAGCCAGCCTGCGCTGCGGGCAAACGTCATATAAATGCACACGGCAATCACGCCGCCTGCCGCGCCTTCCCAGCTTTTTTTCGGGCTTAACACGGGCGCGAGCTTGTGTTTGCCGATGGCGCGCCCCACAAAATAAGCGGCGGAATCCGCCAGCCACACCAGCACCATAATGGCGAGCAATTGCCCCGCCTCTTGCGGGCTCGGGCGCAGGGCAATCAGGGCAAACCAAAAAGGCAGCATCAGCAGCCAACCGATTGCCATGCCGCGCGCATCGGCTTGGATTTTCCATTTGCGGTTGAGCCACGCGGGCATCGCCAGCAGCCAAAAGGCGAACACAATCGCCCACACAAACGGCGGCAGCTGCCAGCCGCCTGCGTGCGCGGTGAGCATGAAAAACGCCGTGCCCGCCAAATAAGGCGTTTGCTGCGCGGGGCTAAATCCCGCCATTCGGCTGTATTCCCACAGCGCGAGCAGCACAATCAGCGCGGCAAACGCCGCCCAAAGGGTGTTGCCGGCGAAAAACAGCATGGCGAGCATCAGCGGAAGCAGGACAAGGGCGGTGAGAATGCGTTGTTTGAGCATAATGTTCTTTCTTGTTGGTGAGTGGTTTGCGGCAGCCTGAAAACGAGCGAAGCGAGTTTCTGCGAAGCTAAAACGGCTGGGATAAGGTGGCGATTATTTTACCTGTTTCGGGTTAGCATCGCAGCAAGCAAAGGCAGCCTGAAACGGACTAAATGCTTTTCAGGCTGCCTAATGATGCGGTTTTCAACTTTAAAACGCGAGCGCAACAATGGTGAGCGGTAAATCGGACATTTGCGCCCAAACTTTGCGAATAGGATTTGGTGGGCATAAAGATTCCAATCTACAAACTTGATGAACGTTTTTGGCAGACGAATACCCAAGGCAACGCAATCAACACAAAGGCAGCCTGAAAACCGTGTTTTGGCTTTTCAGGCTGCCTTTGCCGCGCTATTCGGGGCGCTGTTGCTCGCTGGGCAATTGCTCGGATGTGCGCCCGAAGCGGCGTTCGCGTTGGGTGAACGAGGCGAAGGCTTTTTGCATTTCGGCTTGGTTGAAGTCGGGCCACAGTACGGGTGTGAAATAAAATTCGGCGTATGCCATTTGCCAGAGCATAAAGTTGCTGATGCGGGTTTCGCCGCCTGTGCGGATAAAGAGGTCGGGCTCGGGGGCTTCGGCGAGCATCAGGCGGCTGGCGAGGTCGGCTTCGCTGATGTGGGTTTTGCCTTCGGCGATGAGTGCGTTGGCGGCTTGTAGGATGTCCCAGCGTCCGCCGTAGTCGGCGGCGATGGTGAGGGTGAGCCCTGTGTTGTTGGCGGTGAGGGCTTCGGCATCGATGATGCTTTGTTGGATTTCGGCGGAGAAGCGGCTGCGGTCGCCGATGACTTTGAGCCGCACGCCTTTTTCGTTCATTTGGATGACTTTCTTTTGCAGGGCAACGAGAAACAGCCCCATCAGAAACGAGACTTCGTCGGCGGGCCGCCGCCAGTTTTCGGTGGAAAAGGCGAAGACGGTGAGATAGCGCACGCCTGCGTCGTTGCAGATGTGGCAGATGTTTTCCAGCACGTCTAGCCCTTTTTTATGCCCCATGGCGCGGGGCAGGAAGCGTTTTTTTGCCCAGCGCCCGTTGCCGTCCATGATGATGGCGATGTGGCGGGGGGTTTGGCTGTGCTCGGGGATGGTTTGGGTGCTGCTAATGTGGCTCATGCTGATGTGGCTCATGGGGCTGCCTTGCGGGTGGGATGGGAATGGGGTGGATTATAGGGGATGGTTGTCAAGATTGTATGAAGATTGTGTGAAGGATTTGTGGGCGGGCATATAAATAGGCAGCCTGAAAAGCGGTTGAATGCGTTTTCAGGCTGCCTATATATGGTTTACTTGTTAGCGGTTGGGGCTTCCGGCGGCTGGCGGCGCGCCATGCGCTCGGCGAAGCGTTGGTGTTGCTGTTTTTGCAGCTCCGTGTATTTTTGCCGTTGCGCCGGAGTTAGCACTTGGAAGGCGGCGTGGCGGGCTTGGAGCATTTGCAATTCGCGTTCGGCGTGCTGGCGTTCCAGCTCGGCGCGTTCTTGTTGGCGCTCGGAGATGAGCTTGCGCGCGGCTTGTTCGTCAAAATTTTTGCTGTTCAGCAGTTGCTGCTCTTGGCTTTGGCGTTGCGCCATTTTTTGTTGGAACTCGGCGCGGCGGGCGGCGTGGTTTTCAGGCTGCTGTGGGCGGTATTGCGCCATGATGGCGCGGATTTTGCTTTTTTGTTCTTCGCTTAAATCCAGCTCGTTAAAGCCGCGTGGCAAGCCATCACGTTTGAATTGGTAGTCCATTTTGTCTTGATGGTGGCGGGGGCTTTTTTTGTAGCCATCGCGCACGGGGGGCGACATATCGTTGGCAGATTGCTGTTTAACCGCTTCACCAGCGGCAACGGCTACGCCTGCGCTTAACAAGAGGGCGGCGGTGGAGGCAAGTAGTGTGGAGCGTTTCATGATTTTTCCTTGTAATCGATGTTTGAACGGATACGGCAACTGCGAGCGGCGGATGATACGCGGCTGCGGTGTTAAGTTGGGTGGGTGGCGGGTTAAATTTGGCATAGGCAGCCTGAAAACGGGTTTGGGGCGTTTCAGGCTGCCTGATGGTTTTTTATTGCTTGCGTTGTTTTGTTTGCCGCTTTGCGCACTATAAAATCGCGCGTTTTCCATAAAAACTATTTTATTCTGCCAATTTTGCCGACATCGTTAGCGTTATCGTTTTGCCTGTGCGTTTTCAGGCTGCCTTGTGGGAAAGCGGGCGTGCAAACGGCTATAATCCACAACCATTTGAACGAAAGGAAAAAGCATGAATGTTTTGGTAATCAACGGCGTGAACCTAAACCTGCTGGGCACGCGCGAGCCGGATATTTACGGCGCGGAAACGCTGGCGGATGTATCGGCTGATTTGGACAAAACCGCCGCCGAGCTGGGCGTGAGCGTGCGCCATTTTCAAAGCAACCACGAGGGCACGATTGTGGATGTCATCCAAGCGGCGCGCGGCAACACCGACTGGATTATCATCAACGCGGGCGCGTTCACGCACACCAGCGTGGCGATTCGTGATGCGCTCGCAGGCGTGGGCATTCCATTTGTGGAAGTGCATATTTCCAATGTGCACGCGCGCGAGGCGTTCCGCCATCATTCGTATTTGTCGGACAAGGCGGTGGGCGTGATTGTGGGGCTGGGCACGTTCGGCTATCAGGCGGCGTTGCAGTTTGTGGCGCGTAAGGGGAAGGCAGCCTGAAAATGAGCTTGCGCCACAGCCATAAGGCAGCCTGAAAACCGTTTTCAGGCTGCCTCTGATGAATCCTCCATCCCCAAAGGAACTCCTATGATAAACGGCCTCACCCAAATCATCGCCCACATCGGCTACCCCACGCACACCTTCAAATCGCCGATGATTTACAACCCCTATTTCCAATCGCGCGGCATCAACGCGGTGGTGGTGCCGTTTGCCTGCCAAGCGGATAACTACCCCGATTTTCTGCGCGCCGTGTTCCGTAACGAAAACACGCTGGGTGCATTGATTACCATGCCGCACAAAGTAAGCACCATCGGCCTGCTCGACGAAATCTCGCCCACCGCGCAGATTGCGGGCGCGTGCAATGCCGTGCGCCGCAGCGCCGATGGCAGACTGCAAGGCGATATGTTTGACGGCGAAGGCTTTGTGCGCGGCATGGTGCGCAAGGGGTTTGCGCCGCAGGGCAAATCGGCTTTGCTGGCGGGCGCGGGCGGCGTGGGCAGCGCGATTGCGGCGAGCTTGGCGGCGGCTGGTGTGGCGCGTTTGGCGTTGTTTGACCCCAATGTCGCGCAGGCGGAAGCATTGGCAGCGCGGCTGCGCCGGCACTACCCCGATTTGGCGGTGGAAACAGGCAGCAACGACCCGCAAGGCTTTGATTTGGTTGCCAATGCCTCGCCGTTGGGGATGTATAACGGCGATGCGTTGCCGTTGGATGTGGCGCGGATTCGCCCCGATGCGTTTGTGGGCGAAGTGGTGTTGAGCCGCCCGATTACGCCGTTTTTGGCGGCGGCGCAGGCGCGGGGCTGCACCATTCAAGTGGCAACCGATATGCTGTTTGAGCAGATTCCCGCTTATTTGGAATATTTCGGCTTGGAGACGACCACGCCCGAAGTGTTGCGCCAAGTGGCGCAGTTGTAAGCCACACAGTTATCTTACTTCTTTACAATTTAATGCTTTCTTTAAATCTTTAAGATACAATCTCTGTTGCTTCCTTAAATATAACCCTACAAAAAGGTTAAATATGAATTTTTTAGATACAATATTTTCGGTAAAATCTAAAGTTGTTTTATCTCCATGCGGATAAAATTTTCCTATCCAAGTTCCTTTGATGTTTTCATTTTCTATTTCGAATGCCCAGCTTTGATATTTAATACATTCTGTAACCTTAAAATAAGTTTCAATTCCATATTTAGAAACTTCTACAAACGTATTATCATTTATAATTCTTATATTTGTTAAGTCACTTCTCCAAACAAAATCATTTAAATTAGTGAGCTTATTCCACACTTTTTCTATTGGACACAAAAGAGTAATCTTTATATTAGCAATTGCCATACTAGTAACCTCCCTATAAAATTCCATTTTATTTATTATACCAAATATACTCATACCACATAAGGAACGCAGACAATGGAACATTCCACGCCAGACTACATCGCCGCATGGCGCAGTTGCATTCAGGGCGAGAATAAATCGTGGGTGCTGTTTGAACAGGGCACTTGCGTGATACTGATGCAGCCTGAAACCGATTTGGCAGCGCAAGCGGTGGCGTTGCTGCGCGAATTTGGCGCGGTGCAAGTGGGCACACCATCGGCAGATTTTAATGTGGATTACGCTGTCGGACGGCTCGGGCTGGGTGGTTACGGGGCATCATCCCGATATTTTGAATTTTGTGTTTGCTGACGAGGGCGATGATGACAATCATGTGCCGATTGGTTTGCTGGGACGTTCGCTGCGGGCAATGGATGCGGAATATTTGCGCGTGGTGCATATTGAAGATAAGCGCAGGCGGTAGTTATTGCGGTGATTGTTTTCAGGCTGCCTTTACCTTTATCGTTGCCACAGAGGCAGCCTGAAACCGGGTTTACAAACATCCACGAAGCGAAAACAAGAGCAAGCGGCTGTTTTCGCTTCGCTCGTTTTTTGCCTTTTCCAAGCAAAGACCTCTGCAAAATCTACAACCGATGAAGCATCGGCGGCTCGCCCGACATCTTTCCAACCAACAAAACCGTGTTGAATATCCATTTGGCGACGAGCCGTCGCCGCTCCATTTTAAATTTCAGGCTGCCAAATAACCTCAAATCCTATCGCATAGACCAAAACAATCTTACCTGCTTGCCAAAATTTGATACATTTCCCCACTTTACAAACACTAACAAAAACAGGTTTCCCATGCCCCAACCGCAAGAAATCAACATCCGCCAGCTGCTAGACCGCAGCCCCATCAGCTTCTACCAAAAGCTCATCATCGCGCTTTGTTTTTTTATCGTGGTGGCAGACGGCTTTGACGTTGCCATCATGGGCTTTGTCGCCCCCTATATCAAAGCCGATTGGCAGCTCACCAACAACGCGCTCGCCCCCGTGCTCAGCGCAGCGTTGGCGGGCTTGGCGGTGGGCGCGATGATTACCGGCCCGCTCGCCGACAAATTCGGGCGGCGCAAAGTGCTGCTGGGCAACGTGTTGTGCTTCGGCTGCGCCACGCTGCTGGTTGCCCACGCCGGCGACATCTGGCAACTGGTGGTGTTCCGCTTTATCGCAGGCTGCGCCATGGGCGGCATCATGCCCAACGCCGCCACGCTGGTAACCGAGTTTTCCCCCGCCCGCAAACGCGCGTTTTTGATTACCATCGTGTTCGCAGGGTTCACCGTGGGCGCAGCGGGTGGCGGCTTCTTGGCGGCATGGCTCATCCCGCATTACGGCTGGCACAGCGTGTTTTATGTGGGCGGTATCACCCCGCTGGTTTTAAGCGTGATTATGTTTTTCAGGCTGCCTGAAAGCATCGGCTTTCTGATTCACAAACGCGGCGACCAAGCGCAAATCCGCGCCCTAGTAGAACGCTGCGTGCCCAACAGCACCACCGAACACAGCGTGTTTGTGCTGCCCCACCACACTCTCCCCAGCGAAGCCGAAGCCGCCGCGAGCAACGAATCGCCCGTGCAAACCGTGCTCAATGCGCACTACCGCGCCGGCAGCCTTTTGCTGTGGCTCGCCTATTTTTCGCACCTGTTTTTGGTGTACCTGCTCGGCAGCTGGATGCCCACCATGATTAAAGAAAGCGGCATGAGCGCCGAACAGGCCAGCATCGTTTCCGCCATGTTCCAGCTGGGCGGGCCGCTCGGCTCGGTTGCCGTGGGCTGGCTGATGGACCGGTTCAACGCGGGCAAAACCGTGGCGCTGTGGTATGCATCGGGCGCGCTGGTGCTGGTGGGGTTGAGCGGCGTGCTGGGCAGCTACGCGCTGATGTGCCTGCTCGCCTTCCTGCTGGGCGTGTCGCTCAACGGCGGCGGCACGGGCATGAACGCGCTGTCCAGCATGTTCTTCCCGCTCAAAGCCCGCGCCACGGGCAACGGCTGGATGCACGGCATCGGACGCATCGGCGCGTTTGCCTCCGCCTTTGCGGGCGCATGGTTTTTAAACTGGGGCTGGGATTTCAAAACCGTCGCCACCGTGCTTACCATCCCCGCTCTGCTGGTGGGCATCGCGTTGTGGAGCAAAGAATGGATTTATCACAAGCCCGCCAAATAAGCCCCGTTTAGCCACACCAAAGGCAGCCTGAAACGCGCATTACCCGGTTTCAGGCTGCCTGATTGTATTGCCCCGCAAAGCCGATATTCGCCCCCGCCCAATCTGCTATACTCAGCCGTTTTTCCAATCCAAGGCAGCCTGAAAATGTATCTTTGGCTCAAATTCTTCCACATCTTCTTCATCATCGCATGGTTCGCAGGGCTGTTTTACCTGCCCCGCATCTACGTCAATCTCGCCCTCGCCCAAACCCCCGAAGAATACAGCCGCCTGCTGATTATGGCGCAAAAACTGTATAAATTCATGACCCCGTGGGGCATCGGCGCACTCATCTTCGGCACGCTCATGCTCGCCCAACTCCCCGCCGCAGGCTGGACGCACGGCAAGCTCACCATCGGCATCCTGCTCGCTGCCTACCACATCGCCTGCCGCCAACTGCTTATCGCCTTTGAACAGCAGCGCAACCGCCACAGCCACAAATGGTACCGCGTCTTCAACGAAATCCCCGTGTTCGCCCTGCTCGCCGCGCTCTACCTCGTCCTGTTCAAACCCTTCTGACCCCAAAGGCAGCCTGAAACCCGTTTTCAGGCTGCCGAACCCTATTCCAAGGCAAACCCAAATGACCACCCCCAACCTAGAAATCGAACGCCGCTTCCTGCTCGCCAACAACACATGGCGACAACACGCCTCCGCCCCGCAACGCCTCCACCAAGGCTATCTCACCGTTGCCAAAGAATGCAGCATCCGCGTGCGCATCATCGGCGATAACGCATGGCTCACCATCAAAGGCTACATCAGCGACACCACCCGCAGCGAATACGAATACCCCATTCCCCTTGCCGAAGCCCAACAAATGCTCACCACCCTCTGCCCCTTCAAAGTAGAAAAAAACCGCTACATCATTGAACACCAAGGACATCGCTTTGAAATAGACGAATTTCTCGGCGGCAACGCCCCGCTCATCCTCGCCGAACTAGAACTCTCCAGCGAAACTGCCGCCTACCCCCGCCCCAACTGGCTTGGCAAAGAAATCACCAGCGACGGCCGCTACACCAACGCCTACCTCAGCACCCACCCCTATCCCACATGGCAAACCACGCCATATAGTTGTTCCACACAGCCTTAGACAAGGCGGCGAGCCGCAGATAGTACAAGTAGTACAGCAAGGCGAGCCAACGCAGTATAAGGCTGTGTGGGACGACTATAAATCCTTTGCAATACAACAACAAACCCAGTATAATCGCCCGTTTTTCAGGCAAATCTTATTTGCTACGCGCAATAATTAAACGGGCAATCCACACACAAAATGTAGATAACCCACTGTAAAGATTGCCCAAATTAGCGGTTTAACCCATAAACCAATTTCACCATTTTTAAAATCACAGTTTGGAGACCCATCATGGCAAAAGTTTGCAAAGTAACGGGCAAACGTCCAATGTCTGGCAACAACGTATCACACGCCAACAACAAAACCAAACGTCGTTTTTTGCCTAACTTGCAATCACGTCGTTTTTGGGTAGAGAGCGAAAACCGTTGGATTCGCATCCGAGTAACCAACGCAGCATTGCGCACCATTGACAAAAACGGCATCGACGCTGTTTTGGCTGATTTGCGCGCACGCGGCGAAGCCATCTAAATAAGGAATGAATCATGCGCGATAAAATCAAACTAGAATCTTCTGCTGGTACAGGTCATTTCTACACCACTACCAAAAACAAACGTACCATGCCCGGCAAATTGGAAATCAAAAAATTTGACCCCGTTGCCCGCAAACACGTTATTTACAAAGAAACCAAATTGAAATAAGGGTTTCGTAAAATCTCTGCAATCTCGGTTGTAGAGATTTTTTTATTGCCATCATCCACATAAGGCAGCCTGAAAACGAACGCAGCACGTTTTGGAGAACAGAACCATGTCCCGCACCATTATCCACAACCCCGCCACCTGCCGTTTTGAATACAGCGAAAACGGCGAAACATCTTACGTTGCCTATCGCCCGCTGGATAACGGTGTTTGGCTGTTGGAACACACCGAAGCCCAGCCCACGCCGCACGGTCGTGCCATTGCCGCCGATTTGGTACATGCCGCTTTAAGCGAAGCGCAACGGCAAGGCGTGAAAGTGCGCACCGAATGCTCGTTTACCATTCACTATTTGGCGCGGCATCCCGAGTTTGCCGATTTGGAAGAGATTACCTTGTAAACAGCACTAAGGCAGCCTGAAAACATTTTTAGATGCTGTTTTAGCTCCGCTGAAACTCGCTTCGCTCGTTTTCAGGCTGCCTTTGCATAAAACCGCCCTATTCCCGATTGCGCCCCTGCCAAAAATACCGCCACACAAACGCGGGAAACGCCGCCACCAAATACAAGCACACCACGGTGGCGTAAAACTCCCAATCCTGCCGATGCACGCTGCCCGAGCGGCTTTCCAGTACATACGCGATGGCGGCGATGATGATAAAGCCCAACGCAAGCTCGGCGAGGTGATGCAGAATGGTTTTGCGTTTAAGCGGGATGATGCCCAAGCCGCGCTGGGTGAGAAAAGGGAAATTGGCGATAAGCAGCGTGAGCAGCAGCAGGGTGTACATGGGGGCGGTCATGGTGGGCTTTCTATAAATGATTTTCAGGCTGCCTAATGGGCACAGCCGTGTTTGGGTTGGCAAAATGGCGGCAAAACCGCCGCTATGATTTTTCAGGCTGCCTATCGCTCGCGTCCAGCAGCATAAATACCAGCAAGCTCAACCCCAGCAGCACCGCCGTCAGCACCAACGCTTTATCGTGGTTTGCCGCGCCCACCTTGCTCAAATAGCGGTAAATCAGCGTGGTCAGCGTGGTCCATTCGGGGCGCGACAGAAACAGCGTAGCGGCAAATTCGCCGATGCAAGTGGCGGCAGCAAGCGTTAGGCCACGGCGCAGGGCGGGCAGCAGCAGGGGCAGCGTAACCGCATAGGCAGCCTGAAAACGGCTGGCGCCTGCCACCCGCGCGGCGGCGGTATAGTTGGCGGGCAGCGCGTCCCAAGCGGATAAAATATCTTTGGTAACAAAGGGATAAGCCAGCAAGGCATACAGCGCAATCAGCATCGGCAAGCTCGCCGACCAAGCGGGATACAGCAGCAACACGCCAAACGACAAGCACACGGGCGACACCATAAACGGCAAAAATGTCAGCGCACGAATCGCCGCCCATTGCCGCGCCGCAGCGGCGTGCAACGCGCCCAACACCGCCGCGCCCAACACCGCGCCGCCTGAAAACCGCGCCGTGTTCCACAACGCCGCCAGCGTGTCGCCATCCCACAACACGCGCCACGCCGCGCCCGCTTGGGCAGCCTGAAACGCAATCGCCAGCAGGGGCAGCGCGCAGCACGCGGCCAGCGTAAACAAGGCAAGCGCCAGCAGGGCGCGCTCCGCCCGCGTTTTCGGTTTTTCAGGCTGCCGGGCGCGCACCTCGGCGGCATCCGCGCGGCGGCTAATCCATGCATACAACAGCCCCGCCAGCGCGGTTACGCCCAGCACCAGCCACACCAGCACCGCCGCGTGCGCCATGTCCAATTCATACGCAATCAGTTGATACACTTCCACTTCCACCGTGGCAAACCGCTGCCCGCCCAACAGCAACGCCAGCCCAAAGCCCGAAAAGCAATACAAAAACACCAAACACGCGCCGCCCGCCAGCCATGCTTTGAGCACAGGGAATTCCACGCGCCAAAAGCGTTGCCAAGCGTTCGCGCCCAGCGTTTGCGCCGCCGCCAAACGGTTGGCGGGCACAGATGCCAAGCCCTGATACGCCGCGCGAATCATCACAGGCAAATTAAAAAACACATTGCCATACAACAGCAACGCCGCCGTGTCCGCCCAACCGCGCCACAACGCACCGCGCTCACCAAACAACGCCAACACGCCCATGCCCGCCACCAGCGTGGGCAAAATAAACGGCAGCATCAGCAGCCGCAACACCAAAGCGCGCCCCGCAAACTGCAAGCGCGCCAACGCCCAAGCAATCGGCACGCCGAGCAAACCGGTCAGCAACACGGTGGCGGCAGCCTGAAACACCGTCCAGATGATGCGCCGCTGGTAATACGCATCGCCCAGCATCTCGCCCCACAACGGTGCAGCGTCTTGATAGCCCAACATCGCCGCCAACGGCGCAACCACCAGCACGCCGAGAAAGGCAAGAATGGGCAGGGCAAGCAAAAAAGAGAAGGCAAAGCGGCGCATGATGGGGCGGGCGGAAAAAGAAATGACGAATTGTAGCCTAATTCCCATTTTCAGGCTGCCTAAAACACCGTATAATGCGCGGCTTTCGCGGGTGTCGTCTAATGGTAAGACATTAGCTTCCCAAGCTACTGACGTGGGTTCGATTCCCATCACCCGCTTTGTTTGCATATAAAGGCAGCCTGAAAATGGAAAAATCCGTTTTCAGGCTGCCTTTTTTCATCGCACTCAATCTACTGCCAACACAAATCCTCAGCCCATTCATGCACATCGCGCTGGTGCCAATATTGCCCGTTGTCGCGAAACGTGGTGCAAGCGGTGTGCAATTCACCGAAGAAATCGTGCAGATGCAGGCGCTGATGTTTGGCAACGCGTGTATCAATCTGCGCCTGCCGCTCTTTGTTAAACGGCTTGCCCATCAATGCTTGCAGCTCGGCAGGATACGGCTTGCCCAAGCCGCTGTGCCACACCGCGCCCTGCACCATGCCCAGCCAATCGCGTTGATACGGCACATTGACCGCACGCGGCACATCGGGCAGCGCGTCCAGTTTTTCCAGCCAAAATTCATCACGCGCGATGATGTCGGGCAGATTCAGCTTCTGCGCCCATTGCAAATGCGCCAGCGTTGCGCTGCGTGCTTCATGCCGCCATTGCTGATACGCCGCCAAAATGCGCTGCTGCAAACTGCGATAATCGCGCTCCATTTGCTGCCATGCCGACTCGCGGTTGCGCGGCGGCGCGGGACGGCGGTCGCCGATGTTGTCGCAGGGGCGGCGGCATTGCGGGCAGAGCACGGCGGGTTGGTTGATGCCGCCGTATTTGCTGCGCGTGGTTTTGACACGGCAGGCAAAGCAAACAAAGGCAACGTTGACGGGCGGGAAGCGGTAGCGGTGAATGGCCATGGGTTCTCCATTGCAATAGGCAGCCTGAAAACGGATATTCTCCATTTTCAGGCTGCCTTTCCTTGTTCACGCCAATCAGCGTTCCACTTGGCTCACATCGCGCACCGCGCCTTTGTCGGCAGAGGTCGCCATCGCGGCATAGGCGCGTAGTGCGGCGGAAACGTATCGCTCGCGGCTTTCGGGCTTCCATGCGCGGCTGCCGCGTGCTTCCATTTCGGCGCGGCGGCGGGCGAGTTCTTCGTCGGACACGGCAAGGTGGATGCGGCGGTTGGGGATGTCGATTTCAATGGTGTCGCCCTCGTGCACCAAGCCGATGGCGCCGCCTTCTGCGGCTTCGGGCGAGGCGTGCCCGATGCTCAAACCCGATGTGCCACCCGAGAAACGCCCGTCGGTGAGCAAGGCGCAGGCTTTGCCCAAGCCTTTGGATTTTAGGTAGCTGGTGGGGTACAGCATTTCTTGCATCCCCGGCCCGCCTTTGGGGCCTTCGTAGCGGATGATAACGATGTCGCCCGCCACGATTTGGTTGCCCAAAATGCCTGCCACGGCATCTTCTTGGCTTTCAAACACGCGGGCGCGCCCGGTGAACTGCCAGATGCTTTCGTCCACGCCGGCGGTTTTCACCACACAGCCGCGCTCGGCGATGTTGCCAAACAAGACTGCCAAGCCGCCGTCTTGCGAATAAGCGTGCGCCACGTCGCGGATACAGCCGTTTGCGCGGTCTAAATCCAGCGTTTTCCATTGGCGGTTTTGCGAGAAGGCTTGGGTGCTGCGCACGCCGCCCGGCGCGGCTTTGAAGCGTTCAATCGCTTCGGTGTTGGCGGGGTTGGCAATGTCCCATTTGGCGATGGCTTCTTTCAGGCTGCCTGAATGGATGGTGAGCGCGTCGGTGTGCAATTTGCCTGCTTTGTCTAGCTCTTTCAGGATGCCGATGATGCCGCCTGCGCGGTGCACGTCTTCCATGTAGTAATCGTGGTTGTTGGGCGCGGTTTTGCACAGGCAGGGCACGATGCGGCTCAGGCGGTCAATATCCGCCATTTTGAAATCCACGCCTGCTTCTTGGGCAACGGCGAGCAAGTGCAAAATGGTGTTGGTGCTGCCGCCCATGGCGATGTCCATGGTCATGGCGTTTTCAAACGCGGCTTTGGTGGCGATGCTGCGCGGCAGCACGGAATAATCATTTTGCTCGTAGTGCCGTTTGGTGATTTCTACGATGAGCCGCCCTGCTTCTAGGAACAATTCTTTGCGCCCTGCGTGGGTGGCAACCAGTGAGCCGTTACCCGGAAGCGACAAGCCGAGCGCTTCGGTTAAACAGTTCATGGAGTTGGCGGTAAACATCCCCGAACACGAGCCGCAAGTGGGGCAGGCGTTTTGTTCAATTTCGGCGATGGCGGCATCGGAAACGTTGTCGTCCGCCGCGTCAATCATCGCGTCCACCAAGTCCAAGCGGCGGCTGTCGGCAATGTTAATCGCGCCGACTACTTTGCCCGCTTCCATCGGCCCGCCCGATACAAAGATGGTGGGGATGTTCAGGCGCATCGCCGCCATCAGCATCCCTGGGGTGATTTTGTCGCAGTTGGAAATGCACACCAGCGCATCGGCGCAATGGGCGTTTACCATATATTCCACGCTGTCGGCGATTAAATCGCGGCTGGGCAGCGAATACAGCATCCCGCTGTGTCCCATGGCAATGCCGTCGTCCACGGCGATGGTGTTAAATTCTTTGGCGATCGCGCCTGCTTTTTCTATTTCGCGGGCAACGAGCTGCCCCATGTTGTGCAGGTGCACATGGCCGGGCACGAACTGGGTGAACGAGTTGGCGATGGCGATGATGGGCTTGCCAAAGTCGCTGTCGGCAACGCCTGTGGCGCGCCAAAGGGCGCGCGCGCCTGCCATGTTGCGTCCGTGGGTGGAGGTTTTGGAGCGGTAGTCGGGCATGGTTGTGTTCCTTTGTTTGTGTGGTTTGGTTGAGGTGTGTTTTTCAGGCTGCCTGAAAAAGGAAAGGGCGGATTTTACGCTGAAATGGGCTTTCAGGCTGCCTTATTGTGTGAGGCAGCCTGAAAATAAAGGTTTTCCCATTTTCAGGCTGCCTCGGCATCAGTATTCCGTTAACGGCAATCTACGCCATCGCGCGCACGCCGTTGGGGCTGACTTCAAACAGGGTAAACGTGAGCGGTTTTTCGCCGTCGCTTTCGTGTTCCGCAATCATGTCGCGGTAGGCTTGCAGCTAGCCGCCCGCGCATTGGGGAAACACCAGCATGGCATCGCGGTGGGGGATGGAAGCGTAAACGGTATCCGTGCCGAAATGGCGCGGCAACGGCTCGTTGCCCAATGGTGTGTTTAACACGGCTGGATTGGTTGGGAAATGTCGGCGGGCTGCCGACGCTCCATCGGATGCGGGTTCTACACAGGTTTCAGGCTGCCTTGGGGCGGCTGCGGATGTTTTTCAGGCTGCCACAACGATGGGGGAAAGGCAGCCTGAAACCGGAAGCCGAACCGCTTTATTTGCTGTCCAGCTTGGGCACGTTTGTCCCGTCGCCCAGCTGCACCAAGCCTGTTTGCGCGTAAACCCGCAGTTTGGCACGGGTGTCGGAAATATCCAGATTGCGCATGGTCAGCTGCCCGATGCGGTCGGCGGGGGTGAAGGCGGCGTTTTCCACTTTTTCCATGCTCAGCCGCTCGGGGTGGTAGGTCAGGTTCGGGCTTTCGGTGTCCAAAATGGAATAGTCGTTGCCGCGGCGCAGTTGCAGCGTTACTTCGCCGGTAACGGCTTTGGCCACCCAGTGTTGGGCGGCTTCGCGCAGCATCAGGGCTTGGCTGTCAAACCAGCGCCCTTGATACAGCAATCTGCCCAAGCGCAGGCCGTTGATGCGGTATTGCTCGATGGTGTCTTCGTTGTGGATGCCGGTTACCAAGCGCTCGTAGGCGATGTGGAGCAGTGCCATGGCGGGAGCTTCGTAGATGCCGCGCGATTTGGCTTCGATGATGCGGTTTTCAATTTGGTCGCTCATGCCCAAGCCGTGCCGCCCACCGATGCGGTTGGCTTCCAAAATAAGCTCTACGGGGTTGTCAAAGGTTTTGCCGTTCAGCGCAACGGGCACGCCCTCTTCAAAGCGCACGGACACGGTTTCGGCTTGGATTTCAACGTTTTCGTCCCAAAACGCCACGCCCATAATCGGTTGCACGATGTTGATGCCGCAATTTAAAAATTCCAAATCTTTGGCTTCGTGCGTGGCACCGAGCATATTGGAATCGGTGGAATAGGCTTTTTCCACCGACATTTTGTAGTCAAACCCGTTGGCAATCAGGTATTTGGACATTTCTTCGCGCCCGCCCAATTCGTTGATGAACTGTTGGTCCAGCCACGGTTTGTAGATTTTGAGCGCGGGGTTGGTCAACAAGCCATAGCGGTAGAAGCGTTCGATGTCGTTGCCTTTATAGGTGCTGCCGTCGCCCCAGATGTTTACGTCGTCTTGTTTCATGGCGGCGACCAGCGCGGTGCCCGTTACGGCGCGCCCGAGCGGGGTGGTGTTGAAATAAGGCATGCCGCCGGTGGAAACATGGAACGCGCCGCATTGGATGGCAGCGATGCCCTCGCAGGCAAGCTGTCTGCGGCAGTCAATCAGGCGGGCGTTTTCCGCGCCGTATTCCATGGCTTTTTGCGGGATGGCGGAATAGTCGTCTTCGTCGGGTTGCCCGAGGTTGGCGGTGTAGGCATAGGGGTTGCCGCCTTTCAGTTTTATCCACAACAGCGCGGCGGAAGTGTCCAGCCCGCCCGAAAAGGCGATGCCGATTTTTTGTCCGATGGGAAGGGATTGGAGAATAGCAGGGGTTTGGCTCATTTTGATTCCTTTGAAGTGATAGGGTGTGGGATTATGCGTTACAGGGCAGCCTGAAATTAATTGGCCGGTTGGTTTTCAGGCTGCCTATGGGTTTGCCCGCCAGCCAGCCTGAGTTGGAAGCCTAACATCATTTCATCAGGTTTTTCAACGCCAATCGCACGCCTTCGCCCACATCCGTATCGGCGGGGATGCCTTTGGTGGCGGCGCGGGCTTCGCGTTCGTTGTAGCCCAGCGCCAGCAGGGTGCTGATGATGTCTTCGCTGGCATCGGGCGTGACGGCGGGGGCGAATAAGCCTGTTGCCTCGCCGCTGGTGGGGGCGAGTTTGCCGCGCAGCTCCAAAATCATGCGCTCGGCGGTTTTCTTGCCGATTCCGGGAGCGGCGGATAGGCGTTTGATGTCTTCTTGCGCGATGGCGGCGGCGAGTTCATCGGCACTAAATGCGGACAGGATGCCCAGCGCGGTTTTCGCGCCGATGCCGCTCACTTTCACCAGCTGGCGGAAGGTGGCGCGCTCGGCTTTGCCGGCGAAGCCGAACAGTAAATGGGCATCTTCGCGCACGATGAGCTGGGTGTAGATGTGGAGGCTGTCGCCGATGTTGGGCAGTTGGTAAAAGGTTTGCATGGAGACTTCCAGCTCGTAGCCGATGCCGTTTACATCGATGGTGATTTGCGGCGGGTGTTTTTCGGCGAGTTTGCCGGTTAGATGGGTAATCATGGTGGGGCTTTCGGGAAGGGTTGGCAGGCGGTGTAATATTTTCAGGCTGCCTTATCTGTGCACGATAGAGGCAGCCTGAAAACGGGTTAGCGTAATTAAATCCGCATCGGCATCACGATGTATTTGAACTCGGCGTTGTTGGGCAGCGTAATCAGCGTGGAGCGGTTGGCATCGCCAAATGCGATTTGGATGTCATCGCTGTTTGCGCTGCGCAGCACGTCCATCAGGAATTGGATGTTGAAGCCGACTTCCAGGCTTTCGCCCGCGTAGGCGATTTCCAGCTCTTCGCTGGCTTCTTCCTGCTCGCTGTTGCTGCATGTGATTTTCAGGCTGCCCGGGGCCAGTTGCAGGCGCACGCCGCGGAATTTTTCGTTGGCGAGAATGGCGGAGCGTTCCAGCGCACCCAGCAGCGTGGCGCGGTTGATGACGAAGATTTTGTCGTTGTCCAGCGGGATGACACGGTTGTAGTCGGGGAATTTGCCGTCGATGACTTTGCTCACGATGGTGGTGTCGCCGCATTGGAAGCGCACTTGGTTGTCCAGCAGCTCAATTTGGATGGCTTCTTTGGGCTGGTTGAGCAGTTTCACCAATTCCAGCACGGTTTTGCGCGGCAAAATCACATCTTGTTTTGCCAACTCGGCTTCGATGGTGGTGCTGGCGTAGGCAAGGCGGTGTCCGTCGGTGGCGACCAGGCGCAGTTGGTTGCCTTCCACTTGCAGCAGCAAGCCGTTGAGATAATAGCGAATATCTTGCACCGCCATGCTGTATTGCACTTGGTTAATCATGTGTTTCAGCGTTTCTTGCGGCAGGGAAAATTGGGTGTGGGTGGTTTCGCTGATGTTCATGGTGGGGAAATCGGCGGGCGGCAGGGTTTGCAGGTTGAAGCGCGATTTGCCGGCTTTGAGCGTGAGCTTGTGTTCGTCCAAATCCAGTTGCACGGTGGCGTTTTCGGGCAAGGCGCGCAGGATGTCTTGCAGTTTTTTGGCGTTGGTGGTGAGCTGGAAATCGCCTTGTTCGCTGTCTGCGCCTTGGGTGTGGATTTGGATTTCCAAGTCGGTGGCGAGGATGTGCACTTTGCCGCCTTTGCTTTCCAGCAGCACGTTCGCCAAAATGGGCAGGGTGTGCTTGCGCTCCACGATGCCGGTGGCGGTTTGCAGAGGTTTGAGCAGCGCGTCGCGCTCAGTTTGCAGGATTAACATGATGGGGTTCCTTTGTGTTTGGGATGTTGAAAAGGGGTGTGGTTTCGCAGCCAGCGCATGATGCGTTTGGGCTTTGCTGAAACGCGCGTTGCTTGTTTTCAGGCTGCCTATTCGGGCGGCGGCTGTTTGTCCGCCAGGCTTTGCAGCCATGTAAACAGGGCGGTGTAAATCAGCGGGCTTATCAGCAGGGTGTTGATGCTGTGTTCGCGCAGCATGTAGTTTGCACCGAAGATGCCGATGAACGTACCCAGCGCGTAGAGCGGCAGCCTGAATTTGCCTGCGTTGCGGGTGTTGATGTCCCACATGGTCCAAAAGGGGAGCACGAGCAGGCAAATCACGCCGAAGCTGTACCATTCTTCGTGGGTGATTTTGTCGTCTAGCGCGGAAAAAATCAGCATGATGATGGCGATGATGATGAGCGGTTTGAGTTTTTGGCGGTAGTTTTGCATGGGGGTAATTCGCGTTGGCTTGGCTGAAACTTGCTTTGTTCGTTTCAGGCTGCCTTTTGGTTGTTGCTGGCTTGTTTCGCTTGCTCTTGTTCGGCTGCTGCGCGCATCAAATGATTGGCATGGAAAATCGCCGCCATGCTCAATGCGATGGCGCACGGCACGAAAACATAGCCTATCCATGTAAACGGTTCGCCGAAATAAAACGATATGGCGAGCATGGAAAGCGACACATAGCCAAAGTTAAAAGCAAAGCGTTGGCGCGCAGACCATTGCAGCGGCAAGCTGTTTATCCCGAAAAAGCCAGCCATCCCAGCGGCAGCAATATAGTGGCGCAGGGTAATCGGATCGCCGCGCAGCATATCGCCCAACATAACCACGCCAAACAACGCCAACGTGCCTGCCAGCCATTTGATGCTGTTCCAGAGTTTGTTCATATTGCTTCCTTTTGCTGGATGGCGTTTTCAGGCTGCCTTTGCTGAACCATATAGGCAGCCTGAAAACGCTGTTCGCTAATGCTGTATCACAATCAGCAATTTCTCATAATCCTGCTTCAATTCAGGCTCGTCTTGCCGCAGCTTGGCGATGGTTTTCACCGCGTGCATCACGGTGGTGTGGTCGCGCCCGCCAAATGCGTCGCCAATGGCAGGCAGGCTTAGGTTGGTGAGTTCTTTGGTAATCGCCATGGCGATTTGGCGCGGGCGGGCAAGGTTGCGGCTGCGTTTTTTGCCCAAAATATCGCGGATGCTGATGTGGTAATGGTCGGCAACGGCTTTCATAATCAGCTCAACGGTAATCGGCTTGTAGTTGCTGGCAACGATATCTTGCAGCGCGTCGGTGGCGAGGTCTATGTCTATGGTGCTGGCTTTGCTAAATCGGCAGCGCGCAATCACGCGGTTTAACGCGCCTTCCAGCTCGCGCACATTTTGTTTTACGTTTTGCGCGATAAAGGTGGCGGCATCTTCTTCCAGCATAATGCCCGCGGCTTGGGCTTTGCGCTCCAAAATGTCCACGCGCATTTCCAATTCGGGCGGTTCTAGGCGGATGGTCATGCCCCATGAAAAGCGCGACACAAGGCGTTTGTCCATGTCTTCCAAGCTGCTGGGCAACTGGTCGCAGGTGAGGATAATTTGCTGGTCGCGCGAGTGAAAATGCTCAAACAGGAAGAAAAATTCTTCCATGGTGCGGTCTTTGCCCGAGATAAATTGAATATCGTCGATAATCAGCAGGTTGTAATGCAAATATTGCTGTTTAAACGTATCCCATGTTTTGTTGCGCACGGTTGCCATAAAGGTTTTCAGGTATTCATCCGAGTGCATATAGCGCACTTTGGCTTTGGGGTTGAGCCGCAGCAATTCGTTGCCGATGGCTTGCACCAAGTGGGTTTTGCCCAAGCCTGTGCTGCCATACACGAAAAACGGGTTATACATGCTGTCGCCTGGTTTTTCGGCGATGCTTTTGGCAACGTTGGCGGCAAGCTGGTTGCCCTTGCCTTCCACCAGCGTTTCAAAGGTGTAGTCGGGGGAAAGATTGGTTTGGTTTAGGCGTTGTTCGGCGGCTTCGCGGGCTTGCTCGGCGGCGATGGCGGAGGGCTTGCTTGCGGCGTTTTCAGGCTGCCTTTGGGGGGATTGCTTGGCGGGGCGCAGGTTGCTCATGCGCTCGGCTAAGATGTCTTGCGCACTTTTGTTGCGGGCGGGGCTTGGCGTTGGCTCGGATGCGGGTGCGGTTTCAGTTTGCGCTTGGTTGTCGTTTGCGGTTTTCAGGCTGCCTCTATCGTTGTTTACAGGGCTAACCACATCCGCAGGCACTTGCGCCATTGCCACCCGCTCGCCCACGCCTGCTTGAAACAGCAATTCGGGCGCATCGGGCGCAATCAGCGCGGCGGCTTCGTGGATTTTGCGGGCGTATTGGGTGCGCAACAGGTTTGCCGCAAATTGGTTTTTGGCAAACAACACCCACGCGCCATCTTGTTCGCCCACCGTAATCGGTGCGATGTCGCGGGAAAATTGCTGTTCGGAAAGCTCGGATTGCAAAAGCGCAAGGCATTGGGACCAAAATTCGGGAAGACGCATGGGACTACTTTGTTACGTTGTGGATATGTTCGCCATTATACCGCAAATTTTTGTTAAGACCGCGCCGTTGTGGATAACATTATCCACAGTTTTTTGGGGCATGATGGGACTGTTGTCAGCAGCCAACAAATCATAAAAAATCACGAAAAATCAATCGTTTTTACACTATAATCCAACCCATTTCCAACCCTCAACCGATAAGGAGTTCCCATAAGCCAGTCATACAGCAAAAAATACACCATGCCGCATCTTAACGGCTTTGCCGCAGCCGCCGTATTGGTGGCAATCACGTTATTTGTGGTGTGGCGAATGTTTAGCGCATTGGAAAACGGAGCGGGCGGCTTGGGTTTTCTGCTGCTGCCGCTGGGATATGGCTTTACGCGCTTTCGCGTGGTGCAGCCTAACACCGCTTTGGTGGGCACGCTGTTTGGCAAATACGCAGGCGTGTTGCCCCAATCGGGCTTTTTTTGGCTACTGCCGTTTTACAACACGGTGAGCGTGTCGCTAAAAACCAGCAACTACGTTACCGCCACGCTGAAAGTGAACGATGCCTCTGGCACGCCGATTGAAATCGCCGCCGCTATTGTGTACCACATTGAAAACCCCGCCGCTGCGGTGCTGGACGTGGAAAACGCGCACGACTTTTTGCAGGTGCAAAGCGAAGGCGCGCTGCGGGTTTTGGCAACCCACCATCCTTACACCAACGACGGCTCGGCAGACAGCCTAACGGGGCATTCGGACAAAATCTTGGAGCAATTTCGCCGCATGGTGCAAGAGCGCGTGGAAATCGCGGGCATCAGCATTGACGAAACGCGCTTCACGCATCTGGCTTACGCGCCCGAAATCGCCCAAGCCATGCTGCGCCGCCAGCAAGCCGAAGCGGTGATTTTGGCGCGGCAAACGCTGGTGCGTGGCGCAATCGGCATGGTGGCGGGCACGGTTGCCGAGCTGGAAAAACGCGGCATTGTAAACATGACCGAACCCGAAAAAGCCAAGCTGGTTACCAATATGATGACGGTGCTGCTTTCCGAAGAAAACGCCGCGCCTGTGTTGAATGTGAGCGGGAATTGATTGGTTTCAGGCTGCCTAGCAATGTTTAGGCAGCCTGAAAAATAAGGAAAATCGATGAAAGCAAACAATTATGGTGCCCTACTCACCTACGCACGATTATTGAGCGAATTGCAATCGGACGAGCTTGAAATCTCGTGGCAGAAAATCACGCCCATCAGCAAACAAGACCACCTGCTAACACGGCAGCACTTGCACCGCCTGATTTTGCTGGGCTTGCTGCTTATGGTAACGGCAGTGCCGACATCGCTTTTGATTTTTAACGAGCAGCAAACCGTTGGGATGCTATTGAGCATCGTTGGAATGCTATTGGGCGCGGCAGCGTTTTTCCTTGCAATAGCAATACTGAAAACAGAACTGCCCGATGCCATCCGCATCTTGCGCGCGCCAATCGGCACAATGCAGCCTGAAAACTTTACGCCCTATTTCACATCAATTTACAGAGGCAGAGGTCTCTATTACCCCAAAAACACACTAGACACACGTTGCGACAGATACCTCCCAGATTGGGACAGCTTCACACAAGCAGACTGGCAAGCCCTGCTCCCCGATGCGCCCAGCCCCGAAGCCCTGCAACAGCTTATCCGCGCGATTCAAAAGCGGCTAGCCGAAGCTGAATAGCGATGTTTAGGCAGCCTGAAACCTTTTTTAATCATCACAAACAAGGAAACAACCATGCAAAACCATACAACCCCCGACACCCCATTTTCCGAATTGCTCCACGCCGTACAAGCTGGCGAGAAGCGCATCACATGGCAAAAATCCCACCCCATTAGCGACAGCGAACGCGCCAACGCCAAAACAACAAAATGGGCATTTTTAGCCGCCGCGTTCGCATTGCCGATTTTCAGCCTAAGCAGCTGCTACTTCACCCCCGATATATGCAGCCCCGGCAGCAGTTTGTTTTTTTTGGTTATTTCTCGCCATTACGCTGGTTTTCAACATCGGCTTTATTGGGTTTGATATTTGGATAGCTAAACGCATGGGGCGCATCGCCGACCACCCCGCCGCGCAGCCCTTCCCCACCCTTTACACCCTACAAACACAAGCAGCACGCCGCTACGCCAACGGCATCACCGCCGCTCGCGGCAGAATTACCCAGCTGGGCTGGCAAAAATTTACCCCCGCCCAATGGGCAGAAATCCTCCCCACCGCCAGCGCAGACGAAATACACCGCCTCAGCCAAATCATTATCCAACGCCTAAACAGCAAATAAACCCATAACGTTTTCAGGCTGCCTCGCCCCCGCCATAAAGGCAGCCTGAAAAGCCCCTTTTATCATTGCCAACAAGGAAACAACCATGTCAAACACCCCCGACACCCCGTTCGCTGAATTACTCCACGCCGTGCAATCCAACGCGACCCACATCACATGGCAAAAATCCAGCCCCATTAGCGACCGCGAACGCGGTGATGCCAAAAAAGCCATGAAACGGTTTTTACTTATCACCTTTTTGACACTTTTGATGCTCATAGACAAAATGAGCAATTATTTTTGTTATTTCTTGCCCCGAGTATGCAGCCCCCGAAATCCGCCCCAATCATTAGCAGACTGGCTGCTCGCGCTGTTTTGGCTATTTTTCTATACAGCCCTCTCCCTCAATTTTTTCATTATGTTTAAACACCAGCGCAAAATTGCCAACCATCCCACAGAGCAATCTTGCCCCATAACCTACACTCTGCAAACAAAAGCATCATTCCGATATTTCCTCGACAAAGGAATATTCGCTTCACGCGGCATGAATCTTCACCCCGATTGGCAAAATTTCACCGCAACCGATTGGGCAGAAATTCTCCCCACCGCCACACTCAATGAAGTGCAACAGCTCAGCCAAATGATTATCCAACGGCTCAATAATCAATAGCATTTTCAGGCTGCCCAAACCCATGCAAAAGGCAGCCTAAAAACTGTTTCTCTCTCACTTAATAAAGGAATAATCCCCATGCCCAGCCCGCTCCCCCAAGACACCCCATTTGCCGAATTGCGCCACGCCGTGCAAGCAGGCACAAACGAAATCACATGGCAAAAGCGCACACCCATTAGCAACAATGAACGCAACCACGCCATGCGCCTGAAAAAACTGTTTGCTTATACGCTGCCCATACCGCTGCTACTTACCATTCTTGTTTACTTTATCCACCCCATGTTATTTTTTGACAATGGCACATTGTTTTTGCCTACTGTGTTGTTGTTTGGCTGTTACAACATCATCGTTCCACTTTCTACAATATGGCTTACCAAACGCTACAACCGCGTATTGGATTTGCCCACAAACACGCCACAGCCCGCAACTTATTATGTGCGCTTTAAAGACAGCCGCGACAATACAAAAGGCTTAACCGTTGTTCGTGGCATAGCTTTGCGGCTGGATTACACCACATTTACCCAGCGAGACTGGCAAACCGTACTCCCCACCGCCACACCCAATGAAGTGCAACAGCTCAGCCAAATGATTATCCAACGGCTCAATAATCAATAGCATTTTCAGGCTGCCTAACCCCACGCAAAAGGCAGCCTGAAACCCAGCAAAGCACTTATTTTGTTTGACAAACCGCATCAAAACAGGTTTAATGCGCCGTTTATTTTTCCCCCAATTTCAGATTAGGAAACCAACATGAAACGCACTTATCAACCTTCCGTTACCAAACGCAAACGCACCCACGGCTTCTTGGTGCGCTCTAAAACCCGCGGCGGCCGCGCCGTTTTGGCAGCGCGTCGCGCCAAAGGCCGCAAACGTTTGGCCGTGTAATTGGCTCATCGCTTCGGCAAAGCCTATCGGCTGCTCACAACGGAAGAGTTCTCTTCCGTTTTTGCGTTAAGAAAACAGCGTTCGCGCAGCTTTTTGGCGGTGCTGCAATCGGAAAACAATGCGCTGGGACACGCGCGTTTGGGCTTGGTGGTCGGCAAAAAAGCCGCCAAGCGGGCAAACAAACGCAATTACATGAAGCGCGTCATCCGCGAATGGTTCAGGCTGCACCGGCAAGAGCTGCCCGCCAAAGATTTTGTGGTGCGCGTGCGCGTGATGTTTGGGCGCGGGCAGTATCACGAAGTCTGCCAACAGTTGGCGGAATTGATGCTGCCGCGCAAATGTCGGTAATGTTTCAGGCAGCCTGAAAGTTGGCTTTTCAGGCTGCCTGAAAACACGTTTACAAAAGAATACGCATGAAAACCATCACACTCCATCCTTTGCACGGCATAGAAATCGAAGGGCTGGGCACGCTGCAATTCGGGCAAAGCCGGCAGGATGTCGTCGCGCTTTTGGGCAAGCCTAGCAGCGGCGAAACCGAACAGCTTTATTACGACGGCTTAGGCTTGCGCGTAGATTTGGACCGCACGGACGGCGTGGAGTTTATGGAATTTTCCCGCGCCGAAAACGGTGATTACCAACTCTCATTGTATGGCACAGACCCGCTTGCCCTGCCCGCCACGCAATTAACCGCGCTGCTTGCCGAAAAAGACCCCGCGGGCATAGACGACAGCGAAGCCCCTTGCTGCTATGGCTATACCCATCTCTCCATCGGCGTTTGGCGCGACTTTGCCGAAGAACACGTTTTAGCCGACATCGCCCAAATGCGCAAAAACGGCGAAGATGCCGATGCCGCCTGGCTGCAAGAAGATTTGGAAAAATCGCGCTGTTTTTGGACGGTCGGCATCGGCAAGCCCGATTATTACACGGCAGCCTGAAAGCCGATTTTATGTTCCGCAAACTCTTTCTCGCGCTTATCCGTTTTTACCAACTCTGCATCAGCCCGCTTATCCCGCCGCGCTGCCGCTACACGCCCACTTGTTCGCAATACGCGATTGAAGCCGTGCGCAAATATGGCGCGCTCAAAGGCGGCTGGCTCGCCCTCAAACGGCTTGCCCGTTGCCACCCTTGGGGCGGCTGCGGTTACGACCCCGTCCCCTAGTTTTAGGAAACACTCTCATGCAACAGCAAAACCCATCCGATTTCAAACGAATGCTGACCACCGCCGCTGTGGCGATTGTCTTTATGATGGCTTGGCAACACTTCTTCCCAGCCGCCCAGCCGCAACAGCAACAAGCCGCGCAACAGCAGCAAACCGCCGCGCAGCCGCAAGCCGCCCCATTGGGCGCAACCGTGCCCGTGAGCGTGGAAACTGACACCGTTAAAGCCACGATAGACGAAAAATCAGGCGATTTGCGCGGCTTAACCCTGCAACACTACGATGCCACCCACGACACCGCGCAAAGTTTCACCCTGTTCGCCGACGGCAAGCCGCTCACTTATGTTGCCCAATCCAATTTGGTGGATGCCAACGGCAACAATATTTTGGCCAACGCTAATTTTCAGGCTGCCTCAAAATCGCAAACGCTCAACGGCGACAAACTGGAAGTGCGTCTCACTGCCCCCGCGCAAAATGGCGTGCAAGTAGACAAAATTTACACGTTTACCAAAGGCAGCTATTTGGTCAACGTGCGCTTTGAGGTGAAAAACACCAGCAGCCAAGCCGTGAAGCTCGGCACGTCGTACCAAATCGTGCGCGACAACAGCAAGCCCGCAGGCGAAGGCTGGTTTACCAGCAGCTATGTGGGTCCTGTTTTATACACGCCCGATGCCGACGCATTCCAAAAAGTGCAATTCGCCACGCTGGACAAAGACTTTGAAGCAGGCAAAGACACCGCCGAATACCAACGCAAAGCCTCGGGCGGCTATGTGGGCATGATTCAGCACTACTTCGCCTCCGCATGGATTATGCAGCCTGAAAACGGCGAAAACCTGTGCACAGGCGGCTCATGCACCATCGGCATCAAACGCCTGCCCAGCAACCTATACAGCGCAGGCGTAAACACCGCTGCGGTGGACATCCCCGCAGGCGGCAGCAAAACCTTCGCCGCTAATTTATACGCCGGCCCGCAAGTAACCAGCATCCTGAAAACCATCGCCCCAAAATTTGAACTCACCAAAGACTACGGGCGCGTGCACATTTTCGCCTCGCCGCTGTTTGCCCTGCTCAACTGGCTGCACGGCATCATCGGCAACTGGGGCTGGGCGATTATCGTGCTGACTTTGATTGTGAAAGCCATCCTGTTCCCGCTCAACCAAAAAGCCTACAAATCCATGGCAAAAATGCGCTCCATCCAGCCCAAAATGGAAGCATTGAAGAAAAAATACCCCAACCCCGAAGACCGCATGGCGATGCAACAAGAGCTGATGAAGCTGTACCGCGATGAGAAAATCAACCCGCTGGGCGGTTGCCTGCCGATGCTGATTCAAATGCCGATTTTCATCGGGCTGTATTGGATGATTTTCCTATCGGTGGAATTGCGCCAAGCGCCGTGGCTGGGCTGGATTCACGACCTGTCGCGCCCCGACCCGTTCTACATCCTGCCGATTCTGATGGCGGTAACCATGTATCTGCAAACCAAAATGAGCCCGCCGCCCAGCGACCCCACCCAAGCGCAAATGATGAAAATCATGCCGCTGATGTTCTCGGTGATGTTCTTCTTCTTCCCCGCCGCGCTGGTGCTGTATTACGTGGTGAACAACCTGCTGACGATTGCCCAGCAATGGCTGATTAACCGCCAAACCGCCGCCGCTGCACCCGCCAACGGCGCGCCCAAAGCGGAAGTGTTGGACAAAGAGCCGGCAAAAAACAAAAAGAAAAAATAAACGCTGATGCGTTTCAGGCTGCCTAATCGGTGAACGATAGGCAGCCTGAACTGTTTTTAGGGCGCGCAAAGGCAGCCTGAAATCCAAAATGGCGCGGCGGCGCGATGTGCCGTTGCCGTTTTCAGGCTGCCGCAGCCACCTGCCTTTACCTTATCTCGCCCCGCTCCCGCAAATACGCCGCCATCGCCGCCGCATCGTCTAACACCACCGCGCCCGCCACCTGCATTTCACGCCACGCCACTGCCACCGTGTCCGCCGCGATGCCACGGCACGCCGCCCTATTCACCAGCACTTGCCAATCGCCGCCGCGCAAAAGCTGCAACACCGTGGTTTTCACGCAATAATCCGTTGCCAAGCCGCCCACCAGCAACACCGTCGCGCCCTTGTCGCGCAGCCATTCAATCAGCCCCGTGCTCAATTTTTCCGCCAAATCGTGATAACACGCGCCGTAGGGGTGCATATCGGGCTCAACGCCTTTCCACACGCAAAAATCGTAGGCGGCAACGGGTGGCAATTCGTCCAGCAATTCAAAGCCTTGCGTGCCAACAATGGCGTGCGCCACCCAAGCCTCGCGCGCGTTGGGCAAGCCTGTGGGGCGCAGTTGCTCGGCATGGCTGGCGCAAATCCAGCGGGCGGCGGGGCTGTGCGCGTCTTTGCTCATCACGCGCAGCTGGGCAAGCCGCGCTTGGGCGTTGAGTTCCGCCGCAATCCGATGCCCTTCGTGCACGGGCAATTCGGCAGGGCAAAGCGGGGTAAAGGTTTTTTGCGCATCAATGTCTAGGGAAACAATCATGGTATTCCTTGCTGTTATCGGTTTTCAGGCTGCCTATTATTCACCACAAAGGCAGCCTGAAATCATTTCGCGTTACACAAATTCGGTCAAATGCTCCGCGCTCACGCCTGTGTTGGGGTCTATCCCCAAATCGTCGCTGTCGCCCGACGAAGCGCAACCTGCCAACGCCAAGCCCGCCAGCATAATCCAAAACCATTTTTTCATGGCAATCATCCTTGTTCATAGTGTGGAAAAGCCACGATTGTAGCACAAGCCGTTTTCAGGCTGCCTTTTGCCACCGCCAGCCATTGCGCTGCGCCCCTTGTTTTGCCACAATAAGCCATCTTGTTTAAGCCACTTTGTTAATTAAGGCAGCCTGAAAATGTATCGCGCTCTCCTGTTGATTACGGCACTCCTGCTTTGCGCCTGCGCCACCGAATGGCACATTCGCCGCAGCGACAACGGCAAAACCGCGCTGCGTCTGCAAAGCGTGCGCAACAGCACGCTGCCTGAAAACGGCTTAACCTTTATCCGTCCGAGCGATTTGCGCGCAGGCGATATTTTGTTTTCTTCCGAGGGCAGCATCCGCTCGCTGGGCATCCGCGTGTTCAGTAACGCCGCCGTGAGCCATTCGTTTATCTATTTGGGCGACGGCAACATCGCCGAAGCCGTGGGCAGCGGCACGCGCATCCGCCCGCTCGCCGACACGCTCCAAGAAACCAATCTCACCGTTGCCTTTCGCCGCCCCGATTTAACCCCCGAAAACATCCAAGCCATCATTGCCTTTGCCCAAGAAAAAAACGGCAGCGGCTACAACCACCTCGGCATCGCGCTGCAAGCCCCGTTTTCCATCGCGCGAAACGCCTGCGAACTGCCCGTTATCCCCCGCGCCATGCGCCATTTGTGTCTCAACGCGCTCGCCACCATCACCGTCCCCTCGCTCGGCAGCAAGCGGCTGTTTTGTTCGCAATTAGTCATCGAAGCCTTCAACCGCGCAGGCAAACCGCTCACCACCGTCCAACCGCAATGGGTGGACCCATCCGACATCCTGCACATGCGCGAAGACGACATCGCCACCATCGCCCCCGTTGCCAAGCTGCAATACATCGGGCATCTGCAATGCACGCCCTCCATCTGGAACCTCAGTTGCCAAACCCGGCCAGCGCCGCATCCGCCATCATCCGACAGCCCGCCAAACCCCGATTTTCAGGCTGCCGATGGCAACTAGCGCAGCCTGAAAATCCACCCGACCCGTTTAACCCGCCATGCCGCAAAAATCCACCCTGCGCTATCTGCGCTACGGCTTCCTGCTCAGCATCCTCAGCATTTTCGCCCTGCAAGCATGGTGCGCATGGCAAGTCTACCAATACGCCCACGCCCCCGCCGCGCTGCCCAAACACGCCGATGCCGCCGTCGTTTTAGGCGCAGCCGCATGGGGCGACAAGCCCTCGCCCGTGTTCCGCGAGCGCATCAACCACGCCATCGCCCTGTATCAATCCGAACGTGTGGAAAAACTCATCTTCACAGGCGGCACGCGCAAAGAAGGCTACCCCAGCGAAGGCGAAGTCGCCCGCAAATTCGCCCTCAAACAAGGCATCCCCAGCCACGACATCATCTACGAAACCCGCTCCAAAGACACCTATCAGAACCTCGTCAATACCCGCTTGCTGATGCAAAAACACAAACTGCACCACGTCATCATCGTGAGCGACCCCTACCACATGGCGCGCGCCATCGCCATCGCCCGCGATCTCGGCATCCCCGCCACCCCGTCGCCCACGCCCACCAGCCGCTACACCGAAGCATCCGAGCAGGCCCGCTGGAAATTTTTCATTGAAGAAAGCTACTCGCTGTTTATCTACCGCCTGCTGCACGCGGGGCGTACGGTGTTGAATTGGATAGATTAGGCAGCCTGAAAAGCCTTATCCCCGTTTTCAGGCTGCCTCAAAGCCCAAACCAAAGAGCAGCCTGAAAACCACCCCCGCATAACAAAACCCCTGCCAAACCGATTACACGCGGTTTGCAGGGGTTTGATTCAAATACAATCAGAGCATCGAGCGCCCAACCAAACAGCACGTTGCCGGCATCATCATTGCCGCCCTTGCTGCTGCGGCTGCCGTTATCGCTTGAGTTTGCCGTCATGCCCTGAGCGCACGGCTTTCCGCTTTCTACACGAATATTTGCACTTCGGCGGGCAGGCGGCTTAAATAAATAGGCATTCTTTTGAATCTTTGAATTTCAGGCTACCCATGCGGATGCAATCGGCAGCCTGAAAACAGAAAACAGTATTAAGGTTTACGGCGGCATTTATCTAACGCCGCGGCAACCGTTAAACCCAAACCCATACAGCGCAGAGCGCGCAAAACAAAACCTGCTTCAACCTAAACAGGTTTGAAGCAGGTTTTGAAAACTTGGCACGCCCAGGGGGAATCGAACCCCCGTTACCGCCGTGAAAGGGCGATGTCCTAACCGCTAGACGATGGGCGCGTCTAAAAATAGATTTCTTGGCGCACCCGGAGCGATTCGAACGCCCGACCCTCTGGTTCGTAGCCAGATACTCTATCCAACTGAGCTACGGGTGCGTATTTGCATATCCAATTTAATCTCAATGCAAGTCAAGAAAGCGCGAATAATACAGAGCAATCCCTGCCTTGTAAAGCACAATTTCGCACCCATTCGACAATATTATGTTTTCATTGCAGATATTATTACACCATGCTGATGCCTGATATTTCTTGCGCGATGCGGGCGGCGTAGTTGTCGGTCATGCCGCCGATAAAATCCAAAATTTTCATATACGCCAAATACAAGCTGTCGCGTTCGGTAATCGGGTCGTTTTCCAGCAGGCTTAATGCGAGTTTGTGCTGCTTTTTGCAGTTGCCCGAAATAATCAGCGCGTGGGCGGCGGGTACAAGCAAATCCAGCATGGAGGCGATGCAGGAAAACGCCGCCAATTCTACTTTCACGCGGTGGCGGAAAATGCGCTCTCGGGCGAGCGTTTTGGCGTTTTGCAATGCTTCGTGCACGGCGACGGGGCTTTGTTCAATCAGGTCTTTGCCTTGAAAATCGCCGTGGAGCAGGGCGGCGTGGTGGCTGATGAAGGTTTGCGCGATGCCGTCAATCGCCGCGCCGATGCCGATGCCGCGCATCATGGCGGTGCGTTCGCGCGGGCTGGTGGCGTGTTGGGTGGCTTCGGGGGCAACGAGCGGGGCGAGGATGTCGGCGATTTCTTGGTGGTGCAGCAAATCTAGGCTCACGGCATCTTCCAAGTCCATCAGGGCGTAGCAGATGTCGTCGGCGGCTTCCATCAGGTAAGACAAGGGATGGCGCGCCCAATGGTTGGCGGCGATTTCAGGCAGCCCCAGCTCGGCGGCGATGCGGGTCATCAGCGGCAACTCGGTTTGGTAGATATTGAATTTGCGTTGCCCTTGCGGGCTGCTGCTTGTCCACGGGTATTTGAGCAGCGCACCGTAGCCGGCGGCGGTGAGGCGCATGCCGCCGCGATTGCGATACATTTCAATGCTGGCGGTTTGGCGCAGGCTGTGGGCATTGCCTTCGTAGGTTTGGATGTCGCTGCGTTGCGCGGGGGGGAGCGTGGCGGTGTACAGGGCGTTTTCAGGCTGCCTAAACCAATCGCGCAAAGCATCTTCGCCGGTGTGTCCGAAGGGCGGGTTGCCGATGTCGTGGGCAAGGCAGGCGGTTTGCACGGTGGTGGCAAGGTCGTTGGGCGAGAGATTGGGCGGCAGTTGCTGTTCGGCGCGCAACAGTTCGCCCACCAGATTGCCTAAACTGCGCCCCACGCTGGCGACTTCTACGCTGTGGGTGAGGCGGTTGTGAGTGTGGTCGTTTTTGGCGAGCGGATGCACTTGGGTTTTGCGCCCCAACCGGCGAAAGGCGTTGGAAAAGACCACGCGGTCGTAGTCGGTGTGAAAGGGGGTGCGGTAGGGCGTGTGCGCTTTGGGCGGCACGGCGGAGATGGTGCCATGTTCGTCGATTTGAAAACGGGTGGGCGACATGAGTTGCTGCCAGTTCATCATAATGCTTTCCTTTCGGGTTTCAGGCTGCCTTTGCGGGACGGATTGGGCAGCCTGAAAACGTTATCTTGTTGTGAAATAATCGTTTTTTGATTGTAAACAAATGCAGGCAGCCTGAAAAGCGGTTTTGTGATACGCTTGCGGCTTTTCAACGCAATCAGAAAGGCGAAACATGAGTTTGATTATTGAAGACCTGCAAGCGGGCGAGGGCCAATTGGCGCAGAAGGGCAAGAAGATTACCGTGCATTACACCGGCTGGCTCGCCGATGGCACGAAATTTGATTCCAGCTTAGACCGCCACCAGCCTTTAACCCTTACGCTGGGCGTGGGGCAAGTGATTAAGGGCTGGGATGAAGGCTTTGACGGCATGAAAGAAGGCGGCAAACGCAAGCTGACCATTCCGCCCGAAATGGGTTATGGCGCACACGGCGCAGGCGGCGTGATTCCGCCACACGCAACCTTGGTGTTTGAAGTGGAATTGCTGCGCGTGCATGATTGATTGGGGCAGCCTGAAAACGCAAAACGGTGTGAATCATCACACCGTTTTTTATTAAGCGGTCAGTCGCATCACGCCAGCGATAACCAGTAAAAAAGCAAAAGCGATAAGTGCAGCAACATAGGCACACAAACCCAAAATGGTTAGCCCGATTGGTTTGCCCCATTTTTTCTTGTCATAATCATCATTTACTTCGTTACGCACAAAATCAATTTGCTTTTTGCCTAAAGGAAAAAACCATGCTGCCCAAATAGCAGTACTACTCGCAACAGCGGGAAACTCAATATTAGCAACCGCCTCTATGAGCATGAGCACAAAGCCCGATGCGACTGTTCCCCAGACAAAATACATATTCTGTTCAGCTAATTTTTTTTCCCCCAATTCTCGCCAGTTAATGGCATGCAGCCAAGCCCCTAATATGGGTGATAAAAAGAATGCCCAAATTGCCGCAGCGGTAGGATTCCAAAGCTGGGGAACGTAATACTCTTCTTCTGCCACTTGAAGAGTTGGTTGCGCTTCGGGCGTTTCATTTTTTTGCAGGCTTAGGGTTGATGGCGTTTCTCTTTCAACCATTACAGACTGGAAAAATTCAGGCTGCTCTTGGCGCAATTTTGCATCATAGCGTGTACGCACACTATCCACCAACAACCATTCGGTAACAGCTTTCACTGTTTTAGCATTAAGAGCTGCTTGCTTCCGTTCAAGGGCAGCCTGAATCTCATCGCTTGTTGCCGAATAGGGCAAACCTAATATCTGATATAAATTAACCATACCTATTCCTAACAAAAATTACATTGATTTGAGAAAAAGCCGAACTGAAACCAGCTCGGCTTTAATCAAGCAATAACTTACTTTTATCTTACTCAACAGCTTTATCTACTAGCTCAACCAACGCCAAAGGCGCATTGTCACCATTACGGAAGCCATATTTCAAAATACGAATATAGCCACCATTGCGAGAAGCAAAGCGTGTACCCAAGTCGCCAAATAGCTTAACCACAACATCACGGTCGCGCGTGCGGTCAAACGCCAAACGGCGATTGGCTAACGATGGTTTTTTACCCAAAGTAATCAAAGGCTCAACCACACGACGCAATTCTTTTGCTTTGGGCAGAGTAGTTACAATGGTTTCATGCGTTAACAAAGAGTTTGCCATATTACGCAGCATAGCTGCACGGTGGCTACTAGTACGATTTAATTTGCGATTACCATGACGATGGCGCATATCAATTATCCTTTAAACTTTAAAGCCTAGGGTTTTTCTAATCCAGCGGGAGGCCAAGATTCCAGTTTAGAACCCAAAGTTAAACCTTTAGATGCCAAAACTTCCTTAATCTCATTTAAGGATTTACGACCCAAATTAGGTGTTTTTAACAACTCAGTTTCAGTACGTTGAATCAAATCACCGATGTAATAAATATCTTCTGCCTTCAAACAGTTTGCTGAACGAACGGTTAATTCCAAATCATCTACAGGGCGCAACAGAACAGGATCAATTGGAGGCGCTTTTTCTTCTTCAACTTCAATTGGCGTACCTTCCAAATCAGCAAATATTGACATTTGGTCAATCAAAATTCGGGCAGCAGCTCGAACCGCTTCCTCAGGTTCAATTGAGCCATTTGTTTCAATATCTAAAACTAAACTATCTAAATCTGTTCTTTGTTCAACGCGAGCTGCTTCAACTTCAAAGCTAACACGGCTAATAGGTGAAAAACTTGAGTCCAATTGAATAGAGCCAATTTTAGTTTGCTCTTTTGCAGCTTTCCTACCAGCAACCGACTGATATCCACGACCTTGTTCTACCTTAACCTCCATATCAATATTGCCATTTGCGGCCAAATGACAAATAACTTGTTCTGGATTGATAATTTCAACATCGTGAGGCAACTCAAAATCAGCAGCTGTTACTACACCTGAACCTTCTTTTTTTAATGTAATAACAGCCTCTGTACTACCGCCATGAAGCTTAAATACCACACCCTTAATATTCAATAAAATATCAACAATATCTTCTTGAACACCATCTAAGGTGGAATACTCATGCAAAACACCTGCAATTGTTACTTCAGTTGGTGCAAAACCATTCATTGATGACAGTAAGATACGGCGCAAAGCATTACCCAAAGTATGTCCAAAACCGCGCTCAAATGGTTGCATAGAAACTTTTGCATGTGTTGGTGATAAGGCATCAACATCAATTTGGCGAGGTCTCAAAAATTCGGAAGTGCTATTTTGCATTTAACTACCCCTTACTGCGCCAGTTTTATTTAGAGTAGAACTCTACCACCAGCTGTTCATTAATATCACTGTACAACTCAGCACGATCAGGTACATTTTTAAAAGTACCTTCTAGTTTTGTCGCATCAACAGAAACCCAACTTGGCAAACCGATTTGAGTGGCTAAACCCATTGCTTCCTGAATACGAACTTGTTTTTTTGCTTTTTCTCGAATAGCAACAACATCACCAGCTTTTACTTGGAAAGATGGAATATTGACAACCTGCCCATTTACCATTATTGCTTTATGAGAAACAAGTTGACGGGCCTCCGCACGCGTTGAAGCAAACCCCATGCGATAAACAACATTATCTAATCGAGACTCTAGCAGTTGCAGTAACAACTCACCAGTTGAACCTTTTCTTCTGTCTGCTTCTGCAAAATAACGACGAAATTGACGCTCCAATACACCATAGATGCGACGAATTTTTTGTTTTTCGCGTAACTGAAGACCATAGCCAGAAAGACGGGGTTTTTTTGCACCATGTTGACCTGGTGCGGCTTCCATTTTGCATTTAGAATCTAAAGAGCGACGTGCGCTTTTTAAATACAGATCAGTACCTTCGCGACGCGACAGTTTACATTTAGGACCAATATAACGTGCCATGCTTAAATTACTCCATTAAATACGACGTTTTTTTGATGGACGGCATCCGTTATGAGGTAACGGAGTAACATCTGTGATACTGGTAATCTTGAAACCAAGAGCATTGAGTGCACGCACAGAAGATTCCCGACCAGGACCTGGTCCCTTTATACGAACTTCCAAATTTTTAACACCATACTCTTGGGCAACTTTACCAGCAGATTCTGCCGCTACCTGAGCAGCAAATGGTGTACTTTTACGTGAGCCCTTAAAACCCGCACCGCCAGAAGTAGCCCAAGATAACGCATTTCCTTGACGATCTGTAATTGTGATAATTGTATTGTTAAATGATGCATGAACATGCACAATACCTTCACTCACGGTTTTACGCACTTTTTTTCGTACACGTGAAGCTGTGTTTGCTTTAGCCATTATTTACTTTCCTTATTTTTTACCTGCAATTGCTTTACGAGGTCCTTTACGTGTACGAGCATTGGTACGTGTGCGCTGGCCACGACAAGGAAGTCCACGACGATGACGGAAACCTCGATAACAGCCCATATCAATAAGCCGTTTAATATTCATTGTCACTGCACGACGCAAGTCACCTTCAACTTCATACTTAGCAACCTCTTCACGAAGAGTTTCTAATTGTTTTTCGTCCAAATCTTTGACTTTGTGACTACCTAAAATTCCAGCAGCTTCACATATCATCTTGGCACGGGTCGACCCAATACCATAAATAGCCTGAAGACCAATTACGATATGAGCATTATTCGGGATATTAACCCCTGCTATACGAGCCATAATTTATTCCTTACTCATTAAGAAAATTAGTATAGTTGTAAGATTAACCTTGACGTTGCTTATGCCGCGGATCAGTGCAAATTACACGAACCACTCGATTACGCCGTATTACCTTACAATTTCGACAAATTGGTTTTACAGATGGTTGCACACGCATAACTTATCCTTAATAAAATATCTACCGAGCCCTAAAAACAATCCTAGCTCGTGTCAAATCATATGGAGTCATTTCAACAGTCACTTTATCACCCGGCAATATTCGAATATAGTGCATTCTCATCTTCCCAGATATATGACCAATTACTTCATGACCACTTTCTAGCTTCACTCTAAAAGTTGCATTAGGCAAAGTTTCAATAACCTCACCCTGCATCTGTATTACATCTTCTTTTGCCATGTCATTTTAATCCACTTCTACTCGAAACTAGACCCTCATATCGCTGAGTAACACGATATGACATTATCTGAGTATTAAAATCCATTACAACAACTATCAATATCAATAGTGAAGTACCCCCCAAATAAAATGGCACCCCAACAAAAGATGTTAAAACCTCAGGCAAAAGGCAAACAAAAGCAATATATAACGCCCCAAATAACGTCAATCTTAAAACAACATTCTCTAAATACTGTGCTGTTTTATCTCCTGGTCTAACACCTGGCACAAAAGCCCCACCTTTTTTCAAATTTTCTGCTATCTCCCGAGGACTAAACGCAAGTGCCGTGTAAAAATAACAAAAAAATATAATAGTAGCAGCAAATACTATCATATATGCTATTTGCCCATGTCGTAATATAGACAAGACCTTACCAACGGCAGAACTTCCAGGATTCAACCAATTTAACAACATGGAAGGGAGCATAATGATACTAGATGCAAAAATAGGCGGTATGACCCCAGCCATATTTAATTTAAACGGAATATGAGCAACGCTATTATTGAGAGAATGCCCATTTGCATTTTGTTGCTTAGCATATTGAATCGGAACTTTTCTAAGTGCACTCTCAATAAAAACAATACCTAGAACTAACAACAAAACCACAAACAAAAGCGATACAGCCAATAATGGGCGCTCTTGAGCTAAATTATTCAGTAAAGTTATCGCAGAAGGTATCCCAGAAATAATTCCTGCCGTTATAAGTAATGAAATACCATTCCCAATGCCTCTTTCTGTGATTTGCTCACCCAACCACATTAAAAACATCGTCCCACCAACTAAACAAGTTACCGTAGAAATATAAAACTCAAAAGGACTTATTACAACTATTTTTTGACTCAATACAAACGTAGCAACACCAATACTCTGTATTGCTGCCAAAAGAACTGTACCTAAGCGCGTATATTTAGTAATAAGTTTACGCCCTACATTTCCCTCTTTCTTCATATTCTTAAGAGTAGGAAGTATTTCACTTGCCAACTGCATAATAATTGATGAAGATATATAAGGCATAATACCGATTGCAAAAATACTAAATCGCTCCAACGCTCCCCCAGAAAATATATTAAACATACTTAATATACTTCCATTTGCTCCTTGTTGATACACTTGCGCTAAAGCATTAGCATCAACACCAGGTACGGGAATATGTGAACCAATACGAAACACCATCAACGATCCCAGTAAGAATATTACTCTACTTCTAAATTCCCGATTGGACCACAATTTCGATTGCTTTGAAAGAAATAGTTTTGCCGCCACTTTATAAGATCCTATTCAATCTTCCCGCCAGCCGCTTCAATTTCTCTTTTTGCCCCTTTTGTTACTTGGATACCTCTTAACAAAACCGATCTTTTTATATTTCCAGAAGAGATTACTTTAACTGATTTAATGCCCTCTGGAATCAAACCGGCTTGTTTTAAAATAATTAAATCAATACTGTCAACACATAAAGAATCTAAATCTTTTAATGTAATTTGCGCATTAGATTTAGCAGATAGTGAATTAAAACCCCTTTTAGGCAAGCGACGTTGCAATGGCATTTGCCCTCCCTCAAAACCAACCTTATGATACCCACCTGCACGACTTTTTTGTCCTTTATGCCCTCGACCACAAGTTTTACCCAAACCACTACCAATACCACGGCCTACTCGCCGTGCAATACAAGTACCTAAAGAATTTTGAATTGTATTTAAAAACATATTACAACTCCACATCTAATAAATAGCTAATTTTATTAATCATGCCCCTATTTTCAGGAGTATCTAAAACAGTTACTGTATGCTGCAGACGGCGCAAACCTAAACCACGTGCACATGCTTTATGAGTATCAATAGTTCCAATTAAACTTTTCACCAATGTAACTCTAATAGTTTTTTGCTCTGCCATTATTCAATTCCCAAAATTTCTTCTACTGTTAAACCACGTTTTGCAGCAATCTCAGATGGAGTGTACAACTGCGCCAATCCGTTTAAAGTAGCACGAACAATATTATACGGATTTGTTGACCCATGCACTTTGGCAGAAATATTGTGGACCCCCATGACCTCAAACACTAATCGCATTGGACCACCTGCCTTAATTCCACTACCTTCTTTCGCAGGCTGAATAAAAACTTTCGTTGCTCCATGCTTACCAAGCACTTCATGATATATAGTTCCATTTTTTAATGGAATTTTAACCATGCTGCGCCGCGCTTGATCCATTGCCTTTTGAACAGCAACTGGTACTTCACGAGATTTACCTTTTCCCATACCAATCTGCCCATCCCCATTGCCAACTACAGTCAATGCAGAAAACGCCATGATACGACCACCTTTAACGACCTTTGTCACGCGATTTACAGCAACCATTTTCTCAATCAGACCGTCATTACGCTCTTCAATTTCATGTTTTGCCATTATATTTTAGCCCCTAGAATCTTTAAAATCTCAATCCATTATCACGAGCG
Source organism: Kingella oralis (assembly GCF_014054985.1). Taxonomy (NCBI): domain Bacteria; kingdom Pseudomonadati; phylum Pseudomonadota; class Betaproteobacteria; order Neisseriales; family Neisseriaceae; genus Kingella; species Kingella oralis. Next base: position 2,179,785 of record NZ_CP059569.1, read on the forward strand.
GATTCTGCTAATGCTTTTATTCGTCCATGATATTGAAAACCCGAACGATCAAAAGCAACTTGCTCAATACCTGCCGATTTAGCTCTTTCTGCAATATACTTACCTACAATTGAGGCTGATTCCACATTGCCTCCAGATTTTATATGATTCCGGATCTCTTTATCCACAGTAGACGCTGATGCCAACACATTAGCTCCATTCGAATCAATGATTTGAGCATAAATATGATTATTAGTGCGAAATACACATAGCCGTATCATTTTTAAATCTGAAATTTTTGCGCGTGTCTTGCGTGAACGACGCAGCCTTGCAGCTTTCTTATTCATAACAGTAACCTCAAATTATTATTTCTTCTTAGCTTCTTTCATAACTACAGTCTCACCAGCATAACGCACACCTTTGCCCTTATAAGGTTCAGGAGGACGATAGGCGCGTATCTCAGCTGCAACTTGTCCTATAACTTGCTTATCTGCACCAGTTAACACAATTTCAGTTTGAGAAGGAGTTGATACTGTAACACCTTCTGGCATTTCATGTACAACAGGATGAGAAAACCCTAATGACAGGTTTAAAACTCTGCCTTGGGCCTGAGCACGGTAACCCACACCAACCAATTGCAATTTTTTCTCAAAACCCTCCGATACCCCTTTTACACTATTAGCAACTAATGCACGTATGGTACCAGACATCGCATTTGCTTGTTTACTATCATTACTAGGTAAAAAAATTAACTGCCCATCCCTCAACTCAACTTTTACGTCGCCAGTTAAGTTGAGAGATAAAGTTCCATTTTTACCTTTAACAACTAATGCATTTACTTCAAAATTTACTTCAACTCCAGCAGGAATTACTACTGGATTCTTTGCTACACGAGACATTTCAACAATCTCCTCCAACCTCAAGCAACAACACATAACAATTCGCCACCAACACCCAAACTGCGTGCCTTGCGATCTGTCATGATACCTTGCGAAGTGCTAACAATAGCTATTCCCAATCCATTCATCACCAAAGGAATATCATTTACTCCTTTATAAATACGAAGCCCTGGACGCGAAATGCGCTTAATTTGTTCAATAACAGGACTACCCAAATAATATTTTAAGATAATAGATAATTCAGGCTTATTACCATCAGATACGGAGAAATCCTCAATATAACCCTCAGCCTTCAATACATTTGCAATAGCACATTTTAATTTTGAAGAAGGCATAATTACAAAAACCTTACCTGAACGCTGAGCGTTACGAATACGGGTTAACATATCGGAAATAGGATCATGCATACTCATTTTTTATACTCCTATTACCAAGAGGCTTTAATAACACCAGGAATTGCACCACGCATAGCAATCTCACGAATCTTAATGCGCCCCAAACCAAATTTTCTAAACACGCCACGTGGACGCCCAGTGATAGCACAGCGCCGCCGCTGCCGAACTGGAGCAGCATTACGAGGAATTGATTGAAGTTGCAGACGAGCTCCAAAACGCTCTTCCTCTGTTGCACTTGCATTATCAATAATTGCAAAAATAGCTGCGCGCTTTGCAGCATATTTTTTAGAAAGTGCAATACGCTTCACTTCACGATTAATAAGTGCTTTCTTAGCCATAATTAACCTTTAAATGGAAATTTAAACAATGACAGCAAGGCCTTGGCCTCTTCATCAGTTTTTGCTGTGGTTGTAATAGTGATATTCAACCCACGCAACGTGTCAATTTTATCATATTCGATTTCTGGAAAAATAATTTGCTCACGAACACCCATATTATAGTTACCACTTCCATCGAACGACTTACTACTCACACCACGAAAATCACGTACGCGAGGCAAAGCAATAGTTACCAGACGATCCAAGAATTCAAACATTCTCTCTCGGCGTAAAGTAACTTTGCAACCTATTGGATAATTATCTCGAATCTTAAAGCCCGCAATAGATTTACGTGCAACAGTTACTACTGGCTTCTGACCTGATATTTTTTGCAAATCACCAACTGCATACTCCATAATTTTCTTATCAGCAACTGCTTCACCAACCCCCATATTCAAAGTGATTTTCTCAATACGTGGAACTTCCATGATTGTTTTATAACCAAACTGTTTCACCAATTCTGGTACAACCATATTTTTATAAAAGTCTTGTAAACGTGCCATTTTGATTATGCTCCACGATTAACAGCAGGAATTTCCATGCCATCTGACTTAAATACGCGAACGCGCTTCACTTTACTATCAACAAAAACCATTTTAATCCCAACACGATCAGCTTTTTTTGTATTAGGATTTAAAATGGCGACATTTGAAATCGCAATTGGCATCTCTTTAATAATAATGCCGCCCTCAATATTGCGCATAGGATTAGGCTTTTGATGCCGCTTAACAATATTAATATTTTCCACAACAACTTTATTACCCAATACGCGAATCACCCTACCTTGCTTGCCACTATCTTTACCAGCAACAACAACAACCTGATCGCCTTTAATAATCTTATTCATTACAAACTCCTAAAGCTCACAACACCTCGGGAGCCAATGAAACAATCTTCATAAAACGCTCCGTGCGCAACTCACGTGTTACCGGTCCAAATATCCGAGTGCCCATAGGCTCAAGTTTATTATTCAACAACACCGCCGCATTATTATCAAACTTAATTAGTGCGCCATCAGGACGACGAATGCCTTTTGCAGTGCGAACCACAACAGCATTATAAACATCACCTTTTTTCACACGCCCCCGTGGGCTAGCGTCTCTCACCGCCACCTTAATAACATCACCAACATTTGCATAGCGACGCTTGGACCCACCAATCACCTTGATGCACATTACTCGACGCGCACCAGAATTATCAGCAACATCCAAAATAGTTTGCATTTGAATCATGTTTAAATAACCTTTAAAAATCCAACTTAGTTTATTGCAACATCCCGCAAAACGATCCAGAATAATCACCAAGATCTAAAAGAATAAACCAGTTTTGGCCCTCAAAGAGGAGTACCCCGAAAGGGTCAAAAGAAGTTGGGTATTATACCATGTTTTTTTATGTTTGCAAGCACTGCCACAAAATAGCAAAAATATTCCAATATTCTTTGCTTTTGCAGCTTAATGCAGGTAAGAAAGAAAGTGAAATTTACTTTTGCTATCACCTAGTAAATTTCACTCATTAAATCCTTTCAACTCCCATTAGACAGTACGTGCTTTTTCTACTAATTCCTTAACTACCCAAGATTTAGTTTTAGACAAAGGATGCGATTCCTGAATCACTACAACATCACCAATTCCATATTGGTTTTGCTCATCGTGAGCATGAATTTTAGTAGAACGACGGATAATTTTGCCATATAACGGATGCTTTACTTTTCGTTCAATTAACACTGTTACAGTTTTATCCATCTTATCGCTTACTACTTTGCCCTGCAAAGTACGAACAGTTTTTTCAGTACTCATTATTGGACACCTTTTTCAGAGATAATAGTTTTTACACGAGCAATAGCATGGCGCACTCGTTTTATTTCGCTAGTTTGCCCCAATTGACCAGTAGCATGCTGCATGCGCAAACTGAATTGCTGCTTCAGTAAATCGACTAAAATTTCTTTTAGTTGCTCTACTGATTTCTCTTTCAACTCATTGGTTTTCATTATTACTTACCCACCTGTCTTGTTACAAATGTGGTTGGAATTGGCAGTTTAGCTGCAGCCAAAGCAAATGCTTCACGAGCCAAAGCTTCATTTACACCATCCATTTCATACAACACCTTACCAGGCTGAATTTCAGCAATATAATACTCTACATTGCCTTTACCACCACCCATACGAACTTGAATTGGTTTTTCAGTAATTGGCTTATCAGGAAACACGCGAATCCAAATACGACCACCACGTTTAATATGGCGAGTCATAGCACGACGTGCAGCTTCTATTTGACGAGCAGTTAAACGACCACGTCCAACCGCCTTTAAGCCAAAATCACCGAAACTTACTGTGTTACCACGAGTAGCAATACCTGTATTGCGACCTTTGTGCTGTTTGCGATATTTTAGTCTAGTTGGCTGTAGCATTTCTACCACCCTTTCTGTTACTACGGCGATTTTCACGTTCAGGCTGAGCTTGAACTTGACCCATTTCGCCTTTGTAAACCCATACTTTTAAACCGATAATGCCATAAGTTGTCAGAGCTTCGCTGGTCGCATAGTCCACATCGGCACGCAATGTATGCAAGGGTACGCGACCTTCGCGATACCACTCACTACGCGCAATGTCTGCACCATTCAAACGACCAGAAGTCATAATCTTGATGCCTTTTGCACCAGCACGCATTGCATTTTGCATTGCCCGCTTCATTGCACGACGGAATTGAACACGTTTTTCTAACTGCTGCGCAATTCCATCGGCAATAATTTGAGCATCCAATTCTGGTCTGCGAATTTCTTCAATATTAACGTGAACAGCAACACCCAATAATTTTTCCAAATCTTGCTTCAAGATCTCAATATCTGCGCCTTTTTGACCAATTACTACACCTGGACGAGCCGAATGAATAGTAATACGAGCAGATTTAGCAGGGCGTTCAATTACAATACGACCGACCGATGCGTTAGCCAAGCGTTTGCTTAAATATTCGCGTACATCAATATCTTGTTTGAGAACAGTTGCAAAATCAGTGCTTTTAGCAAACCATTTTGAAGACCAGTCTTTGTTTACGGCTAAACGGAAGCCAACTGGATGAATCTTTTGTCCCATTGTTGTTCCTTAATTGCCTACTGTCACATGAATATGACAAGTTTGTTTTTCAATGCGGTTGCCACGACCTTTTGCACGAGCTTGAAAGCGTTTCAGGCTGGGACCTTTGTCTACAAAAATTGTAACCACTTTCAATTCATCAATGTCAGCATCATTATTATGCTCAGCATTGGCAATAGCCGACTCCAAAACTTTCTTAATCAATTCAGCACCTTTTTTAGGGCTGAATGCCAAGATATTTAGAGCTTGGGCAACGTCTTTACCACGAATCATGTCTGCCACCAAGCGGGCTTTTTGAGCAGAAATGCGGGCATTATTGTGTTGTGCAGATACTCTCATATTTCACCTTATTATTTCTTAGCTTTTTTATCAGCCAAATGACCTTTAAAGGTACGAGTCAATGAGAATTCACCCAATTTATGACCAACCATATTATCGCTGATAAATACGGGCACATGAGTGCGACCGTTATGAACAGCAATAGTCAAACCAATAAAATCAGGCAGAATAGTTGAACGACGTGACCATGTTTTGATTGGTCGTTTGTCGTTAGTGGCACGAGCCGTATCCACTTTTTTCAATAAGTGCAGGTCAACGTATGGACCTTTTTTCAATGAACGAGCCATGTCAATTAGCCTTTATTTGAATAACGACGACGAACAATCATGTTGTCTGTGCGTTTGTTGTTACGAGTACGATAACCTTTAGCAGGTGTACCCCATGGACTAACAGGTTCACGAGCCTCACCCGTGCGACCCTCACCGCCACCATGCGGGTGATCTACTGGGTTCATTACCACACCGCGTACGGTTGGCCGTATACCACGCCAGCGGTTCGCACCAGCCTTACCGATTTTTTTCAGACTTTGCTCTTCGTTACCTACTTCACCGATAGTAGCACGGCAATCAACATGAATACGACGAACTTCGCCAGAACGCAAGCGAACTTGAGCGTAAATACCTTCTTTTGCCAACAATACCGCAGAAGCACCAGCAGAACGGGCAATTTGCGCGCCTTTACCTGGCTTCATTTCAATACAGTGAATTGTTGTACCTACAGGAATATTACGGATAGGCAAAGCATTGCCTACTTTGATTGCAGCTTCTGAACCTGATACCAATGTAGCGCCAGCTTGAACACCGCGCGGAGCGATAATGTAACGACGCTCGCCATCGGCATAACACAACAATGCAATATGCGCAGTGCGGTTAGGATCATACTCAATACGCTCTACTTTTGCAGAAATACCGTCTTTATTTCGTTTAAAATCAATAACGCGGTAATGGTGTTTATGACCACCGCCTTTATGGCGCGTAGTAATGTGACCATTGTTATTACGACCCGCGGTAGAGCTTTGCTTTTCCAGCAAAGGAGCATAAGCTGCACCTTTGTATAAACCTTCTGTTACCACGCGAACCATGCCGCGACGGCCAGCAGAAGTTGGTTTCATTTTTATGATAGCCATGCTTATTCCTTATCTGCAGCAGCGGCTGCGGCTTCTAAGTCCAGCTCTTGACCAGCCACCAAGCTGATATAGGCTTTTTTCACATCGCTGCGACGACCCAATGTACGACCAAAGCGTTTCACTTTGCCTTTTGTGGTAGTGGTCGTTACAGAGGCAACTTTTACATTAAACAGCAATTCAACTGCCGCTTTAATTTCAGTTTTAGTTGCGTCTTTCAACACTTTGAACACCATTTGGTTGCGTTTTTCGGCAACCAAGTTGCTTTTTTCAGTTACAACAGGAGCCAAAATCACTTTCATCAAACGTTGTTGATTCATACCCATTGCTCCTCTAACTGTGCAACTGCTTCTTTTGTTATCACTACTTTTTTGTAGCGCAACAAGCTGTATGGGTCAATTTGTGTTGCCTCTAACACCAATACATTAGGCAAATTGCGTGAAGACAAATATACGTTCTCATCTAGCTGTTTAGTAACAAACAACACTTGCTCCATACCCAAATTTTTCACTTGTTCAGCAAATTCTTTGGTTTTAGGTGTTGCAGCAGACAAACTCTCAATTACAAATAAACGCTCATCGCGAACCAGTTGCGACAAAATAGTCGCCATACCAGCGCGATACATTTTGCGGTTTACTTTTTGAGTGAAGTTTTCATCGGGTTTGTTAGGGAATGCACGACCACCTTTGCGCCACAATGGAGATGAAGTCATACCGGAACGGGCACGACCTGTACCTTTTTGACGCCATGGTTTTTTGGTAGAGTGATTAACTTCTGCGCGTGTTTTTTGAGCGCGGTTACCAGAGCGGGCATTCGCCAAGAATGCAACTACCAACTGGTGAACCAATGCTTCATTGTATTCACGGGCAAACAAAGCATCAGACGCAGCAACGCTGCCTGAAACTTGACCCTTTGCATCAATCAATTTTAATTCCATTACGCACCTGCTTTCTTAACGCTATGGCGAACCACAACATTGCTGTTTACCGCGCCAGGAACGGCACCTTTAACCAACAGCAGATTGCGTTCTTCATCAACGCGTACAATTTCCAAATGCTGAACAGTTGATTTGGTGTTGCCATACTGACCAGCCATGCGTTTACCAGGGAACACGCGACCAGGGTCTTGTGCCATACCGATAGAACCCGGAACACGGTGCGAACGTGAGTTACCGTGCGAAGTGCGTTGCGCACCGAAATTGTGGCGTTTAATCGTACCTGAGAAGCCTTTACCTTTGGATGTGCCTGTTACATCAACCAATTGACCCACTTCAAACAGAGATACAGTGATTACATCGCCAGCTTTCAATTCAGCTGCTTTTTCTTCAGAAACAACAAACTCGTGCAAACCGCGACCCGCCTCAACACCTGCTTTTGCAAAGTGTCCAGCTTCTGCTTTGTTTACATGGTTTGCTTTTTTCTCACCAAAGGTAACTTGAACGGCCGCATAGCCATCCGTTTCTTTGGATTTTACTTGGGTAACGCGGTTAGCAGTCATTTCCAACACGGTTACAGGAACAGATGCACCTTGTTCTGTAAACACGCGAGTCATGCCTACTTTGCGTCCAACCAGACCTAAAGCCATGATTATTTCCTTGTTTGACAAAGGGATTGCTTGCGATTGAGCAATCTTAAATGGACAAAAATTTACTTGGCACGAATGCCAAGTCGCGCACTATATCATATTTATTCGCGCTTTCCAACAGAAGTTTATATTTTTCAAGCGTAAATTTTGTTTTCAGGCTGCCTTAACGGAATGGCTGGCTTTTTGGTTACAATATTGCCGTGTGGCGGGGTGGTTTTGAATTGGGCAAAAAATTTTTAGGTTGCGTTAGCGATTGTTTATTTTAAATAGTACAATAGGTTTTTTTTGGACTGTTGGCAGCGTAGGGCAGCCTGAAAAGGTGGGTAACATGGTTTTCAGGCTGCCTTTGATGGGCGGGCTGCTTGTTCTGTTTTATTCCCTATTCTCTGATATTAAGGAAACATCATGGATACTGATATTTTGATTGTGGGCGGTGGCCCTGCTGGGTTGGCTTTTGCGCGGCAGTTGAAAGACAGCCGTTTGCGGGTAACGATTATTGAGAAAGCGCCATTGGAGACGTTGCAAAATCCGCCGTATGACGGGCGCGAGATTGCGCTGACACATTTGTCGCGCGAGATTATGCAGCGTTTGGGCATGTGGCAGCGCATTCCTGAAAACGAGATTTACCGTTTGCGCGATGCGAAGGTGTTTAACGGCACGAGCGATTACACGCTACATTTTCCGCAGCCGAGCAAGGCGCGCGGCGGGGAGGCCGACCGCTTGGGCAATTTGATTTCTAATCACAATATTCGCCGCGCGGCGTATGAGGAAGTGGCGGAATGTGAGAATGTGGAACTGCGTTGCGGCGTGGGCGTGAAAAGCGTGGAGACGAACGAGAACCGTGCGCTGGTTGAGCTGGAAAATGGCGATACGATTACGGCGCGGCTGTTAATTGCGGCGGACAGTCGCTTTTCGCAAACGCGGCGGCAGCTGGGCATTGCGGCAGATATGCACGATTTTGGGCGCACGGTGATTGTGTTCCGCACGAAACACACGATTTCCAACCAGCACACGGCAAGCGAGTGTTTCTTTTACGGGCGCACGCTGGCGCTGCTGCCGCTGGAAGAGCATTTGACCAATTGTGTGATCACGATTACGAATACTAAGGCGCATGAATTATTGGATTTGTCGCCCGAAGCCTTGACGGCGGAAGCGCAAAAAATGCTGAACGGGCGCTTGGGCGAGATGGAGATTGCGGGCACGGTGCATCATTATCCGCTGGTGGGGGCGCACGCGAGCACGTTTGTGGGCACGCGCTGCGCTTTGGTGGGCGATGCGGCGGTGGGGATGCACCCTGTTACCGCGCATGGCTGGAATTTGGGCTTGGAAAGCACGGAGATTCTGGCAAAACAAGTGTTGCAGGCGGATGCGAAGGGCAAGGATATTGCGTCTAAAGACGTGTTGGAGATGTATAACGTGAAGCATCAATTGCACACGCGCCCGCTGTATCACGGCACGAACGCGATGGTGTCGTTCTTTACCAACGACAGCGCGCCTGCGAAGTTGCTGCGCGGGGCGGTGTTGCGCGTGAGCAATAATTTGCCGCCGTTGAAAAAATTGATTAGCAAACAGCTTACGGGCTAAATGGTTTTCAGGCTGCCTAACGATGCAACGGCAGCCTGAAATCTTAAAATGGAGCGGCGGCTCGTTGCCAAATGATGTATGCAACGAGGCTTTACCGGTTGGCAACATCGGCGAGCCGCCGACGCTCCATTGGTTGCAGGTGGTGCAACGGCAGCCTGAAAACGATGCCGAACGCCCAATCCGCCCAACCATCACACAAAGGCAGCCTGAAACGGTATTTCCCGCTTCAGGCTGCCTTTTTATCCGCAAGTCGGCAAGAGCAAGCTATTGGAACAGCGCGCACGTGCCGTCCGCTTCGCAGTTGGCTTTGCGATACAAGCGCACCAGTTTGCTGGTGGAAGCATCGTGCAGTTGCGGGTCGATTGCGCCCGTCAGCTCGGCGAGAATGGTTTTGGCAAGCTGTTTGCCCAGCTCCACGCCCCATTGGTCAAAGCTGTTGATGCCCCAAATCACGCCTTGGGTGAAGACCTTGTGTTCATACATGGCAATCAGGCTGCCCATGTTGCGCGGGGTGATTTTATCCAGCAGGATAACGTTGGTGGGGCGGTTGCCGCTGAACGTTTTATGCGGCACAAGCGCTTCGATATGCTCGGCGGGCACGCCTTGCGCTTGCAGTTCGGCGCGGGCTTCGGCAGACGTTTTGCCGCGCATAAAGGCTTCGGCTTGGGCGAACACGTTGCTGAGCAGGATTTCGTGATGCCCGGGCAGATTGCTGCGTTTTTCCAAGCTGGCGATGAGGTCTATGGGCGTGATGTGCGTGCCTTGGTGCAGCAGTTGGAAAAAGGCATGCTGCCCATTGATGCCCGTTTCGCCCCAGATAATCGGACCGGTTTCGGTGGCGACGGGCGTGCCGTCCATTTGCACTTGCTTGCCGTTGGATTCCATGTCTAGCTGCTGGATGTATTTGGGCAGGCGGTGCAGGTGCTGGTCGTAAGGCGCGATAACGTGGCTGCCGCCGCCGTAGAAATTGATGTACCAAATGCCGATTAGCCCCATCAGCGCGGGTAGGTTGCGCGACAGCGGCGCGTTGCGGAAGTGTTGGTCCATCAGGTGCGCGCCTTCCAGCAATTCAATAAAGTTTTCCTCGCCCAAATACAGCATGATGGGCAAGCCGATGGCCGACCACAGGCTGTATCGTCCGCCCACCCAATCCCAAAATTCAAACATATGCTCGGTGTCGATGCCGAATTCGGCAACGGCTTTTTGGTTGGTGGAAATGGCGACAAAGTGCTTGGCGATGTCTTTTTCGCTGCCTGCCTGCAAGAACCAATCGCGCGCGGTGTGGGCGTTGGTGAGCGTTTCTTGGGTGGTGAACGTTTTGGATGCGATGATGAACAGCGTGGTTTCGGGGTGGACTTTTTCCAGCACGTCGCGCATTTGCGTGCCGTCCACATTGGAAACGAAATGCATATTCAGGCGCGGATGCCCGAAGTTTTTCAGCGCGGTGCACATCATCAGCGGCCCCAAATCGGAGCCGCCGATGCCGATATTGACCACATCGGTGATGACTTGGTTGGTGTAGCCCAGCCATTCGCCGCTGCGCACAGCGCGGGTGAAATCGCCCATTTTGCGCAAAACGTGGTTCACTTCGGGCATCACGTCTTTGCCGTCCACCTTAATCGGCGTGTTGCTGCGGTTGCGCAGGGCAACGTGCAGCACGGCGCGGTTTTCGGTTTCGTTGATTTTTTCGCCGCGATACATTTGCTCAATGCGCTCGGGCAGCCCCGCCTGCTCGGCTAGGGCAACGAGGTCGGCGATGATTTGGTCGTTGATGCGGTTTTTGGAAAAATCCACCGCCAGGCCGCCCACTTCCAGCCAATAGCGGTTGGCGCGCTCGGGGTCTTGGGCGAATTGGTCGCGCATTTGGACGGATTGGGTTTGTTCGTAGTCTTGTTGCAGGGCTTGCCATGCGGGGAGGTGGGTGGGAGCAGTCATTTGTTTTCCTTTGCGTTAAGGGGAAGAGAGGGGATTATAGTGATTTTCAGGCTGCCTTTGGATGAAATGAAACGGCAGCCTGAAAGCGGAAAATCTCGTTTCAGGCTGCCTTATGGCGCACGGGCGATGCGCTCTGTTCGGTTTTCAGGCTGCCTGCTCTGTTTCATCAGTAGGCAGCCTGAAACCATGCCGCGCATCAGTCGTGCACGCGGTGGCTCAAAATGCTGCGCTTGCCTTTTTCCAACTGCAACGAAGCGGTTTCGCCCAAGCGCAACGCCAAGCCAATCGCCAAGATGTCTATCACCGCCAGCTGCAACGAGCGCGACACCATCGGCGAATAACGGTGCGCGTCTTCCTGCGCCGCCAGCGCCAATTCGCAATCGGCAAACTGCGCCAGCGGGCTGCCCGCGCGGGTAATCACAATCACTTTCGCGCCGTTTTCCTTGGCAATGCTCACCGCATCCAAAAGCTCAATCGACGAGCCCGAATTGGAAATCACCACCAGCACATCCTGCGCCGTGAGCACCGCCGCCATCAGCTGGATATGCGTGTCCGAATACGCCACGGTAGACACGCCGAAGCGGAAAAACTTATGCTGCGCATCCTGCGCCACAATGCCCGAATTGCCCACGCCGTAAAACTCAATGCGCCGCGCGTGCGACAGCATGGCAATCGCGTTTTCCAGCTCGTTTTCGTCCAAACTGCGGCGGGCGCCGAGCAACGCGGCGGCGGTGTTGCCCAACACTTTTTCCATCACGTCGCCCATGTTGTCGTCGGTGTTCAATTCGGCGTGCACAAACGGCAAACCGTTTTGGCTGATGCTGGCAGAGAGCGCGAGTTTGAATTCAGGCAGCCCCTTGTAGCCCAAGCTACGGCAAAAACGAATCACCGTGGGCTGCGACACCTGCGCCTGCTCCGCGATTTCCGCCACCGCCGCGTGCACAAACCATTTGGGCTCCGACAGCGCGCATTCCGCCACCTTGCGCTCCGCGTTCGACAACGAATCCAAACTCTCACTAATCTTGCTTAACATGATGACCTCTTCCATTTGATTACAATCTGTCAGGCAGCCTGAAAAAGCTCAGGGCGCTTGCGCTGCAACAACATCAACGCCGCCAAGGTTTGCGAATTGCCCAGCGCCTCATCGTCAATCAGCGCGTTCAATTGCGCCAACGGCACGCGCACGGGCACCAGCGGCTCAGGCTCGTCGCCCTCCAATTTGGACGCGCGCAAATCCTCCGCGATAAAAACGTGCATCAGCCCGAACATATGGCTGGGCGACGAATACAGCGCACGCAGCGGGGTAAGTGTTGCCGCCGCCAGCCCGATTTCCTCCTGCAACTCGCGCCGCGCCGCCTGCTCGGGCGTTTCGCCCGCGTCAATCAAACCCTTCACGCAAGTTAATTCATACCGCTCGGGACCGACCGCATACTCGCGCACCATAATCAACTCGCCGTTTTCAACCGGCAGCACCATCACCGCCGGCTTGCGCGACGGCGTTAAACGCTCATACGTGCGCTCCGCCCCGTTGGCAAAGCGCAAATCCACTTCCTGCACTTCAAAAATGCGCGTTTTCGCCGCCTGTCGCACCGCCAGCACCTCGGGCTTTTGCTGCTCCCTATCCAAAAAATGCTCTAAAAAGCTCATTCTGTTTTCCCTTTGTTATCCGATTTCAGGCTGCCTGCTGTGTTTGGCGCGCTAGCGCCGCGCCTGAAACTCATCCAGCAATTCTTTCGCATAGCGCAACGACAAACCAAACCGCTGCCGTATCGCCACCAAATCATTGATGCGATTGCCCGACACATTCTGCCGCAGCCATTCGTGCGTTTTCGGATTGCTTTTCACGCTTTCATACAAAAACCGCGCCGACGACATACTGTTATTGCGCAGCCAAGCCAGCCACGCCGCGATAACCAACACAAGCCACAAAAATTTCCACATAACCCGCTCCCTAATATTTTCAGGCTGCCTTGTAATTTACAACATGACACACATCAAGCAGCCTGAAAGTTTGTTTCAACTACATTCTACTACACTTCACATTTGTTTACATAACCAGTTTGCCCCATCCTGCCCAACAAATTTTCAGGCTGCCCCAGCCCGATTTTTTACATTCGCCCAATTTGACAACACCCCCGCCCAGCCCCTAAAATCCGCGCGTTTCAAAGTTCTACGCCGTCTCAGGCACTTTTCCCATTACCCAATATTTTCAACCACGCGGCAGCGCAACCTCGTTTTTCAGGCTGCCCATCCTTTATTCACAAACAATCCCAACACCATGCACGTTACCGAACTCCAAACCAAACACATAACGGAACTCCTAGAACAAGCCGAAAGAATGGGCATTGACGGCGCAAACCGCTTGCGAAAACAAGACCTTGTTTTCCAAATTGTGCGCGAGCTGATTCAAAACGGGCAAGAATTCATCTGCTCGGGCACGCTGGAAGTGCTGCCCGATGGCTACGGCTTTTTACGCAACGCCGCCACATCCTATCTTGCCAACCCCGATGATATTTACGTTTCGCCGCAGCAAATTCGCCGTTTTAATTTGCACACGGGCGACACCATTGAAGGCACCGTGCGCGTGCCCAAAAACGATGAAAAATACTTCGCGCTGGTGCGGCTAGACAGCGTGAACGGCGACCACCCCGAAAGCAGTCGCCATAAAATTTTGTTTGAAAACCTTACCCCGCTGTTCCCCAATCGCCAGCTTAAATTGGAGCGCGATAATCAATCCAGCGAAAACATCACGGGGCGGATTATCGACCTGATTTCTCCCATCGGTTTCGGGCAACGCGCCTTGCTGGTTGCGCCGCCCAAAACAGGCAAAACTGTGATGCTGCAAAACATCGCCCACGCCATCACCGCCAATTATCCCGATGCCGAACTGATTGTGCTGCTGATTGACGAGCGCCCCGAAGAAGTAACCGAAATGCTGCGTTCGGTGCGCGGCGAAGTGGTGGCTTCCACCTTTGATGAGCCCGCGCAATGCCATGTGCAAGTAGCCGAAATGGTGATTGAAAAAGCCAAGCGCATGGTGGAACACAAAAAAGACGTGATTATTCTGCTGGACAGCATCACCCGCCTTGCCCGCGCGTATAACACTGTGGTGCCGATGTCGGGCAAAGTGCTTACAGGTGGCGTGGATGCGCACGCGCTGCATCGCCCCAAACGCTTCTTTGGCGCGGCGCGCAACGTGGAAGAAGGCGGCTCGCTCACCATCATCGCCACCGCGCTGGTGGAAACAGGCAGCCGCATGGACGATGTGATTTTTGAAGAATTTAAAGGCACGGGCAACATGGAACTCAGCCTAGACCGCCGCCTTGCCGAAAAGCGCGTATTCCCCGCCATCAACATCAACAAATCGGGCACGCGCCGCGAAGAGTTAATCGTCCCCGCCGACCAATTGCAACGGATGTGGATGCTGCGCCGCGTAATTCATCCGATGGACGATGTGGAAGCTGCGGAATTTTTGTTAGACAAAATCAAGCAAACCAAAAACAACGCCGACTTTTTTGACCTGATGCGCGGCAGCAATAACGCAGGCAAAAGCCATGCCGCCAATCATGCAAACAATGGCAACACCAGCAACGCCGCCCAAGGCAGCCTGAAAACCACCGCGCCCACCGCCGCGCAGCAAAACAGCAGCGAAACCACCAACCTGCCCCGCCGCCGCGGCCGCCCGCGCAAAAATCCCCTTGCCTAAGGAGCGCTTATGGCATTGCAAATTCAAATCATGCCCGTAACCGCGTTTCGCCAAAACTGCTCGCTGCTGTGGGACGATGAAACGCGCGATGCGGTGTTGGTAGACGTGGGCGGCGATGCCGAACATCTGCTCGCCGAAGTGAACAAACGCAGCCTGAAACTGAACGCCATCTGGCTCACGCACGGGCATCTTGACCACGCAGGCGGCGTGCCCATGCTGTTGGAACGGCAAAATGTGCCCGTTATCGGGCCGCATCCTGATGACCAATTTTTGCTGGATGCGCTGCCTGAAACCACCGCGTCTTACGGCTTTCCCGTTTGCCCTGTGTTTGCGCCCACGCGCTGGCTGCACGATGGCGATACGCTGAGCGTTGGGCAATTCACGTTTCAAGTGTTGCACATTCCTGGGCATACTCCGGGGCAAGTGGTGTTTTACTGCGCCGCCGCCAAGCTGCTGCTGGCGGGCGATGTGTTGTTTTACGAGAGCATCGGACGCACCGATTTTCCGCGCGGCAATCATCAGGATTTGCTGGACAACATCCGCAACAAACTTTTCAGGCTGCCGAACGACACGCTCGTTATCCCCGGCCACGCCCGCACCACCACCATCGGGCATGAAAAACAGTTCAACCCGTATGTGGGCGAGGCAGCCTGAAACCTGAAAACGGTCGGCGAAACCCTTTGCCGCGCTTTGCCCGCCAATGCGGATTGCACACCCATTCGCCCACACAAAAGGCAGCCTGAAAGCCATTGTATGCTTTCAGGCTGCCTTTTATGCTGCAAACGGCTTTGCCTAACCGCCGCCCCTTGGTTTCAATGCCGCTGCCCGTGTTCGTGATGATGCCCGTGCGCCTCGCTTTCATCGCCGTTGCAATACAAATCCTCGCCGTGCTGATGGTTTTGCGCGTCCAGCTGCAAGGTAACGTGCGCGATGCCTTTGGCTTGGATTAAGCGCTCCACCGCTTGACGCACGCTTTGCGCTTCGCCAACGGTCATGCCGCCGTCCAACACCAGATGGGCGGAAAACAGATGGCGGTTGCTGGTGAGCGTCCACACATGCAAATCGTGCACGCCCAACACCTGTGGCACGGCGCGGATTTCGTCCGCTAGCGCGGCTTGGTCTATATGTTGGGGCGCGCCTTGCATCAAAATATGCAGGGTGTTTTTCAGCACGCCCAGCCCGCTGTGTGCAATCAGCAGCGACACCAGCAGGCTCACAATCGGATCCGCCAGTTTCCAGCCAAACGCCATCAGCAGCAACGCCGCCACAATCGCGCCCAGCGAGCCGAGCAAATCGCCGAGAACGTGTAAATACGCGCTTTTCATGTTGAGATTGCCTTCGGTGTCGCTGTGGCGCAGCATATACCACGCCACCACCATGTTCACCAGCAGCCCCAGCACGCTCACCGCCAGCATCCCTGCGCCTGCGATTTCGGGCGGCTGCTTAAAGCGCTCCACCGCTTCAATAATAATGAACACGGCGATGGCAATCAGCGTGAGCCCGTTGAACAGCGCAAACAAAATCTCCGCCCGCTTGTAGCCAAAGGTTTGGCGGGCGTTCACGGCTTTTTCGCCAAATTTAAACGCCACCAGCGCCAAGCCCAGCGCTAGCGCATCGGAAAACATATGCCCTGCATCCGAAAGCAGCGCCAGCGAGCCTGTTAGCAGCCCGCCGATGATTTCCACCAGCATATAGCCTGCGATGATGACAAAAGATACCGCCAGCACTTTTTTGTTGGAAGTGTGAACATGGCTGTGGTCGTTGTGATGATGTGCTGCGCTCATGGGTGGCTCCTGATGGAGGTGATGGATGGGGGGAGTTTAAAGGGTGGCGGGGCGATGGGGAAGTTTTTTGCGTTTTGGGGGGGGATTGGGTAGGTGGTTTGGGGTGAGATGATGATGCGCGGTGGTTGCGATTGTTGGTATTGGTGCAAACGATTAGCATGGCGGATGCGCAAAAGGCAGCCTGAAAATCAAAAACGCCGTCTGAAAATCCCAAAGCAGATTTTCAGACGGCGTATGTTTGAATTCCCCGTTTTTCAGGCTACCTTTGCTGGCTTTGGCTGACGGTTGGGCAAACTGCTGCGTTCAAATGTTTGCGGCAGCCTGAAACGGGTTTTCAGGCTGCTTTTTCCGTTTTCAGACGGCCTTCCCCCACGCTTCCCCCATCATATCCACCAACGCCCGCACTTTGGGCGAGAGCTGTTTGCGGCTGGGGTACACCGCCATCACGGGCACGGGTTTGGGTTGGAAATCGGATAAAACGCTTTTCAGGCTGCCTGCATCGAGGGCGGTTTGCACCAGATAATGCGGCAGCTGCACGATGCCGAATGCGGACAGCGCGAGTTCCAGCAGGGCTTCGCCGTTGTCGGCGCTGAAGCGTCCGCTGCCTTGGAAGGTGGTTTCTTTGCCTTTTTGCTGGAAACGCCAGCGGCTGACGCGGCCGCCGTGTAGGAAATGCAGGCATTGGTGGTGTGCCAAATCGTCGGGGCTTTGCGGCGTGCCGTGTTGAACGAGATAGCCTGGGGCGGCGCAGGTGAGCATTTGCTGGCTGCCGACGGTGCGGGCGATCAGGCTGTCGAATTGGGGCGGGTTGCCGTTGCGCAGAGCGAGATCGTAGCCGTCTGAAATCAGGTCGGCGTAGTCGTCGGTGAGTGAGAGTTCGACGCTGGTTTGCGGATAGCGGTGGAGAAAATCCGCCAACAGCGGCGGCAAGATGGTTTTGCCCAACACCAGCGGCGCGCTGATTTTCAGACGGCCTTGCGGCTCGATGCTGCGTTGGGCAAGGCATTGCTCGGCGTTTTCCAGCTCTTCCAACACGGCGGTGCAGCGTTCGTAAAACAGCCGCCCTTCGTCGGTGGGCGCAAGGTTGCGCGTATTGCGCTGCAAAAGGCGCACGTTCAACCGCGCTTCAAGGCGGACGATGCGTTTACCGATGGTGGAACGCGTGAGCCCGAGTTGTTTGGCGGCGGCGGTAAACGAGCCGCTTTTTACGCTGGCGACAAAGGCGGTCATATCGTTGAGATTGTTGAGTTCCATAAATTTTTCTTGCGCAGATCGGGCATTTATGCCCGACAAATACAGGTAAATTTAAAAACGTCGGGCATCAATGCCCGACCTACATTTGGTATTTTCTTGCCCGAGATTAGGGAAGCACATTCCCGAATAAAACAAATATACTTCATCCCGTGCAAAAACACATCACAAGGAGCAAAAAAATGACTGCGCTGAAATTACCCGAACGCCTGCAAAACCATCGCGGTTTCGCCCGCACTTTCCAACCGGGCAAACTCACATTGGGCCTGATTGCGCCATTCAAAGGCTATCCCGACAGCCCCGTGCCCGAAATGGACGACTTCGCCACCGTGATAAAAGCCGCCGACCAAAGCGGCATTGCCACGCTGTGGGTGCGCGATGTGCCGTTTTACGACCCGAGTTTTGGCGATGTCGCGCAGATTTACGACCCGTCGGTAACGCTGGGTTATCTCGCCGCGCTCACCCAAAACGTTGCGCTCGGCTCGGCGGGTTATGTTTCGCCCCTGCGCGAGCCGATTCTCACCGCCAAAGAAGCCGCATCGGCGGAACAAATCAGCGGCGGCCGCTTCCTGCTCGGCTTGGCCAGCGGCGACCGTCCCACCGAATACCCCGCCTTTGCCGCCGATTTCAACAACCGCGCCGAACGCTACCGCGAAGCGTGGCAAATCATCCGCCGCCTGACGCAGGAAAAATTCCCCGCGTTCAATAGCGAACACTACGGCAGATTCAGCGGCAATTTGGACTTGGTGCCCAAACCCGCACACGGTTTGCCGATGCTCGCCATTGGCCGCGCCCGCCAAGAGCTGGAATGGATTGCCCGCGAAAGCGACGCATGGATTTGGTACGGCATCGCCCCCGAAAAACTGGGCGACATCGTCAACACGCTCAAAGAATTGGGCGACGGCGAAACCTGGAAACCCTTTGGCGTGGCGAATTTCGTCGAACTCTTGGAAGACCCCAACGCCCCCGCCGAGTTCTATAACAACATCTACCTGCGCGGCGGCGCCAAAAGCATCGTCGAATTCTGGCAAAAACAGCAAGCCGACGGCGTGGCGCACATCACCGTCAACCTGAAACCCACACGGCGCGGCGCGCTGGAAACCATTCAGGATTTCGCCGAAAACGTGATGCCGCATTTTGCGGTGTGAGATTTGGGGGTTTCAGGCAACCTGAAACGCCGTCTGAAACCCCATTCCCTTTATTTTTGAACAAGGATAAAACCATGAAAAAACTCAACACACTTTTTGCCGCCACTTTGCTGGTTGCCGCCTTTTCCGCCCACGCCGCGCCTGCTTACACACCTGCGCCCAATCAGGTCAAACAAGTCAAAACCCAAGCCCCTGGCTATTTTCGCCAAATGGTCGGCGATTTTGAAGTAACCGCGCTGTATGACTGATTTTTGTCTACCGACCCCAAATTGTTCCAACCATACAGCCAACGCTCGCTTGATGATTTGAACAAAATACTAAACGACAATTTCCGCTTACGCGAAGCAGACGGCGGCGTGAATACCGCTGTGATTGGTTTTTTAGTGAACACGGGTAACAATTTGATTTTGCTGGATGCCGGTGTGGGCGGCGTGGACATCATGGGCAAAAACGCAGGACGACTGGTGGACAGCCTAAAAGCCGCAGGTTATCGCCCCGAGCAAATCGATTTGCTGATTCCTACCCATATGCACTTTGACCACATCAGCGGACTTACGCGCAACGGCAAACGCGTTTTCCCAAACGCCACGCTGCTATTGGCGGCGCAAGAAAAAGGCTTTTGGCTGGATAAAAACATCAACGAATTGCCCGAACCTGTACGCGGCTTGGCAACGCTGGCGCGTGAAGCCGTAGCGCCTTATGCCAAAGCAGGTAAAGTGCGTTTTTATCAGAGTGGCGAAGAAGTCGTACCCGGAATGCGCTCGCGCCCCAGCCCCGGTCATACGCCTGGGCACAATGGCATCGAGTTCACTTCAAAAGGACAAACCATGCTGGTGTGGGGCGATTTGATGCACAACCACACACTGCAAATGCTTGATCCCGAAATCGCCATTGAGTTTGACAGCGACCCCAAACAGGCACGCGCCAGCCGCCAAGCCGCGCTCAAAGATGCCGCCACACGTAAAATCTGGATAGCTGGCGCACACATGCCCTTCCTCGGCATCGGACACATCCGTGCCGAAAGCAACGGCAGCTACACTTGGCTGCCTGCCGAATACGACCCGATTGAAAGACGCTAAACGTTTTCAGGCTGCCTGAAATGCTAAACGCCGTCTGAATCCATTTTTCAGACGGCATTTTTTCCCATAAAGAACGGTGGATTTTGTAAAAGTTTTTTGCTTTACCACTTCGTTACGCAGGCAGCCTGAAACCTTGTTCACGCGCTTGCCCAAACCAACAAACGCCGTCTGAACCCGTTTTTCAGACGGCATTCAATCAAATAAATAAGGAGTCAAAAATGAACCCGCGTTACGCCCCGATGTTTGCGCCGTACACCCTCAACAACGGCGTGGCAATCAAAAACCGCTTTGTCGTCGCGCCGCTGACGATTTACGAATCCGATGCCAACGGCGGGCTGACCGACGCCGCCCGTAATTTCTGGCGCGACCGTTTTCGCGGCTTCGGGCTGTTTGTGATGCCGTTTACCAATGTGCATCCGACCGGCATCGGTTTCCCGTCGCCCAACGCTTTTGATGCAAGCCACCTGCCCACCCTGCGCGAATACGCCGCCATTTCGCACGGACAAGGCGCGAAAATCGTCGCCCAAATCGCCCACGCAGGCGGCCGCGCCAATCCGCTAATGACGCGCGGACTCGGCGCCGTCGCCCCCAGCGGCTACGGGCGCGTGCGCGAAATGAGCGGCGCCGAAGTGGCGCAAATGGTGCAGCACTTCGCCCGCGCTGCCGAACTCGCACTCGACGCAGGCTTGGACGGCGTGGAAATCCACGGCGCAAACGGCTGGCTGATTCAGCAATTCGTCTCCGCCGCCACCAATCTGCGCCAAGACCAATGGGGCGGCAGCCGCGAAAACCGCTTCCGTTTCCCACTCGCCGTCATCGACGCGATTGACGAAATGCGCCGCCGCAAAAACCGCCCCGACTTCATCATCGGCTACCGCTTCTCGCCTGAAGAACCTGGCGCAGACGGCTTAACGATGGCGGACACGCTCGCGCTGGTGGACGCGCTCGCTGCCAAACCGCTGCAATACCTGCACGTTTCGCTGTGGGATTTCTACAAAAAAGCGCGCCGCGACGGCAACGACGAATACCGTATGAAACTCATCCACCAGCGGATTAACGGGCGTTTACCCTTTATCGGCGTGGGCAAACTCTACACCGCCGACGACATCGCCCAAGCCTGGGAAACGGGCTGGGCGGAATTCATCGCGCTGGGCAAAACCGTGATGCTCAACCCCGATTTGATCGAGCTGATAGCAAACGGCCGCGAAGCCGAGATTCACACGCATTTTGACTGGCAGCAAACCGACCGTTACCGCTACACGCCCGCGATGCTCGCCGGCACGCGGCAGGGGATGGGCTTTTATCCGCCGGCGAAGGGGTGAACAACGACAGGTCGGGCATCAATATCCGACCTGCAAACTTAAACAACAAGGCAGCCTGAAACCCAAAATACGGTTTTCAGGCTGCCGCAATCTCAACACACAACATCCATTCCACACACCAACAAAAAAGCAGCCTGAAAACGAATAATCCGTTTTCAGGCTGCCTTTTGGCGTGCGGGCGGTTTAATCCAGCAGCGCGTCCACAAAATCTTTGGCGTTAAACGGGCGCAAATCGTCGATGCTTTCGCCCACGCCGATATAGCGCACGGGGATGGCGCGGCTGCTTGCCAGCGCCGCCAGCACGCCGCCTTTGGCTGTGCCGTCCAGCTTGGTTACGATTAAGCCGGTTACGCCCAGCGCGTCGTCAAAAGCGACCACTTGGTTCACCGCGTTTTGCCCGATGTTGGCATCCAGCACCACAATGATTTCATGCGGCGCATCGGGCAAGGATTTTTGCAACACGCGCTTCACTTTTTTGATTTCTTCCATCAGGTGCAACTGCGTGGGCAGCCGCCCTGCGGTGTCGGCAAGCACGATGTCGATTTGGCGCGCCTTGGCGGCTTCCACCGCGTCAAAACACACCGCCGCGCTGTCGCCTTTGGCTTGCGAAATCACGGTAACGCCGTTGCGTTCGCCCCATTCTTGCAGCTGCTCGCGGGCGGCGGCGCGGAAGGTGTCGCCCGCCGCCAGAATCACCGATTTGCCCTGCGCTTGGAAATATTTGGCGAGCTTGCCGATGGAGGTGGTTTTGCCCGCGCCGTTGATGCCCGCCAGCATAATCACAAACGGCGCGCCGTTTTCGGGGATGGCGAGCGGCTGTTCCAGCGGTTTGAGCAGGTCGTACACCGCGTCTTTCAGGGCTTGGCGCAATTCGTTGCCGTCTTTGAGCCCTTTGAGCGACACGCGGTCGCGCACTTCGCGCATCAGCTGCTCGGTGGCTTCAATGCCCATGTCGCTGGTGAGCAGCACGGTTTCCAGCTCTTCGTACAAGTCTTCGTCTATCTGCCCGCCGCCGAACACGCCTGCCAGCGATTTGGCCATGTGGTTGCGCGATTTGGTCAGGCCTTGCTTCAAACGGCTTGCCCAGCCGGGCTTGGTTTCAGGTTCGGTTTCGTGTGTTTCAGGCTGCCGAACGGGTGCGGTTTCGGCGGCGGCTGATTCGCTTGCAACGGTTTCAGGCTGCGTTTCGCTTGGTGCTGATGCGGTTTCGGGCTGCGTTGGCTCGGCCGCGCCTGCCCAGCTGTTGGGCTTGTCGACAACGGCGGCCATCGTCCAGTTGCGAACGGGCGGTTCGTTTGGGTTGGGTTGCAACGCGTCGGGTTTGGATTCGGGCTGCGTTGGGGATTGGGTTGGCTCGGTTGGGTGGTTGGCTTCGGTTTCAGGCTGCGTGACAGGGTTTTCAGGCTGCCCTTGTGCCACCTTTTCAGCGGCTGCATTTGCGGTTGTGCCGTCGGTTTCATTTTCGGGGGCGGCGGGCGACGGCTCTGCGTTTTCAGGCTGCGCTTGCGCTGCGGGTTCTGGTTCTGCCGTTTCAACGCTTGCGCTTTCGTTTGCCGAGGCTTCGGGTTGCGCGCTGTGTTCTGTTGCCTGCGCTGCTACGGGTTCTGCGGTCTGTTCTGCGGTTTCGGCCGCTGTGTTTTCAGGCTGCGTGTCGCTTGTGTTGGGCTCGGCTGCCGTGGCTGGGGCAGCGGTGCGGTCGGCGGGCACATTTTCCGCAGCCGTCGGTGTGTTGTTTTGTTCGTTTTCAGGCCGCGTTTGGGTTTCGGGTGCCGGGGTTTTTGATTTAAACAGTTTGTTAAAAAAGCCTAGCATGGAAGTGTCTCGTTCGGGTTGGTAAATGGGGGGCGATTGTACCCGATTTCAGGCTGCCCAGCGGTTGATTTGTGCAAATTTGCCGCTTGCGCCGCGGGCGGGAAAACGGGTTTTCAGGCTGCCTGATATTTTGCGCGCACCTCTCTTTACCCACCTGATGCAATCCAGTATATTCCGAGCGTTTCAGCCGTTTTCAGGCTGCCAACCATCACAAGGAAACCCCCGTGCTGCAAAACACCGCCACTCTGGAAAAACGCTATCAGCAATTCATCCAAACCATTTGCCAAAACGAGCAGGTTTTCGCGCTCAAATTGCCGCAGCAAGACCAATACGCCTTCCTGCCCTCCGCCCACGAAGAATACGAGGATGGCGAACCCGTTGGCGTGGTGTGCTTTTGGTCATCCGCCGCCCGCGCCCGCGATTGTTGCCGCGAGGAATGGGCGGATTATGAAATCGCCGCGTTTGGCTTGGCGGAATTTTTGGAAAGCTGGTGCTTGATGTTGGCGGGCGATGGCTTGCTGATTGGCGCAGAGCTAGACCGCAATTTGTTTGGCTGGGAAGCCGAGCCTGTTGATGTGTTGCTGGATGCGCTGGATGAATTTGAACGCATTGGCAAAGACATTCCGCGGCAATATTTTGACAACATCATCACCCTTTTGGAGCGCGAATCGCGGCAGATTTTAGAAGACGATTAGGCAGGCTTGCCCCTTTGTCCAAATCTTTAAAGGGGTTTGCCGCAGCGCAAGGCTGAAAACGCTGTTTACCCGACTTTCAGGCTGCCTAATCACCCGCCAAACCATTTAACCCACCACAAGGAAACCGCAAATGAACAAAAAAACCCTGATAGCCGGCGCAGTCGGCATCGCGCTCGTTGGCGCAGTCGGCGGCAACATCGTGGCCGGCAAAAAACTGGAAAGCGCGTATCACAACAGCTTTAACGTGCAAGACAAACGCTTTAAAGTGAACGTGTCCGAATTCAACATGGGCATGCTATCGGGCAGCGCAAAATGGACGGGCGAAATCACCGCCGATTTGTGCCACCCCGAATACCGCCCCGTTTTCCGTAGCGAAGACACCATCACCCGCGGCTTAACGGGCTACACCGTCGTTTCCAAAATCTACGCCCAAAACCCCGACAGCCCAAAAGAAACCCATCTGTTTGACATCCGCAGCCAAACCACATGGAGCGGCAATATCGACAGCGAAATCACCATCCCCGCCAACTCGTTCACCGAAAACAGCGGCACGCTTGCATGGGAACCCATCACCGCCGCGTTCACGCTCAAAAACGGCAAAGACGGCAGGGAAGTGCACAACCTGAAAATCAACATCCCCGGCATCACGCTCAAAGACCCGAAATTTAACGGCGCCATCAAAAACGCCAGCTACCAAGCCGACCGGCTCACCTTCGCCATGCTCGCATCAGGCAAAGCCGGCGGCAAAGTGGAATCCGTTACCTTTTCCATGGCAGGCAGCAACCCCTTTGAAATGAGCCTGAACAATTTGGAAAGCAGCGCCGATGTGGCAATCCAAAACGGCAAACTGGTGTACACCAGCAGCAGCAAATTGGGCGATCTCAGCCTGCAAGGCAATCCGCAGCAACACGTTAAGCTGGAACAAATCCGCTACAACCTGAGCATGAAAGACCTGGATGCCAAAGCCTTTGAAATTCTGGCTGACTTGTTTAAAGCGCAAAGCCAGCGCTGCGTGCCTGCTGCCGAAAGCGAAAAAGCCTTCCAAGATTTTCTCAAAGCGCTGTTGCAATCGGGCGGCACGTTTGAATCCAAAGACAACCAAATCGTGCTCAACGGCAGCAAAGCCACCATGCAATGGGAAAGCAGCTTCCCCGCCAATGTTGTCAGCGAAAAAATGACGGACGAGCAAGCCCAAGAGCTGTTGAAACAGACCAAAGCCCAAGGCGAAGTGCGCATTGACAAAAAATTCATCCGCGAAGGCTACAAAGCCTTTATGAACATCAGCGGCACGCCTATTGACGATGCCCAACTTGAACAAGCCGTGCAGAGTTTTGAAAAAGGCATACTGGAACTCAACAACAGCGAATTCAAAGACGCCGTGCAAGCCAAAGCGGATGGCGGGCAGCTGGTGATTACGCTGACCAAAGAAGCCGGCAAACTGCCCGCCTCGCTTGAAAAAACCATGCGCGACAAAGCGCGCACGGCATCTGAGATGGCGCAGTAAGTGATGCCGTAGCGCGCAAAGCGGGATTTTTTCCTAAATAAAAGGCAGCCTGAAAATGAGAATGTTTATTTTCAGGCTGCTTTTTCTGTTTTCGGCCGGTTGGGGCAGCCTGAAACGCGGTTTGCCTGAAACGCAGTTTGAGATTGTGGTTGATTTGAAGTTTGTGAATGGGTGGTTGCTTATATCCCCGTGTGGTGGGGCTGATTTGTTAATGTAACCAAAATCCAACGGTGGGAAACGGCTCCATCCCAAAACACTTTGGCAGGCTTCTTATACCCTAGGCAAACAAACCCGGCAGCACAACACGGATGCAGCCGCAAAACCATTTTGCAACAACTCAAAAAAAGCCGTGCCTGCCGCACAATTTGCTACGCCGCCCTAAACCCAAGGCAGCCTGAAACCCGCATGCTTAAACAATCTTAACCTATCTTAAAAAACAGCTTCAATCTCCCCCATAAAATCGGTTAAAATCCCCACGTTTAAAAGCACTTTTTTAACACTCCAAGCGCGAAAAGCAACATTGCATTACACGTTGCCCACCGCGCCGAAATCTTGGAATAAAAAAAATGGATAATAAAGAAATAAATCAAGGACGCCGCCGCTTTCTATCGCTTGCCACCGCCGGGGCAGGCGCAGTTGCCGCCGCAGGGGTGGCAACACCACTTGTGGCAAGCTGGTTTCCGTCTGAAAAGGCAAAAGCCGCAGGTGCTGCTGTTGAAGTGGACATCAGCAAAATTGAATCCGGGCAAATGATTACCGCCGAATGGCGCGGCAAACCGATTTTCGTGTTAAACCGCACCGAACAGCAGGTTAAAGACTTGCCCTCGTTGGATGGCCAATTAGCCGACCCCAAATCCAATGCCGACCAGCAGCCTGAAAACTGCAAAAACCCCACGCGCTCGCTCAAACCCAACCTTTGGGTGGCCGTGGGCATTTGCACGCATTTAGGCTGCTCGCCCACATTCCGCCCCGATGTGGGCGCGGCAGACTTGGGCGGCGGAAGCTGGAAAGGCGGCTTTTTCTGCCCTTGCCACGGTTCCAAATTTGACCTCGCAGGACGCGTGTATGCAGGCGTTCCCGCGCCCACCAATTTGGTTATCCCGCCATATAAATACATCAACGACAACGTCGTTTTGATTGGCGAAAGTTAATAGGGGTACATCATGTCAAACCAACAAACAAGCAAAACCAAAGCCTTATTAAACTGGGTGGACGCGCGTTTTCCATTGACCAAACTTTGGAACGACCACGTCGGGCAATACTACGCACCCAAAAACTTCAATTTCTGGTATTACTTCGGTTCGCTCGCCCTGCTCGTTTTGGTAATTCAAATCGTCAGCGGCATTTTCCTGACCATGAACTTCAAACCGGACGGCACCACCAACGCCTACAACCTCCCCGTGGCGTTCACCGCCGTGGAATACATCATGCGCGACGTATCGGGCGGCTGGATTATCCGTTATATGCACTCCACCGGCGCGTCGTTCTTCTTTATCGTGGTGTATCTGCATATGTTCCGCGGGCTGATTTACGGCTCATACAAAAAACCGCGCGAATTGGTGTGGATATTCGGCTCGCTCATCTTCCTCGCCTTGATGGCGGAAGCCTTTATGGGCTACTTGCTGCCTTGGGGGCAAATGTCGTTTTGGGGCGCGCAAGTGATTATTAACTTGTTTAGCGCGATTCCCGTGATTGGTCCGGATTTGTCCACCTGGATTCGCGGCGACTTCAACGTATCTGATGCCACGCTTAACCGCTTCTTTGCGCTGCACGTGATTGCCGTACCTTTGGTATTGCTCGGCTTGGTAGTTGCCCACTTAATCGCCCTGCACGAAGTCGGCTCAAACAACCCCGATGGCGTAGAAATCAAAAAACTGAAAGATGAAAACGGCATCCCGCTCGACGGCATCCCGTTCCATCCTTACTACACCGTGAAAGACATCTTGGGCGTTGCCGTGTTCCTTATCGTGTTCTGCTCCGTGTTGTTCTTTGCGCCTGAAGGCGGCGGCTACTTCTTAGAAGCGCCGAACTTTGACCCGGCCAACCCGATGGTAACGCCCGCGCACATCGCGCCCGTGTGGTATTTCACGCCGTTCTACGCCATTTTGCGCGCCATTCCTTCGTTTGCCGGCACGCAAGTTTGGGGCGTAATCGGCATGGGTGGTGCGGTGATTTTGATTGCGCTGCTGCCTTGGCTTGACCGTGGCGAAGTGAAATCCGTTCGCTATCGCGGTCCGATTTTCAAAACCGCACTGGTGTTGTTTATCATCGCCTTTATCGGCTTGGGCATTTTGGGGGCGCAAGTGGCAACCGACACGCGCACCCTGCTCGCCCGCATTTTCTCTATCGTTTACTTCGCATTCTTCTTGGGCATGCCGTTCTACACCAAGCTGGACAAAAACAAACCTGTTCCGGAACGTGTAACCATGAGCACGACGAAGCAAAAAATCATGTTCTTCGTTTACGTCGGCATCACATTGGTGTGCGCGTATCTGTTTGCAACTAACGTTTAAAGGGCAGAGAAAATGAAATCTACATTCAAAAAAACTTTGGCTGCCCTGTTGTTGGCAGCACCCATTATGGCTGGCGCATCGGGCGGCGGGCATTATCCCCACGTTGAGCTTGACCCGCGCGATCAAGTGAGCTTGCAACGCGGCGCACAAATTTTTGTGAACAACTGTCTCTCTTGCCACTCTGCGGCTGCCATGCGTTTTAACCGCTTGAAAGACATCGGTTTGACCGAAGACCAAATCAAAGCCAATCTGATGTTTACCACCGATAAAGTGGGCGATGTGATGCATGCGCACATGAAACCTGAGGATGCGAAAAAATGGTTTGGCACCGTGCCGCCTGATTTGACGCTGATTGCGCGCTCGCGCGGCAACGACTACATCTACGCCTATCTGCGCGGCTTCTACAAAGACCCGACGCGCCCAACGGGCTGGAACAACACGGTGCTGCCCAACGCCGCGATGCCGCACGTTTTGGCTGCCGAGCAAGGCATCCAAGCGGTGAAACTGGATGCCAAGGGGCAGCCGGTGATGAAAAAAGACGCGCACGGCAAGCTGGTGCCTGATTTGCAGTGGGAAAGCGCAGGCAAGCTCACGCGGTTCAGCAAAGACGGTAAGTTTATTGAAACCGACTACAACAACTATGCCCGTGATTTGACCAACTTTATGGCGTATATGGCGGAGCCTGCCCAAGTGCAGCGCAAACAAATCGGCTATATCGTGCTGATGTTCTTGCTGGCGGTGCTGTTGCCGTTGTCGTATTTCTTGAAGAAAGAATATTGGAAAGACGTGCATTAACATTGCGCCGATAGACCATAGATAGGCAGCCTGAAAACGGGGTTTCTCGTTTTCAGGCTGCCTTTTTGGTTTTTGGGCGTGGCGCGTGGGTGTGGTTTCAGGCTGCTATGGTTGGGTTGCGGCAGCCTGAAACACAGTTTAATGCAGCTAAAAATACGTTGGCGGCTGTGCTTCGATAAACCTTCGTGATGCGTTTACCTTTGCGCCTTATCGCGGCGCGGGCGCAAAGGTTGGGCAGCCTGAAAACGGTTGCTCGCGCTGGCTACGGCTTGCTTGCAAGCCGTGTACGGGCGAAAGGGATTTTCAGGCTGCCTGAATGTGGGCGGGCATGGGGATGGATGGAAATAGGCAGCCTGAAAAAGGAGTTTCTCCGTTTTCAGGCTGCCTTTTGTTGCATGGGCTTAGGGGCATTCGTGGGCAAAGATAAGGCTGGCGCGCACGCCGTGGCTTTGGTTTTGCAACGCCAGCCTGCCGCCGTGCAGACGCATGATTTCGGCAACGAAGCTCAGCCCCAAGCCGCTGCTGCGCCTGCCGTTGGCGCGGGGGAGCGAGTAGAAGCGTTGCGGGATTTTGGCGAGGGCGTAGTCGGGGATGGGGTCGCCTTGGTTGTCGATGTGCAGTGCGGTGGCGGTAAGGCTGATGCGGATGGTGGTGTGCGGGGCGGCGAAGTCTAGGGCGTTGGCGAGCAGGTTGTGGATGGCTTGGCGCAGGAGGATGGGGTCGCCTTGCAGAACAGGTTGGGCGATGGCGTTGAATTGTAGCGCGAGGTGTTTGGCTTGGGCGGCGGGCTGGTGCTCTTGGATGGCTTGTTGGCACAGAGAGGCGAGCGGCACGGGTTGGATGGCGGCAAGCTGGTCGCTGTTTTCCAGTCGAGCGAGTTCTAATAACTTGGCGATGAGCTGTTGCTGGTTTTGGGTGTTGCGGATGATGCGGGCAACCAGTTGGTGTTGCTCGAGGGTGAGCGGGCTGTCTTGCAGCAGTTCCAGCGCGGCGGCTTGGGCGGTGAGCGGGGTTTTGAGTTCGTGGGTGAGCCCGAGGATGTAGTCTTCTATGTGTTGTCGGTGGTTGAGTTCTTGGCGCAGGTGGGCGATGGCGTGGACTAGTCGGTAGAGATAGCTGTCGCCGAATTGGGGCTGGATGGCGGTGCGGTTGGCTGCCATGGCTTCGGCGTAGCGGCGGATGCGGTTGATGCTGCGGGCGAGCCAGTAGGCAAGGCTGACCAGCAGAACGAGGGTGGCGGCGATGTGGGCTTGGATATGGGGGCTTTGGTTGAGCCATGCGTGGGCGGTGAGCAGGGTGCTGATACCCAGCAGGATGAAAAACAGGCGCAGGCTGATGTTTTTGAAATATTTGCTCATTGGAAGCTGTATCCGATGCCGTGGTGGGTGTGTATGCAGGCGGGGTCTATTTGGGCGTTGCGCAGTTTTTGGCGCAGGGCGCGGATGTGGGTGTTGATGGTGTGGGGGTCGGAGGGGTGGTTGCTGCCAAACATGGCGGTGAGCAGTTCTTCGCGGGTGTACACGCGCTGGGGGTGGGCGATGAGGGTGCGCAGTAGGCGGTATTCGCCGAGGGTGAGGGGGAGGGCTTGCCCTTGGTGGCGGATGCAGTGGGCTTGGGTGTCGTCTTGCCATTGTTGCCATTGGGCTTGTGGTGGATTGGGGTTGGGCTCGTTTTGGCTGCACTCGTTTTCAGGCTGCCTTTGGGTGCGGCGCAGCAGGGCTTTGATGCGGGCGTTGAGTTCGCGCGGGCTGAACGGTTTGCCGATGTAGTCGTCTGCGCCGAGTTCCAGCCCGAGGATGCGGTCGGTTTCTTCGTCTTGGGCGGTGAGCATGATAACGGGCAGGCTGGGATGTTGGTGGCGCAGGGTTTTGAGGTAGTCAAAGCCGTTGATGTCGGGCAAGCCTACGTCTAGCAGCAGTAGGTCGTAGGCTTCGCGGGCGAGATGCTGGCCGGCGGCTTGGGCGGTGGGGGCGATTTGGCTGGTGTGGCAGTCGCGCTTGAGGGCGATGGCGATGATTTCGGCGATTTCGGCTTCGTCTTCTAGGATAAGGATGTGGGGCATGGCGGTTGGGGGATGGAGTGGAACGGGGGGATTCAGGCTAAAACCTTTGCGGGGTTTCTGAGGCAGCCTGAAATCTAGAATGGCGGGGTGAGGGCTTGTCGTTAAATGGCGGATTTAATCAAACTTTATTGGTTGCCAAGATGTCGGCAAGCCGCCGACGCTGCATTGGTTGCGGATTTGGCTTTGCAATGGTTTTCAGGCTGCCTATTATGATGCGTGCAACGCGGGAATTTTATCTCACAACGCAATCTTCATAAATTCTTGATAACTTGTTCACAAGATTTTGATGTTGGTTTTGCATAATGGCCGGGTGTTCAATTAAGGCAGCCTGAAATGACGATTACGGGCTGCGGTATCGGAGTTTGATGATGGCAAATAAGCTATGGAGCATTTTGGGCTTGTGCGTGGTGTTTTCTATTGTGCTGATGTTTATTCACAGCTTGGCGGTGCAGCGGGATTATTATCATTCGAGCGCGCTGCTGGGTTCGCTGGATTATCAGATGATTATCCGCAGCATGAAATATGGGATGGTGTTGGTGATTATGGTGTTTAGCGCGTTCTTTTTGAGCGAGGTGTTGCAGGATTGGCGCATTCATCCGATGCAGTATTTGCTAGTGGGCTCGGCGTTGTCGATGTTTTATTTGCTGCTGTTGTCGTTTGCGGAGCATATCGGCTTTGTGGCGGCTTATGTGTTGGGCGCGGCGGCGTGCATCGGCTTGCTGTGGTGGTATTTGCAGTTTGTGCTGGCGAATTGGCAGGGGGTTAATTTGATGGTGGGTTTGCTGTGTTTGGCGTATGGCACGATGTTTGTGCTGCTGCGGATGCAGGAATATAACTTGCTGGTGGGCTCTTGCCTGCTGTTTGCCACGCTGTTTGCGGTGATGTATTGCACGCGCCATGTGGATTGGTATGCGCTAGGGGAAAAGAAGGAGCGCGAAGTGAACGCCACGAAGCGGTTTCGTGCGGGGCGCGGGATGATTGATTGAACGGATGAAAGGCAGCCTGCGTAGCAAAGCGGAGTTGCGAAGCTAAAACGGGAAATCGTTTTCAACCTTCGCTGCGCTGCGGTATACCCCTTTATACCCAAATCAAAGATTTGGACAAAGGGGTAAGTCTGCCTTTGACTTATGGCTAACGGGATTACAGCCGAATGCCGGCTTTGCGGGCGTTGATGCAGTTGGCAATTTTGCCTTCGGTTGCCATGTCTTGCCCCGAATAATAATGGGCGCAATCTTGGCGAATTTTTTCTAGCTGCGCACGATAGGCGGGGCTGGCACTGATGTCGGCTGTGCTGGTGCAGGCGGCAAGCAGCAGGCTGCCGGTTGCCATCAATAAAATGTTTTTCATGCTTATTCCTTGTTTTGGGCGGGCGGGTTGGTTAAATCGTCTTGGGTTTGCGCGATGATTTGGGCAAGGTTGGCATCGTTTTGGGCGAGCGCGTTAAGCTCTTTGCCGTAGCCATCGGCAACCAAGCAGCGGATATTGGCTTCATACACCAATTCTCGGGCGGCCAAATCGATTTTCGGGTTTTGCGCGGTTTGGTCGCGACAGGCGGAATAAGCGTTATCCAGCGCTTTTAACCGCGCCTGCTGCTTTTCCCAGCCCAGACGGGCTTTTAATTCTGCGGTGTTGCGTTGCAAACAAGCCTCTTCGCCTTCCAACGGGCGGCATTGCAGTTGGATGTTGGCGGCGGGCGGCAGATTGGCTTGCGCCAAATCGTTGGCGGCGGCGGCAATGCTGTCGGGGTTGTTTTGAATCATGCTGCCCACCATGCTCATGCCGTTTTGCAGGCTGTGCTCATATTGCCCCGCCAGAAATTTGGTCAGCACCTGCTGCCCGGGGCGTATCACCAGCTGGTCCACGGCCACTTGGTAAACGGTGGTGCCGGCAATGGCGGTGCATAGCCCGCCGATGGTGGCGATGATGCCTTTTTTTCTGCTGCTTTCGCTCATGGGGTTTCCTTTGAGTGTTTTCAGGCTGCCTAACGGGAAAGGGCGAGCAACCTGCATTCCAATTCAATCAATAGGCAGCCTGCGTAGCGAAGCGGAGTTGCGAAGCTAAAAACAGAATCCATCCGTTTTCAGGCTGCCTCAATGCCTTGCTTACATCTTGGGAAACATCCCCTTCATCCCGCCTGCCAATTTCATCAATTTGCCCAACCCCTTGCCGCTAAACATCTTCATCATCTGCTGCGATTGCTCAAACTGCTTCAACATTTTGTTTACTTCTTGCACCGTGGTGCCTGCCCCTGCGGCAATGCGTTTTTTGCGGCTGGCTTTGATGATGGCGGGGTTGGCGCGTTCTTTCGGGGTCATAGAATTGATGATGGCTTCCACGTGTCCCATCGCTTTTTCTGCCGTACCCTCGGGGATTTGCTTGGCAGCTTGCCCCAATTCGCCTGGCATTTTAGACAGCAGGCTTTCCAAGCCGCCCATATTGCGCATTTGCTGGATTTGCGCTTTAAAGTCGTTTAAATCAAAGCCCTTGCCGCGATGCAGTTTTTTCGCCATTTCGGCGGCAACTTCTTCATCAATGCCTTTTTGCACATCTTCAATCAGGGTAACCACATCGCCCATGCCCAAAATGCGCCCTGCCACGCGGTCGGGGTAAAACGGCTCCAAACCGTTGATTTTTTCGCCAATCCCCAAAAACTTAATCGGCTTGCCTGTTACTTGGCGCACCGACAACGCCGCACCGCCGCGCGAATCGCCATCCATTTTGGTCAAAATCACGCCCGTGAGCGGCAAGGCTTCGTTAAACGCCTGCGCGGTGTTCACCGCATCCTGCCCCAGCATCGCATCCACCACAAACAGCGTTTCCACAGGGTTCACCGCCGCATGAATTGCCTTGATTTCGTTCATCATTTCTTCGTCAATCGCCAAACGCCCTGCGGTGTCCACCATCAGTACATCATAAAAATGCTTTTTGGCGTAATCCTGCGCGGCAAGGGCGATGTCCACCGGCTTTTGCGACACATCGGACGGGAAAAAATCCACGCCCACTTGCTCGGCCAACAATTTCAACTGCTCAATCGCGGCGGGGCGATACACGTCTGCCGACACCAGCAAGATTTTCTTTTTCTTATCCTGCTCTTTGAGCAAGCGCGACAGCTTGCCCACGGTGGTGGTTTTGCCCGCGCCCTGCAAACCCGCCATCAGCACGGTGGCAGGCGGCGCGGCAGCCAAGTTTAACGCGCTGTTTTCCTTGCCCATCAGCTCGGTTAAGGCTTCGTTCACAATGCCGAAAAAGGCTTGGTCGGGGGTTAAATCGTGGGCGAACTCGTGTCCCAACGCGCGTTCTTTCACTTGGTTCACAAAATCTTTCACAATCGGCAACGCCACATCGGCTTCCAGCAGCGCAAGGCGCACTTCGCGTAACGCTTCTTTGATGTTGTCTTCGGTGAGCGTGGCTTTGCCGCGAATGTTTTTGAATACTTTGGAGAATCGGTTGGTTAGGTTGTCTAGCATGGTTATTCCTTGATGATGGGCAGCCTGAAATCGGTTTTCAGGCTGCCTCTGATAATGCGTTGGCTGATAGATGGTTTCGCGTTTTAGCTACGCCGAAACTCGTTTTCAGGCTGCCCTATCCTGCTGCGCCGCCCTGCCCAAAGGCAGCCTGAAACGCGATAAATGCAAAGGCGCGCATTTTAACACAGCCCCGCCCCGCCAACACGCGCAGCACAGTTGCCCACATCTTTATCCACACCTCGCCCACCCCCTTGCAAAGCCTGATGCAGCCTGAAAATCCACCATCCATGCACAGCATAATCACGCCCTGCCCACACACTTATCCACACGTTTTTCAGGCTGCCTTTGTTCGCGTATAATCACGCCGTTATTTCAAAAGAGTAAAAACACGCAATGATCCGTTTTGAATCCGTTTCCAAAACCTATCCCGGCGGCTACCAAGCCTTAAAGAATGTGAGCTTCACCATCGCCAAGGGCGAGATGATTTTTATTGCAGGGCATTCGGGCGCGGGCAAATCCACTGTGTTGCGTTTGATTGCGGGCATCACCAAGCCCACCACCGGCAAAGTATTAGTAAACAAACACGATTTGGGCGAGCTAAGCGACAACCAGCTGTGCTATATGCGCCAACACATCGGCATCGTGTTCCAAGACCACAAAATCCTGTTTGACCGCAATGTGTTGCAAAACGTGATGCTACCCTTGCGCATCATCGGCTACGACAACGAATCCGCCGAAAAGCGCGCGCGCGTGGCGATTGAAAAAGTGGGTTTGGCGGGGCGCGAGCTGTCTGACCCCAACGGCTTATCAGGCGGCGAGCAGCAACGCCTGTGCATCGCCCGCGCCGTGGTGCACCAGCCCAGCTTGTTGATTGCCGACGAGCCCTCCGCCAACCTAGACCGCGCCTACGCGCTGGACATCATGGAATTGTTCAAATCGTTTCACCAAGTGGGCACCACCGTAATCGTGTCGGCGCACGATGAAACCCTAATGCAGGATTACGGGCATCGCATTTTGCGTTTACAAGGCGGGAGGTTTGCAGGATGAGCAGCAATTATTTTTCGTTACACGCCGAAAGCGCGAAACGCGCCGCAGGCTATTTTTTCAAACAGCCGATTGCCTCGCTGCTGATTTTGGCGATGCTGTCGATTGCCATGACGCTGCCGCTCACGCTGTATTTGGGTGTGCAAAGCAGCAAAGACGTGTTAGACAAGCTCAACGATGTACCCAACATCACGCTGTATATGGATGCGGCCGCCAGCCCCGTTAACAATGAAACCGTGCAAAAACTGCTCGCCGAAGACAAGCGCGTGCAAGCGGTGAAATTTGTGGGCAAGGAGCAAGGCTTGGCGGAAATGCAACAAGCAATGGGCGGGCAAGACATTGGCGCGATGCTGGATGAAAACCCGCTGCCCGATGCGTTTATCGTTACGCCGAAAGAAAACAATCCGCAGGCGATTGCGGCATTGCAAGAAGATTTGTCGCATTATCCGATGGTGGAATCGGCGCAAATGGACAAGGAATGGATGCAAACCTTGTATCAATTCAATCAGTTGGTAAACAAAGTGTTTTGGTTTTTAGCGGTTACGCTGGGGCTGGCGTTTGTGTTGGTTGCCAATAACACCATTCGCCTGCAAATTTTGACGCATAAAGAAGAAATTGAAATCACCAAGCTGTTGGGCGCGCCCTCATCGTTTGTGCGCCGTCCGTTTTTGTATCAAGCGGCGTGGGAAAGCCTGCTGGCATCGGGCATGAGCTTGGGGCTGTGCACGCTGGTGATGCAAACCTCGCAGCCGTTGGTCAATCAAATCTTCCAGCCCTATGGCATCAATTTGCAATGGCGCACGTTTACGCCATCGGAAATGACGGTGGTGCTGCTGGTGGTGTGTTTGCTCGGCATTATGGGCGCATGGCTGGCGGTTACGCAGCATTTGTTTCACTTTCGGGCGAAACGGGATTGATGGGATTAGGCAGCCTGAAAACGATACGAGCAGGGTGTGCGGCTTCGCCATGCACCGTTTAGCCAATGTTTCATAGTGCGTGGCAAAGCCACACGCCCTACAAGATTTATTCCGCAATCAAATACCGTTTCAGGCTGCCTAATGGGTTATTAGGCAGCCTGAAAACCTATTGGGGTTTGGGAAGTGGCAATCGTGTTAAAACATTAGAGCGTGGCGTTTTTCGCTGCGCCTTTTTTACGCTTCTAGCTTAGGTTATTTGCGATAAAAATAATAAGCATGCGTGTCATGTTCTTCTTTGGGTTCACATTCTTTATGCCCACTTCGGATGCCAAGTAGATTGGATACGGTTAGCCCTGAACTGTAATTTTTAGGAAAGCGAGTGTATTGATACAGTACAGTTTTAGTTTCCCAATCATAGTAAAGAACGCTATCCAAATTCGCATAATCATTAAACTTATAATATCCTGATTCATAAACCAAAACACGCTTATGAATTAAATATTCTAGATGATATTCAACACCCTTAAAATTAAAAGTACTCGGGTATTTCTGCTTTTCTTCTTCGGAAAGTTCACGCACTGTTCTGGTTCCATAGTCAGCAAGTTTTACCCATGCCTCATGCCCGCCCACCATTTCGCGCCATTTCTCATACGGCACATAAATGGTTATTTTGGCTTGCTTGCAGGCTTCCTTGCCTGCTAAATAAGCACGGTAACCGTCAATAGTCAGATATAACCACCAACCGCCAAACGGCAGCATCAAAAAGCATAAGGTAACAATGCGTACAGCCAGTTTATTTTTAGTAGGTTTAGGCGACAAAAAGATGACAAAACAAGCAATACCGAGCCAAAAGGCTAAAAGAAACAAAATGACGATACGAATCATGATTTTTCCTTTGGGTTGAATGGTTGGAACTGCGCTAGCGAAGGCGTTTTTTCAATCCGCCTTTCTATCATCTGCAACAGTCGTCTTAATCAGCGCAAGCAAAAATGGGGCAAATGGGCATGGTTTGAATGGGCTAGGCTATTTCAGGCTGCCTCAGCGTTATTGCAAAGGTTTCAGGCTGCTTATGCAAATAATGAATACAGATTGAAACCTTTGCAAAACGGGTAACCAATGGAGCGTCGGCGGCTCGCCGACATTTTGGTAAACCCGTGATGCTCTGTTTGTAGCCATTTGGCGGCGAGCCGCCGCCGCTCCATTTTAGATTTCAGGCTGCCTTTGGGGTTTTGCAAAGGTTTCAGGCTGCCTAAAACAAACTCTCGCCAAACAAATCCTGGCTGTTCGGCAACTCGCCGCGTTCGTGCGCCAGCAGCCATTGTTTGCGCTGCAAGCCGCCTGCGTAGCCCGTTAGGCTACCGTCCGAGCCGATGACGCGGTGGCAGGGGATGATGATGGACACGCGGTTTGCGCCGTTGGCGTTGGCTACGGCACGCACGGCGGTGGGCTTGCCGATGCGGTTGGCTTGTTCTTGGTAGCTGACGGTTTTGCCGTAGGGAATGGTTTGCAGGGCTTGCCACACGGCAGCCTGAAACGGGGTGGCGGGCGTGTGCAGGGCAACGCTAAATTGGATGCGGCAGCCTGAAAAGTATTCGTTGAGCTCGGCTTCGGTTTGCTGCAAGTGGATGTTGTCGCCGACGGCGATGGGGCGTTGCAGCAGGCGTTGCAAATCTTGCTGCTCGCGCTCTATGCGTTTGCTGCCAACGAATTCCAGCAGGCATAAGCCTTGCTCGGTGGCACAGACAATGATTTTGCCCAGCGGGCTGGGGAAGGTGCGGGTTTGGATGGCGGGCATGGCGGGGCTTTCGTGGTTGGATTGGGAAAGGCGTGAGATGGCGCGGGCGGCGGAAGTTTAGCGCGGGCGAAGCGTGGGTATGGCGGTGCAACGCCATGCAACGGTTGAATCTGCGGCAGGGTTTGGGCAGCCTGAAAGTGAATGGATGAAGCGAAACGGGGGAGAATTCGTTTTAGCTTCGCTACGCAGGCTGCCCTACCTAATTCCGTAGCCATAGCACGGCTTTGAGGCAGCCTGAAAACTTTATTGGTAAGCCGCCTGAAAATAACCACCGCCGTCATTCCCGCGCAGGCGGGCATCTTATTTGGCATTCGGCAATCTTTGTAAAAACCATACATGGCTTGCATTCTGCCAAGATTCCCGCCTGCGCGGGAATGACGGCGGTTGCTATTTCTTGCTTCGTTTTGGGTTGGGCAACGTTTTCAGGCTGCCTTTGGTTTAGAATTTGGCTGGCTTTTCGGGGCGAGCCCAGCCTTCAACCGTTTGCTGGCGTGCGCGGGCAATCACCAGCTTGCCCGCGGCGCAGTTTTTGGTAATCACGCTGCCCGCGCCCGTGGTCGCCTTATCGCCAATGGTTACGGGGGCGACCAGCACGCTGTTGGAGCCGATGCGCACTTGGTTGCCGATGGTGGTTTGGTGTTTGTTTACGCCGTCGTAATTGGCGGTGATTGTGCCCGCGCCAATGTTGGTTTGCTCGCCGATGGTGGTGTCGCCGATGTAGCTCAAATGGTTGGCTTTGCTGCCGCGCCCGATTTGGCTGTTTTTCACTTCCACAAAATTGCCGATATGCACTTCGTCCGCCAGCACGGCTTGGGGGCGCAGGCGGGCGAACGGACCGATTTGCGCGTTTGCGCCGATGGTGCAGTCTTCCAAGTGGCTGAACGGGGCGATGCGCGTGCCTGCGGCGATTTTGGCGTTGTGTAGCACGCAGTTGGCGCCGATGGTTACGTTGTCGCCCAATTCGCAATCGCCTGTGAACACGCAGTTCACGTCAATTTGCACGTCTTGCCCGTGTTTCAGGCTGCCGCGCAGGTCAAAGCGGCTGGGGTCCAGCAGGGTTACGCCGCTTTGCAGCAGTTGCCGCGCTTGGTTTTGCTGGAAAATGCGTTCCAATTCAGCCAGTTGCATTTTGTTGTTCACGCCTGCGGCAAGATGATGCGCCGACACGGGCTGCGGCGTGATGGCAACGCCATCGCGCACGGCAAGGGCGACGACATCGGTCAGATAATATTCGCCCTGCGCGTTGTTGCTTTGCAGCGCGTTCAGCCAGCCGCCCAAATATTGATTGGCCAACACAAAAATGCCAGTGTTCACTTCGCGGATAGCTTTTTGCGCGGCGGTGGCATCTTTTTCTTCTACGATTTGCACCACTTGCCCGCGCTCGTTGCGGATGATGCGCCCGTAGCCCGCGGGGTTGTCCATGATGTCGGTGAGGATGCCTACGCCCTCGCCTGCGGCATCCAACAGGGCGTGCAAGTTTGCGGCATCAATCAGCGGCACATCGCCGTATAGCACCAGCGTGCGCC
Organism: Kingella oralis; assembly: GCF_014054985.1. NCBI lineage: Bacteria > Pseudomonadati > Pseudomonadota > Betaproteobacteria > Neisseriales > Neisseriaceae > Kingella > Kingella oralis. The sequence goes on from NZ_CP059569.1 coordinate 2,219,508, forward strand.
CATGCGGCGGCAGATGCGGCAGCGCGGTTTTGACGGCGTGTCCTGTGCCAAGCTGCTCGGTTTGCTCCACCCAGTTTACGTTGGCAGCGGCAAGCTGTTGTTTCACTTGCTCTTTGCCATGCCCAATCACCACATGGATGGCTTGCGGGGCGAGCGTTTGCGCGGTTTGGATAACGTGCGCGAGCATGGGTTTGCCGCCGATGGGGTGCAACACTTTGGGCTGGCGGGAATACATGCGCGTGCCTTTGCCTGCGGCGAGGATGATGATGTTTAGGGTCATGGGGTTTCCTTTGGGGTGGGGTTTTACTATAAGCAATATGGTTTCAGGCTGCCTTATCTTGCTGAGGCAGCCTGAAAATGATGATTTGCCTGTAAACAACTATTCGCCTGTATTGGGCAAGATGGCGTGTGGCTCGGGGCGCGCGCTGTGGTACAGGGTGTTTTGCGATGCCGCGCCGTTGGTGTAGTAAACACCTGTGCCGGTGGGGTATTTTTGGCGAACGTGGGTTCTGCCGTCGTCGCCCGCATAGGTTTCCCATGTGCAGGCGGATAGGGCGGCGGTGGCGATGAGGGCGAGGATAAGGGGGGTGGTTTTCATGGGGTTGTCCTTTGTTTGGAAAGTGTATAGTGAATTGAATTTGAATGATTACTGCGTTGGCTCGCCTTGCTGTACTACTTGTACTATCTGCGGCTCGCCGCCTTGTACTCATTCAAATTGAATTCACTATAAATTATAACAGATATGGTTGAGGCAGCCTGAAATGAGGGTTTCAGGCTGCCTCTGTGCGCATCGCGTTTAGCTGCAATCCCAAGTAAACAACGCGGCGGGCTGCAAAGTGCGGTGGAGATAGTCTTGGCAGAAATCGGGCAGGGTGTTCATGGCGACTCTCCGTGGCAAACAAAAAATGCGGATTGAATCGGTTGCAAAATCTCCGTCTGCGCGGGCATGGCGGCGGTTAGGTTTTCAGCCACTCTATGCAGTTTTCAGGCTGCCTGCGTCTGCGCATCCACCCATTCTCTGGGCAGCGCGCTGTCGTGCATTTCCAACACGAAGCCTTGGATTTCGCTTGGATAGCGACGGGCGGCTTCGGCGAGGATGTGGCGGTAAACGTGTTGGCTGAACACGTTGTCCTCTTCATTTTCCGCCGTGAAGCCGATGGTTTGCCACTCTTTGCCATCGGAAACAATCTGCCAATCGCCAAATTGCAGGGCAATTTGACCGCTTTCTTCGCCCGCTGCCAGCCGCCAGTCGGCTTCGCTCCATTCGTACACGCCTTCCAGCTCGCGCTCGCCGGGGACTTCATCGTCATCCTCGTTTTCATAAGCGTCGGCATAGTCCCAAATTTCGCCGCCTATTTCATATTCCAGCAGCAACTGCGGGTCGCTTACCGCTGCGCCTGCACCAAATTCAAACGACGCGCCTTCTTCAAAGCCGTGCACAAACAGCCAGCCGAAGGAGCAGGCGGCGTTGTGCGCACGATTGCTGGCACGGATGCGGAAAATCAGGTGTTCAATAATGGCTTCAATGTTGGCGGGTTTCAGGCGGGTAATCTGCATGCGTTTTCCTGATTGGAGAGATTGACGAGGCTGGCTGTGATTTTCAGGCAGCCTGAAAAAACCGGCATTCTACCCGAAATCTGCCTGTAAAATAGCCAACCTTGCCAACCAGATTAGCCCAAATTTCAGGCTGCCCTGAATATGAAACCTGCCCGCCCGCTTTCCACAAAAGGACACCCCATGACCGAATCCGAACGCCAAGCATGGCTACAACTCGCTTTCACGCCCCACATCGGCGCGGAAAGTTTCGCGCTTCTCTTACAAATGTACGGCACCGCCAGCGCAGCCTTGCAAGCGCCCGCCGAAGTCATCGCGCAACTGGGCAAGCAAGCCAAACACACCGCCCGCGAATGGCACAACACAAGCCTCGCCCGCGCCGCCGCCGAAGCCGCGCTGCAATGGGAGCAACAACCCGGCTGCCGCCTGATGCTCTCGTGCGACAGCGATTACCCCGCCATGCTCGCCGAAGGCATCACCGCGCCGCCCGTATTGTTTCTGCGCGGCAACCCCGAATGGCTGCACAAACCCAGCATTGCCATCGTGGGCAGCCGCCACGCCACCCCGCAAGCCATGCGCATCGCCCACGATTTCGGGCAAGCCCTCAGCGAATACGGCATCACCGTTATATCAGGCATGGCAGCAGGCATCGACACCGCCGCCCACCAAGGCGCGCTCAAAGGCAAAGCCGGCACCATCGCCGTTTGGGGCACAGGCATCGACCGCATCTATCCCGCCAGCAACCGCGCCCTTGCACATCAAATCGCCGAGCAAGGTCTCATCGTCTCCGAATTTCCGCTGGACACCCGCCCGCTGGCAGGCAACTTCCCCCGCCGCAACCGAATCATCGCCGCGCAAAGCCAAGCCGTGCTGGTGGTAGAAGCCGCGCTAGAAAGCGGCTCACTCATCACCGCCCGCCTCGCCAGCGAAATGGGGCGCGACGTGATGGCAATACCAGGCTCAATTGACAATCCACACGCCAAAGGCTGCCACAAACTCATCAAAGAAGGCGCAAAACTCGTTGAAAACCTTATGGACATTGTGGACGAACTCTCCTACCCCGCCCGCATCGCCCCCAGCAGCCTGAAACCCAAAACCCACGCCGCTAAACCCAAGCCCACCTTATCCCAGCCCTTATCCACAGAGTTACCCACAACGACACCCTCGCCCGAACCCGAATCCACCAACGAACACCCTTTGCTTACCAAAATGGGCTACGACCCCATCCACCCCGACACCCTAGCCGAACAAACAGAACAACCCGCCGCCGACATCTACGCCCAGCTCACCGAATGGGAGCTGGACGGCATCGTAGCCAGCATGGCAGGCGGGCGCTACCAGCGCATCAAATGATTACCCACAAAGTTATCCACATAGGCAGCCTGAAATCTTTTGGCAGCAAGCCGTCGCCGCTCCATTTTAGATTTCAGGCTGCCTCAGGGTTTTTGCAAAGGTTTCAACCTGCGTAGCGAAGCAAGGCCGCGAAGCCAAAAACAAAAAGCACCCATCGCAAGATGAGTGCTTTTCACATCAGAAGCAAACTTACACTTTTGCAGCCGCAGCCACTTCCGCCGCGTAATCCACTTCTTTTTTCTCAATACCGTCGCCCACTTTATAGCGAACGAAAGAAACCACTTCCGAACCGTTCTCTTTCAAGAATTGCGCCACGGTTTGGTCGGGATTCATCACAAACGCCTGACCGTTCAAAGTAACCTCGGCCAAGTATTTTTTGATGCGCCCTTCAACCATTTTCGCCGCGATTTCAGCAGGTTTGCCGGAAGCAATCGCTTGCTCGGTGTAAATATGGCGTTCTTTTTCCACCAAAGCCGCATCCACTTGGTCTTCGCTCACGCATTGCGGTTTTGCCGCCACGATGTGCATGCCCACTTTGCGCGCCACGTCTTCCACGCCTTTGTATTCAACCAAAACGCCTTCGGTTGCCAAAGCGCCGTGAATGTAAGCCACCAGATTATTAGCCGTTTCAATCACTTGAAAGCGGCGAACCGACATATTTTCGCCCAGCTTGGCAATCACCGCTTTGCGCTCTTCTTCAACCAACGCGCTCAACTCTTCAACCGTAGCCGGTTTTTTCTCGGCAGCCATTTTGGCTACAAAGTTAGCAAACGCCACAAAACCCGCGTCTTTGGCAACAAAGTCTGTTTCGCAGTTCACTTCAACCAAAGCGCCCACGTTGCCTTCAATCGCAAAGGCCAACACGCCTTCCGCTGCAGTGCGGCCGGCCAATTTACCCGCTTTCGCACCCGATTTAATACGCAAGATTTCTTCCGCTTTTTCCATGTTGCCTTCCGCTTCAACCAAGGCTTTTTTGCATTCCATCATGCCCAAGCCAGTAGCCGCGCGCAAATCCGCAACCATTTTTGCAGTAATTTCTGCCATGAGTTTCTCCAATCTCTATAACTAATTTTCAGGCTGCCTAAATATTCAGGCAGCCTGAAATCAACAATCAATAATTAAGCAGCCGCAGCAGCTTGAGCCGCAGCAACCGTTTCCGCAACGGCTTGGTTTTTGCCTTCCAATACCGCATCGGCGATACCACGGCAATACAAGCGAATCGCTTTTGCAGAGTCATCGTTACCAGGGATAACATATTGCACCAAATCAGGGCTGTTATTGCTATCCACAACCGCAATTACGGGAATGCCCAATTTAGCTGCCTCAACCAAAGTACCATGTTGGTAGCCCGTATCAATCACAAAAATCGCGTCAGGCAAACCTTTCATCTCTTTAATGCCGCCCAAAGAACGTTCCAGTTTTTCTACTTCGCGTGTCATATCCAGCAATTCTTTTTTGTTGTAGCCGCTGCTCTCAGCATTAGCCAAAATTGCTGTTTTTTCTTCCAAACGTTTGATAGATTGTTTTACTGTTTTATAGTTAGTCAGCATACCGCCCAACCAACGATAGTCCACATAAGGCATGCCTGCGCGCTGCGCTTCTTCTTTAATGATTTCACGGGCTTGGCGTTTCGTACCCACAAACAAAACCGTACCTTTATTCGCAACCAAACGGCGCACAACTTCTTGCGCTTCTTGGAACAACGGAACCGTTTTTTCCAAATTGATGATGTGAATCTTATTGCGCGCACCAAAAATGTACTGCGCCATTTTGGGATTCCAATAACGGGTTTGGTGGCCAAAGTGAACGCCAGCTTCAATCATCTGGCGCATAGTAACTTGAGACATAATATTCCTTTAAAGGGTTAAAGCAAACATCACACACTAGAACCTGAAAACAAGCACCCTTTTTTGTGCGATGCGAGCGTTGAAAAATAAAAACGCTTCCAAAGTGAAAGCTTGTGGATTATAACAGTTATATTTTTTCATTTCCAGTAACAAAACCGCCGCGACATTAAGTCATGGCGGTTTTTATCGTTATTCCCAATCACTTAGCGGCATCAGCCTTATTAGTCTTATCAGCCTTAGACGCAGCAGGTTTGGGGGCCGCTTTGGGTTGGGCGGCAGGCGCAGCAGCGCCCACCGTCAATTCGCTTCTCAACTTATCCACTGTTTTTTGCCCGATACCGGGCACGTTTTTCAAATCATCCACTGATTTGAACGCACCATTTTTTTGACGGTATTCCACAATTGCCGTAGCTTTTTTCGCCTTAATGCCTTTCAGCGTACTCAGTTGCTCCACCGTTGCCGTGTTCAAATCAACCGCAGCCAGCGCAAAAGAAAAGCTCAACGAAGCCAGCACAGCCAAGAATAATTTTTTCAACATGATAAAATCTCCATAAAGTGATTTAAAACAAAAGCCGCATTCTATTTTCAAAGTATGCATTATGCAAGCCAATCATTGCACCGTAGCAAATATATTTCACTTACAGGCTGCTGTAACAAATAAAATCAAACAGCCCCCAAGACTAAACCCCTTTGGCTGTGATGGCAACCAAAGGGGTTTTGCATAAGGAGTTTGGCGATGACCTACTTTCGCATGGGAATCCATACTATCATCGGCGCTGGTTCGTTTCACTGTCCTGTTCGGGATGGGAAGGAGTGGGACCAAACCGCTATGGTCGCCAAACATAAACTGTCAAATTGGCAAGCCGTTTATCAACTTTTTATTTATTACTTTATTTTGTCTTATTTCGGTGATGAATGTATTCATCAGTAAGCTTTATCTTTGCTTCACTTTGTTTTATTGCAAAGTTCTTCAAATGATAGAGTCAAGCCTCACGAGCAATTAGTACAGGTTAGCTTCACACGTTACCGTGCTTCCACACCCTGCCTATCAACGTCCTGGTCTCGAACGACTCTTTAGGAGGATTAAATCCTCAGGGAAGTCTCATCTTCAGGCGAGTTTCGCGCTTAGATGCTTTCAGCGCTTATCTCTTCCGAACTTAGCTACCCGGCGATGCGACTGGCGTCACAACCGGTACACCAGAGGTTCGTCCACTCCGGTCCTCTCGTACTAGGAGCAGCCCCCGTCAAACTTCCAACGCCCACTGCAGATAGGGACCAAACTGTCTCACGACGTTTTAAACCCAGCTCACGTACCACTTTAAATGGCGAACAGCCATACCCTTGGGACCGACTACAGCCCCAGGATGTGATGAGCCGACATCGAGGTGCCAAACTCCGCCGTCGATATGGACTCTTGGGCGGAATCAGCCTGTTATCCCCGGAGTACCTTTTATCCGTTGAGCGATGGCCCTTCCATTCAGAACCACCGGATCACTATGTCCTGCTTTCGCACCTGCTCGACTTGTCGGTCTCGCAGTTAAGCTACCTTTTGCCATTGCACTATCAGTCCGATTTCCGACCGGACCTAGGTAACCTTCGAACTCCTCCGTTACTCTTTGGGAGGAGACCGCCCCAGTCAAACTGCCTACCATGCACGGTCCCCGACCCGGATTACGGGTCTGGGTTAGAACCTCAAAGCCACCAGGGTGGTATTTCAAGGACGGCTCCACAGAAACTGGCGTTTCTGCTTCTAAGCCTCCCACCTATCCTACACAAGTGACTTCAAAGTCCAATGCAAAGCTACAGTAAAGGTTCACGGGGTCTTTCCGTCTAGCAGCGGGGAGATTGCATCTTCACAACCATTTCAACTTCGCTGAGTCTCGGGAGGAGACAGTGTGGCCATCGTTACGCCATTCGTGCGGGTCGGAACTTACCCGACAAGGAATTTCGCTACCTTAGGACCGTTATAGTTACGGCCGCCGTTTACTGGGGCTTCGATCCGATGCGCTAACATCTTCAATTAACCTTCCAGCACCGGGCAGGCGTCACACTCTATACGTCCACTTTCGTGTTAGCAGAGTGCTGTGTTTTTAATAAACAGTCGCAGCCACCGATTCTCTGCGACCCTCAGATGCTTCCGGAGCAAGTCCTTTACATTAGAGGGCATACCTTCTCCCGAAGTTACGGTATCAATTTGCCGAGTTCCTTCTCCCGAGTTCTCTCAAGCGCCTTAGAATTCTCATCCTGCCCACCTGTGTCGGTTTGCGGTACGGTTCAATTCAAACTGAAGCTTAGTGGCTTTTCCTGGAAGCGTGGTATTTGCTGCTTCATGTCCGTAGACACTCGTCATCACGTCTCGATATTAAAGAAGCGGATTTGCCTACTCCTTCTACCTACCGGCTTAAACAATCTATTCCAACAGATTGCCAGCATAACCTTCTCCGTCCCCACATCGCATTTGAATCAAGTACGGGAATATTAACCCGTTTCCCATCGACTACGCATCTCTGCCTCGCCTTAGGGGCCGACTCACCCTACGCCGATGAACGTTGCGTAGGAAACCTTGGGCTTTCGGCGAGCGGGCTTTTCACCCGCTTTATCGCTACTCATGTCAACATTCGCACTTCTGATACCTCCAGCATACCTTACGATACACCTTCTCAGGCCTACAGAACGCTCCCCTACCATGCACTAAAAGTGCATCCGCAGCTTCGGTTACAGATTTGAGCCCCGTTACATCTTCCGCGCAGGAAGACTCGACCAGTGAGCTATTACGCTTTCTTTAAATGATGGCTGCTTCTAAGCCAACATCCTGGCTGTCTGTGCCTTCCCACTTCGTTTACCACTTAATCTGTCATTTGGGACCTTAGCTGGCGGTCTGGGTTGTTTCCCTCTTGACACCGGACGTTAGCACCCGATGTCTGTCTCCCGAGGAGCAACTTGATGGTATTCTTAGTTTGCCATGGGTTGGTAAGTTGCAATAACCCCCTAGCCATAACAGTGCTTTACCCCCATCAGTCTCATACTCGAGGCACTACCTAAATAGTTTTCGGGGAGAACCAGCTATCTCCGAGTTTGTTTAGCCTTTCACCCCTATCCACAGCTCATCCCCGCATTTTGCAACATGCGTGGGTTCGGACCTCCAGTACCTGTTACGGCACCTTCATCCTGGCCATGGATAGATCACTCGGTTTCGGGTCTACACCCAGCAACTATGTCGCCCTATTAAGACTCGGTTTCCCTACGCCTCCCCTATCCGGTTAAGCTCGCTACTGAATGTAAGTCGTTGACCCATTATACAAAAGGTACGCAGTCACGGAATTATTCCGCTCCCACTGTATGTATGCATCAGGTTTCAGGTTCTATTTCACTCCCCTCCCGGGGTTCTTTTCGCCTTTCCCTCACGGTACTGGTTCACTATCGGTCGATGATGAGTATTTAGCCTTGGAGGATGGTCCCCCCATCTTCAGACAGGATTTCTCGTGTCCCGCCCTACTTGTCGTATACCTAGTACCACCAATCTGTTTTCGAATACGGGGCTATCACCCACTATGGCAGAAGTTTCCAATTCCTTCTTCTAACAGTTTGGCTATCTTATACAGGCTCCTCCGCGTTCGCTCGCCACTACTTGCGGAATCTCGGTTGATTTCTTTTCCTCCGGGTACTTAGATGGTTCAGTTCTCCGGGTTCGCTTCTCTTGTCCTATGTATTCAGACAAGGATACTTAGTAAACTAAGTGGGTTTCCCCATTCGGACATCACCGGGTCATTGCTTTATTGCCAGCTCTCCGATGCTTTTCGCAGGCTTACACGTCCTTCGTCGCCTATCATCGCCAAGGCATCCACCTGATGCACTTATTCACTTGACTCTATCATTTGAAGAACCTTTTGACTTCGTTATAACCAGCGTTGACTACCGCTATAACTTAGATTCCCTACTTTGATAAAGCTTACTGCTTTGTTGTGTCTTAATCCTGCCTTTTGTGTTTCAGGATTAAGTCGATACAATCATCACCCAAATTCTTTTGTTTGTTTCTTTTTTGCCTGTTTGCTTTTTAACTTGCGTTAAATGGCATTTCAGGCTGCCTGAAATGCTGTTGCACCAGCATTTCAAACCAATCCAAACTTTTGTCTTTGTTTGTTGATTTCGGCTTTCCAATTTGTTAAAGATCGATGCGTTGTTTTCGCAAATTAAAATAGCCTAACATGCTTTCAGGCTGCTTTGATTTGGGAAATCTTGGTGGAGGCAAACGGGATCGAACCGATGACCCCCTGCTTGCAAAGCAGGTGCTCTACCAACTGAGCTATGCCCCCAGTATTCTCTTTTCCTCTCATGAGGTTTTTTACTTGCGGCTTGCTTCTCTTGGTGGGTCTGGTAGGACTTGAACCTACGACCCCACGCTTATCAAGCGTGTGCTCTAACCACCTGAGCTACAAACCCTATGTGTCGCATCTTTATGTACAGTTTACCGATAAGTGTGAGTGCCTAATCGTCTCTTTTTCTCTAGAAAGGAGGTGATCCAGCCGCAGGTTCCCCTACGGCTACCTTGTTACGACTTCACCCCAGTCATGAAACATACCGTGGTAAGCGGCCTCCTTGCGGTTAGCCTACCTACTTCTGGTATCCCCCACTCCCATGGTGTGACGGGCGGTGTGTACAAGACCCGGGAACGTATTCACCGCAGTATGCTGACCTGCGATTACTAGCGATTCCGACTTCATGCACTCGAGTTGCAGAGTGCAATCCGGACTACGATCGGTTTTCTGAGATTGGCTCCACCTCGCGGCTTGGCTACCCTCTGTACCGACCATTGTATGACGTGTGAAGCCCTGGTCATAAGGGCCATGAGGACTTGACGTCATCCCCACCTTCCTCCGGTTTGTCACCGGCAGTCTCATTAGAGTGCCCAACTGAATGGTGGCAACTAATGACAAGGGTTGCGCTCGTTGCGGGACTTAACCCAACATCTCACGACACGAGCTGACGACAGCCATGCAGCACCTGTGTTACGGCTCCCGAAGGCACTCTTCCGTCTCTGGAAGATTCCGTACATGTCAAGACCAGGTAAGGTTCTTCGCGTTGCATCGAATTAATCCACATCATCCACCGCTTGTGCGGGTCCCCGTCAATTCCTTTGAGTTTTAATCTTGCGACCGTACTCCCCAGGCGGTCAATTTCACGCGTTAGCTACGCTACTAAGCAATCATGTTGCCCAACAGCTAATTGACATCGTTTAGGGCGTGGACTACCAGGGTATCTAATCCTGTTTGCTACCCACGCTTTCGAGCATGAACGTCAGTATTATCCCAGGGGGCTGCCTTCGCCATCGGTATTCCTCCACATCTCTACGCATTTCACTGCTACACGTGGAATTCTACCCCCCTCTGACATACTCTAGCTTACCAGTTCAAAACGCAGTTCCCAAGTTAAGCTCGGGGATTTCACATCTTGCTTAATAAACCGTCTGCGCTCGCTTTACGCCCAGTAATTCCGATTAACGCTCGCACCCTACGTATTACCGCGGCTGCTGGCACGTAGTTAGCCGGTGCTTATTCTTTAGGTACCGTCAGCAGATAATGGTATTAACACTATCCTTTTCTTCCCTAACAAAAGTCCTTTACAACCCGAAGGCCTTCTTCAGACACGCGGCATGGCTGGATCAGGCTTGCGCCCATTGTCCAAAATTCCCCACTGCTGCCTCCCGTAGGAGTCTGGGCCGTGTCTCAGTCCCAGTGTGGCGGATCATCCTCTCAGACCCGCTACTGATCGTCGCCTTGGTAGGCCTTTACCCCACCAACTAGCTAATCAGACATCGGCCGCTCGAATAACGTGAGGTCCGAAGAGCCCCCACTTTCCTTCTCAAAGCGTATGCGGTATTAGCTATCCTTTCGGATAGTTATCCCCCATTACTCGGTACGTTCCGATGCATTACTCACCCGTTCGCCACTCGCCACCAAAAGAGCAAGCTCTTTCGTGCTGCCGTTCGACTTGCATGTGTAAAGCATGCCGCCAGCGTTCAATCTGAGCCAGGATCAAACTCTTATGTTTAATCTCTAACTTACTTTATTCTGGTCTGCTTCAAAGAAACTGACAAGGCAATCAATAACAATTCAAACTAAAAGCCTAAATCATCATTAATCCTTCTTGTCTGTTTTTGTCGCAGTGTGAGACCATCAGGCACTCACACTTATCGGTAATCTGTCTTCTTAAAGAACAAAACTTAAGCTTCTTTACAGAAGCTTTGACTGCCGTAGCAGCGAAAGATGCGAACTATACGCACACAAACCAATATTGTCAATCCCCACAACAGAAAATGTTTCTGTAAAACGGTCAAATGATTGCGCAATAATAGTTTTTTGTTCGGATGCACTTGCTCGCAATCAATGGTAATAGGTTGTGGGGTGGTGTGCGGACAGCATGAAATTGGGGGGAGTGGGGTTTTCAGGCTGCCTTACTATCAAATCACTTCAAGCACAAAGTACTCTCGTAATTTCTCATAAACTGCATCGCTAACATTAATGCAGCCATTTGTCATGATACGGTCTGACACTTTATCGGATACGATTCTTTCTTGCCTGCGTTCCGATGGCTTTCCTAGCCATACACGATGCAATGCAAACAGAAAGTCTTTTTCTTCTTTGAATCCAATAATTTCTCCGCCGTATCCTTTCTTTGCAGTCGCGTAAAGTGTTAATGGAAAAACGCCTTTCGGGGTTGTTTTTCCAATAAGCACTTTATGGCAATCTTGCGTATCAGCAAAACATAATTCTGCTTTTTTCGTATCCACAACAACTCTTCGGCTTTGTTTATATTGCTCAATGTTATCCTCGGCTTGCGCATAGGAGAACAACAGCAAAGACAAAACAAAGCCGATAATTGCGTTATTGACGGATTCTTGCGGGCGTTTGCACAATTTCACGGACAATCACTTGAGGTTCAGCTTGTTGAACAACAGGAGCGGGGGCAGGAGGCGGACAAACAGCATCAACAGGATCTACTGCGCGCCAGTGGAAACTGCGGGCGTATTTTTTGCTATCAAACAGCACTTTGTATTGGCAGGTTGTTACGCCTTGCGTGCCTTGCCCGGGTGTGTTGAAGTGGAACAGATAGTTCCATTCGCGCACACGGAAGCCTTCGGTGAACTGCGGGCGCCCGATTAAGTCGTACAATTCGTCTTTTGACATGCCTGAGCGAATTTTGCTGAGGTTTTCCAAATTGGGATAGGTGCCGCGATCTTTATTGAAAGATGTGCTGGTCGGATTAGGCCAGCTTAATTCGCTTGCTGTGCCATCTTTGGCTACTTTTGTGCTTGTGCCAGAACAGGCGCTAAGGGCTGCCACGGCAACCAATGTTAATGCCAATGCCTTCATAATTTTCTTTCTGTTGACCAAAAATTTAAAACGTTAAGATAACTTAATATTTTTAATTTGTCTATTCTAAATCGCTTCTGCTTGCTTGTTATGTTGTTTATTTATGCGTATAATCGCGCCCTTCACTTCAACAGAGGGGTGGATGAGTGGTTTAAGTCGCACGCCTGGAAAGTGTGTATACGTTAATAGCGTATCGTGGGTTCGAATCCCATCCCCTCTGCCAAAATATGTTTAAGGCAGCCTGAAAATTAATTTCGGGCTGCCTTTTTTGTGTCCCGCCGACAGGAATCGAACCTGTATTTTACGCTTAGGAGGCATACGTTCTATCCGTTGAACTACGGCGAGCGGAGCTTTATGCGATGCGCGATAGGGATTGTTCCGCCAGTTCGCGCATGGCGTGGGTAACTTCGTTTTCAGGCAGCATTTGCAATGCCAAAATGGCTTTATCCGCTGCGTGCCGGGCTTGCTGCACGCAATAATCCAGCGCACCCGATTGCATTACATGATTGTGTATGGTTTCAAAATAACTGCGGTCGGCGTGTTGCAAGGCGTGGCGCACATCACGGGCGGCTTCTTCGCTGCCTTGCCGCATCAGGTAAATCAGCGGCAAGGTAGGCTTGCCTTCGGCTAAATCGTCGCCGACATTTTTGCCGATTTGCTCCACGCTGCCCGAATAATCCAACACGTCGTCAATGATTTGGAACGCGGTGCCGATGTGCGCGCCGTAGTCTTTCAGGGCTTGCTCTTGCCCGCTCGTTGCGCCTGCTAGGATTGCGCCCACTTGCGCGGCGGCTTCAAACAGCTTGGCAGTTTTGTATTGGATGACTTGCAAATACTCAGTTTCGCTGATTTCGGTGTTGCCGATGTTCATTAGCTGCATCACTTCGCCCTCGGCGATGATGTTGGTGGCTTCTGCCATCACTTCTAGGATTTTCAGGCTGCCCGAACCCACCATCAGCTGAAACGCGCGCGTGTATAAAAAATCGCCCACCAACACGGCGGCGGCGTTGCCAAACAGATTGTTGGCGGTTTTGCGCCCGCGCCGCAGTTCGCTTTCGTCCACCACATCGTCGTGCAACAGCGTGGAGGTGTGGATAAATTCTACCATGGCGGCGAGGGAATACAGTTTGTCGCTGTCGCAGCCCAAGCATTTGCCCGCCAAAATGGTGAGAATGGGGCGTAGCCGCTTGCCGCCTGCGCTGATGATGTAGGTGCCGATTTGCGAAATCAGGGCAACTTCGGATTGCACCGCGCGGTTGATGACCACGTTTACGCGGCTTAAATCTGTTTCCAAATTTTGTTGAAAATAGGGAATGGTGTGCAGCATGACTTGCAGCTTTCGTGCGAATGCGTGTGGTTGGGAAAAGGGGCGATTATAGCAGTTATCGGCTTTTCAGGCTGCCTTTTGCTCGCGCAGCAGAGGCAGCCTGAAAATTGAAAAACCCCGTTGCGGCACAACAGGGTTTGCTTGGCGAAAACCGGATTAGTTTTCTGCGCCTTCGTAGGGGCGAACGCTCACGGTTTTGCGGTTCAACGCGCCTTTGGTGGCAAATTCTACATAACCGTCCACTTTGGCAAATAAGGTATGATCTTTGCCCATGCCTACGTTTTCGCCTGCGTGGAATTTGGTGCCACGTTGGCGCACGATGATGGAACCTGCGGGAATCAGCTCGTTGCCGTAGGCTTTTACGCCTAGGCGTTTGGCTTCTGAATCGCGTCCGTTGCGGGTGCTACCGCCTGCTTTTTTACTAGCCATGTTGGTTACTCCTGATTAGATTGGTTTAGGCGATGGACAAAATTTCAATTTGGGTGAAATTTTGGCGATGGCCTTGACGTTTTTGATAGTGTTTGCGGCGGCGCATTTTGAAAATGCGGACTTTTTCGCCGCGACCGTGGGCAACCACTTTGGCTACCACTTTGGCTTTGGCGGCTTCTTCGCCTAGTTTTAGTTTATCGCCGTCAGCAATCATCAGAACTTCTAGTTCGATTTGGCTGTCGAGTTCGGCTGGTATCTGTTCTACTTTCAATTTTTCGCCAACGGTAACTTTGTATTGTTTACCGCCAGTTTTTATGACCGCGTACATGCTCAACTCCGTAAGAATTGGGTTAATGAAAAGTTCCGCTAAGGGGCGGAACGTGGAAAGCGGCGAATTATGGCAATATTGGGTTGTTTTGTCAAAAGATTTTTGCTTTTGCTGGGGATTGAGGCAGCCTGAAATTTGAAATGGAGCAACGATGGCTTGTTGCCAAATGGTTTATTCAATAGGGTTTTACTGATTAAGCGAGATGTTGGTACGCCGCCTGTGCTACGTTGGTTATGGGGTTGGCAAAGGTTTCAGGCTGCCTTTGGGTGCGGTATAGGCAGCCTGAAAACGCTATGGGTGGTTAGGCAAGGTAATTTCTACGCGCAAGCCTGTGGGGAAGTTTTGGCTGTCGTGCAGGGCGATGCTGCCGCCGTGGCGTTGAGCGATGGTTTGGGCGATGGACAGCCCGAGCCCTGTGCCTTGTTCGTCGCTGCCGAGGATGCGGTAGAAGGGGTCAAATACGCGCTGGCGTTCGGCGGGGGGGATGCCGTTGCCGTTGTCTTCTATGATGATGGTGGTGCTGCCCTGCTGGCTTTGGGTGGATAGGTCTATTTGGCTGCTTCTTGGGGTGTAGCGGATGGCGTTGTCGGCAAGGGTTTTGACAAGGGTGTATAGGTCTATTTCGCTGACGGGCAGGCTGGGGTTTTCGCTGGTGGTTACGCCGATATCTTGGTTTTTGGCTTGGGCTAGGGGGTGCAGGTCTTGGATGATGCGTTGGAAGATGGGTTGAATTGGGGTGGCAGGGGCGGGCTGGGCGGGCTCGGGGCTGGCTTGGCTGCGGGCGAGGGTGAGCAGTTGTTCTTGCAGTTGGTGGCTGCGGGCGATGGTGGTTTTCAGGCTGCCTATTTGGGCTTGGAGTTCGGGCGGGAGGTTGTGTTCGGCTAGGCGTTCGGCTTGTAGGCTGAGGGCGGTGGTGGGGGTGCGCAGTTCGTGGGCGGCATCGGCGATAAAGCGTTGCTGCTGTTGCATGGCTTGGTGGGTGCGGTGGAGCAGTTGGTTGATGGCGTGGATGAAGCCTTGGATTTCGCTGGGGGCTTGCTGGGGGTTGAGCGGGGCGAGATTGGTGGCTTGGCGGTGTTGCAATTCTTGCGATTGTTGGCGCAGGGGGCGCAGGGCGCGGCGGATTTGCCCAATCAGCAGGGCGATGGCAAGCGGGATGGTGGCTAGGATGGGCGCGGTGCTGTGCCATGCGATGCTTTGGGCTAGGTCGTCGCGGTATTCGTTTTCTTGATAGATGATGATTTTGCCTTGCTCAGTGGTGGTGGTGTAGACGCGGTAGGTGTCGTCGCCGTCGGCTTCGGTGAGGGTGTGGAAGCCGTCGGGCAGGTGGCTGGCTTCGGGCAGGGCTTTTTTGTCGGGCGCTTGTTGGGTGCTGGTGCGGATGTGGATGCGCGCGTCGTTTTTGCTTTTTTGCGATTTGGGCAGGGGTTGGCTGGGGTTGATGTAGGCGGCGATTTGGCGCAGTAGGTCGTCTTGGATTTTGTGGGTTTGGTGGTAGGTCTCGTAGAACGAGAGGCTGCCTGAAACCAAAGCGATGAACAGCAGCAGGGCGGTGATGGTGAGGCTAAGTTGCAGTTGGAGAGAGTGTTTGATGCGGGTCATTTTCAGGCTGCCTTTTGGGTGTGCGATGGGTGGGCTGTGGGAAGCGTGGTGCGCGGCAAGACGCGCGTTCTGGCGAATATTTGTTTACAGCATTTCAGGCTGCCTTGGAATATGAGGCAGCCTGAAATTGGTTTGAGTGGATTACTCAGCTTTGGGCATCATCCAGCCCACGCCGCGTATGTTTTTAATATGCTCTTTGCCGATTTTTTTGCGCAGGCTGTGAATCAGGAAATCGATGGCGTTGCTTTCCACTTCTTCGCCCCAGCCGTAGATTTTGTCTTCCAGCTCGCTGCGGGAATGGATGATGCCTGCGCGACTAATTAGGGCTTGGAGTACGGCGAATTCTTTTTGGCTCAATAGGATGTTTTCAGGCTGCCCTTCCAGCGTGGCTTGGTAGGTTTGCGGGTTAAGCTGAATGCTGCCGTTGCGCAACAGCGGGCTGGCTTGCCCTGCGTGGCGGCGCAGGATGGCGCGGATGCGGGCTTTAAGTTCCGCCATGATAAAGGGTTTGATGATGTAATCATCCGCGCCGCCATCTAGCCCTGCAAGGCGGCTTTGGATGTCGTCGCGGGCGGTGAGGATGAGAATCGGCGTGGCGTTGCGAAGCGCGCGGGTGTGTTGCAGCACTTGGATGCCGTCTTGCCCGGGCAGCCCCAAATCCAGCAGGATGATGTCGTAGTTTTGGCCGGCGAGGGTGGTTTCGGCGGTGTTGCCATTGTTCACCCAATCCACCGCGTAGCCGTCGTCTTTCAGGCTGCCGACAACAGCTTGGGCAATCATGGAGTCGTCTTCAACAAGCAAAATGCGCATGGGATGTCCTTTGGGTTTGGGCGGGTGGTTTTCGGATGGATTGTAGCAGGAGATAATTAGCAGAAAATTAGGGTAGCCTGAAACGGGGGCGCGGCGGCTGATATTATAGATAACGGGCGGCCAAGCCGTATCATTCTTGCGCCATTATGGCTTTTCAGGCTGCCACAATCTATCTAACTCTTTATCATCTAACTCTTTATCAAATAAACCAAAACTGCTATGCTAGCCCCGTTTTTCCAACCCCATTCACACGGAGCGCCGCCTTGTCCACCGTTTTATCCGCTTTGCACATGCTTGCCGCATTTATTGTCGCCATCGTTTTACTCGTTAGCCTGCACGAACTCGGGCATCTTGTCGTGGCGCGGCTGTGTGGCATCAAAGTGCTGCGCTTTTCCGTGGGCATGGGCAAGCCGTTTTACACCAAACGCTGGCGCAATATTGAATGGTGTCTCGCCCCCTTTCCCATCGGCGGCTATGTGAAAATGGTGGACACGCGCGAAGGCGAAGTCGCCGCCGAAGATTTGCCCGTTGCCTTTGACAAACAACACCCGCTCAAACGCATCGCCGTGGTGCTGGCAGGGCCGTTCACCAATCTGATTTTAGCCGTGTTGCTGTATTGGTTTAGCTTTGGCGTGGGCGGCATCACCCAAGTTCGCCCCTATGTGGGCACGGTAGAGCCCGCCAGCATCGCCGCGCAAGCAGGCTTTCAACAAGGCGACAAAATCATCAGCGTAAACGGCAAGCCCGTAAACAATTTTTCCGATGCCTACACCGAAATCGTGCTGGATTTAGAAACAGGCAAAATCAACGTGCAAGTGGAAAACGCGCAAGGGCAGCCTGAAAACCGCATCGTCAATGCAGCAGGCACGCAGCAAGCCAACGATGTCGCCAAGCGTAAAATCGGGCTGGGCATTTCGCCCGTTAAAGTGAGCAACAGCATCGGCGAAGTGCGCCCCAACACCCCCGCGCAACGCGCAGGCTTGCAAAAAGACGACCAAATCATCGCCATCAACAACCAAGCCATGCCCACATGGGAAGCGTGGAGCAAAATCATCCGCGAAAACCCCAGCCGCAGCCTGAAACTCCAATACATCCGCCAAGGCAAAGCATACAGCACCACCATCACCCCCACCGCCGAGGGCAAAATCGGCGTGCTGCCACAAAGCGATGCCGCATGGGACAACAAAGTCCGCCACCACTACACCCCCAGCTTCGCCGAAGCCATGCAGCTTAGCTGGAACAAAACCGTTAATTATTCCGGCATGACACTATCTTTCTTCGGCAAATTGCTCACAGGCAACGCCTCGCTGGCGCATATTTCAGGCCCGATTACCATCGCCGAAGTGGCGGGCAAAACCGCACAAATCGGCTGGCAGCCTTATGTGGAATTTCTCGCGCTGGTGAGCATCAGCCTTGGCGTGATGAACCTGCTGCCGATTCCCGTGTTAGACGGCGGGCATTTTGTTTACTATACTATTGAGCTTTTGATTGGGCGACCCATCAGCAAACGCGCCCAAGAATGGGGCTTACGCTTTGGCATTTCCGCTATGCTCGCCATGATGATTCTGGCCTTTTTCAACGACATCACCCGACTAATCGCCTCTTTTGGATAATTTTGGATAACCTATGAAACTCAAACACCTCACCGCCACCCTCATCGCACTCGGCATTGCCGCGCCCGCATGGGCAGCCGATTTCACCATCAAAAACTTCCGCATTGAAGGCGAGCAACACACTTCCGAAGCCACCGTGCGCTCGCTGCTGCCCGTAAAAGAAGGCGACACCTACACCGATGCCGTTGGCGAAGACATCATCCGCCGCCTGCACGCCAGCGGTTTCTACGAAAACGCCCTGCTGGAACAAAACGGCAATATGCTGATTATCACCGTGAAAGAACGCCCGATTGTGAGCGAATTAACGGTGAAAGGCGCGAAAGTTTTGCCCACTGATGCCATTGTGAAGCAAATGTCCACCGTGCGCGCCAGCAACGCAGGCAGCGATGAAGATTTGGTGAACAGCAAGCAAGACACCGAAAAATCGTATGACCAAAAACAAGCCGATTTTGAACGCACCACCGATTCCAGCACCGCGCAAGCCATTGCCAGCGCAGGCTTAGCCAAAGGCGATTTTTTCAGCCAAGAAGCCCTGATTCGCGCCTTGCGCGCCTTAGATGCCGCCTATAAAGAGCAAGGCAAAAACAACGTAAAAATCACGCCCGAAGTGCAAGAGTTGTCGCAAAACCGCGTTGCCGTAACCATCAACATCGAAGAAGGCGAAACCACGCGCGTGAAAAAACTGGATTTTGAAGGCAACGAACACTTTTCCGATTACCGCCTCAGCCGCGTGATTGGCTTAACCGACGGCACTTGGATTTCGTGGGTAACCAAATCCAACGTGTTCTCATGGGAAAAATTCAGCAAAGACAAAGCCCGCCTAGAATCGTTCTACCACCGCAAAGGCTATTTTGATTTCAAAGTGGACTTTGAAGACGTGCAACGCCAGCTCAACGAAGACCGCACGCGCGAAAGCGTAACCATCCGCGTGCACGAGGGCGAACGCTATTATTGGGGCGACACCCAAATTGAAGGCGACAACAAAGAAGTGCCGATTGCCCAATTGCAAAAACACCTGAAAAAAATCAAAGCGGGAAGTTTGAGCAACATGGACACGCTGCAAGAAGCGCTAGCCAAAATCAAACTGGATTTGCAATCCGCAGGCTATGCCCGCGCCGAAGTAACCACCGAAGCGCGCCGCCGCGAGGAAAACGGCAAGCATTATGTGGATTTGACCGTGCAGCTTAACCCTGGCAACCGCGTGGCGGTGCGCCAAATTGAAATCAGCGGCAACAACAAAACCCGCGATGAAGTCATCCGCCGCGAAATGCGCCAAATGGAAGGCGCAACCTACGACCAAGCCAAGCTCAACCGCTCGGCAGAACGCTTGCGCCAGCTGGGTTATTTTGAAGACGTGCAGGTAACCACCGCGCCCGTGCCCGAAGACGAACAGCAAATGGATGTTTCCGTTGCCGTGAAAGAACGCGCCACAGGCAGCCTGAATGCATCGGCAGGCTGGTCGCAAGACGACGGTTTGATTTTGGCGGCGGGCGTGTCGCAAGACAATTTGTTCGGCACGGGCAAATCCGCTTCGCTGAACGTGTCGCGCAGCAAAGTAACCCAATCGGCAAACCTGTCGTTCACCGACCCTTATTTCACCCCCGACGGCGTGAGCATGACTTACAGCCTGTTCGGCTCGCGCTACGACCCGTCCAAATCCACCAGCACCAGCACGCGCCGCAATTACCGCATGACGCGCTACGGCGGCACGGCAACCATGGGCATCCCGATTACCGAATACGACCGCGTAAACTTTGGCTTGGGCGTGGAACACATGGGCGTTACGCTGTTACGCAACCCGCCTTATCGTTATCAACGCTTTGTGGATGAAAACAAGCGCAACAACTGGATTTACAAAGGCTTGCTCAGCTGGTACCGCAACACTACGGATGACGGCTATTGGCCCACCCGCGGCTACAACGCCAATGTAACAGGCGAAATCGGCCTGCCCGGCAGTGGCTTGCAATATTATCAATTAGGGCACCAACAAACTTGGTACTTCCCGATTTCTCGCTCGTTTACCCTGATGCTGAATGGGCAAATTGGATACAGCGGCAGCTATGGCAAAACCAAAGATGTGCCGTTTATGTACACCCAATCGGGCGGCGGTTTAGGCTCGGTGCGCGGCTACGAAACAGGCACGCTCGGCCCCAAAGTGTATGACGTTGACCCCTACGATGGCTCGCTGGACACTGAGGCATACGGCGGTAAATTTGCCGTGAACGCCAATGCCGAATTGCTGTTCCCCTTCCCTGGCTTAAAAGACAGCAAAAGTATTCGCATGAGCTTGTTTGCTGATGCGGGCAGCGTGTGGGATGGCAAAAACTACAACCAATTTGCATACAGCCGCAGCAATCCTTATGGCAGCAATGGTTTTTACACCAGCAGCCATAAATCCAGCTTTAAAGAAGAATTGCGCTATTCAACAGGCTTGGCTTTAACGTGGATTTCCCCCGTCGGCCCAATTAAATTGAGCTACGCCTTGCCGCTCAACAAAAAAACGGGCGACCAAGTGCAACGCTTCCAATTCCAACTGGGCACTGTGTTCTAAAATCAAAAAGCCTGTTGGCAGTTATTTGCAAACTGCCAACGGGCTTTTATTGATTTAAGCGGCATATAGGCAGCCTGAAAATTGATTGGCGCGGTTGCTTTATCCGCACGCAATGAATACACTCATCCCTACGCGCGCGCCATCCCACCGCGTATCGCAAACAAACCAAAAATAGGACGAACAACATGAAACCCCTAACCATCCGAAATCTTTGCGCCGCTGCTGTGTTTTCAGGCTGCCTTATTGCGCTGCCCGCCCATGCCGAGCGCGTGCAAAAGTTTGGCTATGTAAACCCCGAGCGCGTTTACACCGAAACCCAAGCCGCGCAACGCATTGAAGCCACTTTGCAACAAGAATTTGGCGCGCAGCAGCAAAAACTCAACGCACTGCAACAGCAAGGCATTCAACTTAAACAAAAGCTCACGCGCGGCAAACTGAGCAACGCGGCGCGTAAACAAACCGAAGCCAAATTACTGGAAACAGGCAAGCAATACCGCATCGCCTCCGCCCGCCTTGCCGAAGAATACAACCTGCGCCGCAACGAAGAATTTGCCGCGCTGCAAAACAACGCCAACACGGTTATCCGCAATATTGCCGAAAAAGAAAAATACGATTTGATTGTGCAAGAAGCGGTGTTTGTTACCCAGCAATACGACATCACCGACCGCGTGATTAAACTGTTGGATGAAATGAAGTAATACAACCCAAAAGGCAGCCTGAAAACGGTGAAACGAATTTCAGGCTGCCTTTGGCGTTATGATGGAATAGACGCCCTACTTATGCCGTTGTTTATCGTTTTCAGGCTGCCTCTGAAACGCACAAGGCAGCCTGAAACCCCATTCAGCCAAGCCTACCCGCAAGGAGCTCCCATGACCCAATTCACCCTCTCCCAGCTTACCGCCCAACTCGGCGGCGAACTTATCGGCAACGACATCGTCATCACTGCCATCGCCCCCGCCGCCCGTGCCCAAGCGCATGAAATCACCTTTCTCGCCAACCCCAAATACAAAAGCGAAGTGGAGCACAGCCAAGCAGGCGCAATTATCGTTGCGCAAAAAGCCGCCGCACTTTTCCCTAATCGCAACCTGATTATCGCCGCCGACCCCTATCTTTACTTCGCCCAAGTGGCAAGGCTGTTCCACCCCGCGCCCATAGCTCAAGCAGGCATCCATCCCACCGCCGTGATAGACCCTACCGCCCGCGTGCCCGCCAGCTGCGAAATCGGCGCAAATGTGTACATCGGCGCACGCACGGTGTTGGGCGAACAATGCCGCATCCTGCCCAACAGCGTGGTGGAACACGATTGCACGCTCGGCAGCCAAGTCGTACTGCACCCCAACGTAACCGTTTACCACGGCTGCACGCTGGGCGAGCGCGTGGAAATCCATTCGGGCAGCATCATCGGCGCAGACGGCTTCGGGCTGGCGTTTGCGGGCGACCATTGGCTCAAAATCCCGCAAACGGGCGCGGTTACGCTGGGCGACGATGTGGAAATCGGCGCCAACACCACCATAGACCGCGGTGCGATGAGCGACACCACAATCGGGCGCGGCACCAAAATCGACAACCTGATTCAAATCGCCCACAACTGCCAAATCGGCGCGCACACCGTCATTGCCTCGTGCACCGGCATTTCAGGCAGCGTGAAAATCGGCGACTACTGCATCCTCGGCGGCGGCGTGGGCACGGTGGGGCATATTGAAATCGCCGACAAAACCACCATCGGCGGCGGCACATCCGTTACCCACAGCATCAAAGAAAGCGGCACGCACTACGCCAGCATCTACCCGATGCAAACCTTCCGCGAATGGACGCGCAACGCCGTGCACCTGAACCACCTGAACGAAATGCACAAACGCCTCAAAGCGCTGGAAGCGCAGTTAGCCGAACGAAACGGCAACGAAGAATGATTTTCAGGCTGTCTGTGCACAATCCACAGGCAGCCTGAAAACGGTTATCGCAAAGGAACACCATGCCGCTCAAACCTTTAACCATCCCCGTTCTAACCGCCCTGTTTATGACCACCCCAGCCCAAGCCTCCCCCGAACACAACCTCCTCAGCCAAAACGGCCACATCCTTGTTCAAACCCGCGCCCATGCCGAAGCACCCGCCGAAGTTCATATCGCCAACGTGTACGGCAAAAGCCGCGCCATCCAACATGTGATTAACAAGCAAAACGGCGCGGTTCTGCGGCTCACGCACGGGCGGTAGGCATGTGGCACATCATCCTAATCGGCTATGTTTTCGTCACGCTGATGTTTTCCATCGCGCAGTATCCGCAGGGCATCGCGCGGGTGTTGATTTATCTGGTGTTTTGGACAGTGCTGCCCACGCTGTTTTCGCTGTGGGTGGTGCTGATTCGGCGGCGCAACAAGCGGATGAAGTTGGAAGAGAGAGCAGAGCGTGGCAACCGCGATAAGGCAGCCTGAAAACGAACGAAGTGCGTTTCAGCGAAGCTAAAACCACAGGCTGCAGCGAAGCTAAAACCATCCGTCCTGCAAAAAATCGTTTGGCGTGACACCAAACGGTTTTGTCTTTTTCAGGCTGCCTCTTTGGCGCGTCAGCTCGCCGACATTTTTCCAACCCGTAAAGCCCCGTTGAATACTATTTGGCGGCGAGCCGTCGCCGCGCCATTTTAGATTTCAGGCTGCCTCAAAGATTCGGGCCGGGTAACAAGCCCAGCTTAAAACGCGGGCGCAAAGACAGGCAGCCTGAAACGCTCACCCCGCGCTTTCTACGGCTTGCTGGCAAGCCGTGCGCTGGCGAAAAGTATTTTCAGGCTGCCTGATGATGCACTGTTTGATGGTCGGCGGGGGTGGTTAGAACTTGCGCCCGACGGTGAATTCTGCCAGCTCGCGCAGGCGTGTGGCGCGTGCATCAAACGTTGCCAGCGCGTTGATGGCGTCGGCGGCGAGTTGTTCGGCATAGCCTCGCGCCGCGTCCAAGCCGAGCAGTTTCACATAGGTGGGCTTGTCGGCATCGGCATCTTTGCCTGCGGTTTTGCCCAGCGTGGTGGTGTCGGCGGCGCAGTCCAACACGTCGTCAATCACTTGAAACGCCAAGCCGAGTTTGGCGGCGTATTCGTCCAGCGCGGCGAGCGCGGCCTCATCCACATCGGGGCAGCTTAATGCGCCCAGCTGCACCGCCGCGCGAATCAGCGCGCCTGTTTTCAGGCTGTGCATTTGCTCCAACGCATCTTGCGGCAAATCGTGCCCCACGTTAGCTAAATCAATTGCTTGTCCACCTGCCATGCCTGTGCTACCCGAGGCGCGTGCCAACACGTTGAGCATGCGCAGCTGCCGCGCGGCGGGTAAATCGGTTTGGCGCGACAGCAGCTCAAACGCCAGCGTTTGCAAGGCATCGCCCACCAGCAGCGCGGTTGCCGCGCCATACGCCACATGGCAGGTGGGCTTGCCGCGCCGCAGCGTGTCGTTGTCCATTTCGGGCATATCGTCGTGCACCAGCGAGTAAACGTGGATGCATTCCACCGCCGCCAGCGCGGCTTCGCAGGCAGCCTGAACACGGTTGCCCAGCTCGGCGGCGGCTAACACCAGCATCGGGCGCAGCCGTTTGCCGCCATCCAATGCGGCATAGCGCATCGCTTCGTGCAAGCCTTGCGGCGCAAGGGCGGTTTCAGGCAGCATCTGTTGCAACACGGCTTCGGTGTGCGCCTGCGCGGTTTTTTGCCACGTTACAAAATCATTCACCTTCTAGCTCCCAGTCTTTTAAATCGCCGTGGTCTAACACTTGAATTTTTTGCTCTACGGCGGCGAGTTTTTGTTGGCAGTAGCGCACCAATTCCACGCCTTCGGCGTAGTTTTCTAGGGCTTCTTCTAGCGGTTGGGCGTTGTTTTGCATGGATTGGGTGATGGCTTCTAAACGAGCGATTGCGTCTTCAAATGTTTTGGGCGGGGATTTTTTTGCCATGATGGGTCTCGGGGGGATTAGAGAAAGGGATAACGGCGTTGATTGGTTTTCAGGCTGCCTGCACTTTGAGGCAGCCTGAAAACGCATTCAGCCTATTTGCCAATGCAAAAGCGGCTGAATATCACGCCCAGCAAATCATCGGCGGTAAATTCGCCGGTGATTTCGCTGCACGCGTTTTGCGCAAGGCGCAGGTGTTCGGCAAGCAGTTCAAGCTGGTGGTTGCCGCAAAGGGCGGCGTTGTCTAGCTCGCGCTGGGCGGTTTCTAGCGCGTGGATGTGGCGGCTGCGGGCAAGGAACAAGCCTTCGCTTTCGCCTTGCCAGCCCACTGCATCCAGCAAGGCTTGTTTGAGCAAATCCAAGCCTGCGCCTGTTTTGGCGGATAGTTTAATGAGCGTGGCGGGCGTATCCGTTTTAATTTTCAGGCTGCCTATCTGGTTATCCACACGGCTGGGCGTTTCGTTGCGCAAGTCGGCTTTGTTGTGGATAACAATGCGGGTGAGGCTGCTGGGCAGCTTGTTCAATATCGCCTGCGTAGCGGCGTTGATGCCTTCGGCGGGGTCTATCAAAATCAGGGCAACATCGGCGTTTTGCACGGCTTTTTCGCTGCGTTCAATGCCGATTTTTTCTACTAAATCGTCGGTCTCGCGCAGCCCTGCGGTGTCAGTGATGTGAATAGGCACGCCATCTAGCGTGATGTGTTCGCGCACGGTGTCGCGTGTGGTGCCGGCAATGTGGGTTACGATGGCGATGTCGTCGCCCGCCAGCGCGTTAAGCAGGCTGGACTTGCCCACATTGGGCGCGCCCACCAGCACCACGTTCATGCCTTCGCGCAAAATCGCGCCTTGCCCGGCTGTGGATAAAATTGTGGACAGTTCGTTTTGTAGCGCGGC
The DNA here is from genome assembly GCF_014054985.1 of Kingella oralis. Lineage (NCBI taxonomy): Bacteria > Pseudomonadati > Pseudomonadota > Betaproteobacteria > Neisseriales > Neisseriaceae > Kingella > Kingella oralis. Next base: position 2,245,110 of record NZ_CP059569.1, read on the forward strand.
GAGCTTGCCTTTGGCATCGGCGGCTTCCAGAAAATCAATCTCTTCTTCGGGAAAATCCAGCGTGGCTTCAACCAGCATCCGCAGGGTGATTAAATCGTCCACAAGGGCGTGGATGCGGTTGGAAAACGCGCCTTTGAGCGAGCGCACCGCCATGCGGGCGGCGGCTTGGCTGGATGCGTCGATTAAATCGGCAACGCTTTCGGCTTGGGCAAGGTCTAATTTGTTGTTTAAAAAGGCGCGTTTGGTGAACTCGCCTGCTTCGGCGATGCGCGCGCCCAGTTGCAGGCAGCGGTTGAGCAGCATTTGCAGCACAATTTGCCCGCCATGCCCTTGCAGTTCTATCACGTCTTCGCCGGTGAAGCTGGCGGGGGCGGCGAAATAGAGCAGGATGCCGTTGTCGATGGCGTTGCCGTGTTCGTCTAAAAAATCGGTATAGAGCGCGGTGCGCGGCTTGGGCGTTTTGCCGCCTGTGATGGCTTGGGCAATGGGCAAAAGCTGGCTGCCTGAAATGCGAATCACGCCCACGCCGCCGCGTCCTGCTGCGGTGGCGATGGCGGCGATGGTGGGTTGCGCGGCTGTGGATGGTTGTGTGGATAACATTTTGGGATAACGGATGGGGATGGCTGAGGCAGCCTGAAACGGGTAAATAACTTTTCAGGCTGCCTATCGGTTGGCTTGCAGGCGCAGTTTTTTGCGCTGCTCGGCGGCGGCATGGCGGAGGATTTGTTGCTCGGTTTGCAATGCCAGCGGTGGCACGGCAACGGGCTTGCCGTCTTTCATGGCAACCATGGTGAAATAGCAAGAATTGGTGTGGCGCACGGTGCGTGTTTGGATGTTTTCGGCTTCCACGCGGATGCCGATTTCCATGGAGGTGCGCCCCACCAGGTTCACACTGGCGTAATAGTTCACCAGCTCGCCCACATGAATCGGCTCTTTAAACATCACTTGGTCCACCGACAGCGTTACGCACATATTGCCCGAATAGCGGCTGGCGCAGGCGTAGGCAACTTGGTCTAGCATTTTGAGCAGCTCGCCGCCGTGTAGATTGCCGCTAAAATTGGCCATCGCGGGGGTAATCAGGGTGGTCATGTGGAGTTCGTGGGCAGGGGGATTTTGCATGATGGCTGACGGTTGGGAAAAAAGCGGTATTTTAGCAAATTGGCAGGGAAAGGCAGCCTGAAACGCGCTTTTCCTGTTTCAGGCTGCCTTGGGCGGATGATTGGGCGCGGGTTTACGCGCCTTTGTAGGTATCTGCGCCCGTGCCTTTTTCAATAAATTCAATTTTGTAGCCGTCTGGGTCTTCCACAAACGCGATAACCGTGGTGCCGTGTTTCATCGGCGCGGCTTCGCGGATGACTTTGCCGCCTTTGGCGCGCACGGCATCGCAGGCTGCGGCGGCGTTGTCCACTTCTATGGCGATGTGTCCGTAGCCCGCGCCCAAGTCGTAGGACGGCGTGTCCCAGTTGTGGGTGAGTTCCAGCACGGTGGTGTCGCATTCTTCGCCGTAGCCCACAAACGCCAGCGTGAAACGCCCGTCGGGGTAGTCTTTGCGGCGCAACAGTTTCATGTTCAGCACTTCGGTGTAAAACGCCAAAGATTTATCCAAATTGCCCACGCGCAGCATGGTGTGTAGTAATCGCATGATTGTGTTCCTTTATGTTTGTTGGTTAAAAGGCAGTCTGAAAATCGGTTTTCAAACTTTCAGGCTGCCTATTTTACAATTGATTCCGCCGTTTACCTAATCTTGCCTGCGCATCAGGCAGCCTGAAAACGGGTTGAGGATTGTTTGGCAAAGCCCGTTTAACTGATTTGCTAATTCTGTCCTAAAAAATGCCCGTCTTTTTATTCAAACAGCCAACCCACTCTATTTTCAAGCTGTCTTAAATAAACCAGCGCATTGGTTAGTAAACTATTGCTGGTTTCCTTTTTTCAGGCTGCCACCAATCACGATAAAATACCCACACCCATCCCAAAAGGCAGCCTGAAACCATGCTCCACACCCTTCACCCCATCGGCACAGTCCAATCCCCCTACGCCCAAAAATTCGGCATTCCCCGCCAGCCCCAACTCGTCCCCGCCGCCCAAATCATCCTTATCCTCAACCCCGAATTTACCGCCGACAGCGTGCGCGGTTTAGACGGCTTTGACTACATCTGGCTACAATTTCTGTTTCACGATGCCATCTACGAAGGCTGGTCGCAAATGGTTCGCCCACCGCGCCTCGGCGGCAAACAAAAAATGGGCGTATTCGCCACCCGCAGCCCGCACCGCCCCAACCACATCGGGCTTTCCCTGCTGCGCCTTATCCGCATAGACACCACAGGCAGCCGCGTGCACATCCATTGCCAAGGCGGCGACCTGCTAGATGGCACGCCCATTTTAGACATCAAACCCTACATCCCCTTTGCCGAAGCCCATCCCCAAGCCCGCGCAGGCTTTGTGAACGGCGCGCCCGAGCGGTTAAACGTGATTTGGCAGCCTGAAAGCCGCCCATCCGCGCTTTCCCCCGAACAGCGCGCCCTAATCGAACAAAGCCTCGCCCAAGACCCCCGCCCCGCCTATCAAGACCTCCCCGAGCGCATCTACGGCACGACCATCGCCGGCAAAGAAGTGAAATTTCAAATCGCCAACGGCAGCGTTCGCATTCTGTCGTGCGAATAAAACCGCCGCACGCAAAAAAGGACGCGCCCGGCACGTCCAATCTCACAAGAAAAAGGGAATGTAATTCGCGGTAAACAAACTGTTTTAGCTTCGCAACTGCGCTTCGCTACGCAGGCTGCCTAAGCGCCTGCGCCGATTAGTCGTCCAATTTGCTGGAAATCACCGCGCCCGTTTTGGCATTCACTTCCACTTCGTATTTCTGCCCGTTTGCCGTGCGCACGTCCACGTCAAAATGGTCGGGCTTGTTGCGGCTGCGGTCAAATTCCACTTCCGTCGCCTGCCCGCCGCCCACTTTGGCAACGGCAATTTGCGCCGCTTTTTCGTGCGTAATGTATTGGGCGCGGTTTTGCTCGTAGTGCAGGTAATCGCCGCCCGCCAGCGCAGGCGCGGAAACGGCAGCAAACAATGCGGCAAATAAAACGGCTGCGGTTTTTTGGGTGTTGAATTTCATGGTATGACTCCTGTTAGTGGTTAAGAAAATGTGTGTCGCTTGACAACGGTTCGCAGTATGGAGAGCGAAAATTAGGAGATAATTAGGAGTGTATTAAGAATGTGTAAAGGTTTTCAGGCTGCCTCAATGTAAAGGCAGCCTGAAATCGCATTTGGGCTTTATACGAAGCAAAAACCACACTTTGCCACCATTATCCGGCTCAAATTTGCCAAACTCCGCCGCCCGCGCGTATCATCCGCGCTTTCATTGTTCAACCCATTGCCAAGAAAGGATAAACCATGCAAACCATCGCTCAAACTACCATCCAACTTGGCAGCCTGAACGCCGCGCGCGTTATCTAACCGCCCGTTCGGGCTGCTTTCTCCAATTATTGTTTAGACAAAGATTTCAATGCCATGCCGTTTTAGGCAGCCTGAAACACGTCTCAACAAAAGCAAAAAGAAAGTGTCCCACATGGGCAATCAAATCATTATCATCAAAAATTCAAACACCTGGATAGAAGGCAACGCCGTTCAACAACTGGAAACCACCGCCAAACTGCCGCACATGCAGCGCGTGGCGGGCATGCCCGATTTGCATGCAGGGCGCGGTTATCCCGTCGGCGCGGCTTTTTTTAGCATCGGGCATTTTTACCCCGCGCTGATTGGCAACGACATCGGCTGCGGCATGGCATTTTGGCAAACCGATTTGGCCGCACACAAAGCCAAAACCGGCAAATTGGTCAAACAATTGGGTAGCATAGACGCGCCGCTAGGCGAGGATTGGCAGGCGCGGATAAACGAGCTGCTGCCGCAGCATCCGTTTCAGGCTGCCTTGGGTACCATCGGCGGCGGCAACCATTTTGCCGAGCTGCAAGCGGTGGATACCGTTTACGCGCCCGACAGCCTGCCCGCCGCGTTCAATCCGCAATGCCTGCAACTGTTGGTACACAGTGGTTCGCGCGGCTTGGGGCAGCATATTTTGCGCCACCATGTGGATAAATTTAACCACGCAGGGCTGCCTGAAAACACGCCCGAAGCCGCCGCATATCTTGCCGAACACGATGCCGCGCTGGATTTTGCCCGCACCAATCGCCGCCTGATTGCCGAGCGTATGCTGGCGCGTTGGAACGCAGAGGGCGCGTGTCTGCTGGATGTGCACCACAATTTTTTGCAACGCGTTCAACTGGATAACGCAACGGGCTGGCTGCACCGCAAAGGCGCAACGCCGTCCGATTGCGGCTTGGTGGTTATCCCCGGTTCGCGCGGCGATTACAGCTATCTTGTGCGCCCGATTGCAGAAAATGGCGCAGATGCCTTGTTTTCCTTGGCGCACGGCGCGGGGCGCAAATGGCAGCGCGGCGAATGCAAAGCGCGCTTGTCGCACAAATTTTCCGCCGCCAGCCTGCGCCAAACCGCATTTGGCAGCGCAGTGGTCTGCGAAGATAAAGCCTTGATTTTTGAAGAAGCACCGCAAGCCTACAAAAAAATAGACAGCGTAATCGCTGCCATGCGCGATTTTGGGCTGATTGAATTGGTGGCGCGGATGAAGCCTGTTTTGACTTACAAAACAGCGGGCGGTTGCGCCGATTGATACTGAACTAATTTCAGGCTGCCTCCGTGTAAAAGGCAGCCTGAAACCAAAATACAAGGAACTTTATGATTTATCTGCAACTCTCCACAGGGCAATCGCCCGCCGAATGCCAAATTTTCGCCCAATTTGTGTTACGCAAAATCTTGCGCGAAGCCGAAGCCGCAGGCGTGGCAGCCGAGCTGTTGAGCCAAACCGCCAGCAAACACGGCATTTTGTCCGCCGTATTTGCCCTCAGCGGCGCGGGCGCAGAAGACTTGGCGCAACGCTGGCTCGGCACGCTGCAATGGATTGGCAACAGCCCCGTGCGACCCAAGCATCCGCGCAAAAATTGGTACATCGGCGTTTTCAGGCTGCCGCAAATCCCCGCGCTGCCCGATGACGACAGCATCCGTTTTGAAACCTGCCGCGCGGGCGGCAAAGGCGGGCAGCATGTCAATAAAACCGACAGTGCCGTGCGCGCCACGCATTTGGCAACAGGCGTTTCGGTGCGCGTGGAAAGCGAGCGCAGCCAACACGCCAACAAAAAACGCGCCCGCGAACTGCTGGCTTTGAAGCTGGCGGAACAGCATTCGGCAGCGTTGGGACAACACTCCGCCCATGCACATTCGCAGTTATACCAAGTGGAACGCGGCAACCCCGTGCGCGTGTTTAAAGGGGCGAATTTTCGCGAACAATCGGCAGCCTGAAAACAAACCAAGCGCGTTTGAGCGAAGCGAAAAACAACGGCGCAGGCAGACGGCAATGCCTAAACTGCGCCGTTGCCTTTTTCAGGCTGCCTTTTGTCAACTTATCCGCCATTTCCCGCCAGCTTGGTGCGCAAATCCTTTAAAATCACACCTTTCAACCCACCAAAAAGGAACATCATGGAACTCGTCTTTATCCGCCACGGTTTGAGCGAATGGAACGCCAAAAACCTGTTCACAGGCTGGCGCGATGTGAAGTTAAGCGAAAAGGGCATCGCCGAAGCGCAAGAAGCGGGGCGCAAACTCAAAGCCGCAGGCTACCAGTTTGACATCGCGTTCACCTCGGTTTTAACCCGCGCCATCAAAACCTGTAACATCGTGCTGGAAGAAAGCGACCAGCTTTGGGTGCCGCAAATCAAAACATGGCGGCTGAATGAGCGGCATTACGGCGCATTGCAAGGCATGGACAAAAAACAAACCGCCGAAAAATACGGCGATGAGCAAGTGCATATTTGGCGCCGCAGCTACGACACCTTGCCGCCGCTGTTAAGCAAAGACGATGAATTTTCCGCCCACAACGACCGCCGCTACGCCCATTTGCCCGCCGATGTGGTGCCCGATGGCGAAAATTTGAAAGTAACGCTGCAACGCGTGTTGCCCTTTTGGGAAGACCAAATCGCCCCCGCCATCATCAGCGGCAAGCGCGTGTTGGTGGCGGCGCACGGCAACAGCTTGCGCGCGCTAGCAAAACACATTGAAGGCATTTCCGACGACGACATTATGGGCTTGGAAATCCCCACAGGGCAGCCCTTGGTGTACAAATTGGATGATGATTTAAACGTGGTTAAGAAATTTTATTTGTAATAATAAGACTTTACTCAACAATAAAAGGCAGCCTGAAACCGCATTCAATACGTTTTCAGGCTGCCTCTTTAATGTGGATAACTTAAATTTTTTCAGCAAAGAATTTCAACGTGCGCACCAGTTGACAAGTGTAAGACATCTCGTTGTCATACCAAGCCACGGTTTTCACCAACTGCTTGTCGCCCACCGTTTGCACGCGGGTTTGCGTGGCATCAAACAGCGAACCAAATTCCATGCCGACCACATCAGACGACACAATTTCATCTTCGGTGTAGCCAAACGATTCATTGGCAGCGGCTTTCATCGCAGCATTCACTTCTTCTTTGGTTACATTTTTTTCCAAAATACAAACCAATTCAGTCAGCGAACCCGCAACAACAGGCACGCGCTGCGCCGCGCCATCCAATTTGCCGTTCAATTCAGGAATCACCAAGCCAATGGCTTTGGCTGCGCCTGTGCTGTTGGGCACAATATTTGCCGCAGCGGCGCGAGCGCGGCGTTTATCGCCTTTGCGGTGCGGCGCGTCCAGCGTGTTTTGGTCGCCCGTGTAGGCATGGATGGTGGTCATCAAACCTTGCACCACGCCAAATTGTTTTTGCAACACCGCCGCCATCGGCGCAAGACAGTTGGTGGTGCAAGAAGCCGCAGAAATCACGGTTTCGCTGCCATCCAAGACATTGTGGTTCACATTAAACACCACGGTTTTCATATCGTTGCCCGCAGGCGCAGAAATTACCACTTTGCGCGCGCCCGCGCGGATGTGCGCTTCGGCTTTATCTTTGCTGGTAAAAAAGCCCGTGCATTCCAACACCACATCAACGCCCAATGCTTTCCAAGGCAATTCTTCGGGATTAGGCTTGGCAAACACTTTGATTTCTTTGCCGTTTACGAGAAACGCTTCTTCTTTTTGCTCAATCGTGCCGTTGAAGCGACCTTGCGTGGTATCGTATTTAAACAGATGAACCAGCATATCAGCAGGCGTTAAATCGTTTACGGCAACCACTTCAATGCCGTCTGTTTTCAAGATTTGGCGCAAAGCCAAGCGTCCAATGCGCCCAAAACCGTTAATTGCCACTTTAACTGCCATTTTTACGTTCCTTCTGTGCGTTGAAAAACGCTTCTTTTTACCATTTTTTACGCTTAAACGCAAAAGGCTTTTGTTTTTGGCTGGGCGAGTTTGTATTTGTAATTAAATTAAAAACAAAAGATTAAAAAATAAAAAGATGATATTTATGAGGCACAGCACGCATTGTGGATAAATCGGTTAAACAAATGATTTGATAACAAAATAAGATAAACAAAAATCTGTGCGCGATGGCGGTTAATTGATTGGGATAACTGTGGATAAAATGAAACGTAAATCGCTTTACTGTGGATAAATCGGCTTTATCACGCTTTTTTATTGCCTTAACCACACTTTCAGGCTGCCTAAAATGGTTTATGATGCAGCCTGAAAATCATTTTTAGGATAACTGCATGAAACAACGCACCCTAGCCAAATCCATCACCGCCACAGGCGTAGGCTTGCATTCGGGCGAGCGCGTGTCGCTTACCCTGCATCCTGCCGCTGAAAACACGGGCATCCAATTTCGCCGCAGCGATTTATCGGGCGAGCAGGGCGAAATTGTGCCGCTCACGCCCTATTTGATTAACGACACGCGCCTTTCTTCCACCATCGTTACCGAAAACGGCATCCGCGTGGGCACGATTGAGCACATTATGTCGGCATTTGCGGCGTATGGTGTGGATAACATTTTGGTGGAGTTGAACGCGCCCGAAATCCCGATTATGGACGGCAGCAGTTTGCCGTTTATCTTTTTGTTGCAAGATGCGGGCGTGGTGGAGCAGCAGGCAGAAAAACGCTTTTTGCGGATACTAAAAGAAGTTTCGCTGGAAGAGCCGAATAAAGCGGTGAAATTTACCCCTTATAACGGCTTTAAAGTGCGGCTCACGATTGAATTTGACCATCCTGTGTTCAACCGCTCGTCGCCCACATTTGAGATTGATTTTGCAGGAAAGTCTTATGTGGAAGAGATTGCGCGGGCGCGGACGTTTGGCTTTATGCAAGAAGTGGAGCTGATGCGCGCGCACAATTTGGGCTTGGGCGGCAATTTGTCCAACGCGATTGTGATTGACGACACCGATGTGCTGAACCCCGAAGGGCTGCGCTATCCCGATGAATTTGTGCGCCACAAAATTTTGGATGCGATTGGCGATTTGTATATTGTCGGGCATCCGATTATCGGCGCGTTTGAGGGTTATAAATCGGGGCACGCGATTAACAATGCGCTGCTGCGCAAGGTGCTGGAGGACGAAACGGCGTTTGAGTGGGTGGAATTTCCCGATGATGATGCGATGCCGCGCGCATTTTCGGGGATTGAAACGTTGGGCGTGAGCTAGTTTGCCGCAATCCAAAAGGCAGCCTGAAATTGGTTATCCCCTGTTTCAGGCTGCCTTTTGCACATCAAGTTATCCCTGATTATTTTTATTTAAAACAATAGGATGACGTTTTATCAACAAAGTTATACACAATAAAAGGCAGCCTGAAAATGGGATTACCTATTTTCAGGCTGCCTCAACCATTAAACCGCCACTTTAACCGCCGTACCGCTCACGGTTACCATCATCATGCCATTGGTTTCGCCCAACACTTCGTAGTCAAAATCGATGCCGATGATGCCGTTTGCGCCCAGCTCCTTCGCGGCCTGCTTCATATCCGCCAACGCCGCTTCGCGCGCGCCAGCCAATGCGCGTTCATAGCCGCCCGCGCGCCCGCCGACCACATCGCGTATGGAAGCGAACATATCACGGAAAATGTTGGCGCCGATAATCGCTTCGCCGTTCACAATACCCAAATAAGCGTCTAGTTGAATATCATTCGGCGTTACGGTGGCAAGAAAAAAGGCTTCTTCTTTGCGGGAAAACCAACCCATGTTGTTTACTCCTGTGGATGGTTTTCAGGCTGCCTCTGACAGATAGGCAGCCTGAAAACATATGTGATAACTGATTACACTTCGTAGGTGCTGGAAGCGGTGTTGCCGCCTGTGCCCGTCCAATTGGTGTGGAAAAACTCGCCGCGCGGTTTATCGGTGCGCTCGTAGGTGTGCGCGCCGAAGTAATCGCGCTGGGCTTGCAGCAGATTGGCAGGCAAGCGCGCGGAAGTGTAGCCGTCTAGGAAAGTAATTGCCGCCGCCATGCAAGGCATGGGAATGCCGATTTCAATCGCTTTGGCAACGGTTTTGCGCCATGCGGGCAAGGCGTTGAGCAGGATTTTTTGGAAATACGGGTCTGCGCCCAAGAAGGCTAAATCAGGGTTGGCTTCAAATGCATCGCGGATGTTGCCCAAGAAAACGCTGCGGATGATGCAGCCTTCGCGCCACAACAGCGCGGTTTTGCCGTAATTCAATTTCCAATTAAACGTGTTGCTGGCTTCGCGCATCAGCATAAAGCCTTGGGCATACGAAATAATTTTGGATGCGAGCAACGATAAACGCAGCGATTCCAGCCATTCTTCGCGGCTGCCTGAAACAGGCGCAATGCTGCGGGGGAACAAGCCGGCGGCGGCAACGCGCTGTTCTTTCAACGCCGAAACGCAACGAGCAAACACCGATTCGGAAATCAGCGTGAGCGGAATGCCCATATCCAAAGCGTTGATGCCAGTCCATTTGCCCGTGCCTTTTTGCCCTGCGGTGTCTAGAATTTTTTCCACCAGCGGCGTGCCGTCTATGTCTTTGTAGGCAAGAATATCGGTGGTGATGTCCACCAAATAAGAATTTAACTCGGTGTTTTTCCAAGATTTAAACGTTTCGTGCATTTCGTCATACGTCATGCCCAAGCCATCTTTCATAAATTGATAGGCTTCGCAAATCAGCTGCATATCGCCGTATTCAATGCCGTTGTGCACCATTTTCACAAAATGCCCCGCACCATTGTCGCCCACCCAATCGCAGCAAGGCTCGCCATTAGGCGTTTTTGCCGCAATGCCTTGCAAAATTGGCTGAACGTATTGCCACGCTTCGGGATTGCCCCCTGGCATAATAGATGGGCCATGCCGCGCACCTTCTTCCCCGCCTGAAACGCCTGCGCCAATAAAGCGAATGCCTTTGGCAGCCAGTTCAACCGTGCGGCGGTTGGTGTCGGGATAATTGGCATTGCCGCCATCGATAATGATGTCGCCTTGTTCCAGATAAGGCACAATTTGCGCAATGAATTCGTCCACCGCGCTGCCCGCGCGCACCATCAGCATGATTTTTCGAGGTTTTTCCAATTTGTCCACAAGCTCTTGCAAAGAATGTGCGCCAATAATATTGGTGCCTTTTGCAGCACTATTTAAAAATTCGTCCACTTTGGAAACGGTTCGGTTGAACGCCACCACTTTAAAGCCTTTGTCGTTCATGTTCAAAATCAAATTTTGACCCATTACCGCCAAACCGATTACACCAATATCGCCTTTCATAGCTATTCCTTGCGAGTTGAGAAAGCTGTAACTTTACTCCATTGGCATGGGATAGACAATGCAAGAAACCTGCGTTGCCGGTAATAGTATTTAAATCCAAAATTTAAATATAAACTGATTATGTAAGATAAAGAATGCGCTATCTGTTTGTTGATAAGTTTAAAAATAAAATAATTTCAAAATGTTGGATTGTATTTATGGCTTTGGAAAAGGCAGCCTGAAAACAAGGATAGGGTGTGAATAGCAGTGGATAAAATTTCGTAAACAGCAACATTATGTGGATAAGTTTGGAAAACAAACAGGCTGTCGTTTTCAGGCTGCCTCAATCTGTGGATAATAAAACAACGGCTATGTTAAAACGTGTTCAAAAATGTGCTTTTCCGATAAAATACCGCCCTTTATTGGTTTCAGGCAGCCTGAAAATAACGGTATAAGGAATTCTCATGAAAGCATTGGTGGCGGTAAAACGCGTGGTTGATTTCAATGTGAAAGTGCGCGTGAATGCAGATGGCTCGGGCGTGGATATCGGCAATGTGAAAATGTCGATGAATCCGTTTGACGAAATTGCGGTAGAAGAAGCAGTGCGTTTGAAAGAAGCAGGCAAAATCAACGAAGTGGTCGCCGTATCGCTGGGCGAAAAAAAATGTGAAGACACGCTGCGAACTGCTTTGGCAATGGGTGCCGACCGTGCCATTCATGTGGAAACCGATGCGTCGCTTGAACCGTTGGCCGTGGCTAAATTATTGAAAAAAATCGTAGATAAAGAGCAGCCTAGCCTTGTTTTACTGGGTAAACAAGCCATTGACGACGATGCCAACCAAACGGCGCAAATGCTGGCGGCATTGATGAACGCGCCGCAAGGCACGTTTGCCAGCAAAGTGGCATTGTCTGCCGACGAGGCGGTGGTTACGCGCGATATTGATGGCGGTGTGGAAACGGTTGCGTTGAAATTGCCGGCTGTGATTAGCGCAGATTTACGTTTGAACGAGCCGCGTTTTGTGAAGCTGCCTGCGCTGATGCAAGCGAAGAAAAAAACAATTGAAAAGCAATCGGTTGAAGAATTGGCTGTAAACATTGAACCGCGGTTGCACGTGAAACACTATGCTGAACCCAAAGCGCGTCAAGCGGGTGTGAAAGTGGCAAGCGTGGCTGAATTGGTTGAAAAACTGGCGGCTGCCAAAGCAATTTAAAAAAGGGAAAGAAAATGACCGTTTTGGTATTAGTAGAACATGATGGCAAGCAAGTAAACCCAGCCTCATTACACGCTATTTATACTGCGCAAAAATTAGGCGAAGTTCATGCGCTGGTAGCAGGTTCAGGCAGCCTGAAAGTGGCCGAGCAAGCCAGTAAAATTAGCGGTGTGAACAAAGTGTTGCACGCCGAAGCCACGCATTTTGTCGAGCCGTTGGCAGAAGAAATTGCGCCGCTTGTTGTTTCGCTGGCTGCGCCGTATCAATATTTTGTTGCCACGGCTAGCGCGTTTGGTAAAAATATTATGCCGCGCGTGGCGGCGATGTTGGATTGTTCGCAAATTTCGGATTTAACTGAGATTGTGGATAAACAAACCTTTATCCGCCCTACTTACGCAGGCAATGTGCTCACCACCGTATCCAGCAATGAAGAAAAACTGGTGCTGACCATTCGCGCCAGCGCATTTGATGCGGCAACATACGGCAAGCAAGCGGCAGAAATTGAAAATGTGGTGGCTACGCCGGCGCAGCAGCTGAGTCGATTTGTGTCGCGCGAATTAACACAATCCGACCACCCGGAATTAACACAAGCAAAAGTAATTGTGGCGGGAGGTCGCGCATTAGGGAGTGCGGAGCAGTTTGATGCTGTTTTAACACCATTAGCCGATGTATTAGGCGCAGCGATTGGTGCATCACGCGCGGCGGTGGATGCTGAATATGTGCCAAATGATTATCAAGTGGGGCAAACGGGTAAAATTGTTGCGCCTGAATTGTATTTTGCGATTGGTATTTCAGGCGCGATTCAGCACGTTGCGGGGATGCAGGACAGCAAAGTTGTGGTTGCCATTAACAAAGATCCTGATGCCCAAATTTTCAATGTGGCAGATTTTGGTATTGTGGGCGATTTGTTTGAAGTTGTGCCGCAATTAACCGAAGCATTGAAAAATCGTTAGTCTCGTGTCTGTGTTTCACATGAAACATAGATTGGTTTTAATTATTTGCAAAAGAAAAAACAAAGTGAACATTTCTCTACCAATAGAAGCAAAAGATATTCAAAAACTGATTCCTCACCGTTTTCCATTCATGCTGATTGACCGTATCACAGCGTTTGAAAGCGGAAAATCGCTTACGGCAATTAAAAACGTAACCATGAATGAGCCGCAGTTTGTGGGGCATTTTCCTGAATATCCTGTTATGCCCGGTGTGTTGATTATTGAAGCGATGGCACAAGCATGTGGCGCATTGGCTATTTTGACCGAAGGCGGGCGCAATCCTGATGAGATTTATTTCTTTGCGGGGATTGATAATGCACGATTCAAACGCCAAGTTATTCCTGCTGATCAGCTTGTTTTTGAGATTGAGCTGCTGCAAAGCAAGCGGGGTATCGGCAAGTTTAAAGCTGTTGCAAAAGTGAATGGCGAGTTGGCGGTTGAGGCGGAAATTATGTGTGCTAAACGCAAAGTGGAAAAATAATACCAAGTCATAAAACGAACTGGCGGGGTTGGTTTATTGCTTCAAACAGCTTGTTTTTTGAATGAGTATTTGAGTTTTCAGGCTGCCTAATCCATCTAGGCAGCCTGAAAAAGACAAATTAAACAATAGCGAGAGTATTATGTCTTTAATCCACAAAACAGCCATCATAGACCCCAAAGCTGAATTAGATAGCAGTGTGAAAGTGGGTGCTTATTCCGTTATTGGCGCAAATGTGCAAATTGATGCAGGCACGGAAATTGGCGCACATACTGTGATTGAAGGGCATACGATAATAGGTCAAAACAATAAAATTTTCCAATTCGCCAGTTTGGGTGCGCAGCCGCAGGATAAAAAATACTGCAATGAGCCTACTAAGCTTATTATTGGTAATGGCAACACCATTCGTGAATTCACAACATTTAACACCGGCACGGTTACAGGCATCGGCGAAACGCGGATTGGCGATGATAATTGGATTATGGCGTATTGCCATTTAGCGCACGATTGTGTTGTGGGAAATCATACTATTTTTGCCAATAATGCATCGCTTGCAGGGCATGTAACCATTGGCGATTATGTGGTGTTGGGCGGTTATACTTTGGTGTTTCAATTTTGCCGTATTGGAGCATATGCCATGACAGCATTTGCCGCAGGCGTGCATAAAGATGTCCCCCCTTATTTTATGGCGGCGGGTTATCGCGCTGAACCGGCGGGTTTAAACAGCGAAGGAATGCGGCGTAACGGTTTTTCGGCAGAACAAATTTCGCTGGTTAAACAGGCCTATAAGGTTTTATATATGCAAGATTTAGGCTTAGACGAAGCAAAAGCGAAAATTGCAGAAATGGCTAAAACCAATTCGGAATTGCAAATTTTGCATGAATTTATTGCGGCATCACAACGCGGCATTATTCGTTAAACGGTTTTCAGGCTGCCTGAAAATAAACATAAAGAATTTGACAGCTAAATTAATATGGCGTATAGTTCGCCCTTCTGACGCGGGGTGGAGCAGCATGGTAGCTCGTCGGGCTCATAACCCGAAGGTCGTAGGTTCAAATCCTGCCCCCGCAACCAAATTTCAACCGCTTGGTATTCCAAGCGGTTTTGTTTTATCTTTCAAGGTTTGATTGATACATGTCAGGTATAATGAGCACTCTTTGTGCTGCTTTTTTGCGGAATGGATTATGTTACCCAGCGATGAAATTATTATTCATGGCACAACCAGTAATGGCAAGGTGTTTCGTCCCAGCGATTGGGCAGAACGGTTGTGCGGTATTCTTTCGTCGTTTGGCAAAGATAATCAATCGTCGCATCAAGAATGGGTGCGACCTGTATTATTGAATAAAGTCCGTTGTGTAGAGGTTTCGCCCAGCCTTGAAGAAATTAATCCCGGCATGTTCCGTTTTTTGATGGACTTTGCGGCGGATAATGATTTGCAGATTATGCGTGGTTCGGATTTTTACTCTCATCGGCAGCCTGAAAATCAACTTACAGAGTCTGTTAAAGATAACAATAAATCCATTGTTGAAGAAAAAGCAGAACAATCTATTGAAAAAGCAGAAGAACCAACCAGCCATGTGCGTGAAATTTTGCCCAAAGAAACGGCAAGTGTATTTGCTGCATTGAGCGTGTTGCGCCCCACGCTTAATGACATCAACCAATTTGTAGAGCAAGTGAATAATGTGCAACGTGCGCAAGGCTATCGCTTGCTTGGATTGTTTGAAGCAGGAAAAACCAACGCGGTTGCTGTATGCGGGTTTCGTGAAAAAACCGATTTGGTTAGCGGGCGGCACATTCATATTGATGATTTGATTACCATCCCCCAAAGTCGCCGTTGCGGTTATGCTTCGCGGCTGTTGGATAAAGTGCATCAAATTGCTGCGGAACAAGGTATCACGCAAATTCATGTTGATTGTCATGTGGGCAGCGAGCGAACGATTGCTCATCGCGTTTATTTTCAACAAGGCTTTGAAATTCAATCGTACCACTTTGTTTGCCAAACCCGTTTAGATTAACAACATATCCGTTTTCAGGCTGCCTAGAATGATATTTAAGGCAGCCTGAAACCATTATCCTTTATGAAAAACACTAAATTCTTAACCAAAATATTCGCTTGGTTTGAAAGCCGAGTGGAACCTTATCCCGAAGCAACGCCCATTACACCTTCCAAAGGTTTGTTCCGCTTTATTTGGAGCAATTTGGAAGGGGTGCGCGTGTGGATATTTGTGCTGGCGATTTTGACCGCAGGCATCGGCATTATGGAAGCGCTGCTGTTTCAATTCATGGGCAAACTTGTGGACTGGCTTGGAAAATTCACACCAGAAACATTGTTCGCTGAAAAAGGCTGGGCGCTGTTCGGCATGGTTGCAATGATGGTATTTGCCGTGTTGTGGCATTTTGTTGCGTCTAATGTGCGCTTGCAAACCTTGCAAGGCGTGTTCCCGATGCGCTTGCGTTGGAATTTTCACCGCTTGATGCTGAACCAATCGCTCGGGTTTTATCAGGATGAATTTGCGGGGCGCGTATCCGCCAAAGTGATGCAAACCGCGCTTGCCGTGCGCGATGTGGTGATGACCATCGCCGATATGGTGATTTACATTTTTGTGTATTTTTTGACTTCCGGGCTGATTCTGGCGGCAATGGATGGTTGGTTGCTTGTGCCGTTTGCCTTGTGGATAGTGTCGTTCGCGCTGATGATGAAGCTGTTGATGCCGAAGCTTGGCAAAACGGCGCAGGCACAAGCGGATGCGCGCAGCCTGATGACGGGGCGCATTACCGATGCCTATTCCAATATTGCTACCGTGAAACTCTTTTCGCACGGCGCACGCGAAGCCCGTTACGCCAAGCAGTCTATGGACGAATTTATGGTAACTGTGTACGCCCAAATGCGGCTTGCCACGCTGTTGCACACTTGGAGTTTCATTATTAACTCATCGCTCACGTTATCCACCGCCGCGCTGGGTGTGTGGCTGTGGCATGGCGGACACGTTGGCGCAGGGGCGGTTGCTACCGCCACCGCCATGGCATTGCGGCTCAATGGCTTGTCGCAATTTATCATGTGGGAGTCGGCACGGCTGTTTGAAAATGTCGGCACAGTGTCGGACGGCATGACGACCTTGTCTAAACCGCAAACTATTTTGGATAAACCTGCCGCATTGCCGTTAAAAGTGGAACAGGGCAACATCAGTTTCAGCCACGTTGATTTTTCTTACGAAGCGGGCAAACCCTTGCTAAATGGCTTCAATCTGAACATCAAGGCAGGCGAAAAAGTCGGCTTAATCGGACGCAGCGGCGCAGGCAAATCCACCATTGTGAACTTACTGTTGCGCTTTTATGAGCCGCAAAGTGGCACAATTGAAATTGACGGGCAAAACATCAACGACATCACACAAGAAAGCCTGCGCGCCCAAATCGGCTTGGTAACACAAGATACCAGCCTGCTGCATCGCTCCGTGCGCGACAATATTGTGTACGGCAGGCCCGAAGCCACCGACGAAGAAATGTTTCAGGCTGCCAAACGCGCCGAAGCCGCTGACTTTATCCCCAATTTGTCAGATGCAAAAGGCAGAACAGGCTACGATGCCCATGTTGGCGAGCGTGGCGTGAAATTATCGGGCGGACAACGCCAACGTATTGCCATCGCCCGTGTGATGCTTAAAGATGCACCGATTTTGCTATTGGACGAAGCGACCAGTGCGTTGGATAGCGAAGTGGAAGCGGCAATCCAAGAAAGCTTGGATAAAATGATGGAAGGCAAAACCGTAATCGCAATTGCCCACAGGTTATCCACAATCGCCGCCATGGACAGATTAATTGTGCTAGATAAAGGGCGAATCGTGGAAGAAGGTACGCACGCAGAACTGTTGGCAAACAACGGGTTATATGCCAAATTATGGGCGCATCAGAGCGGCGGATTTTTGCCCGAACAAGTGGAACACTAAGCACAAAAAAGTAGGCAGCCTAAAAACCTATCCACAGTTTCAGGCTGCTTTTTTATAGTTGTAAAAGGTATCCAAATTATTAAAAAAGGATATGTGTGGCGATAAGATTTAAAACAACCAATTGAAGTAAATAAAAATAAAGAAAAGTTAATAGTGCAAAGTTTTCTAAAAATGAGGGATTGGCAGCTGTTTCAGGCAGCCTGAAAAGCGTAATTTTGGTATGATGTTGCTTTAAGTTATCCACATTAGGCAGCCTGAAAACATGATGAAATTTAAATGGTTGGTATGCCTTGCAGCAGCAAGTTTCATCCACAGCGTCCATGCTGAAACCGTAAACACGAGCGCAGAAGCGGCATCTGAACCCGCTTCTGCTTCTATGGTTGCGCCTATTCCTGCCAGCGTGCCACAAGCGATTGATGATGAGATTAGCCGTGTGTGGAAAGATTCCAGCCAGCTGTTTAACGATACGGTTTTGCTGCCGCCTGTTTCTGATATGGCTGCGGATAACAAGGTACAAGCCAATTTACGTAACCAAGTGGCGGCACTTCACACTAATACGCGCATTCCCAGCCAGCTTGCCAAAGTTGTATCGCTGTCTGAACCGAAAAAATTAACACAGCGCGAAGTGTTGCAACAGGAAATCAGCCGCGAAAAAAATGCGCTTTTAGCCGCGCAAAATAATTTGGTTAAAGCAGGCAAAGCGAAAAATGATGCGGCGATTAAACGCTTTGGTATGCAAGTGGCTGACCGTATTAGAAATATGCAGGCGTTGCAAGAAGAATTGCGCCGTTATTAGGGACTGTTGATAATCAACATTTTGGCGGATTTTTCGCCCTAAAACGGCATCTGCCGCGTTAAAAATACTCGCCAATGGATGGCATTGGCTCGCATTTTTGCCTTGCATCTGCCATTTTATGACGCAAAATTCACTTCAAAAGTTGAATATCAGCAGCCCCTAGGCAGCCTGAAAATAGGAATAGCTAAACAAATCAATCAGATTATTGTTATAATAGCAGCCATTATCATTGTGTATTTGTTTAGTTGAAAGGACGAAAAATGAATTCATCAGAAGGTCAAGAAGCGTTGGAATCTATGGTTGGGCAAATGCTGGTTGCCAAATTGAAAAAATTGGGCGCGCAAGAGCATAAAGTCGACCAAATTGTGGCTTCGCTTTCGTTTGAGGATATTCGCAAATGCTTGCCGCTTACCGATGATGATTTGAAAAAAGCGTTTGCCAAATTATTTGCCTAAATTGATTTTCAGGCTGCCTAGAATGGTTTTAGGCAGCTTTTTTATTGATGTTGAATATTAAAATGACCACAAAAACCTTACTCTTGGTGGACGGCTCGTCCTATCTTTATCGCGCGTTTTACGCCATGACTCATCTTTCTGCGCCTGATGGCACGCCAACCAACGCGGTTTACGGCGTATTGAATATGCTGCGCCGTTTGCGTGCAGAAACCCCGCATGATTATTGCGCTTGCGTGTTTGATGCCAAAGGCAAAAATTTCCGCCACGCGCTGTTTCCTGATTACAAAGCCACGCGCCCGCCCATGCCTGATGATTTGCGCCCGCAAGCCGATATGCTGCCTGATTTGGTGGAATTGATGGGCTGGAAGGTATTGAAAATCAGCGATGTAGAAGCGGATGATGTGATTGGCACGCTGGCAAAGCAGGCTGAAAGTGCGGATATGAATGTGATTATATCCACAGGCGATAAAGACATGGCACAGCTTGTGAGCGAGCGCATCACGCTGGTGAATACCATGAAAAATGAAACGCTGGATGAAGCGGGCGTGTTCAACAAATTTGGTGTACATCCTAATCAGATTCGCGATTTTTTGGCACTGATGGGTGATAAAGTGGATAACGTGCCTGGGGTGGAAAAATGTGGCGAAAAAACGGCGGCAAAATGGTTGGCGGAATTTGGTTCTCTGCAAAATATTATGAATAAAGCAGATGAATTTAAAGGAAAAATTGGGGAAAATCTGCGTGCTGCTTTGCCACAACTGCCTTTATCGTATGAATTGGTAACGATTAAAACCGATGTTGATTTGTTTAGCGAATTGCCCAATGGCATGGATGATTTGCGCCGCAACGCGCCTAAATGGGCACAGCTTGCGGTGCATTTTCGTGAGCTGGGGTTTAAAACTTGGTTAAAAGAAGCAGAAAATCAATTATCTAGCCAAGTAAGTGATGATTTATTTGCAGCGGATGATGTGGGCACGCAAGCTGCGTTTGATGCGCAAAGGCAGCCTGAAATCATACTTGCTCCTAAGCCTGAAAAGCTGAGTTATCAAGCAGTTATCAATCAAACGCAGTTGGATGAATTGCTCAGAAAATTATCCACAGCCGAGCAAATTGGCTTGGATACTGAAACCACATCGCTAGACCCAATGAATGCGCGGCTGGTGGGTATCAGCATGGCTTTTGCCGCAGGCGAAGCGGTGTATATTCCGATTAATCACACATTTGCTGAGCAGCAATTAAGCTGGGAAACGCTGTTAGGCAGCCTGAAACCATATTTGGAAAGCAAAACGTTATTAAAAATTGGGCAAAACCTAAAATATGACCAACACGTTTTTGCTAATCATGGCATTCAATTGCAAGGAATTGCAGGCGATGCGATGTTAGCTTCCTATGTGTTGGAAAGCCATTTGGGGCATGGTTTGGATGAATTAGCACAACGTTGGCTGGGCTTGGAAACGATTACTTATGAAAGTTTGTGCGGCAAGGGCGCGAAGCAAATTTCGTTTGCTGATGTTTCGGTTGAGCAGGCAACGGAATATGCTTGCCAAGATGCTGATTTTGCGTTGCGCATTGAAGCGCATTTAAAAGCGCAGATGAGCGATGAGCAGCGCAAAATGTATGAAGAAATGGAATTACCTGTGGCGCAGGTGTTGTTTCACATGGAACGTAATGGCGTGCTGATTGATCGCGCGGAATTGGCGCAGCAAAGCGCGGAATTGGGTGCGGAATTGTTGAAACTAGAACAGCAAGCCTATGATTTAGCAGGACAACCGTTTAACTTGAATTCGCCCAAGCAGTTGCAAGAAATCTTGTTTACAAAATTAGGCATTCCAACCAAAGGCTTAAAGAAAACCAGCACGGGCAGTATATCCACTAACGAAGCGGTGTTGGAACAACTGGCGATGGATTATCCTTTGCCAAAAATCATCTTGCAAAATCGCAGTTTGGCAAAACTCAAATCTACCTACACCGATAAGCTGCCTGAAATGATTAACCCTAACACGCATCGTATCCACACGAATTATGCGCAAGCGGTGGCGATTACGGGGCGGCTAGCAAGCAATAATCCCAATCTGCAAAATATTCCCATCCGCACTAGCGAAGGGCGGCGCGTGCGCCGAGCGTTTATTGCGCCTGAAAACAGCGTGATTGTGTCTGCCGATTATTCGCAAATCGAACTGCGCATCATGGCGCATTTAAGCGGCGACGCAACGCTGATTGAGGCGTTTAAAAATGGCGAAGACGTGCACCGCCGCACCGCCGCCGAAGTGTTTGGCATGCAGCCTGAAAACATTACGCCCGAGCAACGCCGTTACGCCAAAACGATTAACTTTGGCTTGATTTACGGCATGAGCAGCTATGGCTTGGCAAAATCGCTGGGGATTGATAACGCGTCTGCCGATATGTTTATCAAACGCTATTTTGCACGTTACACGGGCGTGGCGGATTATATGCAGCGCACCAAAGAGCAGGCGGCAGATTTGGGCTATGTGGAAACGCTGTTTGGGCGGCGGTTGTATCTGCCTGATATTCACGCAAAAAATGCGCAGGCACGCGCAGGAGCGGAACGCGCCGCCATCAATGCGCCGATGCAGGGCACCGCTTCCGATTTAATCAAACGCGCCATGATTGCGGTGGATGATTTCTTACTTTCAGGCAGCCTGAAAACGCGTTTGACCATGCAAGTGCACGATGAATTGGTGTTGGAAGTGCCCAAAAGCGAACAAGAACGGATTGTGCAAAATATCCCTGCGCTGATGGCAAGCGTGGGCAAAGGTGTGCTGGATGTGCCGCTGGTTGCCGAAGTGGGTATAGGCAAAAATTGGGACGACGCGCATTAAACGGCATACCGATACGCCCTAGCCGCGCAGCAAAAAAGGTATCCCAAACGGATACCTTTTTGTTTTCAGGCTGCCTCAAATCATTTGAGCACCACGCG
Organism: Kingella oralis; assembly: GCF_014054985.1. Taxonomy (NCBI): domain Bacteria; kingdom Pseudomonadati; phylum Pseudomonadota; class Betaproteobacteria; order Neisseriales; family Neisseriaceae; genus Kingella; species Kingella oralis. The sequence continues at coordinate 2,266,587 of NZ_CP059569.1, forward strand.
CGTCCATTGCGCCACCCAATCTTTTTGCTTGCTGTTTACTTGCGCCGCGGGCAGCAACTTGGCATCTTTGGGCGTAGAAGCGTGGGTTGCAATCGGATGCGCTTTCGTTCCTTTTACCGCAGGATAAACCCACATGGAAGTCATCAGCGAATCTTGCACCGCAGGACTTTGCAAATATTGCACCAGCTTCGCCGCCATTTCAGGCTGCTTGGCTTGGTTTAACACTGCCGCGCCTTCAACCTGCAAATAGCTGCCGCCGTGCAAGAACAAGTTGCCCATATTGGGCGATTTGAGCTTGCCTTCGCTGTAAAACACTTCCGCCGCAGGGCTGGTGGCATAGCCCACGATAATCGGGCGTGAACCGCCGTTGAGTGTGAATTCGGTGTAATACGCTTGCGACCAGCCTTTGGTGATTTTCACGCCATTTTGCCGCATTTGTCCCCACCATTTAAACGCATTTTTTTCGCCCAAACCGCTGATATTGGCTAACAAAAATGCCAAACCCGGGGTGGATGTGGCCGGATTGGGAACGGCAACCAAGTCTTTGTATTTGGGCTGTGCCAAATCATCCAGTGTTTTAGGCAAAGGCAGGTTGTTTTTGGCAAACCACTGTTTGTCATAGTTTAACGTTACAAAACTAAAATCCACCGCTAATGCGTGTGATAAAGAAACCGATGTTGCTTTGCTTTGCGGTTGTTTCGCTGTCAAAATGCCTGCCGCGTGCGCTTTGGCGGACGAATTGTTATCCAGCCCGAATACCGCATCGGCTAACGGTGATTTTTTACTTAAAATCAATCGGTTCAGCATTTCATTGCCACTGCCCAGTTTCACAATGGAAACTTTGGCATCGTTTTGCTGCTCAAATTGTGCAATCACGGGTTTGGGCAAATCAAATGAATCGCTCACGGCCAACCGTACTTCTGTTTGCGCCCAAGCGGCGTGGCTTAAAGCGAGCGACAAAGTAAGCACGCTAAAATGAACAAATTTCATGGGTATTCTCCTGTTAAAAATAAAAAACGCCATTTGCACAACACGGCAAATGGCGGTGGGTTTCATAAATCAACATAAACAGTTGTTTTGATTAGTTTCCTACGCCAGTATTACCTGTGTCAGGTTCACGGGTGTTTTCTCAGCCGCTTGCGCAGCACCCCGACTAATTGTGTTTAGGCTGTGAGGCAGCCTGAAAATCATTGTTCAGCGCGTTTTTGATTAAGCGAGAACAACGGGCGCATTCTAGCATAATCTTTCTATCCAGTTAAGAATTGTTAAGCAGACAGCATGGCGAAGCCAGATTTGCTGTTTCAGGCTGCCTTCAAATACGAAAACCGATTTCAACAACCATGCTGAAATCGGTCTGATTGACTATTCAAATATCGGATTATTTTGCCATGCAGTTGGTGTTCACAACGCTGCCGTCCGAGCCGCTAAATTCAAAATAGGCTTCGCGTCCTGCTTTTTCGTGCCACTCGGCAGGGTTGCCATAGAACGCGCTGTTAGACGCATAGCGCACGCCCGATGCCGACATCGCTTGGTTCAACACAGCCGATTTGCCCATGGTGTCCACGGCAAGATTGATTGCGCCGCTGCCGTATTTCACGGTGGCGGTCATGCCGTTGTCGCATTCAAAGCGTTTGGTGCCACCTACTTGGGGCTTCATCGCTTGCTGTTGTTGCATAGACATATTGCCCATTGCGCTATCGCGTGGGTCGTTGTTTGCCGAAGGGTTTTCGCTGCCCGCGCAAGCTGCCAAAGCCAGTGCAGAAACCGCAATCAAGGAAACGTGTTTGATATTCATGGTAAATCTCCATTGGTTGAATATTGCCAAATGGCAACGGCGCGCATCTTACCTGCAAATGCAGCGTTTGGTAATGAGCATTAACCCGCGTTTACACAGCAGCGAAACGCCGCCCGCGCTACCGCATTGCTTTTCACAAAGGATAAAGGCTTGTAGAATGGTCGTTTTTCCATGTCCAAGCCGATTTCAGGCAGCCTGAAAACCCCTTTTCCTCTTTCTTTATTTTTACGATTACAGAGCCCACACCATGACCGATTACTCCAAAACCGTTAATCTTTACGAATCTCCGTTTCCCATGCGCGGCAACCTTGCCAAACGCGAACCCGCTTGGGTAAAACAATGGCAAGACGAAAAACGCTATCAAAAACTGCGCCAAATTGCCAAAGGCCGCCCCAAATTCATTCTGCACGACGGCCCGCCTTATGCCAACGGTGACATCCACATCGGACATGCGGTCAATAAAATTTTAAAAGACATCATCATCCGCAGCAAAACGCTGGCGGGCTTTGACGCGCCTTATGTGCCCGGTTGGGATTGCCACGGGCTGCCGATTGAAGTGATGGTGGAAAAACTGCACGGCAAAGACATGCCCGCCAGCCGTTTCCGCGAGCTGTGCCGCGAATATGCTTCCGAGCAAATCGCCCGCCAGAAAAAAGACTTTATCCGTTTGGGCGTGCTGGGCGATTGGGAAAACCCCTATCGCACGATGGACTACAAAACTGAAGCCGACACCGTGCGCATGATTGGCGAGATTTATTCCGCCGGCTATTTGTTCCGCGGCGAAAAACCCGTGCAGTTCTGCTTGGATTGCGGCTCGTCGCTTGCCGAAGCCGAAGTGGAATACAAAGACAAAGTCTCGCCCGCTATTGACGTGGTATATCCCTTTCAAGACACCGCCGCGCTTGCCCAAGCGTTTGGGCAGCCTGAAATCGCAGGCGAAGCCTTTGCCGTGATTTGGACAACCACGCCGTGGACACTGCCCGCCAGCCAAGCCATTTCTGCAGGCGCAGACATCGTTTATCAGCTGATTGACACGCCCAAAGGCAAATTGGTGCTGGCAAAAGATTTGGCGGAAGACGCATTGGCGCGCTACGGTTTTTCAGGTTGCCCCGTGCTGGCGGAAACCACAGGCGCAGCTTTGGAAAACCTGCTTTGCCGCCACCCGTTTTTGGAGCGCGACATCCCCATTTTAAACGGCAGTCATGTTACCACCGATGCGGGTACAGGCTTGGTGCACACCGCGCCCGCGCATGGTATGGAAGATTATTTTGTCTGCAAGCAATACGACATCCAGCTCATCAACCCTATTGACGGCTCGGGGCGGTTTGTCGGCAGCGTGCCGCGCGTGGCAGGCAAAACCGTGTGGGAAGCCAATCCCATCATTTTGGAATGGCTGGAAGAAAAAGGACGTTTGCTCGCCAGCAGCAAAATTGAACACAGCTACGCCCATTGCTGGCGGCACAAAACCCCGCTGATTTACCGCGCCACGCCGCAATGGTTTATCGGCATGGACAAAGCGGGCAAAAAAGGCAACACGCTGCGCAACGATGCGCTGCAAGCGGTGGACGACACCGAGTTCTTCCCCGCATGGGGGCGCGCCCGCCTGCAAGCGATGATTGAGCAACGCCCCGACTGGGTGGTTTCCCGCCAGCGTTATTGGGGCACGCCGATGGCGTTTTTCGCGCACAAAGAAACAGGGCAACTGCACCCCGATTCTGCCGAATTGTTGGAAAAAGTCGCCCAAAAAATTGAAGAAAAAGGCATCAACGCATGGTTTGAATTGGACAAAGCCGACATTCTGCCGCCCGAAGACTGCGCGCAATACGACAAACTGCCCGACACCATGGACGTTTGGTTTGATTCGGGCAGCACGCATTATTCCGTGTTGAAACAGCGCGAAGAATTGGCTTGGCCTGCCGATTTGTATTTGGAAGGCAGCGACCAGCATCGCGGTTGGTTTCAATCGTCCATGCTCACAGGCTGCGCCGCGTTCGGGCGCGCGCCGTACAAACAGCTTTTGACGCACGGCTTCGTGGTGGACCAAAACGGGCGCAAAATGTCCAAATCCATTGGCAACGTGGTTGCGCCGCAAGAAGTTTATAACGAATTTGGCGCGGATATTTTGCGCTTGTGGGCAGCGGCAACCGATTATTCGGGCGATTTGGCGATTTCCAAAGAAATCTTAAAGCGCGTTACCGAAAGCTATCGCCGCATTCGCAACACGCTGGCGTTCTTGTTTGCCAATTTGAGCGATTTCAATCCGATTGAAGACGCTGTGCCGCAAGCCGATATGGTGGAAATTGACCGCTACGCGCTGGTGCTGGCGCGGCAGTTGCAAGAGAAATTGGCGGGCGAACATTATCCGCGCTACGCCTTCCACTTTGCCGTGCAAGAGCTGGTGCAGTTTTGCTCGGAAGACTTGGGCGCGTTCTATTTGGATATTCTGAAAGACCGCCTCTATACCACCAAAACCAACAGCCACGCGCGCCGTTCGGCGCAAACCGCGCTGTATCACATCACGCGCAGCTTGGTGCTGCTGATGTCGCCCATTTTGTGTTTCACCGCCGAGGAGGCGTGGGACATCATCGGCGGCGGCGAGGAAGACAGCGTGCTGTATCACACTTGGCACGACTTCCCGCCGATGAACCCCGCCAGCGAAGCCGCGCTGGTGGAAAAATGGAAGCATATCCGCGAAGCCCGCGCCGTGGTGAACGCGGCGATTGAGCCTTTGCGTGCCAATAAAGCCGTCGGCTCATCGCTGCAAGCGGAAGTGGTGTTGACCGCGCCCGAGCCTGTGTTAGGCAGCCTGAAAACGCTGGGCGAAGAGTTGCGCTTTGCCATGCTGGTTTCCAAAATCACGCTGCAACAGGGCGATGCTTTCGCCGCCGAAGTAGCCGCATCCGCCGCGCCCAAATGCGAACGCTGCTGGCATTATGTGGCAACCGTGGGCACGGTGGCCGGGCATAAAACCGTGTGCGCCCGTTGTGCCGAGAATGTGGACGGCGAAGGAGAAAGCCGCGCGCATGTTTGATGCGTGAGGTTGAGGCAGCCTGAAATTCGGTTTTCAGGCTGCCTCAAATTTTGGGAAAACAGCAGATTGTGCAAACCGCATAGGCGGCTCACGCAGCAAAACCAAAATGAAGCAAAATAAAAAAATCAAATTAATTTTGAAAACACTATTGATTAGTGCTATTATAAAAACCGCTGGATGTCCAGCGTTCTTAATTTGAAAGGAAACACCATGAACATCAACATCGGCATGACCGAACAACAACGCCAAACCATCGCCCAAGGCTTGGCCAAAGTGCTGGCGGATACCTACACCCTTTATCTGAAAACCCACAATTACCATTGGAACGTGCGCGGCCCGATGTTCCACAGCCTGCACACCATGTTTGAACAACAGTACACCGAGCTGGCACTGGCGGTGGACGAAGTAGCCGAGCGCATCCGCGCGCTGGGCGAGCTTGCCCCCGGTTCATACGGCGAATTTGCCAAACTCGCTTCCATCCCCGATGGCGACAGCCGCAACGACGCGCAGGCGATGATTCGCGAATTGGTGGAAGGACAGGAAGCCGTAGTGCGCACCTGCCGCGCCCTATTCCCCGCTGTGGACGAAGCCAACGACGAACCCACCGCCGACCTGCTCACCACCCGCATGCAAACCCACGAGAAAAACGCTTGGATGCTGCGCTCGCTGTTGGAAAACTGATTTTAAATAAGCATTAACCCATTTTCAGGCTGCCTTAAAGCATAAAGGCAGCCTGAAAGCCCAATCAAAGCCGTCTGAACCCCAATCAGACGGTTTTTGTCATTTGGCTATTTTGTTTCCTGTTTCCTTGCGTTATAATTTCTTTACATTTCATAACACAAGGAGAAACCAAATGAGAACAGCCAAATTTTCCGCCATCGCATTTAGCCTGATGCTTGCCCTAACAGGCTGCGCCACGCAACACGCGCCATCTGGTGATGAGCAAGCCCAAGCCAATGCCCAGTTGCAGCAACAAGCCGTGATGGGCATTAACTGGATGCAGCAATCGGGCGAATATCAAGCCTTGGCGTATCAAGCGTTTAACACGGCAAAAGTGGCTTTTGATAACGCCAGCGCAGCCAAAGGCAAGAAAAAAGCCGTGGTGGTGGATTTAGACGAAACCATGGTGGACAACAGTGCCTACGCAGGCTGGCAAGTGCAGCACGGCAAAGCGTTTGACGGCAAAGACTGGACGCGCTGGGTGAACGCTCGCCAAACCCAAGCGGTGCCCGGTGCGGTGGAATTCAACAATTATGTGAACACACACGGCGGCACAATGTTTTATGTGTCCAACCGCAAAGATGACGGCGAAAAAGTTGCCACGGTTGAAGACTTGAAAAAACTGGGTTTCAACGGGGTAAGCGACCAAACCTTATTGTTGAAAAAAGACAAATCAAGCAAATCCATCCGCTTTGCCGAAATTGAAAAACAAGGCTACGACATCGTGCTGTATATTGGCGACAACTTGAACGATTTTGGCGATGCCACTTACCACAAACCCAACGCTGAACGCCGTCAATTCGTAAAAGAAAACAGCCAAGCGTTTGGCAAAAAATTCATCGTGTTGCCCAATCCGAACTATGGTGATTGGGAAGGCGGCTTGGCGAAAGACTACTTTAAAGGCACGCCGCAAGACCGCGTGAACATCCGCCTGAATGCGATTAAAGCGTGGGACGGCAAATAAGCCGGAAGCGTTATTCAATGATAAAAAGGCAGCCTGAAAACCACCAAAACGGTTTTCAGGCTGCCTTTTTATCTCAAATCACTTTTTAGACGAGGTAAACGACAGCGTTGACACCACGCGGTGCAGCGTTGCCACTTTATCTTGCGGCATGTTGGCGGACAGCATCGCACCGACCACGTTCACACCTGCGTTGCGAACGTGCAGCGTGGCGCGTCCTTGCGCGTCGGTTTTCACGCGGTTGGGCATATCGTTCACATAATCGGCGGTAACTTCCGCATTGGCGGCGGGGCGGCCTTGGTTGTATACGGTTACGGTGAACGCTTCGCCTTGTTTGAGCTGCGAGGGGTCTTGGTCGGGGATGATTTGCACGGGCAAATCGGCAAACGGCTGCAATTTGCCCTGATAGGGTTTCAAAATGCTGATGTTGTATTTGAGCGAGCGCGAAACTTCGTCGGCGGGCGCGTTTTCGCCTGCTTTGAGCTCTTTCCATTTGCCCTCGGGCGTTTTGCGCCACAAATCGTTGTCAAACACCACGGTTACCACCGCCGCTTTTTGCGGCTCGACAAAGGTGTGCTGCATATGGCCGCGCGTTTGCACGGGCGTGGGTTTCAGGTTTTCGTCCAAACCGTTTACCGCGCGCACTTTCTTGCCGGCATACGCATCGTCATACGCACCCATGCCGTACACGATGCCGTATTCGCCATAATGCTGCGCCACCCAAACGCCGTGTGCGCCCGCCGCGCCGGATAACGCCAGCGCCAGTGTTAAAACCAGTTTTTTCATATTGTTCTTTTGCAGGTTGTTGAGGGGAAAGGTTTAATTGTTTATTCGGTTTGCGGATTATAGCAAGAAACGGATTTCAGGCTGCCTCAAACGTTGTTTCGGCAAAAAGGCAGCCTGAAAACTGCGATGGGGTTTTCAGGCTGCCTTTTGGGTGTGCTATGCCTTGCGCTGTTGTTTCGCCAGCAGGCGCGCTGCGCTGTCCAGCAGCCAGCCGATGATGCCGATGAGCACAATCGCCGCCATCAACTCCGAATACGCCAGCCTGTCGCGCGTGTCCAAAATAAAATAGCCCAAGCCTTCGTTTACGCCGAGCATTTCGCAGGGCACCAGCACCACCCACGAAATGCCAATCGCCAGCCGCAAGCCGTTGAGAATGTCGCTCAGCACGGCGGGCAGCATGATTTTGAACAGCATCTCCGCGCGCGTTGCCGAGAGCGAGCGCCCGAGTTCCAGCCATTGCGGGTTGATGTTGCGCACGCCCGAGGCGGTGTTCAGGATAATCGGCCACACGGCGGCAAACGCCAGCAAAAAATAAATCGGCGCGTTGCCGATGCCAAACAGCATCACCGCCACGGGCATCCACGACAGCGGCGACACCATGCGCAAAAACTGAAACGCGGGGCCGGCGGCCTCTTCGGCGCGGCGCGACAAGCCGAGCGCAAAGCCGATGGGAATGCCCGCCGCCAACGTGCCCATCAAGCCCACTGCCACGCGTTGCAAACTTGCGCCGATGTGCGCCCACAGCGCGGCTTCGGGCAACAGATGCGCCAAGCTGCCCAATGCGGCGGCGGGCGTGAGCATGTTGGCCAGCGGCATCGATTGCGCCAAAATCAGGCTGCCGATTTGCCAAAACGCCAGCAGCGCGAGCAAGCCCGTTAATCCCAGAATTTGTGTGCGGTATTTCATGGTGTGTGTCCTATAAAGCGAATGTTTTCTGCCGTTGCAGCGATTGCAGGCCGAACGACGACATCAAACCGTCGCGCTGCAAGGCGCGTTCCACAAAGCGGGTGTCAAACAGCTCGCGGGCGGCTTTTTCAGGCTGCACATCGTTCAGAAAGGTGTTCACGCCCGCCAGATGCGTTTCTTTGAGCAGCTTAACCAGCAATTCGCTGTATGACTGGAACGGGAACGGCTGGAAATCCACCCGCCGCTGTTGCCAATCGGCATGGCGGATGGCGCCCGTGCGCTCGTATTTCTGCCACACGATGGGTTCGGGCTGCAACACGGCGCGCAGCACTTTGGCATCGTGCGGCGTGTAGTGCCGGATGCCTTGTTTTGCCAGCAGCTCCGCCGTTTCGGAGCGATGGTGTTTGGCAAACGCTGCCGCGTCCACCAGCGCGTTAATCACGTTTTGCACCCATTGGGGGCGCGATTGGATGTCGTGGTCGTGCATCATGCTCAGGCAGCAGGCGTGGTCGCGCCAGATGTCGCCCGAAAAGCGCAGGATTTTGCCCACGCCTTTGGCTTCCGCCAGCGCGTTAAACGGCTCGGCAACGATGAATCCACCGATTTACTTGGCCGCCAACGCCGCCACCATGTCGGAAGGCGGCATCACGGTGAGCCGCACCTGCCCCGCCTGCGGGTTTTTCTCCACTACCGCCAAGCCCGCCTGACGCAGCATCTGTTGCACGATGATGTTGTGAATGGAATACCAAAACGGAATCGCCACCGTTTGCCCCTGCAAATCCGCTAGCGCGTTCACATCGGGGCGCACCGTGAGCGCCGAGCCGCAAACGTGGTTCCACATCAGCGCGCGCACGGGCGCACGGCTGCCGTAGCGCATCCACACGCTCATCGGCGAGAGCACGTGAATCAAATTCACCTGCCCCGATAAAAACGCTTCCACCAGCCCCGCCCACGAGCGGAACAGTACGGGCTTTGCCGCCGCCACGCCGTGTTGTTCAAACAAGCCTTTGCCGTGCGCCACCAGCAGCGGCGCGGCATCCACAATAGGCAGATAGCCGATGGCAAGCGGCGCATCGGGCCGCATGGCGGCGTTTTTGCCGCAGGCTTGCAACAGCGGCAGCGCGGCGGATGCGGTGAACAGGGCGGACAATTTCATAAAATCGCGGCGTGTGTACATAATCGGGTTCTTTTTTGTTGTCGGATGGATGGGATGGGGCGGTTATGCGTTGAGGCAGCCTGAAAACGGACAGGGCGTTTTCAGGCTGCCTCAAATCACAAATTCCACCGTTGCCGCCTGCTGCGTATCCTGCTGCGCGTGATACAGCGATTGCATAATCTCGCCGCGCAAACAGCTCAAATCGTGCAGCCGCCCGTGGCGCGGAAACGGCGTTTCAGGCTGCCTTTTGTGTGGTTAGGGTACGGCTTGCGGGCAAGCCGTAGGGAGCGCGGTTTTAGGTTTTCAGGCTGCCGTCATCTGCGCCCGCGTTTGCCTTGCGCGCCGGTTTGCATGGATAGGCAGCCTGAAATCCGATTATTCCGCCCAAAAAAATCAACTTTCAGGCTGCCTTTGGCATTGATACGCAAGCAACAAGAGGCAGCCTGAAACAAATTGACGCACCGCCGCGCTGCCCATCAACGCATCGCCCGCTGTATCCCCGCAATCGACACCAACGCCAACACCAGCCCAACCATCGAGCGCGCATCCAAAGCCTGCCCCAAAAACAGCCAGCCCAACACAAACGCGCTCACAGGGCTGAGCAGCCCCAGCGACGACACCGCCGCAGGCGACAGCCGCGCCAGTCCGCGAAAAAACAGCCCGTATGCCAGCACCGCCCCCACCAGACACAAATACGCATAGCCGCCCGCATTCGCCGCCGTCAGATGATGCGGCACGCCCTCGCGCCACAGCGTTATCGGCAGCAAAAACAGCCCGCCCGCCACCAGCTGCCAGCCGGTAAACGCCGCGCCCGACAGCTTAATCTGCCAATGCTTGGACAAATACACGCCCAACGCCATCGCCGCCGAACCCGCCAACGCCGCCGCCACGCCCAGCCCGTCCAAGCGCGCCGTGGGCGACAACACCAGCAGCCCGATGCCCGCCACGCCCGCCACCGCCCAAGCCCACGCCGCTTTCGGCGGCATCTGCCCGCCAACCAGCCAAGTGAGCAGCAGCACCATCAGCGTTTGCGTGGACGTTAAAATCGCTGCCAGCCCGCCCGTGAGCCGATACGCCGCCACAAACAGCATCGCCTGAAACAGCCCGATATTCAGCACGCCCAGCAGCGTAATCCTGCCCCAATCGCGCCGCGCGGGCACCTGCCGATACGCCGCCAGCAGCAACACGCCCGCAGGCAGCACGCGCAACAGCGCCGCCGTAAACGGACGCTCGGGCGGCAAAAACAGCGTGGTAACCAGATAAGTGCTGCCCCAAATCAGCGGGGCAAGTGCGGTGAGCAGCAGGTCGGGGAGGCGGGTGCGGGTGGCGGGCATTTTGGGTCTGTTATGGTTGGGATGGTTGAGGCAGCTTGAAAACGGGATGGGCGGTTTCAGGCTGTCGCTGGTGTTCAATCTTCGGGTAGTAACAACATTTCGCCGTTGCATCACACGCGGCGGCTGACCAAGCAGAATTTTTCGGATAAAACGGGCATGGGAACTCCTGCGAACAAAGCGGGGTTTGAGCGGTGTGATACCGCAAATGATTTAGGCAGCCTGAAAACCGCTTTTCAGGCTGCCTACTGCTGTTTATTTACGCTTGCCGCGCAACACACGCACCATGTCGCGTATTTGATGCGCCAGCGGACGAAGCACCTTGGATTCACGCCGCATTTTCCGCATGCGCTCGCGCCATTTGGCTGCTAAATTACGCATTGGCAAGCATTTGCGATAGAAATAATCCACGCGGGCAAACAGCTCTGCATCACGGTTCGCATGATGCCCGATGCCCACGTTGTCCAAGCGATATTTCAAATCTTGAATTTCGCGCAACAATTCGTTTTTATTGTTTTCCGCATCATGCAAAATCAAATGCAGCAAGCCATAATTGGCAGGGTCTTCCGCCAACGCGCGGCGCACCAGCGCATTGCGGTATGCTGCCTGATAGGCTTGATGTTTATCTACACCCGCGATAACCGAATTGCCATAAGCATCATTGCTGGAAATGCGATGGTGGTAATACGCCAATTCTTTGTTCAGCGTTTTAATTTCGCCTAAGCGAAATAGGCGCAAGTTGTAATCCCAATCGCCCAACACAGGCAATGCTGCGTTATAGCCGCCGATGGTTTTGGCAGCACTCATGCGAATCAACAAACAAATGGGTGGCGTAATATTGCCTTTAATTAGGCGAACCGCATCAGCATGATCGCGCCAAAAGCCCCATTCCAACACATTAAGCTGGCGCACCGTATCTTGTTTAATTTCCTCGTGAATCACCACGCAATTGGTTAAAACCGCTACCGCATCGCGGTTTTTCTGCAAAAAGGCAACTGTTTCCTGTAAAAAATCGGGATGCCAGCTATCGTCGTCATCATGGATAACCAAAAACTCCTCGTTCGCCCGCTCAAACGCGCAATTGGAAGCCGCTTCCATGCCCAGCGATTGCGGGTTGTGGATAACCGTTAATCGTTCGCCGAATAAATCGCGATAGGTGTCCAGCAATTTCTCCACTGTGGCAACATCGCCGCCATCATTGACCACATACAAATGCCAATTTTGATAACGTTGCTCCAATACGCTATTTAATGCGCGTGCCAACAGCACCGCTCTGTTTTTGGTGCGCGTGATAATGGCAACCGAACCGTCGGTTTTGAGATTGGGCAATGAAGCAAAGGCTTGGGGTTGAGGGAAAAGAGTTGTATTCATGGTGCTACCTGTGTTTAAAACTGGTTACGGATAAATTCAGGATACGCAGCAAATTCATTTTTGGCCACGTTGTACAAATGCGAGTTCGTAGCTTGCAACCCGCTGTTACACCAATATTTCATTACCCCGCAAGGCCAGCCCCCACCATATAGAAACGAATACACTTCGCTTTCATTTTTTGGCAATTCGTTTTCAACGATGGGTCTAAATTCGGCGTGCGCATAAGTTGCCGCGTGCATGATTTGCCCTAAATGGGCGATTTCTTGCTTATTGGGCGAGCAGAATACCTGCATCATTGCGGCAATAGCCGTGTCAATAGAGACTTCATCGGCAGAAAGGGTTAAATGTTTCTCGCCCGAATGCCATGTGCGAATTGCATCCAATGCGGCTGCCTGAAAATGGGCAATCGTGCTGTTGAACCAGCCTAAATAGCGATAATGAACGTCTTTTTTAAACATCGGCTCAAAGGCATCGCCCACTTGCTTAAAGTCCACGGTGGTTTCATGGTTGGCAGAATGCAAGTTTTCCAGCAAGTTCACGCCATTGCGCAATAGCAACGCGTTTTTCAACTGTTCAAATTTATTGCCAAACGCAGAGAACATCACGCCATTGTGATACGACTTACCCGCAATAGCTTCGCTTATCCCCCATAAACCATAGTAATAACCCGCCAAATTTTGCTCTACGCCCGCATAACGGCGCAAATCAATTAAGGCTGCCTGCATGGTGCCCGCCCAGCCTAAATCCACAATGGCTGCTTTGCGGTCATCGCGGAATACGCCTTCTTGGCGGTAATAGCCCATAGCGTTGTCAAAAACACCTTTAAAGGTGGGCAGCATGTCATCGAGCAAATAGCTGTTGATATAGTCTTTAATTAAAGCCGTTTTTGACCAATCCACTAAATTGTCTAACGGACCAATAATGTCATGCAAACCATGTTTATCGATAACTTCGTCGCTAAGATTGAAAGGTTTGAAAATATCGCGGAATGCACTGTTTTCATTAATTGAATGTTCTACCAAAAACAGTAATGATTTATCAGAGAGCCGCCCATTTTGGATAATTTCTGTATAGCAAGTAGAATAATGCAGCACTTTGCGCGAAACATATAAATAGCCGGATGTCGTACCGCATGACTTGTCTAAATCGCAAATATCCCATGCTGCTTGAATCACTTGGGCGTCGCGGGCGCAGAAATAAACATGCTCGATTTTGTTGCGTTTCACCTGTCCTGCCAGCCATTGAACATAGCTGTATAGCGTTAATGCGCCCAAACTTTTTCCCAGCTTGCGCCAAAAGGCTTCTTCGCGGTCGGTTTCTTTTTGAGCGTCTAAATCGGCCAAGCGGGACAAAATGGAAAATGGCACCAAATCGGCAGATAAGCTCGCGCCTACACGACGTTCCGCAATGAAACGAGGGTAGTGCAGCGTGCTGATGCCAGCTTGCTTGGGTTGCTCAACATCTGAATGTAAGTTATCGCCAATATGCAAAATACGGTGGTTGGCTGGAATATGTTTGCGCACAACGTTCCAAATTTTGCCCGTGTGCTTGGTTTGGTTGTATTCGGAAGAAACAAACAAATGATCGCAGAGCGTATCAATTTGGTTGTATGCCAAAATGGTGCTGATTTGCTCTTGGGACAAATACATATCCGAAACGAAAATAATGGTTTTGCCTGCCGCTTTTAAGCGTTTTATCAGTTCTACTTGGTCGGCAATTGCCACGCACGCTACTTTTTCAGCTTGAATTTCGGCTTCGCGCGCGGTCGCAACAAGACTGGCAGCTCCTGCCAATTGCGGCGCCGCTTGCACTTGCTGATAAATTTCATCGAATGTAATTTCTTCGGCTTTCGTTGCTGCCCATGCAATGGCGCGAGCGCGGTTTTCCGCGTCAAAGCGTATTTTGGCAAAGCCTTTCGCATCAAAGCCATGCGCCAATAATTCACGTTCCACATATGCGAATAAGTCAATGGGGCATTCCAGCACGCGCGTGAGCACCGTATCAAAAATATCAAACGACACGACATCTGCATCTTTTGCTTTTTTTAATGCGGTTGCGATGTAGTTTTCATCTGGTTCGGGCGGTTGATTAAGCCATCTTTCTCTCGCGTCAAGCAATAATGTTTGAGAACGAACATCCATTCCTTTTACCTTATTTACCTTATTTAATTTAAAAAATCAAAGACGTTTTACTAAACGAGCTATTATAGCCGATACGAGCAAATTTTGTTATTTTACCCCCTCCACCCCCATCGGCAGCCTGAAACCCGTTTCCGCTATAATCCCCGCTTTTTCTCCCACGGCAACACCATGACCCCATCCCGCCCCACCCGCATTCTCGGCATAGACCCCGGCAGCCGTACCACAGGCTTTGGCATCATCGACGTGGTGGGGCGCGAGCAGATTTATGTGGTTTCAGGCTGCATCAAAACGATTAAAAACGACGAGCTGGCGGGGCGCATCGGCATCATCGTGGAAAACATCAGCGAGCTGGTTGCCACCTATCGCCCCACCGTGGCGGCGGTGGAGCGCGTGTTTGTGAACGTGAACCCCGCGGCCACGCTGATGCTGGGGCAGGCGCGCGGCGCGGCGATTGCGGCGCTGGTGTTGCGCGGCTTGCCCGTTTACGAATACACCGCGCTGCAAGTGAAGCAGGCGGTGGTGGGGCAGGGCAAGGCGGCGAAGGAGCAAGTGCAACACATGGTGGTGCAAATGCTGAAACTGTCGGGCACGCCGCAAGCCGATGCCGCCGATGGCTTGGCGATTGCGCTCACCCACGCGCTGCGCAATCAAGGCTTGGCGGCGAAGCTCGGCAGCTCGCAAGTGAAAGGCGGGCGGTTTCAATAGGCAACCTGAAAGCCGAAGGCTTCAACGAAGTTAAAACGAGCGAAGCTAAAACGGCATTTATAAAGATTTTCAGGCTGCCTATTCTTTGCCAGCGCACGGCTTGCCAGCAAGCCGTAGGGGCGCGGGGAACGTTTCAGGCTGCCCAAGCAAGCGCGCCCGCGTTGAAGCAGCCTGAAAAATCAATCCATCCAGTAAAAAACCGTTTGGCTCAATACCAAGCGGTTTTGTTTTTTCAGGCTGCCTTTGATGATTAGAGGCAGCCTGAAATTGTGGCAAACCAGCGGCAAATGAAACAGCGGCGGCTCGCCACCCAATGGCTGATGAAACAGAATGTTTGTAGGCCGGGCATTTATACCCGACAAACTTAATACGCCACTCAAAACGTCGGGCATAAATGCCCGACCTACTTAGATTTTGCCAACGTTTTAGCGTGTAGGACTGGCAACTCATTGCTCACCATACAGAGGCAGCCTGAAATCCAATCCACCCAACAAAAAACCATTTGGCACACACCTAAACGGTTTTATTTTTTCAGGCTGCCTCCCCCACCCAAAAAATTAAAACAAACCCTCTAACCCCCCGCCCGAAAACGTAAATTTACGTTAATATCCCACTTCCCCAACCCAACCAAAGGAACCCCCCCATGCCCGCCACCCTCTCCCCGCAGCCCGCCATCATCACCGTCCAAGACCAAACCCCCGCCGGCAAAATCCTGCACGAGCTGTTTTTAAAATTCAGCACCCACCGCATCAGCGCCGCCGAGCTGATTCGCGAGCGCGTGCGCCAAGAAGTGGAATCCTACAACAACCGCAGCGAAGAAGCCCTGCTGCGCCACAGTCTTGTGATTCCCACCGCGCGCGGCGATATTGTGCTAGACCCGCAAGGCAAAAAACACAAGCCCGTGGATGCCGAAACGCAAATCGCCATCGCGCTCAAAGCCTTTGAGCAAAACGGCTTTTTCATCCTTGCCGACAACCGCCAGCTGGAAACGCTGGACGAAACCGTGTATCTGCACGAAGGTTTGATTGTGAACTTCATCAAGCTCACGCCCTTAGTAGGCGGCTAGTTTCGCCATTCTTGCCGACAGGTGCCACACGTTTTCAGGCAGCCTGAAAGCAAGTTGACGAGCTTCTGCGAAGCTAAAACCGATTAACCCCATCCGCAAAGGAATTGCCATGACCCCATATCAACTTGATAACACCATTTCCGCCGAACAACGCGCCGAATTTGACCAACTTCTCGTCCAAATCATTGAAGAATGGGCAGGCGAACTCAAAAACTGCCCCAGCTATGTTTCCAAAGTAGAAAAAGCCCCGCCCGAAACGCGCGTAAACCTGTTGATTTTTTTGATTGAGCAAATCCGCGGTTGGAAATTGTTTAAAGAAGGCGGTCCCGCATACAAAAGCATGCCCGCCGAAATGCGCTACACCAATAAAGGTACAAAGCGCTGCATCCTAGCCCAAGCCATCGCCCGTAAAAACCTGCCGATGAGCGAAGACGACATCTGCCGCATTTTTGCCGCCATGTTTGATGCCAACGGCTTAGCCGAAGACCAAGCCTATTTCTACCCCATCAAACACCTGCTCAACCAAATCAAAAAACAATATCCCAACCCATCCGAAGCACTCATAGGCAGCCTGAAAATCGCCCGCGAGCAATTCCAAAAGTTCAGCAGCCAAAGCATGCAAGACATTTATTTCATTGATCGCACTACCGCGAGCAAAATCGTTTCCGCGTTTGGTGAAAGCATCGGCGAAGTAGGGCAAGCTGCCTTCCCCTACGATGATAGATTTGCCGCATACGCCAACCCCCAGCTTGCCGCTTTGCCTGCGCCCGAACAAAAAACATGGGCAAAAATCATCATGCTCGCCCTATCCGCCAACGCCGCCCAGCCCAGCGCAAAATATCTGAAAGAAAGCAAAGCATTGATAGACGAATTGGGCGCGGATAAATTCAAAAAAATGCTGCACGGCTGGCTAGATTTTGCCCGCACCGCCGAAGACCGCCTAGTGTTTCCCATTGAAAACATCAACCAAACCGCGTTCAAAGGCTTGGTGTGGATGTGCGCCCATTTCCACGACAATGCCACCATCACAGCCATCGCCGATTTAGCCCTGCACAGCTACGAAAAAGTGCCCGACATCGGCGCGCGCTATCAAGCCATCGGCAACGCCTGCTTCTACACGCTGTACCGCTCCAAAGGGCTGGACGGCATCGCCCAGCTCACGCGCCTGCGCCTGCGTATCAAATTCAGCAACGCGCAAACCGCCATCAGCAAATATCTGGAAGCCGCCGCCAGCGAGCGCGGTGTGAGCCGTAGCCAAATTGAAGACATGGCGGTGGACGACTTTAAGCTGCAAAACCACAGCCGCGACTATGCGTTCAACGACTACACCTGCCGCTTGGCGATTACAGGCGTGGGCAAAAGCGAGCTATTGTGGTTCAAGCCCGATGGCTCACCGCAAAAAACCGTGCCCAGCTTCGTGAAAGACGACTTTGCCGATAAGCTCAAAAAAATCAAAGCCACGCAAAAAAACCTGAACACCCAACTCACCGCCCAGCGCGACCGCCTAGACCAAATGCTGCGCTCCGAGCAGCGCATCAGCCGCGAGCACGCCGAGCAGTATTATTGGCAACACGGCTTAATGTCGTATCTCACCCGCCCGCTGATTTGGCAATTCTATGCCGATGACAGCGACCCAAACGGCACAGCCGCGCTATGGCTGAATAACCAATGGGTAAACGAACACGGCGCGCCGATAGACGTTTCAGGCTGCCTCAGCGTTATCCTGTGGCATCCCGCGTTATCCAATCGCCAAAGCATAGAAAACTGGCGCAAGCTGCTGATGGCAAACGAAATCCGCCAGCCCATCAAGCAAGCCTTCCGCGAAATCTATCTGCTCACCGAAGCCGAAATCAACACGCGCACATACAGCAACCGCTTCGCCGCCCATATCCTCAAACAGCATCAATACATGACGCTCGCCAAAATGCGCGGCTGGAAAGGCTCGCTCGGCGGCGCATGGGACGGCGGCGACGATGCCCGTGTTACCCTAGATTTGCCCGAATACAACCTGTGCGCCGAATTTTGGGCGCAAACGGTGGATGGCGACGAAAGCTCCTACACCGATGCTGGCATTTATTTCTACGTTAGCACCGACCAAGTGCGCTTCCACCACCTAGACGACTACGAACACCCCGTGGAACTCATCAACATTCCGCCGCGCGTGTTCTCCGAAGTGCTGCGCGATGTGGATTTGTTCGTGGGCGTTGCCAGCGTGGGCAACGACCCGACTTGGCAAGACAACGGCGGCTTGCCGCGCTACTACCAATATTGGCAAAGCTATTCGTTTGGCGATTTGAGCGAGGTTGCCAAAACGCGCAAAGCCGTGCTGGAAACCCTGTTGCCGCGCCTGAAAATCGGCAAAGTGGCGCATATAGACGGCAATTTTTTGGTGGTGCAAGGCAAGCTGCGCACCTACAAAATCCACATCGGCAGCACCAATATCCTGATGCTGCCCGACGACCAATACCTTTGCATCGTGCCAGACCGCAGCAAAAAAGACGTTACCGACAAGCTGTTTATCCCGTTTGAAGGCGACAACGCGCTCTCCGTAGTGCTGTCCAAAGCCATGCTGCTTGCCGATGACGACAAGATTACCGATAGCACGATTACCTCGCAGATTTTGCGGCGCTAGGCAGGCGGTTTTGCCCCGCAAACGCGATAAAGGCAGCCTGAAAACGAGTCTGACCGTTTTCAGGCTGCCTTTATGTCACATCCGCGCCAACGCGGCCTAAAAACGCGCACGCTGCTATAATGAACGCTTACCGTTTCAAAAAACCATTGTCAGCAGGAACCGCAATGTCTCCCCAAATCCGTCTTGCCGCCTTAGCCGCGCTCACCCTACTTCTAACCGCCTGCCCCACCACCATGCCGAGCCGGCAAGGGCAAAGCAGCCACACACACAACAACCCTCCCGCCCCCTACAACCCCAATCTTGCCACAGGCAATGCCGTATCGCACGGCACCACCTTGCAACCCACAGGCAGCAGCGCAACCTATCGCGCCGTATCCTTTCAAGAACTGCCGCAATGGAACGAACAAAGTTTCGGCGAAAGCCTCGCCGCTTTCCAAAAAAGCTGCCTGAAACTCGCCAACCAAGCCAAATGGCAATACACCTGCGCCCGCGCCAACCAAACCGCGCGCAACACCGCTGCCGCCAAAGCCTTTTTTGAACAAAACTTCACCCCGTGGCAAGTGAGCGAAAGAGGGCAAGCCAGCGGCAAAATTACAGGCTACTACGAGCCCGTGCTACACGGCGACACCCGCAACACCAGCACCGCCCGCTTTCCCATCTACGGCATCCCCAGCGATTTTGTTTCCATCCCCCTGCCTGCCAATTTGCGCAATAGCAAAGCCACCGTGCGCGTTTCTCCCACAGGCAACAATCGCGGCGTGATTCAAAGCAACGGCGCATACATCGCCAACCTTGCCCAATTCCCCATCACCGCCCGCACCACCGCGCTTAAAGGCAGATTTGTTGGCAACCAATTTGTGCCGTATTTCACCCGCGCCCAAATCAACGCAGGCGCGCTCAACGGACGCGCCCCCATCTTGGGCTACGCCAACGACCCCGTAGAACTGTTTTTCATGCACATTCAAGGCTCGGGCAGGCTGCGCACGCCCGCAGGCAATTTTGTGCGCCTCGGCTTTGCCGACAAAAACGAATACCCCTATGTTTCCATCGGGCAATATATGTCCACCCGCGGCTATTTGCCGCTGGCGCAAACCTCCATGCAAAACATCAAATCATGGATGGGCAAAAACCCCAACCGCCTCGCCGAAGTGCTCGGGCAAAACCCCAGCTATGTGTTTTTTAAAGTGCTGGACGGCTCGTCCGACCAAGGCCCCGTGGGCGCATTGGGCGTGCCGCTTACCGGCGGCTATTCGGGCGCGGTGGACAAACACCACATCACGCTCGGCGCGCCGCTTTTCTTGGCGACTTCGCATCCTGCCAACGCCAACGCCGGCCTAAACCGTCTGATTGTCGCCCAAGACACAGGCAGCGCGATTAAAGGCGCGGTGCGCGTGGATTATTTTTGGGGCTACGGCGACGAAGCGGGGCAGCTGGCAGGGCGGCACAACGCCACGGGTTATGTGTGGCAACTGCTGCCGCTGGGCGTGTTGCCGACTTACCAGCCGTGAGCCGAGTTGTCGCGCCAAACGTTTTCAGGCTGCCTTTGTCGAACATACAAAGGCAGCCTGAAAACATGGGGCGCAGGCAAAGCAAACTGCATCGCGGCTTAAACGGGTGAGCAAAAAATTCAGGCTGCCTAAAACGCGATAACACGTTCTAGGCAGCCTGAAAACCGATACGGCTAATTAATGCCACTTATGCACTTGGCTGCCAATCACGCCGCCCAATGCCGCGCCGCCCAAAGTGGAGCCGGTGTCGCCGCCGATGAGCGAACCTGCCGCGCCGCCGATTACCGCGCCGGCGGCGGTGTTGCGTTGCTGCGTCGTCATGCTGTTGCACGCGCTTAAACCCACAGCCAAAGAGGCAACGAACAGAATATTCAAAACAGATTTTTTCATGATTTTGTCCTTTCACAAGGTGTTTATGCGGCGCGAATGCAACCGCATCGCAGCCATCTTATAGGCAACCCGAGTATTTGGCAACGGCGAACCCGCGCTTTTGTGGTAACTTAAAAAACGTTGCGCTTGCTTAAAGATTGGTTAAGCCGCCTTAACCCGATTGGCGCGCGGCAAACAAGCGCCGCCGCAGAGGCAGCCTGAAAATGCAGTTGGTTAAACGCGATGATACGGCGTTGCCGCCTTGTCTCAATTTTCATCAGCCATACACTCCTTAACGCTTCTTAAAACATCTTATCCGTTTCTTGCCAATTGCCACCCCGCCCCCTATACTGCCCCGCACAACCACGCGCAACAACATTCTGTTTTCTTCGCATTATCAACCGCTAACCCAAAGAGGCCCGCATGGAAAAAAACACCAGCCACGCCAAAGTTCACCCCCCGGCGGAACACAAAACCGATTTCATCCACGACGACACGCAGCAAAACCTGCCCGAAAACCTATCGCTCAAAAGCGCGCAGCCCACGGCAACCAGTTGGCGCGGCGTGCTGTTTACGCTGATGGCGGCGGCGATAAGTTTTGCGGCATATTGCCTCCTGCCCTACGACAACAACGCCAACAAAGGTTTGGCGATTTTGTTATTCGTGGGCCTGCTGTGGCTCACCGAAGCGGTGCACATCACGATTACCGCGCTGCTGGTGCCCGTGCTCGCGGTGGTGTTCAAAATCCCCAACATGAACACCGGCGCGGCGCTCGCAGGCTTTGCCGACCCTGTGATTTTTGTTTTTTTCGGCGGCTTTGCCCTTGCCAGCGCGTTGCACATCCAGCGGCTGGATAGAAAAATCGCCTTGCAGGTCATCGCCTTGTCGCGCGGTAGCCTGTTTACCGCGGTGATGCTGATTTTTGCCGTAACCGCGTTTCTTTCCATGTGGATCAGCAACACCGCCACCGCCGCCATGATGCTGCCGCTCGCCATGGGGCTGATGTCGCATCTGGACCCCGAAAAAGACCGCCGCACGTTTGCCTTTGTGTTGCTGGGCATCGCTTATTGCGCGGGCATCGGCGGCATGGGCACTTTGGTGGGGTCGCCGCCCAACGCCATCGCCGCCAAAGCCTTGGGGCTGGATTTCACCGGCTGGATGGGCTATGGCTTGCCGATTATGCTGGTGTTGCTGCCCATGATGCTGGTTTCGCTGTTTGTGGTGTTGCGCCCGCAATTTTCTGCCGGCACGGTGCAGGCACAAACCGAAGACATCCCGTGGAATCTGCACCGCGTGCTCACCGTGCTGATTGCGGTGGGCACGGCGTTGGCGTGGATGCTGAGCGGTAAAATCGGCAAGGCAACGGGCATCGCTTCGATTGACAGCATCATCGCGCTGATTGCCGCCGCGCTGGTGGTGGTATTTGGTACGGTGGGCTGGCGCGAAGTGGCGCGCAACACCGACTTGGGCGTGTTGTTTTTGTTTGGCGGCGGCATTGCATTGAGCAGCATGATGAACCATTCGGGCGCGTCTGCCGCGCTGGGCAACGAAGTCGCCCGTTTGCTCAGCGGCGCGCCGCACGGCGTGGTGATTGTTGCCGTTACCACCTTCATCATCCTGCTCACCAATTTCACCAGCAACACCGCCTCTGCCGCGCTGCTGGTGCCGATGTTTGCCAGCATTGCCGCGCAAATGGGGCTGCCCGAGCGCGTGTTGGCGCTGGTGATTGGTATCGGCGCGTCGTGCGCGTTTATGCTGCCGGTTGGCACGCCGCCCAACGCGATTGTGTTTGCCACGGGCAAGGTTCGCCAGCGCGATATGGTGGGCGCGGGCTTGATGCTGAGCGTGCTGAGCATCGCCGCGATTTCGGTGTGGGCGTATTGCTTTTTGATGTGATGCAAACGCAAAGTTGCGAAGCCCAAACCTTGTTAACCCGATAAAAGGCAGCCTGAAAGCGGAAATACCGTTTTTCAGGCTGCCTATTCATTACCCCATGCGGCAGCCTGAAAAGCTATAATTCATTCTTTTCCCAAGAAATTCCAACCAAGCGATTTAAACCATGACCACCGTTAAATGCCCTACCTGCCAAACCCCTGTTGCATGGCAGCCTGAAAACCAATACCGCCCCTTTTGCAGCCAGCGTTGCAAGCTGATAGACCTTGGCGCATGGGCGGATGAGCAACACGCCATCCCTGCGCTGCCCGAAACGCCCGAAGAATGGGATGCCCTGCACCATGACTGATTACATCGTGCTGCCCGGCCATGCGGGCGTGGACGAAGCGGGGCGCGGCTGCTTGGTGGGCAGCGTGTTTGCCGCCGCCGTGATGCTGCCCGTGCATTATGATTTGCCCGGCTTAACCGATTCCAAGAAACTCAGCGAAGCCAAGCGCGACGCGCTGGCGGCGCAAATCAAACGGCAGGCAACCGTATGGGCGGTGGCATCCGCCAACCCTGCCGAAATCCAACGGCTGAATATTTTGCACGCCACCATGCTTGCCATGTGCCGCGCCGTTGCCGCGCTCCCGAGGCAGCCTGAAAAAGTGTGGATAGACGGCAACCGCGTGCCGCCCGATTTGGCGGTGCCCGCCGAAGCGGTGGTGAAAGGCGATGCCAAAATCGCCGCCGTTTCCGCCGCGTCGATTCTTGCCAAAACCGCGCGCGATGCCGAGATGTATGCGTTGCACGAGCGGCATCCCGAATACGGCTTCGCGCAACACAAGGGCTACGGCACGGCGGCACATCTGGCGGCGCTGCAACGCTATGGCGCGTTGCCCGAGCATCGGGCGGATTTTGCGCCGGTGAAGCAGATTTTGGCGCAAGGGCGGCTGTTTGGCTGACGGCTGAACCATCAGGCAAAAGCAGCCTGAAACCGAGGGATACACGGTTTCAGGCTGCCTTTTGTCTGCCCGAGCTTGCCTGTTTGGGCTGCGCCGAAACCCGCTGCGCCCGTTTGGGCTTCGTTGCGGCCTGCGGTTTTCAGGCTACCCTGACGCGCGGGCGCAATGCGGGTAAAATCCGCATTTTCCAACCCGCCATAAAGGAAGCATCATGTCCAAACTGACCCCCCGCGAAATTCTCACCGCCAGCCCCGTTGTGCCCGTGATGGCGATTGACGATTTGTCCACCGCCGTTGATTTGGCGCACGCCTTGGTGGAAGGCGGCATCCGCACGCTGGAAATCACGCTGCGCACGCCCGCGGGCTTGGATGCCATCCGCCTGATTAAAAAGGAAGTGAAGGGCGCGATTGTGGGCGCGGGCACGGTGATTAACGAAAAACAACTGAAAGCCGTTGCCGATGCGGGTGCGGCGTTCGCCATCAGCCCCGGTTTGCACAAAGCGCTCGCCAAAGCCGGCGACAAGGCGAACATTCCGCTCATCCCCGGGGTTGCCACGCCTAGCGAAGTGCAGCTGGCGTTGGAATACGGCATGGAAACGCTCAAACTGTTCCCCGCCGAAGTGGTGGGCGGCACAGCCATGCTCAAAGCCCTGTATGGCCCGTATGCCAACGTGCGCTTCTGCCCCACGGGCGGCATCACGCTGCAATCCGCGCCCGAATATTTGGCGCTGCCTAACGTGTTGTGCGTGGGCGGCTCGTGGCTCACGCCCAAGGATGCCGTTGCCAACAAAGATTGGGATACGATTACTCAGTTAGCCAAAGAAGCGGCGGCGTTGAAAGGGTAAAGGCAGCCTGAAAACATAGGGCGGATGATTGGCTTCATCTGCTCTTTAATTATTTGGGCTTTATGTGAAGCAAAATTCTCTACACCATTTTCAGGCTGCCTCACCCCCAAAGGCAGCCTGAAAACCGAAAAACCCGCTAAAATTCGCCTTATTTTTTCGCACAAACCATCCCATGCAAACCCTATCCATCCTCGGCAGCACAGGCAGCATCGGCGTTTCCACGCTGGATGTGGTCGCCCGCCATCCCGACCGATTCCAAATCTTCGCCCTCGCCGGGCACACCCAAACCGCCAAGCTCGCCGAGCAATGCCGCCAATTTAAGCCGCGCTACGCCGTGGTTGCCGATGAAGCGCACGCCGCCGCGCTGCGCCAACAATTAGGCAGCCTGAAAACCAAAATCAACACCGAAGTCCTGCACGGCAAACAAGCCCTGATTGACATCGCCACCGCAAGCGAAGTCAGCGGCGTGATGTGTGCGATTGTGGGCGCGGCAGGGCTGCCCTCGGCGCTGGCCGCCGCCGCGCACGGCAAAACCATCTATCTGGCGAACAAAGAAACGCTGGTGGTGGCGGGCAGCCTGTTTATGGAAACCGCCCACCAAAACGGCGCCGCCATCCTGCCCGTCGACAGCGAACACAACGCCATCTTCCAAGTGCTGCCGCGCGACTATTCGGGCAGCCTGAACGCGCACGGCATCGCCTCCATCATCCTCACCGCCAGCGGCGGCTCGTTTTTGCACACCGATTTAACCGACTTCCCCGCCATCACGCCCGCGCAAGCGGTCAAACACCCCAATTGGTCGATGGGGCAGAAAATCTCGGTGGATTCCTCCACCATGATGAACAAAGGCTTGGAGCTGATTGAAGCGCGCTGGCTGTTCAACTGCCCGCCCGAGCGGCTGGAAGTGGTTATCCACCCGCAATCGGTGGTGCACAGCATGGTGCGCTATGCCGACGGCAGCGTGCTCGCCCAGCTGGGCACACCCGATATGCGCATCCCCATCGCAAACTGCCTCGGGCTGCCGCAGCGCATCGCATCGGGCGCCGCCGCGCTGGATTTCAGCCGACTTGCCGCGCTCACCTTCCAGCCGCCCGATTTCCAACGCTTCCCCTGCCTGAAACTCGCCTACGACGCGCTCGCCATCGGCGGCGGCGCCCCCTGCGTGCTCAACGCTGCCAACGAAATCGCCGTTGCCGCCTTTTTGCGCGGGCAAATCCTGTTCACCGACATCGCCCGCGTGGTGGAACACAGCCTCGCGCAGCACAGCCGTTCAGGCAGCCTGAAAACGCAAACCCTGGCAGACTTGCTCGCCTTGGATAACGAAGTGCGCCACACGGCGGCAGAATTCATCCAATCGGGCAGCCTGAAAGCGGGTTTGTGAGCTTCTGCGAAGCTAAAACCGCCTAGCGCAATCCGCCGTAGCGTAAAAAGGCAGCCTGAAAATGCAAACCAGTTTGGTGTCCAGCCAAACTGGTTTCTTGCCGGATAGATTGGCTTTCAGGCTGCCCAATTCACCGCATCCGTTGAGTGTTGCCTCTCCTTCCCCATCGTGCAGCCGAACGGAGCATGCTTTTTTCGGGAACAAGCGTGCGCTTGTCCGACGACGCGCAAAGCGCGGCTAGTCCGCACGCGCCGAAAAAAGGATGCGCAGAGAGGGAAGTTCGCGCAGCGAACCTGCAATGTCGGGGTCGTCTTTCTTTGCTTACTTTCTTTGACGAAGCAAAGAAAGTAAGTCGCCCGCGCCGCGATAAGGCGCAAAGGTGAACCCCATCACCCCTATCAACCGAAGCACGACCAACACCGTTTTAGCGCCAACAAATTTCGTTTCAGGCTGCCTTTGAGGTTTTGCAAAGGTTTCGGGCAGCCTGAAAGCGGGTTTGTGCGCTTCTGCGAAGCTAAAACCGCCTAGCGCATCCCGCCCAATGCAAAAAGGCAGCCTGAAAACGGATTTCAGGCTGCCTCGTTTTTATTCGCAGCAACAGGTTGCCCCGTTTCCCACAGCGCGCGCTTTTGCGCCGCCGTCATCCGTTTCAACACCCGTTCCAGCTTGCTCGCCGCGCTGCGGTCCAAACAGCACGCCACAATCCGCATTTCCCGCGCCCGATGGCTGCGGGTGTATTTCGCCCCCTTGCCCGCCAAATGCGCCGCCAGCCGCGCCTGCGGGCGGTTGCTGATGCCCGCGTATAACGCGCCGTTGGCGCACAACAATAAATAAACACACCAATTCATAACGTTGTCCGATGGTTGGAACGCGCGGATTTTAGCAAAACGGCGGGCGCAACCGGCAGCCTGAAAGTGGGTTTGCGTGTTTCTGCGAAGCCAAACCGTAAAACAGCTTGGCGGCTTGCCAACCGCTTGCCCGCAAGCGCCGCCCGATTCGCCCAACACAAAAGGCAGATAAGCCTATCTGCCTTTGCGAACTGCGGGGTTCGGCTGCCCTTTCGGCGTTGCCGCGCTGCGATGCGCCGCAAGCCGTTTTCAGGCTGCCGTTGTGTTACATCCCGTCGTGGTGATGGTCGTCATGGTGATGGTGGTCATGGTGATGGTGGTCATCGTCGTCGTGGTCATGGTCATCATCGCGGTGCACGGAAATCACTTTGCCGGTTTTGGCATTCACGCGCACTTCGTATTCGCCTTTGCGGTTTTCAATGTCGATTTCGTAGTACGCGCCGTGGTGGCTGCTGCGTTCAAAATCCACATTATCCACTTTGCCGCCGCCCACGCGGGCTTTGGCGATGGAGACGGCTTTGGCGCGGCTGATGTAGCCGCCGCCGTTTTTCGCTTGCGCAGGCAAAGCGGCAAAGCCAAGCGACAGGATGATGCTGGCTAGGATGGTTTTTTTCATGGAACACTCCTTGGGGGTTGCAGCAATCATGCCGGGAAGCGCAGCATTATAAAGTTTTTTTGCCCGGCTGAAATTGAACTCGGGTTAAGGGCGGGTAAAATCGGGAGAGATGGGCGAGGTGGCCGGTCTGCGAAGCAAAGTGCCCCGACCAATCTGTTTGCTTTGTTCCGCGCGCTGGTGGATATGCCTGACGACATAGCTTCAAAATACCCCCAAACCATCATCACAATAAACGGCGAAACAGCAAAGGCAGCCATCGCCAAACCAATCAAAATAAAACGAACAAATGACACGCTGCTTCCTTCAAAACCCGCTCATGGAAAGCGTGAATGCAGGTGCCAAGATAAAGTAAAATAGCCTTTTCAGGCAGCCTGAAAAGCATTCCGACCATGTACGGCATCATAGATTTCCCCTTATATCTTATCGGCGCGGTTACCATTGTGTTGATACCCGGTCCCAATTCGCTCTATTGCCTTGCCGTTGCCACCCAACAAGGCGCGCGCCAAGCAGCCAAAGTGATGGCGGCTATTTTCCTTGGCGACAGCGTGCTGATTTTATGCGCCGTGGGCGGTGCCGCCTCGCTGCTCAAAAGCCACCCCCTATTGTTTGGCGCACTCAAATGCGCGGGCGGCTTATACCTTGCCTATCTCGGCATCAATATGCTGCGCGGCGCATGGGCAGCCCGCCGCCGTACCGCTGCCCAAGCCCCCGCCCAAACCCTATCCAACATACACACCCACGACAACGTCTTCCGCCACGCCCTGCTACTGAGCCTATCCAACCCCAAAGCCGCCCTGTTTTTCCTATCGTTCTTTATCCCCTTTGTGAACCCGCGCTACCCCCACCCTGCGCTCAGCTTCTTTATCCTTGCCGCCGTGATGCAAACGCTCAGCATGTGCTACCTAGCCACCCTTGCCCTAGCAGGCGACAAACTGCTCGCCAAACTGCGCCACAAACGCAACCTTGCCGCGCTTGGTGCCGCCGCTGTCGGCTTACTCTTTTGCCTGTTTGCCGTTAAACTTTGGCAGTCTGTGTTTTTTGCTTGATATTTCGCTTGCACACGGCTTGCCGGCAAGCTGCCTGTCATCCGCACCCGCACTAAGGCAGCCCGCGTAGCGAAGCGGAGTTGCGAAGCCAAAAACCCAAAGGAACCCCACCATGACCGACTTTGACCGCATCTACACCCAATGGCACGAATACGCCCAAACCCGCAACACCGAAGCCCTGATTAACCTTTACGCCGATGATGCCCAATTTGAAAGCCCGCTCGTCCCCATCATCATGCAGCAAGAAAACGGCGTGCTACACGGGCGCGCCGAAATTCTCGCCTTTTTGCAAGAAGGCACGCGCCGCCGCCCCAATGAGCTGGTGCGCTGGTATCGCACGGGGCGATATTTTGTCTCAGGCGACACGCTGGTGTGGGAATACCCGCGCCACACGCCCGATGGCAACCAAGTGGATATTTTGGAACTGATGCAAATCCAAAACGGTAAAATCCAAGCGCACCGCATCTATTGGGGCTGGTTTGGCACGCAAATGCTGATACAGTTCGCCCAGCGCAAAGCCTAATGGCAGCCTGAAAGCCGTAGGCTTCAACGAAGTTAAAACCCCTTTTTTTAACCCAACCCAAGGCATCCCATGAGCATCACATTCACCGAAACCGCCTCCGCCGCCCAATCCGCGCAAGCCCTTGCCGAAGCCGTCGCCCAAAACCTGCGCGACACGCTAGCAACGCAAGAACGCGCCACGCTTGCCGTATCGGGCGGCAAATCGCCCATCGCCTTTTTCCAAGCGTTAAGCCGGCAAGATTTGGACTGGGCGCGGGTCAACATCACGCTGGTAGACGAGCGCATCGTCCCCACCGCCCACGCCGACAGCAACACCGGCTTGGTGCGCCAACACCTGCTGCAAAACCGCGCCACCGCGGCGACATGGCTGCCGATGATTGACGATGCCGCCAGCGAAGGCAGCCTGAAAACCCCTGCCGCCGCCGTTGAATTTGCCCTGCGCCATTATGTGCAACCCGATGTGCTGGTGCTGGGCATGGGCGGCGACGGGCACACCGCCAGCATCTTCCCGCAAGCCCCGCAGTTTGCCGATGCCGTGCGCGCCGATTACCCCCAGCCCCTGCTGCATACCAGCCCCATCACTGCGCCGCACGAGCGCATCAGCATGACGCTGGCCGCCATCGAAGCCACGCCGCACGTTTATCTCGCCATCGCAGGCGCGGAAAAACGGGCGGTGTACCAACAAGCCACACAAGGCGCGCAGCAACAGCATCCTGTCAGTTTCGTTCTCAACAGCCAAAAGGTAACCCCCCATGTCTTCTACCACGCCTGATTATCCCCGCCTGATTGCCGACATCGGCGGCACCAACGCCCGCTTCGCGCTGGAAACCGCGCGGCAGCAGTTTGAACACATCGAAGTGCTGCCCTGCGCCGACTACGACACCATCGTGGATGCCGCCAAAGAATATTTGAAACGCGCGGGCAACCCCAGCGTGCGCAACGCCGCCATCGCCATCGCCAACCCCATCGTGGGCGACTGGGTGCAAATGACCAACCACCACTGGGCGTTTTCCATTGAAACCACGCGCCAAGCCCTGCATTTGGACAACCTGCTGCTGCTCAACGACTTCACCGCGCAAGCGCTCGCCATCACCCAAACCGCCGCCGCCGATTTGGTGCAGGTGGGCGGCGCGCAGCCGATTGAACACGCCCCCAAAGCCGTCATCGGGCCGGGCACAGGCTTGGGCGTAAGCGGGCTTATTCCCACGCCCAGCGGCGCATACGTTCCTCTTGCGGGCGAGGGCGGGCACACCAGCTTTCCCCCATTTGACGATGCCGAAATCATGGTGTGGCAATACGCCAAGCGCAAACACGGACACGTTTCTGCCGAACGCTTTTTAAGCGGCTCGGGTTTAATGTTGATTCACGAGGCCCTTGCCGAGCGCGAAGGCGTGAAACGGCAAAAGCTCACCGCCGCCGAAATCAGCGAAAAAGCCCTCAGCGGCACCTCGCCCCTTTGCCGCTTAACGCTGGATATGTTCTGCGCCATGCTCGGCACGGTCGCCTCCAACCTAGCACTCACGCTGGGCGCGCGCGGCGGCGTGTATCTATGCGGCGGCATCATCCCGCGCTTTATCGATTATTTTCAATCGTCGCCGTTTCGCCAGCGTTTTGAAAGCAAAGGGCGGTTTGATGCCTATCTGGCCGCCATCCCCGTTTACATCGTGCAAAGCCGATACCCCGGCATCGTGGGCGCGGCGGTGGCGCTGGATAACCATTTGCAGCATTCGCAGTAAGCAAACGAAAAGGCAGCCTGAAACGCTGCCTATCCCATCACCCGCAAGGGCAGAGATTCAATCTCTGCCCTGTTTGATTGTGCCGTTACAACGCTTTGCCCGCTTCGCCGATAATCTGCAAGCCGCCGGTAAGGTTGTAGCGCAGCAGGGTGGCGCTGGCGTTGGGCACGCTGCGGTAGGCGATGGCTTGCGGGTTGATGCTGCGCAACAGGGCGGTAATGGCCATGCCGTGCGATACGATTAACACGTTTTGCGCGGAAGATTCGGTTGTAGCTTCGCAGAAACGCGCGTTGCTCGTTTTCAGGCTGCCTTGATTTATATCGGCAAGGCTGTTGGCGATGATGTGTTGGATGCCGCGATGCAGGCGGCGGATGAATTGGCTTTCTTGCTCGGCGGCGGGGTCGATGCGGTGCAGCGTGTGCATCAGTTGGTTGTTGCTGTGTTTGCCGCTGCGGTAGTCGGCGAGCCAGTCTTCCGTGCTGTCGTAGCCCAATTCTTGCGCGATGGTTTGGTGGATGTGGCGCGAGGGTTGTCGTTCAAACGAGCCGAAGTGGTATTCGCGCAGGTCGTCCAACGCGACGGGCGTGATGTGCGGCTGGCGGGCGTGTTGTAGGATGATTTGCGCGGTGGCGGCGGTGCGCGGGCTGGTGCTGCAATAGGCGGCGGCAAAGGGGATTTGGGCTTGGGCGATGGCGTTGCCTGTTTGCGCGGCGCCTGCTTTGCCTTCGGCGGTGAGCGGGGAGTCGCACCAGCCTTGCACGATGCCTGCGGCGTTGTATTCGGTTTGCCCGTGGCGGATAAGATAGAGGTTGAGGGTGGCGGGCATGGGGTGTCCTTTTGCTTGGGGGGATTGCGTTGAAGGGATGTTTTCAGGCTGCCGCATGATGTTGGGGCAGCCTGAAAACGCTGCGGGGCGTTGTTAAAAAGGCAGCCTGAAAGAATGATTTTCAGGCTGTCTTGCGTTGTTTATGCCACCCAGCCGTACACCACATAAGCCAGGCAGCCGAGCAACGCGCCGGCAGGCAGGTCAACCAGATAATGCTGCTTGGTGTACACGCACGATAGGGCAATCAACAGCGGGAACAGCAGCCCCCACGCGCCCAAGCCGCTCCATGCGTGCAGCGTGGTGAGCATGGCAACGGAAACGTGCATACTGGGGAAGCAGTTGGTGGATTGGTCAAACTTTTGCACGAACAGCAAAAATTTTTCCGACCACGTTTTGCCGGTGTTGATGCTGCGCCAATGCTCGGGCGTGGAGACGGGAAACAGCCAGAAAAAAATCATCTGCATAAACAGCAATACCAAAAAGCTGAACGCCATTTTGTTGAAATGGCCGCTGTCTTCGGCAAGCAGGTTCAGATACAAAATGGCGGGGTAATACAAAAAGCTGTACACCCAAGACCATTGCGGTTTGAACGGGATGGCTTCATCCACGGGCGAGTGCCATACGATGGGTTTGCGCAGCGGATGGCGTTGGGTGAAAAAATAAAACTGATACGCGCCAACGATTAAGATGCCGCTTAATACCAGATTGACGAAGTAGTCGCTAAATTCCATGTGAGCGTCCTTGCGGTTGAAAAACCGAGCGATGCTGCCTGAAAACGGGGTTTTGCGCAAGGTTTTCAGGCTGCCTTGGCGGCGAAACCGCTATAATCGCGCGTTTTTATGTTTACGAGTGGGCAAGATGGTTCAACGTTTGATTATCGGCATCAGCGGCGCAAGCGGGTTTGCCTATGGCTGCAAGGCTTTGCAACTGCTGCGAGCCGTGCCTCAGGTGGAAACGCATTTGGTGGTGTCCAAAGGGGCGGAGCTTACCCGCGCTTCGGAAACGGCGTTCAGCCGCGACGAAGTGCACGCGCTGGCGGATGTGGTGCATCCGATTGGCAATCTGGCGGCGGGCATCGCCAGCGGCTCGTTCCGCACGGCGGGGATGCTGGTTGCGCCCTGCTCCATGCGCACGCTATCGGCAATTGCCCATGCCACCAGCGATAATTTGCTTACGCGCGCGGCGGATGTAACGCTCAAAGAGCGGCGGCGGCTGGTGTTGATGGTGCGCGAAACGCCGCTGAACCTCGCCCATTTGGACAATATGCGCCGCGTAAGCGAAATGGGCGGCATCGTGTTCCCGCCCGTGCCCGCGCTTTATATGCAGCCTGAAAGCGTTGACGACATCATCACGCAAAGCGTGGTGCGCGCGTTGGGCTTGCTGGGGATAGAGTTGGTAGCGCAGCAAGAATGGCAGCCTGAAAAGTGAGCAACACGGTTTTCAGGCTGCCTCAATATCTTGATTTTAGGCAGCCTGAAACCATATAGCAGCCCATTATTCACATAATTCAAAGGAAAAAACATGACCAACCAACGCACCCGCTTTATTTTTGATAACCAGCCCATTCGCGGCATCCACGTTCAGCTTACCGACGTGTGGCAACACATCGCCCAGCAAAAACCCTACCCCAAAGCCATCCGCCGCGCCCTAGGCGAACTGCTGGCCGCCGGCGCGATTCTATCCAGCAATTTGAAACTGGACGGCACACTCATCGTGCAAGTGCAAGGGCAAGGCAGCCTGAAAATGCTGGTGGTGGAAGCCACCTCCGAAGACACCGTGCGCGCCACCGCCCGCTGGGACGAAACCGCCGCCATCGCCGATGATGCCGATTTAACCCAACTGTTGGGCGACAACAGCGTGTTCGTGCTCACCGTGCAGCCCAAAAACGGCGAACCGTGGCAAGGTGTCGTGCCGCTGGAAGGCGGCAGCATCGCCGATATGCTGATGCACTACATGACCCGCAGCGAACAGCTGCAAACCCACATCGCCCTCGCCGCAGACGACAACCACATCGGCGGCTTGCTGCTGCAACGCCTGCCCGAAGAAGAGCTGGACGATGCCGCATGGGAACACGTTACCGCCCTCGCCAGCACGCTCACCGCCACCGAGCTGCTGCATTTGGACGCGCAAAATCTGCTGTATCGCCTGTTCCACGAAACTCCGCCGCGCGTGTTCCCCGCCGAAAATTTGGAGTTCGCCTGCACCTGCTCGCGCGGCAAAGTGAGCGACATGCTGCTGATGCTCGGCGGCGAAGAAGTGGGTAAAGTGGTGGCCGAAGAAGGCAGCATCACCGTGGATTGCGATTTCTGCAACCAACACTACACCTTCGACGAAACCGACATCAACGCGCTGTTCGGCATGGACGTGGTGGCGGCGGTGCAGCGGCATCCCGCGCATTGATTTTGAATCAAGTATCGTTTTCAGGCTGCCTGATTGGAGACAACAGGCAGCCTGAAATTTTTGTATTCAATAGGGCGGTAATGAGCCGTTGCCGTTCCATTTGGATTTCAGGCTGCCTACCGCATCGCCCCATTGTTCTCCTGCATCATCGCCGCCCGCTGCTGTTGCCGATACGCCCACGGCGCAAGCGGGTTTTTACCGTGCCATAAGCCGATTCTTTCCTGCTTCGCCCGCGCTTCGGCTTGGCTGTATTGCGCGTAATCCGTTGGGTTTTGCCGTTTGCGCGCGATGCTGCGGTAGTGCCACGCGTTGCCGTTTTCAATTTGCGCGCGGTTGATGTCTTGCCCGCCCAGCGTGATGGTGGCGATTTGGCGTTGGTAGCGGTCGGTGTCGTGGATGGTGAGCCGCACCGTTTGCCGCTCAACCAGCTGCCGCAGCGCGTCGCGGCTGGCGATGCCGTGCGCTTGGTCCAGCTCGGGCGCGTCGATGTAGGCAAGGCGGATGCGCCGTTTTGCGCCGTGCGCATCGGTTACGCGCACTGTGTCGCCATCGTGCACGCCGGTTACGCGGGCGGTGTAGCTGATGGGCAGTTGGGCGCAGGCGGCGAGCGGAAGCAGCAGCGCGAAAAGGGGGAGCGTGTGTTTCATGGTTTCAATCGTTTGAGTGGTGCGGTTAAACGGAAATGCCGCCCGATAGGATGCCCCTTGCAGAGGTTCAACCATACGGGGCAGCTTGAAAATAGCGTTGCCCGTTGCGGCGAAATCGGCTGCGTAGTGTACTGGATGATGCGGCGCAGAGAAAGCCGAATGCGGCACGGCAAATCATTTATAATTTCAGGCAGCCTGAAAGCCGCAGGCTTCAACGAAGCTAAAACGAGCAACGCACGTTGCCGCGAAACGAAAACCGCAAAGGAACCCCCATGTTTGCAAAATTCATCCCCATGCTCGCCCTCGCCGCCATCCCCGCCGCCCAAGCCGCCGCGCCCAATCTGATGCTGGCGCAAGAATACAAAAACCAAAACATCCAAGGCTGGGCGATGAGCGAAAAGCTGGACGGCGTGCGCGCCTATTGGGACGGCAAGCAGCTAATCAGCCGCCAAGGCAACGTGTTCGCCCCGCCTGCGGGCTTCACCCGCGATTTTCCGCCGTTCGCGCTGGATGGCGAGCTGTATATCGGGCGCGGCAAGTTTGAAGCGGTATCGGCGGCGGTGCGCACGGCGGGGCATTCTTGGCAGGGCATCAAGCTGTATGTGTTTGATGCGCCAAAAGAAAGCGGCAACCTGTATCAGCGTTTAGCCAAGGCGAAGCAGCATCTCGCCAAGCATCCCAACGCCAATTTTGCCGTGCTCGCGCAAACGCCGGTGCAAAACGAAGCCCACGCGCGGCGGTTTTTGCGCGAAATCGAAGCGCAAGGCGGCGAGGGCGTGATGCTGCGCAACCCCGACACGCCGTATCAAGGCGGGCGCAGCAGCGATTTGTTGAAGCTCAAATCCGCCCACGATGCCGAATGCGTGGTTACGCAACACCATGAAGGCAAAGGCAAATATGCGGGCATGCTCGGCGCGTTGTCGTGCAAAAACCAGCTGGGCGAATTTCGCATCGGCTCGGGCTTTAAAGACGCACAGCGCAAAAACCCGCCCAAAATCGGCAGCACCATCACTTATAAATACCGCGGCTTCACCAGCAAAGGCACGCCGCGCTTTGCCACGTTTTTGCGCGCGCGAACGGACAAATAAAACGCAAATCATTGCATTGAGGTCGCATTGAGGCAGCCTGAAAAGCGGAAAGCGGGTTTTCAGGCTGCCTCAAAGCCCTTAAAATCCACCGCTTTATCGCAGCCCCAGCCAAAGGAATCCCATGAAAACCCAACTGCTCGCCCTTTTGCTCCTTGCCGCCGGCGCATCGGCATCGGCGCACACCGCAACAGAAAAGGCGTTCACCTGCCCGATTGGCGGCGAAACCTTTTCGCAAATCATCGACACCTCGGGCACCAGCTTCGGTATGATGACCGACACGCGCCCGGTCGGGCCGATTGCCGCGCCGTTTGCCATTCCGCAATGCCCCAAAAACAAATTCGTGATGTTTAAAAACCAATTCAGCAAGGCAGAATTGGCGAAGTTTGAGCGCGTGGTCAACAGCGCGGAATACCAGCAAATCGCCGCGCAGTCGCCCAGCTATTTTGCATGGGGGCGTATGATGGAGCTGGCGGGCGAAAACACCGATGCGCAGCAAATGATGAATATTTTTTTAAAGGCAAGCTGGCAGAGCGAAAGCCAAGAATCGTTTAGCAAAACGCTGGAATACGCCGATAAGGTGTTGGCAAACAAGGCAATCAGCAGCAAAGATGCCATTAACACGCAATTTTTGCGCGGCGAAATGCTGCGCAAGCTGGGGCGGTTTGACGAAGCCAAGCGCGTGTTTACCGCGCTGCAAAAAAATCCTGAAGTGAAAAAAGACCAACTGTTTAGCCAGCTTGCCGCGCTGCAACTGAGCTTGGTTGCCAAGAAAAGCATGGTGTCGGAGATTATTGATTTTGATAAGAAATAGGGTTTTCAGGCTGCCTATGTGAACACAAGGCAGCCTGAAAAAGAATAAATAGATGACTATAAAAGAAAATTTCGCAAACCAAACGGTTAGCCCATTACCCTACGCTTATTCACAAATTACTCAATCCAATAGGAGAAAGTCATGCTCGGTGTTGCCATTTTGCTCGGTTTAGCCCTGTGGTTCATTATTGTTTGTCTTGCCACATTTTTACCGTTGATACTGATTAAAAACAAGCGTGCTGCGTGCATCGTTGCTTTTATTGGTTTTAT
The DNA here is from genome assembly GCF_014054985.1 of Kingella oralis. Classification (NCBI taxonomy): domain Bacteria; kingdom Pseudomonadati; phylum Pseudomonadota; class Betaproteobacteria; order Neisseriales; family Neisseriaceae; genus Kingella; species Kingella oralis. The sequence goes on from NZ_CP059569.1 coordinate 2,302,936, forward strand.
GCTCACCTTTGGTGGCTGGTGGATTAAATGGTTCATTGAGGGGCAACGTACCTATTGGGCAGGAGTGGAAGCCTGCAAGCAGGCAAAACTGACTATCTATGTACAGCCTGAAAAATGGATTGAAATGGTAGGCGGGCATAAGGCTTGGCAGGAACTTGCCGATTCCGAAGAAAAAGAAATGTCCGAGCTCTCCGAAAAAGAAAAGCAGACATATCCCGCTACATTCACTTTTAAAGGAATTAAATATGACTTTCACTACATAACCCATAAGCGTGTATTAGTCTATGGTACAGACCATTATGCATTTAATGATTACGCAAGTTTAGATAGCTATCTTTACTACGATTGGGAAACCAAGACCGTACTATATACATATACTTGGTTCTCTGGAAATGGCAATTCTATCGTAAACGTAGCTGGCGTAAGTTTATCCAATCTACTCGGCATCCGAAATGGGCATAAAGAGTGTAACCCTGAGAATGAACTTGAAATATATAAAAAATATTTTTATTGGAAATAACCTAAACTAGGAGATGAACAAATGAGTAAACATACCATTCAACAAATTGCCAATTACACCGCTCTGGTAAAAGTTAACCATGCCAATTTTGCCAACAGCAAGCAAATCGGATAATTGACACAAAGTAAAGCTAAACATAGCGCACCATAATGTCGCAAAATGATTTCTGCTCCCCCTTAACCCCAAAATAAATTTTAGGCTGCCTTTATGAAACACACAAAGGCAGCCTGAAAACAATCCCCCCAACACGCTTTCAGGCTGCCTAACATCCCATTAGGCAGCCTGAAAACTATTTTTCTATCACCAACTCAATGCGGCAAGTGATAAACCTGCGCCAACGCTTTGACTACATGAATATCATGCGAATCAGCTTTGTTTAACGCGCGGGTGGGCGAATGCAGCAGCTTGTTGGTAAGCTGCACCGACAGACGTTCCAGCACTTCTTCGGGCGGCGTGCCTTTGGCAAGCTGGCGCATGGCGTGGTTGAGCACTTGCTGGCGGGCGCGTTCGCCTTCATCGCGCAGGGCGCAAATCAGCGGCACGCGCTGGCGGCTTTGTTGCCATGCCACAAATTCGTTCACTTTGGCTTGCACCATCGCTTCGGCTTGGGCGGCGGCGGCGGCGCGGGCTTCTTTGCCGTGCGCCACGCGCTCTGCCATGTCGTCCACGGTAAACAAGGCGATGTGGGGCAGCTCGGCAATGCTGGCTTCTATGTCGCGCGGCACGGCTAAATCCAGCATAAATTGGGTTTTACTCGCGTCGCTCGTTTTCAGGCTGCCTGTGCGTTGCGCGACGGCGTGTGCCATCATATCGCGCGTAATCACGGGCAATTCGCTGCCGGTGCAAGAGATGATGATGTCGTAGCGGTGCAGGATTTCGGGCAGGGCTTCCAGCTTGCAGGCTTGCGCGTCGTTGCCCAGTTTGCTGCACAGGTTTGCGGCACGGGTGAGCGTGCGGTTGGCAACCATCAGGCTGCGCGGCTGTTTGGCGGCAAAATAGGTTGCCACGCTTTCGTTCATTTCGCCCGCGCCCACGAACAACACATTCAGGCTGCCGATGTCGCCCACGCTTTGCTCTGCCATGCGCACCGCCGCGCTTGCCATGGAAACCACGTTGTCGCCCACGCCGCTTAGGCTGCGCACTTCTTTGGCAGCCTGAAACGTGCGTTGGAACAGGGCGTTGAGCCATGTGCTGATGCTGCCTTGTTCGCGCGCGATGCGCACGGCTTCTTTCATTTGCCCCAAAATTTGCGCCTCGCCCAGCACCATGCTGTCCAAGCCGCAGGCAACGCGGAAGGCGTGGCGGATGGTTTCGCTGCACCCGAGGGTGTAAAGATAGGGTCGGATGTCGTCGGCGTTTACGCCTTGGTAGTCCGCCAACCAGTTGATAATCATCTCGGCATCGCCCACGCAATACAGCTCGGTGCGGTTGCAGGTGGAAAGGATAACGGCTTCGGCAGCGGCGTTCACGCTCAAATCGCGCACGGCTTCGGGCAACGCAGCGGCGGCAAAGGCAAGCTGCTCGCGGATGGCTAGGGGGGCGGTTTGGTGGTTGAGCCCAATAACGGTGAGTTTCATAACGTGGTTTGTATTATTGGAAATGATTGGCGCGATTATAGCAAAAAATAAAGAGCTTATTGAAACTTTAAGATTTTGACTATTAAATGCGATTCATTCTCATCTGGGATGTCAGTTTTGCTCTATATTTGGCATAGGCATATAATTAAATTTTCCACGCATGTTTGGGGAATCACATGGATTTGCACGCGATCCGGCAGGATTACAGCAAGCAGGAATTATCCGAGGCGCAATGTTTGGCGGACCCGATTGAGCAGTTTGAATTATGGCTGAACGAGGCGATGGCGGCGCAGGTAAACGAGCCGACGGCGATGAACGTGGCAACGGTGGGTGCGGATAACCGCCCCACTAATCGCGTGGTGCTGTTGAAAGAAGTGAACCCGCAGGGTTTTGTTTTTTTTACCAATTACGCCAGCCGCAAGGGGCAGGCGCTGGCGCAGCATCCGTTTGCCGCGCTCACTTTCTTTTGGCCTGAATTGGAACGACAGGTGCGCATCGAGGGGCAGGTTTTCAGGCTGCCCGAACACGAATCGGATGCCTATTTTGCCAGCCGCCCCTACACCAACCGCGTGGGTGCGTGGGCGAGCGAGCAAAGCCAGCCGATTGCGAACAAGGCGGTGCTGGTGGCGCGCGCGGCGATGTTTGGCGCGCGGCATCCGTTGAAAGTGCCGCGTCCGCCGCATTGGGGCGGCTATGTGGTGCGGCCCGACCGCGTGGAATTTTGGCAGGGGCGGCCCAGTCGTTTGCACGACCGCGTGTGTTATGTGCTGGCGGATGGCGCGTGGCAAAAAATGCGGCTTGCGCCGTAGTTTTCAGGCTGCCTTGATAGGCAAACTGATAGGCAGCCTGAAAATGGCGTAAACATGGTTTTCAGGCTGCCGATTGAGCGATAAAACAATAATCAAGAGGAACAAAAACAATGGCAAAAAAATTTCCCATTTTCCCCAAGCATCCCGAGCGGATTTGCTGGGGCTGCGACAAATATTGCAAGGATGATGATTTGCTGTGCGGCAACGGCTGCGAGCGGATTCAGCATCCGATTGAGCTGGACGGTCCCGAGTGGTACAAAAACGGCGATTGGAGCAATTTGCTGAGCAAAGAGCAGCAGATTGAGCTGGGTTTGATTGCGCCCGAGCCGGAGCCTGCGGCCGCGCCGAAAGTGAAGCCGCATATCAAGCTGCCGGTTAAGCGATAAGGTCGGGGCAGCCTGAAAAGGCAAACACGCTTTGCGGCGGGGCAAAGCGTGTTTTTGTTGGTTGCAGCCAATCACATGTTGCAACGAAAAAGGCAGCCTGAAAACGAGTTCCCCCGTTTTCAGGCTGCCTTTGCGGGCATAAATCAAACCGAACGTTTGAACATATTGCCGTATTTTTGATTGAATTTGTCCACGCGGCCTGCGGTGTCCACAATTTTTTGTTTGCCTGTGTAGAAAGGATGGCAGTTTGAGCAAACCTCAATGTTGAAGTTTTCTTTTGCCATGGTGGATTTGGTTACGAATTGGTTGCCGCAAGAGCAAGTAACATTCACTTCATGGTATTCGGGATGAATTTCAGGTTTCATGTTTTTTCCTTAAAAAAGCGAGCGTAGGGGTTTTGCCTGCGCCTCATTGAACGAAGCCGCGCATTATCCTGATTTTTCATTTGTTTGGCAAGAAGCCGGTGCTTTTGTGCATTTAAGGCAGCCTGAAAATCCAGTACAATCCCCCGCTTTATTTTCCCAAGCACAAACCAATGAAATACCTTCCCTATGGGCTGGTTGCCCTTGCCGCCATCATCCTTGACCAAATCAGCAAATCCGCCGTACTTGCCCGTTTTGAATACCAAGAGCGGCTCAACATCATCCCCCATTTTTTTGACCTTACACTGGTGTACAACCCCGGTGCAGCGTTTAGCTTTCTTGCCGACATGGGCGGCGCGCAGAAATATTTGTTTATCGTGCTGGCGTTTGTGATTAGCGGCTATCTGGCGCGCGGCATCGCCAAAAACGAATTCGGCAAGCTGGGCAACTGGGCAGCGGCGATGATTATCGGCGGCGCGTTGGGCAACGTGATTGACCGCTTTGTGCACGAGAAAGTGGTGGATTTTTTGCTGTTTTACTGGGGCGAGCATTATTACCCCGCGTTTAACGTTGCCGACAGTTTTATCTGCGTGGGCGCGGTGTTGCTGGCGATTGACAGCATCAAGCATAAAAAGGCAGCCTGAAAATGGCATTCGCACCATACAAACCATGGCTATCCTTTGCCGACCAAGTTATTCAGCTCAAAAAGCGTGGCTTGTTTATTAACGATGACCAAGATGCTGAATTTCAACTGGCGCAAATTGGTTATTATCGGCTAAGCGGCTATTTTTATCCTTTTCGCGAACGCGACAACTCGGGAAACCGTAGCAACAACTTTGTTGCAGGTACGCAATTTGACCACATTCTTGCGTTGTATCATTTTGATACAACAATTAAGCTGCTTGCATTGGAAGCCATGCAATATATTGAAATTGCTTTGCGGGTGCAGATTGCTTATGCATTAGGAAAACACAATGCCATCGCGCATACTCAATCTCGGTTTTTCAATCCCAAATTTAAGCATCAAGATTGGTTGGATAAATATCAAGAACTGCTTAATGCAGCCTTAAATTCAGAAAAAAAGGATAAAAAGCATATTGGTTTTGTGCTGCATAATGTAACCAAATATGGCGGTCTGCCTATTTGGGTGGCTTGTGAATTATGGGATTTTGGTGCGATGTCTAGATTATTTCAGGGAATGCAAGCGACAGATAGAGATGGCATCGCCAAAATATTTCATTTATCTGCCACTCAACTAGAAAGCCATTTGCAATCTTTTAATTTTGTGCGCAATGTAGCCGCTCATCATGGGCGACTATGGAATAGAAACATGATTGGCAGGCCTAAGTTTAAAAAATTGCAAGGGCAACAATGGCAATTATTAGATGAAAATGCTGTTTTTGTGGTGTTTTGTTTAATGCAACGTATGCTACAAAAAGATTTGCCCTCAAAGTGATTGGAAATTGCGCTTTCAGCAGGCGTTAGCATTATTTCCGCAGCACAATGCCGCCATGAATGAAGTGAATTTGAACACTTTTGGCATACACAAAAAGATTGATTTAAACCGCTGGAATTTATGGCGGTAAAAAGAAAGCCCCCAAATCCGCATCACATTAAAACTAATGTCAAAGCCTTCGGCTTCGCGGATAAGGGGGGGTTGTTGGTATGAATTATATCGTCGAACTCAAATAATTCGCAAATGTATTTTCAGGCTGCCTCATCTGGCATCTAGCTACAACACCAAAGGCAGCCTGAAAATCCAAACCCCCATCAAGAGAGCCCCCATGACCCAAAAAACCATTATGCTCGCTAACCCACGCGGTTTTTGCGCGGGCGTGGACCGAGCCATTTCCATAGTAGAACGCGCGTTAGAGTTATTTGGCGCGCCGATTTATGTGCGCCACGAAGTCGTGCACAACAAATTTGTGGTGGATGGCTTGCGCGATAAAGGCGCGATTTTTATTGACGACTTGGCGGATGTGCCCGCAGGCGCAACGCTGATTTACTCGGCGCACGGCGTATCCAAAGCGGTGCAAGCCGAAGCCGCCGAGCGCGGTTTTCGCGTGTTTGATGCCACTTGCCCGCTGGTTACCAAAGTGCACAAGCAAGTGGCGCGACTGGATGCGCAGGGCTATCAAATTATTATGATTGGGCACGCGGGGCACGTGGAGGTGGAAGGCACAATGGGGCAACTGCCCAGCGGCAAAATGCTGTTGGTGCAAACGGTGGAGGATGTGGCGGATTTGGTGGTAGCCAACCCCGATAAGCTGGCGTATGTGAGCCAAACCACGCTGTCGGTGGACGAAACCGCCGATATCATCGCCGCCCTCAACGCGCGTTTTCCGCTTATCAACAATCCGCACAAGGAAGACATTTGCTACGCCACCACCAATCGCCAAGCGGCGGTAAAAGAATTGGCGGCGGATTGCGATATTGTGATTGTGGTTGGCTCGCCCAATTCGTCTAACAGCAACCGTTTGCGCGAAGTGGCAACGCAGCGCGGCGTGGAGGCGTATATGGTGGACAACGCTTCGTTGTTGCAACGCGAATGGTTTAACGGCAAGAACAAGGTGGGCGTAACGGCGGGAGCGAGCGCGCCCGAGGTGCTGGTGCAGCAAGTGATTCAGCAAATTAAAGATTGGGGCGTGGATAAGGTGGAACAGGGCGATGCGGTGGACGAGCATATGGTGTTTGCCTTGCCCAAGGAGTTGCGCGAATAGTAGAGGCAGCCTGAAAATTGGATTTCAGGCTGCCTTAAACCTTGCGTGGTAAGCTACGCCGATACCTATCAAAAAAGATATCATCATGCAAACCGCCAAAATCTTTATTACAGGGCGTTCCCAAGCCGTTCGCTTACCCCAAGCCTTTCAGTTTGATACATCAGAAGTCATCATCCAGCATTTTGGCAACGGTATTTTGCTGATGCCCAAAAACAATAATTGGCAAAGCCTGTGCGAAGCCGTTGCCGAGTTTGAACCCGATTTTGTGCTGGAACGCGGCGAGCAAGCCTAAAAACGAGTTGCGAGGCATATCTGTTTATACTGGATAACTGGATTACCCCCCAAAGGCAGCCTGAAAATGAATCCCCCATTTTCAGGCTGCCTTTTGCCCACGCCCGCCCCCGCTTTAAGCTATAATCGCGCCCATTTTTCAAGCAACAGATTCAGGGAATAGAAACCTATGGACAAGCTCAAAATCATCGCCAATGGCAAACTTAACGGCGAAATCACCGTATCGGGCGCAAAAAATGCTGCGCTGCCGCTGATGTGCGCAGGCTTGCTCACAGCGGGCACGCTGCGGCTCAAAAACGTGCCCATGTTGGCGGATGTCAAAACCACGCAAAAGCTGCTGCAAGGCATGGGCGCGCGCGTGATGACCGACAACATCAGCGAGTTTGAAATCAACGGCGGCACGGTAAACAACACCCATGCGCCGTATGATTTGGTCAGCACCATGCGCGCCTCCATTTTGGTGTTAGGACCGACATTAGCGCGCTTTGGTAAAGCCGAAGTGAGCCTGCCGGGGGGCTGCGCGATTGGCAGCCGCCCTGTGGACCAGCATCTGAAAGGCTTGGAAGCGATGGGCGCGCAGATTACGATTGAACACGGCTATGTGAAAGCCGTTGCGCCCCAAGGCAAGCTGCAAGGCGCGCGCGTGGTGATGGACGTGGTAACCGTGGGCGGCACGGAAAACCTGCTGATGGCGGCGACTTTGGCGCAAGGCGTTACCACGCTGGAAAACTGCGCGGTTGAGCCCGAAGTGGTGGACTTGGCGGAATGCTTGGTGAAAATGGGCGCGAAAATCAGCGGCATCGGCACATCCACCATGACGGTGGAAGGCGTGAACGAATTGCACGGCTGCGAACACAGCGTCGTGCCCGACCGCATTGAAGCGGGCACGTTCCTGTGCGCGGTGGCAATGACCGGCGGCAAAGTAACCCTGCGCCACGCCGCGCCCAAAACCATGGAAGCGGTGTTGGACAAGCTCGCCGAAGCGGGCGCCATCATCACCACGGGCGAGGACTGGATTACGATAGAAATGCAGCAACGCCCCAAAGCGGTAAACATCCGCACCGCCGTGCATCCCGCCTTTCCCACCGATATGCAGGCGCAGTTTATGGCGATGAACGTGGTGGCAGAAGGCGTAAGCAGGGTAACCGAAACCATTTTTGAAAACCGCTTTATGCACGTGCCCGAGCTCAACCGCATGGGCGCGAACATTTCGGTGGACGGGCATACCGCGCTGCTCACGGGCGTAGAAACGCTCTCGGGCGCAACCGTGATGGCAACCGATTTGCGCGCCTCCGCCAGCTTGGTGCTGGCAGGCTTGGTGGCCAGCGGTGAAACGATTGTGGACAGAATCTACCACCTAGACCGCGGTTACGAATACATTGAGAAAAAACTCGGCGGCGTGGGCGCAAAGATTGAGCGCATCCGCGGATAAGCGTTTTCAGGCTGCCTTTACCGGATAAGGCAGCCTGAAAACGCTAATGCACTCATCTTTTTCGTTAATTTTTGTTTGCGCCCTTTTCTAAACCCATAAAATCGCCTACCCTTACGCCTTTGCGTTTTCAGGCTGCCTGAAACAACACGACAACAAAAGGAAAGACACACAACTATGTCTCAAACTTGGAAAAAAATCGCCCTCTACACCTGCGGCGCAATCAGCGGTGTGGCGCTGAGCATCGGCGCGCAAAGTTTCGCCGCCGACAAAAAAACCGACGACAACCTGCCCATCCAATCGCTCAAAACCATGGCGGAAGTGTATGGGCAAATTAAAGCCAACTATGTGAACAAATCCGACGACGACAAGCTGCTGGAAGAAGCCATCAAAGGCATGGTGGCGGGGCTGGACCCGCATTCGGAATACATGAACAAAAAAGGTTATGCCGAAATGAAAGAGTCCACCACCGGCGAATTCGGCGGCTTGGGCATGGAAGTCGGCTCGGAAGACGGCTTTGTGAAAGTCATCGCGCCGATTGAAGACACTCCCGCCGAGCGCGCAGGCGTGAAAAGTGGCGATTTCATCGTGAAAATCGACAACGAATCCACGCGCGGCATGACGGTGAACGATGCCGTCAAAAGAATGCGCGGCAAACCAGGCACCAAAATCACGCTCACCCTATCGCGCAAAGATGCCGACAAACCGATTGTCGTGAACCTGACCCGCGCGGTGATTAAAGTGCAAAGCGTGCGCTCGCATTTGCTGGAAAACGGCTACGGCTACATCCGCGTAACCCAGTTCCAAGAGCGCACGGTGGCTTCGGTTGCCGAAGCGGTGAACAAATTAACCCAAGAAAACAAAGCCCCGCTCAAAGGCTTGGTGCTGGATTTGCGCGACGACCCCGGCGGCCTGCTCAACGGCGCGGTGGGCGTGTCTGCCGTGTTCCTGCCCAAAGATTCCGTAGTCGTAAGCACCAAAGGGCGCGACAACAAACAAGGCATGCTGCTCAAAGCCCGCCCCGAAGATTACATTTTGTCGGTGGGCACCGACCCCTTGGCTTCGCTGCCCGCCGAAATCAAAAACATCCCCATCACCGTGTTGATTAACTCAGGCTCGGCTTCGGCTTCGGAGATTGTGTCAGGCGCGTTGCAAGACCACAAACGCGCGGTCATCGTGGGCACGCGCAGCTTCGGCAAAGGCTCGGTGCAATCGGTGATTCCGATGTCTGGCGGCGGCGCGTTGAAAATCACCACCGCGCTGTATTACACGCCCAACGACCGCTCCATCCAAGCTACCGGCATCGTGCCCGACGTGGAAGTGAAAGACAAAACGCGCACGTTTGAAAGCCACGAGGCGGATTTGTCAGGACACATTGACAACCCGCTGGGCGAAAACGGCGTAAAAACCGCCATTTCCGCTTCCGAGCCCGACAGCAAGGAAGAAGAAACCAAACCCGCGGCCGCCAGCGAGCCCAAACCCAAATTGGAAGATTTGGCTTCGCGCCGCAAACCCGACCCCAGCAAAGACGACCAGCTGCGCAAAGCGTTGGATTTGCTGAAAAACCCAAGCGAATGGCAGCAGTCTTTGGGGCAGGGCGTGCAAAAGCTAGCGGAAGAGAAAAAGAAAGCCGATGAGAAAAAAGCGGCGGAAGAGAAGAAAAAATAAACGGTAAACAAAACCCCGCCCGATGCGGGGTTGCGCTGAATTTCAGGCTGCCTGTCGGTTACGCGACAGGCAGCCTGAAAACCAATGGGCAGCCATCCGTCCCATCTCGCCGCAAACAGCTTAAAATCAGATTTTCAGGCTGCCTTGGTCAGCCATCCGCTCAATTTTTATCTAAACGGGAAACATCATAAAACACCCATTCTTGCCTTTTTATTGCTCCTGACCGCGTGCCACACCGCAAGCGCTCATGCCGATGCGCTCAATCCGGCCGTTGATATGAACGGCACCGTCCAAATTTCGTTTGAACAGGCGGAGTTTAGCTATCAGGGGCAAACGTATTATCTGGACGACGAGCGCGGCGTGTTAAACGAATGGATTAAGCAACAGCGGGCGGCGAGCAAGGCGTTTTTTATCAAACAAAACGTTTGCTTGAACGGCACAATCCGAACCCGAGCGCAAAACAATCCGCACGGCTTTGGCGCGTTGGGGCGGTATGAACGGGCGGTTGTGGTGCGCAAGATGTGTTGATGCGGGGCGATAAGGCAGCCTGAAAACGGCGTAACGCTTCCCGCTGCACGCCGTCCCGACACAAAAAAAGACGGATTCTCAAAAATCCGTCTTTTTGTTTGCGTTTCGTTTTTCAGGCTGCCTAAACCACTTCGCTCACTTGCGGTTCGCGCCGCAGCAGGGTAATCAAATCGGCAAGGCGTTTTTTCATCTCGCGGCGGTCGATGATTTGGTCAATCGCGCCTTTTTCCAGCAAGAATTCGGCGCGTTGGAAGCCTTCGGGCAGTTTTTCGCGCACGGTTTGCTCAATCACGCGCGGGCCGGCAAAGCCAATCAGGGCTTTGGGTTCGGCGACCACGATGTCGCCCAAGAAGGCGAAGCTGGCGGATACGCCGCCCATGGTGGGGTCGGTGAGCACGGAGATAAATGGCAAGCCTTTTTCGTTGAGCAAATGCAGCGATGCGCTGGTTTTGGTCATTTGCATCAGCGAGTTCAGCCCCTCTTGCATACGCGCGCCACCCGATGCGGCCACGCAGATAAAGGTGCAGTTGTCGGCAACGGCGCGGCGCACGCCTTGCACGAAGCGCTCGCCCACCACCGAGCCCATTGAGCCGCCGATAAAGCGGAATTCAAACGCAGCGATGACCACGGGCAAGCCGTGCATCTGCCCGCGCATCACCACGAGCGCGTCGTCTTCGCCCGTGGCTTTTTTGGCGGCGGCAAGGCGGTCGGGGTATTTTTTGCTGTCTTTGAATTTCAGGATATCGGTGGGGTGGATGTTGGCACCGATTTCTTCGCGGTTGGCTTCATCCAGCAAGAGGTTTAGGCGTTCGCGGGCGGTGAGGGCTTCGTGGTGCCCGCATTTGGGGCAGACTTTGTGATTTTGGCTCAGCTCGGTGGCGTATTGGGTTTCGCCGCAGGATGAGCATTTGTGCCACAAGCCTTCGGGCACGCCTGATTTTTTGTCGTCATTTTTTTTGATTTTCGGGGGGAGGATTTTGTCAAACCAGCTCATGGGGTTGTCCTTATGTGGATTTCAGGCTGCCTTGGGGTTTCAGGCTGCCTGATGTTGGGGTTTAGAACCTGTATCCACTATTTCCATAGGCATCTTCTATGCCCTAAAAACGCGGCTACTGCGTTAAAAATGCTCGCAAGGTGTTCAACCTTTCTGCGCTTTTTGCCTTGTATCCACGCTTTTATGTCATAAAATCTACCTATGGAAATAGTGAATACAGGTTCTTAGATTGCTTGTACTAATTTTTGCGGGGTGGAATATAGCGGGTATTGTTGCGCTTGGCAAAGGGCAGCCTGAAAATTGTGTTCGGGTTTAACGCGCGGGCGGCGCAATCGGTTTTCAGGCTGCCTTATCAGGCGGGGAAACAATAATAGGCAGCCTGAAAAGTATGACTCACAAATTCTGCGCCAGCCAATTCCATGCGCGGCGCAACACGCCCGCTTGGTTTTCAGGCTGCATCAATTGCGGCGCAGGCTCGCGCGCCATCGCTTCGAAATATTGCCAATCGCTCTCGTCGATGGTGGGTTTGAGCAGAAAATACACTTCGCCGTGGATGGGGAAGCCCGATTCGTGCACCATGCGGGTGAGCATTTGCAGTTCGCTTTGCGTCATGTCGCTGGCAAAATGGCTTTGCGGATGCAACACGACGATGCACGGCTGGTTGCGTTGCACCATGCCGCTTTTGGCGAGCGCGTTTTGAAAAATATCGGCGGCCACTTGCTCGTCGTCGATGGCAACGCGCGGATGCGAAAACGGGCAAGGCTTCATCACATCGTCCACCAAGCCGATGCGCAGCGTGGTGGGCATTTTGAAGCTGGCGCGGTGGTTGGACATATTGTGAATTTCAATGATGCCAGCCGACAGCGACACCAGCAGCACGGGAATATGCGTTTGAATAACAGCCATGATTGTCGTTCCTAAAATGTGTAGCCCGTTTGCAAATCCTCATCGCCCACCAGCTGCAACAGCAGCGCGTAAAGCGGGGCAAGCTCTTCGTAACGGCGCGACGTGCGGCGCAAGTAGTTCAAAAAGCGCGGGATTTCGGGGCGGTATTTGTCTTTGCCGTCGCGGTGCCACAGCCGCGCAAAAATGCCCGCCACTTTCAAATGCCGCTGCACGCCCATGAATTCATACCATTTATAAAACGTGTCAAACTGCGCAGGCACAGGCAAGCCCGCCGCGCGCGCCTTTTCCCAATAGCGGATGACCAAATCCAGCGTAAACTCTTCATCCCATTCAATAAACGCATCGCGCAGCAGCGAAACCAAGTCGTAGGTTATCGCGCCATATAAGGCATCCTGAAAATCCAAAACGGCAGGACGGCCGCGCGTGAGCATCAGATTGCGCACGATAAAATCGCGGTGCACATACACTTTGGGCTGCGCTTCAATCACGGGCAGCAGTGCATCCATGGTTTGCTGCCACAATTGGCGTTGCGCGAAATTCAGGCTGCCGTTTAATTCTTTTGCCACAAACCATTCGGGAAACAAATTCATCTCGCGCAGCAAAATCTCGCGGCTGTATTCGGGCAACTGGTTGGGCTGGCTGGCTTGTTGCAACACAATCAGCTCATCAATCGCTTCCAGCAGCAAGGCTTTGTGCGCCTCGGGCGTGTTTTCTTGCTGCATCGCTTTTAAGTATTGCACATCGCCCAAATCGTTTAACACGATAAACCCCAGCTCCAAATTTTTGGCGAGCACGGTGGGCACATTCAGGCTGCTGAATAAATCGCGCACTTTCAAATAATTCGCCACGCTTTCGCGCATTTTTTCGGGCGGCGCGTCCATGCAAATTACCGTGCTGCCATCGGCAAAGGTGGCGCGAAAATAACGGCGAAAATCGGCATCCGCAGCAGCAAAGCTCAGTTCAAAGGGTTGATTGGGGTAAACGCTGGTGAGCCAGTCTTTTAGCAGGGTTTCTCGTTGCATACTGTGAATTATCGGGTTTTCGGTTAAAATAGCCCGTCATTTTAACTTTAAAACCGTTGCAAGGTGTGATTTTGTCTCGTTCATTTGTAAGCAAACCATTAGTCGCCATGCTGGGCATTGCCTTTTCAGGCAGCGCGTGGGCGGTGTCGGACACATGGCAGCCTGAAAAGCTGGGCTGGGTGTGCCGCGCGCCCAATCCGCAAGCTAAAGGCGTTGCCCCTGCCCGCAAAACAGGGCTGCCCAAGCTGCCGCAAGATGTAACCCGCATCGAAGCAGATAAAGCCGCAGGGCAAACCAATGTGCGCCACCGCGCGCAGGGCGATGTCATCATTGAGCGCAACGACGAAACGCTGAACGCCGATTGGGTGGACTACGACCAGCCCAGCGAACACGTTTACGCGGGCGACCAATTCACGCTCACCCGCGCCGACGGGCAAACCGTGCAAGGCGATAAGCTGGATTACGACCTCGCCAAGCATTCGGGCAACGCCAACAACACCGAATTTGTTGCCGAGCAAAACAGCAAACGGCTGCAAGGCGTGGCACGCAGCCTGAAAATGTATGACGACAACCATCACGCCGCGCAAGAAGTCAAATTCAACACCTGCGAAACAGGCGACACATCGTGGTACATCCAAGCCGAAGAGCTGACCACCAACCGCGAAACAGGCATCGGCGTGGCAAAAAAAGCCAAGCTGGTGTTTGCAGGCGTGCCGATTTTGTACACGCCGTGGGTGGATTTTCCGATTAACGGCAACCGCAAAAGCGGTTTTTTAGTGCCGACCATGTCGGTGGGCTCGGATGGCGCGTCGGTTGATTTGCCGTATTACTTCAACCTTGCGCCCAACTACGATGCCACGCTCACCCCCGGCTACATCGGCTCGCGCGGCGCGCGCATCGGCGGCGAGTTTCGCTATTTGCAGCCCAAATACACAGGCAGCGTAAACGTTAAATATATGCCGCACGACAGCAAACGCGGCTTAAACAACCGCGCGGCGCTAAGCCTGAAACACAGCCAAACCTTCACATCCAAGCTCACTGGCGGCATTGATTTCAACCAAGTGTCGGACGACGATTACTACCGCGATTTCGCAGGGCGCAACGAGTTGGCCGAAAGCACCAACCTAAACCGCAAAGCATGGCTGAACTACAATCAAAGCCTTTGGGGCGCGCCGTTCAACGCAGAATTGATGGTGCAAAAATACCAAATTCTCAATGATTCCAACGGCAACAAAAACCCCGTGTATTCCATCTTGCCGCGCCTGTCTGCCACTTGGGCAAAAAACATCAATCCCTACACCGAGCTGGACATCAAAGCGCAGCTCACCCGCTTTGACCACAAAGATATGCAAAGCGGCAACCGCGCCGTGGTTTATCCCAGCATCAAATGGGATTTCCACAACGCATGGGGTTATGTGCGCCCCAAAGTGGGCGTGCACGCCACACGCTATTGGCTAGACGCATTCGGCAGCCTGAAATCGCGCGACACCTCGCGCATCCTGCCGATTGTGAACGTGGACAGCGGCATCACGCTGGAACGTCAAGCCAAGCTGTTTGGCGGCAGCTTCGTGCAAACCGTTGAACCCCGCCTGTTCTACAACTATACCCCCAGCAAATCGCAAAACGACTTGCCCAATTTTGACTCGTCGCTCAACGATTTCAGCTACGACCAACTGTTCCGCGAAAACATCTATTCGGGCAACGACCGCATCAACGCCAACAACAGCCTATCGGCAGGTTTGCAAACCCGCTTTCTCAACCCCAACACAGGCTACGAATACTTCCGCGCAGGCATCGGCGAAAAATATTATTTCACCCGCGACGAAGTTGCCCTTTCAGGCAGCCTGAATCAAAACGAGCGTAAAAACGGCGACATCGTTGCCTTTGCCAGCGGGCAAGTCGCCCCCAGCTGGTTTGCCGACAGCAACTGGCATTGGAGCGCCGACAATAAAGCCACCCAGCGCTACGACTTGGGCATCCGCTACAACCCCGAAGCGGGCAAAGTGTTGAGCGCACGCTTCAAATACGGGCGCAACGAAGAAATCTATTCGGGCTTCTACGACAAACTGCGCCACATCGACCTTGCCGCGCAATGGCCCATCAGCAGCAACCTATACGCCGTGGGACGGCTCAATTACAGCACCTCCCCCCGCGCCATCTTGGAGCAAACCGCAGGGCTGGAATACAAAAACCCCTGCGGCTGTTGGAGCGCGAGCTTTGTTGCCCAACGCTATGTAACCGAATGGCAGCCCGTGCAAGACAAATACAAATACAAAACCGCCTTCTTCTTCACTTTGCAGCTGAAAGACCTCAGCAACGCAGGCACCAACGCCCAAGAGCAACTGCGCCTAGGCATCCCCGGCTACACCAAAACCAACGAGGTAAACAAATGATGAAACGCCAAATCACCCCCCTAATCCTATCCGCCACACTCGGCATCGCTTTTCAGGCTGCCTATGCCGACACCATCAAGCCACTGAACCGCATTGCGATGGAAGTCAATTCCAGCGTGATTACCTACCGCGATATTGAGCGCACCGTGCGCGAGCTCAAATCGCGCAACGCAGGGCAAAATATCCCCGAAGAGCAATTTGTTCAGGCTGCCAAGCAACGCCTATTGGAACGCGCCCTCATCGCCGATGCCGCCCGCCAACAGCAGCTTAAAGCCACGCCCAGCGGCATTGATGAAGAGCTCAAACGCCGCGCCGCAGCGGAAAACACCAGCGTAGAAAATCTATACAAAAAAGCCCAAGCCAACGGCTACACCCGCGAAGCCTACCGCCTAGAAGTCGCCAAAGACGTGCTGGCGGATTACTTGTTAAGCGATTTGAACAACAATGTAAACATCAGCGATGCCCAAATCAACGAAGCCCTCAAAAGCGGCGCAGCCCTGCCGCAAGGCACGCCCTATCCCGTGTACACCATCCGCCGCATCATCTTGCAAGCGGGCAACCAAGCCAACATGAGCGCGGTGGAAAAACGGATGCAACAAATCGCCCAAGCCATCCAACAAGGCAGCGATTTTGCCACCATCGCCAAACGTTACTCGCAAGAAGCCGAAGCGGTGAACGGCGGTTTGCACGAAGTGAGCGACGATATGCTGCCTGAAAATGTGGAAAAACTGATTCACCAAATGCAGCCCAATCAAATCACCGCGCCGCAGCGCGTGGGCACAAGCTGGCAGATTATCCAACTGGTATCCAGCCGCACCGAAAACGACCCTGCCAAAATGCAACGCGAAGCCGTGCGCCGCCAGCTGGTGCAACAAGCGCGCCAAGCCAACCAAGCGCAATTTGTGCAACAGCTACAACAAAACGCCGTAGTGCGCGAGTATTAAGTTTATAGAGAGGCAGCCTGAAAACATGAAATAGCGTTTTCAGGCTGCCTAAAATATATTTGAACGAGTAAACAGACGCGCAGCAACCTAAGGCAGCCTGAAAAATAAGAAATGCCGTCATTCCCGCGTAGGCGGGAATCTTGTTTGATATTCAGAAATAATTGTAAAAACAAAATGTTGTTTAAGATTAACCAAGATTCCCGCCTACGCGGGAATAACGGGCGTTACTATTTCTATTTTGATTTTAGGTTTTGCAAAAGTTTCAGGCTGCCTGATTATCCATCCCTCAAAGGCAGCCTGAAAATAGCCCGCAGCCCAACCCCATTTTCAGGCTGCCTCCCTTTCCCTCTCCACCCCACAAGGACAAAACATGAAACTGCTCATCATCGGCAACGGCGGGCGCGAACACGCCCTCGCATGGAAACTCGCCCAATCGCCCAAAGTCGCCACCGTTTACGTTGCCACGGGCAACGCAGGCACAGCCGCCGAGCCTAAGCTGCGCAATCTTGCGCTCACCGCCCATGCCGATTTGATTGCCTTTTGCCAACGCGAAAACATTGCCTTTACCGTAGTCGGCCCCGAAGCCCCGCTTGCCGCAGGCATTGTGGACGATTTTCGCGCCGCAGGGCTGCCGATTTTCGGGCCCACCCGCGCCGCCGCCCAGCTGGAAAGTTCCAAAGATTTTGCCAAAGCCTTTATGCTGCGCCACGGCATCCCCACCGCGCAGTATCAAACCTTTGAACACGCCCCCGCCGCGCACGATTATGTGAACCAAAAAGGCGCGCCCATCGTCATCAAAGCCGACGGGCTGGCGGCGGGCAAAGGCGTCATCGTTGCCATGACGCTGGACGAAGCCCACGCCGCCATCGACGATATGCTGCTGGGCAACAAAATGGGCAACGCAGGCGCGCGCGTGGTGATTGAAGACTTTTTGCAGGGTGAAGAAGCCAGCTTTATCGTGATGTCCGATGGCGACAACGTGCTGTCGATGGCCACCAGCCAAGACCACAAACGCCTGCTGGACGGCGACAAAGGCCCGAACACAGGCGGCATGGGCGCATACAGCCCCGCGCCTGTGGTGAGCGAAGCCGTATATCAGCGCGTGATGGACGAAATCATTTTGCCCACCATACGCGGTATGAAAGCAGACGGCATTGAATTTACAGGATTTTTATACGCGGGCTTGATGATAGACGCGGCGGGCGCACCGCGCACGATTGAGTTTAACTGCCGCTTTGGCGACCCCGAAACGCAGCCGATTATGAGCCGCTTGGACAGCGATTTGGTGGATTTGGTTGAAGCCGCGTTAAACCGAAAATTAGACAGCGCAAGCGCGCAATGGAAGCCGCAAACCGCCGTGGGCGTGGTGCTTGCCGCGCAAAACTATCCCGACACGCCGAGAAAAGGCGATGTCATCCACGGCATAGACGCGGCGAACGCAATCGGCAAAGTGTTCCATGCGGGCACGGCGGTGAACGAGCGCGGCGAAGTGGTTACCAACGGCGGGCGCGTGCTGTGCGTGGTGGGCTTGGGCGACGATGTTGCCGCCGCCAAACAGCGGGCGTATCGGGCGTTGGCAGAGGTTCGGTTTGACGGGATGCAGTATCGGACGGATATTGCGGATAAGGCGATGGGGCGGTGAGGGGGGTGATGGCGTTTCAGGCTGCCTTGGTTGTTTGGCATGATGAGGCAGCCTGAAAAAGCGTAAACAACGCGACAATTGCCAACACATCATGCCCAACAAGGCGCAGCACAGGTATCGGAGAAGCACATGAAATCGCTTTGGACTGAAACACTACGCTTAATATATTCGGCACACCATTAGCCCTGACGGGCGCGATACCTTTGAATCCACGCCCCAACTTGCAAAAGCCTTGCAGCGTGTTGCCAGCCGCCCGTCTGGCGACACGCTGCTGGATTTGGGCTGCGGTTGGGGCGCTTCGCTGAAACCGTTTGCCAACCATTTTGCGCATATTATCGGCGTGGATTGCAATGCTGAAAATCTGCGGGCAGCACGGCAAAAATATCAGGAAATGCCGCATATTTCGTTTATGCAGGGCAATCTGTTGCAGCTGCCATTGCCGCCCGGCTCGGTGGATTTACTGGTTTCTTCGCTGATGTTGCATCAGGTATCAGATGAAAATCAGCTTGCCCTTTTTCAGAAAATCCATTCTTTGCTGAAAGATGATGGCGAAATGGTGTTTGCCGATGAGCTGATTCTGTTTGACCCCGAAGCAGAACCCGAACGCTTTAACCGCGTTTACCGCTATTTGCTGGCAAACACCACGCCCAAAGACGTTTACGAACAGCAAATCAAACCCTATCTGGCAGATGGCTATGTTTACACTTGGCAGGACATGAAAGCCAACACGCCGCCCGAATTTTGGTTTCATACGCTGCCTCATCTTCAAACCAAGCTCCATGCTGCTAATCTTGTGTTACGCGAAGTGAAGGAATTAACGCCTTTTTTTCGGGCTGTTTAGAGTAACCAAGCAGGCGTAGGCTATTGCCGTGCAAAACATAATAAAGCAGCCTGAAAATCCATTCAGGCTGCTTGGCTTTTATTCTCTTATTAACGCTGCGGCGCAACAGGCGCGGAAGCGGGTTGCGCTTTTTGTTTGGCCGCTTCTTTTTCCTTGCGCTGCTGTTCGCGGATAAGGGCGCGGCTTTCGCGCGTGCGTTTGGCTTTGGCGAGCGCGCCGTCGATGCGTTCAATCAGCGGCTTTTTCAGATGGTTTTTCGCTTGGGCAAGCGGCGCGCCTGTCAGCAAGCCGAATGCGGCAACAAGGGCGATAAAGGATTGGCGTTGCATGGTGTTTCCTTTCGTTTGCGGCAGCCTGCACAGCGTAGCGGAGTTGCGAAGCTAAAGCGGGCTAGGGTTATTTTACTGCGTTTTGTCGTTTGATTTAGTCGTTTGATTTAATGGTTTGGGGTTCATCAAGGGCAGCTAAAACCGCAAAGCCAAGCCACCAACACGGCGGCAGGATAAGCCCCCACCAATAGCTGTATTGGAACATCAAATAAACGGGCAGCACGATTAAAAACAAACCCGTGCCGCCAAACAGCATAATGGGCAGCGCGGCAAGAACGGCGGCCAGCAAAGCGAAAAACAAAGCCAGCCCGAGTAGCGCAAGAATGCCGTAACCCACAACCGTCAGTATGAAATCCAGCATTTCAGGCTGCCTTTTGTTTACGATGCCAGCAGCACAATCACGCTATACACGCAAACAAACGCCGCCACCGCCATCATGCGTTTGAGCGCAGAAGGATTGGGCAGCGGCGCCAACCAACTGCCCGCCGCGCCCGCCAAGCCGCCCAGCGAGAATAGGGCGATGACGTAGTCAAACCAGCGTGCGGCAGCCTGAAAATCGGCGGCGCCAAATTGGGCGTTAAACGCGGCGTTGCCTTGCGTTTTGCAGTAAATGCCTGCGCCCAACGCGACAAGGCTCGCAACGATGGCAAAGGCAAAAGGGCGGGAGCGTTTCATGGTTCAGCCCCTCTTTAATTTGTTTACAGGGTTAATCGAGGGATGGGATAACAGGTTTTCAGGCTGCCTCATGGCATCTAACGACACTCCGCCAACACTGCACTCGCCGCCAATTCATCCGTGTTCAGTTTCAGCATTTCGTGCAAATGAACGAAGTCGGCTTCCAGCGCGGCGACTTTTTCAGGCTGCCGATACCAATCCAGCAGTGCGGCGGCAAGTTTTTCGGGCGTGGCATCCGCTTGCAACAGCTCGGGCACAACGGCTTTGTTTAACAGGATATTCGGCAGCCCCACGTGTGGCACTTGGATTTTGCGCTTCACCAGCCAATAAGTGAGCGCGGAAAGTTTGTAGCTGATGACCATCGGGCGTTTGCACAACGCCACTTCCAGCGTTGCCGTGCCGCTGGTAACCAGCACCGCATCCGCCGCCGCGCAAGCCAATTCGGTGCGGGCGGCTTGCAGGCGAATGGGCAGTTTTTCAAATTCAGGCTGCGCCAAAAAATGCTGCAACCGCGCGCGGGCAGCGGCGGTGGGGTAGGGCGAGATAAATTGCGCGTTGGGCAGCTCGCGCAAAACAAGCTGCGCCGCGCGAAAGTAAATCGGCGCCATCTGGTTGATTTCGTTCACTTGGCTGCCCGCCAGCAGCACAAACACGGGCGTGTCCGCCGCCAGTTTCAGGCGTTCGCGCGCGGCGGATTTGTCGGGCTGCATCGGCAGCGTTTGCGCCAGCGGATGCCCCACAAACAACGCTTTGCCGCCCGCTGCTTGGTATAACGGGGCTTCCATAGGGAACAGGCACAGCACTTGGTTCACCTGCCGCACAATCTTGTTCACACGCTCGCGCTTCCAAGCCCACACCGAGGGCGAAACATAATGTACGGTGGGGATGCCCGCCGCTTTAAGCTGCGCTGCCACGCCGAGATTGAAATCGGGCGCGTCAATGCCCACAAACACAGACGGGCGAATTTGCTTTAACCGCGCCACCAGTTCGCGGCGGATTTTGAGGATTTCAGGCAGCCGCTTGATGACTTCGGCATAGCCGCGCACGGCAAGGCGTTCTTGGTCAAACAGGCTTTGGCAGCCCGCTGCCGTCATGCGCGCGCCGCCGATGCCGACAAATTGGGCATCGGGGTGTTGTTTTTTGATGGCTTCGATGAGGTGTGCGCCGAGCAGGTCGCCCGAGGCTTCGCCTGCGGACAGGGCGATGATGAGTGGTTGGGACATAATGGTTTTTGAATAAGCAAGAATGGGGCTATTTTAAAGGAAATCGGGCAGAGGCAGCCTGAAAATGTGG
The DNA here is from genome assembly GCF_014054985.1 of Kingella oralis. NCBI lineage: Bacteria > Pseudomonadati > Pseudomonadota > Betaproteobacteria > Neisseriales > Neisseriaceae > Kingella > Kingella oralis. Next base: position 2,324,265 of record NZ_CP059569.1, read on the forward strand.
GCGGAGCGGGTTTTCAGGCTGCCTTGGTTTGGGGGGCTGTTGGCAACCAATATTTTGACGGCTTTTGCGCCCTGAAACGGCATCGGCCATTTTATGACGCAAAAGCCGCCGCAAGCATTGGTTAACAGCCCCTAGAAAATCTGTTGCCTTTGGCGGGTGAGCGTGAAGCCGTGTCCGTCGGCGTTTTGGCAGGTGATGCCGTGCGGCAGGCTGGGTGCAGCGCCAGTTTTTTCTGCGCCAGGTTTCGCCGTTTGCCAGCGATGCTGCGCCGAGGTGGCGGAGTCGGTCGTTTACGCAAAAGGCGCGGGCTTCGCCTTGGTCGTCTATTGCAAAGCGGTAGTGCCAATCGCCGTTGCCGCAGGCTTCGGGGCGCGCGGTATGCGGTTGAATGTTGTTTTCGCTCCGGTGGATTTCGCAGACCACGCCGCTGATGTATTGCGGATAGCCGCCGCATCGGATATTGCCGTTGTCGCTGCCGAACCAGATGTCGGGGTGGACGATCAGGGCGTGTGCGGGGGCGAAGCTGAGCAAGAGTGCGGTGAGTGCGGCGGTGGGTTTCATGGGGGTGCCTTTCGGTTGGCTGGGATTTTGCGGTTTTGGCTTCGCCGCTTCGCTGCGCAGGCTGCCTTGGGATGGTTTCAAGGCAGCCTTTGCGCGTGCATAAAAGGCAGCCTGAAACGGTATTCACTCCCCGTTTTCAGGCTGCCTTGCCTTCCCCGCCTTCAATCCGCCACGTTCACATATTTCAACGCCACAAACTGCTTCTCGCTGTCCACTTCGCTCACCGCCAGCTTGATTAGCGTTTTGGGCGCGATTTCCAGCGGGATGCCCGTGGCGCGCGCCACCAGCGGCAAGCCGTCGATGCGCACGAGGTCGTCTTTCAACACCGTGGCGTTGATTTCGCGCACGTTTTCCTGTTCCAGCCACACCAGCGACCAATAGCTTTCCATGTTGTCTTGGAACTCGCGGTAGGCGGCGTAGGTGGTTTCAAACGCGGTTAGCTCGGTAAACAACGCGCTGTCGTTTTTGCCAAAACGCGGCGGCGTGTTTTGCAGCAGTGTTTGCAGTTGCTTTTGGTTCACATAATCACAGGCGCGGCGCAAGGGCGAGGTAAACCAGCCGTAATGCTGCACGTTCATGCCGATGTGTGGCTCGGATTGGGTGCTCATGCGCACGCGCCCGCTGGGCTGCACGCGAAAAATGCCGCTGATGTCGTTATCGTGCAGCATTTGCGCCCATGTGGTGTTCGCCAAAATCATCATTTCGCTTACCAGCGTGTCAATCGGCGAACCGCGCTCGCGGCGGGTGATGCGCACCTTGCCTTGCGCGTCAAATTCAATGCCGTAGTCGTATTTTTTCGGCGCGGCGGGGTCTTCGTAGCGGTCGCGGCGTTTTTGCAATGTGTAAGCTAAATTCAGCAGGTAAATCAAATCGGCATGATGCGGGAACTGCGGCTCGGCTGCGCTGCCGATGCCCGTTTCGCTGTTGAAATGCGGCTCGATGTCTTGAATGCGCAGGTTGGTTTCGATGAACACGCGCTCGATTTTGGTTTCGGGCGCGGACAGCTCGCCCTCGGCGGACACGTTGAAATACACGCTGAATGCGGGCCGCGCCGCGCCTGCGTCTAGGCTAAATGTGCTAATCCAGCTTTCAGGCAGCATGGTGATTTTGTGCGCGGGGTAGTATACGGTGGATTGGCGCTGGAACACGATGCGTTCCATTTCGCTGTCGGCTTCTATGGCGAGCGCGGGGGCGGCGATGTGGATACCGATGCGTTTGGCGCCGCCGCCCAAGTCTTGCACGGAAAGCGCGTCGTCCACTTCGCTGGTGTCTTGGTCGTCAATGGAAAAGGCGCGCACGTTTTCGGCAAGGGGTAAATTGTTTTCAGGCTGCCTTGGCTCAGCAACATGGGCAAAGCCGATTCCTTGCGGAAAGTTTTTGTATTCAAAGCGTTGCACTAAATAATCGGGCAAGGCTTGGATGGCACCGATGTGTTTGGCAAGCTCGTAGGCGGAAAGTTTGAGCGCATCGGCAGCTTTACAAAAGGCTTTGTAGGACAGCGCTTGCTTATCGGGCGCGTGCAGAATTTTGGGCAAATCGGCGGCGATGGCATCGGGCAGGCAGCCTGAAACCATGCTATCTGCCCATGCTTGCATTTGCGCTTCTTGCTCGGCCTTGCGCTGCATGGTGGCAAGGGCTTGCTGCAAAATATCGGCAGGCGCGGCGCGAAAATTGTTTTTGCCTTTTTTGTGAAAATACATCGGCGCGGCGTATAGCGCGATGATGGTGGCGGCAAGCTGGGTTTTGCTGGTTTGGCTGCCAAAATATTCGGCGGCGGCTTGTTCGGCGGAAAATTCGTCTTCGCCCACGGCTTCCCACAGCAGCGCGGTGTCTATTTCGGCGGCTTCGCTTTGCGCGGCGGATAAAAAGGCATCCATGTCGCCATCAAATTCAATGAATGCGCTGGCGGCTTTGATTTTGACGCGCTTGCCGTGTTGCGTGTCGGCTTGGTAGGTGGCGTCGTTTTTTTGGACGATGCTGGCAACTTTCAGGCTGCCGCCGTCTTCGTAGAAAATGTTCATGGGCGTTTTAAAAGGCGTAGCTAAAAGGGGGCGATTATAGCCCAAAGGCAGCCTGAAAACCGATTGGGCAGATGATTTGGGCTGAATTGAGCAGATATGAAAAAACCCTGTTCGCTTAGAACAGGGTTTTGGGAATTTGGTGCCCAGGGTCGGACTCGAACCGACACACCTTGCGGCGGGGGATTTTGAGTCCCCTGCGTCTACCAATTTCGCCACCTGGGCAGGTGTTGAAGTGCGCCATTTTACGGATTTTGGCGGGGGTGTCAAATGGTATTTGGGTGTAGGTGGGTAGGGGGTTGTTTGGTATGGGGATTTTGTTTTAAGGGCTGTTTGTGCAAAATCTATTGCTACCAATAGAGCGATGGTGGTTTGCTGACGTTTTACTAATCTGCACACTATCGTTTTATGTGGCTGGCGTTTAAGGCAGCCTGAAAATGGGTTACTGCTTTGTGGTTGGCTTTTGGGTGTGGTTTTAACCATGCGCTTCATGCCAGCGGGGCACTTCCTTTTCTTTGCTTCGCCAAAGAATGAGAACCTGCATTCGCTATCTGCACGGCTGCTTTTGCATTCATTGAACACGCCTACTGCGTTGCCAAGCCAAGTTAATAGAACCACTATTAACTTGGCTTGTCGCCTTGTATTCGTATTCACTGAATACAAAATCCGCTCGCGCAGATAACGAATACAGGTTCTGGCAAAAGAAAGGCGACCTCGACGTGCAAGTTTGGCTGCGCCAAACTTCCCGAAGGCTGCATCCTTTTTTCGGCGCGTGCGAACTAGCCGCGCTTTGCGCGTCGTCGGACAAGCGCACGCTTGTTCCCGAAAAAAGGATGCTGCGTTCGGCTGGACGTAGGGGAGAGTGGCGGCAGCATTAAATATTTGTGAAGCGTTAGGCAGCCTGAAAGCCAATTCATTCAGCACAAAACCGTTTGGCTCAACATTAAACGGTTTTGTTTTTCAGGCTGCCTTTGGTTTCGCAAGGTTTTCAGGCTGCCTCATCTGCCAGTTTTTTCAATTCGTACACCAAATCTAGGGCTGCGCGGGCGGTTAAGTCGTCGGGGTGGATGTGGCGCAGTTTTTCGGCTAGGGGGTTGGGCGTGTGCTTGGCATCGTGTTCGGCATTGTGTTCGGGCAGGGGGGCGAACATATCCAGCTGGGGATGCTGTTGCGCGGTTTGGGCTTCTAGCGCGGCAAGGTGTTTGCGCGCGGTGTTGAGCGTGCGGCTGGGGATGCCTGCGAGTTTGGCGACGGCAATGCCGTAGCTTTTTTCGGCGGGGCCGGCTTCTATGTGGTGCAGGAACACGATGTCTTGCCCTTGTTCTAGCGCGGATAGGTGCATATTGAATGCGCTGGGGTGGTTTTCAGGCAGCCTTGTGAGTTCAAAATAGTGGGTGGCAAATAGGGTGAGCGATTGGTTTTTGCTAATCAGATGCTCGGCGATGGCTTGGGCAAGGGCGAGCCCGTCGAAGGTGGATGTGCCGCGCCCGACTTCGTCCATCAACACGAGGGATTGGGCGGTGGCGTGGTGCAGGATGTAGGCGGTTTCGGACATTTCTACCATAAAGGTGGAGCGGTTGCCTGCCAAATCATCCGATGCGCCGATGCGGGTGTGGATTTGGTCTATGGTGCCGATGGTGGCGGCTTGGGCAGGGATGTAGCTGCCTGTGTGGGCGAGCAGGGCGATAAGGGCGACTTGGCGCATATAGGTGGATTTGCCGCCCATGTTGGGGCCGGTGAGCAGGGTGAGGCGGCGGCTGGGCGTGAGCTGGGTGTGATTGGGGGTGAAGTGTTGGACTTGTTGTTCTACTACGGGATGCCGCCCGTTTTGGATGTGTAGGCTGCTGTGGTCGGTGAACTGGGGGCGGGTGTAGTTTTGGCTGCGGGCGGTGTGGGCGAAGCTGTTGAGCACGTCTAGCGTGGCGGCGGCGCGTGCGCTGCGTTGGATTTTGGGGAGCTCTTTTTGCAGCTGGCGCAGCAGTTCTTCGTAGAGTTGTTTTTCTAGGGCGAGACTGCGCTCTTGGGCGGCTAGGTATTTGTCTTCAAAGGCTTTGAGTTCGGGGGTGATGAAGCGTTCAGCGTTTTTGAGGGTTTGACGTCGTTGGTAGTGGGCTGGGGCGTGTTCGGCTTGGGCTTTGCTGAGTTCTATGTAGAAGCCGTGTACGCGGTTGTATTCTAGTTTCAGGCTGCCTATGCCTGTGTTTTGGCGTTCTTGTTCTTCCATTTGGCGCAGGGTTTCGCTGCCGTGGGTGTGCAGGTGGCGCAGTTCGTCTAGCTCGGCGTGGTAGCCGTGGTTGATGACGTTGCCGTCTTTGAGCCATACGGATGGCTCGGGCAACAGGGCGCGTTGTAGGTGTTCGGCGATGGCGGCAGTGGCGGGGAAGCTGTCGCCTAGGGTTTGCAGCAGGGGGCTTTGCGGCAGCCTGAAAGTGGCGAGGGCGAGCAGGCTGTCGCGCAGGGCGGATAGGTCGCGCGGGCGGGCGCTGCCCAGGGCGATGCGGGCGGCGATGCGTTCTAGGTCGGCGATGGTTTTCAGGCTGCCTGAAAGCTCGGTGCTGGTGTTATCGGCGAGCAGGGCGGCGACGGCGTCTAATCGGGCTTGGATGTGGTCGCGGTTGCGCAGGGGGTGGTGCAGCCATTGGGCGAGCAGGCGGCTGCCCATGTGGGTGGCGCAGTTATCGAGCGTGGAAAACAGGGTGGGGGCTTTTTTGCCTGATAGCGTGGTGGTGATTTCTAGGTTGCGGCGGGTGGCGGCATCTAGGGCGATGTATTGGTGTTCGTGTTCCAGCGTGAGCGCGTCTAAATGCGGGGGGAGCTGGCTTTGGGTGATTTTGAGGTAGTTGAGCAATGCGCCTGCGGCGGCGATGGCGGCGGGGTGATTTTCAGGCTGCATCCCGTATGCGCTTAAATCTTGGCTGCCGAAGTATTGGGTGAGCAAGGTGAATGCGGTGTCGGGGGCGAACTGCCAGTTGTTGAGGCGGGTGATGCTGGTTTGCGCGGCGATATTTTCAGGCAGCCTGAAATCGTTGGGGGCGAGCAGCTCGGCGACTTGCAGGCGGGCGAGTTCGTCGGCAAGCTGGTCGGCATGGATGATTTTGGCTTTAAATTCGCCGCTTTCTAGCGCAGCCCATGCGAGGGCGGTTTGTTTTTTTAGCACGGCAAGCGCGGCGATGCGGTTGGGCTGTTTGTCTTCTAACAGGGCGCTGTCGGTGAGCGTGCCGGGGGTGATGATGCGCACCACTTTGCGCTCCACCACTTTGCCCGCCACAGGCTCGCCGATTTGTTCGCAGATGGCGACGCTTTTGCCCAGTTTCACCAGCTTGGCAAGATATTGCTCGGCGGCATGATAGGGCACGCCTGCCATTTTGATGGGCTCGCCGCTGATTTGCCCGCGCGTGGTGAGCGTGATGTCCAACAGTTTGGCTGCTTCTATGGCGTCGTCAAAAAAGAGTTCGTAAAAATCGCCCATGCGGTAGAACACGAGCTTATCGGCGTGTTCGGCTTTGATGTTGAGGTATTGCTGCATCATGGGGGAGAGGGGTTTGGACATGGCGGGCTCGGGCGGGGCGTGAAAAGGGGGGATTATAGTTTAGGCAGCCTGAAAAACAAAAAATCGGCTCAAAAGCCGATGGCGTTATTCCCGCCGCAGTCCTGCCGATGGCAACGCAGCGGGCAACCAACCCAACCAACCGGAAAAGGCAGCCTGAAACCCGGTGCGGCGGGGCCGAAACCCGTTTACGCGCTGATGCAAAGCGAAAACAACGTAACCCGTTCAGCCTTGCCGTATCGGTTTTAAGGCTGCCCGGGTTACCCCGCTACACCCGCTGCTTCAAGCCCGCCACCGCCGCCATCGCCAGCAGCAACACAATCGCCGCGCCAAAATACAACTGATTTTTCTGCCAACCCGCATCCAGCAGCCGCCCCACCAACATGGGTGACACCATTGAGCCAACGCGCCCCACGCCAATTGCCACCGCCACGCCCGTGCTGCGGAAATCCGCCTCCCACAGCGCGGGGTTGATGGTGTATAAGCCCGCGATACAGCCGTTGGACAGCGCGCCCAGCACCACCGCCAACACCAAAGCCAGCGATAAATTTGCCGTGGCGGGCACAAACGCGCACACCGCCGCCGCAGCCAAGCCCGCAAACGCCAGCAGCATGGTGCGCGCGCTCCAGCGGCTCACCAAAAAACCGAACAGCAGCGACCCCGCCGCCCCGCCAATGGAAATCGCCATGCCCACCGTTTGGCTGCTCGCCTTGCTCATGCCCGCCTCTTCCAGCAGCGTGGGCGTCCACGAGCTGATAAAGTAATACGCCGCCATCACCGCAATGAACGCCAACCAAATCAGCAGCGTGGTTTTCAAATAATCGGCTTGGAACAAGCGCAACACCGACACGCCGCGCGCGCGATGCTTCGCCTCGGGGAACGCCCAATCGCCGTGCAGCCCCATCTTCGCCGCAATCGCATCCAGCCGCGCCTTTGCGTTGGCAGGGCGGCGGTTGAGCAGATAATCCACGCTTTCAGGCAGCAACGCCACCAACGCCACCAACGCCATCGCCGTAAGCGCCGCGCCCACCATAAACACCGAGCGCCAGCCGTACTGCGTTTGCAGCATCACCGCCGACATCCCGCCCACCATCGCGCCCACGCCGAAGCCCGAGGCATAAACCGCAATCGCCAAGCCGTGCCATTTTTTATTCGCATACTCGCTCACCAACACATTGGTGCACGGCAAAATCCCGCCCACGCCCAAGCCCGTGAGCACGCGCGACGTCACCAGCCACGCCATCGAATGCGACCACACCGTCAGCAGCATTCCCGCCGCCGACAGCAACACCGACAGCATCAGCACAGGGCGGCGGCCCAGCCTGTCCGCCAGCGGCCCCAGCAGCAGCGACCCCGCCGTCATGCCCACAAAGCCCGCGCTCATCAGCGAGCCAATCTGCCCGCCGGTCAAGCCCAGCTCGCTTTTGATGCTTTTCGCCGTGAACGCCACCGCCAGCACATCAAACCCGTCCAGCATATTCAGCGCCACCGCCAAAGCCACCACCAGCCATTGAAAACCCGTCATCGGGCGTTGTTGGATGTGTTGTTTTAAATTCATTGTTGTTCCTTATGCGTAGGCAGCCTGAAAACGCGCGAAGTAGAAATCGCAGCCCATAGGCAGCCTGAAAACCATTAACCAAATCGGTTTACTATAATCAAGCCGTAACTAAAATACAAATCCGAAAAATACGCAATCAGCATGAAAACGCTTCATGCAAAAAGCCATCAGGCAGCCTGAAAAGGCATTACAATTTGCCCGCTTGGGGCGCAGCAACGCCATCGCGCAAAGCCACGCCCCATCTCAATTGAACCCGCCCGGCCGTTTTCAGGCTGCCTATTCCCATCCACACAAACCCACCATGATTAACCTGCTCATCATCGCCCACGAAACCCTCGGCACCGCCTACACCGCGCTCGCCCGCCACATCCTGCCCCTCAGCGATTTCAGCCATATCCACCAACTGCACGTCCAACCCGACGACGACCACGCCGCCATCATCCAACGCGCCCAAGACCACCTTGCCCGCACCGCGCCCAACCACGGCATGCTGATTCTCACCGATATCTTCGGCGCCACCCCCTGCAACGCCGCGCTCAAACTCGTTATCCCCCGCCAAACCAGCATGGTTACCGGGCTGAACGCGCCCATGCTCGTCAAAGCCCTCACCCATTGCGCCCACAGCACCGACCTCGCCCGTTTCACCGAAACCGTGCAACAAGCAGGCATCAACGGCATACTCGCATTTACCGAACCCCCCGATGGTGGGGCATAGGCAGCCTGAAAAGCCGACAGCATGCCGCCCATGCGTTTTTAGGCTGCCCGCGCACATCAAGGCAGCCTGAAAACACCCATCCGCACAGCCCGACACAACGCCCATCCCCAAGGACTTCCGCCTATGCACACCCAAACCGTAACCATCATCAACAAACTCGGCTTACACGCCCGCGCATCCAGCAAATTCGTCCAAACCGCCGCCCAATACCAAAGCGAAATCTGGGTCAGCAAAGGCGAAAAACGCATCAACGGCAAAAGCATCATGGGCTTAATGATGCTCGCCGCCGCCCAAGGCAGCCAAATCCAAATCGAAGCCGACGGCGCAGACGAAGCCCAAGCCGTCCAAGCCCTAACCGCGCTGATTAACGACTACTTCGGCGAAGGAGAATAACCATGCTCGTCATCCACGGCTACCCCGCAGGCAGCGGCATCGCCATCGGGCGCGCCCACCTTATCCGCCGCAACACTTCCGAAGTCCCGCAAATCAGCCTTGCCGAGGGCGACATCCCCGCCGAAGCCACCCGCTTTGAAACCGCTGTCAAAACCACCCGCAAGCAGCTGGAACACATCCGCAGCAACATCCCCGAAAACGCCCCCACCGAGCTGGGCGCATTCATCTCGCTGCACCTGATGCTGCTCACCGATGCCACCCTGTCGCGCGAACCCATCGATATTATTGAACAACAGCAAATCAACGCCGAATGGGCGCTCAAAATTCAAACCGAACGCCTCGCCCAGCAATTCGACGAAATCGACGACGAATACCTGCGCCAGCGCAAACAAGACATGCTGCAAGTCGTGGAGCGCATCCAAAAAAACCTCATCGGGCAAAGCACCGAACTCAACCTAGAAGGCACGCTGCTGGACGACACCATTCTCATCGCCCACGACCTTTCCGCCGCCGACACCATCCACTTCAAAGACCAACGCATAGAAAGCTTCGCCACCGACATGGGTGGCCCCACCAGCCACACCGCCATACTCGGGCGCAGTCTCAACATCCCGTCCGTGATTGGGCTGGGCGCAGCGCGGCGGCTTATCCGCGAACACGAATGGGTGATTGTGGATGGCATCAGCGGCACGCTCGTTATCGCCCCCGACGAGCTTATCCTCGCCCAATACCGCCAGCAACAAGCCGCCTACCGCAGCCAGCAACGCGCCCTCAACAAACTCAAAAAAACCGCCGCGCAAACCCAAGACAACGAAGAAATAGAACTGCTCGCCAACATAGAAAGCAGCGAAGACATCAAAGCCCTGCATCAATTGGGCGCAGACGGAGTCGGCTTGCTGCGCAGCGAATTTCTCTTTCTCAACCGCGACGCCCCGCCCGACGAAGACGAGCAATACCGGTTTTACACCGACATCGTCAAAAAGCTCAAAGGCAAGCCCCTCACCATCCGCACCATCGATTTGGGCGTGGACAAAAACCCCCGCTGGTTCGGCAACAACAGCACCCCCAACGCCGCCCTCAACCCCGCGCTCGGGCTCACAGGCATCCGCCTAAGCCACGCCGAGCCCGTATTATTTCGCACCCAGCTGCGCGCCATTCTCCGCGCCGCCGTTCACGGCAAAACCAAAATCATGTTCCCCATGGTCGCCAGCCTGTCCGAACTCAAACAAAGCCTGATTCATCTGGACACCGCCAAAAAACAACTCACTGAGCGCAACGAAGCCTACGGCAGCCCCGACATCGGCTGCATGATAGAAATCCCCTCCGCCGCGCTCACCGTATCCAGCCTGCTCAAACACGCCGATTTCATCTCCATCGGCAGCAACGACCTCATCCAATACACCCTATCCGTGGACAGAAACGACGACAGCGTCAGCTACCTCTACCAGCCCGCCCACCCTGCCGTGCTCAAACTGCTCGCCCACATCATCCGCACCGCCAACCGCCTCGGCAAGCCCGTATCCCTGTGCGGCGAAATGGCAGGCGACCCCCGCTTCACACGGCTGCTGCTTGGGCTCGGGCTGCGCACCTTCTCCATGAACACCGTCAATCTGCTCGCCATCAAAGACATCATCCTACGCAGCCACAGCGAACAGCTAGAAAACGACATCTCCCGCCTGATGCGCAACGAAGACCCCGACAAATCCGACGACTTATTGAAAAAGCTCAACGCGATTGAGTATGGCGGATAGCATGAGGCAGCCTGAAAATGATATTTCACGTTTCAGGCTGCCTTATGGTTGCAGCCCTATGCACAAAAAGCTGCCGATTGGTTTGCAAAGCGGGTTAAGGTTTTCAGGCTGCCTCATGATTGGCAACCCTATGCACAAAAGGCAGCCTGAAACACAAAACAGAGTAGCGACGGTTTGTCGCCAAAAATTATCATCGTTTCAAGCTGCCGACCCTTTTCAGGCTGCCGATTGGTTTGCAAAGCAGATTGCGGTTTTCAGGCTGCCATTGCCCGTCTTTTGCCCGCGCAGGCGTTTCGCCGCCTACCACGAGCAGGGGCAAGCCCCTGCACCCCGCCCAATCTCCACCCTTTCTTGCATCGTTTCAGGCTGCCTTATCGCGTACGCCCCAAAGGCAGCCTGCGTAGCGAAGCGGAGTTGCGAAGCTAAAACCAAAAAAAGGACAACCCCAAAGGCTGTCCTTTTTCATCTAAGCGAAATTACGCTTCTTGTTTGCGCGCAGGCAGTTTTTCTTTAATGCGCGCCGCTTTACCCGTTAAGCCGCGCAAGTAATACAGTTTTGCACGACGCACATCACCGCGGCGTTTCACCTCAATTTTTTCCACGTTAGGCGAATACAGTTGGAAAGTACGCTCCACACCTTCGCCGCTGGAAATTTTGCGAACGATAAAGTTGCTGTTCAAACCGCGGTTGCGGCGCGCAATCACCACGCCCTCATACGCTTGCAAACGGCTGCGGTTGCCTTCTACCACGCGCACAGACACCACAACGGTATCGCCGGGGGCAAATTCAGGGATTTCTTTGTTCAAACGAGCAATTTCTTCTTGCTCTAACTGTTGGATTAAATTCATGATTTTTCCTTAATATAATATGGATTATGCCTGTTGCTCTTGTTCCAAGCGGATTTTATCCAAGAGACGGGCTTCCTGTGGGAGTAAACAACGCCCGTCCAAAAGCTCGGGACGGCGTTGCAAAGTGCGGCGCAGCGATTGTTCCAACCGCCATTCCGCTATCAGCGCATGATTGCCCGATTTCAAAACCTCGGGAACGCTCATGCCCTGAAATTCTGTGGGGCGCGTGTAATGCGGGCAATCCAGCAAACCATTGGCAAACGAATCTTGCTCGGCAGACGCGCTATCGCCCAACACATTCGGCAGCAGGCGCAGCACCGCATCCATCAGCATCATCGCGGGCAGCTCGCCGCCCGATACCACAAAATCGCCGATGGAAATTTCTTCATCCACGCTGGTTTGCAACACGCGCTCGTCAATGCCTTCATAGCGGCCGCACAGCAGCACCAAATTATCCAGTCGCGACAACGCTTGCACTTTGGCGTGGTTCAGCGGCGCACCTTGCGGGCTTAAATACACCACGCGGCTGTTTTCAGGCTGCCCTATGCTATGTTGTTTGTAATGCTGTTTGGCGGCATCAATAGCAGTCTGAATCGGCGACGCCATCATAATCATGCCCGGTCCGCCGCCGAAAGGACGGTCGTCAATATAACCGAGTTTGTTGTCGGCGAATTGGCGGGGGTTGATGGCGGCAAATTGCCAGAGATTTTGCTTGAATGCGCGCCCTGTTACGCCGTATTCGGTGATGCTGGCAAACATCTCGGGAAAGAGCGTAATGGCTTGAATAAACATCAGTAATCCAAGCCCCAGTCGCAAGTGATTTGGCGGTTTTCGTTGTCCACGTTATCAATAAATTGTTCAACGAAGGGAATCAGTTTTTCGCCATGCTCGCCGCGCACAATCAGAATATCATGTGCGCCTGTTTCCATCAAATTGATGACTTCGCCAAGGTGGATGCCCTCGCGGTTTTTGACTGCCATGCCCACGAGATCTGCCCAGTAATACTCGCCTTCTTCGGTGGGCTCAAATTGCTCACGGGGGACTTCAATGGTGTAGCCGCGTAATAGGGCGGCTGCGTCGCGGTCGTGGATGTGGGCGAGTTTGACTTGGAGTTCGTCGCCTGCCATTTTGCCGCTTTCCACTTCGGCTAGAATGTGTTCTTTGCCTTTGCTTAAACGCCATTGTGGGTAGTCTAATAGGCTATCGGTGTATTCGGTATTGGATTGGACTTTTATCCAGCCTTTGATACCGAATGCGCCTTTGATGTAGCCCATTGCCACCCAGTTTTGCGTGTTGCTCATGGCGTGAGAATTAGGCGACCGCTTTTTGTTCGGCAACCAATTTGGCAACGGCATCGCTCACTTGCGCGCCGTTTGATACCCAGTGGTTCAGGCGGTCGGCATGGATGCGGATGCGTTCTTGTTTTTCGTTGGCTACGGGGTTGAAGAAACCTACGCGCTCAATGAAACGACCGTCGCGGCGGGCTTGTTTGTCGGCTGCAACGATGTAGAAGAAAGGACGTTTTTTAGAGCCGCCACGGGCTAAACGGATAACTACCATTATTGGGATTCCTTAGGAAAATTAGGGATATGGAAAAACCGCGCATTTTAGTGTGTTTTGCCTTGTTTAGGCAAGCATTTATTTGGGATTGTGCGACGGGGGCGATGATCGGGGCGTTGCATTGAAGTTGGCAGAACGTAGGGCTACAATGTTTTCGTTAAACTCGGTGAATGAATGTTAAACGGTTGCGGCGTGGGTTTGCCGCTTCGCGCTCAATTTGAATTGAACTTGCTCAAACCACAAGGAGAATAACCATGTCGGATTTAGAAAAAACTTTGCAACGTGTTGTGCCGCTGGCAACCCAATTGCGCCATGAATTGCACGCGCATCCTGAGTTGTCGGGGCAGGAAGTGTGGACGAAGCAGCGGCTGATGGATTTTTTGCGCGACCATTCGGGCTTGGAATTGTTTGACCGCGGGCATTATTTTTACGCGCTGTATCGCGGCACAAGCGATGCGCCGGCGATTGCATTTCGGGCGGATTTTGACGCGCTGCCGATTGAGGACGAAATTGAAGCGCCGTATCGTTCGCAATGCGCGGGCGTGGCGCATAAATGCGGGCATGATGGGCATTCGGCAACGTTGTGCGCGCTGGCTTTGACGGTGGAGGCGATGCAGCCTGAACGTTCGGCGGTGTTTTTGTTTCAGCCTGCCGAGGAAACGGGCGCGGGGGCGAAAACGTGTTTGGGCGTGTTTGATGAGCAGCATATCGGCGAGTTCTATGCGTATCACAATTATCCGGGCGAGCCGTTTAAAACAGTGTCGCTGCTGGCGGGGACGATTTGTTTAACGTCTAAGGGGTTGAGTTTGTTTTTTGATGGCAAGCCTGCGCACGCGAGCCAGCCTGAAAATGGGATTAACCCTGCTTATGCGATTGCGCGCTTGATTGGGGAAATTGAGCAGATTCAAGCGGACGAATCGCTGTTTGAAGGGTTTATTCGCTGCACGATTGTGAATGTGCAGGTGGGCGAGGCGGCGTTTGGCGTGTCGGCGGGCGATGGGGTGCTGCGGCTGACCATTCGCGCGTATCACGAGCGCGATTTGACTAAGTTGGAGGAGCTGATTGTGGCGGCGGCGCGCCATTTGTGCGATGCGCGGGGCATTGGGCTGCGTACGGAAAGCTGCGACCATTTTCCCGCCACGGTGAACGATGAACGGGCGGTGGCGAAGGTGTGGGCAGCTTGCGAGCGCGCGGGTGTGCCGATTAAGCAATTGCCCGTGCCGTTTCGGGCTTCGGAGGATTTTGGTTGGTTTTTGAAACGGGTGCCGGGGGCGATGCTGTTTATCGGCACGGGGGAGGATGCCGACCCGCTGCATACGGTGCATTATGATTTTCCTGATGATTTGATTGAGGTGGGGGTGCGGACGTTTTGGGCGTTGGTGGAATCGGATAGGGTGTTGTGAAGCGTGGGGCAGCCTGAAAATAGGATTTCAGGCTGCCTTACAGAATGTCAATTTTGTGAATGTGATGGTGGGGATTATGATGGTTATGTTGGGCAAAACGGGGTGGGATATGTTGGTGCAAGGTTGGCGAGAGGCAGGTGTTAGAGCGATTAAACGCTGCGCCAACAAGCACTTGGCGATTGGTGGAGGTGGAAATTAAAGTGAAAGGGAGCAAATTTTTTGGATTTGACTTTGGCTACTACACTAAGGTGATGGGTAATGAGTTGTATATTGAGATTGGTGCGGGTAGTTTGCAACCAGACAATTCGTGGCGGTTGCAGGTAAACGGGCAGTCTTTGCTGCTGGCGGTGGCGCGTGATGATGGGGAGGCGGTGGTGCCGTTGGATGGGGAGTTGAATTGTTTGCAGGGGTTAAGCAGTGCTGAGCGGGCGCGTTTGAAAGGGGAAATACAGCGGGCGGTGGAGGCAGGGGCAACGGGGAATATAATGGTTGAGGCAGCCTGAAAACGGGATTTCAGGCTGCCCCGGGCGTTCATTCCATCCACTATAATGCGTGTTCCCACCAACCCGAAACGGAGAATATCAAATGAACCAAACAGTAACCCTTAACAATGGCGCAGAAATGCCTTTGCTCGGCTTTGGCGTGTTCCAAATGGCAGATAAAGCCGAGTGCGAACAAGCCGTACACGCGGCGATTGACAGCGGCTACCGCCTGATTGACACCGCCGCCAGCTATCAAAACGAAACGGAAGTTGGCAATGCGCTGCGTGCGCACGGCATTGACCGCAAGGAAATTTTCTTGACTACCAAATTATGGGTGCGCGGCAACAGTTACGAAGGCGCGAAAGCGCAGTTTGAACGCAGCCTGAACCGTCTGCAAACGGATTATGTGGATTTGTATCTCATCCACCAGCCCTACGGCGACGTGTTTGGCGCGTGGCGGGCAATGGTGGAATTGCAGGCGGCGGGCAAAATCCGTGCCATTGGCGTGAGCAATTTTTACCCCGACCGCTTAACCGATTTGGCGGTGTTCAGCGGCATCAAGCCTGCCGTAAACCAAATTGAAGTGAACCCGTTTAACCAGCAGCTTCATGCCGTGCCGTTTAACCAAAGCGAGGGCGTGCAGCCGCAGGCATGGGCACCATTTGCCGAAGGGCGCAATAATCTGTTTGCGCACCCTTTGCTTGCGCCAATCGCCCAAGCGCACGGCAAAAGCATCGGGCAAGTGGTTTTACGCTGGCTGGCGCAACGCGGCGTGGCAAGTCTTGCCAAATCGGTGCGCCCCGAGCGCATGGTGGAAAACCAAGCCATTTGGGATTTTGAACTGAGCGAAGCCGAAATGCGCCAAATCACGGCGATGGACACCGCTACCAGCGCATTTTTCTCCCACCGAGACCCCGAGCGCATCAAATGGATGGCGGGGCGGGAAATGGATGTGTGAAACGGAGCAGGCAGTCTGAAAAACGGGTTTGGGTTTCAGGCTGCCTTTTGTGTTGTGATTATTTTTTAAGGAACGGAAACGATGCGCCCTTTAACGTGTGAAATCCGCTTGGATTATTTGCGGGACAATTATCAATATTTGAAAGCGCTGCACGGCAACAAGCTGCTGGCGGTGATGAAGGCGAACGCTTATGGGCACGGGGCGGTGCAGTGTGCGCGCGCATTGCATGATGCGGCGGACGGTTTTGCGGTGGCGTTTTTGGAAGAGGCGGTGGAGCTGCGCGAGGCGGGAATTACCAAGCCGATTGTGGTGCTGGAAGGGGTTTTTCAGGCTGCCGATTATGCGGCGGTGGCGGAATACCGCTTGTGGCCGGTGGTGCATTGTCAGGCGCAGTTGGAGGGGCTGCTGGCGTTTGATTGGCGCGAGCCGGCAACGGTGTGGTTGAAGATGGACAGCGGGATGCACCGCACGGGCTTTTTCCCGCATAACTATGCGGCGGCGTTTGCTGCACTGCGCCAGAGCGGCAAGGTGGGGGAGATTGTGAAGATGTCGCATTTTGCCTGCGCGGACGAAACCGAGAGGGGGATGACCCAAATGCAGTTGGAGGCGTTTGATTTGGCTTGCGCGGGACTGGATGGGGCGGAGAGCTTGGCGAATTCGGCGGCGATAATGGCGTATCCCGAGGCGCGGCGCGATTGGGGGCGGGCGGGGCTGGCGTTGTATGGTGTGGACCCGTTCGGCGCGTTTTCAGGCAGCCTGAAACCGGTGATGCGCTTGAAAAGCGAGGTGTTCGCCGAGCGAGTGTTGCAGCCACACGAGCCGATTGGCTACGGCGCTTCGTTTTACACCAAGCGTTCCACGCGGGTGGGCGCGGTGGCGGGGGGCTATGCGGACGGCTATCCGCGCCGCGCCGCGAGCGATACGCCGGTGGCGATTGACGGCGTGCGCAGCCGTTTGATTGGGCGGATTTCCATGGATATGCTCACGGTGGATTTGCAGCAGGCGGATATGGGCGTGGGCAGCGAGGTGGAGCTGTTTGGCGACATCATCAGCGTGAACGAAGTCGCCGCCGCGGCGGGGACGATTGCTTACGAGGTGTTGTGCAATGTGAAGCGGGCGAAGCGGGTTTATAGTTGATTAGAATTTCAATGATACGGCGTTGCCAACGCCCTGATGTACTATTCGTACACGGCTCTCGTTGTCGCCTTGTCTCATTTTTATTTTAATCAACTATTATTTGGCGGCAGCCTGAAAATGGGGGAATAGGTTTTTCAGGCTGCCTATGCGCGCTGGTTTGCCGGAGGCAGCCTGCGGAGCGTAGCGGAGTTGCGAAGCTAAAACCATGCGGTGCATTCGCCTTTATCAGCCAAACATGGCACAATGCGCTGTTTTTTCAGGCTGCCCCACCCGCATCGGCAGCCTAGGCAGCCTGAAACCAGCCAAAGGATACCCACCATGCTTAAACACTCTTTTCTCGCCGTTGCCGCGCTCGCCCTGCTTGCCGCGTGCGCGGGCGACGGCAGTTCCAAAAATCCCGCGATGAAAGCGCAGGGAAGCTGGAAAGAAATCGGCAAAATCAACGAGGGCAACATTGACGTGTCCTACGATACAGGCAGCCTGAAACGGCAAGGCAACACCGCCACGCTCACCGACCGCAAATACGTGCACAAGCCCAGCAAAGAAAGCTACCGCAACACGCCCGAATACAAATACGCCATCAGCCAATGGATGTTTCAATGTGATGCTCGTACTTACCGCACTACGCAAACCGAGTTTTTTAATGACAAAGGCAAATCGCTCGCCAAACATCAATATTCCGCCAGCCAAACGCGCTACGAAACCGCTTTGCCCGACACCCCCGCCGCCAGCCTGCTGAACATCGCGTGCGCGCCGAAAACCGCCAAGTAGTCCGACCAATCGTTACCAACAGGCAGCCTGAAAGCCGATTTTCGCTTTTCAGGCTGCCCTTGCAATCAACCAACCTATTGTTTTTGTTTACAGAGAACCGCCATGCCCAACCTAACCGTTTACAACACCCTTACCCGCCAAAAAGAACCCTTTATCCCACTCAACCCGCAAAACGTGCGCATGTATGTGTGCGGCATGACCGTGTATGACTACTGCCACCTCGGGCACGCCCGCGTGCTGGTGGTGTTTGACATGATTGCCCGCTGGCTGCGCCAACACGGCTACCCGCTGACTTACGTGCGCAACATCACCGACATCGACGACAAAATCATCGCTCGTGCCAACGAAAACGGCGAGACCATCCAACAGCTCACCGCCCGCTTCATCGCCGCCATGAACGAAGATTCCGACGCGCTGGGCGTGCAGCGCCCCGATGTAGAACCCAAAGCCACCGAACACATCGCGCAAATGATCGCCATGATTGAGCAACTCATCGCCAACGGCAAAGCCTACTCCGCCGCCAACGGCGATGTTTACTACGCCGTGCGCGAGTTCCCCGCCTATGGGCAGCTATCGGGCAAATCGCTGGACGATTTGCGCGCAGGCGAGCGCGTGGAAGTGGACGGCTTTAAGCGCGACCCGCTGGATTTTGTGCTGTGGAAAGCCGCCAAACCCGAAGAGCCGCATTGGCAAAGCCCTTGGGGTAACGGGCGGCCAGGCTGGCACATCGAATGCTCCGCGATGGGTGGCGAACTGTTTGGCGACACGTTTGACATCCACGGCGGCGGCGCAGATTTGCAATTTCCCCACCACGAAAACGAAATCGCCCAAAGCTGCGGCGCACACCACGGCATCAGCGGCGAACACGCGCCCCGCGCCGCGCACAAAACCATCGACAGCCATGTGAAATACTGGCTGCACAACGGCTTTATCCGCGTGGACAACGAAAAAATGTCCAAATCGCTGGGCAATTTTTTCACCATCCGCGATGTGCTGAAAAAATACGATGCCGAAGTGGTGCGCTTTTTTATTTTGCGCGCACACTACCGCAGCCCGCTCAATTATTCCGACGCGCATTTGGACGATGCCAAACACTCGCTCACCAGCCTGTATAATGCCTTGGGCAACGTCGCCCCCGCGCCATTCACATTAAGCGAACACGCCAACGACTACACCCGCCGCTTCTACGCCGCAATGGACGACGACTTTGACACCGTAAAAGCCGTTGCCGTGTTGTTTGAGCTGGCAAAAGAAGTCAACAAAACCCAATCCGCCGAGCTTTCAGGCTGCCTGAAAGCATTGGCAGGCGTGCTGGGCTTGTTGCAACGCGAACCCCACGAATTTTTGCAAAGCGGCGCGCCCGATAACGGCTTATCGGCAGACGCGATTGAAGCCTTGATTGCCCAACGCAACCTTGCCCGCGCCAACAAAAATTGGGCAGAATCCGACCGCATCCGCGATGAACTCGCCGCGCAAGGCGTGGTGCTGCGCGATGCGGGCGGCGAGACGACTTGGACGCGGGAGTAGGCGGGGCGATTGTTTGTATTAGCTTGCAATGAAATCAAGGCAGCCTGAAAACGGATGATGATGATGCGTTTTCAGGCTGCCTTTGTATGTGGCAAAGCAAGTAGGGGGGGGGCGGCGGCTTTGCCACGCACCATTTAAGCATGGTGAGACGGTGCATGAGCAAGCTCACGCCCCTACTGTGGATGCCCCCAAACATTTTCAGGCTGCCTCAGCAATCCAAGGCAGCCTGAAATCTTATTGTTTGTGAACGCGAATGTTGGCTTATTTCGTTGCCGTAGTTGCCGCAGCCGAAGCCTCAGCAGCTTGCACGGGCGCGGCAGATTTGAACCATTTTTGGTAAATCTTGTCAAACGTGCCATCTGCTTTCACTTGCTCTATGCCCGCGTTAAGTTGTTTGAGCAATTCGGGCTTGTTTTTGGCAACCGCCAGCGCGTAATAACTTTTGGGCGATGTTGGGTCAACAATCACGCGCAATTTTTGGTCTTTGTAGTTATTGGCGTAATAAGTGAGCGGCGCGTAATCGCTAAAGGCGGCATCCACCTCTTTGCGCATCACTTGCTGCACCGCCGACCACACGCTGGTGTTGTGCACAATAGAGCCATTGCCTGCTTGTATTTGTAACACCATGTCTTCGCCCACGGAGTCTTCTACAACCGCAACTTTTTTGCCTTTTAAATCATTGGTGGAAGTGATGGGGCTGCCTTCTGGCACCAATATCGCTTGCGTAGTTTCAAAGTGGGAATTGGTGAAATCCACCAAGGCTCTGCGCTCGTCTGTAATAGAAATCGCCGATACTGCCAAATCTGCCCCTTTGCCCAAGCCTTCCAGCATTCCTGTGAAATCGTGCGGGATAAAGTTGGGGCGGAAGCCTTGTTTGTCGCCGATGGCGGTAACCAAGTCAATACCAAAGCCCGAAGGGCGGTTATCCGCATCTGCCATCACAAACGGGGCAATCCCGTTGATGTCAAAGTAAACATTGTAAACAGGGCGCGTGTCATTAACCGCCACATCGGAGGCCACTTTGGGCTCGGCAACTTTTTGCACTTCGGATTTGCCGCAGCCAAGCAATGCCAATACGGCAACTAGGGGAATTAAACGTGTCATTTTCATAATTTATCTTTCGCGTTTTCAGACTGCCTCAGATTATTTGCGCAGGCTAATTACAATCGCTGCGCCGCGGTTGCGCCAAGTAATCGGAATCACAAACGAACGGTCTTTGCGGGGCAATAAAATTTCATCGGGCGCGCCGCGCAACACGATGGGCACAGAAATTTCAAATTCTTCGCCAAATTCGCTACGGGCATTGCCCGCAATGGTATTCGCCACTTCGCCCACCAAGTCCACCATCAAGGCTTCGCTGGTATCTTTTTCGCCGATAAGCACCAGCAAACGTTCCAGCAATTCTTTGGGGGCAGTGAAATACACCACGCCTTGATTTTTGCCTGAAATGGCAATCACGCCCGTGAAATCTTTGGCAGAGGGGATTTTGTTTTCAATCAAATAGGGCGTGCCCACCACCAACTCTTCGCCCGCAATCATTTGCGCAAAATATTTTTGCACACCGTCCAAAAAGACTTGTAATTTTTCTTCTTTCATAATCAAACTCCTTGGTTCAAAAGGGTTTTAGCGCCGCTGAAACTTGCTTTGCTTGTTTTCAGGCTGCCTTGTTTCGTTTGTCTGAGGCAGCCTGAAAAAGGGTGGTTAATCTTCCAACATCTCGTTTAAGGCTTGGAACAATTCTTCATCCGAAAAAGGCTTGTAGAGAAAACCGCGCGCACCCAGTTGCAAGGCTTTGATGCCTGTTGCTTTGTCGGAAAGGGCGGATACCACAAGGATATTGGCGTTCTCATCTAGGCTGGTGAGCTGGTAAATGCACTCCAAGCCGTCCATTTTGGGCATGGTTAAATCCATGGTAACCACATCGGGATGATGCTGGCGATAGAGCGCGATAGCTTCTTCGCCATTGGCAGCGGAGGCAACCACTTCAAAATCCATCGTGCCCGAGCCGCGCGAAATGCGATTACGGATAACGTTTGAGTCATCAACAATCATGATGCGTTTAGACATAAAATCAAATCCTTATCTTAACTTTGGCAGCGTGAAGCTGAATCGGGTGTAGCCATGCAAGCGGCTGGCAACGTTTACCGTGCCGCCCAGCGATACGATGCGGTCTTTAATAATATCCAAGCCCACGCCGCGCCCTGCGTCTTCGGTGCTTTTTTCGGCAGTGGAGAAGCCTGGGGTAAACAGCAAGGAAATCAGCGCACGCTTATCCAGCTTGGTGGCTTCTTCGGCGGTGTATTTGCCCAATGCCACCGCTTTTTGCGCGATGGCGGCGTAATCAATACCGTTGCCGTCGTCTTCAAAGGTGAGCAAGAATTTGTCGCCTTGGTCTTTCAGGCTCATGTGAACGTGTCCCACGGGCAATTTGCCGCGTTGGCTGCGCACTTCGGGCGTTTCAATGCCGTGTACCACTGAATTGCGCAAGAGCTGAATGGCGACTTCGTTTACGATGCCATCCACTTTGCTGTTGCCTGTGGTTTCCAAGCCGCTGTATGTGAACGCTGCTTGTTTGTGGTTGCGGGCGGCGATGTCGGCAATAAAGCTGGCGTAGCGCGCATTGGGGTTTTGCGCGGCGGTGGATTGCCCTGTGTTGCTCATCACCACGGGCGCGCCACCGCCAATTTTGGCGAGCAAGTCTTCAATGGTGTGGTTCAAGCGAATCAACTCTTCCAGTTGCACCGCCAAGCCCAAGAAGTTTTCGCCCGATAGTTTGGGCATTTGTTTCAAACGGTTGAGGTTGGTTTCAAAGTTTTCTGCCATAGTGGTAAAGCCACCCAGTTTCAAAGCGGAAGATTCGCCTTTCATACTGTGCACTTCGCGGTAAATGGCGTTCACTTTTTCGTGCAGCGAGCTGGTGTTGTCGCTTTGCGATTTCAATACGGTGTTGATGTTTTGAATGTGTTGATTGGTGTTGTCAATAAAGTCATTGAGCAAGGTACGGTCGGTGTGCAAAATATTGCTCAACATTTCCAGTTGCACGTCATTTTGCTCGCGCTCTTGTTCCATTTTTTGTTGCAACAGCACAGCATTGGTTACATCTTCCACGTTTACCAACACGCGGGCAATGTCTTTGCCGTGATATACGCGGTGGAAGTTGAAATCCAGATAGCGTTCTTTGTCGTCAATTTTCACTTTTTGGTGAATCAAGGGGTTCAAAGAAGCAATCAAACGTTCTTTGGTGCGGGGGTTGTAGAGCTGCCCCACGAAGTCGTTGGTGGTGTTCAAGTCGTTTGCGTTAATCAAGTTGCTTAACACATCCAGCAAGTTTTTGCCGCCCACATTTTTTTGACCAATCAGGCTTTCCAGTTGTTTGGAGTATTGCGAACCAATGGTTAAGTCTCTATCCAGCAGGAACAGACCTGTGGTTACGGTGTCCATAATCTCGGTGGTTTCTTTTCTTGCTTCGTCGGCTAATTTATCGGCGGTGAGCAATTTGCGGATGAAGTAGAACAAGAACAGCGCAAGGTATAACACCGCGCCCACAATGCCGAAAATCTCTACGTTTCTTAATTGGTTGGTGCGGTCTTCCAATTTGGCACGTTTGCTTGCCAGCAAGAAATTGGAGATTTCGGTGAAACGGGCGTTGTTGTTTTGCAAACTCAATAGAGCGGTATTGAGCAATGCGCTATCGGCTGCGGGGTCATTAGCAGCTTTTAAGTAGGCATCAACAGATGGTTTGGCATCTTTCCATTTTTTAACCATTTCTGCCATCAATTTCTTTTTAACCCCTTTATTGGAAGCGTCCACCAGATAGTGTTTGCCATCAATAGAAGTGTAGTCGCCACCTTGAGCGGTGGCTTGCAGCGAGCGCGAGAAGATGTCTTGCGCTTCTTTCAAGCGTTTTAACGCGCCTTGCACCACGGGGCTTTGCGGGTCTTGGTGGGTGTTCAGTTGCAGCAGCTGAATGTTTTCCAGCATTTCGCCGTAGGAGTTTGCCATCTCGCTGGTAACGTAGCTTTGGATGGAGTCTTCCTCGATTTCGCTGGAAATGTTGTTGGCGTAAATCAGCAGGGCTGCGAGTAGCACAACAAAGAAACCGATTGAGATAATCATCCCGCGATACCGATTCAAGCCAACGGATACATTGGCTTTGGGCGTAGTATTGTCGCTCATGGATTTTCCTTTATAGAAGTAAAAAAGTGTGTTTTCAGGCTGCCGAGAGGGGCAGGCTAAACGGGATGGCGCTCATCCGTCGAATCAGGCGGGCAAGTTGCACGGCACGCCGAACCGGTGCGGTTAGGTTGGTTTTATGGCTGGGGGCGATATGTGCAGCGGCATCGTGTAAACATGCTGCTTCTTGCCTTATCAAAAGTTTGCAAATTATTACAGAAAGCCTTGCGGGAAACAAGCTGGGCAAGGGCGGGCTGTTGAAATTTTGGGGCTTTAAATAGGCGGCAGGTGTTTTACAAGCAAGAAGCGTGCATGTTTGTGTAAAGATTGGCGGAGTGTGGTGCGGGGGTGCCTGCGGTGGCGGGGCTGTTATAATTTTGTTTTTGTTTGCGGGGTTGATGATGAACGATGCTTGGCAAGATGTTTGGCAACAGGGGCGCTGGCAAGGCGCGGCGCAAATGCACTCGCCCAACTGTTGCCCGCGCCCTGACGGGGAGACGGTGAGCTTGGTGGTGTTGCACAATATTTCGTTGCCGCCGTTTGAATATGGCACGGGCGCGGTGCAAAAATTGTTTACCAACCGGATTCAGGCTGCCGAACATCCGTTTTTTTCGCTGCTGACGGCGTTGCGCGTGTCCAGCCATTTTTTTGTGGCGCGGACGGGGGAAGTGGTGCAGTTTGTGTCGTGCGACGAGATGGCGTATCACGCGGGGGTGTCGGCGTTTCGCGGGCGCGAGAGGTGCAATGCGTTTTCCATCGGCATTGAGCTGGAAGGCTGCGATTTTGAGCCGTTTGCGGCGGCGCAATATGCGGCGTTGGCGCGGCTGCTGGGCGCGGTTGCGGCGCGGTATCCGATTGAGGCGGTTACGGGGCATCAGGACATTGCGCTCGGCCGCAAGACTGACCCGGGGCATTTTTTTGATTGGGATGCGGTGCGGGCGATGGGGTTTTGCGTGGATAGGAACGAGTAGGTTTCAGGCTGCCTTGGATGTTGAGGCAGCCTGAAAAGCATTTGGACGGCTTATTTTTGCTGTTCAAACGCGCTGATTTCGTGCACTTTGGGGGCGTAGCTGCTGTGTGCGTCGTGGCGCAGGTTGAGCCAGATGTCCACCAATGCCCATGCGGCAGGGGCGGCGATGACGTTTTGCCCCATGCACAGGATTTGCGCGTTGTAGTTTTCTACTGCGCCGCGCACGCTGGTTAAATCATGCGCGGTGGCGGCGCGGATGCCAGCCACTTTGTTGGCGGCGATGGCGGTGCCGATGCCTGTGCCGCAGATGAGGATGGCGCGCTCGGCTTCGCCTGCGGCGACGGCTTGGGCGACGGCAAAGGAGAGCTGCGGATAGCTGGTGTCGGTGGACATATCGCGCAGGCTGCTGATGCGTGGGTCGGCGGCGAGGTGGGCTTGGAGGGCATTTTTCAGTTCCATGCCGTTGGCGGGGGCGGCGATGATGAGTTTCATGGGATGTCCTTTTTGGGGTTGGGGGATGGTTGGGGTGGGATTTTAACCTTGCGCGTTGTGCTGCGGACTCCCCCTTTGGCTTTGCATCAGTTCGCATGACTAAATCAAAGATTCAGACAAAGGGGCAAGGCTGCTTAATTATGTGGCGGCAGCCTGAAAATGGGGAATGGCTGTGGGCAGGCGGTGTTACTTGGCGGCAAGCTGTTGCTGCGTCACGGCGCGACAAGGAGCAAATTTTGCCGGAATGGCGGATGCTGCACGGGGTACAGGGGCTTGCCCCTGCTCGTGGCAGGCGGCGAAACGCCTGCGCGGGCGGAAAATCAGCGATGGGCAGCCTGAAAGCTCGTTTCCATTTTCAGGCTGCCTATCTGTTGTGTTGCGGCAGCCTGAAAAGCGTTTGGGTGAAACAGTGAGGCGGTGGGTTGCGTTATTTGGGCGGCGCTGGGCGGGTTTCAGGCTGCCTTTATGCTTTATTTCACTGCGGCGGATTGCTTGGCGAGGCGGTACCATTTTTGCGCTTCGCGGGGGTTTTTGTTTACGCCCAAGCCGTATCGGTAGAGGTCGCCGAGGGCTTGGAAGCTGGGGGCGGTGATGTGGTCTTGGCGGGTGGTGTGTTTGAGATAGAGGGCGCGGGCTTGGGCGAAATCGCGTGGCACGCCTAGCCCTTGTTCGTAGAGTTTGGCAAGGCGGTATTGCCCTGTGATGTCGTTGTTTTGGTCGGCTTGTTGGTAGTAGGCGGCGGCTTGGGCGTAGTCTTGGGCTACGCCGAGCCCGCGTTCGTAGATGATGCCGAGATAGAGGGCGGATTTTTTGTCGCCTGCTTGGTAGGATTGTTGCAGCAGGGCGAGGGCTTTGGGGTAGTCAAACGCTGTGCCGCAGCCGTTGAGGTATTGCACGGCAAGGTTGCGCCTAGCTTGGCGGTTGCCTTGCTGCGCGGCTTTGCTGCTCCATGCGAGGGCTTGGGCGCAGTCTTGGGCGATGCCGAGGTTGCTGTTTAAATAGGCTTCGCCAAGGCGGGCTTGGGCTTCGGGGTTGCCTTGCTGGGCTTGGGTTTGGATTTGTGGCAGCGTTATCGGTGCGGGGGCGGCGATGGCGAGCAGGGGCGTTAGGATAAGGGCGGCGAAAAATTTGGCTGGGGGCATGGCGGTTCCTTTGGGGCAGCCTGAAAACGGGGTAATCCTATTTTCAGGCTGCCTCTGTTTAATCCTGCAAACTCAATTCAACGTGCGTGGTTTCCGCCGCGTCATACGCTTCCACGATTTTCTGCACCAGCGGGTGGCGCACTACGTCTTCGCTGGTAAACGTGTGGAAATACAAGCCTTCCACGTCGCGCAGTTTTTCTTTGGCATCGCGCAAGCCTGATTTGATGTTGCGCGGCAAATCCACTTGGCTTAAATCGCCTGTAATCACGGCTTTTGCGCCAAAGCCGATGCGGGTTAAAAACATTTTCATCTGCTCGGGCGTGGTGTTTTGCGCCTCGTCCAAAATCACATACGCGCCATTGAGCGTGCGCCCGCGCATATAGGCGAGCGGGGCGATTTCAATCAGCCCTTTTTCCATCAGCTTGGTTACGCGGTCAAAGCCCATCAGGTCATACAGCGCGTCATACAGCGGGCGCAGGTAGGGGTCTACTTTTTGCGCCAAATCGCCCGGCAGAAAGCCCAGTTTTTCGCCCGCTTCCACGGCGGGGCGCACCAGCACGATGCGTTCGATTTGGTGTTTTTCCATCGCGTCCACGGCGGCGGCCACGGCAAGATAGGTTTTGCCTGTGCCTGCGGGCCCGAGACCGAACACGACATCGTGGTTGAGCAGGGCGCGGATATAGCCGTTTTGGCGCGGGGTGCGCCCGCCGATGTTGCCGCGCTTGGTGTGGAAATGGTAGGCGTGGTTGTCGTTGCTGCGTTCAACGTGTTGCGCGTCGGCGGTTTTGGCTTCCACGGCGGCGAGTTGGATGTCTTCGGGGGTTAAATCGCGGCTTTGCGCGGTGTCGGCAAGCGCGAGCAGGGCGCGGCGGGCGGCGTGGGCGTTGTCGCCGATAAAGGTGAAATCGGCGAAGCGGCGGCTGGTTTGCACGGAAAGGGCTTTGCCGAGCGCGGTGAGGTTTTCGTCTAACGCGCCGCATAGGCGTTGCAGGGTGGTGTTGTCGATGTCGTCAAATTTTAGGTGGACGGTGTGGGTCATAAGGGTTTCCTTGTTAATACAAAATAGGCGGATTTTGCTCCTTTTTGGCGCGGATTAGAACCGCTAATTCTTGCAGGCGGGCGATGTTTTCGTTGATTTGCCCGATGACGGCAGAGGGGCTTAGCTTGCCCGTTGCGCCCAGCGCCCAAACCAGCAGATAGGCTTGCAGCAAAGCCAGTCGCCATGAATATTCTTTGGCGGGCGTTTTGCCGTAGTGTTCCAGTTCGTCTTGCGCGTCGTTTACTTGCGCGCCGTCCAAGATTTCTTGCTTGGCTGGGGGGGCAGGTTGGGCAGGGCGGGTAGTTTTTTGGAACATGGTTACGCCGATTGCGTGGCATGAATGTTTATGGGCGGGGGTGGGTTTGAGGCAGCCTGAAAACAGGTTTTATGGCTTTTCAGGCTGCCTATTTCGTCTGCCGCGCCTGCCATTGTTGGATGCACAGGGCTCTAAAACGTTCCTGATCGGCTTGAAATTTTTTCGGCAGCATTGGGCTGCGCAGCTTGGGCAGGCGGTTTTGGGTGAGCAGTTCGCCGATAAGCGAAACGTCTTTCAGGTTGCGCGTACCCATCAGCTCCAACCTTTCCAGCTGCGGCATTTGTTCCAAGCCGTTCAGGCTGCCGATGGCGGGGTTGATTAAATCGATGTTGGTAAGGTTTTTCAGGCTGGCGAATTCGGTCAAATCTTTGCCTTTGTAGGAATATAGGCTCAGAAACCTCAGCCCTGCCGCCTTGCCGATGTTGATGATGTGTTTGAGGTCGGCGGGGTTGGCTTGCAGCGATTCCAAAGCGATGAAGCGCGAAACGTCCAGCCGGGGCATTTGTTTGTCCCAAATACTTAAATTTTTCAGCTTGGGCATGGCGTAAAGCTGTTCAACATTTTTGATTTCGGTGGTTTCCCGCGGCAGTTCGTTTATACACAATTTTTCCAGCTCGGGATAAAGCGCGAGCGGGGCGAAATCGACAGCGGCGAGCCGGCGCATCAGCGCGCTTACTTCTGCGCTGTCTGCTTTGCAAAAGGGGGAATAGCCGATTTGCAAACCGGTGCGGTGCTGTTTTGCCAACAGCACAGCTTCTTCCAAAAAATTGGCGGGGCGACGATATCGTTAATCGGGTGGAGGGGTCTGTAGGTCTAGTTGTGGTAGATAAATTTGTTCACGGTTTTTCCTTTGCGGCGGGTTGGGGATTGGGTTTCAGGCTGCCTTTTGTGGCATGAGGCAGTCTGAAATGCGCTGCGCGTTGGCGTGTTGGCGATATTGAGGCAGCCTGAAAAGCAAAAACAGATTTTCAGGCTGCCTCAACCGCCCGCTTCCTGCCCGTTCAACGGCAGATACACATCCAAAATCGCCTGCCCGTATTTGGCGATTTTGGCATCGCCCAAGCCGTAGATAGGCGGCAGGTCGGCAAGGGTGCGCGGCTGCTGTCGGATGATGTCTTGCAGGGTTTTGTCGCCGCAAATCATGTAGGCGGCGATGTTTTCGCTACGGGCTTGGTCCAGCCGCCATTGGCGCAGGGCTTGCCAGATGCGTTCTTCGCGCTCGGTGCGCAGCCATTGGCTTTTCAGGCTGCCCGATTGGGTGGCGGCTTTTTCGCGTTTGAGCGGGCGCAGCATCACGCTTTGCTCGCCTTTTAACACGGGCAGCGCGGCGGGGGTGAGCATCAGGGCTTGGTGGTGGCTTACATCGGCGGCGATGAGGTTTTGCCCGATGCATTGGCGGATGATGTTGCGCCAGTTTTTGTCGGTTAAGCCTGCGCCGATGCCGAAGGTGCTGAGTTGCTCGTGCCCGTTGCGCGTAATCCAATCGTCCGCCTTGCCGCGCAACACGTTAATCACATAGCCTGCGGCGTATTGCTGCCCCACGCGGTAGATGCAGCTCAGCAGCTTTTGCACCAACTCGGTGGCATCAAAGCGGATGGGCGGGTGTTGGCAGTTGTCGCAGTTGCCGCAGGGCTGGCTTTCTTCGCCAAAGTGGCGCAACAGCAACACGCGGCGGCATTCGGCGGTTTCGCAGATGTCAAACATGGCGTTGAGTTTTTGCAGCTCAATTTGCTTTTGCTGCTCGCTCACGCTGCTTTCTTGGATGCGCTCGCGCAGCAGCATCAGGTTGTTCATGCCGTAGCACAGCCAGCTGGTGGCGGGCAAGCCGTCGCGCCCCGCCCTGCCGCTTTCTTGGTAAAAATGCTCCACGCTTTGCGGCATATCCAAGTGGGCAACGTAGCGCACGTCGGGTTTGTCGATGCCCATGCCGAAGGCAACGGTGGCGACGATGATGATGTTGTCTTCGTGCGTGAAGCGGTGTTGATTTTGGCTGCGGGTTTGGATGGGCAAGCCTGCGTGATACGGCAGCGCGTTCAGCCCGCTGTCGCACAGATATTGGGCGATGTCTTCCACGCTTTTGCGGCTCAGGCAATACACGATGCCGCTTTGCCCTGCGGCTTGTTTTTGGATGAAATCCAGCAGCTGTTTTTTGCCGTTTTGCCGTTCTATCACTTGATAATGGATGTTGGGGCGGTCGAAGCTGGATATGAATTCGGCGGCATCGTTTAGCTGCAAATAGTGTTTGATGTCTAGGCGGGTTTGAGCATCGGCGGTGGCGGTAAGCGCGATGCGCGGGATGTGCGGATAGCGCTGGGCGAGCAGGCTGAGTTGTTGGTATTCCGGGCGAAAGTCGTGCCCCCATTGGCTCACGCAATGGGCTTCGTCGATGGCGAATAGGCTAACGGTGGTGTGGTCTAAAAAGCGTAGGAATTTTTCGGTGGTAAGGCGTTCGGGGGAAACGTAGAGCAGTTTCAGGCTGCCTGAATCGATGTCTTCGGCGATTTGGCGGATGGTGTCGGCGGGCGTGCCGCTGTGTACGGCGGCGGCATGGATGCCCACGGCGCGGGCGTTGGCAACTTGGTCGTCCATCAGGGCGATGAGCGGGGAGATAACAATGGCGACGCCTTCGCGCATCAGGGCGGGGATTTGGTAGCACAGCGATTTGCCGCCGCCGGTGGGCATCAGCACAAAGGCGCTGTTGCCTTGAACAACGGTGTCGATGATTTGGGCTTGGTTGCCGCGGAAGTTGGGGTAGCCGAAGGTGTCTTGCAGGATTTGCTGGGCGGGGATCATAGGGCTGATGAGGGATGGGGAACGGGGGGATTTTAGCATTGGGGCAGCCTGAAAACGGGTTATTGGTTTTCAGGCTGCCTTGGGGGATTAGCGGGGCGGGTTAAGCGGATAGGTGGGGATGTGCGGCAGTTTGTTTTGCGGCTTGGGGCCGGTGATGCAGTGCCGCCAAACCGTCCAAAACCGCGCGCCGCGGTGGGCGTATCGGGGGAGCTGCGTCCACGGGACTTGCGGGTGCTGGTGGTGGGCGAGGTGGTAGTGGTAGTTGAGAAAAAACAGGCGCACGGGCTTGGGAACGATTAAATTCCACGCGCCGTTTTGGCTGTCCAGCGGCGAGAAGGCGTGGTCGGTGTATTGCAGGTTGCTCCATTGCCAGCCGAACACGGCGTAGCACAGCAGCCATGATTGCCATGTCAAATCCAGCAGCGCGAACAAGGCAGCCTGAAAAGCGATGGCACCCCAGATTTCGGCTTTGGCGGCGAGCGGCAAGGCGTTGAGCGCGCCGATGTAGTTGGCCGCGCCCGTCTGCTCGCCGCCTTGCTTGCCGAACGCTTGGCGCAGGGCGTTGCCGACAATGCGCGGGGTGAGCGAAAAGACAACCGCGCCCAGCACGGCGGTCGCCCAATACATGCCGGTGTAGATGGCATACCATTGGGCGTATTTGAGCCAGCGGATGTCTTGCGGATGGATGATGTCAAATTGCTCGGATGGGCTGCGGTTGTTGCGGTGGTGCACCAGATGGAAGGTTTTTTGCAGCGCGTAGCCAGTGGGAAACCATGCGGCGGCGTAGCGCCCTGCCCAGCGGTTTAAGGTGGGGTTGCGCGCGAAAATGCCGTGCACGCATTCATGCAGCAGGGCAAAAATCGTGTTGTTACTCAACGAAAACAGCAGCGCGGCGGGCAGGGCGAAATACCATGCGGCGTGTGTGGCGGTGTGGAGCGCGAGCAGGTTGGCGAGGCTGGCGGCGGCGAGAATGGCGAGGTTGAGGCGGGTGGGGGGCATGGGATGTCCTTTTTTTGGGGCTTGGGGCGGGGTTTCAGGCTGCCTTTTGGGGGTTGCGCTGTTGAGGCAGCCTGAAAACAAACAAAGCAAGCCGCTTATTCTGACCGCCCATCGGCTTGGGAAAGCCAATCCAGCAGGCGGGAGTCGGATTGTTTTAGCAAGTCGTAGGGTTCGGGCGGTTGTTGGGCGAGGGTGTAGGTTTTGTGGCTTTTGAGTGTTGTCCAGCGGTCTTGCTGGGGCTGGGGCGTTGCGCCGTTTTCTTCTTCAAAAATTTGGATGTAGCCTGTGGCTTTGATTTTGCGGGCGGGGAAGTTGATGCTGATGGCGGTGCCGTAGCCGCCGTTGCGCATATAGCTGCTGGAATCTGCGCCGATAAGGATGAATGCGCCGTGTTGCAGCCGGTATTTGTAGGCGTTGTGGCTCACGCCGTATGAGCCGCAGGAGAGCCAGTAGCCCAAATTGAGGGTGAGTATTTGGTTTTTGATGGCAAGGCTGTCGTCGCCCAGCGGGTCTTCCAAGCAGGGGGTGTCGCGGTTGTGTTCGCCGGGCAGCCATGTGGCGCGGGCGGCGGGTTGGAAGCCGTTTGCGCCGGCAAGCAATACGGTGAGGCGGCGGGGGTTGAGATTGAGTTCGGGCGCGCCGAGGCTTTCGTTTTTGATGATTTTGTGCGGGTCTTGTTGCTGCTCGATGATGACTTTGTCGGCGCGTCCGTCGCCGTTAAGGTCGCCGCTGGCTTGTTGGACGGTTTTCCATGTGGGGGCGGCGGGGACAAGGCTGGGGAACAAGGCTAGGGCGAAGAGGAGGGTGGGTTTCATGTTGGGTTTCCTTGTTGGGGGAGGGTTACGGTTGCGGTTGAGGCAGCCTGAAAATGGGGAATAAGGCGTGTAAGGGGTTTTAGCTCCGCAACTCCGCTTCGCTACGCAGGCTGCCTCAAATGGCTATATCGCCGCCGCATCAATATACGGCACGCGCCCATCCAGCAGATAGGGTTCGCTATCAAACTGCACGGTAAACAATTGCCCGCCGCTGGGGATGCCGGCGTAATCGGCGAAGGCGGGGCGCAGCGGGTGGCGTTCGTGAAACGCGCCGATAAGATAATGCAGCCCCGTGCCGTGGCTGGCGCGGTAGGCTTGGCGCAGCAGGGCGCGGAACACGGCTAAATCGTCATTTTGCACCGCCATCAGCGAAAGATAGGCGTATTTTAGGGCTTCGCCTGCGCGGGGCAGGGGGGCGAGCGGGGTCAGCCTTGCGAGGGCGTTGTAAACGGGGCGGATAAACCGCCATGCGCCGTGGTAGGCATCAATGTGGAGTTGGCGAAACGCGCTTTGTTGCCAGAGGGCGATCGTGCCGATGATGCTGCCGTTTGCTTCGGCAAGTAGGATGTTTTCAGGCTGCATTTCGCGCAATCGCCCGTTGGTTAAATCGTTTTCGTGGTACACGGGGGCGAATTGGTAGCGGGCGTTTTCGCGGTTTAAAAAGGCGACGATGGCTGCCCAATCGGCGGCGGTGGCGCGGCGGATGGTGCAAGGGGCGGCGAGGGTGGGTTTTTGCCAGCCTAGCAGGATAAGCGGGGTGTGTACCGTGCCTTGCGCGTGATAGGGCGGCAAGCCTGCGCGTTGGGCGGCGATGGTGGCAAGCGCGGCGCGGTTGTCTTGCAATATCATGGTTGTGTACACGGGCGCGGGGTCGGCGGCGTGGCGTTGGCGCAAAAATTGATAGGCGCGGCGCAGGTGGATGCTGTTGCGGTAGGCGGTTTGCACGCGCAAGTCGGCAAGGTATACGATGCTTTGCGCCTGCCCGTTGATGAAAGCGGGGAGATGGTAACGCGCGCCCACGCCGGCCAGCGCGCCTGTTTGCGTGTCGCGCCCGACAAACACTTCCGCGCTTTGCCCCAGCACGCTGCACGCGGCAAAATAAGAGGGCTCGCGCCGAAACGACAAGGTTAAGCCGCCTTGCTGCATGGGGTTATCGCGCAGCAGTCGGCGCAAATCGGCATCATCGGCGGCTGAGGCAGCCTGAAAAGAGACTTGGGGCATGGCGGGCAAGGGTTGCGGGGTAAAGGTATAATTGTACGCATAAACTTGTTTTCAGGCTGCCGCTATGTTGCCCCGTTAGGCAGCCTGAAACGCGGTTCAACGCCATCCAAACCATCCCCAACCCAAGCAAACCATGTTCTCCACGCTCAAAACCATCTGGCAGGGCTTAACCCAAAAGGGCAAAGTCTTCCCGCACCAACTCGCTTTCACCCTGCTGATTCCCCTGCGCAATCTTGCCCTATCGCCGCACCAAGTGGTGGAGCGGCTGCATTTGTTGCCACAACATCGCGTGCTGGAAATGGGTTGCGGCGCAGGCTATTTCAGCCCCGCGCTGGCGCAGGCCGTGCCGCAAGGCGAATTGGTGCTGGCGGACATCCAGCCCGAAATGCTTGCCTACGCGCAAAAACGGCTGGCAAAACGCCGAATCCGCAATACGCGCTATTATCTTTGCCAAGGCACGCCTTTTGATTTCCCCGACCGCAGCTTTGACCGCATTGTGTTGATTACCGTGCTCGGCGAAATCGCCGACCCAGCCGCCTATTTGCAAGAGTTCCACCGCCTATTGCACCCCGATGGCATCGTGTCCATTTCCGAAACCGCAGGCGACCCCGACAAGCTCACCCGCGCCCAGCTTACCGCGCTGATGCAGGCGCACCAATTTGTTTTGTGCCAAAGCTACGGCACGGAAAAGAATTACACGCTTAATTTTCAGGCTGCCTAACTCCATCCAAAAAAAGGAACACCCATGTCGCTGAAAAACCATTGGTACATCGCCGCCACCGAAGCCGCCGTGCGCAAAAAACCGCAAGCCGTGCAAATCTTCGGGCAGCACTATGTCGTCTTCCACACCCAAAACAACCAATACGCCGCCCTGCTGGACTGCTGCCCGCACCGCAACGTGCCGCTCTCGGGCGGCAAAACCGCCAACGGCAACATCCAATGCCCCTACCACGGCTGGCAATTTGACGGCGCAGGCAAGCTCGCCCACATCCCCGCCACCCCAAGCTGCTGCCACGATGTGCGCATCCCCACCGCCCACACCCTCGCCCAAGACGGCTACGTTTGGCTTTGCATCGGCGAACCCGCCAGCGAAAAACCCCTGCCCTTCCCGCATTGCAACGAAGCAGGCTGGACAACCTTTCGCATGAACAAACACTTCCACGCCCCTGTCGCCCAATGCTTGGAAAACTTCCTAGACTGCCCGCACGCCGTCTATGTGCACCGCGGGCTGTTCCGCAGCCCCACCCGCCAAGCCATGCAAGCCGAGCTGCGCTATCTGGCCGACGGCGCAGAAGTGGAATACCACGGCGAACCGCGCCAAAAAAGCGTGGTGTGGGACACCCTGCAAAACAGCCGCGCGCAAATGCGCCACACCGACCGCTTCATCGCCCCCAACACATCGCGCGTGGACTACATCTTCTCCGACAGCAAGCACTACATCATCACCTCGTCCTGCACCCCCATCAACGAGCGCGAAACCCAAGTGCACACCGTCATCAGCTACAAATACGGCAAGCTCGCCCCACTCATCCGCCTGTTTTTCCAGCCGCTGTCGCACATCATCATCGGGCAAGACATCAAAATGCTCAAACGCCAACACGACACCATCCAACGCTTCGGCGGCAAACCCCGCTTCTACCGCAGCCAAGCCGACCTGCTGCTCCCTGCCATAGAAGCATGGCGCAAAGCGCTGGACGAAAACAGCCCCCCGCCCGAAGCAGGCAAAAGCGAAGTGCGCGAGTTGTTTTTGTGATGGCGGTTTCAGGCTGCCTTAGCTTTCAGGCTGCCTACGCCCCCGCCGTAGTTTTAGCCATTTTAACCGCGCCCCAATTCCATTTTAGCTTCGCAACTCCGCTTCGCTACGCAGGCTGCCTTTTAGTATTCTTTATTTTTCGCCAGAGCAGGCGTTTTGCCGCCTACCACGAGCAGGGGCAAGCCCCTGCACCCCACCGTAGCCCAACCATTCGCGCCACCCCAAAAGGCAGCCTGAAAATCATCACCCCAGCAGTTGCCCACCAACCCCATCAAACAAATTGTGGTGGGCAAACCAGTTGCCCACCCTACGGGCTTGCTGGATAGATTGCCTTTCAGGCTGCCTAACGCTTCACAAATGTTTAATGCTACTGCCCATTCCCCTACGTCCAGCCGAATGGAGCATCCTTTTTTCGGAAAAAAGCGTGCGCTTGTTCGACGACGCACGAAGTGCGGCTAGTTCGCACGCGCCGAAAAAAGGATGCGCAGTGAGGGAAGTCTGCGAAGCAGACCTGCACGTCGGGGTCGCCTTTCTTTTGCTTTGAACCTGTATTCATTATCCGCGCGAATAGATTTTGCGTCATAAAAGCATGGATACAAGGCGCAAAGTGCAGCAAGGTTAAATACCTTGCGAGCATTTGCAACGCCGTAGCCATGCTTTTAGGGCGTAAAAGCTGTCGTGTGGATGATGAATGCAGGTTCACACTTTGGCGAAGCAAAGAAAAGTAAGTGCCCCGCTGGCATGAAGCGCATGGTTAAAACTACACCACAAGCTAACCACAAAGCACCAACCCTTTTTCCAAACTCCCCAATCCTGTAAACAATAATAAAAGCAGCCTGCCCCCCACTTTCAGGCTGCCTTAACGCCCCATACACACCATGCCCCCCAATCGCCTGCTCGCCCTTCTCACCCTCCTCGCCACCCTCGTCTTCCACCTCTGGCAAAACCACCACGCCCCGCACGGCGGCGCCATCGCCCTGCCCAAAAGCCTGTGGCTCGGGCTAACGCTTTACTGCTGGCTGCTGCAACCCCCGCTTATCATCCGCCGCAGCCATCTCCCCCGCGCCCAAAGCGTATGGCGGCTATTTTGGGCATTGATGCTCGTCCGCGCCGCCACCGAACTCTGGCTACTCTACGGCGTGCACCAATGGAAATACAGCTACGGCATCGCCCACGACCTATGCTCCGCCGCCCTGCTGCTTATCGGCGCGCACTACGCCCAAACTCAGCCCCAAAGGCAGCCTGAAACCGAACGCAACCACCCCCATCCCAACCCCACCTCGCCCGAAATCCACCATATGCACATCATCGCCGCCATGTTCCTATGCGAAGCCCTATTCGCCTACTACATCTCCCACTTCAACGCCCAGCACACCCACGCCCAGCTTTGGTTTATCAACTGGCAACGCGAACACATCCCCAACCTGATTTTCACACTCATCAGCGAAGCCATCCTGCTAAAATGGCTGCATCGCATAGACACATGGCTCAACCAACATGACTAACCCCCTCGCCACCCGCACCCAAACCCCGCAAAGCCTAAGCGAAATCCAAACCGCCCAACTCTACGCTCTCTACGCCACCTACTACGGCGGCACCAGCCCCGAGCTGTTCCAACGCGATTTGCAAGAAAAAGACCAAATCCTCATCCTGCAAGACGGCAACACCCCCGTCGGCTTCACCACCCTCAAAATCATCCGCGCCGAACACCAAAACCAACCCGTTCGCGCCGTCTTTTCGGGCGACACCATCATCCGCCACGAATACTGGGGCAGCCAAACCCTGCCGCTGGCATGGTGCGAACTTGTCGGCAAAATCCAAGCCCAGCAGCCGCATATCCCGCTTTACTGGCTGCTGATTGTCAAAGGTAACCGCACCTATCGCTATCTCAACGTGTTCAGCAAACAATACTACCCCAACCGCAAAGCCCCCACCCCACCCGAAATCCAAAGCCTGATAAACCAGCTCGCCCGCGACCGCTTTGGCGCGTATTACCAAGCCGAGCGCGGCATCGTGCACTACCCGCAATCGCAAGGGCATCTCAAAGCCCAATGGCACAACAGCGCGAGCAACCGCAACCCCGAAGCCCAATTTTTCGCCGAAAGAAATCCCCACTACCAACAAGGCGACGAACTTGTCTGCCTAACCCTGCTCGCCGCCGATAATCTCAAATCCTTTGCCCTGCGCGGGTTTTTGGCAGGGCAAGCGGCGCAACAACAGGCAGCCTGCGGAGCGTAGCGGCGTTGCGAAGCGAAAACCGACAACCCCATTTTCAGGCTGCCTCATGCCACCCAAGGCAGCCTGAAAGCCGCGTTTTTCGTTTTCAGGCTGCCTCAAACCGTTAAGGCAGCCTGAAACCCAATCCGACAACCCCAATCTAAAAGGAGTCCCCATGCCATCCCCGCCAAACTCAAAAAACGCTGGGACATCTATCCCACATTGGAAGACGTGCTTTCCGCCACGCAAAACCTGTCCGTCTCCCCCTTCGGCACAACCGAAAACGGGCTGCTGGGCTTTCGCGGCATCAAACTGGAAAGCGGGTTGGACAAAAACTACGCGCAAACCTACGAACTGCCCGTTTCCCTGCACCGCGCCGATTTCAGCGGTTCAACGTGGACGTGCTTCACCATCAGCTCCACGATGGACGACGACGAAATCTGCAACATCACCGACTGCGTATTCGACGAGAGCAAATTCCACAACGGCTTGGCATACCGTGTGGAAAACATCCGCAACTGCTCGTTCCATGCTTGCGTGTTCAAATACTGCGTCTATTTCAACACCATCGAAAACTGCACCTTCACAGGCATGAAAAAAAGCAATACCAAACTGAGATTTCTCTGCGATTCGATTAAAAACTGCCTGTTTGAAGGCGAAATGCGCAAGCTCAAATTCTGGGGCTCGCCGCTGGACAACTGCACCTTCAAAGGCACGCTGTATGACTGCTCGTTTGAAGGGCTGAACATTAATTCCGACAAATGGAAGCAGGGCTACGTCAGCCCCGACGAAGTGGATAACCGCTTCAATAATTTAGACTGCACCGAAGCCGAATTCATTTATGTGCACCTTCCACAGCTTCTGCTATTTGGACAGAGTCAAACCCTCGCCGAACAACTGCCTGGTTCACATCACCGACGAATTGTTCGCCGAACTCAACCGCCTGATTGCCAGCCATGCCGATGCGGATTTGAAAGACAAGCTGCTCACCTATGCAAACTCGTTTTACCGCCCACATATCCAAACACCCTATAAGTTCGCCCACGCCGACGATTTCGTCCACGCCAACAAACCCGAAACCATCCCGTTTGCCCGCCAGCTTTACGATTTCGTCTGCCAAGCCGCCGAAGCCACCGGTTGCCGCGTGAGATAGTTTTGGCTGCGCCGAAGCTGCGCTTTCAGGCTGCCGCAACAACCACATTCCCTTACTCAACCCCAACTCAAACCATGACCCCCAACTGGAAACACTATCCCCAAACATGGTACGCCATCGCCATCGCCCGTCAGCTCAAACCCAAGCAAATCCTATCAGGGCAACTGGGCGGCTTGCACTACGTCGTGTACCGTAGCGAATCAGGCAGCCTGAAAGCCGCCGATGCCTTCTGCCCACACATGGGCGCGCACCTCAAAGGCGGCAGCGTCGTGCAAGAAGCCATCGCCTGCGGGCTGCATGGCTGCCACATTATCCCGCAAAGCCAAGATGCCGCCGCCCCTGTAACCCAAGCCGTGCAACAAGGCTGCTGCCTCGCCACTCGCGCATGGCACGTTATCGAACGCTTCGGGCTGGTGTGGCTCTATCCGCCCGCGCCGCAAGCCCCCGCCATCCCCCCGTTCAACATGGTGAACGAACACGACCACCTGTGGACGCACACCGATCGCCTGATTGCCGCCGACTGGCGCGCCATGATATGCAACGGCTTTGACATCTCCCACATGCAAACCGTGCACCAGCGGCAAATCGTGGGCGAGCCGCAGTTTTTCAGGCTGCCCGACAGCGGCAACCGCCCGCAAGGCTTTTATATGGACTACCAAAGCCGCGTGCTGGAACACGGCGGCTGGTCCAGCGCGGTTATCCAAAAACTGTCGGGCGGACGGCTCGCGCTGCGCCATACCTGCATCGGCACGGCGGTGATGGTGCAAAGCAAAGTGGGCGCGTTCCAAACCACCGGCATCTTTGCCACCCTGCCGCAAGACGCGCCCGACACCCCGCCCGAGCAACGCCGCACCCGCGCCTTCGCCGCCATCGCCGTGCCCAAAGCCGCGCCCTATGCCCGCGCCCAACTCTTTGCCGCGCGCATGCTGTATCTCGCCTTTTTGCGCAAAGATTTTGGCGTGGTGGAAAATATGAGAATGCGGCTGGACGGCGTGGCAGACATCGGCGTGCAACAAGTGAGCGCGTTTCAATCGGAATTGGCGGAAATCCAACCCGAGCCGTAAACCGTTTCAGGCTGCCTATATCGCCCAAAGGCAGCCTGCGTAGCGAAGCGGAGTTGCGAAGCTAAAACGTATTCCGCGCCGCAAAGTAGGTCGGGCATTCATGCCCGACAAGTCCCGACAAATGTGAACAATATCAGGCATCAATCCCAAACCAACAAACTATTGCCACGCCCAACAGCTTTCAGGCAGCCTGAAACGGATAACCCCATGCCCACCGACACCCAAACCCGCCACCAAAAACGCATCGCCGCCCTTCGCGCCCGCAAAGTTTCGCTAATGAACAACAGCAAATGGGCGCGACTATTTGACACACTTTGGCGCAGCGCAGGCTTGCAATACGCCCAAGCCAAACCCCTCACCAGCGACCAGCTATACGACATAGAACTAGAAATCTATTCCGACCAACATCGCGGCTACACCAGCGACTACATCGCAGGTCCGATTGCCTTGGTGGAAATTGAATACATCATCATACCGCTGCCCGAAACCATCTGCCGCGAAACCCTTGCCACCGCGCTGGCTGCCAGCGGGCAATACGACACCGAATGGCTTGCAGGCAGCCTGAAAATCTACGGATACCGTTAGGAAACCCATGCCCCCCGAACCCCTCTTCCCCCAACGCTCCACCCCCGCCCCCTTGCCGCCCGAACTCACCGATTTCCACAGCCCCAGCTACCAACACGCCCTCACCGCATACAACCTCGCCCACGAAATCCACGGCGATGCCATACTGTTTGACCACGCCCAAGCCGCCCGCAGCAACCGCCAACTTTGGCGCGATTATCCCGAATTGCGCGGGCAATACTGGCAAATCGGCAGCTCAGGGCAGGGCGACTTTTGGTTACTGCGCCGCGACGGCAATATCTGCTGGTACGACCACGATTTAGGCGAAATCACCCCCGCCGCCATCGTTGATTTCGACATCACATTTGACCAATTTCTAGCCCTATCCGCCTACCTCGCGCAAATAGAACGCACCCTAGACACAAACGAACACTATTTCGCCAACCCCGCACACCGCCAAGCCTTTGCCGACACGCTCAACCGCATCGCCCAAGGCTTGTTTGCGCGTTATCCGTATCGATATTTTGATTAGCCGATAGGACGGCCTGAAATCCCATTTTTAACCCAACCCGAAAGGAAAACCGATGAAAACCAGCGTAACCTTCCGCTCCAACGCCTTCCCGCCCGTCAAAAACGACACCATCAACGCCCCCATGCGCTAGGGTCTGTTGACAATCAGCCTTGCGGCGGTGTTTTTGGCAAAAAATACCCGCCTGCCGCGTCAAAAATGCTCGCAAGGTGTCCAACCTTGCTGTGCTTTTTTCCTTGCATTCGGGCATTTTTTACTCAAAAAACCGTCTCGCAAGCCGAATGTCAACAGACCCTAAAAACTCGCCCAATGGCTTGCCGCCGAATTGCCAAGCACGGTTTGCCCGTAACCGATTGCTATGACGAGGATTGGGGCTGGGAAATTGAATTTGAGCACGCCGGTTTCCCGCTGCGCTTGGGCTGCGGCAATATGGACGAAGAAGCGGGAGCGGGCGAAGCGGGAGCGGGCGAAGCGGTGGCATTCTGCTGCTTTATCACGCCCAGCCGCGCCACGCTGCGCCCGCTCAAACGCCTGTTTCGCGCCGTGGACACCCGCCCCGCGGTGGGCAGGCTCGCCGATGCGCTGGATGCCGTGTTGCGCGCGCATCCGCAAATCAGCGACATTGAATGGCAAGACGAACAGGCAGCCTGAAAGCCCGCCGACCCGTTTTAACTCCGTTGAAGCCTGCGGCTTTCAGGCTGCCGCTCCAACCAGTCATCACCAAGGACCCTTATGGCACGCAACAGCGAATCACTCAACACCTTAATCTCCACCAGCGGCACCATCGCCGGCATGGGCTTGGCAATCGTCGGCATTTTGGCGGCGAAGCAGTCGATGCAATACAGCGAAATGATTTCGGACGATATGTTTCTGTTTTCCTCCATCGGCTTTTTGCTGGTGGTGGTTATCGGCTATCTGGCGCAAAAACATAGCGAACAGCATTACTACTCCCGCTTGGTGCGGCTGGCGGAATGG
Source organism: Kingella oralis (assembly GCF_014054985.1). NCBI lineage: Bacteria > Pseudomonadati > Pseudomonadota > Betaproteobacteria > Neisseriales > Neisseriaceae > Kingella > Kingella oralis. The sequence goes on from NZ_CP059569.1 coordinate 2,365,709, forward strand.
CTGTTTTCGCTGTCGCTGCTGCTGCTGGTGGTCGCCGCGGCGCTGGTGCTGCTGTATGCCGAGGCGTAAGCCCAAAGGCAGCCTGAAAACCTATCCGCGAAAAGAAATCCCATGTGGCAAAAACTGCAAACGCTCCCCAACCAACAAACCCACAGAGGCAAAATCGTCTACTGGCACATCCGCGATGGCGCAGTCTGGCACCAACACCGCAAAATCCACCGCGCCGACCCTGCCACGCTAGAAGTCTTCCAAACAGATGGCGGCTCAGGTTTTATCGCCCGCGATAAAAACCACGTTTACCACGCATGGACAACCCTAAAAAACATCGGCCGCGCCAGCTTTGAACACATTGCCGCCTACCTCTGGCGCGACAAAAACCACGTTTACGCCGAACACGAAACCTCCCTGCGCGCCATTGCCGAAGCCGACCCCGCCACCTTCCGCTATCTCGGCAATGACTGGGCAGCCGACCGACACCACGCCTATTACGCCACCCGCCGCGTCAAACACTGCACCCGCCTCGACACCCTGCGCCTCATCGGAGCATGCTACGCCGCCGATGCCGATCACGTTTACTGGGACGGTAAACTCCTGCCACAAGCCGACCCCGCAAGCTGGCGGCATCTGCACGACAGCTTTTCCAAAAAACTCCGCCACGTCTATTACGGTACACGCATCATCCCCCGCGAAAACCCCGCCGATTGGAACACGGAACGCGCCCAGACTACCGATGTTATGCGTGTCATGCGGCACATCGCCCAAGCCCAAGCAAACGATACGGCAGCCTGAAAACCGCAGGTTTCAACGAAGTTAAAACCCGTTGCCCCGTTTTCAGGCTGCCTATGCAGGCAACACCCAAGGCAGCCTGAAAATCCAAAAAGGAACCCGCCATGAGCAACACCCATTACGTCTGCTTCCCCTGCCGCACCGCCGTCAAACGCGCAAAATCATGGTGCCGCGGCGACGAAGAACGCGCCCCGCGCTGCCCCCATTGCGGCGGCGCGTGCACCGAATTGGACTACCGCGCCCCCGTTCCGCCCAAAAACAAAGGCAAAGCATGGGCGGCGCTGTTCGCCCGCACCCTAGCTGAGCAACGCCGCCGCAACGGCTACGACCCCGCCGCGCTTGCCGCCCGCAAGCACCAACTGGAACGCGAAGCCGCCGCCCTGTCGGCACGGTTAAACAACGCGAAAAACCCGCCCCATCCCGACCATGCCAAGCAAATCCGCCGCGAACTGCGCCGCGTGCAAAACGCGCTGGTGTGGTACGGCGTGCGGCCGGATGAGGCAGCCTGAAAACCCGCGCCACGGAGCCCCCCATGTTCAACTTCTTCCGCCGCCCCAAAATACTCACCTTCGAGCAAATCCGCGCCGAGACCGACCGCCTGCGCGCCCTTATAGGCGCACCCGATAATGTGTGTCCGCTGCTCAGTTCCTCGTTTGGCGACGGCTCGCCCTTTCTCCGCGTCGTGGCAGACGGCTATATTTACGCCAACGAAGAGCGCGGTCATGTTTACAACGAAAGAAAAACGCAGGATTTAGACGAACTGCTGTATTGGATAATGAAAGACATCACGTTCAGCATGGCGGTGGATTACGAAGTCGCAAACCGCGTACCCAAAACCGACTTCCGCCGTATGCTGTTCGCCAAAGATTTGGAATTATTAGGCAGCCTGAAACCCGAATGGCGCGAACGCAAGCAGCGGGAATACGATGCCGTTCTGGCGCAATACCCGTTTAACGATGAAATTGGATACAAGGTAGCCTGAAAATCTGTTTGCCGTCCGCTGCCCAAAAGCAGCCTGAAAGCCCGCCATGCCCCTTGCCGAAGCCAACCTTGCCCACCCCCACCGCCAAGCCGCCCTGTGCGCCCAGCTCGCCCGCGCAGGCGTCGTATTCCGTTTCGGCGTATGGCAAGCCCCCGCGCACAGCGACCCCGAAGCCGACCACGCCGCCGCGCTTGCCGCCCTGTTTGCGCAAATTCTGCAAGCCGACCACGATGCCCAAGCCGAGCGCATTGCGCAATACCACGCCGAGCGGCTCGCCGCCGCGCAAAACGACACCGAACGCGCAAAAATCCGCCGCGCCGCCGCGCAAAACCCGCTGCCGCCGCTCAGCTTTCACCCCCAAGCCGCCCGCAGCGCACCGTTGGACACCTGCTTTATCCAGCCCGCCGCCAGCCTGCGCCCCAGCCGCGACTACGCCCAAGCCGAATTTGATCCGCAAAACTGGTTCGTCCGTCTTTATCGCGCGTTCAACGAGCCGCCCTACGGTTTGGGCAGCCTGCCCGAAGCCGACCGCCGCGCCCTGTGGGCAGATTTCTGCGAACAAACGGGGCTGCTGCCAGAAGCCAATATCAGCGTGCGCGACTGGGTGCGCCACAACAGCTACAACCACAATGGCAGAGCGCAATACAGCCGACACCCGCTCAGCAACTATTTTGATGCGGGGTTAGAATGGTGGGACATCTGGTGCCTCACCATACACCATCCCCGCCGCCAAACCATCGCCGCCCTTGCCGCCAGCGCAACCGATTAGGCAGCCTGAAAACAACAAACCAACACCATTCACACCCCATGCAAAAATTCATCCTCCTGCGCGGGCACGAAGGCGCAGGCAAAACCACCTACGCCGCCCGGCTCATCGCCCAATTCCAACGCGACTACCCGCAAGCCTGAATCGTTTACATCGACAACGACCAAGCCCTCACCGACCCGCAAGGCAACTACCGCTTTGACTTTGAGCAATTCGCCGCCGCCCACCGCCAAAACCAAGCCCGCCAGCAAGCCGCGTTTGAATACGGCAAAGCCCATCCCCAAGCCGATTTACTCATCATCAACGCCAATCCCAACCAAAAACGCAAAACCTGCGAAGCCATGCTCGCCACCGCCCGCAGCCACGGCTTTTCCACCGAAACCTACCGCCTGCACCACTTCCATCCCAACCTGCACGGCGTGTCGCCCGAAGAAGTCGCCCAAAGCTACGCGCGGCTCAACGCCAACCCCGTGGAGGGCGAAATCCACATCGGTAAAGTGGACGAAAAATCAACAAATTGCTATGATTAGGCAGCCTGAAAATCCGATAAACCCCCAACCACACATCAAACCAAAGGCGTACCATGCAGCCTGAAAAACCCATCATCTTTACCTACATTGAATCAACCCATCTTGAAACAGAAGAGGAGAAACTCATGCGTAATCTCAACACTCTGATGCACCGCATCTTCATGGACATTGAAGGCGTAACCGACTCCGCCCTTGTGGACGGCGCAGCAGGCAAACTGATGAAACACGAAGGCAACCACACCGATTTTGACACCCTCACCCACGGCATCGTCGCCATCTACAACTTCAAAGCCCGCATCTCGCGCGCCCTGCAAACCAAAGAGCCGATGGAATATTTTTGGGTAACCCTGCAAAACCAACACCACGTTTTCTACCCCATCCCCATGCGCCCGCACATGTTTATCTACATCGCCGTGGACAAAACCAGCACCATGCCCACCAACGTTATCACCAAGCTCAAACAACTCACCCTGCCTACTGATTAAACCCCAATGGGCGTAATCCATTTTCAGGCTGCCTTATACGCTCTATATATTAGGCAGCCTGAAAACTTGAAAATCCACACCGTAGCCCCTAATTAAGAGCGCACCATGAAATACAACCCATTCAAAAGAGGCAAAAAAATGACCAAACAAACCCAAACCCCCGAAACAGAAAATCCAACCGTAGAAACCGCCGAAAGCCAAGCCGAGCAACCCACCCTAGAATCCCTGCAAGCCCGCATCGCCGAGCTAGAAGGGCAGCTTAAAGACGAACAACTGCGCAGCCTCGCCAACGAGCAAAACCTACGCCGTCGCTTCCAAGAAGAAATCCAAGCCGCCCACAAATTCGCCGCGCAAAAATTCGCCGCCGAAATGCTCACCGTCAAAGACTACCTAGAAATGGCATTGCAAGACCAAAGCGGCAATTTTGAAGCGTTGAAAATGGGCGTCAGCATGACTCTCAACGAGCTTAACAAAGCCTTTGACAATACCCAAATCAAAGAAATCCCCGCCGAACAAGGCAGCAAACTAGACCCGCACCACCACCAAGCCATGCAAGAAGTAGAAGCCAGCGAACAAGAAGCAGGCACCATCGTCGGCACACTCAAAAAAGGCTACACCCTCAACGAGCGCGTATTGCGCCCCGCGATGGTAACCGTCGCCAAAGCCGCCTAATCCATCCAAAGGCAGCCTGAAAACGAGAAAACACGTTTCAGGCTGCCTTTGTCGCGTCAGATGAAAAGAGTGAATACAAGTTCTCAATCCCCGCTTCAACAACGCCCAACCTCGTTTCAGGCTGCCTCATCATCTTAAATCCGTTATAATCCCAATATTTAGCGCATTAGGCGCATCACTCTATTCGCACGGAACAACAAAAAATGAATATTTTTCTCCTCATCATCATCCTACTTGCCGTACTCATCGTTGTTGTCGCCTACAACATGCACCAAGAAAACCAATACCGCCAAAAAATCCGCAGCCAATTTGGACACGCCGACAGCGATGCCCTGCTCAACGCCAGCCACCGCTCCACCCGCGACGGACAAACCTTCGCCGAAACAGGCAAACGCCTGCGCCGCAGCCCCGTAAAACCCGAAACCCCAAGCGAGCCCACCGTTGCGCCCAACCCAGCCAAACCCACGCCCGCGCCGCAACAAACGCATCCTGAAAAACCCAAAACCGAATTGCCCCAGCCTAAACCCCAAACCCAACCCGCCGAAAAACCCACCGCAAAAGCTGCGCTACAACTCACTGCCCAGCCCATTGACAACGAAATTAGCGTAACCATTAACGCCAAACCCGATTTTCAGGCTGCCGAACAAGAAATCTCCGTTAATCTAGCCCCTCCCGCCCAGCCCATCGCCAAACCCAAAACCAATCCCAACCAATCCGAGCTCCAATTTGACCGCACCGAGCAACAACCCAAGCGCGAAACCCCATTCGCCCAAATCATCAACAGCGTAACCAACGTAGCCGCCCCCCCAGCCGAAGCCCGCAAACCCTTGATTTCACTCGCCAGCCTAGAAAACAGCGATTTGCAATGGTTTGATAAACGCTTTGACTACATGAGCTACATCGCTCTCTACGAACTCCAAGAACTCAACGTTATCCCCCGCCTATCAGGCAGCCATCGCTTTCAAATTGTCGGCTGCACCCTAGACGGACGCTTCCAAGTCGCCGAACCCATCCCAGGCGTTGCCTACCAAGCCTTTGTAATCGGCTTGCAAGCCATCAGTCGCAGCGGTTTAGCCAGCGAAGAAGAGCTGGAACACTTTGCCCAGCAATCGCGCCAATTCGCCGAAAAAATGAACGGCATCGCCAGCACCACCCACACAGGCGATTTCCTTGAAGCCGCCCGACCGCTAGACGAACTCTGCGCCCGCGTCGATCAAACCATCGCCATCCATCTCGTTGCCCGCTCCAACGTATCAGGCAACGAACTGCGGCATGCCGTAGAGAAAGCAGGCTTTATGCTGATGCACGACGGCACATTCGCCTACCTTGGCAGCGACGGCGACCCCAAATACACCATCGCCGCCCTTGATGGCAGCGTGTTCACCGAAGCCCTGCTCAGCAACCAGCCCTACAAAGGATTCAGCATGCTGTTTGACATCACGCGCGTTCCCAGTGCCGAAGAAGACTTCAACGAATTTATGAACATCGCCGTCAAGCTGTCCGGCGAACTCGGCTTAGACCTTGTGGACGACCAAGTGCGCCAGCTCTCCACCGAGTGGCTCAAAGAAGTCCGCACCTATGTTGGCGCGCGCCAAACCGAAATGCGCCGCGTAGGCATAGAACCCAACAGCCCGCTTGCCAAACGCGTGTTCGCCTAATAAACAAACCGTATCCTAAAATTTTGGATACGGTTTTTGTTTGCGGATTAGGTTGGTTTCACAGAAGCGCATATACTCGTTTTCAGGCTGCCTCTGTCTAAATGAGGTGTTAAACCTCCAAGGCAGTCTGAAACTGTGCCTCCATTTTTATGCTGCCATTTTTGCTGTTTGCTGCTTCTGTTGATAAAAGTCCCCGAACAAAAAACCATTATTGCGCAATCATTTGACCGTTTTACAGAAACATTTTCTGTTGTGGGGATTGACAATATTGGTTTGTGTGCGTATAGTTCGCATCTTTCGCTGCTACGGCAGTCAAAGCTTCTGTAAAGAAGCTTAAGTTTTGTTCTTTAAGAAGACAGATTACCGATAAGTGTGAGTGCCTGATGGTCTCACACTGCGACAAAAACAGACAAGAAGGATTAATGATGATTTAGGCTTTTAGTTTGAATTGTTATTGATTGCCTTGTCAGTTTCTTTGAAGCAGACCAGAATAAAGTAAGTTAGAGATTAAACATAAGAGTTTGATCCTGGCTCAGATTGAACGCTGGCGGCATGCTTTACACATGCAAGTCGAACGGCAGCACGAAAGAGCTTGCTCTTTTGGTGGCGAGTGGCGAACGGGTGAGTAATGCATCGGAACGTACCGAGTAATGGGGGATAACTATCCGAAAGGATAGCTAATACCGCATACGCTTTGAGAAGGAAAGTGGGGGCTCTTCGGACCTCACGTTATTCGAGCGGCCGATGTCTGATTAGCTAGTTGGTGGGGTAAAGGCCTACCAAGGCGACGATCAGTAGCGGGTCTGAGAGGATGATCCGCCACACTGGGACTGAGACACGGCCCAGACTCCTACGGGAGGCAGCAGTGGGGAATTTTGGACAATGGGCGCAAGCCTGATCCAGCCATGCCGCGTGTCTGAAGAAGGCCTTCGGGTTGTAAAGGACTTTTGTTAGGGAAGAAAAGGATAGTGTTAATACCATTATCTGCTGACGGTACCTAAAGAATAAGCACCGGCTAACTACGTGCCAGCAGCCGCGGTAATACGTAGGGTGCGAGCGTTAATCGGAATTACTGGGCGTAAAGCGAGCGCAGACGGTTTATTAAGCAAGATGTGAAATCCCCGAGCTTAACTTGGGAACTGCGTTTTGAACTGGTAAGCTAGAGTATGTCAGAGGGGGGTAGAATTCCACGTGTAGCAGTGAAATGCGTAGAGATGTGGAGGAATACCGATGGCGAAGGCAGCCCCCTGGGATAATACTGACGTTCATGCTCGAAAGCGTGGGTAGCAAACAGGATTAGATACCCTGGTAGTCCACGCCCTAAACGATGTCAATTAGCTGTTGGGCAACATGATTGCTTAGTAGCGTAGCTAACGCGTGAAATTGACCGCCTGGGGAGTACGGTCGCAAGATTAAAACTCAAAGGAATTGACGGGGACCCGCACAAGCGGTGGATGATGTGGATTAATTCGATGCAACGCGAAGAACCTTACCTGGTCTTGACATGTACGGAATCTTCCAGAGACGGAAGAGTGCCTTCGGGAGCCGTAACACAGGTGCTGCATGGCTGTCGTCAGCTCGTGTCGTGAGATGTTGGGTTAAGTCCCGCAACGAGCGCAACCCTTGTCATTAGTTGCCACCATTCAGTTGGGCACTCTAATGAGACTGCCGGTGACAAACCGGAGGAAGGTGGGGATGACGTCAAGTCCTCATGGCCCTTATGACCAGGGCTTCACACGTCATACAATGGTCGGTACAGAGGGTAGCCAAGCCGCGAGGTGGAGCCAATCTCAGAAAACCGATCGTAGTCCGGATTGCACTCTGCAACTCGAGTGCATGAAGTCGGAATCGCTAGTAATCGCAGGTCAGCATACTGCGGTGAATACGTTCCCGGGTCTTGTACACACCGCCCGTCACACCATGGGAGTGGGGGATACCAGAAGTAGGTAGGCTAACCGCAAGGAGGCCGCTTACCACGGTATGTTTCATGACTGGGGTGAAGTCGTAACAAGGTAGCCGTAGGGGAACCTGCGGCTGGATCACCTCCTTTCTAGAGAAAAAGAGACGATTAGGCACTCACACTTATCGGTAAACTGTACATAAAGATGCGACACATAGGGTTTGTAGCTCAGGTGGTTAGAGCACACGCTTGATAAGCGTGGGGTCGTAGGTTCAAGTCCTACCAGACCCACCAAGAGAAGCAAGCCGCAAGTAAAAAACCTCATGAGAGGAAAAGAGAATACTGGGGGCATAGCTCAGTTGGTAGAGCACCTGCTTTGCAAGCAGGGGGTCATCGGTTCGATCCCGTTTGCCTCCACCAAGATTTCCCAAATCAAAGCAGCCTGAAAGCATGTTAGGCTATTTTAATTTGCGAAAACAACGCATCGATCTTTAACAAATTGGAAAGCCGAAATCAACAAACAAAGACAAAAGTTTGGATTGGTTTGAAATGCTGGTGCAACAGCATTTCAGGCAGCCTGAAATGCCATTTAACGCAAGTTAAAAAGCAAACAGGCAAAAAAGAAACAAACAAAAGAATTTGGGTGATGATTGTATCGACTTAATCCTGAAACACAAAAGGCAGGATTAAGACACAACAAAGCAGTAAGCTTTATCAAAGTAGGGAATCTAAGTTATAGCGGTAGTCAACGCTGGTTATAACGAAGTCAAAAGGTTCTTCAAATGATAGAGTCAAGTGAATAAGTGCATCAGGTGGATGCCTTGGCGATGATAGGCGACGAAGGACGTGTAAGCCTGCGAAAAGCATCGGAGAGCTGGCAATAAAGCAATGACCCGGTGATGTCCGAATGGGGAAACCCACTTAGTTTACTAAGTATCCTTGTCTGAATACATAGGACAAGAGAAGCGAACCCGGAGAACTGAACCATCTAAGTACCCGGAGGAAAAGAAATCAACCGAGATTCCGCAAGTAGTGGCGAGCGAACGCGGAGGAGCCTGTATAAGATAGCCAAACTGTTAGAAGAAGGAATTGGAAACTTCTGCCATAGTGGGTGATAGCCCCGTATTCGAAAACAGATTGGTGGTACTAGGTATACGACAAGTAGGGCGGGACACGAGAAATCCTGTCTGAAGATGGGGGGACCATCCTCCAAGGCTAAATACTCATCATCGACCGATAGTGAACCAGTACCGTGAGGGAAAGGCGAAAAGAACCCCGGGAGGGGAGTGAAATAGAACCTGAAACCTGATGCATACATACAGTGGGAGCGGAATAATTCCGTGACTGCGTACCTTTTGTATAATGGGTCAACGACTTACATTCAGTAGCGAGCTTAACCGGATAGGGGAGGCGTAGGGAAACCGAGTCTTAATAGGGCGACATAGTTGCTGGGTGTAGACCCGAAACCGAGTGATCTATCCATGGCCAGGATGAAGGTGCCGTAACAGGTACTGGAGGTCCGAACCCACGCATGTTGCAAAATGCGGGGATGAGCTGTGGATAGGGGTGAAAGGCTAAACAAACTCGGAGATAGCTGGTTCTCCCCGAAAACTATTTAGGTAGTGCCTCGAGTATGAGACTGATGGGGGTAAAGCACTGTTATGGCTAGGGGGTTATTGCAACTTACCAACCCATGGCAAACTAAGAATACCATCAAGTTGCTCCTCGGGAGACAGACATCGGGTGCTAACGTCCGGTGTCAAGAGGGAAACAACCCAGACCGCCAGCTAAGGTCCCAAATGACAGATTAAGTGGTAAACGAAGTGGGAAGGCACAGACAGCCAGGATGTTGGCTTAGAAGCAGCCATCATTTAAAGAAAGCGTAATAGCTCACTGGTCGAGTCTTCCTGCGCGGAAGATGTAACGGGGCTCAAATCTGTAACCGAAGCTGCGGATGCACTTTTAGTGCATGGTAGGGGAGCGTTCTGTAGGCCTGAGAAGGTGTATCGTAAGGTATGCTGGAGGTATCAGAAGTGCGAATGTTGACATGAGTAGCGATAAAGCGGGTGAAAAGCCCGCTCGCCGAAAGCCCAAGGTTTCCTACGCAACGTTCATCGGCGTAGGGTGAGTCGGCCCCTAAGGCGAGGCAGAGATGCGTAGTCGATGGGAAACGGGTTAATATTCCCGTACTTGATTCAAATGCGATGTGGGGACGGAGAAGGTTATGCTGGCAATCTGTTGGAATAGATTGTTTAAGCCGGTAGGTAGAAGGAGTAGGCAAATCCGCTTCTTTAATATCGAGACGTGATGACGAGTGTCTACGGACATGAAGCAGCAAATACCACGCTTCCAGGAAAAGCCACTAAGCTTCAGTTTGAATTGAACCGTACCGCAAACCGACACAGGTGGGCAGGATGAGAATTCTAAGGCGCTTGAGAGAACTCGGGAGAAGGAACTCGGCAAATTGATACCGTAACTTCGGGAGAAGGTATGCCCTCTAATGTAAAGGACTTGCTCCGGAAGCATCTGAGGGTCGCAGAGAATCGGTGGCTGCGACTGTTTATTAAAAACACAGCACTCTGCTAACACGAAAGTGGACGTATAGAGTGTGACGCCTGCCCGGTGCTGGAAGGTTAATTGAAGATGTTAGCGCATCGGATCGAAGCCCCAGTAAACGGCGGCCGTAACTATAACGGTCCTAAGGTAGCGAAATTCCTTGTCGGGTAAGTTCCGACCCGCACGAATGGCGTAACGATGGCCACACTGTCTCCTCCCGAGACTCAGCGAAGTTGAAATGGTTGTGAAGATGCAATCTCCCCGCTGCTAGACGGAAAGACCCCGTGAACCTTTACTGTAGCTTTGCATTGGACTTTGAAGTCACTTGTGTAGGATAGGTGGGAGGCTTAGAAGCAGAAACGCCAGTTTCTGTGGAGCCGTCCTTGAAATACCACCCTGGTGGCTTTGAGGTTCTAACCCAGACCCGTAATCCGGGTCGGGGACCGTGCATGGTAGGCAGTTTGACTGGGGCGGTCTCCTCCCAAAGAGTAACGGAGGAGTTCGAAGGTTACCTAGGTCCGGTCGGAAATCGGACTGATAGTGCAATGGCAAAAGGTAGCTTAACTGCGAGACCGACAAGTCGAGCAGGTGCGAAAGCAGGACATAGTGATCCGGTGGTTCTGAATGGAAGGGCCATCGCTCAACGGATAAAAGGTACTCCGGGGATAACAGGCTGATTCCGCCCAAGAGTCCATATCGACGGCGGAGTTTGGCACCTCGATGTCGGCTCATCACATCCTGGGGCTGTAGTCGGTCCCAAGGGTATGGCTGTTCGCCATTTAAAGTGGTACGTGAGCTGGGTTTAAAACGTCGTGAGACAGTTTGGTCCCTATCTGCAGTGGGCGTTGGAAGTTTGACGGGGGCTGCTCCTAGTACGAGAGGACCGGAGTGGACGAACCTCTGGTGTACCGGTTGTGACGCCAGTCGCATCGCCGGGTAGCTAAGTTCGGAAGAGATAAGCGCTGAAAGCATCTAAGCGCGAAACTCGCCTGAAGATGAGACTTCCCTGAGGATTTAATCCTCCTAAAGAGTCGTTCGAGACCAGGACGTTGATAGGCAGGGTGTGGAAGCACGGTAACGTGTGAAGCTAACCTGTACTAATTGCTCGTGAGGCTTGACTCTATCATTTGAAGAACTTTGCAATAAAACAAAGTGAAGCAAAGATAAAGCTTACTGATGAATACATTCATCACCGAAATAAGACAAAATAAAGTAATAAATAAAAAGTTGATAAACGGCTTGCCAATTTGACAGTTTATGTTTGGCGACCATAGCGGTTTGGTCCCACTCCTTCCCATCCCGAACAGGACAGTGAAACGAACCAGCGCCGATGATAGTATGGATTCCCATGCGAAAGTAGGTCATCGCCAAACTCCTTATGCAAAACCCCTTTGGTTGCCATCACAGCCAAAGGGGTTTAGTCTTGGCAACTTGTTGGGAAGTGTTAGACTTTATTTATTGGATTTACCAGCAAATGTTAAAATACACGGTTCTTAATTTTACAGGCAGCCTGAAAATGTCCAAAACCAAGCCCCAACACACCCGCGATCACGACACCATCCGCATCCGCGGCGCGCGCACGCATAATTTGAAAAACATCGATTTGGACATTCCGCGCCACAAGCTGGTGGTGGTAACGGGGCTGTCGGGCAGCGGCAAATCGTCGCTAGCGTTTGACACGCTGTATGCCGAAGGGCAGCGGCGTTATGTCGAGAGCCTGTCCGCCTATGCGCGGCAGTTTTTGCAGATGATGGACAAACCCGATGTCGATTTGATCGAAGGCCTGTCGCCCGCGATTTCCATCGAGCAGAAATCCACCAGCCACAATCCGCGTTCCACCGTCGGCACGGTTACGGAAATCCACGATTACCTGCGCCTTTTATACGCCCGCGTCGGCACGCCGTATTGCCCCGAACATAATCTGCCGCTGTCGAGCCAAACCGTATCGCAGATGGTCAATGCCGTATTGAAGCTGCCGGAAGACACGCGCGTGATGATTCTGGCACCGGCGGTGCGCGAGCGTAAGGGCGAGTTTGTCGATTTCTTTGCCGACTTGCAGGCGCAGGGTTTTGCGCGTGTACGTGTGGACGGCGAAGTCTATCAACTTGACGAAGTGCCGAAGCTGGAAAAAAACATCAAACACAATATCGACGTGGTCATCGACCGCGTAAAAGTGAAGGCGGACATCAAACAGCGGCTGGCAGAAAGTTTTGAAACCGCGCTGCGCCACGGAAACGAGCGCGCATTAGCGATGGAGATGGACAGCGGCGAAGAACATTGGTTTTCCGCGCGGTTTGCCTGCCCCGTGTGTTCGTACAGCCTGCCCGAATTGGAGCCGCGCCTCTTTTCGTTCAACAACCCGATGGGCTCCTGCCCGACTTGCGACGGCTTGGGCAACACCAATTTCTTCGACCCCGAAAAAGTAGTCGCCCATCCCGAATTGTCGCTGGCTTCGGGTGCGGTTGACGGCTGGGACAAGCGCAACCAGTTCTATTTCCAAATGATTCAGTCGCTGGCGCGGCATTACGGTTTCGATGTGCAGGCTGCTTGGGAAACGCTACCTGAAAAAGTCAAAAAAGTCGTGCTGCACGGCTCGGGCAAAGAAGTCATTGATTTCACTTACCTATCCGAACGCGGCACCACCTTCAACCGCAGCCACGCCTTCGAAGGCATCATCCCCAATCTCGAACGCCGCTACCGCGAAACCGACAGCGAAACCGTGCGCGAAAAACTGCGCGAATACCAAAACCACCGCGCCTGCCCGAGCTGCGGCGGCGCACGTTTGCGCAAAGAAGCCCGCTACGTTTACGTCAGCGGCGAACCGTTGCACGAAGTCTCCGCCTGGCCGCTCACCAAAACCCACCAATTCTTCGAAACGCTGGATTTGGACGGCAACAAAAAACAAATCGCCGAAAAAATCCTCAAAGAAATCACCGAGCGGCTCGGCTTCCTGATTAACGTCGGGCTGGATTACCTAAATTTAAGCCGCTCCGCCGAAACCCTCTCCGGCGGCGAAGCCCAACGCATCCGCCTCGCCAGCCAAATCGGCAGCGGCCTGACCGGCGTGATGTACGTTTTGGACGAACCCTCCATCGGCCTGCACCAGCGCGACAACGACCGCCTGCTCGCCACCCTCAAACGCCTGCGCGATTTGGGCAACAGCGTGATTGTGGTCGAACACGACGAAGACGCCATCCGCGAAGCCGATTTCGTGGTCGATATGGGCCCGGGCGCAGGCGAACACGGCGGCAACGTACTGATTGCCGACACCCCCGAAAACGTCGCCAAATGCGAAAAATCCATTACCGGACAATATCTAAGCGGCAAAAAATCCATTGCCGTGCCGTCTGAACGCACGCCCGTCAATCCTGACCGAATGCTTGTCCTCAAAGGCGCGCGCGGCAACAACCTTAAAAACGTTACCCTCGAATTGCCGCTCGGTTTGATTACCTGCATCACCGGCGTATCCGGCAGCGGCAAATCCACCCTGATTAACGACACCCTCGCCAAAATTACCGCCCGCGAACTCAACCGCGCCCAAGAAGAGCCCGCCCCATACGACGACATCCACGGCCTCGAACACCTCGACAAAGTCATCAACGTCGACCAATCCCCCATCGGCCGCACCCCGCGCTCCAACCCCGCCACCTACACCGGCCTGTTCACTCCCATCCGCGAACTCTTCGCCGGCGTGCCCCTCTCGCGCGAACGCGGCTACAACGTCGGCAGATTCTCCTTCAACGTCAAAGGCGGCCGCTGCGAAGCCTGCCAAGGCGACGGCGTCATCAAAGTCGAAATGCACTTCCTGCCCGACGTATACGTCCCCTGCGAAGTCTGCCACGGCAAACGCTACAACCGCGAAACCCTCGAAATCCAATACAAAGGCAAAAACATCAGCCAAGTCCTCGACATGACCGTCGAAGAAGCCCGCGAATTTTTCGACGCCGTCCCCACCGTATCGCGCAAACTGCAAACCCTGATGGACGTAGGCCTCGGCTACATCCGCCTCGGCCAATCCGCCACCACCCTCTCCGGCGGCGAAGCCCAGCGCGTCAAACTCGCCTTGGAGCTGTCCAAACGCGACACTGGCAGAACGCTCTATATCCTCGACGAACCCACCACCGGCCTACACTTCGCCGACATCGCCCTGCTGCTGGAAGTCATAGGCCGTCTGAAAGGCAAAGGCAACTCGATTGTGATTATTGAGCATAATCTGGACGTAATTAAAACTGCGGACTGGATTGTCGACTTAGGGCCGGAAGGTGGCGATGGCGGGGGGAGGATTATTGCTTCAGGTAGCCCTGAGCAGGTAGCGAAGGTTAAGGGAAGTTATACTGGGAAGTATTTGAAGGATGTTATTAATATCTGACACTTGATAATTTTAAGCTTGTTTTTGGAGTATCATGAAAAATTTAAAACAAATTTTTAACTATTCCTTCCCAATATTGGTAGCTGTTATTGGTTTTTCATCAAGTATAGTTAGTCTTTTTATTGATTTAAATATGAAGATATCTATAAAATGGGTAATATTTTTAATCGTAATATCTTTAACTTTGATTTGTGCACTTGGTAAATATATTTTTGAACTATTAAAAAAACAGAGTAAACCAGCAATGGAAAATCCAATAAGCTGCATGAAAGTAAATGAGATGGGTAATAATGAAGTAATATTTTTAATCAGAAATAATGAGAATTTTAAATATAATATATTTGTTGCTGGATACGGCAAAAGAAATCAATTAGATACCTTATTATTTGTTGGTTTTGTAGAAAATGCTCAAGAAAAAATGCTACAGATTCGGGTAAATACTTGGGTTCAAGAAGTTGATCTATTTGATTTGCAAGGAAATATTAAGCAAGAAATATTATCATCTATTGAAATTAGACCTGTAATTCCTAGACAAGCTATCGATGTTTTAACTAATAATGGAGGCTATTGAAATGTCTAACAACCGATATTTTGCTCAAATTGTTGATATTATAGATAACCTTAATGTTGTGATGAATGCTGGAGAGAATAGGGGAGTAAAAATTGGAAATCAATTTCTTATTGTAGGTATTGGCAAGGAAATCTTTGATCCAGATACAGAAGAGTCCCTAGGATTTGTAGAAATTATCAAGGGAAATGTAAAAGTAGTGCATGTACAAGAAAAAATGGCAACACTTCAATCCACTGATTTAATTAAAAGGCCAGATGTTAGAGAAATTACAAAAGTAAGCAAATTACACGAAGGACGTGATGCGCTAACAAGAATACTTGGTAATCTCTCTCCAAGCCAAACGACAACAGAAATAATTAAACCTCAAGAAGCAAATTTAAAACCATTAAATAATGTTAAAATTGGAGATAAAATTATTTTAATTAAATAAGCAAACCGTAGCTTACATACCCAACCGACCGCGTGCGTGGCTGCGCCACACACCCTACCTGTGAATTACAAGGAACTTCAAAGCCAACGTGTAGGGTGTGTGCAGTACGCACGCACGCGGTTACTTGATTGTCGGTTTGCCGTTTTCAAATGTGCAGGCTGCTTTTCAACTCCGTTGAAGATTCGTCTTCAACAAGCTGCCATTCAAATATCCTATCGATAAAGACTACCTGAAAACAAACAAAGTGAGTAAGCCGCAGCCTGCACATCCAACACCTAAACCACAAACAAAAATCCTATGGCGCGTTATCGCAGAAACTTCATTGCCGGCGGCACATTCTTTTTCACTGTCAAACTCGCCGACTCGAAATCACGCCTGCTTGTCGAACATATCGGCTTCGCGCGCGGCTTATATGGATGTGCAAAAACAATATCCCTTTGAAACCATCGCCGTATGCGTGCTGCCAAACCATATTCACGCCACTTCGGAATTGAAGTTTTCATAGGGCTACGTCTCTCTTGTTGTTTAGTGAATAATTTCATAAATATAATTGCTAACCAAGCACATGCAATATCCATAAAAAGAATCACAGGCATACGAAGTTACGGTATATGCACTGAATAACAATGTAAATATACTTATGAGCATCGCAATGGGTAGGGTTTTTATATCTCTTATAAAAAATAAATTGATCAAGGTTGCCACTGCGAATAGGCTTGCAATATAGCTTGATAATTTAATGAATTTACGTAAATATGAAAATAATTCTGCATCCATCACTATGGTTATTTTTATGAGCCATACGGTCAAAAATATCGATGATGGGAGATTTAATAAAATTTGAGCAATAAGAAAGAAGCGATTTTTTTGCTTCATTTTATCGAATATTTTTAAGTTTATCATGAATATCTCTAGTTGTTCCCATACTATTCAGCCAACCTAGGAAGCCGTAGCCTCCAGCCCCAATCACCTACCCACCTAAAACAAATCCATGTGCAGGCTACTTTTCAACTTCGTTGAAGTTTCGTTTTGAGCAAGCTGCCATTCAAATATCCCATCAATAAAGGCTACCTGAAAATTATACACTTCAACAAAGCCGAATATTTTTCAGGTAGCCTTTTTTAACTTCACGGCAGCCGCAGTTTCAAAAATCAGAGACCGCCGTTATCCGCCAAACAACGCCGCCTTGCCTTCCGCGCCGGAAACATCCAGCACTTCAATTCCTTCCCCGTCCAGCACGGCCTGCGTCAGCATGGCCACACCGCCGGAGGGGCCGATTTCCAAAATCCGCCGCACGCCCAGCGCGGCCATGCTGCGGCATTCGGCCACCCAGTCCACGGGATTGACCAACACATTTTGCGCGATGCTGCGTGCCTGTTCCGCATCCAAACCGCAGGCTGCCGCCCATTCAGCCACTTGCGCTACGGCGGGCAGCATGGCGGGGTGGTGGAAACCGACTTCCACGTCCAACCGCCACAGCAGGTTTTCGGGCGTTTGGCCGTTTTCGTCTTTCACCGTGTTGGACAACACGCCGCACACACGCGCCACCGATTCGGGCTTGCCGCTGACGACAAAACCGTCCGCGCTGTTCTGCAAGCCGATACACGGGCGGTCGGCAGAATCCGCGGGGAACAGTTCGTCAATCACGGCGGCAAGCTGCCCGCGGCTCACGCCCTGCACCATCACCATCGGATGCAAGTCGTCGTGCAGATACATGCCCGTTGCGCGCCCTTGCAGCGTGGCCGCCGCGCCAATCAATTCGGCCAAAGCCAGCAGTTTGGCGGCGTGCTGCGGCTCGCGCATCAGATAGCGCCCGAGTATGCCCTGCGAATGCCCGATAACGCCCGCCGCCTTGCCGCTGTCCAGCCCGCGCGCTTCCAGCGTGTGCAGATTGGCGATTTGCGCAAGGAAAATGCCGGGCGCGCTCACGGCGGCACGCACCAAATCAATGCCGTCTGCGCCATTTTCCGCCCATTTGATCGGCTCGAAACCCTGCGGGCGGGCGGTGGCAAGCTGCTCTGCGACTGGTGCCAAAATTCGGGCGGCAGCGGCGGCCACTTCATTTGCCCTGTCCCGCGCCCCGTCGGCCAAAGTCTCGCGCAGGCTGCTTATCCAATCAAAGCCCTGTCCGGAAAAACACAATGCGAACGGTTTGTCATAAAAATGTTCCGGCAGGCGGTTTTGTTGCAGTTGGCTCATGGTTTCACTCCCTCCGTAATCGGTGTTGAACGGTTTGCAAAACTTAATGTGATGATTGTATGACGAATAACGCGCTTGTGCCACGCCTTCGAGTCAGTCACAGCTTTCAGGCTGCCTCATCCGATTTCCCGTTATCATTCCGTTTTATTGTTGAAAGGAAATTCTATGCTCGCTGTTATGTCTGCCTCAGAAAAACTCGCCGCTGCGCAAGCCTTGTTTGTCGAAACCCTGCTGGCCGCGCTGCCGCAAAAAGCAGCCTGCACCGTATCGGGTGCGGGCGGCGGCTTTGAAGCTGAAGTGTCTTATTCAGCCGAACTGGATTTGTGGTACGCCATGCAGGCGCAGGGTAAAAAATGTTGGAACGGCTTCGGTATCGGCCAGCCCGTGGCCGGCAAAAAGGTGTTGATTGCGGCGGAAATCAATTTCCCCACTGAAGGTCTGAACCGCGCCGTTTCCGGCGTGTTCGCGGAGGATAGCAACGGCGGCGTTTGGGTGCTGCACCGCGGCAAAATCCGCGGCGGAAAAGCCCTGTTTTTCCAATACTACCAAGGCGAAACCCTTACCGCAGACGACGGCGGCAAACCCGACACCTTCGCCCTAATCGGCAGCCTGAACGACACCGCTTTCCCCGCAAAACTCGCCGCCTTCGTGCACCAAATCCTAGCAATCAAAGCCGCCGCCAAACACGCTGCGATATAGTTTTCAGGCTGCTTTTGTGCTATGAGGCAGCCTGAAACGCTATTTTCAGGCTGCCGCAATCCGGCGGCAACCAATCTCGCTGCTCGCTGTAAGCCATCCAACCCGTCTATTTTTAAACGTCCAACACCATCTGAACACTCAACGGCAGTCTGAAAACGTTTGGGCTTTGCTAAAACGCGCGCCCTCGGTTTGTCTGATAACGACTCTGGCTTTTCAAGCTGCATCGTTTGCAAAACGTATCAACCGCTCGCCAGCGCCATCAACGCGATTGAACAACAAGCCATCGTCGCTCCGTGCCGAATAGGGTTTCAGGCTGCCTCCGCCTCCGCAAAACACTCCCCCAAAGGCAGCCTGAAACGTCTATAATCATCCCGTTCCCCCCAACCAAAGGATGTGCAAAATGAGCAACTTCACCCAAGACCAACTCAAACAACTCGCCGCCGCCAAAGCGGTGGAATTTGTGCCCGAAAACGAATACATCGGCATCGGCACAGGCAGCACCGTAAACTTCTTTATCCAAGCGCTCGGGCAAAGCGGCAAGAAAATCAAGGGCGCGGTAACCACTTCGCTCAAAAGCGCGGAGCTGATGGAGCAATACGGCATCCCGCAAATCCAGCTCAACGAAGTAACGCGCTTGGGCGTGTATATTGACGGCGCGGATGAAATCAACCACATGATGCAAATGATAAAAGGCGGCGGCGCGGCATTGTTGCCCGAAAAAATCGTCGCCACGCTGTCCGACCAATTTATCTGCATCGCCGACGAAAGCAAATATGTGCGCAAGCTGGGCAAGTTTCCCCTACCGGTGGAAGTGATTCCGATGGCGCGTTCCATGGTGGCGCGCAAAATCGTGAAACTGGGCGGGCAGCCTGAATTACGCATCGGCTGCAAAACCCTGCACGGCAACGAAATTTTGGATGTGCACGGGCTGGACCTTTCCGAGCCGATGAAAATGGAAGACACGCTCAACCGCATCACGGGCGTGGTGGAAAACGGCTTGTTTGCCCACCGCTATGCCGATTTGCTGATACTCGCCAAAAAAGACGGCGCGGAAGTGATTCAAGCGCACGTTTGATGGGGATACGGTTTTCAGGCTGCCTTTTGCGGATAAAAAGGCAGCCTGAAAATTGAAATCCTAACCACAAATAAAGGCAGTCTGAAAATGCTTATCCCGTTTTCAGGCTGCCTTATGCTTACCGCAAACACCGTTTGCTCAACACCGCCAACGCCATTCCCCTCTGTGCCAACAAGCCTGCCTGCCACTGTGCAACGGGCAAATCCACCAGCGCGTGCAGCCCACCATGCCCGGCGAAATCGCCCTTTTGCGCCGCGCATACGCAAGGCAGCCAAGCCCAAAAAAGTGGCAGCGCAATCAGCGTGATGGTGAGATGGGGATGGATAGCGGGTATGATGTTCTCCATTATTTGCCAAAAGCCAAATTTGAGGCAGCCTGAAAACGAGCGAAGCGCGTTAAAACGCCCATCCCATTTTCAGGCTGCCTCTATCCCATTATCCAAACAATCAAAACTGCGGCAGTTTCACCGCCAAATCCGCCGACCAAGCCTGCTGCCCGTTGGTGCGCACATAGCCGTTGCCCACCATGCCGCCTTTGAGCAATCCTTTGTATTGCAACGCCGTTTCTTTCGGAATCCGCAGTTTCACTTTAAACATCAGCTTCGCCCGCTCGTTTGCCGTTTCCACATTTTTCGGCGTGAACTGCGCTTCGGTAGCGATAAAACTGATTTTGGCGGGGAACACCGCATCCAAGCCGTCCAGCTTAATCCGCGCCTCGTCGCCCACTTTCAGGCTGCCTACTTGCGCCGTAGGCAAGAAAATCGCCATGCTCGCATCGCTAAAATCCAGCAGGCTCACCACCTTGCCGCCCGCGCCGACCACATTGCCCGCCTGCGCGATTTTGTATTCCACCACGCCGTCTTTCGGGCTGGTGATTTGCATGTCGCTGTTGGCAGACTGCGCCAATTTAAGCTGCGCCTGCCGCGCCGCCACGCCCGCTTGCGCTTCCGCCACTTGCGCCTGCGCCTGCCGCACCGCCGCCAAGGCTTCCGCTTTCGCCGCCTGCGCCGCTTTCACCGCCGCCGCCGCGCCATCGCGTTGCGAACGGCGACGCTGCGTTTCCACGGGCGAAACCAAATCCTCGCTTTGCATCTTGCCCGCGTTGTCCAATTCCATCTGCGCCAATTTTTGCTGCTGCAACTGCGCCGCAATCTGGGCATCCGCCCGTGCCACCGCTTCCTGCGCCTGTTTCACGCCCGCTTGCGCCCGCTGCACCATCTCTTTCGCCGCCAATTCGCCCGCTTCGGCTTCTTCCACGCGGCTAGACGTGGTGTCGGACGACAATTCCGCCAACACATCGCCCGCCTTCACTTCGCTGCCTTCGTCCACATTCATGCTTTTCACCCGCCCCGCATACAGGGTGGCGACATCAATGCGCTCCAATTCCAAGCGCCCGTTGGAGGCGATAATGTTTTCAGGCTGCCTATCGGCGTGCTGCTTTTGGTAAACTGCAAAACCCGCCGCGCCCGCAGCCACAATCACCACCGGAATAATCCATTTTTTCATTGCGTTTCCTTCGCACTAAACAAAGCCTTTATCATCCAATCCACACGCTGCGCCAGCGCCTCATCAGTTAGCTGCTGCAAAATCGGACGGCGCAATTCATCGGGCACCACGCGAATGCGGCTAAACGTGTTCGCCGCCAAAATCGGCAGCAAAATGCTGGTTTGCATTTGGCTAATCGCCAGCATCGCCTGCTCGTTCGATAGCTGCGGCGCAATCTCGCGCACCATCTGGCGCACAATATGAAACTCGCGCAGCACCAAATCCTGCATACTTTGCTGCGCCGTCGCCACATTATCCGCGCTATCAATCATCATCCGCGTAATCCACGGCACTTCATTGCGCAACGATAAGGCAGCCTGAAAATACAAACGGCGCAAGCGTTCCAACGGCGGCGCATCGGCGGCAAACTCGGGCGCAAGCCAGCCAAACGCGCGTTGAAAATGCTGTGCAAACACCTGCGCCATAAAATCATCCTTGTTGGCAAACAAATGATGAAACAGCCCCGAGCTGAGTTGCGCTTGGGCAGCCAACGCGCGCACCGATAATTTTTGATAGCCCAGCTGCGGGTAAAGTCTTTCCGCCGCACGGATAAATTGTTGGGAAGAAGAAAAATCAAGTGACATAAAAGCGGTTGGACAGCCGTCCAATAAAGGTTAAAAAATTAAGGCAGCCTGAAAACCACGCTGGCCCGTTGGCGGGATGAATTGGCAGAACAAGATGGCGGATTGTAGCCCAGCCATCAAGGTCGGCGCAATGATTTCGCGGTTCGGGCTTTGCCGCGCTTTTCAGGCTGCCTGAAACCAACGAAACCTTGTATAATCGGCCGCGCAGGCAAAACAGACAGCCGCCGCGTGGCAACACGGGGAGGAAAGTCCGGGCTACACAGAGCACAATGCCAGCTAACGGCTGGGCGTGGTAACACGACGGAAAGTGGCGCAGAGAGCAAGACCGCCGATGGCGCATCGCGCACAGGCAAGGGTGAAAAGGTGCGGTAAGAGCGCACCGTGCCGTTGGTAACAACGCGCAGCAGGCTAAACCCCATTGGTAGCAAGACCAAACAGAACGCATTGACGCTGCTCGCCGAGCGTTCGGGTAGGTTGCTTGAACTTTGTGGCAACGCAAAGTCTAGATGAATGGCTGTTCAACGACAGAACCCGGCTTATCGTTTTACCTGCGCCCCCATTATCCAAGCATAAAAAGGCAGCCTGAAAACTGGTTTTTCCGTTTTCAGGCTGCCTTATCTTGCGCGGTTAAGCGATTAGAAAATGGATTTAATCATGCCCGCAGTTGCTGCGATGCCGCCAATCAAGCCCACCGCGCCAGCGGCTGTGCCCATTGCGCCGTTGATTTGATCGCGTTTGTTGGCACGTTTTTCACGCTCCAAAGCCAATTCTTCGGATACGTTAGCACGTTGGCGACGGTGTTGTTCCAACTCGGCGCGTGAAAGTTGCGCTTCTTTGCGGTTACGACCAGCTTTGATGGCGGCAGAATCGCTGCCGATTGCCATGTCGCCCACAGAGCTGCCGCTGGTGGTGCAACCTGTTGCGATGAATGCAGTTAAAACCAAGAATAGAATGTTATTTTTCATTGCATAAACTCCAAAGGATTAAAAATTAGTGCAGGATGTACACTTTGCGGTTGCCGTAAGCGCGGTTGATGGCATCGGCTTCGTCCATCATTTCTTCGCGGCGTTCTGCACGGCGTTCGCGGCGTTCTGCGCGTTCTGCGGCTTGCACGGCGCGGGAATCGGCTTCCATGGCGGCGGATTGCTCGGGCGTGGGGTTGAAGTGTTGCGTGCCGTAAGTTACGCAGCCGGTGAGGCTTGCAGCCAATACCAAGGATAATAGGGTGTGTTTCAACACGATGAGTTACTCCGTTTTAAGAAAAGTAAATGGCGAGAAAATTCAGCCATATGGGAAAGTCGTTATTTTACCTGAAAATTGGGTTTTTCTTATTGTTTTTTTCAAATTAAGCGGTGTTTGCTGGTGAAGATGATACAGGCAAACAGTGTTTTGCATTCGGACGGCTGGGTATGAAAGAACCGGCTTGGTTCTCGCTTTTGCGGCAGCCTGAAAAGCGCAGTCAAACGGTAAGGCAAAAATGGTTTTAAAAGCGCGTATAATCGCGCGCCTTAATTATCAAGGCAGCCTGAAATCGCGTAAAATTTGCGCTGTTTAGTGAACCCGAATAGGAGCGTTACCATGCAAACCAAAATTCGTTTTAGCGTTATCGCATTATCCGCTTGGCTATTGGGCGGTTGCGCCACATAGTTGATGCACGACAAAGTCGATCAAATACCTGAGCAAAAGGAAATGTACAGCCAAGAAACCCTGTGCTACATGGGTTTGGACAAAGACGGGCAGTTGATTATGATGACCGACCGGCATCATCTGGTGTTGTCGCCTAATGAATCAACGTTGCGCCAGCATCAGGCAAAAATATTTGCCAAAATGAACCGCTGGGCGCAGCAATATCCCTAAGCGGCGGTCAGAATCGATAAGGTTTATTTGAAAAACGATGGCAGCGCAGAGGCGGAAATTTCGTGGCGACTGGAAAATCCCGCCATTATCAAATATTTTTCCAGCGAATACAGCTGCGCGTGCATGCAGCCGGACGCGCATAGCCATACGGTTAAAGTGGAGCTGTCGTATGAAGGCAAATACTACGTCGCCGCGCCGGATACCGATTACCGCCTCAACGGCATAACGGCGATGAATATGCCGATAAACGTGGTGCAGTACCGCCGCAGCAAAGCACACGCTGCCGCCAAAGCAGCGGCCGTGCTGGCCACGCCGTTTACCGCAGCGGCGGATGTGATTACGCTGCCGATTCAAATTCCTGTTTTTATTCACTGCTTGTCAAGCATCAGATACTGAATGATTTTTTATTTTCAGGCTGCCTTGTGATGATAAAAAGGCAGCCTGAAACCCGAAAGACACACCCCAATGACCCCCATCACTTACCCCAAAACCTACGACGTCATCATCGTCGGCGGCGGCCACGCCGGCACGGAAGCTGCGCTGGCCGCTGCACGCATGGGCGCGCAAACGCTGCTGCTCACCCACAACATCGAAACCCTCGGGCAGATGTCGTGCAACCCCTCCATCGGCGGCATCGGCAAAGGCCATCTCGTGCGCGAACTCGACGCGCTCGGCGGCGCGATGGCGTTGGCAACCGACAAATCCGGCATCCAGTTCCGCCGCCTGAACGCCAGCAAAGGCGCGGCAGTGCGTGCCACGCGCGCGCAGGCAGACCGCATTCTCTACAAAGCCGCCATCCGCGAAATGCTGGAAAACCAGCCCAATTTGGACTTGTTCCAGCAGGCGGTGGACGACATTCTGCTTGACGGCGAGCGCGTATCGGGCGTGAAAACCGCGATGAATGTCGTGTTCAAAGCCCGCGCCGTGGTGCTCACCGCCGGCACATTTTTGGCGGGCAAAATCCACATCGGTTTGGAAAACTATTCTGGCGGCCGCGCAGGCGACCCTGCCGCACAGTCGCTTTCAGGCTGCCTGAAAGGGCTGCAGCTGCCACAAGGCCGTCTGAAAACCGGCACGCCGCCGCGCATCGACGGGCGCACGATTGATTTTTCCGTGCTGGAAGAGCAGCCCGGTGACACGCCGATACCCGTGATGTCCGTGCGCGGCAACGCGGCGATGCACCCGCGCCAAGTGTCGTGCTGGATTACCCATACCAACTTGAAAACACACGACATTATCCGCAGCGGCTTTGACCGCAGCCCGATGTTTACCGGCAAAATCGAAGGCGTGGGCCCGCGCTATTGCCCGTCGATTGAAGACAAAATCAACCGTTTCGCTGACAAAGACAGCCACCAAATCTTCCTCGAACCCGAAGGCTTAACCACGCACGAATACTACCCCAACGGCATTTCCACCAGCCTGCCGTTCGACATCCAAATCGCCCTCGTGCGCTCGATGAAAGGCTTGGAAAACGCCCACATTCTGCGCCCCGGCTACGCCATCGAATACGACTATTTTGACCCGCGCAACCTGAAAGCCAGCTTGGAAACCAAAACGATTAACGGGCTGTTTTTCGCAGGGCAAATCAACGGCACAACCGGCTACGAAGAAGCCGCCGCGCAAGGCTTGCTCGCGGGCGCAAACGCCGTGCAGTATGTGCGCGGGCAAGAGCCGCTGATTCTGCGCCGCGAACAGGCGTATCTCGGCGTGTTAGTCGATGATTTGATTACCAAAGGCGTGAACGAGCCGTATCGCATGTTTACCAGCCGCGCCGAATACCGATTGCAGTTGCGCGAAGACAACGCCGATATGCGGCTCACCGAAGACGGCCGCAAAATCGGCTTAATCGGCGACGCGCAATGGCGCGCGTTCAACGAAAAACGCGAAGCCGTCGAGCGCGAGATCCAGCGGCTCAAAACCACTTGGTACACGCCGCAAAAGCTGCCCGAGTCCGAACAAATGCGCGTATTCGGGCAAAAGTTAAGCCGCGAAGCCAACCTGCACGACCTGCTGCGCCGCCCCAATCTCGACTACGCCGCCCTGATGACCCTGCCCGACGCAAGGCCGTCTGAAACGCTGCCTGAAAACGTGGCGGAACAGGTGGAAATCCAAGTCAAATACCAGGGCTACATCGACCGCCAGCAGGAAGAAATCAACAGCCGCCGCGACATCGAAACCCTGCGCCTGCCCGCCGAAATCGACTACGCCAAAGTGAAAGGTTTGTCCGCCGAAGTGCAGCAGAAACTCAACGCCCACAAGCCCGAAACCGTGGGGCAGGCGAGCCGCATTTCGGGGGTAACGCCCGCTGCGGTCGCGCTGTTGATGGTGCATCTGAAACGTGGGTTTAGAGACGCGAAGTAAACGGTGAAGGCAGCCTGAAAAGCCATTGCCCCGTTTTCAGGCTGCCTTTGTCATGCCGACTAAGAAACCGCCCTGTCCGCCTGCTGCGCCGCCATCCCATCAGCCCAACTGCACGGCATCATCAAACCCGAAATCCTGCGCGAAGCCGCAAGCTATCAGGGGCAAAGTGCGCCGGACAAATCCCAACCACACAACCGATAGGCAGCCTGAAAAGCCATTACCCCGTTTTCAGGCTGCCTAAATGCTGTCTTTCAGGTAGCCTGAAAACTTTTTCTCATTTAAAAACAGTGCATAAGAAAATTTTTCACCTTCCCCCGTAAGAAACTTTTCAGGCTGCCGTCCAAAGCTGCATAAGGCAATACAAACCACCAAACAGAAAGGAACCCACCATGCCCCGCACCGCCAAAAAGCAGCCTGAAAAACTGTATCCGCTCATCGGCGAAGCCGTCGGCCAGCTCGGACTGCGCCTCCTGCTGGCGTATGAATTCTTCGAATCCGGCCTGACCAAATGGAACGGCGAAAACTGGTTCGCCGAAATCCAAGACCAGTTCCCTTTTCCCTTTTCGCTGTTTTCGCCCGATGCAAACTGGTACGCGGCAATGGGTACCGAGCTGCTGTTTCCCGTGCTGCTGCTGTTGGGGCTGTTCACCCGCTTTTCCGCTTTCGCGCTGATGGTGCTGACCGCCGTGGCGTGGTATGCCGTCCACGCGGGCAACGGCTACAATATCGGGCAGGGCGGCTACAAGCTGTCGCTGATGTACATCGTGATGCTGCTGCCGCTGCTGGGGCAGGGCGCGGGCGTGTTGTCGCTGGATTATCTGTGGAAACGCTACCGCAGCGGCAAATAAACCGATTGTTTAACGCCGACGAAGCCGGGCGTTTTCAGGCTTCATTTTTTAATCTTTTTTATTGGAGTACACCATTATGAAAAAATCTTCCGCAATCGCATTGGCCGGCGCTTTGGCGCTGACTTTGGGCACTCAGGCCGTTGCCGCTCCCGCCGCGAAACAAGACGCGCCTACCGTGAACAAAACCATGAAAGCCAAAGCCAAAACCAAAGCCGCCGAAGGCAAATGCGGCGTGTCGTCCAAAGCTGCCGAAGGCAAGTGCGGCAGCAAAGCGCCTGCTACCAAAGCCGCCGAAGGCAAATGCGGCGAAGGCAAATGCGGTTCGCACTAAGCCCGCAGGCATAAGCCGACCCCATTTTCAGGCTGCCTCTGCCAACTGTCTCGGGCAGCCTGAAAACCCACGCAAGGGCAAACCCCCGCCCTGCCGCCGTTTGGCGGAAAACCGTGCCGCCGCGCCGTTTTCCGCGAAACGGCAGCCTGAAAAACCATACGGCCTGCTCCCAGAGGCAGCCTGAAAACCACAATAAGGACCGCCATGACCCGAACACTACAAGGCGCAGGACTCGGCTACCGCCGCGACTTGGCAGACGATTTTCTCAACCTGCCCGCCAACAGCCCCATCGCCTTTATCGAAGCCGCGCCCGAAAACTGGCTGAAAATGGGCGGCGCGGCGCGCAAACGCTTTGACGAAGCCGCCGAACGCTTGCCGCTGGCCTTGCACGGGCTGTCCCTCTCGCTGGGCGGGCAAGCTCCGCTGGACACCGAACTGCTCGCCGGCATCAAAGACATGATGCGCCGCTACGGCTGCACCTTCTTTTCCGACCACCTGAGCTACTGCCAGGACCTCGGCGGGCATCTTTACGACCTGCTACCGCTGCCCTTCACCGCCGACAGCGTGCGCCACACCGCCCGCCGCATCCGCCAAGTGCAGGATTTCCTCGGCTGCCGCATCTCGGTGGAAAACACCTCCTACTACCTGCACAGCCCGCTGGCGGAAATGAACGAAGCCGAATTTCTTAACGCCGTGGCGCAGGAAGCCGACTGCGGTATCCATCTGGACATCAACAACATCTATGTGAACAGCGTGAACCACGGGCTGCTCGCGCCGCACGATTTCCTCAACACCGTCGATATGGCGCGGGTGGACTACATCCACATCGCCGGCCACGACGACGAAAACCCGCAAATCCTCATCGACACCCACGGCGCGCCGGTGAAAGACAACGTGTGGGACCTGCTCGCCGCCGCCTACCACCGCATGGCGCACATCCCGCCCACCCTGCTGGAACGCGATTTCAACTTCCCGCCCTTTGCCGAGCTGGAAGCCGAAGTCGCCCGCATCGCCGGCATCCAAGCCGCCGCAATGCAACCTGCCGCCGCCATGAAAACGGAGTACGCCCATGCAGCCTGAAAACGCCTCCGCCGCTTTCCAAGAAACGCTTGCCCGCGCTGTGCGCCAAGGCAGCGCCGACCCCGCCGCGCCGCTGGATGCCGAACGCCTCGCCGTGTACGCCCGCCTGGTGCGCAACAACATCAACGGCTTTATCCAACGCTGCTACCCGCAGGCCGCGCGCTACGCCGACCCCGAGCAATGGGTGGCCGCCAAAGAAGCCTTTGTGGCCGAAGGCAGTGCCCACAGCCCCTATTTCCAAGACATCCCCGGCGAATTTCTCGCCTTCTGCCGCCAAGGCCGCGCCGCTTTCAGGCTGCCCGAGCACATCTTGCAGCTGATGCGCTTCGAGCACAGCCAATTGGTTGCCGAAATCGCCGCCACCCCGCCCAACGCCGCCTTCGAGTGGGATGAAGACACCCCCTTCGTACTTTCCCCCGCCGCCGGCATCGCCGACTACCCGTTCAACGTGTGCGCCGACGAACCCGATTTTCAGGCTGCCCCCACCGCCGTAGCCGTGTGGCAGGACGCGGGCGGTAGCGTGTACCACAGCCCGCTGGACGAAATCGACCGCATCCTGCTGCAAGCCGCCGACCAGTCTCCCCTGTCGCAAGCGCAAATCTGCGAAAGCCTCGCCGGCGTGTCCGAACAAGCCGCCCAATGGCAGCCTGAAATCGAACGCCGCTGGCAGCAATGGGTGGATGCCGACGTGCTGCTGCCTGCGGAGCACAGCGCGTGAGTGCCGCCCCGCAATGGGACGAAGCCGATTTGGTGGCGCTGCAAAGCGACTTGCTGCGCTTTGCCCGCATCCAAACCGGCAACGCCGAAACCGCCGAAGACCTCGCCCAAGAAACCCTGCTCGCCGCCCTGCGCCACCGCGGGCAGTTTCAAGGGCGCGCCCAGCTCAAAACCTGGCTGTTCGCCATTTTGAAAAACAAAATCAACGACTACCTGCGCCACAAGCAACGCCACAGCAGCGTGTTCGCCGAAACCTCCGCCGAAATGGAGCTGGACGAACTCTACGAAGCCCAGTTTGACAGCAGCGGGCATTGGCATGCCGACGGCATCCCCGTCCACCAGCGCAGCCCCGAGCAGGATTTGGAAAACCGCCAGTTCCAAGACGTGTTCCAAGCCTGCCTCTACGGCCTGCCCGAAAACACCGCCCGCGTGTTCATGCTGCGCGAAATCATGGGCTGGGACGCGCCCGACATCCAAAGCCACTGCGGCATCAGCGCCGCCAACTACTACACCGTGATGCATCGCGCCCGCGAAGCCCTGCGCCAATGCCTGCAAATCAAATGGTTCAACCATCGGGAGCCGACATGAAAAAATGCCGCCAAATCACCGCCCTCATCTCCCAGCGCGCCGACCGGCCGCTCACCCGCAGCGAACGCCTCGCCCTGCGCCTGCACCTGATGATTTGCCCCCACTGCCGCGAATACGCCCGCCAGATTGAACTGGTGCAGCAGGCGGTGAAGAAATTTGAGCCGTAACTGCGGATGCAAACAACGGATAAGCCGCCCGTGCGCAGCCAAACAAAAGGCAGCCTGAAAAACCACCTATCTGGTTTTCAGGCTGCCTTTTGTCTTTTTGATTGGCTTGCCGGCTATTGCGACAGCAGCCAAAACTCGTGCAACACCTCGCACGGGCAGATTTCGGTTTGAAGCAGCAGGCTCACTTTCACCTGCCCGCGCACCGCCGCCACCCCTTTCACCATCAAATGCAGCGTATCGCCCCCGCGTTCCGACACCACGCGCAAACCGCTGCCCGCAGGCAAAATCCGCGCCCGCGCTGACACAATCTTCCCCTCGGGCAGGCTGATATGGGCGCAATAGCCGTGCCCCACGCGGGCGGGCGGCAGGCGGTGGGTGCAGGCATCATCCAGCAGCAGCAAACATACAGACAAATCTTTCATTATCACTCCGTTTCAATCGTTTCCTGCCGTGTAGATAGTGGCAGAGCATCATTTTATAAAGAGACGCAACGCAAAGGCAGCCTGAAAATGGAAAATCCTGTTTTCAGGCTGCCTTTGCATGATTCAACCCGCTTAGCGGCTGTAATTCGGCGCTTCCTTGGTAATCTGCACGTCATGCACGTGCGATTCGCTCATCCCCGCAGACGTAATCTCCACAAATTCCGCCTTCTCGTGCATTTCGGCAATGGTGGCGCAGCCCAAATAGCCCATGCTGGAACGCAAGCCGCCCATAATCTGATGGATGATGTTGATAATCGGGCCTTTGTGCGGCACGCGCCCCTCAATGCCCTCGGGCACGTATTTGTCTGTGTTTTCTGTTTTCTCTTGGAAATAGCGGTCGCTCGAACCTTGGCTCATCGCCCCCAGCGACCCCATGCCGCGATACGATTTATACGCCCGCCCTTGGTACAGCTCGATTTCGCCCGGCGCTTCGTCTGTGCCCGCAAACATCCCGCCCAGCATCACGCAATCCGCGCCCGCCGCCAACGCTTTGGCGATGTCGCCCGAAAAACGGATGCCGCCGTCGGCAATCACCGAAACGCCCGTGCCTTTCAAGGCTTCGGAAACATTATGCACCGCCGTCAATTGCGGCACGCCCACGCCCGCCACAATGCGCGTGGTGCAAATGGAACCGGGGCCGATGCCCACTTTCACCGCATCCGCACCCGCTTTTGCCAAGTCCAGCGCCGCCGCCGCCGTGGCGATGTTGCCGCCGATAACCTGCACATCGGGGAAGGTCTGCTTCACCCATTTCACACGGTCAATCACGCCTTGGCTATGCCCGTGCGCCGTGTCCACCACCAGCACATCCACGCCCGCTTCCACCAGCGCCCGCACGCGCGCTTCGGTTTCGCCGCCCGTACCCACCGCCGCGCCCACGCGCAAACGCCCCTCGCTGTCTTTGTTGGCATTGGGAAACTCGGTGTTTTTAACGATGTCTTTCACCGTAATCAAGCCTTTGAGCTCGTCTTGCTCATTCAAAACAAGCACGCGTTCGATTTTATGCCGGTGCATCAATTCGCGTGCTTCTTCAATACTCGTGCCAACGGACACGGTAACCAATTTTTCGCGCGGGGTCATGATGGCGCGCACGGGCAAATCCAAGCGCGTTTCAAAACGCAAATCGCGGTTGGTAACAATGCCGATTACCTTGCCGTTTTCCACCACCGGCAAGCCCGACATTTTGCGCTTGCGCTCCTGGCGCTCCGCCAGCAAATCGCCAATCAGCTTATCGGGCGACACGGTAACCGGGTCTTTCACCACGCCGCTTTCATGACGTTTCACCTTGCGGACCGCCAAGGCCTGCTGTTCAACGGTCATGTTTTTGTGAATGATGCCGATGCCGCCTTCTTGCGCCATAGAAATCGCCAAGCGCGCCTCGGTAACCGTGTCCATAGCGGCCGACAGCAAGGGCAGGTTCAGAGTAATTTTTTTAGTGAGCGGGGTTTTGAGCGAGACATCGCGCGGAAGAATTTGAGAATGAGCGGGGACGAGCAGAACGTCGTCGAACGTGTAGGCTTTTTCTATGATGCGCATTTTTTCATACCTTTACGGCTGTTTAAAATGCACGTGATTGTAGCATATTTGACGCGCTTTCAGGCAGCCTGAAAACGGTTTTCATGACAGGGCGAAAGAAACCCATTAGAATTCAGTCTGTTTACACGCAGTGTGCTTTGATAACTTAAACAAGGAAAAGATTATGAAAACGAAAATTGCTTTATCCGCCATCGCTTTGGCGATTGCCGCCTCGTCTGCCATCGCCGCCGATACTTCTATCTTCACATGGAAACAACGCAGCGGCGCAACCGCATTTGCCGACACGCCCCCAGGCTTGAAAATGGGGCGCGCCAGCACCATCAACGTACGCACCCGCACCGTAACCCCGCCGCCCGTTGTGAAAAAAGACGACCCCAATATGTCCACCGCCGACAAACAAGCCGCGTTGAACAAAGAAATCGAAGAAGAAAACCGCCGCAAAGAAGAAGCCAACAAAAAACAAATGGAAGAAGCGAAAAAAGAAAACTGCAAAGCGGCGCAAATGAACAAAGAAACCGTAACCAAAGCCAACGCGAAAAACAAAGATGCGTTGATTCCCAAATACGATGCCGATATTGCCAAATACTGCAACTAATCCGGCATAAAACGCTTTTTAGGCTGCCTAATATTCCATATTTAGGCAGCCTGAAATTTTATTACTATCTTGCAAAATCAAACGTTTAAAACAGCATCTTGGCGAGCGCTCTTGTATCTCCGCGCCAACTACACCATACTACATCCACGCAATCGCGTAAGGCAACGCTCTATATCTAAATAGCATTCGCAGTCGGCATTGCCTTCAACAACTCATCAAGGAGACCGTCATGGCTAAAAATCTAAACGTGTTTGACAAAGAGTATGGTTTATTGATTAACGGCGCGTGGACGAAGCCCGCCAATTTGCTCGCTTCCTACAACCCCGCCAATGGCGCGGAACTGGCAAAATTCACTGATGCCAGCGATGCCGATGTGGATGCCGCTGTTGCCGCCGCGCAAGAAGCGTTCAAAACTTGGAAAAAAACCACCACCACCGAGCGCGCGGCTATTTTGAACAAAATCGCCGACGTGATTGACGAGAACGCCGAATTATTCGCGCTGCAAGAAACGCTGGACAACGGCAAACCCATCCGCGAAACCCGCGCCGCCGATATTCCGCTGGCTTCTGACCATTTCCGCTATTTTGCCAGCGTGATTCGCGGCGAAGAAGGCACAGCCAACCAACTGGACGAAGAAGATTTGTCGCTGGTGTTGCGCGAGCCGATTGGCGTGGTGGGGCAAATTATTCCGTGGAATTTCCCGTTTTTGATGGCGGCTTGGAAAATCGCGCCTGCGTTGGCGGCGGGCTGCACCATTGTGATTCATCCGTCCAGCAGCACGTCTTTGAGCCTGTTGTCGCTCGCGCAAAAAATCAACCATTTGCTGCCCAAAGGCGTGTTGAATGTGATTACGGGGCGCGGCAGCAAATCGGGCGAATACATGCTGCACCACAAAGGCTTCAACAAGCTGGCGTTCACAGGTTCAACCGAAGTGGGCCGCCGCGTGGGCATTGCCGCTGCAGAATTGCTGATTCCTTCCACTTTGGAATTGGGCGGCAAATCGGCCAACATTTTCTTTGACGATATGCCGTTTGACAAAGCGCTGGAAGGCGCGCAAAAAGGCATTTTGTTCAACCAAGGGCAAGTGTGCTGCGCGGGTTCGCGGATTTTTGTGCAAGAGGGCATTTACGATAAATTCGTTGCCGCGCTGGCAGAGGAATTCAAAAAAGTGAAACTGGGTCTGCCTTGGGAAGACGACACGCAAATGGGTTCGCAAGTGAACGCGGGGCAGCTGGAAACGATTTTGAAATATGTGAAAATCGGCGAGCAAGAGGGCTGCCGAATCATCACGGGCGGTAAGAAAGTGGCGGGCGATTTGGCCGGCGGCGAATTTGTCGAGCCTACTTTGATTGAGGTGAAAGACAACAGCGCGCGCGTGGCGCAAGAGGAAATCTTCGGTCCGGTGGCGACTGTTATCAAGTTCAAAACGGAAGAAGAAGTGGTGGCCATGGCAAACGACAGCGAATACGGCTTGGGCGGCGCGGTGTGGACGCGCGACATCAACCGTGCGTTGCGCGTGTCGCGCGCGCTGGAAACGGGGCGCGTGTGGGTGAACTGCTATAACCGCTTGCCTGCCGGCGCGCCGTTTGGCGGCTACAAAACGTCGGGCATCGGGCGCGAAACGCATAAAATGATGCTGGCGGCTTACACGCAAGTGAAAAACATTTACATCAGCACCCGCGAAGAGCGCGAAGGCTTGTATTGATGTAGGTTAAGCAGGCAGCCTGAAAACGGGGTTCTCCATTTTCAGGCTGCCTTTTTGCGGCTATGATTTTGCGGTTTGATGCGTGGCGGGAACGGGCATGCCCCTCCGCGCAAATGATTTTCAGGCTGCCCATAAGGAGTGCGGTTATGTTTTTTTCTCGGTTGAAACCTTTGGCGGTAACGATGTTGGCAACGGCTTTGGCAGCGTGCATGTCGCAGCCGATGGCTGACCGCGTGGCGGCGGTGTCTATGGAAACTGCGCCCGATAATGCGATGGCGCATAAATCGGTGGCGCAGGCGGAGCGGCTGGGCACGCAATGGGGCGATGAAGTGCAATCGTCTGTGCGCCATGTGAACTTGATTCGCGTGGACTCGCAGCCTTTGGCGGAACACGTTTTGCATTATTCGGCAAAGGATTATCGCGGGCGCAGCCTGAATTCTATTTCGCTGGCGGCGGGCAGGGTGGCGCTTTCGGTGCAGGGTGATAACCGCCGCGCTTTGCCGATTTTCCGCGATAACGGGCGTTATTTCTTGCGCGGCAAGGCGGGGCAGGCTTATCGGCTGGTGTACAAAAATAACAGCGATAAAACGTTGGAAATTGTGGCGAGCGTGGACGGCTTGGACGTGATTTCGGGCAAGGCGGCGAGCCGTTATCTCAACGGTTATGTGTTGCGCCCGCATGGTACGCTGGAAATTGAGGGCTTCCGCAAGAGCAACGATGCGGTGGCTTCGTTTATTTTTGGCAAGCCAAGCGATGCTTACGCGGCGCATTCGGATGCGGGCTCGGTGCAGAACGTGGGCGTGATTGGCACGGCGGTTTTTGAACTGCGCGACCCGAATCGTGCGCCGGAGGGTGCGGCAAATCCGTTTCCTGCGGATGGCGGGCGCGATAACGGTTATGCGAAAGCGCCGAGGTAGTTTGGTGTGAATGAGGCAGCCTGAAAGTGGGGAAAACCGTTTTCAGGCTGCCTTTGTGTTTGGAATGGGGGTGATGTGAACACGAATAGCGGGATAAATCAGAAATGCCAATCAATCGGCGTGTAGGAGATGTGCTACAGGCACGCACGCGAACTTTGGTTAAGGATTGGCAAACCGCGTGCGTGGCAAAGCCACACGCCCTATTGGTGTTGGTGTGATTTTGTCTCGCTACAAAAGGCAGCCTGAAAACAGAAATATGGTTTTCAGGCTGCCTTTTATAGTGGAAATAGAGCAGGGCGATGTGAACAA
Organism: Kingella oralis; assembly: GCF_014054985.1. Taxonomy (NCBI): domain Bacteria; kingdom Pseudomonadati; phylum Pseudomonadota; class Betaproteobacteria; order Neisseriales; family Neisseriaceae; genus Kingella; species Kingella oralis. The sequence continues at coordinate 2,401,008 of NZ_CP059569.1, forward strand.
GATTTTGAGGCAGCCTGAAATCTTGGCGAAACCGCCGACCCCATCCAACTGCTGTCATGCTCATCCACGCGGGCATAACGGCATTTCTTGCTTTTCAGGCTGCCTTTGGGCTTGGGCAAAAATTTCAGGCTGCCTAAACGCGGGCGCGATATTAGGCAGCCTGAAAATGGTAAACCGCGCGCCCTACGGCTTGCTGGCAAGCCGTGCCCTTGCGCCCAAAAAGCAGATGGAATGGCTGGGCTTGGGCAAGGTTTTCAGGCTGCCTCTGCCTACGCCATCTGCGCAAACACCTCCGCTGCCATCGCAATCGTTTCATCCACCAGTTCCGCCGTGTGCGCGGCAGACATAAAGCTGGCTTCATACGCCGATGGTCCGAGTGCCACGCCGCGTTCCAGCAGCCCGTGGAAAAAGGTTTTAAACGCGGCAATGTTGGAAGCCGCCATGTCGCTGTAATTTTGCGGGGCGTGGTCGGCAAAATAAAAGCCGAACATGCCGCCGATGCTGTCGGCGGTGAACGTGATGCCCGCTTGTTTTGCTGCTTGGTTGATGCCGTTTGCCAACTGCTCGGTGCGCGCGGTGAGGTGTTCGTAAAAGCCTGTGCGTTGGATGATTTCCAGCGTTTTCAAGCCTGCTGCTACGGCAACGGGGTTGCCCGATAGCGTGCCTGCTTGGTAAACCGCGCCCAACGGCGAAATGCAGTCCATAATCTCTTTTTTGCCGCCAAACGCTGCCAGCGGCATGCCGCCGCCGATGACTTTGCCCATGGTGGTCAAATCGGGCGTGATGCCGTGCACCGATTGCGCGCCGCCCAACGCCACGCGAAAGCCTGTCATCACTTCGTCGTAAATCAACACGCTGCCGTGTTGCGTGGTGATTTGGCGCAGCGTGTGCACAAATTCTTGGCTCGGTTTCACCAGATTCATGTTGCCCGCAATCGGCTCCAAAATCACGCAGGCGATTTGCTCGCCAAGCTGTTCAAAACAGGTTTTCAGGCTGCCTACGTCGTTATATGGCAACACGATGGTGTGTTGCGTGAAATCCGCAGGCACGCCCGCCGAGCTTGGGTTAGCAAAGGTGAGCAAGCCGCTGCCTGCTTTGACCAGCAGGCTGTCGGAATGCCCGTGGTAGCAGCCTTCAAATTTCACAATCTTGTCGCGCCCCGTGTAGCCACGCGCCAAGCGAATGGCAGACATCGTTGCCTCCGTGCCCGACGACACCAAGCGCAAACGCTCCACGCTGGGCATAATTTGGGCGATGGCTTCGGCGATGACGATTTCGGCTTCGGTGGGCGCGCCAAACGACAAGCCGTCCAACGCGGCTTCGCGCACCGCTTCAATCACCTCGGGATGCGCGTGCCCCACAATCGCGGGGCCCCATGAGCCGACGTAGTCAATGTAACGCTGCCCGTTTTCGTCCCAAACATACGCGCCTTGCGCTTTTTTGATGAAACGCGGCACGCCGCCCACGCTGCCGAATGCGCGCACGGGCGAGTTCACGCCGCCAGGGATAATTTTTTTTGCACGTTCAAAAAGCTGCTCATTGCGGTTTGCCATGATGATTTTCCTGTTGATTGAGTAAAAATGAAATTTTAGCATTTAAGGCAGCCTGAAAATACCGCCCAAGCCATTTTCAGGCTGCCTATTGAGCGGAAAACAAGCAAACGCAAGCCAACTACCACGCCTGCAATAGGCAGCCTGAAAACCGTGTGAAGCCGCAAACGACGGCGCAGCAAAGGCGTGCTAATCCGTTGCCAACTATTAAATGCGCCCTGCACATAGTTTTCAGGCTGCCTTATTATGGCGGGCAACAAAGGCAGCCTGAAAATCAGCAAAACACCGCAGCCCAGCCCATCTTCGCCGTGCAAGCAACGCCAGCAAATCCGCTATAATTCCTCTCCTTTTTCCATCCCCAGCACGCCATGAACCCCAGCAAAAAACACAACCCCAAACACAGCAACCAAGTCCGCATCATCGGCGGCGACCTACGCGGCAGAAAAATCCCCTTTATCAGCGCAGACGGGCTGCGCCCCACCCCCGACAGCGTGCGCGAACGCCTATTTAACTGGCTCGGGCAAGACCTCACCGCACAACACACCCTAGACCTCTTCGCAGGCAGCGGCGTACTCAGCTTTGAAGCCATCTCGCGCCATGCCCAAAGCGCCACCCTGTGCGACACCCATCTCCAAACCGTCCGCCAACTCCGCAGCATCGCCCAACAGCTCAACATTGCCCACCAAACCCACATCCACCAACAAAATGCCATCGCCTACCTGCGCGCCACCACCCAGCAATACCACACCTTATTTCTAGACCCGCCCTACGCATGGAATGATTGGGTAAATCTGTTTCCCGCCATTCAGCCCCGTCTTCATGCCCATGCTTATGTTTACTTAGAAGCCGGCCAAATTCCCCCGCTGCCGGAATGGCTATCCATCCATCGGCAAGGCAAAGCGGGGCAAAGCCAATTTCTGCTGCTCAAACACGTCCAACCCACTGATTAAAATAAACATAATAACCATTCTCAAACCGTAAAACGCACGGCAAAAGCAGCCTGAAAATAAAAAAATCCGCTATAATCCAGCCCCATTTCAAACCACACAAAGAGATTCAAAATGTCCCTATTCATCACCGATGAATGCATCAACTGCGATGTATGCGAACCCGAATGCCCCAACGATGCCATCTCACAAGGCGAAGAAATCTACGAAATCAACCCCAACCTCTGCACCCAATGCGTTGGACACTATGACGAACCCCAATGCCAGCAAGTTTGCCCCGTAGATTGCATCCTAATCGACGAAGAACACCCCGAAACCCACGAGCAACTACTCGCCAAATACTACAAAATCGCACAAGAAAAATAAACGCAAAAACAAAAACATCCAACAAAATAACAAACTTATGCTTGACCAAAATTTAAAAACTAACGTATAGTTGCAATTCTTTTGGTGGGATTCCCGAGCGGTCAAAGGGAGCAGACTGTAAATCTGCCACGAAAGTTTCGAAGGTTCGAATCCTTCTCCCACCACCATAAAATTCTTGCTGTATTTTGGAGTAGAAAATAAGCGGGTGTAGCTCAATGGTAGAGCAGAAGCCTTCCAAGCTTACGGTGAGGGTTCGATTCCCTTCACCCGCTCCAAATTAAAGCCCATGTAGCTCAGGGGTAGAGCACTCCCTTGGTAAGGGAGAGGCCGGCAGTTCAAATCTGCCCATGGGCACCATCTAAAAATATTTCCAAATCCAATTTATTAACAAACTAACTGAATAGGAATTTGCCATGGCAAAGGAAAAATTTGAACGTAGCAAACCGCACGTAAACGTTGGCACCATTGGTCACGTTGACCATGGTAAAACCACTCTGACTGCTGCCCTGACCACCATCTTGGCAGAAAAATTCGGCGGTACAGCCAAAGCGTACGACCAAATTGACGCAGCACCCGAAGAAAAAGCACGCGGTATTACCATTAACACCGCACACGTTGAATACGAAACC